>CAXNLE010000002.1:0-315000 GCA_964203235.1 Ilumatobacteraceae bacterium
GGTGGTTGAGCCGAAGCCCAACCACCCTAATTATTAAACTTCTAAATTGAATTTAGAGTTTTGTTACATCAACTGTCGATGGAACCAACACTGCATCAATTACGTGAATAACACCATTGCTTGCTTCTACGTCAGCCTGAGTTACTGTTGCGTCGTTTACTTTCACGCCCATTTCGGTTGCAAGTGTGAGGTTTGATCCCTCAACTGATGGCACGTCGCCAGCAACAACATCTGTTGACATTACTTTTCCTGCTACTACGTGGTAAGTAAGAATTGACTTCAAAACTTCAACGTTTTCTGGCAAGAGCAATTTCTCAAGAAGACCTTCTGGCAAAGCAGCAAATGCAGCATCACTTGGAGCGAATACTGTGAATGGGCCTTCACCTTGAAGTGTCTCTACCAAACCTGCTGCAGTGAGTGCTGCTACAAGAGTTGAGAAACCTTCTGTTGCACTTGCAACAGCAACAATGTCACCTGCTGCAACTGCTTCAGCAGCTGTTTCTTCTGTTGCGGCTGCTTCTGTTGACTCTGTTGATTCTGAATCGCTACCGCATGCTGCAAATGAAATGCTTGCAACTAGCGCGAGTGCTACTAATTTAACTTTCTTCATTGGGGATTCTCCTTATTTGTTTGGGGGATTTATTCGGGGGGATTATTTATTATTAACCTGACCGTAAAAAATTAGTTCGTGAGATAGTTCTCGTCAAGCCAATCAGGTGAATTTAAAGCAAACTAGATGTGATATCCGTCATTCAACTAAAGTTTCGTAAATGACGATCAACTACTCACAACCACTAATCGGCACCGAGCGTGTTATCACCTCAACAGACGGCACCAAAATCAGCACGGTCTCAATGGGATCAGACACCAGTGACAGAGTCGTAGTGCTCGCCCACGGTTATGCCGTTGATATGCACTGTTGGAACATAATCGCCACTGATCTAGTAAAACGCGGATACAAAGTAATCGCATTCGATCAACGCGGGCACGGGCGCAGCACAGTTGGCAGCCAAGGTGTTGGCTCACAACAAATGGTCGATGACTATCTCGCAGTGTTGCGTGCCTATGAAGTTCGAAACGGGGTGTTAGTTGGCCACAGCATGGGTGGGTTTATCGCAATTCGCGCACTCGTCGAACAATCAACCGCGATGGCACAACATCTGCGCGGCTGTCTGCTGATGGCGACGTTTGCAGGCGATATAAATCGCAAAAATCTGCAGAACCGGGTGCAGATTCCGCTTATTAAGTCGGGCATTATGGGAAAATTTATTAGCAACAACGGCATCTCACGCAATTTTGCGAAGTCGTTGTTTGGCGATGTCAAAGACGCCGACATGATCAATGCGTTCATCGATTCATTCCGCCAAAGCGACCTCAAGTCACTTGTGCCGATTCTGATGGCATTCGTCAAAGAGAACCGTTATGCACAACTATCAGAGATCACGATGCCGTGCACAATTATCGTTGGCACGAAAGATAAGACGACTCCTCCGTTTCATACCGACAAACTTCACGCGGGTATCAAAAACTCAAAGCTTGTTCGCGTCGCTGGCAAAGGCCACATGCTGAACTGGGAGGCGCCCGACGCTCTCGTACAAGAAATTATCGCCCTGGCAAACTAAAGGGCCGCGGTCAAAGTTGCGGCAAGTGACCTGCAAATCTTGAAGAATTTGCTGCTCGGGCAGTGAAGGGACTGTCCGAGCAGCAAATTGATCGTTTATAGATTATTTAACTTTAGGTAACGCCTTCAAAGTCTTTTCGTACAACTTTGCATCAAACCAATTTGCCATATTGATTGGTCGCTTGACATTGCCTACTTGATACATAACATCAGCTTCGGCTTGAAATGCCTTAATCACGACATCATCAATTGGAGCAAAACCAGCTACTGAACCGTCATACAAAACGGTTGCAAGAGGTGTTGCAACAGCAGCAGGATAAGTAGGGAAAAATGTCTTGCTGAAAATCGCGATTCCACCAGTTCGATCAACAGAAAATTGCTTGTACATTTTCTGCCAACGCACCAATAAATCATTTGTCGCAGCAACTGCTTTTGCACTCTTCATAGTTTTAGTTGACTGCCAAAAGGCGAAATACCCGGCAAGATTACCGTTGCCTGTAGCAAGTACTTGAGCACCTGCGGCTTTTGCCATTGACAAGAATGGCTCAACAAGAACTGCCGCACCAACCGCACCAGTATTCAATGCCGACATCGCAGCAAAAGGTGCAAGGTTGTTGAATGAAACGCTCGTTAGCGGAACTTGTGCTTTTTTCAAGGCAACGATTGCGAGATATTCGCTTTCGGTTCCCATTGATAACGCAAGTGATTTGCCTCGCAATCCAGCCATTGTTGTTACTCCAGCATCAAATGCTTTCTTTGACACGACAAGTGAAAATAATGCACCAGGTGTTCGCTGAGGAGCAGTTACTGCAACAATTTTTACTGGCTGCTTGGCTGCCGCGGCAAAAACTGCTGGAACCATTGCTGTAGCGGCCAACTGAACTGATCCACCGACAGTTGCAGCAAGCGCCTCAGGTCCGGTGGCAAAAGTTACCCAGTTGATTTTGTAATCTGCACCTGTGTCACATGAATATGCGGCACACATAACTTTAAACAAGCCACCCGAGTCGGCAACTGTCATGGTGTACCCAGACAAGTCGACTTCTTTAGGTGCCGACGATGCAGCATTGGCACTAACTGTGCCCATGCTGATTGCCGTTACTATCGCCAAACTGATTGCAAGTTTGACCTTACGATTTCCGATCTTCATTCTTTGTCCCCTTTGTTTAGTTTGATTTCGGCTGCTATCTATTCGTCTATTCATCTGTTTATTAATTAATAATTTGTCTATAACTTTGTAGAAACCCCTAATGCGTGAAGCAAAGTTGATCGAAGTTCTACAAATTTTGAGCCACCAACTTGACGTGGACGATCAAGTGCTACTTCAACTTGAATATCCAATTTTCCGTTATTAAGAACAACCACCCGATCGGCAAGCACAATCGCTTCTTCAACATCGTGAGTTACCAATAAAGTTGCTGGCCGATACTTGGCGCAGAGTTGAGCAATGAGGTCTTGCATTTGCAAGCGCGTCAATGCATCAAGCGCGCCGAAAGGTTCATCAAGCAACAACAGTTGTGGACGGCGAACAAGTGCTCTAGCCAGTGCGACACGTTGTGCCTCACCACCTGAAAGTGTTGCTGGCCATTTATTGACTAACGCACTAAGCCCAACTTCGCCGAGTGCATTTATCGCGTCACGCTTTGAGTCAGCACCTTTTGGTAGACCCAGCGCCACATTTTGCCAGACCTTCATTGACTGAACTAACCGTGGCTCTTGAAAAACAACGGTGCGAATTTTTGGCACCCTAACAGTCCCCTGATTAGGGCTGTCAAGTCCGGATAGAAGGCGCAACAATGTTGTCTTGCCACTTCCACTCTTGCCAACAAGCGCGACAAATTCGCCCGAGTTCATCGAGAAATTTATATTGTCGAGTGCTATCTGGGTTTCAGCACCAGAGTTGAACTCTTTAGTGACGCCATCTACTTGAACAGCCAGTGTTTGAGTACTCATCTAACCGAAACTCCAGCGCGCCATCGCAATGTGTACCGCTCTACAACACGAATTAATAAATCTGCAAAAAGTCCTGCGAGAGCATAAATAATCACGCAGGCAAAGACTGCAAAGTTTTGCCCATAATTTGCCGATCGGATTAGTAAGTTGCCGATGCCTGATTGTGCATTGATCTGCTCGGCGGCAACTAATGCCAATATTGAGACCACCATTGAAAGTCTTAAACCAGTGAAAATATTTGGAAGCGCAAGCGGAATAATAACTTTGCGAACAGTTTGTTTGCGACTCAGACCAAATACTGAGGCACACTCAACAATTTTCTTGTCAACGTTTCGTACACCAGTCGAAGTGTTGGCATACATCGGGTAATAAGTTGCGAGAGAAATTAAGATAATTTTTGGAGATTCTCCGATACCGAACCACAAAATAAACAATGGGGTTAGTGCAATAAAAGGTATTGCCCGAAACATTTGCAGCGGCGCATCAATCAGCTCTTCGCCAAGAGTTGTAAGACCAGCAAATAATCCGAGAATAAAACCTATAGATGCACCAATGAAAAGCCCCGACAGTGATCTACGCAACGACATACCGATTTGGCTTAGTAGAGAATCGTTTTGCCACAGCAGTGTCCACTGGCGAAAAACTTCAACAGGTGTTGGCATTGTGTTTTCAGGCAGCACGTCTGACCCGGCAAGTCGAGTCCATCCGGCAACAATTAAGACAGGCACGATTAAACGAATAATCAGTGTGACAGAACTTCGCCTGACCTTGACGGCTTGAACTTGAGGTATGACGAGGTCAGCGTTCGATTCAACTGCTGACTCATCGCTTTTCAAAAAAGCCCCCACACACGAAGAATTATTTGCTTGCAGAAGCAAGTATATGTTATGTTTTTCAAGATGTCAAATTTTGACCAAGCTGAAGTTGCAGCAGAGTCATATATATACCTCTACCCAATCGTCGTAATGGAGATCACTCGTCAGCAATATGCGGCAAAAACTCGAAGCCCACATGACGCAAACCTACTATCACATAGTCGAACCCTCGCAAATCACAAGTGGAGATCAGTGGCTCGAACAAATATTGACACACTTGCATCGGGGGTCTGGCTCGACCTCTCAAAAACTTCAGCGACGATGAAGATCGCAAAGTCTCAGTTGCGGTTTTATATGTATCAGTTTCTCGACATGTGGACAGATACCTATGCGGTGATCGGCAGCCGCACAGTTGGCAATGAAATGGTTCAATTGAGAATTGCACATTGCGCAGATGCCACTGTCAAGTCTGATGATGTTGACTTTCTGATTAAGTCGCCGACGCCAACAACTTGGATCATCGGCCGAACCTACCCGAATGGAGACACAGATCTCGCAGATGCACACGAGCACCAAGACGGGGTGATCATTAATTACGATCAACCACACCAAGTTCAAGACAAGAATCAGGAAATTTCTTTCGCTGCCAACGTTCCACCTGTTGAGCAAGCGACCAAACTTACGGGCGCAGAGTTCTTTGAATTGGCATCAAGATTGATCGCCCAACAGGGCGTTCACCTCACTGATGGTTCTATGTCGTTACAACTCAGATCGCTTGGGTTCAATGTTGGCGAATTATATAAATATGAAAATCAGCCTGCACTTATCAAGGCTGCAATTGATCAGGCACCAAAGCGTGCCGCAACAGCATTAACGGGCGTCTCAAATTCGTATAGACAAACCAGTAGCGGATGGAGTATCGCACTAGACAACATCGGGACCTATGCCAATAATTATCTAACTCGCGCGATCATTGCCAAATATGGTCTTGCGGCGAACCCTCCGGAGGACAGTGTCTATGCGAGTTTTGCGCCCCTGGATAAGCGTCTCGAACTTGACGGCGAAAATAAGTATCTAATCCATTTTGAAAAAGATCAGATACCACCCGCAAAGTTTTTTTGGTCACTTACGGTTTACGACCGTGACGGATTTATGATCCCAAATGAGTTGCGAAGATTCGGTATACGAAGTTGTGACAATCTTCAATATGGTTCAAATGGATCACTGGATATTTATTTAAGCCCAATAAAAACCGATCGGTTTCGAGAATCAAATTGGATTCCGACTGTCAAGGGTTTGGTCACTGCGACCATACGCCTTTACGGGCCTTCGAACCATGTACTCACCGGCAACTGGGAGCCACCAGCATTTAGCCGAGTGGAAAATTAGGTCAGATTATGGTCGGCTTCAGCAAGGCTTTGCCTAATACGAGTAAGAAGTTTCGCCAACGTCTTCATTTCAGCCTCACTCAACTTACTGAACACAACTTCGCGGATCGTGTCAATATGCACGGGACCATCTTCGTTCAATCGAGCAACACCGACCTTGGTTATTCGCACGATATTGCTTCTTTTGTCAAGTTTCGACTGATTTCTAGTTACCAAACCTTTGGCTTCCATGTCTTGAATAATTCGCGTAACACGGCTTGCCGACAGATTAAGTTTTTGAGATAGTTCTGTCATTGACATGCCGGATTCTAAAAAAACACCAGCGAGATACGCCAAAAGTGCTGCCTCAGCGAAATTCGTGTGCACTTGCATTTTTGATTTTGTTTGTTTGTCAATCACGCGAACAAGATCGGCAGAAATTTCTACCAACGGGATCCAAAACAAAGCCTCGTCATCAGAAAATAATTTATTTACGGCATTTGGTTTTGTAACTTTGTTAGCCATAAAAAAATACTAACACCAGATAAAAATTCAACAGCATTAAAACTATAAATATTTAAAATTCAGAAAGACAAACAATGAAGAACAAATACAAAAACAACGAACGCTTAGATCCACGTCTGCATAGTTTTATTAACTTGATTGGTGATGCGCCTGAAAAAAGAAACTTAACTAGAGACGAAGCTGTCACCGCAGCAAACACACCCGACGCAATAGCGGGTCGTGAGAAATGGCAGCAGTTTGTCAATCTCAGCGACAACGAACAAATTGCACCCTCTAAAGGTCTAAAGATTTGGTCAGAGAAAGTCACTTCACACCCAGACAACAACTCGATCAACCTTCAAATAATCAGACCGGATACAGATCAAATTCTGCCATGCGTCTATTACATTCATGGTGGCGCGATGTCGCAACTGTCGTGCTATCTCGGCAATTATCGAGCGTGGGGAAAGATGATCGCAGCCCATGGCGTTGCCGTGGTGATGGTTGATTTCAGAAATTCGGTTGGCCCGAGTTCGGTTGAAGAAACCGGGCCGTTCCCATGCGGGTTAAACGACTGTCTAAGCGGACTCCGATGGATACATGACAACTCTGAGAAATTACGAATTGATTCTTCGCAAGTAACGGTTTCGGGTGACAGTGGCGGAGGCAATCTTTCAATGGCTCTCGCAATTACGTTGAACCGAAGTAATGAACTTAAGTTGATAGCTGGTCTCTATTTATTTTGTCCCTACTTGATGGGTGACTACCCCAACGATGCTTTTCCAAGTTTTATTGAAAACAACAAAATCTTGCTAGACCTCAACGGCAATGGCCCTGTGCTCGGCTACGGAATCGAGCATTTAGAACAGCGAAATCCACTCGCATGGCCTTACTTTGCCCAAGACTCAGATCTAAAAGGTTTACCGCCAGTTGTGATTAGCGCAAACGAATGTGATCCATTGCGAGATGAAAACATATTCTTCTACCGAAAACTTTTAGCGGCTGGCGTTGCCGCGCGGTGCCGACTAATAATGGGCACGATGCACGCAACTGAGATGTTTCTGCCAACGGCTTGCCCAGAAATTAGTCACGACGGCGCAGCCCATCTGGCATTGTTCGCAAAAAAATAATTCTGCGTTGCCCTGGCGAGTTAGGCCCGCCAGGGTCGAGAGTCGCTTCGAAGAGCTAACTGCTAACTATCTTTTTGAAAGTCTTGACATACTCGGAGGCTTCGGTTTGACCTTTTGCCGCGAGTGCCGCTGCAAGATCGGCTTTTACCGCTGCTACGACTTTGTGTGTTCCGTTGCAATTCTTTTGTTCATCAGTTGTATATCCGCATCCGCATGTTCCCATAACTAAAACACTCTTTTCTTTTATTAATTTGGCAGGTTCAAGTTGCGCGATTCGCTACTTGTAGTCGTAAAGGTTATCCGCCGAGCATTAAACCTCTATCACCCAACTTTGAACGGTGCCGAGTCAAATGTCGCAACGGTCGCGCTAGTCGCCGACAAGGCAGTAATTGTGACAGACCAAGTACCGGCCTTCAACCCCGCGTAACCCGCGCTGAGCACACTTGGCGTAGCGCCAATGTTCAATAGTCTCACGATCGAACCGCCGTTCAGACGTTTAAGCGCGACCGAATAACTTGCAACAGTTTTGTTCACGGTCGTGCCCTGATGTGCGACTGCAACAACGACGGCCTTTGATGGTCGAATACCGATTCGAATTGAACAGGCAAACTGAGTTGATGGCAGTGCCGAATTGGCAACATCAACGGTGCTCGAGATTCGACCACTGATCGCGGGCACGAGACAGCCTTGTGTCGAAGTCGGCACAATTGTAGTTGCAGTTGTAGTTGTCGTTATCGTTGTCGCCGCGACAACGATAGTCAGCGTCGAAGTTGCAAAGTTGGTGCCATCTGTCGCCGTGACTATATAAGTAGTCTGCGTCGACACGACAGTCGGTGTTCCTGAGATTGCGCCCGTGGTTGCACTTAGAGTCAAACCAGTTGGCAAAGCCGGTGACACCGTGAAAGTCTTGGTGCCCGTGACAGTTGGTGCAGCAAAAACACTTGTCGTCGCAATCGCCGTGCCGACAACACCAGAAACAGCCTGACTCGCTGGAGTCATTATGGGTACGGCCGCGATCGTCAATCGCAATGTTGCTATCGCATAGTTGGTGCCATCGGCGGCTGTAACAACATAGGTTGTTGCATCTTTTGCCGAAGTTGCAGTGCCAGAAAGTACACCCGTTGACGAACTAAATAAAAGACCTGCAGGTAAGGCTGGGGCAATAGAGAAGTATTGAGTGCCAAGACCTGTTGAAGTGAACGCAGTCGTCGAAGTAATCACTGAACCGACTCGGCCCGTCACAGTCTGGGTGGCAGGCGAAAGCGTTGCGGTACCTGAAATTGCGATTGTGACTGTTGCTGTCGCCGAAGTCGCACCGTCTGAGACTGTCACTGTGTAGTTAGACGCCACACTAGAAGCCGTCGGAGTACCAGACACGACACCAGTTGAGCTGTTCATTGACAAACCTGCCGGAAGAGTTGGGCTAATCACAAATACTTTGGTACCGCTTATTCCTGTGACGGTATACGCAGTGGTCGCGGTGATCGCAGAGCCAACGACACCACTCACAGATTGAGCAGCCGGCGTTACTTGAGTATTTGCCAGCACAGTGTCACCACCAAGTTGTAAAGCGAAGGTTGATGCGATAATTGCAGACACTAAAAGAATTCGTTTCATCGCAACCCCTTTTATCGTTCGGCGTATTGCACAAACCTTACTCCGCTGCTCTATGTCGCACTCGCATTTCAAATGACTCAGATTTATGTGAACCAATTCGCATGGCAGTTCAGGATTTAGAAAGTGCGAGTTTATTTGCCCGCATACTTCGTGCCGTCGGGCATCGTTGCACCGGTGAAATCAGCAGTCGTGTAATTCGAGCGCGACAAGTCAGCTCCAGATAAGTTCGCTTCGCGCAAATTGGTATTCAGCATAAATGCTCCCGACAAATCAGCGCCAGTCAAATCGGCGCGCGACAAGTCGGCGTCAACCAAATCGGCGCGATGCAAATTGGCGATATTTAAATTTGCGCCACTCAAGTTGGCTTGATACAAGTTCGCATCATAAAAGTTCGCCCCCGACAGATCGGCGCCCGACAAGTTAGCGCCTGTCAATTCGGCGCCAGCGAGATTGATTGCCACCAAATATGCGCCAGACAAATCTGCACCCGCCAAGTTTGCACCAGCTAATTCAGCGCCAGCCTCGACGACTACTCCGTTTATTGTTCGCGACCCGCCACCACTGCTGTCAACTTCGCCTTCACCGCCGCTAGAACCGCCAGACCCGCCACACCCCGCCAACAGCAGTGCGACGCAAAACGTGAACCCGAGCGCAACTCTTCTCATCGCTCAAATCTACTTCAGCAGTGCAAAACCTTTTTATTGGCTTGAACACCCCTCACATATGATCTGCGGATGACGCGAGTAATCACATATGTCGATGGTTTCAATCTTTACCACGGCGCAAAAGAACTCGTCAAGTCGAATAAACAACAGGTGTCATGGAAGTGGCTTGATCTCGTTGCATTAAGTTGCAAACTTTGGCCAAAAGGAGAACTCCTTCGAGTTAAGTACTACACGGCGAATGTGACTTCGCCTGAAACCGATCCCCAACTCGGACAAAGGCAACAGGTCTACCTTCGTGCGCTTGCCGCAGATCCCATGATCGAAATTGTCCTAGGTCAATTCCAGACTCAAAAGAAGAGAATGCCCTTGGTTGACAGTCCGGGAATGTTGCGCAGAAATCTGATCCGTGCACTGGGATTGAAACTTATGTTGCACACCGATGGCAATGTCTCCGTTCCGGTTTGGCGTATTGAAGAAAAAGCAACCGATGTCAATCTCGGTGTTCACCTGATCGCCGATGTCTTTCGCGACAAATTTGATGTCGCACTTGTAATTTCTAATGACTCAGATTTATGTGAACCAATTCGCATGGCAGTTCAAGAATTAGGAAAACGAGTTGTGGTGGTGAATCCACGAGGTCACAAGGAGTCTGCCGTCGCATTAAAGAAGGTCGCGAGCGAAGTCAGGAAGATTCGCGTAGGCGCACTTACTTCTTGCCAGATGCCGGTATCGATTACGGATTCCCGAGGAATCATTACCCGTCCTGATGGCTGGTAAAACAAAGACCCGCCGGTAAGGCGGGTCTGAACCCAGCGGCCGAAGCATCTGGGGTGGTACCCCATAAGTATGCCCGAGCCGTGTAACAATTGCAAATATTCGCGTAAATCGGGTGGGTGCTGGCGCCGCGAAACTAGTACGAAATAAATTTGCGGGTTCGTGGGTCATCAACACCAAGCAGACGCACCAGCCACCCGATTACACGAGATTTATCAATTGAATTTACTTCGAGCATCGCTTCGATATCGGCCCAGTCTTTTGTTCGGTTGTACATTGCCTTGAACACAGTCAGGGCGTCTGCTCCAAGAACGGGGATGATTATCTTGGCAAACTTGTGATGTTCGATACCAAGCATCACATCGTCATGAAATTCGGCGACATTAAAAAATATGTCGATCGGCGTATCCTCCCAAAAAACCCTGACTTGGTCGTTGGCTAAAGCATCTGAGACTTGCGTATCAGTAATTTCGATTCGTTTGGCGAATGCAGATCGCACAACATCGATCTTGCTAACGGGCAGAAAAATGTTGACATCGATGTCACGTGTACCGCGGGGTTCGCCGGTATAAAACGCCAATGCCAACGCCCCACCAAATGCATGCGGCAAAGCGGCGCTAGTCAACATCGTGTGTACTCCGACAATTTTTCGCTCGAGAGAATTCATTGCGCAAGCTACTGCGGCTGAGACTGTTGCTGCGTCAACTGCCTAAAACCTGCGAACCCACACTTACGCGAAGCCACTCGGTGTGGCAACGCATCGGCGAGCGCCAACACCTGCGACAATCGCTTGCCAGCCATATTACGACGTTCGCGCGTCGCGGTTGAATACAACGTGATGTTGTATCCCATCCCACAAGCGTCAATTAGTCGAGCAAGTGTGTCAACTGTTGGTGAGCGTCGCCCCGACTCGTATTCAACAATTGCTGCCGGCGATGTGTGTGCCCTGCGCGCCAACTCGCGTTTCGAAATGCCTGCACGTACGCGCGCGTGGGTAATTGTGTCTGCCCCAGTCATAGATTCAGTGTAGCCAAAGTGTTATCGGATTAGATAACACTCTAATTGAACCGCCCGCAGGTGGCGATTTGGCCGACGCGTGGCTCAAGATTTCATTCCACGACTGAGCAAACTTTAATAATTCAGTGAAGGCTGTAATACAGTGAATGATGTACTATCCTGAGTCAATGGTTACTACCGCTCGAGGTGATGTTCGTCGTGATATTCGGCTAGACACGCTTAGTCGAGTTGGCACAGCGTTGGCCGATGAAGTTCGACGACATATTCTGGTGCGCTTACTTGACGGGCCTTCGTACCCTGCCGATCTTGCCGACGAGTTGGGCGAAAGTCGGGCGAATGTGTCGAACCATTTGTCTTGTCTACGCGGCTGCGGATTGGTACTCGCAACGCGCGAAGGCCGTCAAATCCGTTACGAGATTGCTGACCGCAAACTAGAGCGAGCGTTGCGACTGTTATGTGAACTCGAACTCGCTGTTGAGCATGGACACCCTGATTTGGATGGTCGCAAATGAGCGGCACTGAAAACAGTCAGCTTCACAACCACGGTCATAATCACGGCGCAACCGCGCTGCGCGCTGGTGCCCGACATGTTCGACCGTTGTTGACCTCACTTGGATTAACTTTTGCGTTCCTGATTGTGCAAGTCATCACCGGATTCGTTACTGGTTCGTTGGCATTGTTGTCCGACGCTGGCCATATGGCCACCGACGTGCTCGGGCTCGGGATGGCATTGGCCGCGATACAAGCAGCGTCAAATACACGAAACCATCCACAGCGAACATTCGGTTTATACCGACTTGAAATTCTTGCCGCGCTAGCAAATGCCATATTGCTGTTCGGAGTCGCGGGCTATATCGGATTCGAGGCAATAAACCGTTTAAGTACTGCACGTGATGTGGCATCTACGCCAGTTCTCGTCGTAGGCGTAATCGGTTTGGTCATCAACGTGATCGCATTCAAACTGTTGCGCGCCGGATCGAAGGAAAGTCTTAATGTACGAGGCGCTTATCTTGAGGTGATGTCGGACATGCTCGGCTCGGTCGGAGTAATCGTCGCGGCGATCATCTGGGGCATCACCGGGTGGACATGGGTTGATCCGCTAATCGGTGCGGCGATCGGATTATTTATTTTGCCGAGGGCATACAAACTTGGACGCACGGCAATTCGCGTGCTGGTTCAATCGGCTCCAGAACATCTCAATGTCGCGTCGCTTCAGGCTGATCTCGCCACCATTGCTGGGGTAATCGATGTGCATGATTTGCATGTATGGACACTGACCTCAGAGATGGATGTCGCGTCCGCTCATCTGATGGTCGCTTCTGGTGTGGACACCCACAGTGTGTTGGATCAAGCCCGTGTTCTACTTGCCGAGCGACATGGCATCACCCATGCAACATTGCAGGTCGAACCAGATGACCATCAAGGTTGCGACGAGTTGACATGGTGAGCGCAGGCGCCTCGATAAATTTGTTGCGCCGTGCGCGCTGGTTGGCCTGGGCAACAATCGTCTACAACGTGATCGAAGCAGTAGTCGCAATTGTTGCCGGATCTGCTGCAGGCTCGATCGCTCTCATCGGATTCGGGCTCGACTCGATAGTCGAAGTGCTTTCGGCCCTCGTGATTGTCTGGCAACTGAATCGCACATCCGAAGATCGTGAGCGCATCGCACTAAAACTCATTGCTCTGAGCTTCTATCTGCTCGCCAGTTATGTCGCCGTCCGGGCACTGTTTAACCTGATCGGTCAATCAAAACCGGATACGTCACTCGTTGGCATTGGCTTAGCAGTTACTTCAGTAATCGTGATGCCGATACTTGCCCGTGCTAAACGACATACTGGTGAACAACTTGGCAGCAGCACTGTCGTCGCCGACAGCAACCAAACCAAACTCTGCGCTTACTTATCGATAATCCTGCTCGGCGGATTGATCTTCAATGCCACCATTGGCTGGTGGTGGGCTGACCCGATTGCCGCACTGGCAATCGCAGCACTCGCCATCAACGAAGGCCGACAAACATGGAACGGCGAAACCTGCTCCGACTGTTGCTGAGCACTACCTTCCACCGACCTCTCTCCATACCTATATATAGGTCTACGGTCTGCCTATGTCCCAACAGATGACCATCAAGGTTGCAACGAGTTGACATGCTTTCACTTGCTCTGCGATGAGTGCACCGCAGTTTGCGACTAATTTATACCGCAACTTATGGTAACTCTACACCGCAGTTTATGGGATTCTAGATTCACCCCATCTGCCCTGAAACCTAAAATTTGGTCCGTGTTTGTGAGAGTTTCATCGTCGAGTCTGTCTAATGATGTGGAGCAACGATCGCTTTTGCGGCACCAAAGATAAAGCAAGCATGAGCGAAATCCCGGATATCGACATATATATACCTATATATATGTATAGAAACGTCTCTCAGCGGATTAACCACCGTCGCTTGCACAGCCACTCGTGGGCTGGGCTTGGGTGGCGCTGCGGCGGCGCTGGGCCACTCGCGCGCCAGTGCGCAGGGCTGGTCAGTCGGGTGCGGTGGTTTTTTCGACCTCAAGTGCGGCGATCTGAGTTTTCAGTTTGGCGAGAAACTGGGCTTCGCGCTCAAGACCAACCGCAACCGCAAATTCGATCCGCTGTTGAACGTCTTTAACACTTTTTGCATCCATGCCGATGCCTGAAACTTTCTGGCGATTCGACAACGACAGATACAACACCATCGCGCTGGCCAGCGGCTCGGCCTGATGCGAAACCAACTTTGACCACACAAACTCTCTGGTTTCATTGTTGCCGATAAACACACCGCGCTGATCGGTAACCAAAAACCTGCCCTCGTCGACCAAAGTCGGCTCGGCTACGCCACCAGAACTTCGGCTTTCAATTAGCCCCACCTCTGATGCAATTGCGATCGCATGTTCGTCGGCCTGCAGCACAATGCCGCTATCTGACGACGCGTCGACAGGTTGCTCTTTGTACGTCGAGTAAAAAGTAACTCGCTCTTTTAGGTCGACGATCTCAGCGTCGATAATTGATTTTGTTCTCGTGACGACCCGTGATGACTTAAAGTTTTTGAACTCTTCAACTGGCTTTATTTTTAAGATGCGTATCACGAGAAATAAACCCATCGCAAAAGCAAACGGACCCGCGAGTCTCGGCGAAATTGCGGCACCAATAAAGTTCGCACCTACAAAAAGAGCAATCCGCCACCGCCACTTATCAATAAATAACTTTTGCATTCGGGTTTGTTACTTCATCCCCAATAACTTGCCGAGTTTTGATTGGCGACCCGTGCGCGACATCGGTATGCCCGTCTTTCGCGACACGCGACGCTTTGCCTTTGTTACACCCAACGCACGCTTCCATGAAAATGAAATACCAGGACCTAGTTTCATAACACCTCCTCAGGTATTTACTAACTTAGCCGACCCCTGTTCGCGACTAACCGCGACAATCGTCAATAAGCCCAGCGAGCAACTGAGCAGCGCGCACGTCTTGGCTCTCTAACTGAAACTCGCGCATCGTGTAAGAAAAACTTGTGTGCAAACTCGGCTACGCACCATGCCTCGAACCACAACTTGACTATGGCATATTTATGGGACTCTGTCATCATCGCTAACTAATCTCGCGACTAGACACCTCAATCTTTATTACCGCTGATGACTCCTGACCAAGACGCTGCCGCCACGCTTCTTTGGTTGATCTATACTCATGAGCCATGACAACCCCGTTGCTCTCCGGAATCGCCTCTGCCTCTCTTGCGATTGCGGGCGAAAGTATTGAAGGCGAAGAACTCGCTGGGGCAGTCGGCGCAGTCGCGGTTTCGCTCGCCGGCCTGAGTCGCGTCGCTCTTTGGTGCACTGCCGAACTCGCAACCGGTATTGGTGTTGCGGGTGCGCTCGTTGCTGGCGTCACGGTTATACCTCTCAACCCTAATTCGGGTGATGTTGAATTAGCCCATGAGACGGGCAACAGCGCACCTGAGGCTTTGTTAATTTCAGCGACAGCGGAGCTACCCGCGGCACTCGATTCGTTGGCTCGGATAGTGATTGATCCGACTGCCCGTGCGCCACTTCCGATAGACGAACCCGACCTCGATCTGCCAGCGCTTATCGTTTACACGTCGGGCACAACCGGACCCCCAAAAGGTGTTGTGCTGTCGCGTCGCGCGATCGCAGCCAACCTTGACGCACTCGCGGATGCATGGGCGTGGACGAAGACCGACATCGTCGCTCAAGCACTGCCGCTCTTCCACGTCCATGGACTCGTACTTGGACTACTTGGCCCGCTGCGTCTTGGTGGCGGTGTGCGCCACGTCGGGCGTTTCACGCCTGAAGCGATCGCGGCTGCTCTCGAAGACGGTGCAACCATGTTGTTTGCTGTACCAACAATGCATGGCCGCCTGCTCGCGGCCGCCCAAACCAACCCAACAATTGCTTCGGCCCTGCGCGGAGCCCGTCTGATCGTCTCGGGCTCTGCTGCTCTACCTGCTCGAATCCATGAGGCCTATGCTGCGACGACGGGTCAACAAATTGTCGAACGCTATGGCATGAGCGAAGCGTTGATGATTGCGAGTGCACGCTTTGATGGCCCGCGCATTCCAGGCGCTGTCGGCACCGCACTGCCCGGTGTTGAGTTACGCATCACCGACGATGCCGGCAACACGCTGCAGGTCAAAGATAGGGACATGATTGGTAACGTCGAGTTGCGCAGTACAGCAATGTTTGATGCTTACCTCGGCAATCCGTTGGCGACCGCTGAGTCGTTCCGCGATGGCTGGTTTCGGACGGGCGACGTTGGCTCGCTCGATAATGAAGGCGTGCTTCGCCTAGCGGGTCGCAGCTCGACCGACCTGATCAAGACAGGTGGGTACCGGGTAGGCGCGGGCGAAATCGAGGCTGCACTGCTTGAACACCCTGCTGTTCTCGAAGCTGCCGTACTCGGCATCCCCGACGACGACCTCGGCGAGCGCATTGCGGCATGGATCGTTGTTGAACCAGATACAGATCTGACCGACGAAGTCTTAATGGATCATATTGCCAACCAGCTTGCGCCGCACAAGCGTCCACGCTTGATCACGCGGGTCAACGAGTTGCCGCGCAATGCACTCGGCAAAGTACAGAAGCGTCGTCTCACGCAATGAGTACATTCGCCGATTTTTGTCTTTCAACCCCACTCAGCGCATGGTTGGCGGCCGACATTTTCACTCCAACAATGAGTAATGAGTTGCGCCGGCGGCAACAAAGCTGTCTCGTTGCCAAACAAAATGTCAATCGTCGTTCTCGGACGCGACGACTACAACGCGAGCGTCCCCGACGACAAGTTGGCGGCACTAGTTAATTCTGTGCTCAGCAGCAAAAACTAACCAGTGCGAATTAGTTCGTCGGCACAATCTTCATTTGTTCGGCGAGGGGAGATCTAAAAGTTATTGGCGCGACCAGAGCAATGGGTTAAGCGACGACGCATCGGGCTGTCGATCTCACCCACCCGCACACCATCGGCGAAATAAATAATCGTCATCACCGAACGCATTGTCGCCGTCTCGTTGGCTGGCGCACCATGCAGCACCCATCCCGCATGAAAACTCGCGTCGCCCGCACGCATCGGCGCATACGACACAAGATCAAACTTCTCGCGCTCAATCAAACGATCAAAATGCATTTGCGAGTCGTCACCAATTTCAGAACCACCAAGATCGCCGCGCTCATGGCTGCCCGACGCAAACACCACCGAACCGATTTCGTTCGGCACATCAACAAGCGGCATCCACATTGTGATCGTGTTGGTCGTATCAAGCGGCCAATAAACATGGTCTTGATGCCACGGGGTAATGCCACCACCCGGCTCTTTAAACAAAGCCTGATCGTGATACAAACGCACGCCGTCGACACCCATCAAATCTGCCGCAACTTTGGCGAATCTTTTGGCCATCACAAACTCGCGGGCTGTTGTGTCAATAGTCCACAAATTCATGGATTGAATAAATGCCTTGCCATAAGTGTCGCGCTCACTCATTGGTCGCTCATCGCCGCGCAACAACTGTGTCGCACTTTTTATCGCCGGCAAATACTCGCCGACTTCTTGCGCCGATGCAAGACCGCGCACCACCGCGTGCCCGTTGCGCGCAAAACTGTGCCGGCTCGCCGCATCAATTTCAATCGTGTTGTCAAGCGAGATCATGCGCTGCACAACCAAATGCTACTCAGAGGGTTGGCGACTAAAAAAGAGTCGGTTGCGCAGTCTTCAAGACAACTTGAGCAGGGATATAACCAGAAACCCAAAACTCATCTCGTGAACTCACGGCGGATGCACCAAGTTTTAATAGCCCACGGTTGCCATCGGTTGCACCATCGCCTGCCCATACATCGACTTGGGCAAACTTGCCGGCGAGTGCTTCTTTCGCACCTTCCCAGGTTCCACCTTTTTCAAGATCAGATACAACCACGAGCGTCGATTCAGATAGCGCATAGACGAATCGATTACGGCCCATCGCCAATCCAACCGAAAATCGAACATCAGGACCATACGGGCTAACCATACAGATTTTGCCTTCATGAACGAGGTTCCTGATTTCGTTTGTATTCGCGATTGTGCGAAGACCTTCAGTTGGTACACCGACTACTTGGCCATCAACTTCAAGTGCGGCCGTCATAGCGACTCGATCAATGCCCCTGGCTAAACCGCTAACGACGACATCTCCTTGCCTGATCGCAGCATTTGCCGCAGACTGAGCCACGGCGATTGCTTCTTCACCAGCGTCGCGCGAGCCGACGATTCCACGTCCAGTCTTTTCTAATAAGTCAGTATTGCCTGCGACCAACAAAAACGCAGACGACTTATTACCTAAAACATTTGTTACACGCTTTGGAAAATCCTCATCCAAAAACGACAAAACCCTAATTCCTGAATCTTCTAATCGCTTCATTTCAAATACAAATGCGGTTGCTGCATCGCACAACTTTTTTATTCGTTCAGCCTCGTTGAATTCAATCGCATAGTCGCTAACTAATTCATGTGCAGAAACCTCTAAAACTTGCCCAATTTGTGGAATCTTGTCGTATAACCCCCAGATCTCACGAGCAGTTAAAGGAGCAGCATCAACATCAACCAGGCGGTTCGTCATCAACAAAACGGCAAGCGAATCATTGGTCATGTTTCAAGAATCTCCTGACTGGGTTGACGCCAACGCTAGTGGATATACGTTTCCGCTTCCTGATTGCCTCAATAAACGACCCACTTCGGTGAGCGTCCAACGCGAATCAACTAGATCATCAAGCAGAAAAACTGGCCCGTCTAGCAATGCTCCATTAATTGTGAATGCACCGCTGACATTGGCACCTTGATGGGCTGAGTTCGCCATAACTTTTTGTGGCTCGGTCAAATTCTTTTTGGCGACAATTTGCAAAAATGGAATACCGAGTTGTTTTGCAATTCGAAGCGCAATGTTGGGTACTAGGTCGCCACTCCGTGCAGATGGGATACATGTCATCCATTTCGGGCGTTCGACCAACTTCCAGTCTGAAATCATTTCAACGACAGCATTTACAATTTCATCCCCAAAATGATGATCGCCCTGCTTGCCTTTTGCGACTTCGTCCCCGTAGCCGCCGTCCTTCCATTTGCTCAAACATCGACCTTCCATAAGTTGCTCATTAATCGGAATGTTTTTATTGTCCCAATTTCTCTTGCGGGGCTCAATAGTTAGATATCCGCTTTGCAAATACACCTGTGCGACGGCTATTTCTATTGTCGTAAAATTTGCGGTGATTTTGACACCTGTGCAGTTGTCACAGATGCCACAAGAAGACAAATCGTTGTCGTTGAGATGACTAACCAAAAAACGCATACGACATTCAGTTGTGTTGCAATATTCAATAACTTCATCTGCCCCACGTGATTTTGATGCCAACGTATGCTCAACCCGATCTTTTGGATACACCCATTTCTTTAGAGTGCGGGCGTAAGTCTTCGATTTAACTCGGTCTACAACTCCTTCAACATGCAATTGTTTCATAGCATTCTCTATCGCCCCAGATTTGAGGTTGACTTGTTTTTCAATTGCGATAGTTGAAAGTGGTCCATCAGTATTCTCGAACACAGACAGAATCTGAGCGATGACTTCTTCTTTTGGAAACGAACCATTTCTAAAATATGCATGAATGTCTTTATCTTCAGAACCACGCATCATGACACCAAGTGAAGATTGTAAAGCTCGACCAGCACGACCAACCTGCTGGTAGTAACCGACGAGCGAATCGGTTGACTGGTAGTGAATCACAAAACTAACGTCTGGTTTGTCATAACCCATTGCTAATGCGGTTGACGCCACGACTGCCTTCACTTCATTATTTAGAAGCTGTCGGAGTGACTCGTCTTTCTCTTCTTGCGTGATGTCGTCACCTGACCGATAACGCGAAACTTTATGGCCACGACTCATGAGGTAACCAGCGACTAGATCAACGTCTCGTTGTGTGAGGCAATAAATGATTCCGGTACCGGGTAGGTTCTCGAGGTTTTTGTCGAGCCAGACAAGTCGAGTCGCACGATTTGGTGAATCAAGCACGCTCAATGCGAGCCCATCTCTTTTGAGCGGCCCACGAAGAACAGGTAATCCATCGCCGAGTTGTTGTGATACGTCGGCAATCACTTTGTCATTAGCAGTTGCAGTTGTGCCAAGCACCGGAATACCTTTTGGGAGTCGACCAATAACTTGGCCAAGTCTGCGGTAATCGGGCCGAAAGTCGTGGCCCCAATCTGAGATGCAATGCACCTCGTCGATCACGATTAAGCCTGGCCGACGACCTACGAGAGGCATAACCTTGTCGGAAAATTCTGGGTTAGCTAGACGTTCTGGAGAAATCAACAACACATCGACGTCGTCAGCGTCAAGAAGAGACACGAGTTCGCCCACCGCAAGATCATTTACTGAATTTATTGTGTACGCCCGCAAACCTAACCGCTTCGCTGCATCAATCTGATTATTCATCAACGCAAGCAATGGCGACACAATAAGAGTTGGTCCTAACCCTTGCTTACGCAACAGATGAGTAGCAACGAAATACACCGCACTCTTTCCCCACCCTGTGCGCTGCACCACAATCACTCGCGCTTTGTCGTTTACTAAAACTTCGATCGCATCACGTTGCCCGTCGCGAAATTCGGCCATCGGATTTTTTGTCAGGGTTCGCAGAGCCAATAGAAACTCATCTACTTGAATACTTGCCATAACAACACCCCTATGAACGAAGATTTGGTGACGCGGATAGCGCGACGATTGAAGTGATAGTAACCCGAGGGTGTTTGCGGTGAACGCAACACCACTCGCGGGCTGCGCTTGGGTGACGCCGCGGCGGGCCGGGCTCAGCCGGACCGACGGGCTGAGGGCTGAGTTACTCGCTAGTCGAAGTTATTTGAGCCCGTCGCACTTGTTGGGCGACTATTGTTTGGTGATCGACGGCGTCACAATACCCACTGCAACCTTGCGCCCAATGGGCGTGATGCGCGTCAAGTTGGGCGAACTCGCCGATGTCGGCGTCGGGCCAAAGGGCAACCGCATGATCCGCAATGTGTTGTCGATCGAACTTAAGTCAGAAAAACTCAACGCAACGCTGGCCAATGTTGGCGCCGCTGATTGGCTCAACGTCAACGAAGACGTCTCAGCACTTGACGTACGCCTGACACTTAAGACCGACGACGGCGAATTCATTCACGTCGAATATCAAGGACGCAGTGACCCGACCACTGGCCTCATCGCCACGGCACCAACATTTCAAACCGGCAGCGAAAAGTACAAATGGTTGAACAAGGTGCAAGCCGTCGCCGCCGGCAACGTCAATGTGGCCACGGGCAATCTCGTTTATCACTTATACGAAGTCAAGGTCGCTATCTAATTTCAGACTCACCAAGTCTTTTAGCGGATCAACCTGCGCCGCAAACCTCACCACCCGCGCACCCGATTTTTTGCGGGTGGTTGCAACATTGGTGACTAGTTGCGCGGCATGGCATCTCGCAATATCAATGCGATGTTCAGCACCGCATCGGCGTGCACTTTTGCTTCGACGATATTAAGTGTCTTACCCAACTCGACCACAAACGCAATGCTGTTGGGCAGAGTATTTTTCTGCCACGTGGCAGCAACCCCGGTATAACGCCCGCCCGTAATTCGCTTAATCGGTATGCCCGTTGAGCGCGAATATGCGTTACGCAATTTGCCCTCAAGTCCCTGACCCGGCGAAATAATATTCAGATCTTGGTGATACCAAATACCTAACGCAGGTTTGACCTCGCGCATAAATGCGACCATTGCTTTTGTTTCTTGTTCAGATGCACGACCCGGGCCCGCGTACTGCCAGTAACCGGGCTTGCCCATTTTCGCCCAGTTATACGGAAAGTTGCGATTGAGATCGACTCTGTTGACATTGCCTCGTCGGTCAAGAGCGGTGCCGTCTGGGTTCATTGTTGGCACAACCCACAGGTTTATTCCCTTTGGGATATCCATGGTGACTAGTTGATCGGTAATTAACAATCCGGCATCTTCATCGCCATGAATAACCCCGACGACGACAACAGTGACACCTTTCGGGTCACCCATCCGAAATGCCTCGAGAGCACGACCCTCAACAGATGATCCAATGATTCTTCGCTCAGAAATTATTTGTGATCGCGCACCAACCAAATCTTTTGAAGGCACCAAACACAATAAAACAATGGCGAGAAGAATTAGCTTTATTTTACGCCGGTGCAAAACAAACCAGCTCAGGCGACTTTTAGGCTCTGCGAAAACTTGCACTGCCCCATCATAATTCACCTGTAATCTCTCGACATCTTGAGCAACGGATACGGATGCATTCTGAACGTTTCAAGCAACGCGACCCCGTCAGTCGGTTCACCTCGTCTAAAATGATCTGAGTATGAAGTTAAAAATGAATTTGAAAAAATATCTTGGACTGTTCATTGTGTTAGTAGTCATTGGTGGCACAATTTCGCTTTTCACATTGCGAGATCGCACGAGTACCAACAACACGAGTGCCGACAACACCGGCAACAACACCAGCAACAACGCTGCGTCAACTACTCTCACTCCGGCACAATCCATCACACATGGACATGGTTTAGCCGTTGATGTGCTTGATCCAAACAAGCTGTATATCGCCACACACCATGGTCTTCTCGTTTTGATACAAGACAAAGACCTTTACCAAGTGGGTACAAGCGGCGATGACTTTATGGGATTCTCGGCACACCCCACTGATGCGAACATGTTCTTTTCGAGCGGTCATCCAAGAACTGGCGGCAATATCGGCTTTCAAAAATCCGAGGATGGCGGATTTACGTGGGTCAAAGTATCAGACGGTGAAAACGGTCCGGTTGATTTTCACGCAATGACAATCAGCCCGGTAAATCCAAGCCTCATGTTTGGATGGTTTGAAGAGAGTCTGCAGCGCAGCACTGACCAAGGTGCAAATTGGCAAATTGTGAGTTCTGAAATATCACCAATAAATATCGTGGCTGACTCTCAAGACGAAAATGTGGTGTATGCGTCTTCGTCGCAAGAACAAGGGGTGATGGTCAGCCGAGACAAAGGCGTAAGTTGGTCTCCCCTCTCTCCAGAATTATCAGGTGGTGCTGTTTCGGTTATTGCAGTTCATCTCAAAGACTCAAACATTCTCTTTGCATTCAGCGAAAAATTGGGAGGTCTAGGAAAGAGCATCGATGCTGGCAAGACTTGGACGAAAATAAACGAAAGTTTCAATCAAGAATTAATGCTGCATATTGCTTTAAGCAAGATTGATCCGAATATTGTCTACGCACTTACTGCTGAAAACAAAGTTTATAAAAGCACCGACACGGGTGAAACTTGGATGCTGATTCGCTAATACAGTTTCGCCCCAAGCCTCTTCGGGGGTTGCCTTAGTTTCTGAGAGTTTCGAGTAGCGCGCTGCCGTCAATGTCGACACTCAGCCACAAAGGTTGATCGTCATGTGCATTTTCTACATCTGTTGTTGCAAATATCAGAGCGCCCGCTTCTGCAACATCTTTGAGAAACTCTCGGTGTTGCACATAACTAAAAGCCACCGCAAACATTGCCCGCACCGGGCTCGTCATTTGCACACCAAGCACGACAGCGTCATCTTGGCGAATCGCATGGGTGCTGACGTCGCCTACTCCTTCTATGGCATGAACTCGGGCAAGGTCTGCAACCGCGGGCGACTGCGACACATCGATGGTGACAGTCGGCATCCATTTATTTTCGTCAACTAGGGTGCGCCCGATTTCTTGGGCGACGAACAATGGCACGCTCACGAGATCACTTTCACAGAGTCATGATATTTCAATATGCGATTAGCCTGACGTCATGAAAGCCCTGCAACGCAACGCGCGCCCGCTGATTATCGCTCATTTTGCTTCGACAATGTTTATGGTCGGGCTGATCTGGACAATTCACTATGTTCACTACCCCTTGTTCGCCAATGTCGGCGAAACAACATATGTCGCCTTTCAAAACGAACACGTCGAACGAATCGGCAGGCTGCTTCTCATACCTTGGCTCACCGAAGGTTTCACACTGATCGGCGTTCTCGCATTGGCATTTCTTGGCGGATTAAAAACTTTGCGGGTGCCGGCAATTCTCAATGGTGCAGCAATGGCTGTGGTCCTCGTGATTAGCGGTTTTTGGTCGGCACCAGCACACGGCAAACTTGCCAACGGTTTTGATAAATCAGTGCATCAACAATTGATGACAGCAAACCTCATTCGCAGCCTCGCTTGGTCTATCTGCGGTGTTTGTGCAATATGGATTGTGCTATCAACGTGGGCTGCGGATCGCGATAATCACCAAACCAACGATCAAACAACTCAGCAAAGTATTTGACATCTCGACGCCAGCAACCGCAACGTCAACTAAGCGTGCGTACCGCCGGTGTGGGCAAATGTTTTGCAGGTGATCTGCCAGCGGCCTTCAAGAATTGCTAACTGAAAATAGTCGGTGAACGAAAGCGTCCCCCAGAATCCTTCTTCTTTCACTGTTGCTGTAGCGGCAGCGCCAACAATCTGAATATCAACAATCTTCGCACTTGAAGGTTTGCCTGGTGCGCCGACCATGTATGTAACGAAACCTTCTTTATCCAGGTCATAATCAACACCGTCGACCGAACCGAACCAACGTGCATTCTTATGAAAGGCCTCGTTTAGTTGATCAGCGTTTCCATTGCCCGCACCATCAATGTAGAGATTTATCACTCTGGTTACTTCTGCTGTGTCTTGGCTCATTGCATTCTC
The DNA here is from genome assembly GCA_964203235.1 of Ilumatobacteraceae bacterium. Taxonomy (GTDB): domain Bacteria; phylum Actinomycetota; class Acidimicrobiia; order Acidimicrobiales; family Ilumatobacteraceae; genus BACL27. The sequence goes on from CAXNLE010000002.1 coordinate 24,733, forward strand.
CCGTTCGCTCGAAGCGATCCACGAAGATGTGAAGGGCTAAAGCGACCTTACAAACAAATTTCGCGCAAATCAAGACTTAATAAATGTGGGCAGATAGTCGAGAGTTTGCCACCCGCACTTGTCATACAAGGCTTTGCCGGCAGGGCTCGAAGTTAAGAGTAATTTCTCGGCGCCCAGACCTTTATAACTTTTCATAACATGGCGAAGTAGTTGCTCGCCATATCCATGCTTCTGGTGCGCTATCGGCGTGGCCATGTTCCAGATTCCAATATCCCCTTCAGATTTGACGGCCATAACAGCTGAGACTATTTCGTCATCTTTGAACAATCCATAGGTAGCAGCGAGTGGATTAGCAAAGAGAATTCTTCCCATGAGTTCGATGACATCATCGCCGAACCCAAACGACTCTTTATAGATCCGCTTCAAAACATCAAGACTCGATACATCAAGATGCTTAACCGACAAGCCATCACGCAACGCAAAATTATCCTGCGAGTCATCTGTTACCCAGATCATGAAAGGCGTTGTATTGCGCAAGGTGTACCCCGCATCTTGCAGTGCCTTAGTGTGCTCGAGCCCGCCACCAACGAGATTGATAAGAACAGGGGCCTTGTGTTTCTCAAGAATTGCATTTACCTCGACCATCGCTTCAGGGCGGGCCGAGTGAATAACAACTCGATTAAATAGTGGAGAAGGCCACTCGGTGAGACGAATCTGCCATCCGTCGCCATCTTCTATGACTCGATTTTCTAACGCGCTGAAGAGTATTTGAAACCCATCAATGAACTGTTTGTAGAAGTCAATTCGAGCTTCTTGCGATGCAATCACACTCGCACAGTATCGCGAATGCCCAACTTACTGGTAACTCAGATCGCCAATCCCCCGGCTGCAGCAAGCCATACTTGAGTATGAGCCGCAACATCGTTGGCATCCTTGGCACCGCAATTGTCGCCGCATACATCATCGGTTCTGGTCGCTTGGTCGCCACAGATTCACAGTGGTATCGCTCGCTCACAAAACCTGCATGGCAACCACCCGGCATCGTCATCGGGCTCATCTGGCCCTACAACTTTGCATTGCTGATCATCGCAACCTGGGTTGTTGCCAACCGCCTCTCAAGCACTCACCAACTGGTCTGGTTGATTTGTCTCGCACTAAGTGTGGTGGCCGCGCTCTCGTGGGCATGGTTGTTTTTTAATCAGCACTCACTGATCGCATCAGCTGTTGCACTCGTGCTCGCCTCTGCGTTCACCACGCCGCTTCTCGTTATCTCGTTTCGCGTGTCTCTCACACTCGGATTAGCGTTCGTGCCGTATCAAATCTGGTTAGCAGTAGCCACTTCTATCGCATTTCACTATGCCGTACAATAAACACGCATACGAATGTCATTGTCACCTATCAAAAAAGTAGTCAGTTCTTGAAAAGACTTGCCACAATCTCAGCCTCCACCGTTTTAGTGCTTGCGCTCGCAGCCAGCTCGACTTCTGCATCAGTTTCACTCAAGCCTGGTTCGAGTTGCTCGCCAGCGGGCGCCACAAAAACTGTCAAAGGATTGAAATACACCTGCGTCAAAAAAGGCAAGAAGTCAACTTGGGGCGCAGCGCAACTTGTTTCGCCAACGACAACGACAACGACAACGAAGACCACTACAACTACGACGACAATTCCTGCCGACAGTCTTAGTTATAAGGGCACCATGATCTATGGCCTCAACAATGGTGTTCTCACTCGCAAAGCCGACTCTGGCAAATATTTTGAGACCGACTCGCGCAGCGCATCAGCATTTTCAGCAATCAGACAAAAGGCATATTCAGAGTTAAATCCAACATCAGGCGACACATCACATCCGAATGTCGAATTCATCTACGACATTCGACCTTCATTTCCGGCTGCACTCGTTAGCCATAGCAAGCGCGAACTTGATGCGGCTGCCGCATTATGGAACAGCTATTTCACGACAAAGATAAAAGTCTATGTAAGCCTGATTACCGAACAAGATCGCGAATACATCAAGAGCGACCAATGGCTGCAACAAAACCTGCCTGGCAGTTTCACTCGCTTCGAAGCGAAGAACGAGCGACCGTTTATAACTGGTGGTGGCGGCTTCTGGGAGACAAACAGCGAATGGACTGGCAAGATTTATCTTGGTACCGCTTCTTATCTTGACCTCGCCTATATCAATTTCGAGTGGCCCCAAGTCGCGCGCCACGAATTCTTTCACGTTGTGCAAGATTACGCAATGTTCAAGAACCGTCGCTCACGACCTAGTTCACAAAGTGAATACAACAAACTTCAACCTCAACACTTCCGCGAAGGCGGCGCCAGAACGGCAAGCTTCTTCACTGCGTTCAGAAATCTCGGCTGGAGTGCCGACGCGATGGATCGCGAGGTTTGGGCACGCAAGAGTGCGAATCGAAATTGGATCGACGTTAAAACTGTCGACGACGTGATCAGAATGATGATTGGCACAGAAGAAAACACTCCAGTTGAGGCTTTTGAAATGGGTTATGCCATCGGCGCAGTCATGTACGAATGGCTGATTGCCACTTACGGCCTCGACGGTTTTAAAAAACTCCTCGACCAACTGGCAACTGCACCGTCGTTCAATGTCGCACTGCAAAACTCGATTGGGCTCACACAAACTGCTTTCTACGAAAAGTCAGCGCCTTATGTGTTCTCGGTCTTCGAAGCCACCAAGCCTTAGTAGCTACTTCTATCGCATTCAGTTACGCCGCACGATAAGGATCAACCTACGCCGCCCGCACCCCCACTCGCGCCAAGTCGCAGGGTTCTCAGTTGGATGGCGGGAAACGCTTTTCGTTTCGATCAATTTTGGCGTTCGCCTCAGCCAGTAAGTCAACATTAAGAATCGCTGACAAACGCACCAAATAAAGCGCAATATCTGCAAGTTCGTCTTTAACAGCGTCGGCAGATTTCTGATCACTCATAACATTCGCCGACTCGTCAGCCGTCATCCACTGAAAAATTTCCGCAAGTTCTGAAACCTCGACGCTTAACGCCATCGCCAAATTTTTTGGCGTGTGAAACTTCTCCCAGTCTCGCGCGTCAGCAAACTTCTTTAGTCGAACAGCTAGATCTTCGAGGTTCAGTTCAGACACTAGTCAATCTTAGGCAGGCAACAATTCTTTGAAATAATCAGCCGTGGCTTGATCGGTGAAATAAACGTAACAGCCCTTCATCCCTCTAGTCATGAGAGTGCGATAAGTGTTTCGAATTATTGCATCAGCTTTTTCGGTGGCGGCGATCGGGTCGATACCGAGAGCCTTTTTATAGCCGTTCAGTGACTTGTCACTCTTTGCTCGAGCCGCTGGGTCTGTTACTAATTCTGCACCAGACACATGCAAATCAGGGCCAATGATTACGCCAACGTAATCAAGTTCAAGACCTTGACAGGTATGAATACAACCGACTTCTCTAACTGATTCTTCATGAATAATCCATCTACCACCGTGCGCCGTCAAATTCCAGTCGGCTTCAAAGTTAAATTCTGGAAACCTGATGTCTGATTTGTGTTTATCATTTCTACTTACCCACTCCCAGCAGTAGCCGGCAACAACACGAGACTTGTTGTTAATTTTGTTCTTCTCTTTTATCAATTCATGCAACTCTGTCGGACTGTTGACGATCTTGAAATCAAATTTACCTGGCGAGAAATAACTGTCGACTTCAATTCGAACACCCAACGCATTATCTAACCAAGCCATATAGTCGTCTGAGCCACCGCAACGAAACTGCGAAGTCAGTTCAAGATGTTCAATTTCGGCTCCTGCTTCAACCGCAAACTCTTCAATTGAAGATATTTCGCCAATATCCTTCCAAGTTACTTTTTGTGCCTCATCAATGAAGAACACCGAAGTACGAGCCGCCTGAATAATCTCACGAATTTGATTCACGCCACCTTTTGCGTATTGACTGCGCAACTTCAAGCGGTGTGCCTCGTCAACTATCAACACGTCATACGCATCTTTTTTGATTCCCGCATAGGCCGCCGAGCCACTAAATAACTCTTTAATCTCCATACCCGACATCGCCCCTCGCAGTTTTGATTCGAACACTGCCCGCGGCGCCCCATTAGGCGTTATATATCGCGCATTAAGTCTGAGACTCGAAAGTTTCGCCAGTGCATTAATCGAGATAACCGACTTACCGGTGCCCGGCCCGCCCTTAATGATCAGAACTTGCTTCTTGTTAACCTGTGACTTAGTCGAAGCATTAACAATTTTTTCAAGAACAGTCTTTTGCTCATCAAGTAAAACAAATTCTTCATTACCATTCAGCATCGATCCAACCGCCTCAGCAAGTTGCTTTGACGGCCTGACTGGTGATGCGTCAACTCGTTGCAATATCTCGGTACCCACACCGCTTCGAATCTTGGCTTTAATCAAGCCCTGCAGATCAGCAAGTTGGCCTTTGATAAACACTGGTGCTTTTGCAAGTTTCTCGGCATACCGCGAATCGTTGACAACTGAACGGTTCTCACAATTATGCAGATAAGCGCATGCACTTATGTCCAGAGCATTCGTATACACGTATTCGTTAAACATGTGCAAGTGGCTGGCATAACTCCATGCTTGATAAGAAGGATGTCTCTCATCTCGCAATCCACCACCAACGAATGTCTTTACATGATCTTCTAATTCTGAAAAGTCAATTTCTGACCATTGCTTTAATTCAACAATTACAACGGATTCTTTACCCTCGCTGTTTAGCCCCGCAATAATAAAATCAATACGAAACTTGCGGCCATTTAGACGATATTCAACTGCAACAGCAGAGTCATTTGGTATTTCAGGGTCATTCATCGCATGAGACATTGCATTACCTAACGAATTTCGCCAAGCGTTATATTCGGGCTGAGCAACCGAAATATTTAGATTCTTTTTGACGGCAACTTTAACTATGTCTTCAATAGTTGGTGCATCTTTTAGAAATTGTTCCTTTGAAGCGAGGTATGCAAGCACAAATTGAGACTAGTGGTCGCGTGTCACGCGGTGTCAGCAGGCGATTGACCGTCGGTTAAGTCAACAAATGCTGTGTCATCACGGTTTGACTTGCCTAAGTTGCACTCTGCGCACAACGCTTGAAGGTTGCTCATTTCATTTGAGCCACCTTTTGAACGCGGAACTATGTGGTCAACATGCAGTCGAACTTCGCTATCAATCTCGGGTGCGGCGCCACATAGAACACATTTACGATCACGCTTCAATACGTCGTAACGAACTGTGCTTGGAACTGGATCCATCTCAAGCAAGCCGCTCCAAATCTCTACACCTCGGGATTGCAAAAAGTCGGCAATTCGTTTTTCACATGCCGCTCTAATTTGACTTGACTGCACATAGGACAGTTTTTCAACTTGAAGTTCAATAAGTTCAGCACGTTTTGAAACCACGCCGCGTTTTGCGAGCACTGGCACAGGCATCTCTTTAATTCGCTTTTCATAATGCAACACGCTGGCTTCGTCAGCAAGGGCGAATTCTTGTGCAAGTTGGCGAATTGTTGCGGTGCCACCTGACCCGACAAGAAAACTGATAAGTAGTGGTTGATAAACATGACTCATTCGCAACTCACTCTCGACAAATTTCAAGAGTTCGTCAAAAGTCATGAGCCCATGTTACGTAAAGACAGAACATCGCAAACAATGCACGGAGCCTAAATCCCATACGGACAAGAGCAACGTGGGTTAAAGACGGTGGCTTTCGTGCGGGGGTGGAGTTTCGGCGTGGGGTTAATCCGCTGAAAGATCGACTGAAGTTAGATAACTATGTGACGCGGGCGATGTGGGTTGTGATGAAACTTGTTCGCGTCGCTAGCAACCGTCACTTGCGCAACTGGGAGGCACCCGACGCCCTCGTGCAAGAAATCACCCCCTCCGGCGAGTTAAACGACCCGTGGGCAAAGATGCGCCGTGGCTACACCGAAGATACGGGTAAGCGTCCAGCGGTTTTCTATACATATACATAGGTATAGATAGAAGGGTCTATCAGCTGATCAACCTGCACACTAAGGAATGAACCAAACAACACCTGATTCAGATCAAAACTGTTTATTCACCCTTTGCTCGCTGAAGAACTCTAATCAAAGCATCGACATCAAAAACAACCAAGTTCATCCATTGACCCGGACGAGGCTGAAGAACTATTGAGGTCCAGCCCCAACCTTGATTCGGTTCAAACCACACGTCTTCATCGGAAACATTAATGCACACTGTGCTAATTGAATCTTCACTATATGGAGAAACTTCCACCACTGTGTCGCCGCGTTCACGAGCCTTTCTACATAATTCGTCACCCATAACTGTCCACGTAATGCCGTTAGGGATCGGAGTCGGTTGTTGTTCCTTGTCCATGGCCTGAGCCTATTACTCTCGGACGCCATCAATCTAACTTGGCTCATATGACAATTTCAAGAGATTTATGAATTCAATCACGCTTCTAAAACTATGTGGATCCGAAACGTTTTCGGGCCAAGGCGCGAAAACAATGCACAAATATCGAGATGAACTAGAGGACAATATTTTGATAAGAATACAACACGAAAGTGGCGTGATCGCAACCTTTCTCACTGCACCACCAGAGGTATTTTTATACCAAAATGTCCTTCAACCCGAAATATTATGGTTGACTGATAATGACGCATATGTCGTATTCAATGAGGAATTGTTGGGAGAATACGTCTTAGAAGAAATTGAAGAAAACGAAACGAACTTCAGCGAAACTCGAACAAAACTAATTCTGTTACAACACATAATTCAAGACAGTGTAAAAGTGATTGAAAGTAAAATAAAAAAATAAGATTAAAAGCGAAAACTATGCAAAGGTACGCTTCATGAAATTGACTCAAGAACAAAAAAATGTTATACGGATGGAGCTTTTTCGAGACATAAAAGACCATGAGATTAGGTCAAAGATAATATCCACCGCCTACGGGTTTGCACTCGAAAATCGGGAAGACGGAGATCTTGAATCAATGGTGTCTTACCTTATGGATCACCAAGAAAAAATTGATGAATTGTTTAACGAGTATGCAATGTCCATGCCATACGTTTCTGAATTTGATGAAGAGATTTCAATAAGAGAGCTTGCTAAACAACCGAAAGATAATTTGCAGATGAGCAAAAAGTTGAAGTTAAGTAAAAATTTACGATATGACCTCCTACGACTATCTCTGGTTGATGCAATAATTACAGCCAGCGAGTGTCAAGGAATCGATGGCTGCACTTCACCTGACTGTTGTTTAGACTTGGGGAGAATTGCACGACAATTTGGGTTGATAACACTTAATAGACAAGATTCTGACAACCATTCCGATCGCTGCTTAAAGTACACAAATCCTGACCTTGCTACAAAAAATGCTGCCGAGGCTCTCGAGTACCTTAGTTTTCAACACAAAGTCGGAAGATATGCAAACGAATACGAGGCGTACGAACTTTTGATCGAAATAGATGCGAATCCGCCGGCATCAGTCCGTGATTTTTTCAACCCCGAAAACTGGAGAGATCCCTACGATGGCACAAAAAGTCGACAACTCGCACTCAAACGGCAGATCGCCTATGTTTTGGTTTCGTTAGCGTTTCCTGACTCATACCTCGACCATTTCGCAGACCATTTCAACACAGACGATGTTCGCAATGCTGATAGGCAAGATGATGACCATTCAAATTGGGATAAGTGGTGCAAAGTTTTGAAGAAAATAGGGATGCCGATTCTTCATCTCCCACAATCAATCACAGACAAAATAGAGAAAGATCAACTTTGCACATTCCCATTCGGAGACGTATGGCCTACCGAAGCTGGGTATTTTCTCGGTTTTGGTTCGCTCGGAGGCCTAAAAGCACATGTTGAAGAGATACCAAACGTCCCCAACTGTTTTACATGGATGGATAGAGGTAATGAAGCCGGTACCTGTGGCGGATTCTTGGTTCGAACAACAGGTTTATTGGCTTCTCAAACCTGGACATTTGAACGCGAGTCCAACGACTTCTACATAAATGTTTTTAATGAGCACCTCGCACCATTCTTTGATATACCTCCGCAGTCCGAATTTGATCACGTCATCGTCGTATATTCTGATTACAACATTGGCAGATACATAGCGAGTACTGATCCACGATCCTGGAACCCCAACGCTCCGGATTATGGAATCAGCAATCCCCTTCCAGACGGCTACGGTCTGGTTGACAACTGGGATAGCTCTTATGACAACTACCAGCCAAGACCACTCGCATCACTCGATTCAGATTTGTTTACGCCGAGACTCAGATCGGCTGCACGGTATTTATCAGAGTGCATCAGACATGACCAGCAGCGACCAGCACAAACGTTTTCAGACAAAATGATTGAAGACGGATATTTTGTAAGTTTCTTTTCAGATGATGAGGCAAAAGAACGAGAGCCACGAAACATTATTGTGATCAAGAACGGAAAAGTTTCTTTTTATATAAACCCAAAAGAATCTGAAGTAGATAGAAAATGGCTTTTAAACCTTAACGAAAGATTGTCAAAACTTGAAAACAATAAAAAAGAATACGAATTTGAAGCATCGCTACTTGAAAGATTTTGGGAGTGGAACGGCTACACACCAAATCCATCAGATTTTATAAAACCAGATCAGTACGACGGTAAATACGATTCTCTTATGAAAAAATGGGGATGAGCTTTTTGAGAGCAAAATTTGCGATTAAATTGACTCAACAAGCGTGTAAATGTACTTTAGCTAGCACAAATGAAGCAATTACAAGATGTATTTTTGATGAAGTTCCTGGGGAGAAAGCTTGATGGGTCTTAAAAAGAGTATTCGTAATAACGCATTACGAATTGCGTTAGTCGAAGCACTTATCAAAGGCAGTGACTGTAACTGTGCTGAGATATGTTCTTGCGGTAGTTACGACGACTTGAGTCGTCTTTCGCAATTATGTGGAATTGATTTCTCTACTAATGGCAACAAAGGCTTAGAGCATTTTGACCCAACGTTGGTTGGAAGCAACGAAAGAGATGCCATGGGGGTGCTGAGCACCCAACACGAGTTTCAGCAATTTCAACACGACAATATTTTTCAGGGATTTGGTGAATTCCCAGAAGGCGCATACCCCGCATACGAATATTTTGGGGAGCACGAACGCAATGGGTTCACGATAGATAAAGCTTCCATTAAAAGGCAAGCCATATATATTCTCGTTTCGCTAGCTCTTCCAGACCGCTATATGAACCACTTCGTAGATAGTTTCGGCGATCAGAGAAAAACGGCGTGGGATTTGTGGTATGAATCTTTTTTTTCAAACAATATGCAACCACCCGAACTTCCGTCATCAATCACCAGTCGAATTGTTCGAGGTAAATCTTGGACAAAGCATTTCGGTCCACGGGGCTGTTTCGATCCGCTTGCCGGGTACTCACTTGAAATGGGAGTTGATTTGGCAAAAAATCGTGATGAGACCACAGATGAATCGAATTTTGACGGAATAGATCTCACTGCATACCTAGAGGGTCAGCCCGATGAAGATTTCTTCTGCTATTCAGACCACGGAAATGAGGGCGGCGCATACGGTGGCGTTGTTGTTCGCACAACAGGACTTCTAATCTCCCATCAAGTTAAATTCGATGATCAAATCAACTTTGATATTTTCAATAAATACCTGGCGCCACATCTAAACAAAGCTCCAGAATCAACGTTTGATCATGTAATTGTTCTCTTCTCTACATACCGTCAATATGCCTGGATTCTCAGTACCGATCCACGATCATGGGATCCAAACACACCCAACGAAGGCCAACTAAAAATACCCGAAGGGTATGGAGTAGTTGGCAATTGGGGGAATCAAAGCGAAGGTCAAACATACACCCCTCGACTTTTAAAACAGTTTAACTCACCCAGTTATATGCCAAGATTAAGAGCAGCAGCCCAATATCTTGAATCTTGCCTGTCATTTTTCAGACCAACTATTGATAGTAAAAAGTCTGTGGAGGAGTTTGCTTTAGATGAATTTAGAAATATGGGTTTTCCAATAACTTACGAGTCGCGGTTCCAGACGGAGTTGCACCAACTTCTTGTCCATTATGAAGAAAATGGGTGGATTTGGTACCAGGTCTCTAGAGCACCTGAACACAATGGTCTAAAAATAAAAACACATAAAGATTTCCCCGGACGCGAAGATATGTTCAACAAACGAGGTAATGCGTACAGTCTCGTACATCATCAGGGCTCCATGAGCAACCCCGATTACTACCAATTTATTGTTAGTAAAGATGTAACTAAAAAGCGTATTAATGATTTAGTAGCAGAAATAGAGCAGTCAGGCAAAAACTATCTAGCAGAGTAAAGACAGATGCTCAGTGAGATGACACCAGAAGAGATACATGAGTTCGCTAAAGAGACTTACGAACAGATAATGAAACTTATGCGCGGCGGCGAAGACACTTAGGGTGCACGCAGACTCGGGGTTTTGTGCGGGGGTGGAGTTTCGGCGTGGGGTTAATCCACTGAAAGATCATGGGAGGCACCCGACGCCCTCGTGCAAGAAATCATCCACGGGTAAAACCAATTGGAAATTTAGGATCTTCTGGCGTCTCGTGCATCAGGCTACCGAAGTGATTAAAAATCAATCGGCCACAGTTCACGAGTGTGCCCGCGATTGTCACCACCTCGACAGGCGATGAGTCGGCAATAACGGACTCTTTGATTGCCACTGACAATGCGCATAATTTGTCACTTAAGTCGAAAATTGCCTGTTTATTAAGGAATTCACCATCATTCGAAGCCAAAAAATTTACCTCCTAATACAATTTTAACAAATTGACCCGTCATCTTGTCAAGGTCTCACATCGCTCATAAGTCACCGAAAAAATGTGGAGAATGAGTTGCGCGATTTAAGTGTGGCGTCATACTAGGTAGACACATGAAACACCGATTAGTCGTCATCGCAACAGCGTTGGTGATTGCATCCTGTTCGGCTGGCGAAACAACTTCAACCAAATCTGCTGAAGTAGTCAATGAACAAATCACCCAAGACGACCCGTACAACTTAGACGACATCCCAGACGCCCAGACGACACTCGCTAAAAACGAAACTGAAATCTTCACAGGCACTTACGGTTATTACGGGGATCTGATTCTCCCTAATTTTTCGTGTGAAGCAATTTCTAGAGTCACGCCGTGGAATGTCAGCGTCTGTGCCCTAGGTGGCACAAATGAATCACCGTTCGCGTTGGCTATTGGCGACGAGATCGTCGACCGGCAGTTCGAAACAGCAAAAACGACTCTCTTATTTTCGCTCTTTGTCCCGACAAAAATTGCTAACAGTCAAAATGTTCGCGCAGTTCAAGTTGCTAGTGGCTTGGAAGATCGCGAGTTGATTACATTTGATTCTGAAGGTTTCGACGTTTTAAGAGTTGACGCCGGCCCAGCAGGTAAAGCTCTTGCGATTCACTGGGGGGTCAGTGGCGGTCCAAGAGTCTGGAATGAAATAGAAATGATTGGATTAAACAATTTCGGCTCAGTTCAAGTTGTCGCCAAATTCAAAGGCGAAGGTGTAGCCGAATTTGATGACGGCCGAGGTTTTATTTTTACCAACTACCACTACGCCGACAACGAAGGAATGTGCTGCGCGTCTTATTGGGCAATCAACTATTTTCGACCCGGAGCCAACGGCTGGACACACAGCGTACGAACAGTCCCCGACAACCCAGACATTGACATTATGGATGACGAGCCATTTAAGTCGTTCAAAGAAGCCGAAATTGTTGCGACCTACGACTACACCCGAGCCGCATACAACGACGATTGATGTCATTTTGACACCCCACACCAGAAGTAATTTATGGGCTTTTGTACGGGGGTGGAGTTTCGGCGTGGGGTTAATCCGCTGAGAGAGCGACTGAAGTTAGAAAACTGTGTGACGCGGGCGATGTGGGTTGTGATGAAACTTGTTCGCGTCGCTAGCAACCGTCACTTGCGCAACTGGGAGGCACCCGACGCCCTCGTGCAAGAAATCACCCCCTCCGGCGAGTTGAACGGATAGTGGGCAAAGTTGCGCCGTGGCCACACCGAAGATACTGGTAAACGCCAAGCGGATTTCTATACACATATATAGGTATAGGTAGGAATTTCTAAGCGGATCAACCTACGCCCCAACCAAAACCCCGCACTACTTAATTCGACCTTTTCCTTGTAAGGGAGATACTCTAACCAAATGAGCTAAACACTTAAAATCTTTACCTCTCTTGGATACTTAAATCACTACAGATCGAAAATATGCGAAAGAAGAAGCTCAAAATTATCTGAAAGCATTTTTTTCTAGACGACGTCTACGACTACCCCTGTGCGTAGCAACCGTTTACGTCGTCAGCAAAACCAGTTTTCATTCGTGAATAGTGCCGTCAGGCATTATTGCGTCAGTCAGGTCTGCGCCACTAAGTTTTGCACCAGACAGATTTGCATCAGACAGATTTGCACCAGACAGATTTGCATCAGACAGATTTGCACCAGACAGATTTGCATCAGACAGGTTTGCGTTAGATAGGTTTGCCCCATTCAGGTTTGCATGAACTAAATTTGCAAATCTCAATTTTGCGCCAGACAGGTTTGCATCAGACAAGTTTGCATCAGACAAGTTTGCTGCAAATAAGTCTGCGTCTCGCAGATTAAGCCCTACCAGATTTGCGCCAATCAGGATTGCGTGATGTTTGATCTCATAGCCATTAAGTTTGATCTCGTAGCCATTAAATCGTTTAATTTTCGGTGTTGGCGCAGATGTCCCACTGACTGCAGATGTCTCCCTTTTCGCAAGGAGACCCAACCGAATTTCTTTGACATCTTCGGCCATCAGGAACCTAACAATCCAATTCTCGCAAATAACGCGTACCAAAACCCAATAAATTGAATAGCCGGGAGTAAACAAAATTAAATAATTTAATCCTGTTCCAGGTCCCCCAATAACAACATGATAAGAAACATAAATTAGTGGTAGGGCTAAAAAAATTGCGTATAAAACTTTGATAAGGGTTTTGCTGATTAAGCGATCAAATTTGAAGTCAAAAAGTACGCCCATTACCTAAGTATGCCCCATTGGCGCTATCACGCTGTAATCGTTGTCAATAAGATGGGGTTGACGACTTTTCTCAATTATGTCTGCCGGGTCCCAAATTTTTAGCTGGGTACAACAATCGCGGGGGTGAGTTTCGGCGTGGGGTTAATCCACTAAGAGATCGACTGAAGTTAGACAACTGTGTGACGCGGGCGATGTGGGTTGTGATGAAACTTGTTCGCGTCGCTAGCATCCGTCACTTGCGCAACCGGGAGGCACCCGACGCCCTCGTGCAAGAAATCATCCCCGTGGCCACACCGAAAATGCGGACAAACGTCCAGCGGTTTTCTATACATATATAGTTTTCTATACATATATATATGTACAGGTAGAAGGGTCCAGAAGCACATATCAGCCGATCAACCGACTGGTCGGATGTTGCGTTATATGGCTCGGCGTCTAAGTTCATCCTCGACACGAGATTGCCTGGCTAGTCGGTTTTCATAGTGGGGCGAGTTCGGATCTACCACTGAATCGATGTACTCAGAGAGCCACGCTTCAAAACGTTCCCCACGACGAGAATCCAAGAGCAGGTCAAGGATTGCTTGTCGGAGAGGACTTCTTGGATTATCCGAAGTAAGCAGTGTCGATAACCTAAGTTTCGTCATCGCAGACCACGAGCCTTGATCTTTCAAATCTTCCACCCATACGCTGGGCACTCCACCCCAATCAAAATCCACCGGTATGCGTCCGATTAGGCCCTCAATCATAATCTTTGACATAAATGGGAAGGGCTGTGACGACATAAATTCAAGAATCATGTTCGCGTGCTTAGCGGGCTCAAGCCGAAAGACTGAGTAGTCAATTGGGTCTTCGTCTGGACTTTTCACCCTGATTGCAACCTGATCAGACAGGAGGCCCAATTCGTCTCCGTCGTATCCAGAGGTCATACTGGCTTCTTCTGTGAACCCGATGCTCGCAAGTCGTTCGAATTTTGGAGATGGCCGCCCGTACTTGGCGATTGACTCGCTCTCGACAAAATGAATCTCTGATGTGTTGCGGTCACATATGGCGTAAAAAGGTCTTGAATTAATAAACACGGCTCGACGCAGCACTGACTCAGTGATAAGGCTCCAATAATCTTCACAGAGCTCCTCGGCAAGCACTTCATCGTCAAGAAGATCACGCAGGTCGCCCCAATAGAGTCCAATTGGCATATCGTCTGGAGTGGCTGACTCAATGAAAACAAGATGCTTCGCAACTTCTTCAACTGAAAGAAACTTCTCAATCACATTGACTTCCAGAAGTTCTCTAGGCCTAACTTCAAAAAGATTGGGATCCTGTTTCAACGCCGAAGCCAAAGTCGCAACATCAACAGCATTAATTACTTTGTACTTTGTTTCAACAACCGAAACCCCTTTTGGTGTAGGAACAAAAGCCCTTCTGCGAACTTTATAGACAGCAGTTTTCATACTGGATCTCCATTACACCTTGACCACTTTTTAACATCGGATGTTTTGCGCTGATACATAAAATCTGTGTTAGTCAAAGACGATTTCATTTGGTGTGATCAGGCCGTCATTATTTATATCATGGCCAGGTAATCCGAAACCTTTGAAAAGTTCGCGCCAAGTTGCAAGACCGACTACTCCTTCGTCTTGTTCAATTCGGCGGTCAATCTGAAATTGCATAACGGCGCGCCATGTCCCATCGTCAAACTCGCCGCGGTTATCGCTACCCATCGAATAACCAAGATCCGAGAGTCGGTCCTGAATGAATTCAATAAATGGACTCGATTGACATTCTTTAAACGGCAGAGCTGAGCCCCAAATAAAACCTTCGCAACCCACATTTCCACTATCGTTATAATGTTCCTCACTCAATGAAAATTGTCTCGGACTTACCGGACCGACATATTTTATCCAACACGAATCACAATACATTTGAGTAAAGTAGCCATCAATTGGGGTGTCTAGTGTGATCACGATGTCGTGCCATTTGTAATTTTCCGCAGAGCAACTTGGTTCGCAAGTATTGTCGCCCCATCTGCCTTTACCTGAAGCGACATCACTAGACCAAGTTGTCCATTCATAAATCTCAATCTTGTCACCCATACCATTCAAATTACAGGGCGGAAGAAAACTTATACGTATCTCTGTTGGTCGTGCCCGACCTGACCAACCTGACGAGTCGAATGAGTCAAGTGCATCCATGAATGTCTTTCCACCGCAGTTTGCCAAAAGCACATCGGGTTCAGAAAGCAATGTGGTCTCGGTAGTCGGTGCTTGTGTCATCGCAACCGACGTGCTCGAGTCGGTGTTTGATGATCCGCACGAAGATATGACGACTATAAAAAATAGCAGCAGTAATCGCTTCATGAATCAGACCCCTTTGCTTTTGGCTAACTTTGGCTTTTTATAGGTTGCACTTAGCGAACCGAGGATCTTGACATATGGCTCAAAATTTATAACCTCAGCAACAAAATCAGAAATCTCTGAGAAAATATCCGAGGTATTTCTGCACTCAAAATCTAGTTGCGAGACAAGTTTTTTATTTTCAAAATATAACTTTGATTTTCTCTCCAGGCTTTGGTTTGACTTAAGAATTTCAGACATAATCTCAGGAGTCTCTTTTACCCTAATGTTTTCATCGATTACGCATCTAGCAACTGGAGAATCGCCATCTAAAATATCAATTTTCACGGTTTTCTCATTAATTTTTGCGACTATGCAATTATCTTTGGCAACTGAATATTTAACTTTATTTTTTTCTAATATCTCCGGGAGCATTTTGCGATATTTAGCAGTACCGAGCCACATTCGATTCAAGGTCAATTTCCAGGTTGAGCCCTCAATTAACATCCGGCTACCGGCCTTGATGTCCGCATAAATCGCTACGGTTTCAACCGAGTCATCGCCGTAACTGCCACGAAACATTTCGATAACCATTCGCAATGCGTCGCGATTAACTGCAAATTGGCCAGCGTCACCATGCGTCTCGGCGACCTGTGAAATCTTTACCCGCTGACACTTAGCCTCAGCAAATTCCGTGAGAATTTCAATCGCGTTCGGTTCGAAATTTATGCGAGCAACTGGTGGAACTTTTTTTATTTCACCTGCCGCAACGCCAGAAGGCCAATCAGTTGCGCAGCCGATCATATGCATCAATTCTTTATTTTGTAACTTGGCTACTGTTGCATCGTTTTTATCAAAGTCAATAAAGGTGTCGCATTGACTCAATAATGGCGACTCGGCGCAACTTGGCCCAACTATAAATTTGGCAACACCATCGGCAATCTGAAGTTCTATTTCTGACTCGTTATTCAAATGAGAGCAATATGCCATCTTGACAATTGTTAACGGTACGACAAAAATTCCTTCAAAAGTATCAGGCTCACCAACAACCATTACCTGGTGATGATTATCAACCATTACCCAGCTACGCAGACCATCAATAACCGAAAGGGTTACCCCGCCGCCTTTAGATTCGTCTTTGATAATTATCTGGGTAACTTCTAGAACCCGTCTTAACTCATTAACGGTGATCCCACTAATTTTCATCATTTCAGACCCCCTACTTTGTTGATTACAACTGCTGCTTTTCGTGTATTTTTCATCTGTCATACCCTGTTCTGAGACGACGTTTTATACGATCGTCTCTCCTGATTTTTGTAATTTCTGACTTACTTTTTCTTCAAAAACTTGCTGATATATAAATCGTACCATATGGCATTTTCTGGATTTTTTGTACCACGTGGCACATTTTGAAATTTCATAAATTTAAGACAGTTGTGGTACACGCTGTGTCATTTGCTTTGATGCAAAATTTTCTGAGACTGCAAGATGAGAAAAATATTATCAATTCTGTTGCATCAAAATTTGTGAAGTTCTCGACGGTACAAAAATTCGACGTGAGGTTGGTGGACTGATTCGTTAACTGAATTTACAGAATTGTGTAAAACCCGTTTGATAAGTTGTGAGTGCGTGCAAGTTTCACCAAGCGCTTAAGGAGCACAAATGCCAATCACCGTAATGAAAGAAGCAACGATCGGCAAACCAAAGAGTCGTCTCGGCACGACGATTTATCCGATCTTCCTACCAAACACTACGCCGCAAAATTTCAAGATCGCGACTGATGATCTTGTCGTCACAGAACTCCAATCGGCAAGTGTGCCGCAGATTCAGGTGCACAATCCAACCAATGAGCCGCTATTGATTCCGGCTGGCAAGGTGCATTCTGGTGGACGCCAAACCCGCACTGTAAATGTCTCGATTTTAGTTGCAGCCGGCATAACTCTCGTTATCCCAGTTAGTTGCGTTGAATCTGGCCGTTGGCATGGCGAACGCCACTTTGAAGACTCGAGGCGCTTTGCCTCGCGTCGCGTGCTCATGGATCGGCAACGCAGTGTCAAATATTTCATGGATAAAACATCTGATCAAGGAGCCGTCTGGAACTCAATTGTGGAAGATATAGAAATGCACAACATCAGGTCTGGGACAAATAATTTTCTCATTGCCGAAGAATCGCTTGAAGATGAATCAGAGCGTTTTTCAGCGGTTCAAGAACTGCTGAACGAGGGCCCTGAACCGCAGCAAAACGGCATCGTGATCGCCCAAGGTAACAGAGTTGTCAGCGTTGAGATGTTTGCATCGCCTGATGCATTCAAGTCAAGCTACGAGGCACTGATTCGTTCAGCGATTTTTGATTCGGCGGAAAAAGAAGTTAATCCACCAAGCGAAGAAGCGGTGCGTGTGTTTCTTGATCGGATTTCATCGGCAGAATCAACCGAGGCTGAAGGCGTCGGACTCGGCACCGAATACCACATCGAGAACGATAAGTTTGTCGCCCATGCACTCGCCTATGAGGGCAAGTTTCTTCACGCCTACGCATTTGCGACGCTGTTTTAATTAATGGGTTTGATTAATGGAATCTTGATCTATAAATACACAAGGCGGCGCATCTGTTTCTTCACTGATGTGTTCACTCTGTCTGTCGCACCTAAACTATTTCAAATTTCCGCGGGGGTGGAGTTTCGGCGTGGGGTTAATCCGCTGAAAGATCGACTGAAGTTAGACAACTTTGTGACGCGGGCGATGTGGGTTGTGATGAAACTTGTTCGCGTCGCTAGCAACCGTCACTTGCGCAACTGGGAGGCACCCGACGCCCTCGTGCAAGAAATCACCCCCTCCGGCGAGTTGAACGGATAGTGGGCAAAGTGCGCCGTGGCCACACCAAAGATACGGGTAAACGTCCAGCGGTTTTCTATACATATATAAATAGGTATAGGTAGAAGGGTCTTGAACCGACTGTTAGCGGATTACCGCTAGTTCGCTTTCTTTAACTCTAAAAGACCAGCCACCACTGGGAAAATAGAATTGATAATTACTGCGGGGAAAAGGTCACCCAACGAAATTCTCACGCCAACTTCGTTAAGAACAACAGAATAAAGGCCAACAAAATATAGGGTGCCTAATCCCCCGAGATAAATCGTTGCTTTTGCCTGTGCTTTACCTGTTGTAGCAAGAAGAAGTATCACGAAAAATGCCGAGTAGACAGCAAGGTTTAATCCCCAAATTTTTTCATAAAAAGCATCGTGCGCTAACGCATTTCCTAATCCCCAAGTGACGCAAGCAGCCCCTTGCGAATAGAGCAGATTCAATATTGCCAAGCACGCATTTAATATCGCGGCCAGACCCAACGCACCTCTAATTAACGAAATTTTCATCCTGTTTGCATCTTTTTTATTGATGTTTATAATTCTTCGAAGCCGCGCCAATCTCTATGTAGATATAGATAGAAATTAAAATTCTTCGAAGTTGACAGTGCCTAAGTTTGCTTGTCCTCTGATGAGAGCCTTAGTGCGGCGGACAACGTCTATTTGATCTAACAGGCCATCGTCTCCGAGTGAACTCTGCAAACACAGCCGACGATCTACCGCATTGAGGGTAGGAATTGCCACTTCACCAAAAACCTTATGCCTGCGCTCTTCTACTTCTCGCCACACTTCAAGTGCCTCGCTTAACTTACCTGTCCTTTCAAGCAAGCCACCAAGGTGCGCCCATAAACCGATCGTGTCCGGGTGATCACTGCCATATTCAGCCGTGTATTGGGCGAGCAAATCTAGAAGTGATTGCTCGTCGTTGTCGAGTTGTGCTTTCATCACGGTGAGGTTGTACCAACTACAGCGCGCGCGGTCATCATTTTTGCCAAAAGCCTGGCATCGCTTGTCATACAGTGATGACATCAAATCAACCGCGTAGGAAACTTCTCCAGATTCAAACATCAACTGGGACAAGTGACCTAATGAATTTAAAGTACCATTGTCAAGCTCGCCAAATACCCTGACGCGTTTTTCGTAAATAGCCTTGGCGATTCTGATTGCTTCATCGAGACGGCCAACATCGCCGAGCGCGCGACACAGGTTTCCGGCACAAGAAAATGTCACACGGTGCTGCCAACCAAGTGACTTTTTTGCGTCAGCCAAAGCAGACTCAAGAATAGGGATGGCTCGTGCCGAAACACCACTGCGCCACATTGCTCTGCCTAGATACATGCGCAAATTGATGACAGTTTCGTCGTCAATTGCCAACTCTTCGCACCCACGCACGATGAGATCTTCTATCATCTGGACGGCTCGTTCCGGATGAGGGCCATCAACAAGTTCAACAGCCGAAAGGTAACTCTTTTCAAAATCTTCTTCTGACATTAACCGTGGATCTTGCAACGTGAACTCCTCCTGCGAAAACTGATTATCGACCGTGTCTATTGATGTAAAAGTTACCGCAAGGGTGTGTCACGGTTTTTGATCATCTCGGGCATCACAATATGTATGAGCACATCTAGATACCGCACGCACCGACATGGCGAGCCGAACCAGAATCTGCTCTCTGGCGTCAGCTCAACATGTCGAAGACGATTTAGCGACTCTTTCAGCGAGTGTCGACGCTCAAGCACCGGCGCAAGTTGGGCAGTCTGAAAGATGTGCCGGGTAAAGCCCGTAGCACTTGTTGCACAAAGTTTCCTTAATCTGAATAATTTTCTTATGCGTTGCTGCCGAATTGTTTTTTGTCGGCAACTCTGTTCGCCAAAATTCCTCACCCTTTTTCCTTACCGAGCCAGGAAATTCGGGTCGATGATCTACATGGCCTTTATATACAAGTAATGCAAGTAACGGATTCTCAGCGAACCGCATCCCGACATACGTCTTTGAATAAATGACGTAAGCAAGCGATACCGGCCCGAGTTTGTTTTCAACGAATTTAACAATCTCTGTGACTTTTTCAATAACTCCAGGTTCATCCTTGAAGCCACCCCAATCATCAAGTGCGGCTAGATTGTCCGTCCCTAACTCCATGCGATTTGAATCTTGATCTGTATACATCAGTTGCTCCATTTCTAGTTGGTTGAATCTGATACTTACGTCTGTCATTTTGATTCTTGCCACTTCTGCATCTCGCAGTATCTCTGTGGGTCTTCGTCGCGTGGCGTCAACTATCGAGCATCCTCGTCTTCGACTTGACGCATTTCACTCCAAACACCCATCAACGCCCCTGCGAAGTCATGGCCCCGAGTGTCGTGAACACGATCTTTGAAATTGGTGTAATCAACTGCCATCGTCTGCTTGCTCAACCATGTTGAAAACACTGAGTCAGCAACAAGAACGCGATACGGATAGTCGTTTGATGGTGTCGAGATGATTTCAAGCCCAACTGAATTCGACAAACTTTCAAGAGACTTCTGATCTCGTGCCCGAACTACTAACTTGTCCTTCTCACTGAAATGACGAACTGCGCTGACGAAGCCTGTTTCTGTAAATATCCACATATTTAGTTCTCCTTTGAACTTTGATTTGGTTGGTGTTTTAGAACGCAAAAACTCGGCCAGCGGTTAGCTGGCTTTGTTCATCACGTTTGGGGCGATTTCACCCCGAGTGTGCTCACGCACAACCAGACACAACCCGAGCAACAACCCAGACCTCACGCTGCCCATAAACACGCCCTGCATAAACCGCTCAGCACGACAGATACTTGTGATGTGTTTGACTGCGGTCTCAAGATCCATTAATTTAATTTGGGCAGTGTCCGGGCATGGCTCATCCCAATGTTTCCAGTCAAAAGACTGGACTAGGTTCAACGCCCCCACTTTCGGCATGCACATCGCAACCCGATATTCATCAGATTCGGGCAAAATAGCCAACTCCTGCAATTCGGTTATCAATTCTTCCCATTTCTGGGCACCACTCTTAAAAACGCCTTTTTGCAGTGATTTATTCAATAATCCCCCTTGTTTTCCTCACATAACGGCTATGTGAGGGGTGGCAGTATATCATTTTGAATTTTTGGGGATCCCGAACGACGAAACCCTTTAAAAACCTGAGCCGGCGTCTATCAGACTTGGCGCTGACCGGGCAAAACGATTGGGAGGTTAGAACTTGATTCGCTCATGTTTTGCCCCCTGGTCAGATTTATGAAATGATTATAGGTAAGGGGTGTTGCACAGTTTGAGGCAAACCGAATTCCCTATGACGCGCTAATCAGTACCTAAATTTTAAGATCTAAGCGCTTCTCAAAGTAGGTGCAGTTCGAGCAGTTTTCGTCTGCAGTAGGCATCTCACCCATTAGAAGAGACACAACTTCACCAATAAATTGTTGAAATTTCGCTGGATTAACTTCCACCGGCTCGTATTCGGCGTTGAACCCAACGTTATAAATGTCTGCACTTTGGTGCGATGCATCCGCGATTTCCCACACTAATAAACCCAGTGTCTCGCAAGCTCGAGGTTCACCAGTTTTTGGGTTCGACAAAATGTGGTCGTATGCCGCAAGTTGGGGCCAATAAAACTCGGCTTTACCCCCTTGACTAACGACCTTGGTGTCGATCACACCAAACTTTCCAGAGTCATAACTCAAAAGAAAGTCGTACTTGCCACCCAAAGTAAATGGTGTTTCTCGCCCATCAACAATGATTGGTTTACTTTCTAACATTTTGCCTGTCGAGTGCACCACACCGGAAGGTAATGAACTTGAAAAATCTCGTGAGTGCTTTTCTTTGTACCAACGCTCTTGACGTGAAGACAGCGACATCACAATTCCAGGGAAAGGGCCCTGATGTGAAACTCCGAGCACATACCGCATCCAAAAGCACTTCTTGCAACTTGTCCAACCAAAAGTTAAATCAGATGGACTTATTCGTGTTTTTACATATTCCATAAATTACATAACCGCCTAACTTTGATTCGGAGCCAACCATCTCAACTTAACCAGGTTTTCAAACTCGAAAATCGGTCAAATTATTTTACCATTATGTTTTAGCGGCATCCGAAAGCATTGCCTCGTTGCGGCACCCAAATTTGCGGAACATTTGTAACTGTTAGTATTCGCGGTACTCGCAGAAAAGAGACAAAAATGCGCCTAATCCACACTTCCGACTGGCACTTTGGTAAGCGCCTTCTCGGAACGGATCTTTTGCCCCTACAATCTTCTTTTTGTGACTGGTTCGTCGAGCTGGTACGTGATGAGAAAATCGAATGCGTGCTGATTTCAGGCGATATTTACGACCGTGCCGACCCCAAGGATGATGCTGTCGATCTTCTAGACGACGTCTTAAATCGAATCCGTGGCGCAGGTGCATCAATCATTGCCATCAGTGGCAACCATGATTCGGCTGAAAGACTCCACTTCGCTACTCGATTCATGTCGAGTAGCGGACTCCATATCCGCACCGAACGTCGCGAGATAAAAGACATCGCTGCGCCATTGACAATTAAAGGACGCGATGGCACTGAAGTAGAAATTCTGCCAATCCCGTATCTGGACCCTACGCGGGTTGCATTGGCCGAGCGCTCAGTACCGAATCACGAGTCAGTATTAAAGGCGGTGATTCAAAATCAAATCAGTCAACTTAAAAATCCCAGTCGAGCAATAGCCATGGCACATGCATTTGTTGTGGGTGGTAAAGAATCAGAATCTGAGCGAAAGTTAACCGTCGGAGGAACTGGCTCGGTGTCGAGTGGTCTATTCAAAGATTTTGGATATGTCGCCCTCGGCCACCTACATATACCCCACGAGTTGGGCGATGGAAGACTCGTTTACTCAGGCACCCCCATGCCATATTCATTCTCAGAAGAGCCAAAAAAAGACGAAGATAAGAAGTCTGTTCGAGTTATCAATGTAGGGCGCGACAGTCTCACATCTATCGCCGTGCCATGCACAAATTTTCGTGACGTTGTAACTCTCGAGGGCTCACTTGAGGACATAATGTCTGCGGCAAAGTACACGAAGTATGAAGATTTTTTTGTTCGCGTGCGTCTCACCGATGCAGGACGTCAAATTGGTGTGATGGATCGACTGAGAAGGCGCTTCCCACACACACTTGAAGTTATTCCGCGCCAGTCCGATCAGCAGAAACTTCTCGACTCAGTACGGTTAAAGGAAATGGCTCGACGCGGCCATGAGGAAGTTGTGCGTGAGTATATTTCCGAGACATTCCCCCAAGGGCTTGACGACTTTAAGGAGTCACTTATAAACGAAGCATTGGCCGACGTGCCAAACGGAGACGCTTCATGAGACCGCACCTACTTAAGTTCTCTGGTATCGGCTCGTATCCGGGCGACGTCACCATAAATTTCGATGATCTGAATGCGAAAGGTCTATACCTAATCGTCGGACCGACGGGTGCTGGGAAGACCACAATTCTTGATGCCATGACTTACGCCTTGTACGGCGAAGTTGCACAAGACCGCGAAAACGCTCTTGCAAGCGCTTACCCGCATAGTAAGCCGCCAGTAATCGAGTTCGAATTCTCTCAAGGTGATCGGCGCTATGTAGTGCACCGAGAGCCATCTCAACAGGGCAAAAATCAACTTCCTTCAAAGCAATGGATTAAGGAATACGACTCAAACGGTGTTGAAATTTCTGCGCAAACAAACGCCCGAACGGTGACTGATAAGTGCAAAACAGTGGTCGGTCTTTCGGCTAACGAGTTTATGCAGGTCATTTTGCTACCACAAGGGAAATTTCAAGAATTTCTGATGGCCAAAGGCAGTGATAAACAAAAAGTGCTACAAACTATCTTCGGAACCGAAACTTATCGGCGCATCGTTGACAAGCTCTCCGCCGCCGCAAAGTCTCTTGAACAAGAAGTTGCAGCAGAAGTCACGAACCTCAACCAAACTTGGGCAGTCATCGATGCTGCGATCGAAAATCTCTCTGGGCACAAAGAGTGCACCGACCTCCCCAATCCAAGAGAAAACCTCAACTCCACTATTACATTCATAGCCACTCTCGCCGATCGACTTGATGAGGCTCTCCGAAATGCCCAAAAAATTCATGCACAGACAAAGAGTGACCATACTGCAGCCACGAAAGAAGCAGAGAGATTCGACAAAGGCATTCAACTTGCAATGCTTCGCAAGCAGTTTTTAGAACAAGGCAAAGACGTTGCCACAGCCCGACTGAATCTCGATGATCACGAGCGAGCCGAGCCGGTCGTAAATGCACTTCTAGCGCAGAACGAAGTCAAAAATTCAGTAGAGATACTGACTGATGAAGTATCTCGGCATCGCGCCCAACTAATCAAGAATTCTTCTAGATTCAAGATTCTCTCACGCGTTGCCAAAACTTTAAGTGACGCAACTCCAAGCGCAAATCCAACCACGCTTTCCGCCGAACTCGCCAAGCTGCGTACCCGCCTAAATACTGCATCAACTATTTACGAAAGTATCGATGACCTCAAGGACCAGCTAAAAAAGAACAACGCAGAATCAGCGTCCGCGCAGCGGGTCGCCAACACACTCGAACGAGATCTGGCAACAGCACAAGTGCGTTCAAAGAAAATGACCGCTCACATATCTGCCGCACGAAAGAAACTCAAAGGCCAACGCGCCGCCGAGAAAGCAATGGAAGACCTCAATATTCTTCGCGATAAGGCAGATGTCGACAGCAAAACTGACGAACTCAATCGTGCAGCCCGAAACCTAAAGCGTGTCCAGAAAATTGTCGATGCAGCCGAACGGGCAGTACGTGAAGCACATGATCAACGCACAAAAGAGTTAGCTGGCGTTCTTGCCGCCACGCTTACCGACGGTGAATCTTGCCCTGTTTGTGGTTCAACAAAGCATCCGCGCAAAGCTCGGGTCGCCACCACCGCAAAACGCAATGTTGAGACTCTCGAGAGTAAACGTAAATCTGCTCAGAAAGAATTGACACACGCCGAACGTGACTTGAAAGAGGGACAAGCCGAACTTGCTCACGCCAAGAAATTCCGTGCACAACTGCCATCAATTGCGCAACAGGCAAAAATTGAAAAAACTTATGATGATCTAGCGAAACTTGGAGAGTCCATCGACGAACTCATTGATCAGGCAGAACTCGAAACTGAAAATGTCGATGACCTTAAAGAATCTCTTGCCGATGCCCGTAAGGAAAGTGTGCGACTTGCTACCGAAGGCAAGAATATCGACAAGAGCCTTCTGTTGGCGCAGAACGAAGTTGCCGATTTTGGGTCGGCACGTGCCGTTGCTGATGGTCTCGATGTGTGTGACGACCTTGACGAGATACTCGTTGACATGGAAAAACAGATGCAACGACTTGTTAAGTCAGAAGGCCAAGTCAAACAAGCTAAAACCGAATTCGAACGCCAGCTTGCTAAGTCAGGCTATGTCAATGAGAAGAAGGCTGAAGCGTCGTTGCTCAACGAAAAAACAATCAAAGACCTCAAAGAAGCAATCCAGAAACAAGTAGATCGTGAAAAGGCAATTGGACAACTCGAAGCTGCAATTGGTAGCACACCACTTCCGAAGACTCGTCCGGACATCGCGGTCCTTGATGCGAAGCTCTTAGAGACCCAACAGGCGGCCGAACTCAGCTCTCAAATTGCGGGCACCGTACGTAGCGCTCGAAACAACATCGAAAAGGCAAAACGTGATATCGATCGAATCGGTCCGAATATCGAGAAAAAGCGAAGTCGAGCCGACACCGCACTTGATATCGCGAATGTCTTTGATAAGGGCATCGGTGGCGCTGACGGTCAGCTAAGTCTCGAAGTGTGGGTGCAGCGTACGCTTTTCGAAGAAGTCTGCTTAGTTGCCAACGAACAGTTTCGCACACTTAGCGGCAATCAATACACATTGACTCTCGAACAAGAGGAAGGTGGGGTGAGCAAACGTCGTGGAAGCGGCCTCGATATTTACGTGCTTGATTTCAATGGATTTACGCGCCCAGTGCAAACACTGTCTGGCGGCGAGCAATTCATCGCTGCACTCTCTCTTGCGCTTGCTCTTGCCGAGGTTGTACAACGACATGCAGGTGGCATTGATTTACCTTGCCTATTCATCGACGAGGGTTTCGGCGGTCTAGACCTTGAGTCGCTTGACCGAGCGATTGATGTCCTTGGCAAAATTCAGGCCACAGGACGAACGATTGGCATCATTACCCACGTTCAGATGATGCAAGATCAGTTACCAATTGGAATCCGAGTGAATAAGAGCGATCGGGGGAGCACGCTCGAAGTCTTAGCGTCCTGATTACTTCTATTCTCAAATTACGGCAAGGTATGGATAAAAACGTCTAGCAATTGACAGCAGGGCCGTTTGCGAGGAGATCTGCCGGCGCGGCTACTTCATCCCCAACCACTTACCAAGTTTCATTCGCCGCCCGCCACGCGACAACGGTATGCCCGTCGCCTTCGACACTCGACGCTTCGCTTTAGTCACCCCAAGCGCACGCTTCCACAAAAACGATAAACCAGGACCAAGTTTCAGAGCACCTCCCGAATCTCCGCCCAATAACCCATCTTGTTCATACATATTTTAATTTATATGTCGACCGATTCGCGGATCAAACTGCGCCACAACCCAAACCCCCGCGCCCCAGTGTGGGTAGTCGCAATTTATTGGCGAGATATCTATGCTATTTGACGATAAATTCAATCGCATAGGAACAAAAATCACCTAGTTTTATTTAAAAAGTTTTACATCAAACCACAATAGGCTTTGGTCAGTGACTAACTCTTTGAAGGTGCTTATTGGTGAAATTGATCAGATTGCAACATCTATTGCGCAAGAAGGAATAGGAAATACAAAGCCTTGGATGGGTGCTGAAGTAATTATTTGTGAAAAAGCCCCTAAGGCAACTGCCAACTCTTGGCAGCCAGAGAAACGTTATGTCGAGACGATTTATGTAGGTGAACTCAGTTGGCTTTTCAATCAACTCAAAAAAGTTTTTAGCCAGATTGATGGATATGGCCACATTTGGAAAGAGGAATTTTATGGTCGACTTGGGAATGTCGCCATGAAATACCATGCAATAATTAGGGACCCTTCGGTATCTCAACTTTTGAGTTCGGTACTTCATGAGGCCTATGCAATGGCAGAGGAAATATTTGATTACGGTGCAATTCTTGCCCTTCCAATTACATCTGGCAATCAGATTCTCGATGACTTTGTGGGATTCTCGGACTTAAGTGCGTATCTCAGCCAAGAAGAGACTTATGAATTTCTTAAGGAAATTGGTTTGGCATGAGCCAGGTAATGCCCTTCTTGTTTCACCCTAAGGCACGTAAAGAGATCAGTGACATTGAAAAAAATAATCGTTTACGAATTTGGGACAAGATTAACGAATTGTCGGTGAATTGTCGACCCGACGGTTATCGACATGTAGCCGGACAGCCAAACTGCTTACGAATCCGAGTTGGAGATTACAGGATTACCTATACATGTCAAAACAATTTGGTTTATGTGAAGACAATCTTGGGCAGAGGAGACGACATTTACGAAACGTCAAAGAGACGAATCTGATGGGGAACGTGCAAAACGTGATGTTCTCTGATACCGGTTTTTATTTAGGGAAATTCGGAACACTTCAAATAAGTGTGGGATGAAATAATGAGTTGGAGTGATCAACTCAATTCAACACTAGAAACTTGGAACAAAAGATCATTCGTCGTCTCACCGGATGTTGATGGGCTCATCTGTGGCTCGATGCTTCTTGAAAAGTTTCCAAATGCGACTTGCATTGGGTCTTACGACTCCCAGCACATACTTCATTTCGATAACGCAAGCTCCAAGGAAATAAAGGAGGCACTTTGGATTGACCTGGATGTTATCCATCCTGAAATTATTTGCGTAGGACAACATCTCATACATCTTGACAAAAATGATCTCTTGCCGCGACGTAATGCGCACTCCTTCAATCCGAATGTCTACTTCTCACAAGACCATGCGGGTTCATTCAAGGGTTCTGCCCCAGGTCGAGACAAGTATCCATTTGGAACAGCACATTTCTTGCGATGGGCACTTCAAATACCTTTACCTTCTCGCCGCTCTAGAGGGTGGTCGGTGCTCGCTCATGCAGACGGGTCGTGGAAAACTGCCGTTGATTACCAAAAGAACGCCAAAATCTGGTACCAAGACATGTTTCTGGGAGATGAGTTGATTCAGGATCTTTTGAACGGATATGCCAATGACGAAAGCTCACTGACTGAGCACATTGGCTTTGTCGACGAATTAGCGCGAATCGGAGTCAAGTCAATAAGTTCGGCAAGCAGAAATTCAAATGAACAAAATGATTGGTCTCTGGTTAGGGGATACCAGGCGCTCCCTTCAGTTGTTATTGGAAAAGAAGATGAATGGTTGGTCAAGTTTCGTAATTTATCCACTCTCATTAGTGCGCATCTCGGTCTTCGAACATTGGCGCCTCAGACAGTCACTGGTCGATTTTCGGGAAGTGTAAAAATTAAAGATCCCACTCAAATAGCACGCGGCGGGTTTGATCAATTTTGCGAAAGTGAAGAAGTTTTCAGTCACGCGATTGTCAGCAAAAAAGCGATCAGATACACCAAGGGTCTTGTTGGTCGAGACTGACAAGCAGATTTGTAACTATTAAGTGGAATTTGGCAAATTATCTGTTTTGTTGGTACGCAGACAACACATGAAACATAATTCATATCCAATCCTCGTCAGACGAGAGTCGATCCGAAATCACAAGATGTGAAGTCCAATGAACGAGAATTAGTAAAAGCAATCCCCGATTACACACTCCAGTGTTACAAAAGTAAAATTTGTGTTACGCAAGTTTGCAAAAGACAAATTAGTGAAAGATGAAAGAGCGCTTGTCAAGTTCGCGTTCGATAAGTCCTCACGCGACAGATCTGCGTTCGAGAGATCTTCGCACGAGAAGTCTGCGCCTATCTCAATTTTTTTCATTAACTTCCACCTAAAAGGTACGCCGATCGAGCACTAATCTTCACGAATCGTTGTCAGCAAGTGTGAATCAAGAACAAAAATCTGAATATCTATGTGTAGCAAGATTTCAAATTTACTTTCGTACTGTCCGTATTGGCTTGACAAGTCGTTGCCAAATCACACGCGGTGCATTTGGGACTATCATCAGTACACACTGTGCCGCCTAAACCCATTAGTTGGTCATCTATCTCAACGGGCGTTATGAAAGTGCCAAGTTCTTTGTTCATTGACTTACAAAGAATTCCAATGACATCCTGAGGACCAAACCTTGGGGTTTTTCCCGACCCTCCCTGACTTATCCACTCTTCTGATAACCAATCGATTGGAAGTCCCTTGCTCACCGTTGCTTTTCGACGAAAATCCATAACCTGGAGGAACCAGCGCCCATGAGGGATCTCCCCGCTCTTTAATTTAGGACGAGCCTGATTATCGTCTGGATTAAAACCAAATTGTTTCTTCTCCATCATGCGGCTCACCCCGAAAAACTCATCCATGAAGCCAAAACGAATCATCAGTCGCCCAATTCTTTGGTCCATCGGTAGTGGTGAATCGGCCGGATGCCATGCATTTGCAATCCCTGCACCCAACCGAAATGTACCGATAGCCCACTTAGAAAACAAGTCACATGCCTTA
Source organism: Ilumatobacteraceae bacterium (assembly GCA_964203235.1). Lineage (GTDB taxonomy): Bacteria > Actinomycetota > Acidimicrobiia > Acidimicrobiales > Ilumatobacteraceae > BACL27. The sequence continues at coordinate 54,645 of CAXNLE010000002.1, forward strand.
TCTCCAATGCACCAACCAAGCCCAAAAACAGGATCATTGCGGAGTCTTCGAGACATCTGGATCGGTGTTTCACCTGTCACATTTCCAAAAACAAGTCCTGAAAGTCCTCCGTCAGTTGAGTTTGCGAGTAAAAGTGCCGGAAACAACCGCGCACTCATGAACCAATGTGCCTGTTTGCCTCCACGTTGACCGTCAACGTTAAACAAAGTGTAAGAGTTTTTATTTCGAGTCTTACTCTTTTTCTGATCAGCCCAGACTTGGGCTCGCTCAATTACAACCTCATCACGAACTTCAACACCCATGGATAAAACCTTGGCGTAATTGTTTACAAAGTCAGAAGTATTATGAAGCACCCGGATGTCATCTTTGTAGCATCTCTCGAACAATCTTGAGTGCCACATTTCAACACCCGTGATGTCACTGCCCTGATCAACAATTGCGCGAGATAACACATACCGAAGCAACACTTCGCGGTTGCTTATGCCAGTACGGCTATCGGTGTGATCAAGTTCGATAGCCCAAGCATCGCTATTAAGCCTGCAGTCATCAATGTTCAAATACGCCGGAATTGCATCTAGCACTGGCAATTCTGATTGTTTGCTGAGTGCCTCAAAGACACTTTTGGTATGAGGAGCAAAAACTTTAAGATCAGACCATGACATTCAAAAACAGTATCATGAGGAGATCATGCAGCAGAATTTTGATATTCAGTTAGGCGAAGCAGAAACCCTTGTTAGCGCTGTGAGAGATTCAATTCCGACGCAGATTACCGGAAAGATCGCAATTGAAGTGATGCGTGCGGAGGGCTCTGCAAACTGGAGGCAGATGGAGTGGATCGGATTTTGGTTTGAACATGTTGTAGAAAAAAAGGTAGTTCCTAAAACTGGTGGGACGAAAGGCCCTAAGTATGGTCGCACTGAATTTGATTTTAAAAGAAACCATGTCTGGGATCTCAAGGTACATCTAGATGGGTCGCCTTGGTTAATTCTTAATGATCAAGAAGCTGTGAATGCCTGTCTAGACGATCACTCGGGGCTTGGGTATCTCATAGTTGAGGGCTCTGCTGAATTCGATACAAATGGCGAATTTAAATCTTGGCACGACACAATAAAAGGAGGATCGTCAGCATATGAAAGAAAAAGAGTACTTAGGGGCGCCCCTTCTCGCCGTCGAAAAACTAGTTTTCACCCAAATCGTGTTCTTGCAATCTGGATTCCCTCCGCAGAGGAAGCCTCCAGGGGAGTTAACGATGGTTGGCTAAAAGGCTTTCAAGAAGGTATGCGGAACTCTAATGGAAATATGAGACGATCAAAATTTCAGATTCGACTGAACACGGTGCCGGCGCAATATATTTTGGTAGACGAGAAATTCTAAAATAATGAAGATTGCTTGGTGGTTTTAGTTTTTTGTTTTCCAGGTCGAGATAGTTCGAGTCCTTCATATTCATAGCCAATTTTTTCGGCTACGGGAACAAGATCATCGTTACAATCAAGTGGCGAGTGCATCCATCTCTCAATACGATCGTCAAAGCACACAAGAAGAACCTCATCAGACCAAGTCGTCAAGGCTTGAATTCTTCTAATGGTGCGCGCTAAACCATCGCTCGCTGGAAGGTGCCATAAATTATTAGCTACATCGCGAGTGAAAACCTTGTGCGATACAGGTATCGCACTGGAATCCAAGGTTTGCTGGCTCAATAATTCATTTTGCTTGCGGCGATATGCCTTATCGCCCTCTCTTCGACAGCCAAGCCACATCAAGGTCGATGTAGGCGCTGGATCACTCGGTCCATAAAGACGCACGGCCCCATTTCCATAGAAAAGCCAACTGTTCGTGGCTCTCTCGCTAGGTCGGCCGAGCATTGACTGAACCACTATCGATTCGACAGGAATCGAGGATCCCCAACCATTATTAACTTCCCACAAGACAAACAAACAGCGACCTGCTTGAACATCAGCCATTGCTGAGATCAAGCGTCTTTCAATTCCTAAACGATCATCATCAGTCACCACCAGCACTACACCACCGACTCGTTCTTTCATTTGCCCCCCCTACTTGCAAATCCGGCACCATGTCGGGTCTGTCCCCGACTTCGTCCTGGCGTGAAGTCATTACTGTGCACTGGGACAATTTGTAATTGGCTGGATCTCACTAACGAGTGGCTACTAAGTCTGTTTATAGCAATGTCTACATATTTCTGAGAAATATCAAAACCAATTCCGGATCGCTGAAGATCATTAGCCGCTTTCGTAGTTGTGCCGGCACCATTAAATGGGTCCAACACCCAGTCTCCATGGTTGGTCAACATTCTAATAAAACGATGTGGTATGTCTTCAGGAAATGGGGCTGGATGATCGACCTGGCCTGGGGGCACTGGCGCGATGTCCCAAACCGGCTGCCACCACTCAGTTGGAACGCAAGAATTAGCGACTGGGGTGCCACCGGGTTTTCTTAAAACCTGAATATGCTCAGTCATCATATTGTAGCTCCAATAATCTGGCAGTGGATGCTGGATCACAGATCCAGCCCGCTTAACTCCAGCAGTAACCTTGAACCAAACTACTGTGCGAATGAATTCCCATTTTCGAGTATCACCAGCCTCGGACGCAATCATGTCTTGGGGAAGTGGGAAATGATATCCACTATCGAGGACTGTCCCGGCATTAATAATTAAGTAGCCACCTGGTCTGAGCATTTCCCAACTCTGTGCCCAAACAGCACTCAACATTGGCAAGTAATCATTCGCATAATTGAGATTTGCTCGAGTTCGGTAATTCAGTGTTGGGTCTTGGGCATGGGATTCGTAGTCAATTGCGTTGTGATAGGGAGGAGACGTAATCACTAGCGCTACTTTCCCAACAAGATCAGACGCCGACTCCGTCATCATCTCACATCTACCGCGTACGATTCGCGCAACTTGCGGCATTGAATTCACGATAGACGACAGTACTTCTGAGCAGACCTCAGGTTTGGTATAAAACAAAATTTCACACGTCTATCTTGGCATAGGGGTGCAACAACGTTTAACTTACTCCCCTATTCAATTTGTTCCAAAATTGTAGATACCGTATTCCAGCGCCCACGCAAAGAAGAACCCTGTTGGTATGCATTAACAATCGAAATCATGTCGCCGACAGAGGCTAAGTGCCACACATTTGAGACCCCAATCATCGCCCCAGCACCGTCAATGGGGTATTTCTGTTCAATTGTCAAAGTTCTGCTGTTACTTACTCGAGCAACTCGACCGACAATCCCCCGCGTATCGCCCCACTCCGAATTGGTGTCTGTCCAGAAAGATTCGCATACCGACTTGTAATGGCAATGTCCACACAGATCTGGGCTCGGTGTCGCCATCGAAGAATTTATTAACCCGCGCTCAACAACATCTGAGTATTTTTTTGTTACTTTTTTAAAATCTCGTAAGCATTCATTTACATCAATGTCTGAGATATGTTCTTCTAGAATCTGACCGTCGGATTTGATCACCTCAATCCTTTCCGGACTCTTTTGAGTATCAGATCTAACCAGATGTGCGTATAAAAGAAGTTGTCTGCGATGACTCTCAGTCATTTCATTGACTTTGAAACCAGTTTTTAAATCCTGAACCACGAAACTATCATCAAAAAAAATTACCCGATCTGGCGTCCCCTTGAGAAGGAACTCTTCATCAAATATTTCGTGTTCAACCCATGGTCTATTAAAGTTTTGGCGATGCTCACCCCTGTTTCGGAATTCAATGATCTCATCAGTAATTCTCTTAATTGATCTATTTTTATTTATGGAGAAATACGGCCAATCATTAGGCATCGGAACTAATGCTGGAGCCCATGCAACTTGCATTTTGCGGAACTGAATTTCAACTTCCTCATTCCACGCCACCAATAATGTGGATGCAAGATCTTTGTCTTCTGTTATCGCAAATTCGTTTAACCAAGCACGTTCAGTCAGTCGATGAGATGCACTTCCAAGGGCAGCGAATGTGTTTGGTTTCGCGAATTTGTGATAAGTTTCCGAATCCGAAGACAATGCAAATCTGTAAGCACATGCATGCAACCGGTTAAACGACGATGGACTCCACCAAGATGGGGTTACCGCATTAATATTCAGCCAAAAGTCCACTATTGAAGCATCGACCACATCTTGTACGGCTTAAATTCTGCTAAGTACATATCGGAAGTCTGTACATCGGCATAACCAAGAGCCAACAATTCATCGTACGCATTGGTTTGAACATCATTAAAAAACCGAGGGTCTTGACGCCAAAGCGGATGACCAAGAATTACTACTTTTTTCTTGGCGCTACTGCCAATGGCAAAAAGCCCTGACGCCGTCTCCTCTACCACTAATGCGCCTTGTTGACTGAATGTGTTTGTGAATTGTTGAGAAACCAACGCGCCTCGATCTAGCCACCGCGACTCATTCATGGATACACCCAACGCAAGTTCTGCAAAGTCAATACCAAGCCTCCAATTTAAGAGACCATGTATCCTTTGATTCTCGTAACTACGCAAACAATTAGGACAGCTCGATTCACAATCTGTATGCACGAGTGGATTAGAAAGCCGCGCACCGGTTACCGAAATGAGATTCTCAAGAATCCCTTTCAAAACTACTGGATCACCAATCTGAGATGCATACCCTGCACCGTTTTCCAAAACATCTGCTATAAAAATTCTTTGCGATACACCCATGTCACTATTAAATGGCTGCAAACCTACCTTCAATTCATTTGTGTCAATCTGCAAATAGTCCTTACATCCACGAACCAACAACTGAGCAAACGATGTTATGGCTGCTAGACCAGCGGGTTGCACCAGAGAATTAGTTGGAAGAATTCCCCCTACTATCCCTAACCCCTGCGGTGTAAGCACTACGACGTCTGTTGTCAAAATATCCGCTATCGCATATTTGTGTGCTGGAAACTTTGGTTTATTGATGTGATGACTGATGTGCTTGAGTACTTTTTCTTCATATAATTCCTCGTCCACTACAACAATCGAATTATTGTCCCCTTTAACGCTTTGGAACAATTGACCTCGATTGTCATTCAGGGTGACAATTTGCTTGTTCTCGAGCATTTCAATGTCGAGCGCACCCACTGTTGCTGACTTCTGATCAATTGGAACTCTTGCAAGTGAAGACAGTGAAAAACCTACAAAAGAGTCAACGTTTGAGTCATAATCATCTGGTACATAATCTGACCTAAAACCCTTTGGCTGATACGCCGAAAATACATCCATAGGGCGACCGCATCCCGGGCACGTCTCGGAAACAACTTCATCCGGCGCAATCTCTGCTCGGCGCCCGCTCCAAATGTCTAACGCAAGTACAACACTGCAATCCTCACAACGAGAAAGCTTGAGTTCGGCACCTAGAGGATCTTTCCCAATCAATTTGCCAAGACTCTTTTCCCAATGTGCAAAGCCGACCGGGAAATTATCTTGCTTGTCTTTGACCACCCGTCCGCCTGGCGCAAACATTGTGACTGCTTGGTCTAAAGAACGCGATGTGGCCTTGCAGTTATCGAGTGCCATTGAACCAGTTGGCTCAGATGTGTAGAGAGGTCTATCTCGAGTTGGAAACCCAAACATAGGAAGAACTCCTCCAGCGGCAACTAATTCACTTAATTCTTCATGGGACAGCAGTGGATTGCTCATGCACTTATCGATCTTGCCCACCAACGAGGTCGTCAATTCTTTTGTTGTATCCGCAATATCACTTTGAGATATGCAAGTAAATGCTCCCAACCTCTTTACGACCAGACAAAAACTATTAAAATTCGCTACGTCATTTAAATATGCTTCGACATTCTCACGATAGACAGGCGACCATTCCCACCTCTTTCCAAATGTGCCATGTGTGCTCGCGCCAGTCCATCGCGGGGAAGGCGACACCGATAAGAACGCCAAACGGAGCATCTCAGCGTTAATTACCCGCTCAACGATTCTTGGTCGATCAAGATCCAGCGATGGCTGCGGTGGAATTCCAGCCGTCATACGACCAGATTCGGCAAAATAGAAATCATCATGACTCTTGTCGCGACAGATAGTTAATGCGTAGGAGAATGATTGTCCTATGCGGCCAGCTCTACCAACTCTCTGTTGATAATTAAATCGGTTCGGCGGCATATTCGCCATGACAACAGAGCGGAGACTTCCGATATCAATACCAACTTCCATGGTCGTAGTGACCGACAAAACGTCTATTGGGGTGGTAATTGGATTTTCAAGTGGCACTTTCTTAAGCGCTTCGCCACCGATAAACCAGCGTTGTCGATTTCGCTGCAAGGTGAGAGGTCGAGTTTGTCCAGTAAGTTCCTCTACTCGAAGTCTTGTTGGTTCATGAGACGACAACCACCCGTAATACGTAGTCTCATCAAAGTTTGCCGGAATCTGCATGAGATGCGCTTTTTTGCATCCGGTGCAAACTCCGGCACTCCCATGTAAATGGGTTTCTGAACAATTTTGACAGCGCCAGTGATTTTCTTCGGATAGGCGGATTCTTAACGAGCTTTGCTTTGAATTTGTATTCAAAATCCAGCCGTCTATTGCACGATTCGATCTGAGGTAATTTTCCACTTCGTCAGAGAGGTTTGAAGAACAAGACTTAACCTGACACACAGAATTAAGGTATGTAGTGACAGAGGCAGGCTTAGTATTTCCCCCACCTGCTACCGGGCGCATTTTTGGATATCTACTTCCCGCGCCCAATAAGCGAATTACAGAATCAATTACTTCGATTGACTCAACAATCGAAAGTCCTTCGAAATGTGGGGGCTGTGTCAGTGTTGAATTTACTGTCAACCACCCAAGACCCGTAGATTCAAGACCACGACCACCGCCAGCGAAAATCGCATCTGCAAGACTTTCAACAAGAGTTTCGCGATGATTCTTCAATTCAATCGAACAACCAGGAATGTGCACCCAGTAATCTTTTCCGTCTTCGTTTTTCTCCGATACATAAGCCTGAAACCATGCGCTTGAACCATCTAAAAGTTTGACATATTTTTGACTAATTCCGAACGGAGGAACCCCGAGTTTAACTAAGGAAAAAAGAAGATCATCCGAGAAATTGGCCCACTCAATGCTATTCGAATTCTTTTGTTCCAATATTTCGAACGAATGCAATAAATCCTCGGCAGATTTAATTAGCGGGATGCCTCTTTCCAGATCTCGATATGCTTCCCACACTTCAAAGTTGCCATTCCTGATTCTCGTCACCACGTTCGCTTGCTCTGGTGTCCGATCGTCCGTGGGTGTTCGTAACGCTTTGACCACATCAATTCTCTCGCGCAATTGCTTGATCAAGATTTGTCGCAACAAGTCAGTGAAGTGGCCTGACTCAAGGTTTGCTGACGTCTCAGCAGCCGTGTCTCTGCTATCCGAAAATACAATTGTCTTTCGGGAGTGATCGGGTGCATCTAAACTCCTCAACATTTGAGATGTATAAACCTGAATTCCAACATCAGTACCCCCGGTATGAGCACGAATGGCAGACCGAACATTAGGTGAGAAGAAAACCTTTGGATTATTATTTGCACCAGTTTTCTGCTCGCAACATGGGCATGCATCGGGCAACGACGGAATAAACCCACCATCTGGCAGATTGCCGGAGAATCGAAGACGTACACCAGTCCCAATTCCTAAAGAGTCCGTTATCTCTCCCGTGAAACTGTCGTAGTCCACGCGCTGAAAACCAAAAGTCACATTCTGGTGCGTCCAAGATGTAGCACTTACTTTGTCTGCATATGGCGAATACCACCTAAAGTCGTCAAATTTGCGCCGAAACGGTAGAGCAACGCCTTCCTGCAACTCTGACTCTGGAGTTGCTTGAAGGAAAACAGACCCATCTGCATTGACAACAAATCCACCAAGAGATATTTCTCCGCACACGTAGCACAACAACAGTTCAAGAACTCGGCCCCCACACAAACACGTCGGCCTAGGACTTGAATACAGTTTGCCGATGGGCACATGATCTTGTCGATCAACTTGATCACATGCGGGGTTGGAACAAGCCCACATCCCTCGAATTCCGCGAAAGAACATATGGCTTCTAATTGGTACAGGACTTTTGCCATCTTTAGATTGAGCAATTGCATCTAATGCAGTTGTGAAGGCCTGGCTTGAATTATCACCTATGAATAGATCGGACGCTATTTCGGTCCAAGGCCTAGCCGATAACTGACCTCGACTATTTTTGCTCACTGATGCAATCGATGATGATAAATCAACGTATTTCGTTCGCAAACCCTCCAAAAATTTATCATGATCAGACTCACTCAGCCCCGCTGGTGGCAAGAAATCACTTGTAGGCAACTTCTGAGCATCACTGATCTGACGCGGGGTCCCTGCGCTAACAAAAAATGAGGATTTATCTACTCCGAAAAATTCCTGCAAATAATCTTTGCCACTATCGCCATCATCTAAAGAAGCACTTGTGCCAATACAGCGAAGTTGTGGCGAATCAGGTTCTAAGCCAAGCCGAAGAAGCAAGTTTCTTATGATCATAGCTACTTCACTGCCCTGAGTACCTCGGTAAAGATGAAGTTCGTCTACAACCAAATTGAACACATTACGTTCATCTTTAAGCCACTCTCTGGTCTTTGTAAACATTTCAGACTCAATATCCCGCATCAACATCACGTTCAACATTGAATAGTTGGTAACAAGGACGTCAGGTGGATCAGCGATCATGTCACGACGAGTGATCATCTCGCCGTTTAATGGGGCTGGAAATTGCGCAAGAACCGAATCCTTGACACCACCGGCCTTCAACTCGTTGTACTCAGAGCACATTGATTCAAGCATGCTTGCAAACTCTTTAAATTGGTTTTTCCATCCAGCCTTAACGCCATTCTTGTCGAACTTGATCGGCCCAGGCGTACCACTCGTAAAACGACCAAACCAAATTTGACCCGCACCACCCAGACTTATCTGACCAATCGCCCGCCGTAAGCGGACTATCTGGTCTTCTACTAATGCATTCGTTGGATAGAGAATCAATGTTCTTAGTGCAGACTGTCGCTTTGAATTTGACCGTACGCTTTTCCAACCGTTGTCCGACTTAAGTTCCCACCACCGATTGCAATCCTCGTCAAGACTCCACCTATCACGCTTTCCTTCAGCAACAAGCCTTGTTAACACTGGAAGCAAAAAGGACTCAGTTTTACCCGAACCAGTGCCAGACGTGATGATTGCATTACGCTCAGCGGCAATTCCAACTTTGAAGTTTGCTGCTAGTGACTGTGCTTGGTGCTCTCTTACTTTAATCGGCTTAGATGCTTCAGTGAATTGACGAAAAAGTGCTTCTCCTACTATTGACGCCGCTTCTACATCAATATTATTTGACTTGCACCACTGGATAAGTTCTATCGTCGCGTCATACTGTGGAATCGGTTCGAGGTGCGGTTCGGTGAAAAGTAAATTCGCTTTCGTGAGCAGTTCTTTACGTTCTTCTCTCAATTCTTTACTCTTCAACCAGTACGTTGTGTCCACATAGCGCAAATATGCATCTTGCAACTCCGACTGCACAGTCAATGGATGTATGATTTTCATAAAATAACCTTAGCTCATCAACTGACCAAAAACTAATCGGGCTAATTGTGGTTCAATGCCCGAATAAACAACCACCCTCTTCGTCAAATCCTCCCGCGGCGCGAGCCCTGATGCCGCAACCATAGACCGGCCAAACAGACCAGGCAGTTCAGCTCCAAGTCGAACATAAAACTGTCGAGTTGTTGCGTCATAGTACGCAAGTGGAGAGTTAAGAGATTGAGCTTTCTTAAGCTTGACTGTTCTCACTGATCCAGAAATGACATGGCCGTCAAAGTCAATATCTGTATCTGAATATGAGTATTTATTTCCATAGCCGACGTATTGAATAGCGCCTGCAACCCGTGGGTTGTCTGCATCTACCCACTTAGTTTGAATATGATCCCAAATCTTTAATTGCACGTACGGAGGAACAGGAACCTTTGGAGAAGAATTAAACAATTGCGAGATAGATCCAACACCTCGAGCGATAGTCACGGCAATATCTCGCGCCACTGATATCGGAGCCTTGGTGATCGGGTCCAAAATCCCATCGAAAGATTGACGAATGGCATCAGGATTTGGCACCTCAAAAATCCAACTTTCAGGCAGGTCTTTGTTTTCAAATTGTTTTAAGGACCCACCAACAATTGATAATTGATTCTCTATTTGTGCAAACAATTCTGCACTTCTGAATCCGGAAAGAAACCCTTTAGTTTCCGATATCATCACCACACAAGCTGGCGAAATAGACCATTCTTGAACTCGAAAATACTCATCAAGAGAGAGATCCACAAGTCCAAGAATCTGCATACCATGCGTAAATCTCTCAACATTGAAATCCTCTTCACCAACTAATTGACTTATAAGCGTCTCTATGTCACTAAGGTTCCCGTGCCGTAGATAACACATTGCTTCAAAAGCCAAACTCCATTTCCCTGAAACTTGAAGGGGAATTGGTGAGATAGAAGTAAAATTAAGTGGTTGCAAATCCGCGGTTGACCGTTTCCCCTGAGTTGATGCAGTCTTTTTATTCCACTTGTAAACAGGTAGTGCTGATTGGGTCTTCGAAATCCCACAAGTCCGACATCTCATGTGCAATAATGCGCCCTTAGGCAGGGGGTGGGGATATACGACTTCATCTATTGCGAAGTGATGCATGCCCGTATAAAAACACGCGCCCCGATCTTCTGTCTTGATACTCACCTGGCTTCGTTTGATGTCATCTTCAGCCGATTCAATAACAAATTGCTCATTCCACGGCGCGGAAGTGTGTGGATCCATTTCGACTCCCACTAGTGGAGCGGTTCCCTCATAATAGAAACCTCTGAGCACGTTCCCGCTTGAGACTGCCAAGTCGTGTAGCGCACTCATCGCAGATGGAGATCCAGAGTCACCAACCTGATAGCGAAATGAAATCGGCTTCAAGGCAGACCAAACATTTGGCGTATCTGCGCCGACAAGCGTCAACATCTTTCTTCCAATGACAGTGCCGTCACTTAAGACCATGGATATGTGATAACGCCCAGTCGCCAGATTGAGATCCGACATCGAAATGATTGCTGCTCGTTGGTCAAGATTGAATTCCTTAATGGTTTTTCCGTGTGTATCAGTAAAACGGATACAAATCGCTTCGTCGGCAGGGTAACTCACCTTCAATTCAGGGATGTGTGAGATCAACCATCGATCTTGTTGTCCAGGTATGCGTACACCACGAGAAAACTGGAGGCTTGGCAACGCCTGAGGTAGCAAGGCAGATAATGCCGCATACACCGTTTTCGTCGAACTCCGAACGGTCATGACTTCAATATCTCGAATAAACAACCAGCCGAGAGGTAGACCGTGAACGCCTGCATCCTCTGGTGAAATAACCGACCAGCCAGGCCGTGCGATTTCGGTCAAGATTTCTTCGCACTGCTCCCTTAGTTTTATGCCACCAGGAACCTCTGCGAGCATCAATACCCCAAAAACACCTTCCAAACTCAGTGTGTCAACCTCGACATATTGTTGCTGCTCGTCCAACCTCATTGGAACAACCTGACGAGGCTTTCTCTCGCCTTTTATATCCGACGAGCCGATGCTCATCTTTAGTGGTCGAGACATCATCGATCCTGGCTCAAATAATCCTGGATCAACCAATCGGAATTTCCCTTTTGCAACTTTAAAAACATCGCAGACTTGTAAATCATTAGACCCCATATCAACAGACACCTGTTTGGTTTCGACTGTTGGATTGCAACGAAGTTCGATATTGACGTTAAATCTAAGTCCCAACCGAAGAGATTTACTTAATGACGCTATGAGTCGAACACCAAATCCCTGCTCGCCTGCAGGCCTACCTGTCCACATGCGTAATTCACTAATAGATGCAGCCGCAAATGTCTCGCGATAATCGTCAATCTTCCAAATTTTTTTTATATTCTTCGTAGAATAGGGACTCGTGCACCAGTTCTCAAGAAACATTGACATAACATCGATAGAAACATTTGATACAGGATCGAGCCGATATTGATCAAACATTCGATGCAAGTCCTGACGATCGGCATCACGCAGCCGTGCTTGTGAGATCGGCATCTGAATGGCCCACTTAAAATCTTTGCCAGATTGGCTTGAACTTTTTGGGATTGGAACAGTCGAAACGCCCCGCTCTCCTTCCCATGCGCCGAGCCAGTCTCTTAAAGTCGACCAGATTTGAATTGCATGTTCCCGGTATCGACTACCAATGTCTAATTCCTTTCCAGGGCAACCAAAAAGTGTTGAGAGTCGGCTGTAATAATTTGCTCCTGAAATATCGGTTTCAGATGCCATCTCCTCGGCTGCCATACTCAAGACCGCAAGTAGGGCCAATGTCGGTGGAACTTCCATTGGAGTGTGCGCATCACTCCACTTCACTGCAGCAAATTTGAATTCCTCAAACACTTTCTTCCAGTCATGCGTCTTGGGAATGTTCAGCACTGCCTCACACAAATGTCTTTCAAACCCGGATGGATCAACCCCAATTATCCGACAAATAGATGAGATTTCTTCCGGATTTAGATCAAGATAAACAGGTATGCCTGCCACGTCTTGATTGAAAATTACTTCGGCAATGGCGTCATTTAAGCGCTCAACTTCAAGAGCTCGTATCTGATCACACATAGTAGAACCAAACCATTTACTGTTTACGACATTCACAATTCCCCCAATGCCAAATCATACGTAACACAACAAGTCTTAGTCCCCATCAGTAGTTCATAATTTACCAACACCAGCATTAAATGTCTGACAAGTGATGACCATCTTGTCTCGAGTCGGCGTAACTCCACGTTCAGAATTTGATACCAAATAAACACGCCGTTTTGTAAACAATTCATCTCTAATTTTTCTTTCGCTTGGCTAATCCAGCTCCAAGAAGGTTTTCCATTTCCCCAGCGCCAACATCAAGGAAACCGTCTGGCCAATCTGAGCCTAAGCCACCAAACTTATTAATTGATGGCGACCGATATTGAGTTACCCCATTTTTTTGCTCCGCAAACAAAATTCCTATTAAATTCTCCAGTTCGGATTCGTCACCCTCAGCGATGCGGCGCCTAACCCTATTTACGATGTGCTCGCTGTGTGTCTCAATAATGATTTGTCTTCCAGACTTGCAACATGCGATTAAAAAGTCCGCCAAGTCCATCTGCAGTTTTGGGTGCAAGTGGAGTTCAGGTTGCTCAAGTAGTAGCACCGTACCTTTTCTAGCTATCAAACATGAAACTAGTACTGGTAACACTTGGCTTACTCCAACACCAACAGAAGTTAAGTCGACTTCGTTTCCTCCGCTTAATAAATTAAGTCGCAATCCAATACCTAATCGGCCGTTGTCTTCAGTTTTTGCGCCACTTGCCAATCCAAAGGACTGTAACCAAAGATCTACTGCCTCATTTAATGAGACATACTCACGCGCGCCATTTGGGAGTGGAAATTGAAATTTTTGACTGCCCCGTGCTTGAAGAACATAGGCCGTGTATTCACCAGAAGTGCCAACATCTGGTCGTCCTGAGCTGGGGTCATAATTTACTTTGGGTGTCAGGCGAATTGGACCCAAGTACGTAATTTTGTTTCGAGAAAAACTCTTCACCAAATGAGCGACATCATCCAACGACACACCTATTCCACCTCGTATTGAACGAAAGGCCTTAGCACCAAGTTGAAAAGGGAAATCAGATGTGCGCTCCAACGCACTCACAATTCGATCAAGACTAGAGCATGCAACCAAAGCTGCTAATTCACTCTTATGCTTAGAATCCAACTTTTGAACTTCATGTTGAAAGAACAAATCATTTTCGTCATACAGGTATGACTCTATTTCGTCTTCATCTTCGTCTAAGTCGGCAAAGTCATTGTTAATTGAGTCTCTAAAAATTGAGCATGCAATTTTAACACCGCTAACTTCAATTTTTTTTAAGTCTTGCTCGCTTATTATGCTACCTCTAGCAAAAGACTTCTCTTTTTCTAACTCCTCCCCTAAACATTCCTTAACAGCCTCGATAATTTGTTCAGCCGCGAAGACTGCGTTGTCTCCTCTCTCCCACAAATTTGTTGGAATCAGGCCGCCAAAGCTAGCCCGATCTACTGAAAAAGTTTTATTGTTTGACAAGTCATTAACAGTCCCAGAGCACTCACTATTTGCTCTACCTCGTCGCTCGTCACTGTTCAAAATGTCGGTATTAAAAGTCAAATTAGCATTCATAATAAAGGAGGGATCTCCAGGGCTAGATCGGTCTTTGCCTTCTGTTTCAATTGAAATTCGACGAACTTGCGCAATTCCACTTTCTTCTGTAGTACCTCTAACTATTTCAAATTTTATTTTTGTCTGGTAATCAGCTCTACCTCTTTGAATTTGTGTTCGTTCACGAACTGGACCTGCTAGGTATCTTGCGCCAGAAAAATACTCGCTTGCTAGTTCGAAGCCGATCTGGATGGGCACATCCAAACTTTCGGCGAAAAAACTTTTAGTCTCCACAAAAGAACCCAAGCGAATTTTCTCTCCGTTTAATGGATAAATCGTTCCATTCAAATCCTTGGACATCGCTTGTGATAGCGAGAGTATTGACTGTAAAAGTGTACTTTTGCCCGAGCTATTAGCGCCTACGACAACTGTCAACGGGCTAATTGTCACTGCTGCATCTTTAACAGACTTAAAATTGCGCAGAAAAATTTTTCTTAAAGGAAATCTTCTGTCGAAAGGGGTTGATATTGAAGGCATACTAGTTTAATCTCCTTACGCTAATATTAATTGAAGTGAGGTTGGTGCAGTTTTTGAACTTGACTCAAAGTCAACCCATAAACTTGCGCTCGTTATGATCGGAAATCCCGCGTTACAAAGTGGAGAGGCTTTTCCGACTCTCCCTTTGGTAATCATCTCTTCAGAACATTCAATATCCTGTTTAGGAATTTGTATCCATTTTGAAAATGCTTTATACAAAGCGTCGCCGAAATTATCTTTCGGAAATCTTTCTTTCCAAAAAGATTGGGAATGTAGACCAAGAACCTCAATTTCATCTAAATCTCTTTTCGTGAGCACTAATTTTTTCTCTTTGACTAAATGCAAAAAGCGCAGAATTTCACCTTCGTCACACAGGGTGAAAATATCGAGGTCTACTGTCACTGAATTATCGCTGAGAAGTGTTGATACACAATCTGTGCAAAGATCTCTGAATTGCCTTCCTTCATTTTCTTTAAATTTCCATCGCGGATCTATGACCCCTCGAATTACATACCCGCTTTGGATGCCATCCACTAGCGCATCAGGATCCGCCGCATGAGCCGTGATTTTTCCGACAAGATCTGGAGATATTTTCCCTATTGTTTTAGTTACTTGACTCTTCCAAATCGCACTATACAAGTCAGTTTCGACTACAAGGTCATAGCTCAATCCGGATTCAGAAGACATAATTATTGCATCCACAATTGACAGAAGCGGTAGGTCATCATGACACAGCATCACTTGCAAATGATCTTCGTTTTCTTCTACGCCTACAACTAACACAAGTCGCCTTACGACTAGGGACTTCTCATGACCGTCGACGACGACAATGTCACCTCTTTCATGACTTTCTTCTTTGCGCATCATTGGAGTTCCATCTCAGCAAATTTCTTATAGCAGATCTCGATTAAATATGTTCCAGCAGCACGGCTTCCGTCAGCGGAGAACCTAGCGGCAAAGTCTTTAACAATCTTCTCTCCTGTTGACTCTCGAATTTTTTGGACAGTTTGACGTGAACGAACACCAATGTACGGCATAATTTCCTCATCAGATAAACCTTGACCACCCTTTAACGCCAACACAGCAACCTGGTTTGGTTCTAGATGCTCTAGATATTCAGATACATAATTTTTCATTTCAATCTCCCCGTATAGATCTTCAACAGATGGGCTCCCAGAATTTTCGAATTCTTGTTTGCCTTCGGAGTCATCTGACAGCCCATCACTATCTATAAGGGTGCTTGGGATGGAATCTGTCAAAACTTCTTTCAAAATCTTGTCCATATCACCTAAATAAAGGCCTTCACGGTCGCCAACTAACTTTAAAACCAAGATGTTGAAAGCACCTTCAGACCAGACACTCCAAGCACGTTCAGAACGCTCATTAAACGTGATCCGAGGTATTCTTCTTATTTCTTCAATTAAATGTCGCCAATTTGTTCCATCAATCTCTGATGGAGTAATTTTCGAATTGCGAAGCCCATACCAGCGTCCATTTGGTGTATCTCTTGGTTCAAAACCATCATCCCCGAGTTTCTTTTTTAGCCGAGAGATGATGTTTGATGCGAGGGTCTTTTCTAGCCGGCCTCGAAGCAAACGGTTTACCATTTCATTAAGCAATCTATTAAGCGAATTTAAATCGTGGGAACGATCAAAAAGATAATCTATTTTTCCATCACCCAGGAAGGTTGATGCCACTAATTCCATCGCCAGATCTTCTTTTTCTGACTCATTCCACTTAACTGCATTGTTGTAAAAATAGAAAGACCATCTTCCACCGTTTGTCTCGTTTGAGAACTTTCTTAGTTTTACGAGTTTTATTAGATGTTTGAACATAAGGTCTCCGACATTTCCTCGGAGCTGCTCACCACGACTGTTTTTGCCAGCTCTGCTTTTAGTCAACTCATATTCATTTACTAACTCGTAAAAGGAGCTCATGGGGTTATCCCAATCTTGCTCATCAGCTCTGAATTAGTCTCTTCACAGCACGAAAATGTGGCTGCAGATATCTCTGAAGATTTAACGACTACTGGTACGTGCAGTAGCACCCTCCCTTTTTTGATAATTCTGCAAGGGGACAAATGGGCTTCATGCACAAATCCTGCTGGGCTTGACGCAGAGCGTGGATAGCAGGTCACGTTTGGACCATGCCGACCAGGGTTATACCTAGTCCGAGTGACAACTGGGTGCTCTCCGTCTTTTTCTGCGAATCGCTTCCCGGTATGTAAAATATATATGAACTTATTGTCAACCCAAAACCAAGACCCTATTTCGTATGGAGCATCAAAGTCTGCTCTCAATAGATCAAAAATGTTCTCAGGAACTGATGCCACTTCCCTAATCATAAGACGCAGAACTAGTCCACGAAATAGCCGATCCAGACTGCGGATAAATTAGAAGCCCAGGTAAAAGACCCCTCAGACAGCCTTCAATTGATTACGGTGAGCCATTTCCGAATCTACTAAGAACACACAATTGAAGCAGATATTGAGTTTCTGGATTCAACCTGCATAAAATCATATTTTTGTTCACATGGGTTTACATTTTTTTCCGCTCAGACCCTTATTAGCGGTACATGAAACAACAAGCACCAAAGCCAACCCCACCTGTTTCCGAAGATGTACTTCAACAATTAGCCCTTGAACTGCAGCGCCTAGCTGGGAGCATAATTAAAGACATCAAGAAGAAGTCAACGCTTAAGGGTCTGAGCAATTTGACTGCAATTACTCCGATTCAACAGATGCTGATGAACCACCTGTCAAATACTCTCTTCTCAAATGGCGAACAAGAGCAACAATCAGAGTCTCAAAACATGTCCGGTTATCTTTAGAAATCGCACCAGCTTTGATCGACCAACACAAAAACGAGCATAAAAATAGACCAAATAATGAAATTTCAACAGAGCCTGGCACGATCTATTTCATCCGTGAACGAAACTTGATAACTAATGAGATATCCCCTTTTGTAAAAATCGGAATAACCGCACTTCATCGAAAAACGACGGCGCGAAAAAATGACTTACAGACGGGCAACCCTCGAGAACTATTTGTCTCCCGTGAAGTGAAAGTTCCTTGCGTCAGAGCCGTCGAAACAGCACTTCGATACAGATTTCTAGAGCAAAATGTCAACCTCGAATGGCATGTTTTTTTGGATAACTCCAAAGACCACTTTTCTGACGCGATTGCCTACTGCGAATATCTTCGACAACGGTTTGATGAAATAACTCACCTACTCAACAAGGCAAAGATCCTCGGCTACTCACCTTCATTGAGCGAATCACTTCCGAAAACAGAGGAAGCCGAATACTGGTGTCGCCAATATTGGATTCATCACGAACTTATAAAAATCGGGGAAACAGTATTAACCACTCAACGAATTAAAGCAAAGGAGTATTTCCGCGACGGAAAGCAAATACCAGAAGGAATTAGCATCACTGAACGAAATATTACAGAAGTTGACTGGGATAAATTTCGGGAGACAAACCCAGCAATCATTGATGAATACACATCCCGACGTCACACCGGTTTGTTCAAAGTGCTCGCCAAAGTTGCCCAAAGTTGAGATTTTTGAAAACCCAGAAATATCAGAATTTCAAGTTGAAGTTGAGAACTTTATTCGCATGATTGAGGAAGAAAATGATCACACCGATCCTTCGCCAGAATTTCGAAAACTGCGAATTAGAATTCTGCAGAAAACTAAATTCAGTGCTGCCGAAAAAGAAATTGCTCGTTGCCAACTAAAGGCTATTTGTGGGATGGCAGCAGGCATCGAATATTGCTGTTCTTGGGTACGAGGATTGGCTAAACCACGGCTTGACACCGCTCGACTTACACACGAAAAGAAAAATCTATTAACTCCATTTACAACCAACAGAAAATTAGTTTCAGCTACGCTGACAAGGAGCGCTGGAAGAAGGGCGGAAAATTTAGAAGAAATA
The DNA here is from genome assembly GCA_964203235.1 of Ilumatobacteraceae bacterium. Classification (GTDB taxonomy): domain Bacteria; phylum Actinomycetota; class Acidimicrobiia; order Acidimicrobiales; family Ilumatobacteraceae; genus BACL27. Next base: position 73,344 of record CAXNLE010000002.1, read on the forward strand.
ATCTAGTTTTACGAATTGTGATGCATAGAACTGTATGACACTCCTGATCTTTATTGGTGTCGTAATCATCCAGACGATCGCAGGGGCTTCAAGTCTTAAAAATCACCAACCGATTTCAGGTTTGTACTGCTGTTCAACTTACGACAAATCTTTGTTAACTTTAGGCAAAGCAGCAAATTTCTCAATCATGGTTGAATTACCTTTAGTTAACAAGACGAAAGTGTAAGTGACTATTCATGAAACCTGGCCGGCGATAACCGCGCGATGGGCAAACAGTTGCCCCTTGCACGCCGTTGGTGAACGCACTTTTTTCGTGGGAGATATCGGCTGTAACCCTTGCGGCAATCGCAGTTTCTCAATACATTTACTTCAAACGTAAAAAGTGGTTCTGACCTGACGTCTAAACAGCAAGATCGACAGTGACGGGTGCATGGTCGCTCATTTCCCATGCATCTGGGTAATCTCCAACACCACCTTTGGTACTAACGAACTTCTTTTTAAGATCCTTGGAGATAAAAATAAAGTCAAGTTCTTGACGCATCCCATCTGATGCTATAGCCCCGTTCTTATGAGTCCATATTCGCGAACCGTACTGAGGGTCGCGCAATGTTGGAAAAGTTTTACGTAAGTCGGTAACACTCGTTAGGCCGATATCTCGAAAACTATCAACAACATAATCTGGCCAAATATTAAAGTCTCCAGCGACTATCAATTTTTTGTCACCATGTTCACTGATTACATCTTCAATTTCACGATGAAGGAGACGAAGGGCATCAAGACCATCCATGCTGTCAAGCATTAATCCATAGTGTCCCATGAGCCGACAGAAGACCTCGCCATCAAGCCGAACGTCCACGCAAAATGTTGTAGCCGGATTAGGTCGATTCGCTTCAGATTTTGTCTTGCGCCTCTTGAAATCAGTTCTCACAAATTCAACATTTCTGCCCGCAATCACTGTCCCCCACGGTCGCCGATTACCCACACCACCTGCCAACCAAATGCCACTCCAGCCTTGTGGAAAACCCGCCTTCGGCGCCTTGGCTTCGGTCAACACAATTAGATCCGAGTCAATCGTCTCCTGAATCCACTTCCACAACTCGGGTTCTTTCTGCCGCGGTGCCACACCTTGCTTGGTATTCCAAGTTGCTATTCGGAATTTGCCCATGACTATTCAAATGCTCCATTTATCCCACGTTCCGATAAGCCAACTATCAATACTCGATCGATCATTTGTTGTCCAATCTTGCTCAACGAGCTAAACCAAATTGGTGAGACTGGGTGTTGGGACATAATTACGGCTGGCCTGAGTTGCCATGGTGTGCAGGGCAAACATTGATCTTTTTGTAGTAGCACCAATTACAGAGGTTCGTCACATTGCATTTGAATTGCCCACTCGTGCTTGATTCGTCGATGCTCGCACGAGTTCTTACAACTACCTGACGCGCATTATCAAGGTTTTCTTGTGTCACCATAACGGTGTGTTTCACCTTTTTCGACAGATAGAAAAGTTCAAGCGTGGAGGTCGTCTTCTGTTGAGCCTCTTTCAGCATCAAGGCATACGCAAGTAACTGAAACCACTTCTGATCATCCGCAACATATTTTGGATTCGGCACTTTTCCGGTTTTATAGTCAGAAATGACAACCGAGCCATCGGCGTCTAAAGCAATGCGATCGATGTAGCCCTTCATCGCAACACCATCTATCGATGTCAGCACTTCGATTTCTTGTCCTTCAAGATTCGTGATAACAGGATCTTCAAGATCCCATAAGTTAGTCATAGATTCGAAAGCAATTCGCTTGAAACCAGCAATCGTGTCGAGTTTCTCGCTTAACTCTTCTACTTTCTCCGCCCAGCCATGATTCGACCACCGATCCGCAGCGATCCTTTTTAACGTCTCTTGTGTTCGCTCGTTTGGATCTTCTTTATAAAGATATTCCAACACCTCATGCACAAAGGATCCCAAATGCATGTGCCACGAAGACGGTTCCTTGATTTTGTCGATATACGACAATTTGAACTTTTGCGGGCAGTCTCGAAACAAACCGATCGAAGACGGCGAAAGATAGCTCGGTGCTTTCAGCAACTTGACAACCCCACAGCAAGAACCATACTCGCCTTAGGGCCGGCTCCAAAAATTAATTGGCATAGGTTCTTTTGCTTGTTCTGAGACGTCTGAGATCTTTTCGTACATTTCTCTCCTCTGCGTTTATTCGGTCTGAATCCGAAGATTCTGGTAGTCCGGTTTTTCCAACCATTCCACTTACTTGTTACGCACTACCGCTATGCAACTGTGCAGTGTCAGGAACCACCGTTACTCGAATTCTCCTGTGTCGTAATGCTCACCATGCTCGTCGTGTTCACCGCTGTCGGCCTCGGCGTACCAGAGATCTTCGCCAACATATCGATGACCGCAACACTCGCCTTCCTCTCTTGACTTAAACGTCAGAGTATTTTTGCAGGATCGACATTTGACGACACAAAGATCTCCTTCGTCGGGGTCATTATCAAAGCCGATCATATTTGAGCAATGACCAACACCACGATCGCAAAGATCGCAAGTTTCAGTCTCCATCGGTAATTCTTAACTTACAACCACCAGTATCAAGTGTCTAACAAGAGATCAATGACTTTGACACCCTGCGACAGGCCCCGCCTACGGTCTGGGCTATGAGTTTATTAGCTTATATTTTGTGGTGGGCTTGGATTGCAATATTGGCCTGCATCGCATTCGTCATTATTGTCCCATTGCTAGGTGTGGTGCTGTTGTTCGGGATACCAGCCCTGATCTTGTTCGCAATTATTGCTTAGTTTTAGCGCATCACCTGTCAATGTGTTCTAATTGATGAATGGGTCGTATTCATCCTGATCATTCGACAGTTCAACAATTAAAAGGCGCCGAACGTGTCTTCGCCGAAATACTCGTTGAATATCTATCAGACGATTGGCTAATCATTTCGCAACTAGACATGATCTCGCCAACTCGGCCATACGAGATTGACTTTTTGCTTGTCAACCCGCAATATGGCGTAATCAGCATTGAGGTCAAGGGTGGCGAAGTCGATGTGAAAAATGGTGTGTGGTATCGCAAACAGTCACGAGGCGGCGAAACTCGCTTTGACCCATCACCACCACGACAAGCACAGAACGCAGCGTTTGAGTTGCGCGACGCACTACGAGAAAACCATTCATCATTTGACCACTTAACAGTTGCCCACGGCGTTGCTCTTCCAGATGTTGAGGCGATATCAGGGGAGCTGCCACTTGACGTGACTCGTGAAATGTTGTTTCTCTCAGGCGATATGAATCAAATTGAGGAAAAGGTCATCGCCTGTATCGAGGCCAGAGAGGCTAAGCACCTTTTGCCCGACCCACTTCTACGAAACTTTTTTCAAATTGTCTTGCCTTCTTCAAAAATGGTCTTTCAGCCAGACGCTCAAAGAACTATCTATCGAGAAATACTGAACCACATTTCGCTTGAGCAAGTGCGTGCGATGACATCACTTGACGAGAATACCCGCGTCGTTGTGCAAGGATCAGCAGGCACCGGCAAGACACGGCTTGCAATTCTCTGGGCTCGACTTGCGATGAAGAGGGGCGAAAAAACTCTCCTAACCTGCTACAACGACCCGCTTGCGGATTTTCTAAATGCGACATCAGGTGACCAGCAACTTCCAGTTATCCAGCCATTCTTGCGGCTAATACAAAAACTTGATGGGATTTCCGAGTTGGTCGAGCCGACTGAACCGAAAGAAAAAGACACTTTTTGGAATGAGACGCTTCCCCACCATGTTCTCGCAAATATCAAAAAAATTCAACCAATGTTCGACACCATCGTCGTTGATGAAGCACAAGATTTTGCCCAAAGTTGGATCGAAATACTCGAGGCATTACTTTCACCGAGCGGAAAACTTTTATGTGTTGCTGACATGGCTCAAGATCTCTATCAGCGTGGCTATCGACCACCCTTAGGTGACCCGCTCTGGACAAAGGGCCGCCTCGCGGTCAACTGCCGTAATACCCGCCAAATCGCACTGTTGCTGAAGAAGATTGGCGGGGCACAGCCAGCTGCTGCATGCCCAACTGGCGACCCAGTCAGATTTGTCTCAGTTCGGTCTGAACAAGAAGCACTCGCCGAAGTCAGAAACTTGATTACTAATCACATCGAATTTCATAAAAGAAAATTAAGTGATCTGGTAATCGTGTGCAGAAGTGCTAGCGAGCGACAGAAATTGCGCGCTTTGTCAACTGACGTCGTAGTGATTAGTAACTGGAAGAACCGCGGACTTGAACATATTGCTTGCGAAACTTTTCGTCGAATTAAAGGTCTTGAAGCAGATCACGTCGTAGTTGTCGGTTTTGATAGCGACTATCTGGTGCAAGAACTTTATGTCGCTGCCAGCCGGGCGCGCAGAACTTTGACGATCATCGCGTCTCCTGCAGTTGGTGGCCTTCTTGGACTCACTTAAGAGTTTAAATATTTAATAGTCGTGAAGAAATATAGTCGCGTACTTCGGGAATTACTTCGAAAATGCGGACAAACAAAACAACCCCGCAGGCTTTAGCCATTGGGGTTGCTTCGGAACAAGTGATGGTTGAAAGGAGAAAGCCCATCACTTCTCTATTGGGTCGTGCGCCCTACTAAAACGCCGTACCAGTAGGGTCAAGACAAGCCTGAACCCGACTTCTTTATTTGCTAATTATTGTTGCGATCGTCTTCTGCCGGTTTGTCAGAACCGAAGAAGTCGTCGTTTTCTGCTGCCAAGAGGTCGCGCTTCTTGTTGCGAAACTCGCTTGTCTTCATCGCGAGACTCTGAAACGCAAGATTGGTGCCGCGTGCGGTGCCATCAAACGCCTGGATGTTGCCGTGCTTTACGCCAATGCCTTGTGCGTCACCGTATGCATCAAGTGCTGCTGACATGAACACGAATGTCCAACCCACTTTTTCTCCACCCTTGACAAGTTTTTTGATCTGCTCGAGTGTGTATTCGCGACTTTGATTTTCTTCACCGTCAGTGATCGAGATGAACAAAATATCTTCTTTTGGAAGACCGGTTGCTTCTCGCGCCGCTGCTTCAACTCGTACTCGCCCGATCAACAGACCAGTTGCATCAAGAAGTGGTGTACCGCCTCGTGGGATGAAGGTTTCTGATGTCAGGTCTGTGATCTCTGAAATCGGTGCACCTGCAACAATCACATGTTGCGGGTCTTGACTGTCAAATTGAACGAAAGTCACTTTTGCATCAGGACCATTTTTCTTTTGCTCATTGATCAAGTGATTGAAACCACCGATCACATCATTTACGATCGAACTCATTGACCCAGATCGGTCGAGAAGAATGTAGAGGTGAGTCTTGTTTGCTTTCTTTGGTTTTTTGGTAGTCATTTTGTTGCTCTTTCTGTTTGTTGGTTGATATGTCTTGATTTAGTTACGAACTGAACTGCGACAATTGTGTACTCGCTACTCGGCGTCTTGCCGGTTGCTTTGCATGTTGCGCACGGTCTGTTTGATCTGTCGTGAGATGTATGGACGCGTAACACCTGCGATTGCTGCCGCCGAACCTTGGTCGTATCCACATATTGCTGTGAGTGCAAGACCAGTCGCAGCAATTGGCTTTATCTCTTTAATCGCTTGACGACAAAAATCGCGATCTACTGCTTGAGTTGCTGGGTCGATCGCATGGCGATCAACTAAGTCGATTGCAACTTCTTCGCCGTCGTCGGTTAGACGCGTCGGAAACTGACCAACGTAGCGATTACGTCGCACTCCCTCGCCGCGCTCAATTGCCTCGTCACGCCCGTGATTGATACGACCTGTATAACTCATCGCTTTTGCTGCGTCTCGAGGGTTCGGGTAACGCTCAATATATTTCTTGATCTGCAACGACACATTGAGAACTTGCTTTTGACAGATCTCGTCTCCGTCCTTGAATTTCTTAACTAGCGTCAACATCTCATTTGCAAATGCAGTGAGCCAGGTGCTTTGCTCTTCGGTCATGCGGTTGGTATTAATTGGAGCCTCCTTAGGTTCGATGGGTCTCAGATTCGGATAACCTTTGACATAGTCATTATGCATAATGGGTGTTACATAGTTATTTGTATTTTGACTAAAAGACTTTATCGTATTAAAGTGCTTTTACAACCTACTATTTCAAGCGGTGCACAGATCTAGGTCGATTGGGCGTAACTAGGTCATGACAACAACTACAAATAACCTCCCCATATATTGGGGTTCTGACTATGTAATAGGTAGCGGGGTTGAGACTCGCACCAAATCTGGCCCTCTTGCCAAAATCTTGATGGATGGCGAAATAGCGGGAGTCCAGATGATCGCACCCCTACCAATCACCCGCGAAGAATTGCTCGTTATTCACGATGCGCAATACATCGACGGGATTATCAACGACAAAAATGCCGAGCTGACCCGCAGTATTTTTGCCAGCACTGGCGGCGTGCGCGATGCACTCGACGCAATGTTTGTAAATGGCACCTCAGGCAGTCTTTCAAGTGGTCTGCATCACGCAAAGCGCGACCAGGCCGAAGGATATTGTTTCGTCAATGGTCTTGCATTCGCAGCGCAGAGAGCGATCTCTAAACACGGGGTAGAAAAAGTTGGGGTGCTCGATACTGATGCGCACTGTGGTGGCGGAACATTTCAACTAGTCGGCGAAAATGAACAGGTACTTCTGGCAGATGTGAGTTGCAATTCATATGACAGTTGGCAGCCAAATTCAGAGCGTCACTATTTAGAGATCGTTCGTAATGCAAGCGAATATCTTGACGCAGTGACGCGAGCACTTGACCACCTTGAGGGTGTTGATGCACTGATCTACAACGCAGGCATGGACCCGTTTGAAGATTGCGATACAGGTGGCATGAGAGGCATCACACGAGAAGTTCTCGCAGAACGCGAAAGACTTGTCGCGCAATGGTGTGAAGACACGCAGACCCCAGCAATATTTGTACTGGCCGGTGGATACGGCGGCAGAAACTTAGACCTTGATGGGGTGGCACGATTGCACTTACCAACTATCAAAGAGTTCGCCAGAATACGCGTTACACCTAAGTTAAAGAACTAGAGTTAAGTGCATTATTACTAAAACTATTTAGTTTTTATTTCTCTTCGATACATATATATAGGTATAAATGAACTCTCGCCGACAGACCCCAAAACCGCCTCTAACCAAGTGGCCGGCCCGCTTTCATGTAACTGCTGACCTCATTGCTTTGACGATTAAAAATGGCGTGCTTCAAGTTGCCGTTGTGCAGCGTGACTCTGATCTTGCCTGTATCGACATCAAGAGAAATGGCGAGGTTCGCGAAATAAAAAGAGATATGGCACATCACTGGGCACTACCTGGTGGTCATGTTGACTTTGAAAATGACGACATTGACGAAGCCGCTGCCCGCGAACTAAAAGAAGAAACCAGCATCGAAGTCGAAACTGATTCGCTGATTCAAATCGGTGCTTATGGAAACCTTGGTCGAGACCCGAGGCCTGGGCGCACCGTGTCTGTCGCCTACCTGACTTTTCAACCGATGTTTTCAAAACCAATCGCTGGTACAGATGCGAACGACGCAAAATTCATGTCGGTACTCGAGTTGCTCGCCGAACCAAACCGACTCGAGTTTGATCACGAGATAATGCTGATTGACGCGATACAGCGCGTCAGAGATCTTGTGCTAACAACACCAATCGCCACCAGTTTTTGCCCACCGGAGTTCACGCTCACTGAACTTCGAGAAGTTTATGAAGTGCTCTGGCATCGGGCCTACGACAAAGATATAAGCAACGATGAGCGGCAAAGATTTGCAAAAGAGATTCGCGAATATACCAGCGATGAGAACTTTCAGTTTCTGTCGTCACTGGAGAGTTCGCCAAAATACGGTTTTGGCAACAAAAGCTTGCCATCGCCGAAGCTTTCATCGGGTGCCGTCTACAACAGAATCGCCCATGACATGCCTGAACTTAAATACAAACTGGCGAGCATGTCTGAGCCAACACTAAGAAAAATCTCGAATATGGTTATCAGCGACGCTAAGCGCGCCGCACCGAAGAAGCCGACTATAAAAGATCGGCTTGACCCAGCGAACTTTTCACGCAAAGTTATGAATATTGAGGGATTTATTGAGGAGATACCCAACTCGTCGCCACGCAGTTCGATGTCTGGCACAGGCAGACCAGCACAGCTCTACCGCCGCGGGTCGACCAAACGCTTAGATCCACCACTTCGGTTAAGAGTCAAGCGCGACAGCACAAAAAGCAGCAAGTAATAAACCTTAAATAGAAGTGCACAGATTCGCCTACTGAGTGCGTAACAAGTGTGACCGTGACCTTAAGGAGATCTAATGGGATTGATCAATGGAATCTTGATTTATAAATACGCCAGGCGGCGCGCCAATAAAAGGCGCGACCGGCAAGATGCATGCGAACAAGAGATGTTGGTCGGCAGTTGGAGTGACGAGATCTGCGATTATTGCGGCCGCACCAACGAAGAACATCTCGACGATACGGAGCCCTGCAGCTGAAACGATATTAAAGATGTAGTGCACAAATCTGGTTGGTTAATCCGTAATAGAGGTAATACAAACCAACTAGAGAGGAAACATTACAAATGTCAGTATTGACAAGCACACAATTACCAATTATTCGCAATATCGAAGAAGCAGCAAAACTCTGTCACGAGTTTGACGCAGTAATAACAGCAGGACCGGACGCAGACGAAGTATCTGGTTGGGGTCACCCGAACCATCTCGTCGTCAGTTTCGATGATGTCACCAACGACCGATATGGCGATGCACCAACACTTGAACAAGTTCGCGGCATCGTCAAGTGGGGCGCAGACCAGGTTGGATCAACCCTGATTCACTGTCACGCAGGAATCTCACGATCAACTTCGTGTGCGTGGGGAATTGCGATTGCGAAAGGTTTTGACCCGCGTGAGGCACTCGAGAAATTGGCAGAAATGCACCCAGTTGAGGGTCGTTGGGGACAACGAACCTTTCGTCCAAACACGTTGATCGTCAAACACCTTGAGACGATCTTTGGACGCAGAGACCTTAGAACCCTTCTAAACCAAGGGTTCTAAGGAACTTAAAAGTCTGATACACCCCTGATGTATCTTCCCCTTCCCTATCCCATTCACTAACCCAATCATTCTCTGAGGAGGATCACATGAGTCAAGCATTTGGCATCGGCCGCATCAAGCGGTTTGAAAACGAAAAAGAAATCTTTGAGTCACTTGTTGCGCAATGCGACACCACTGAAGCCGATCGAAAGATCGCAACCAGCGAAAAAATCTTCGCAGAGAAACACACTGTCCCCAGCGAATACGAAGTCTTGCAAATCTCAACACGCGCAAAAGTTGAATTCAATAAATGATCAAAATCGGCAAAGTCACTAAACATGAACTTGAACTCGTCAACCGATTAGTTCATCACTGCGAACCTGCAGAACACCTTGCAAAAGGCGTGTTGTTGACAACCAAAAATGGCAAACGAGTTTGGCAAGTTGGTGCACGAACCGCGAACATGACAGTCGTTGGACAAGACGCAGACTTCGAGGGTTCACACATCGTGTTTGGTCGATTTATCCAGGCGGCGCATTCGCAGTGCGGTTTCAGCAATTCTTGCGAAATCACGATTGACGACAATGAGATCACGGCGACGGTTGACGGTGGCACCACCACCATGATCACCGGCACCAAGACTTATCCACTTCGCGAGTTCAACGAACCGAGTGAAGTAACTGCATTGATCTCACTCAGTGAATACAACCGCATCTTTGGCAACATCACTGCGATTCCAACTGGTTACACAGATTGGGAGTCTCTGTTTGAATATCCGTTCAGTGCAATTATCACAGTCTCTGATGGCAAAGTCACTGTCAAAAGTCGGTGGCCGAAAATCAAGACTCCTGAGATCGTCATGACTTGCGCAGCAGAAACAACTGGTGAAGGCAAAATTGTTCTTACAGACCAAGCGATTGGTTATATGTCGTTGTGTATTCACCCCGAAGAAAGCGAGTTCGTCAAGATCAGTTTTGCGGCAAAAGACCCGTCATACGCACGATTCGAATCTGGACCAGTCTCATTAGTGGTTGAAAAATCTGAGACCGGGGGGGCACAACTCTTCGACCGTTTCACAAAATATCTCGAGGATAATAGTTTTGAGTTTCAAGTCGCACCAGACGGTGTTCTTGCAGTCAACTATGAAAAAATTTCAATTCGGGTGCAACTGTTCGAGGGCACACCATGCATCGCACGTTGCACCAAGGTCATTTTGGTCGGTGTTGAGAGTTCACTTGAACTTCTCGCAGAAATAAATGCGATGAATGTCGGGCGCGCACTCAACCGCATCTGGTATGACAACGGAATGATCGTTATTGGTTCAGATCTAGTCGTCTACAACGACATGAATAGTGTTCAGCACACGATTGAAAGAATCAAACGCGACTCAGACGGTCTTGAAATGACCTTCTCCCAAGTTGTCAAGGCACGATCAGAAATTGAAACAGCAACAGAAAGGGAAACTAAATGAAAATTGGCGAGGTCTACTTCATCGGCGAGCGAGATCGCTCGACTGGAAAACTTACAGAAAATGTCAAGATTGGTATGGTTGGCGAACGAGGCGATTCAAGTGGTCGTCTAATGCAACACCAAACTGGCAACCCTCGTGATCTCGTTTTGCATCACGTAGTTGAAACTCCTGCGCCTTTTTGGGTAGAGAATGGGCTTCACCAGCGATTAAGTGGGCTTCGCGTTCGCGCCGAGTGGCACAGACTTGAAAGTAAAGATCTTGAAGATGCAATTCGCCTGGCAGAATCTCTGGCCAGTGAGAGCTTTGTTCATATTCCATTTATCAATGAGCAAGAGCGCCTGAAGTCGTGTGTTTCAAACGGTCAGATTATTGATCCAACTGAAGAGTCAACCGAGTGGCAGATGCGCCTCAGCAAAGCAAAAGCACAACTCGACTGCATAAAGAAGCTACAAACAATGTATAAAAATATGATCGACGGCATGAGTGACGCGGAAGTTAAACAAGCCGTCTTAGAGGATCTCTTTTATATTGAGTATTACACCGAGACTAAGTTTGATGAAACTGGATTTGCCGGCAAATATTTAGAGTTAGTTTCAAAGTACACCCTCAGCGAAACTGAAATAGGTGGAAGAATGACCCCAAAGTACTTAGACCATCAGATTTCAGAGTTTGACCCCACTCTTGAGACTTTCAGTAACGACTTCATGTCGCTTTGCGAAAAAGTGTCGAAAAAAGAAGCTGAATTTGGTGATTTAACTAATCTTCAATCAGAGATGCAACTTCGCGAAAATGTCAGTAAGTGGGAGAAAGATATCTCCACTGCACATCTTGCATCGATCTGCGGCCAAGCAAATGGCATCAATGGTCAAATAACTTGGAATCGCGGTGAAAAAACTACCACATGGCTCGATAAGGAATCTCTTGAATCAGATCACAGCGAACAATACAACGAATTCGTTACTGCAGAAATAAAAACTCGCACCAAAATACGCAAGCGAGCCCGCCGCGCAATTACTGAGAACGAATGAATTACGGGCAGAATCTAGAATGATTTGACACTGAAATAGTGCGAGCAGACCTAATTGCTGTATTAAAAATTAGCAATTAGTAAACCGAAATCTGAATACTTTTTGGGTGATAAAAATAGTTTTGACAAGATTATCTGTGCTCCCGATCCAGCAAACATCACCCTCAGGTTCTTCCCGATATTGAATCTCATTATTTGGGCAAATTCGTCTTCAGTCTTATTTTTTGTGCCTCCAAATCTCAGCAGGTAAAACATTTGATCTGCGATGCAAAGCGAGACTGGTTGAGTCGCCCAAGATAGCAACTTACTTAGCGATGTCGGATGGTATGGAGATAAATTCCCCATCAATAAGTTGAATTCTTTTTTCCTTTATTCCATTTTTAAAACTTAGCGAAATTGAGGTTCTTACATCTAATGTGACCCGCTTAAAGCCAAATATCTCAGCAACTGCTTTGATCGCATCCTCATACCCGAATGAGTGAGCTCGTTGAACAATATCAATTAAGGCATTTACATATTCCTTGGATGAAATCTCTTCGTGATTTCTTGAAGACTCCCCTAATGAGGTTCTGTATTTCAACCAATTTTGTGGATCATCATTGGAATTCCAGATAAAAAGTCCTAATAAATCTTTCTTAATTTGCTTTTTCGGTACTAGCGAAAGCACTTGATTAATGCGATCGGGCACGATACGGCCATATCCGAGTGATTTACACACAATTTTTGCAAACCGATCACTCTGAATAGGAGCCTCCGCGGAGAGAATGGCAGTAAACAATTTGGTAATCGATATCAACGCAGTCTTATCAACTAATGCTTCATCAATCAGGGATTGCCAGTTGGTGGGGTCAGCAACAAATGGAGTGAAAACTTCGAATAGTGAAACTGGCATCGGAACACCACCATTCGTCGAATTCAATTGTTCATTTTCTGTAATCGACATTGCCTGCTCTGTTGTCGCCGGTGTCAAATCAATTTCTGGCTCAGTTTCTTCAACGAATTGTCCGGAAAAGAAAGCTTCAATCTCTGCCAGCACCTCTTCAGGGTTATTGAGCCATGCAGGCAACCAGATACGCATAACCTTCTTCCATCCAAGGGCAGGAAGAACTTGCTTTGGCAATAGCTCGCGTTGGAACGCTGAACCTCTCTCCGCCCAACAGGTATCATCCACCATGATTGCAAGTTCCCAGTCACTTGATCCTGGCTTGCGCGCTGCGATGTCCACCCTGAGAGAAGACAGACCGAGTTGGGTTTGAGCTTCGTAACCCAAGGTACGAAGACTTGACGCAATGCGTTCAATTTGCGGACTTGACTTTACCGAAATTCCGAGGTCTCCAGCTTTTTTGGGACCTTCGTAGGCTAAACGCAGGAAGTTATACACCATTAATGCATTTGGTGAAAGAGTCTTGCCACCTGATTTCATTTCATCGGGAAGAAAAGAAGCAAATACAATCATCTCGTTTTGAGCACGAGTAACCGCAACATTGAGTCGTCGATCACCACCGATTGCAGTGACTGGTCCCCAGTTCAGTGGAAACTTTCCTTCGGAAGTCTTTGAAAATGCGACTGAGAAAATTACAGTCTCTGCCTCATCACCCTGCACATTTTCAAGGTTGCGAACTTTGAGTTGTGGAGGATATTGCATCTCGGACTCATCATCCGACTGGGTCCATCTGGTCGCATTATCGAATAGTTCGGAATCAACTGCCTTAAACATTTCGGTAATCAGAACCAACTGCTGGATGTTGAAGGTAACAACAATTATTGATTCTGCGGCCTTGCTCGGGTCGGATTCACGACGTGCCCGCCGTATCGGATCACGCAGCCGTGATACGACCTCGCCAACAATTTGCTCGGCTTCCTTAAAATTCGTACGCAACAACTTGACTTCGATTGGATTACCCGCAAACTTGTGAGCAGGAATCTTTGGGTCTCGTTCGAAATGGCCGTCAATAACGTGCACAAACTTTAATGCCGTTGATCCTTCTCCCTTTATCGAAGGAAAAGTGAGCATGGGCTGGTCATATATATAGGTATTACTAAACGAAATTAGAACTTCATCTTTACTTCGATAATGACAAAGCAGTTGCAAATCAGGAAATTTTGATTCTTCGAACTCAGTGAGAATGCTTTCGGCATCACGTGCCGCCACTGGCTTAACTGCCATATCTATGGCAGATTCATCTGTCTCAACCTCGTCCAAATCTTCAAACTCGTTCCCATTATCTTCGTCATCGTCTGTAATGTACACACCTGAATTCGAAGAAAATGTATTTGATGGCGGCATCTGCCTACTATCTCCCACGACGATTCCAGCTTTTCCACGACCAAGAGCACCAACTGCGTGAGACGTTCTTACCTGAGATGCTTCATCGAAAATCACCAGATCGAACTCTATGGAACCCACAGGAATCAATGTCGCTACCGAATCTGGACTCATCAAGAAACATGGCATTGCATCTGACAAAGCTTTTCCATACTTTGAGACCAAATCCCTAATTGGAGTTTTCTCGCCTCGTGACGGCTTTAGCCCTCTCAGCAAATCTTGTGTAGCCCCACCCTCTTTGCCCGTCGGAAGCATCCGAGACAATCGCCGTTGTGCAACTAGACCCGGGATTCGTCTCTTGAGAATTGACTGAGTTTCCTTTAACGCCACTTCAAACGTAGCGATTCGACGCTCGTGAACTTTTCGATCAAAACGATCTAGATTTCCTTCCTGCATTCTCGCGCGCAAAGCCCCCGAAATCACTGAGCGGCGGACATCGGAAAGTACAGAGTTCACATCTTTCTTCAAGTTCGAAATATCCAGCGCCTGTTCCTTAAGTCCCAACTGTTCTAGGTCAATTAAAGCATTTGAGAAGGTTGTCCACCGCGAAAGTTCGAGATAGTTGTCGTTAGCACCTGCGTCTCTTCGTAGTGCTGGAAATTCGGAACGAATCACTTGCAATAAATTCCTATCACCGAACCATTGCTTGACTTGGCCATCAGATAGTCCGAGTATTTCAACGAATTGCATCCACAACGGTCGGATTTTCGAAAAAAGTTGAACAGAGTCAGTGCCTGATGCAACTTCTACAAATTCTGACAAAAGTTCCAATTCTTTGTCAGAAACGACAATTCTCAAGTCACGCATCAAACCAATTACTTCAACAATTTCTGATACATCGTCTTCTAAAAACGGCCGAAATGACCTTCTGAAGCCAGGCAAAATCTTTGTAGAAAGAGTCTCTGATAACACTTCTGATTTAGATGCAATTTCCAACATTCCTCGAACAATCAGAATTAAATCAAAATCAGAAACTGATTCAGAAACAAGGTTGCGACCTAGTCCTTCCCGTAATTTTAATATGGTGGGATAAGTGATTGAACTAATCAATACATCACGGTCTTCAGCCAACCATGGTCGCAGGGTTTCAACGTAAAAATCTGCAAAATGCTTAGCGAATATTTCTTTGGCGTCTTCTACTTTTCTTCCGAGTTCTAGAAGCATTTTCGCCGACCGCACAAACTCAGCTTCATTCTTTGGTGCAAATTTGGCATTCACAATTTCTTCTAATGACCGTCGACGATTCTCTTTGAATTTCAATAAAGCGAAATCGATATCCGCATTGACCCATGGGCGAAATTTGAGAAATAGTCCTTCCCCGAAAACCAGGATCGCCTCTTTGCAGAATTTCTGAGATTCTTGAGCAAGTGGAAGTATCTCTTTCAAGGACATGAACAGAAGACGATCATCTTTGGCGATTGCGTGAGCTCCCAATAACTCACGCAAAGCCAGAGATTTCTTCTTCCTAGTAAGAATGCCTGCATCTAATGCATCTTTAAAAAGTAATTCAACATTCAACAAGTCTTCACGTTGAAGCAGATCTAGCGAAATATTAGGAGAGTGAGGAGAGGCTTTTCTCTGAATTTCCCAAGCATTGTTAATGAGTTGTTCGAACTTCTGGGTTTCTGAAACAGACTCATATGTCAGAATCGCTTGTTCTAAATCTGGCATAGATTTTGTGTCAAGTAAATCTATTGAAATATCTTTTCGAACTTTTGCTGCTTCTGCTTCTACAAATTTCCAATTTTCCACAACAGCAACTAATCGCTCATCGTTATTGACTTGATCAACTTCGGCGAGTGACTGATTTATGGCTCCTAAATCATCTCTGTGTAAAAAATCTTCAGAAATGATCGCCCTATATTGATTCATATCTACTGAAAGACTTTTGCACTCATCAATAAATTCATTAATAATTTGTCTCGTCATTTGCTTATCTGATGGCAAATTTCGATCAGATTGGGGTGGTCCTTGCGAGAAATTACTAAGTAAAGAAAGCGATGGCAAATATTCCTTTGTGTATAAATCAACTAATAGTGCCAGAGATTCAAAAGATTCAATATCAAATAGACTCATTTTGTCTGTCAGATCTTTGTCTATTAAATCCAAATTCGAAACCAAATAACCCAAGCCATCAATGACTTGGGTCAGGCGTTTCAGCGAAATAGCATCAAAGTCTTTAACTCCACTAAATCGCCATTGGTGTACTAGAGGATTTGGCACCAGTTCCAATGCATTTTCTAGTCGAACACCGACGTCACGAAGTACTGGCCATGTCGTGGCAAAATCATCAATGAATTTCTGTGACAATTCAAAAACTTCACCACTACCTATATTTATTAGCTCCTCATTTGCGCTCCACACTGAGAAACCGCTTGCACCATTGTTGTGCAACGATGCTCTATATCGATCAATTGCATCTTCTTCTGCCTTTAATCGGAACGACAGATCATTCCAGAGCTGATCTTCAGGGTCTATCTTCTGATTTAGTGCGGATGTAAGTGAGTCGGAAATATTTTTTCTTATCTTTGTGTCAGAGTCACCCTTGGCATGCAGATTCAATGTATATCTGCCCAATCCATTCGCGTCCAGACGATCCTTAACAGCATTCAACGCAGTTTGTTTTTCTGCAACAAACAAAATTTTAAGATTATTTGCGATACAAGAAGCGAGGAGGTTGGAAATGGTTTGGGACTTACCTGTTCCTGGTGGGCCTTCCAGTCGAAAAGATTTTCTATCTAGTGCCCACTGGACCGCTAGGCGTTGGGAATCATCTGCCGCAATCGGCATATGTGGTTCAAGTCTCGGTTTAGATGGATCAGTAGTATTACCAAATGGAACATTTGAAGTTTCAGTCAAGTGCTTAACCACAGGACTGATTTCGGTCATCTGCTTCCAGTTATCTTTGAAATCCTTCCAGAGCCTGAAAGTTGAATAATCAAAAACTCCTAATACCGCCCTTTGTTGCAAAGCGAAATTGTCTAGTTTGGCCTGTTTGAATCGTTTCTCAACTATCTGAAACATCTTGTCGAAATCAAGTCCCTTTTCTTCGAACTCCGGGTTGACTAGTTC
Organism: Ilumatobacteraceae bacterium; assembly: GCA_964203235.1. Taxonomy (GTDB): domain Bacteria; phylum Actinomycetota; class Acidimicrobiia; order Acidimicrobiales; family Ilumatobacteraceae; genus BACL27. Next base: position 90,306 of record CAXNLE010000002.1, read on the forward strand.
TTGCAAATCAAGATTGTACGGAGCACGTTTCAATTTTTCGTGTAAACAGTAATTTGGAGTTACCTCTCCATTTGGATCAAGTCGAATTGTGTACGGAGAGCCCTTCCCACCTTCGAGGATCACCGGATATAAATACAACGGCGCACAGAAATCTTTGGGTTTTGAATTTCCTCTGAATTCAGTCTTTTCCGACCAAGAAACCGTACCAAGCGCCATATATAGCGAGTTGCTTCCTGTCATCAGAAATACTTCACTAGATTTCTTATTCAACTTCGATATCCCTCTAGCCAACAATGATTCAAGTTCCATGATTTGATGATCCCGAGCTCGCTTGATTATTTCCGCATCAGATAACTGGGAAGGCAACTCTTTAGCCCTAAAACGCTTAAGTTCGTCTTCGGCTATCCGGTGAATTCCATTCATCTTTGTATAGCTCGGATAAACCAAACGAAGTTTATTCTTATTCCATTTAGTAAATTCGTCAATAGATACCCCGTTGTGAGTCCACTCGAAGGGCAGTGAAGCCCCACTTACAATCGGTATCTTTGTTTTTGGGGTATACAAAAGATCATCTAATTCGCCAAGCGCCCCAATTGGCAAATCAAATTCCAACATCTGACTACCCTTAATTTTTAATAGAGGATTAGTGGCGCCAAGGTTTAAGAGTGACGCCATCCACTGACGAACTCGCGGTGGAATCGCACGCTCTTCGGCAGATATCGACTTGTCTTCAAGTTCGTAATCAGTTTGTTCATTCTCATAAATAGGGTTCTCTGCATCTCGTGAGTGATCCACCAAAGCTGGCAGCCCAAAACCGTGAAGTGGTACTTCAGCAAGCGATACTGGTGGGGTAATTCCACTTTTCCATGCTTTACTTATAATCACAATTGATTCGAGGTCCACATCATTCTTTATGGAAAACCCATTTTGTTTGCTGCATGCTTCATGAAATGTTTGGAAATCTGCCGTCGTTGATGTTGTCTCTACTGGCTGAATATGATTATTTTGAAGTAATTCTTGAATAATTGCGTAATCAGATAGTTTGTGGAGAACCGAACCAGTCCTTTGGATCAAAAATTCAACTGAATTTTCCGAATTTAAACCACTTCCAAGTACACGACCTGTGAAGTAGCCAGAAAATGCATGCCCCTTGGTCAGAAATAGAACTGGTTCAAGACCAACTTGCGCAAAACACGCAGCCATCAAAACCGCAGTGTCAAGACATGTACCGCAATGTTCATTTTTTATTTGCGAAGGTGTACGAATTTTCTGCGCATTTTCAAAGTAGCCCTGGGGATTGCTGTATGCATATTTGAATGACGACATTGCGTCGTAAACCGCGTGTGCAATTTGGTGAACTCTCTCTGGTCCCGACTGGTAGCCCTGAGTTGAAGAACTTCCTGTGCGCTTTTCGAGGAGACTTCTTGCTTCTTTCACCACTTCAGAGACGAACGGATCCGACGGTAGAACAAATGCAGCGAACACCTCAGCGAACTCTGGTTCATGACGCCACTCATTTGGCGCTAACAGTTCAATATTTTGCTGGGCTTGAGCAATGGCGATACCAGTGTCCGCGTCCATAATTTCTACGATTACAACACCGCTTACCTTCTCTCGGAGACGTCCAAGAAGTGCATAATTGATGCTGAAAGGTACTTTGTCCCAATGCAGTGACTCGCCAATTTTCGCCCCACGCGCTTCAATTGGTAATTTTCTACCTTCCCACGTTTCTGCAACTTTCTCGGGTAAAGGGAAATCAAAACTGACTCGGGGGAAAACCGAGTAGTCACGATCCAGTTGTTGACCACTTTGTTTAACATAAATCCCTTTGATAATTGGACGGCGCGTACCTGCATACGCGTATGACCATCGCCTGTCGCTAAGTATCTCTATAGAAAGCTCCATGGCTTCAATTTTCCCCATTCATAAGCCCAAACTAGCCCACAAACTAATTTCAAACAACTTGCGACATCTCCCCATAGAAGGATTCATCTCAATTCAACTTTGGATAGCGCATTTCAAAAAGTGGTCGGAAGTCTCTATTCTTGACTTATGACTCACTTCAACAGAGTGGTACTGCTAGATCCACCCCAAAGCAAAGTCCAAGAGGAAATAGATAAATTTCAATCTGCACACGAATCAAGTTTTGCTCTGCACGATGTAGCGAAGCGGAACCTTCTAGAAAGTTCTTTTGATTTTACGGATCCCTTTCCGCGCGTTGAATCTCATGGAAAGTACTTATTCGGAGAATTTGCCACGCCAACAAGTTTGGTTGACGGTAGAGACTTATTCCTCACTGTGCACTTTGTGGTGTCGTTTAACCACGGTCTAGCAATTTTTCGTTCACCTGATGAGGGTTCAACTGAAAAAGAAGTGCACTCAATACCCAATATCCCCATCAAGAATCATCAGAATCTGGTGGCAGGTTTATTCTTAATTTGATCGAGTACATAGTTTTGGATTACGAAGAGAAAATAGCCAAAGTACATGACCGAATTGATGACGATCTACTAACAATTACTAACCAATTTGTCAATCATCGAAAAAATGTTACGAAGATTGATATCAATAGATATTACAACTCTGCATCGCTTTTTAATATTGATATTTTAGGTTGTAAGTCGTCGATAGAAGGAATGCTTCAGGTGCTTAGTGAAATTGCGTCTGACAAAATTGATCTAAAAATTAGTAATGAAACCGGTGTTCTAGAAATGTTTACACAAGATCTAGAAATTGAGATGAGTGATTTGCATATTCGCATGCGCCACCTGAAATCGTTGCGCAACAATCTTGAAGAAACTCTGAAAATAACTTTCAAGAAATTCGAAAAAATTGAAGACTTACGTCAGACACGCGCCAGTCATAATATGACGGCGATTGCCTCAATTATGTTGCTTCCATCTTTTCTTGTTGGATTTTTTGGACAAAACTTCAAGGTGAGTGATGAATTGAATTTTCATTCGGGTTGGCTGGTTTCGCTTGGACTAATCATTGCCGTTTCAATCGCTCAGATCATCTTTTTCCGTCGTAAGAATTGGCTGTAAATTAACTGAAATTGACGCTGCAATTTAGTGTTTGATAATTAAGGATTTATATTTATTCATTGTCTTATAGGTGGAAACAAAAGGAAAAGAGGAAGTATGAAAGAAGAGAACACGAGTTCGGTGCCGAAGAAGGAAAAAATACATCCGGCTTGGCAGCCAACGGGGTTGGTTCAAAAGTCGTTTAATCTGGCGGCCGAGAGACATTCATTACAAACGCGAAAAGGTGGGAATATCCCCTACCTGTCACACTTGCTTGCGGTGAGCGCCCTTGTTACTGAAAATGGTGGCAGCGAGTTTCAAGCCTCGGGCGCACTTTTACACGATGTACTTGAAGACACAAACACTAAGGAAGATGAGCTCATTGCACTTGTTGGTGAAGAAGTCACATCCGTTGTTGTTGCTTGCGCATAAGTCAAGTGATGATCCATCCTTATTAGTTACCCTCGCCGACAAACTTCATAATGCACAGTCATGCGTCAACGAATACCCTGAAGATTCAGAAGAGCGAGCAAAGTACTGGACAAAATTTAACGCAGGCTACGACTTGCAAAAATACTGGTACACCAACCTCTACCGAGGACTCTCTGCCAAAGGTACTCTCCCTGAACCACTTCTCAAACGACTAGAGGTTGCAGTGAATATACTTTTCAATTCTTAGTCCTTTTCAGATTTCGAATTGGTTTCTTAGTGCCGATTTTACGGCGTTATTCTAAATTGATCGTTTTGCAGGCAATCTCTAACTTAGACAAACTTTGACACAAAGCAAAACATCGTCTATGCAAGAGTTGGCGACCACAAAAACTGTGCAACACCTATGAGATACAGTTTTAGTTGTAATCATCCAGACGATCTGAGGGGCTTGGCCCGTTGAAGATCACCAACCGATTTCAAGTCGGTGGTAACGCCAAGAACGATGAGGAGAAATAATGAATAGCAAAATAAAGCAAGAAGTGTTGACTCACCTCGAGTCGCTAATCAACGAGCGCATCATTGATGTGTTCGGTGCATACACAAATGACAAGTGGAGGAATTTCACAAGTAATCTTGTCAAAAAAGACCCAACGACACTCGCCAGTGAGATCGCTGAAGCAGTGTCGAAAGGTGTCACTGATGCACTGACCAATGATGAAAAATGGCCGAATGGCTGCAGCACTCCAACCCGACTAAATGAGATCATTCTTCTACCTGAACAGGTTGCACGAATTATTAATTGTTGTTGGTATATGAATGCTGCACAATTCACTCAACTCATTTGTGAACGCATGTGGTTTCCGGGTTGGACATACGATTGGGTTTTAAAGCAACTCGGTCGAACAGGCGCACGAGTTCAAGACTCTAAAATATTCAACGGCATGAGCGTTGCCGAAGGCCTTGATTTTGTGCTCATTCGACGCGACGGCTCAGGAGTCACCGTATTTAACGATGGCCGAGAGGTAGTCACAAAAGCTCTTGTGGTTAAAGAGCAGTGCCCCGTGACTGCAACTCGAGTGGGTAAGCCTAAAGAAATGTATGGCGCATACATGTCGGCCGAAGAACTCGAGGAGCGCATCGCCGCCAAAGCCAAGGCAAAAGCAAAAGCCACGGCAAAAGCCAAGAAGAAAAACAATGAGTGACCATAACTTGAATGACCGTGTGTATGTTCGTGTGCCTAAGCCATTAGATGAGATGACACCAGAAGAAATACATGAGTTCGCCGAAGATACTTACAAACAGATCATGAAACTTATGCGCGGCGGCGAAGACACTGATGAAAAGTAATTTATCCACCAACAGAAAGCAGGATAAATGGTTAAGAGTTCAATGACTTTGGACGAACTACTTGAGATTCTCGATGATCTCTTATGTGAATATGAAGTGCACCAAAACTCAGAAACGTTATTTTGTGGTATTCGGTGCGACCTGTTTGACGCCGATTTCGTCATCTTGCCATGGGGGCCAGGGCCGTTCTACGACAATTTCACTTTCGAGACTATTCGCGTACCAGAGCTTGACCCCGAGGCAATGTGCACGCTTTTCAACAAACAGTACCCCTTTGCCACAGCCACACCGCTTGATCTCAACGAAGATAACGAAGATGACGACACGAGTGACATCGTCATTGCAATTCGTAAACAAGTTTCAATTGAAGGAGGTGTAAGCGACGAATTCCTCCGCAATACGCTCGAACTCTGGGCCGGGTTGTTGCTTAATACCGAGGGATTCTTTGAAGGTAAACCCGCCGAAACTGAATGATTCACTAACTGTTCAAAGTTTTCACGAATTGTTGAACTAATTCTCACGGATACGAAATACCGATGGCGAACCAGCGAACTTATACCTATATATGGGTATCTAAAACATCAAAGTTGGTCTTATTTGTTGATTGTTCCGTCTGGCATTGTTGCGTCAATCAGAATGACATCAGTCATTACCGCGTCTTTAAGATTGGCGCCTGTCAAGTTTGCCCTCGTGAGGTTCGTTTGCAGAGGTGGAGTTGCAAAGTCTCCACTAGCCAAAGAAGCGCCAGATAGGTTCGCATTTTTCAGATTTGCGCCGGTCAAGTTTGCGCCATGCATAGATGCACGCGAGAGGTCTGTGGCAACCATCTCGGCATCAGTCATGTTTACGGCATCTAACATTGCGCCAACCAAAGTCGCACCAGACAGTGTTGATTTCGTTAGATCTGCAAGCATCATAAATGCTTGGGTAAGGTTTGCGCTTCGTAGATTCGCATAAGACATTACGGCTTGGCCAAAGTTGGTCTGTGTGCAGTTTGCTGATGAGAAATTTGCACCAACAAGTTTTGCTTGCATAAGCGAGGCGCTTGTCAGATCTGCAAAAGACAGGTCAGCTTCGGTCAAATCAACACCGTTCATAACCGCGCCTTTTAGATTTGCGCCGGTCAAAATTGCGCCTGTCAGGTCTGCGCCAGACAAATCTGCGCCTTGAAGATCGGCGTTCGCCAAGTCTGCATTCGGCGCGATCACATATCCATTAATGGTTAGTACTGGCTCGGCGGTTGTGGTTGTTGTGACAGCTTTTTCTGACGATTGCGAATCGCTGCTTGAACAACTGATCAGCAATGTTGACGGCAATAAGAAAAGAAAAAACAGAGATGAAGTGCGTCGCATTGGCATACCCTACAACACCGTTTATATATAGTGTCTTTTGTAATCATCCAGACGATCTGAGGGGCTTGGCCCGTTGAAGATCACCAACCGATTTCAAGTCGGTGGTAACGCCAAGAACGATGAGAGGATAAATGACTATTCACGAAACTTGGCCGGCGATAACTGAGCGACTTGCTCGACTGTTGCAAGCCCACCATCGATATGTGACTCTCGTGGCTAACCCGCGAGACGGGCAAACAGTTGCCCCGTTTACTCAGGTTGCGTGGCGAGATGATTGTTCGATGCAACTCGAAGCTGTCAGCGACCAGTTTCTTGACTATTTTCTTGACGATGACCAGTGCAAACTCTTAACTCAACTTGGATATGAACTAGATGAAGACTTTACTGACGAGCTATCTGATGAAATGCGCAACGAGCCAGAGTTCGTGAACTATGTGCAATTTAGAGTGGGCGAAGGCACCGAACCCTGGTCGGTGGCCGAACTATTGGTTCGTACTTTGCGGGACGTCTACCGTGTCGAGATCGCAGCCACCGAGTTTGAGTTCATCACCTCAGACGAAAAGTTCAACCTCGCCGCAGCGCTCTCTATCTAAGGCTCTCGCAAGTTTGTGCGTGTGTGACAGGTCGAATCAGTTAGCGAAGTGGGCTTTCGTGCGGGGGTGGAGTTTCGGCGTGGGGTTAATCCGCTAAAAGATCAAATGATTTAGGTCTCTAAACTGACGGTTATGACAATCACGATGTATGGCGCCGATTGGTGCGGAGACTGTGTGCGAGCCAAGAAGTTCTTCGCCGATAACAACGTCGACTTTCAGTGGATTGACCTTGAAAAAGATGAGAACAAGCAATTCGGTGAGGCAGAAGTTCTGCGACGCAACAACGGGCAAAAATCTATCCCCGTAATTGTGTTTGATGACGACTCGCATCTAACCGAACCGACGAATGCTCAACTCGCCGAGAAACTTGGGTTGGCGAAATGACGGTCGATTACGCGAAGACTCTGACTGCGGCCGAGCGTGTGATCACCACTAGTGACGGCACAAAAATCAGCACCATAACTATGGGTTCGGGCACACCGATTGTGCTGGCCCACGGTTTTTCAGGCGATATGCACGGCTGGAATCTCGTTGCCGACGAACTTGTTGCTCGCGGATACCAGGTAATCGCTTTCGACCAGCGCGGTCATGGTCGCAGCACTATTGGTGCGAACGGTCTGGGGTCGCGACAAATGGTTGACGACTATCTCGCGGTGTTGCGCGAATACGACGTGAGCAATGGTGTGCTTGTCGGTCACAGTATGGGTGGATTTATTGCGATTCGCGCGCTCATCGAACAGCCGACGGTGATTGCATCTCACCTGCGCGGATGTCTGTTGATGGCGACGTTCGCCGGCGATGTCAATCGCAAGAATTTACAGAACCGAGTGCAGATTCCGTTGATTAAGTCGAGCATTAGTAGCAAACTAATTCGCAACCGTGTGATGATGACAATTTTGGCCAAGTCGCTGCTTGGCGATTACAAAGACAAAGACATGATCAGCACGATGGTTGATGGATTTCTTGTAAGTGATCTAAAACCACTTGTGCCGATACTTACCGCATTCGTCGATGAAGACCACTATGACCAACTAGACAAAGTTTCGCTGCCGTGCACGATTATTGTCGGCACGAAAGATAAAACCACACCGCCGTTTCACACCGACGACCTTCACGCTGGCATCAAAAATTCGAAACTCGTGCGCGTCGCTGGCAAAGGCCACATGCTCAACTGGGAAGCCCCTGTCGCCCTTGTCGACGAAATCATCGCCCTCGCGAATTAGCGCGCGTGCAAGGGCGAGAGCGAGTCGGTGAACTTATACGTATATATAGGTATAGATACCTATATAAGAATCCAATACCCAGTTGAGGCTTACTTCTGCCCGCCAGGTGAAGTTACAACTGACTTAGCCCATCGGTAATCACCTTTACCTGCAGGCGAGCGATGTATCTTGTCGACAAACACGAAGTCTTTTGGCAACTTGTAGCGAGCAAGGCGCGTTGCTGCAACCTCAAGCAAATCCTCTGGGGATGGAGTATTGCCGGTGGATGAGACCACGGCAACGATCTCGTTACCCCACCGTTCACTTGGTCGACCAACTACTAGAACATCCAAGACGTCTAAGTGAGCCTTAATCGCCTCTTCAACTTCTTCAACAAATACTTTCTCACCACCGGTATTAATAACCATGGAGTCGCGACCCAACAATTGAAAGCGACCCCCACCTAGTGGTTGAACCCGATCGCCTGGCACCGAATACCGCTGTCCATCAATTACCGGAAATATTGCGGCAGACTTCGCTGGGTCGTTCAAATAACCGAGCGGTATGTGACCATAAGATGCCAGCCAACCACTTTGCTCTTCGCTAGCCGACACAACACTCAAACGATCCTCTGCGAGTATCACCGTGCCCGGCCGTGGCGAGAAGTCTTTTGTTTCTGATTCTTCGGCTTGAGGTCCACTTTCTGAAGACCCGACCACGTTTTTTACCCTCACGTGCGGCAAACGTTTTGCAACGGCTTCCCTATTCGCAGCAGAGATTGCTGCACCACTTGAAATGATAAACCGTAATGATTCAAGTTTGTAATCAGACTTCATCAACTCATCAATCAATGGACGGAAAAATGCATCGCCGACGAGGACAAGCACGACCACTTTCTCTGCCTCAATTGCTTCAAGCACGAGATGACTATCGAAACGAGTCGTGTCGCGTGGCATGACAACTGTGCCACCCGCAAATAGCGACTGAAGTGCTGTCCACAAGCCGGTTCCGTGCATGAACGGGCACACTGGCATCAATCGCGGACCTGGCTTAGTCTCGACGGATGAAGTCAACTCATTGATGCTGCCCCACTCGCGACCGCCATCACGAAAGTTACGACCGCCAAGCGCTCGCACAAACAGGTCATCCTGACGCCAGATGACCCCCTTGGGCATACCAGTAGTGCCTCCCGTGTATTGCAGAACGAGGTCATCTGGCGATGATGCCGAAACAAGAGCGCCGATGTTTGTCGAACTATTAACGAAACATTCTGAGAGCAAAATTGCACCCTCAAGCAGTGTTGTCGTCGAATTAGTTCTCTTATGTTCGATTAACTTTGGTGGGTTTTCTAAACCTTCAAGAGCAACTTTGATCGTTGGTGCAAACACTTCGTCATAAACCAACACACGTGTGAGACTGTCTTGCAACAGATAGCGAAGTTCATCGGCGGAGTATTTGTAGTTAACGTTGAGCGGCGCCATTCGAGCTGCGCATGCACCTAAATACACCGAAAGAAACTCAGCCGAGTTTTGCATGCAGATTGCCAGATGATCCTGACCCGATTGATGATTTTCAATCTCTGATCGATCTTTTTTAACGCCATAACCAAAATCAACCAACGTCTGGCCGAGTGAGAATACATCATTCACTAATTGTCGCCATGTGATTCGCCGATCGCCGTCGACAATTGCGACCTTTGAACCAAACACTCCCGCGATCGAATTTAGAATTGCTACAAATGAATAGCCTGTTTCATTTTTGGCCACAAATAATCGCTATCTGCTCAGATTATTCGTGCCAATTATGACTGTGTGATCTTCTAGATATGAATCAAGCGCTTCGGTTCCATGTTCACGGCCTACACCTGAATCTTTAACTCCCCCAAACGGCAATTCGTCATACACGCGAGCAAGTGCGTTGATCCAGTAATAACCTGCCTCAATTTTTTTGACGATGGTAATACACCTGTCTTCATCGAGACCCCACACTGAGGCTCCTAACCCATAGGGCGTTTCATTGGCCACCTGAATTGCTTCTTCATCGGTATCAACTGGAATGATCGTGAGCACCGGCCCGAATGTTTCTTCGCGGCGAACTATTGCCTGACTTGGTGGGTCAATGAGTAACGCTGGCTGCATATATGGACCCGTCGTTAATAGATCATCGTCTGGCAATACCCCACCAACAAGTCGCGCACCATGTTTAACCGCATCGTCTATTTGAGCAAGCAACCTCGTACGTGCCTCGATTCGATGTAACGGGCCCATGCTCGCGCGCTCGTTTACAGCAGAATTGCCGAGGACAACACGACTGAGCCTTTGCTTGAGAAGATCTACAGTCTCATCGATAACACTTCGGTGTACGACGAGACGCTTTGGCGCCACGCAAACTTGACCAGCGTTGTAGAAGCGCGTTCCAGCAAGTGCTTTCACAGCAGACGGCAAGTCGGCATCTTCAAGAAGAACAAATGGATCGCAACCTCCGAGTTCTAAACTGAGTCGTGTAAAACGCATCGCTGCCGAATTGGCCACCATGCGTCCGACACCGGTTGAACCTGTGAATGCGATGCGACGAATATCTGGATGTTCGGCGAGTACAGACGAAATTGCGGGCCCACCAACAACAATGTTTAAGAGTCCTTCAGGAAGAAATTGTTGCGCAATTTTTACGAGCCGTTGCGTAATAAGCGTGGTTGATTCTGCAGGCTTGACGATAAATCCACATCCGGCTATCAATGCTGGTGCCAATTTCGTACCAAAAAGAGACGCAGGAAAGTTCCATGGAATGATTGCTGCCACCACGCCAACCGGTCGACGATCGATGTAACCAGTCAGGCCATCGCCTAACGACACATCTCGGCCATCAATAGATGTAGTCATAGCGGCATACTGAATAAATTGACCGATATATCGCTCAAGTTCCATTTCTGCTTCGCGAAATGTTTTGCCATGTTCACGAGTCAAAAAAGGCACGAGTACTGAAATCTCGGCACGCGTTGCTTCGGCTATTTTGAGTAGTGCCTCGGCGTGATCGCTTGAACTTTTTCGCGACCAATCGCGCATTGCCATTTTTGCGGCAACAACCTTGGCATCAATCGTCGTCCAGTTGTCGCACACAATTGAGTCAATGACCGAACCGTCATGGGGCGATCTGACTTCAATTAAATGATTCTCCATTGTCGCTCCCCCTTTTAACGCTCAAAACTTCCTATTGATTGATTGATCGATCACCTATAGACTAGTCGGGATGGACAAAGTATTTGATAGTCATGTGCATGTCGGACGGCACCATGAATGGATTCCAGAGGGACGTGAATTGGCGATCGAACTCGCAGATGAGCGGGCTCACGCCATTCTCGAGCACGACCAAGATATTGCCGTGGCGACTGCAAAATACCTTCGAGAAGAAGGCGTCACCTACGCCGGAGCAATCCCGGCGGGTCGTCAAGCACTCCAAGAGTCAACTGTCGACTACGCCAAGCAAACAGATGATTTTTTTCTCGCCTTCGTCCAGTACGACCCCCGGTCTGAACCGACGGCTCCTGAGAGTTTTGCGGCTGCGATCGCCCGAGGTGCACGCGGACTGAAAGTACATCCCTGTTCGAATCAAATCGCACCAAATGATCGCGCGCTATACCCAGTTTATGAAGTTGCGCGCGCCCACAATATTCCCGTCATGATCCATGTTGGTTCGTCGGTCTTCCCTGGTGCGAAGATGAAGTTCTGTGACCCAATGCTCGTTGATGAAGTTGCCGCGGACTTTCCAACGTTGCAGATACTTTGTGCGCACTCTGGTCGGGGGTTTTGGACAGAACAAGTTTTCTCTTTAACCAAAATGCGCAAAAACGTTTGGATGGAACTCTCTGGTATTCCGCCAAAGCGAATAATGCAATATTTCCCAGAAATTGATCGTGTAGCGAACCGCGTGCTCTGGGGAAGTGACTGGCCATCATCTCCAGCCCCATCACTGCTGATACGCCTGATGCGTGAGCTCCCATTGCAGCAAGAAGTCATTGAAGCAATTTTGTGGACCAATGCTGCACGACTATTCAAGTTGGATTAGAAGTTAGCCCATGAAATATGAAAGTTTCGCCATTGGTCAGAAATTTCGTTCGGCCGATTTCTTCTTGTCATTCGAACAAATGTATGAGTTCTCAAAAATGTACGACCCTCAGCCAATGCATCTGGATGCAGAATTCGCAAATGCGAATGAGTTTGGTGGACTCATTGCGTCTGGATACATGAGCCTTGCGCTCGGCTGGAAGTTGTGGATTGAATGCGGGTTTCAGGACACGCACGGCAAAGGTGGAATCGCCGTATCCGAAGCAAAATGGCTTTTGCCTTTATACCCAGAGACAACTTTGCACGCAGAGACAACAATTGCCGATCTACGAGTGAGTTCAAAGGGCAAGGGCATCATTACTTTCGATATTGCACTGCTCAATGAAAAAGATCAAGTACACACCACGTTTCGCGTTGTAGGCATTGTCGAGCGCGAAGCTGACAATGCCTAACTAGCCGACCGGTTCGGTGTCGGCGATTCCGAGATATGACGCGATCACGTCTGGATTTTTAATGATCTCATCTGGTGTGCCCTCTGCAATTTTTAATCCATAGTCAAGCGCAATTACTCTGTCGGCTAGATCGGTAACCATTTGCATGTCATGTTCGACCCAAAGAATTGGGATCTTCATATCGAAACGCAGACGAAGCAAGAACCGCGCGAAGTCTTCTTTTTCTTCACGAGTAAGCCCCGACGATGGTTCATCTAAGAGCAATAGTTTTGGTTTGGTGCAAACGGCACGAGCAACACCAACCAACTTCTGCAAACCAAATGAAAGACCACCCGCAGGCTGCTTTCGATACTTTTCTAATTCAAAGAAGTCAATGACCTGCTCTACGCGTGCTCGCGCCTCTACTTCGCGACGAAGATACTTTCCGTAGTAGAAACCTTGCGCTATCGAGTTCGAATGTAAATTCTTATGCTCTGCTGCGAGCAAATTATCGAGCACCGATAACTTCGGAAAGATTTCAGCATGCTGAAAAGATCGACCGATACCTCGAGATGCAACCTCAGGTGCTCGACTACCATCAATTCGCTCACCGAAGAGACTGATTGAACCACTCGAAATCTTGTAGATGCCACAAATGGCATTAAGCAGTGCGGTTTTGCCGGCACCATTAGGACCAACAAGCGCAGTGAGTTCGTCAATGCCGATATCGAAACTGGTGTCCTTGACTACCGCGGTGCTTCCAAAAGAGATCGACACACCCTCGAGACTCAACGAGACATTTTGTGCTCTGCTCATCCCCACCACCTTCGCTTTCGCCGATATTGCTTAACATTTCGGTATGTACGCTCATCGCCCGAACCATCAGACTTACCTACGTAGAACTCCATAATGTCGCCGTGCGCGAGTAATTCAGAGGCAGATCCTGCAAAGACAATATGGCCATCTTCGATGATGTAACCCATTTCGGCGATCTTTAACACCGAGAGTGCGTTTTGGTCGACAAGCAAGATCGTGAGATCAAACATCTTCTGAATTTTGAGCAGTTCTTTGAGCACACTGCTCACAACAATTGGAGCAAGGCCGAGCGAAAGTTCATCGATGAGCAAGAGCCGCGGCTTGGACATCAAAGCCATCGCGATAGCCAAGAGTTGTTTCTCGCCACCAGAAAGATAACCAGCGGTCTTAACTTTGAGGTTTTTTAGGAGAGGAAACAACTCGTATGCATCCTGTACATCAGACGACGACATCGAAACGGCACGAAGATTTTCATCAACTGAAAGCAACTCGAATACTTTGTCGCGCTCGGGCACGAGCGAGATACCAAGTTTGCTCACTTCGTACGGAGGCATCCCGGTAATTTTCTTGCCATCAAAGATAATTTCGCCTGAAACTACTTCGGCGTTCTCGCCACGAAGGAATCCCGAGATTGCCTTAAGTGTCGTGGATTTTCCGGCGCCGTTGGGACCAAGTAGCGCGGTAATTTTGCCAACGGGTACCTCGATCGAGACAGCAGAAATGGCCGTGGCCACCTTGTTGTAGGCAACCTCAACTTGACGCAGTTCTAAAAGGTTCATCGCTTTGCTCTCGTCGTGCTTACGTATCGATATGGCCAAAGATGAAAGTATCCCTTAACTCGCGTCCACACTCCGGCGATGCCATCTGGTTCAAAGATTAAGAAGACAATCATCATCATTGCGAAGACGGCCAGTTCGATTCCACGAGACTTTGGTCCAAGCGTTTCGGTAAGCCCACCACGTGAAATGATCTCGCCAACTAAGAAGGTGGCGCCTGTTACGAAGATGGCACCGTAGACCGCACCAGATACGACTCCGAGGCCACCGATCAAAATCATCGCCAGATATTTGACACTGACGGTAAGGCTGAAGTCTTCGATACTTGCCTGGCGGAAGTAGAACGTCTGTAATGTACCACATAAGCCCCCAAAGAATCCAGCAATTGCAAAGGCACGAAGCTTTACCATGGCGACATTGATTCCAAGACTTTCGGCAACTACTTCTTTTTGTCGCATAGCAGCGGTATCACGACCAAACTGCGACCGCGAGAGATTCTTGACAAAGAACACCGACAAACCAGACACAACTAGCAAGAAGAAAAACCAACTCTTGCTTGATTCAATCGTGACTCCGAATGCCCTAATTTGGGGCAAGAGCAAATCGGTAGTCGTGCCATAGCGAGTCTGCAGAAATACTTGATATTTGAGACATGCAACGCCAACAATCGCTTGCAAAGCGAGTGTGGTGATACCCAGATAGAAACCTCGCAAACGAAGTGCCGGAATTCCTGAGATGAACCCCAAGATCATTCCGCTGATTGCGCCAAGTGGAATGATCAGCCAAGGTGGCAGATTCATCTGAAAGAACATTCCTGTCGAAACAAATGCGCCCGTGGCCATAAAAGCAGCGTGTCCGAGCGAGAGTTGTGACGCCATACCCGTTACGACCTGTAATCCAACAGCGCCAATAATTGCGATAAGAGAAAAATTTGTGACGCTGAGAATCGAAGCCGAAGATATGTAAGGCACAAAGGCGATGAACACAACTAGCAGCACGATGAAGTTGATGCGCTTCATTGATGGCGCAAAAAGACCAGAATCCTGTTGATAGGTCGTGCTTAGATACGGTGACCCATGAGTGACCGCCCTAAGTTTTGAAGATATCTCTTTGAGATTAGACACGTTCTAGCTCCTCTATTCGACCAAACAAACCCCATGGTTTGATCATCAGTACAACAAGCAACACGATAAATGGAACCGCTTCCGACCACTGCTGGTCTATCCAGCGAACTGTTGCAACCTCTAGTGCCGCAATCAATAAGGCGGCGGGAACAATACCTTCAATACTGTCAAGCCCTCCGACAAGAGCAACGGTAAATCCCTTCAGTGCGGTGCCAACAATCAAAGTACTCACCACACTTTGAGTCCCAATCGTCATCCCAGCAATCACACCTACTACAACTGCAATCGCCCATGAAACTGCACCAATGTGATTGATGTTGATCCCACGACGCGCCGCGAGAGAAGAGTTCTCGGCAACCGCTTGCACGCGCATCCCCTGTCGCGAAAGACGATAGAAGAGCACTAATGCCAGCCAAACGACGAGACCGACAACTGGTGGCAAAAGATCAAACAAACGAATGTAAGTGGTTTCATTTATTTGAAATCCAATTGTGGTGCCAGGAAGCGCCATGAACCCACTATCTCCAGGCCAAATAAGGTCAACAACTGCCTCAAGCAAAAACAAAGCCGCAAGTGTCATTAACACGATCGAAATTCGCGACGTACCTGACAGTGGTTGAATAAAATACCGGTAGACAACGAGACCAAGAATGATTCCACCAACGATCATCAAGGCAAGTGTGATCAAAATTTTGCCCATACTTGTCGGGTTTTCAAAATTCTGCGGCAGTACTTGCAGCCCAATAAATGAAGCCAACATCACCAAACCAGGTTGGGCCAGATTGAGCACGTGCGATGCCTTGTAAATCACCACAAAACCCAAACTCATCAGAATGTACATCCCGGCAAGTTTCAGGATGTCAACAATGAGAAAAATATCCACTTAATGCACCTTTCAAAACCAAACAATTAAAGAATAGGGATCAGGGTGATTTGCCGCTAAGGCAAATCACCCTGACGATTTATTTAATTCTTCTTACTTAATTGGAATAAGTAGGTCCTCTGGGTTGAAGACGATCCAGCCCGGAATTGCCCGGACGAGAAGGTTCTGTGCGTTGTCCCACTTATAACCTGTCCAATAACGCTTACCGACGTGATCTGTTGGCGAATAGGCCAGAACTCCACCGAAAATTCCTGTCACATCAAGGCTTAACTTCTCAAGCGAGTTGCGCAGTTTGGCGCGATCACATGTTGCACCACAACGGTTCAGTGAGTCAGCGATGGTCATTCCCATCAACCAACCGTTCATCGTTGCCGACGAAGCTGGAATCGTGACTCCATACTTCGTTGCGGCAGCAACTACCTGTTTCACTTCAGGCACGTTGTAGTCATAGATCGACGTGATGTTGGTAACTGCGTACAACTTGTCACCACCAACCTGGTTGGCAACAATGCGAATATCAGTTTCTGGCGTTGCTGTCATTGAGAACGCAATTGGTCCCTTATAACCGAGGTTACGAGCAGCTACCGCTGTACCAATTGCATGTGACGCAATTGAGATGTCAAAAAACACCGTCGGGTTCGAGTTCACGATTGGTCGAATAAATGATGTGAAATCAGCAGTCGACAATGGCGCCTTCGCGATTACACCAGATTTCCACTGAGGTGATGCTTTCTGTAATTGCTCGAGCCAACGGTTACACACAGCCACAGCGGCAGGTGCCTCATGGATATAGCAAGCAGAAGTGCCACCATTCGGAAAATCCTTGCCGAATAGTTGCGGCCACAACTGAACACGAGCATCTGACATCGCCTCGAACACATTACCCACAGTGAACAACAGTGGATCAGGGTTTGATGGGAACATGTCTGGTCGTGCACTATGTCCTGTCAAGAATGGCGCTCCAGCTGCACGAACGACAGTGAATACTGCAGGCAGTCGACCTTCGAGCGTGCCACCCGCGAGCATAATGACGTTCTTTTCGTTGAGCAGTTTGTTGGCTGCGGTTACAGCTAGTTGCTGGTCAATTTTCATGTCTTCAACGAGAATTTCTACTGGTCGACCGTTAATACCGCCGTGATCGTTGAGCGCTTGGAAGAAAATCTTTGCGCCTTCGTACTCGGGGTAATAGGTGCTCTTTGTAATTGAACTCGCATCGGTGATCCAGCCAATTGAGATCGGAGCTCCGGTTGCCTTCTTTGCTGGCAATGGCGTCTTTACCTCAACGATTTCCTTGGTGACCGTGACAGTCTTATCGACTTTCTTGGTAACAGATTTTTCGCTGATTTTAGATGTAATGACCTTCGTAGATTTGTCGGTACTTGTGCTCAGAACCTTTTGAGTAACCACTGCATTGGCAGCCTTCTGATTGGTTGCTTTCGCTTCAGAAGTTGTTACTTGTGCAGTACTGGTAACCAAGTAAAAATCTTTCGGACCCATAATGTACTTACTGGTCTTTTCGATTTTTGTCTTGGCTGATGGCTTTGAGTTTGAGCCACTTGCGAGTGCCATACTCGAACTCAATGCAATGGCGAGTGATACAGCAATTCCTACTGCAACCTTGCCGCGGGACTTGTGCCTCCCACGCATGAGCCCCGATGACGAATAATGATTTATCATTTCGTGATTCCTTTCAATTTGAGTGATGTTTAGTTAATTGCATTTCAATTAATTTCGGAAGTTGTTTTAATTTCTTCCCCCATATTCTTTATTTATTAACATTGTCATTGCCTTGTGAGCAACTTCAATTCTTCGATTTCGTCTAAGTACATTTCATCAATTAGGTCAGAGAACAGATTCTCTGTGTACTTTCGGCGAATCTTTCGAGTTGGTGTGGTGTCCCCTTCCTCTGGGTCAAGTTCTCGCGGAATAATCCGGAACTTTTTGATTTTCTCGACTTGTGCCAGAGTTTCATTTTGTAATTCAATTTCTTGTGCAATGAGTGCCTCTACCTCGGGCAGTTGTGTGAGGCTTGTGAAACCGGTGAAGATTAGCGCCTCATTTTTCGCCCATTCCGAAACGGTGGCAAAATCAATCTCAACGAGTGCTGATGGAAATTTCCGGTTATCAGCGATCACTACAAACTCGCTGATATATGAACTCGCTCTCATCAGATTTTCGATGAACGCTGGAGTGATGTTCTTACCGCCCGATGTGACCATGACATCTTTCTTGCGGCCGACCAAGTTGATGCGGCCTTGCTTATCAATTACTCCTGAGTCACCACTATTGAACCAGCCATCTGTTGATAGGGCTTCGGCAGACAATGCTGGTTCTTTTAGATAGCCCTTGAAAACTCCCTCGCCCCGGTAAATCAACTCGCCATCTTCTTTGAGCACAACCTCAAGTCCTGGAACCTTGTAGCCGACATCACCAGGCTTCTGAAATGGATCGGTTTGAAAGGCGACATAACCAACTTCCGTCATGCCCAGACCGTTAACCAAATTCAATCCCCAACATTGCCAGACACCCTGAACCTCATCAGGAATGTGAGTACCAGCAGTAAGCCCATAGACCGCATGTGCAAGTCCAAACTTTCGCAACATTGGTCGAAAAACTAATCCTCGTGCAACTCGGTACAACACACTGGTTGTTAAATCTGATCTCCCGTTCCATTTCTTGTTGCGATAACGACGCGCAATTTTCATCGCGAACTTATAGGTCAACTTCTTGAGCCAACTCGACCGTTCAATATCAGTGATTGCCTTTGCTGCCATTTTCTGCCAAATACGTGGCACGGCGTGGAAATAGAACGGCTGCACTTCAAACAATGTCGTAGGAAGCGACTCAAGGTCATCGCCAATGTGAACCACTTCAGTAGAAATAATCGGCGTATACAACGCGAAGATTCTTTCAAAGGCATGAGCCAAAGATAAGTGTGCCAACACTCTTCGCTCTCCCGGCCCGCTCATCTCGGGGAACATTTCGCAAAATTGCAACGCGCCACCAAAAAGGAAGTTTCGGTGGCTAATCTCAGCCGCTTTTGACATACCGGTTGTTCCAGATGTAAAGACCAACAGAGCGGTTTCTCGCGGATCACCTGTTTCGCGCACGCGGCGCAACTCTTCAATTTCGGCGTCAAATTCTTGACGACCGAGTTCGAAGACACTTGCAACCGAGTTGATTCGTTCGTCGGGATACGAGTAGAGCGCTGCAACATCGTCGACAATGATCTTTTTAATAGAAGGACATGAGTCTTTAAGTCGCAAAACTTTGTCAACATATTCTTGGTTTTCTACAACGACCATTGAGGCAGACGCAACATCTAGTTGGTATTGAATTTCTTCTTGAGAACATGTGGTGTATATCCCAAATGAAATTCCGCGCAGTGTCATTACGGCCGCGTCTGCAACCATCCAAAAATAGCCAGGGTCTCCAATAATCGAAAGCGAGTCACCTTGTTTGATTCCCATCTTCTTCAAACCAATTGCAAATGTCTCAATATCGCGGTGATATTCCTGCCATGTACGGGTGACATACAACCCAAATTGTTTGAAGCGAACAACTGGCGCCGAGGGAGTATCTGCGGCACGGCGAGCGATTGCCTGAGGAATCGTGAGTGAAGCCAACTCAGTTCGATACGAAGCTTCAGTGGTTGGGGTGTTTGATCTCGTCATGGTTGAATTATTTGCTGAGGACATGTACACACTCAGCTGCCGAGTCGCCACCTATCCAACCGCCACCATTTTCTGCAAGGGCGACTTTTGCCCCAATGACCTGTCGTGGTCCGCACTCATTTTTTAATTGAGCGACAAGTTCAACAAGTTGCGCCACCCCGGTTGCACCTATTGGGTGTCCGCGAGCGAGAAGTCCCCCACTCGGGTTAACAGGAATTCGACCGTCAATTTGGGTTGACCCATCCCGAACGAGTTTGAAACCTTCTCCTTCTTGCGCAAAACCAAGTGATTCGTAACGCATTATTTCTGCCGATGCCGTGGCATCGTGAAGTTCAACTACATCAATATCAGACGGACCAACTCCGGCTGTTTCGTAGGCAATCTTTGCTGCTCGTTCACCAGCTTGTGGGCCGTTGTCTAGGTTTGAACCAGATTGCAAAACCGAAGCACGAATCTGCACGCCGTTCTTGATCCCCTTCTTTGCAAGATATGCGTCGGACGCCAAAATAAGCGCCGCTGCCCCGTCACCAATCGGTGAACACATCATCAACGTAAGCGGGTTTGAAATCATCGTCGAATTCAAAACCTGCTCTATGGACACCTCGCCGCCATATTGGGCGACTGGATTCATCGAACCATTGTGTTGAGCTTTCTTGACAACGCCACCAAAGTCTTCAATGGTTGTCTCAGTGTGCTGCAAGTATTTGCGAACCTTCTCTGCGTAGACATCCATAAATGGTGACTTAGCATCTGGATCAATTTGTAATTCGACATCTAGTGCTGTCGCAATTGCGAGTGCAGTCTTGCGCTTGTCTATGTGTGTCATCTTTTCAGCACCAAGTACAAGCACCAAGTCATAAAGACCTGCTTTTATAGCGGTCCACGCCAGGTGAACAGCAGTAGCCCCGCTCGCACAAGCATTTTCAACATTGGCGATGGGGATCCCTTCGAAGCCCATGGTTCGCAGGGCCACCTGACCGCGAATCATTTCCTGATTCGTAATCAGCCCGGCAATCGCATTTGAGCAATAGGCAGCCTGAATATCTGCGATGTCAACGCCAGCATCTGTGAGTGCTGCCCTCACTGCCTCGTGGGCGAGATCGCGCAGGGGCCGGTCAATGAACTTTCCAAACTTTGTCATTCCACAACCGACGACAGTGACCCGTTCCAAATGCCCCCCAAGTTTCATAACTTAGCAATGCTGATTGATGTATCAATAAAAAGCGAGTATATACGTGATGATGGTCACTGTCAAGAAAGCATTCATAAAGCGAAAAACCCTTAGTTTTGGCTGTTTGTCATAATCAACCTTATGTGTTAAGTTTGAAGTTGGATTGATTGAACAATCAACATTTACTGCAAATTGGGGGTCATTTATATGGGAGTTGAAGTAGGACACACGTTTCCTAAGAAAACCTTTACTGTTGAGCCACATCGTGTTGAGGAGTTCGTCATTGCTCTTGGTGTTGAACCTCATCCAGGCTGGAAGCCAACAAAGGGAAACGCCGTGCCGTTGGGTTTCCTCATGTACGTCACGACATATGGGGCCGATGAAGTTCATGGCATGCTCGACTTTGATCTTTTGCGAACTGTTTACGGTGGTACTGACTCAGAGTATTTTGCGCCAGTTTATGTTGGTGATGTACTCAGCGTTTCTCCAGTGATTTCATCTCTTGTAGTCAAGGAAACAAAAAACGGCAAGCTAACTTTTGCTGAATTGACCTGCGAATACATTAACGCCGATGGGATTATCGCAGTTCGAGAAAAATCAACAACAGTTGAAAGAGGCAATTAACCATGGCTGACAAAGACTTCTCGGTTCCAACACTTTCATCGCCCGAGATCACTCGGCTGCGCCTGGCTTATATGGCTGTTGCGATGCGAGATCCAAACTTAGTGCACATGGAAGACGATTACGCCAAGAAGTCTGGACTTCCACAGGTGATTGCTCATGGCACCTTTGCCGTTGCCTATGTTGGTTTTGCCTTATCGCAAGCAGTTGGAGTCGATCGGGTGCGCCGAGTGAAAGTTGAACTCACGGCGCCGGTATTTCCTCAAGACATCATTTCTGTCGACTATACCGATCTACAGATAAATGGAGATCTCACCACTGCGCGAATTTCGGCAAAGAACCAGTCCGGAGTACTCGTAGCGCGAGGGGAATCCACATGGGTAACCAACCCTTCACACTGACGATTCCTCGTCACGTTTATATTGGTGATGATGACGCATCGGGTTTGATTTATTTCGCTTCATACTTCAAATACATGGCGGACGGCGATCAGGACTTTTTTACCAAGATCGGAAAACCGTTAACCGATGGCATTAACGAGGGTGTCTCTTGCCCTTGTGTCAACGCTGAATGCTCATTCATTAAGCCAGTTCGCGCGGGCGACGATCTAAAACAGGTCATCAGGCTTGAAGCTGGTCGACGAACGAGCTTTCAAATGATTCATCAGTTCATTAAAGGCGATGAGGTAGTTGCCGAGGGCCGATTAACTCGAGTCTGGACTGAATTGAGCATTATGAAATCAATTGACCTCCCCTCATGGGTGCTCTCGGTCGCCACACCCGGTCCGCCGAGAAACTAACTTAGAGATTTAATTGCGAATACATTTGCAGACCCAAGGAGAATAACCATGAGTATTAAACCTATAGAGATACCAAACTCAAAAGGTTCTGCAACAATCGGTGAGTCCGCAAGTTTTATCGAAACTAAGCGAAGAATAGTTGCGAGTGCTGCACGTGTCTTCAGTCGGCGAGGATTCACCGCGGGCACAACGAAAGAAATCGCCGCTGAATTGCAAATGAGCCAACCTGCCGTGTACCACTACATTGGTTCGAAGAATTTGCTACTTGAAGAGATTGCGTTGAAAGTTGTCAATGATCTCTCGCTCTCACTTGAAGAGGGGCTTAAAGACTCCGACAATCCAACCTTGAGATTGCGCAACGTGATTCGCAGATTTTCAGATGCAGTGCTGAGAAATCAAAACGAGTGCGCTGTGTTTTGGAGAGAACGTCATTCTTTCACTCCAGAACTTCAAGCAAAAGTCGTTGCACGCGAACGCGAGTTCATGACAACAGTGTCAGCGCTGATTGCAGACCTCCAAAAAAACGATGGGCTACCAAAACATCTAGCAAGTGGAGTACTTGCTGAAGCCATCATTGGTATGCCAGTTTGGAGTTACCACTGGTTTCGGCAGAATCGCCATCCAGATGCGCGCGCATTGGCTGATCTCTACTGCGATTTGATTGGTATTCCATAATCAATGTCACTCGTTGCATTTGTTACGGGCGCCAATGGCGGTATCGGCACGCGGTTGGTCACGCGCCTACTCGAGAATAATTGGCGTGTTGCTGCACTTGACTTCGACTTTAATAATTTGTCAGAACTCAAAATCGACTTTCCCGAGTCATTGGTAACAATCAGTGCCGACCTGCGTGATCGTGAGCAAATTGAATTGGCAGTGGCAACCACGATTGATCGATTTGGTGGCATCGATGCAATTATCAATAACGCTGGAGTTTGGACCATTGGTCCATTTGCGCAGTCTGCACCTGATCTGTGGTACCGCGACATCGATGTCAATTTCATTGGACCGCTTCACCTAATACATATCGCATTGCCTTACTTAGTTCAATCACAACAAGGTCGTATCGTCAATGTGGTCTCAGATTCGGGCCGCATCGGTGAACCAACAGTTGCGGTGTATTCGGGGGCAAAGGCTGGCCTCGCCGGATTTTCGCGATCCCTCGCTAAAGAAATCGGTCGCGATGGCATCACGGTCAACTGTGTTTCGTTGTCAACCACCGTGACGCCTGCAGCCCGCGAGACTTATAACGAAGACCAACTCAAGAAGATGGTGGCACGTTACCCGATGGGTCGTTTAGGAACCACAGATGATGCGGCCAGCATGATTCTGTATTTGCTCGGACCAGAAGCTTCTTGGGTCACTGGTCAAACCATCAGTGTGAACGGTGGCTACGCGATACTTTAAAGATCAACTACTTTTGGTTTGGTCGAAAATTTGGTGGGCGCTTTTCAATAAAGGCACGCATTCCTTCTTTTGATTCATCAAGAGCGTGAAATAGCGTAATTAGTTCGACACCTTGATTGACTGCACCACTGAGTTGATCGCTTGCCTGATTTATTGCCATCTTCGCAAGTCGCAATGCTGTTGGACTCATAGTCATGAGTCGCTTGCACCACTCATCTACCGCAGTATCTAGTTCGGCGTAAGGTACAACTTTGTTGACCCAACCCATTTCTTTCGCCTCGGTGGCCGAATACTGTAAGCAGAGGTACACAATTTCTCGAGCACGTTTGTCGCCAACTGATCTTGGTAGCAACTGCGTCACCCACCAGTTTGGAACGCTTCCCATTTTTGGTCCTGTCTGACCAAACCGAGCGTGTTCTGCCGCGATGGTGAGATCGCAAAGCATATTGATTTCGTTTCCGGCGCCAATGCAATACCCGTTCACCCGAGCGATTACCGGCTTGCCACATGTACGCAGTTCATGAGCAACACGTGATAATTCTCGATTCATGTTGCGGTCTACCTCAATGGTGAAACTTTCGAAGTCACCAACATCTCCTCCCGTACAGAATGCTTTTTCTCCTGCTCCAGTGATAACGATGACACCAACGTTTTCGTCGTCTGCCGATTCACGCAACCGTTTGCAAATCGTCACTACCCCATCCATCGTGAAAGCATTGAGACGTTCAGGACGATTGAGCGTGATAGTTGCTACGCCATCCCGAATACTAAATAGGACTTCATCGGTTTCACCAACTACCGCCATTACTCCACCTTTCTGAGAAACTTCACCGGCTCTGCAGATTGAACACTGCGAAGGCGCTCAAAGGTTGAGCCGCATGAATCGCAGTGATAAGGGACCTTGCAGATTGATCCCCCGAAATCACCCATCGTTGAGACGGCGTTTGATGAGCAATACGGACACATCATTCGCTCATGTTCGCGAACCGAAATACCGTATTCAGCAAGACACTTCTGCCCAGACAACGTCACATCATTCGGGTTCCATGGCTCATACTCCCAGGTGATTTCTACTGTGCCATTTGGATCAAAAGCCGAACAGGCTTGACGAATCTCGCTCTCCATCCGAGTCTTACCGGGGCAACCGATTTTAGTTGGTCGCAAAACAATGAAAATGCAATCGTCATTGTGTGTTATCGAACGAAGCACGCCAAGATCTTTGAGCGTGATAGGGATCTCGGGATCTTCAACTGCCTCTACTGCGAGGACAATCTGTTGAAAGTTTACGGCAGCATTCATTGTTAGTTAGTAAACCGAGTATTCGGGACTACCGTCTGCCGTGCGAACGAAACCGAGATCAAATACCAATTTCTCAGCATTGAATCCACCTGTAGTTCGAGATTTTTCTACGACTGCGGCTGGGTCAAGTGCGACCCCCCATTGTTTGAAATCAGCTTTAACGTCGACAATCCACGACTTCTTAAGATCACCGATTACGCCGGTGCTGCTCGCAAATATGTCGCCGGCTCGATCAAAAACCTTTCGCAGCGCTGAGTTGACATCTAATTGTGTATCCGCATCTGCAAGCAAAACGGTAATCCACCTACGCCAATGAGACAGATGAAGCAATTGTTCACTATGGACCAACTTCAAGCTTTTTCCATTTTCGTTCGAATCTGCCATCAGTGCATTCACAGTTATTTTCGCAACTTGCGTCAAGAAATATGCGCCGCAGATAAGTTCGGGCCATGAATCGGCAGAGAAGAAACTCAATTCAGCGACTTTCCAATCGGATGCACGTCGCGCAAACATCCGGCGGTCTTTTTGATCTTTGTCCAACCCCGCCCAGTCCATTAATACTCCGCTGTGCGCAAGAATTTCTTGCGCAATTGAACCAACCGCCAACGACTCCTCAAAGTCAACATAGTTAGTCGTCCATGGAGACAATGTTTGGCATTGCACAAATAGATCATCGGCAAGTGCGAGTGCAATATCTTGGGGTTTCATTAATTACATCTCTGTTACTGCGCCGCGATCACGACGATGGCTACTTGGAAACCCTGGTACGCGAAACTCACGTCCAGTTCCTTGAGAAAGAGTTTCAATTAGCGTCTGATCGCCCGCAAATATGCTGCTCCGAGGCGCAACCCATAAAACCGTGCAATCTTCTCGTCTTGTATAAATTTCTTTGGCGCACTGCCATGCGAGCTCACGGTCCGATGCTCGCACGCTGCCCGCAAGTTGTATCGGCTTACCGATACCGCCTATTTGCAGAAATACTTCGTATACAGCATCAACTTCAGGCTGCATCGGCATACGGGCTCCGAAGTGCCGCACGTCGGTACTTCTTGTTCGATTCAAGTGATCGCGTAATTGATTCGACCCATCTCTTGTACATAGGCCCACCGTCGTTGATCAACCTCTTGATTTCGGCCCAATCAACACCGCTGTACGACCATGATTTGGTGCCCTCATCGTACTTAGCGACTGAATCATCTACGTAAACGCCGAGCGACTTCACCACCGGGACGATTTTGGTCATCCATCGCTGACGAATGGTGTCATTCGAATCAACTTTAATTCCCCATTTAAATAACGGGTTTGACTCGTATACGGCAGAATCTGGAGGACCAAAGTATCCAATGAGTCGCGGGAACCAAGTTTCAAACGCTTGTTGCACACGCGCTCGTTGCACATTCGTTCCTTCTGTCATCACTTGGTGAGTGAGGTCGAGCGCATGATGATAATGAAAACCTTCTTCCTTCTCAATTTTCTTCAGCGCGCGCACGTATGGCAAGTATGTACCTTTGTCAAGCGACTGAAATTGCACAATTGCTGATGAGTTCATCAAAAGCGCTGCAATTCCAATTTCCTCCCACGTTTCGAACCCAAAATGGAAAATGTTGAGCAACTTCGTTCGACCTTCCACGAAGTCTGTAAGGATTTTTTCTCGCGGAACACCAAGATCCTCTGCCACACGGGCCGTGATATGACCGTGTCCAACTTCGTCTTGGATCTTGGCAATGAACATTTGTTTGCGAGCCAAATCTGGTACTCGGCTCATCCAATCTGAAAACGGTAGTACCCCCACGACTTCAGCAAGCGATTGAAACGCTGCCACACGGGCTATCCCTTCGCGGTACCCATCGGGCATTTCGCTCGAAAGTTCATATTTCGTACTTAGCCGCTCATTGTCTACAGTGTCTGTTTCGGACATCTAGAACTCCACTCTTTAAATATAAGTTCGTTTGATTGATCAATCAACTAAGACTGTAGTGGCAGGAACCGTATTTGTCAAGTGGTGGGTTTGCCAACGTTGGGGGTTAATAGCCTGGGGCGGGCCGACGAACTTATATCTATATATATGTATCCAATATAAGTATCCAAAAGCCTTGGTGACGCCAATATAAACAACGCTATTTGCTGATTTTTACTCTGTCGCCATTTGCATCACGAGCCAGTACCTCAATAGTGACACCATTCGTGACGATCTTTTCGCCTGCCCGCAGAGCAGCATCTTTGAAGTTGGTAGCCACAGAACCAGGACGTCGCTGTACATTCCAGCCACCCTTCTGGCTCGCTATGTTCATGTCGACGGTGTAAATCAATACTCCCTCATTGCTGCTATCAATCACATCGAATCCTTCACTGCGGCGCGATTCAACGACAACGATTTTTGTGTTAGAAATTTTGATCACGACTGATTTTGTCAGCGGATTATTTCTTTCTATCGGATCAAGCAATATCTCGCTTCCTGTGCTGGTGATATTCGCTGCATCTAGGCATACCACTTGAGAGTCAGACAGCCAGTCAAGCAAGTATCGGTTCCAACTATTCAACTCGATAACACCTTGCGACCAATTATCGGACATCAAATCCCATTGGCCATATGTCGCGGTGTCAGTTGTATATAAATCATGAAGCCCGAACAAGTGTCCGGTTTCGTGTGAAATCCATTTCCATGGCGCACCAGACACATTTTGCCAAGCATCGGCGCCTGATAGTGAGATGTTCATAACTCGACCATCGTTAGTTGTTAAACCATTATTTGGAAGCATCGGTCCAGCGGGTCCATATGCAATTGAACTCGAAGGGATTTCTTTTGGGCTCAAGACATACACGACATCGAATAAAGAAAAATCAACAAGTGGGTCGGCCGTTTTTAATGCCAATTTCCAGTATCCCGATACATCACCTTGGCTCCACTTACCTAAGCCATGGTACGAAGATGAGACAGGCATTCTGACCCATGATCTAAGAGTCGTAAATTCAAACTTAACTCGATTTGCAGATACATGAAAATAAAATTCGTTCATTCCATCAGTCATTGCGGTGAAAACATTTTCAGGATTGCCAATACCTTGAACGTCTGCAAAATCAACCGGAATAATTAATGCTCTGATTACCCCGTTGCTTGGCAAACGACCAGTTGCCTTCGGAAAACCAATCTGAAGAGAACGGTCATTAGTTTGATCCAATAGTTGGCAACTTGTTCGTTGGGTGAAAGTCGGGGCCGTGACCAATTTGTCAACAGTGACCGTGAAATATCCGTCGCTATTCGCTTTCAAATCATCCATCGCGAAAACTCCCGATGAATTTACGCTTCCGAAATAGCGCTTTCTCGTATACGACGTGGATGGCTCAACTACATCAATCGTGTAATCGCCCTGTGGCCAATTCGCATAAAAACTTCCATCAGAGTTACTCGCCGCGTATATCCAACTTGCAGACGCCGTCATATAGAAGACACCCCGTGAACCAATCGCAGTATTTGTTGAGTCTGGGTTGTATATCCAGAACTTAACGTTTGAGCCGCTCGGTGCGGCTGTAACCGACCTTGGCAGTTCAAAACTCTGCTGCTTGTATTGTTCGAAACTGCCTGCACCACCGCTGTATAAATTAATTCCTTTGCTTGGTTTAGTCTGTCGGCCGGGAATAGTCGTCGTCGTAGTAGTCGTAGTAGTAGTCGTCGCAGTAGTAGTAGTCGTCGTAGCAATTGTCGCGGTAGCCGGCAATGCACCCGAAGTTGCGACCTTTTTCCAAACAAGCTTTTTTCCGGATGCAACGCAGACATATTTTGTCAACTTCACTGTTTTTGCTAAGCCGATTTTCTTGCAACTACTCGCAGTTGTCAACGCTTTAGTAGGAATTGCAGGCAAAACTGCTAGCAAGACAATCGCTATTGATGTCTTAAGCGGTCGCGAAACGATTTCTTAATCGTAGTTCTGAACCTCAACTGGGTCATAATGCTGACCGTGCAACACCCTGTAGTTATAACTAGCCAATGAACTTATTTGCCTTAATTTCGGTAGCACTGCGAAACTCAGAGGTTATTTTCTGCGCGCTTATCGTTGGGTTCGTCATTGGGTTCTTCGCGATGGATATTTAGCCATACTGCTCTCTAAATCTGCGCTACTTCGTGCTGATTAACAACAATCCGACGAAGATCAACTCAACGGCTATAACTAGGTTCGCCGAACCGTTTAGCGGCTTAGACATATGGCCGGCAGCCTTAGATTTATGAGTAAGAGCTATCGTTAGCCGCGAATTGGGGCTCGTAACCAGACAAAAGCAATAAGTCGTTCTTCGAGCCCTAGCATCACTTATGGGGAAAATTTCTAAACGAGACAAGCACCGCAAGGTTTTATTTATTTCGGTACTTGCGTTAACTAGTTTGTTCATAGTTTCAGCATCAAATTCAGAAGTTCTTGCTTGCAGCCGCTCTGGCAATAGTGGCGGACCGAACCCTGACACAGGTGGTGCTCTTGATGGCAACTATCAATTTGTCAAAACAGATTCAAGTGGCACAGTTCTTGCAGTTAGTTACGGCACCAACACAGTAGGGTCTGCTCCATCTGGTGGCAATGTCTGGAGCAACAACGGCACTTGGGGAAACGTGCAAGTTGGAGGCTCAATAAAAAATGAGAGCAGCGGCAACATCTATTACCCTCCTGGTTGCAGCCCAACTACGACTACGACGACGACTACCACCACGACGACGACTACCACCACAACACCGGTTACGACAACTACAACGACGCCAGCTACGACAACGTCGACGACTCTGGCTAAAACAACTACGTCATGCAGCAGATCTGGCAATAGTGGTGGACCTAACCCTGACACAGGTGGCGCACTAGTTGCCGGTTATCAATATGTTAAAACTGATTCGACTGGCATTGTCCTTACAGTGAGTTACGGGTCTAACAACGTAGGACAAGGAGTATCCGGAGGAAATATCTGGAGCAACAACGGCGCTTGGGGAAATGTGCAAGTTGGAGGGTCAATAAAAAGTGAGAGCAGCGGAAACATCTATTATCCACCAGGTTGCACTCCACCAATAACGACTTCAACTGTTACAACTACGACAACGTCAACAACGTCAACAACGTCAACAACGTCAACAACGTCAACAACTATAAAACCTGCGAGTTCTACGACTGTTCAGCCAATAGTCAACACGGCTATAAATTCAGGATCGGCATCAACTACGACAACCATAGCTACGTTATTTGATGACGGCTCAGAGCAACAGGAAGTAATCGCTGACATTACGCTCCAGATGTCCAGCACCAATTATCGAATTAGAATTACATCAAATCAAGAAAAGACGCTAGTCGAGATAATCGCCCGAAAAAAGGGCGCAAAGAACATTATTTGGAAACTTGTTACAGACAGCAATGGTGCAAAACAAATTTTGACTTCGCGAAATCTTAAAGGATTCACACTTGCCTTGCGGATTAATGGAGAAACCATTGATACAGCAAAAGGCTGAAAACAGAAATTTAATTCAAATTACCTTCGCATACAAAGCGTGAACCTTGAGTTGCGCGAATCGGTAATTTGCTCTTTACTCCGATCAAGCTGGTCTTTGCTGATAACGCAGTTGCCCCTGCTGACGTTACGCGCGCCGAACCAAGCAAAGACCATTTGCCCGCCTTGAACACTTCAAATTTGAGCATCTTGCCAGCATTCGCTTTTCCAGCATCTACAACAATTTGCACCAACTTAGCGTCGGAACTGACTCGCGTTGCGTCACATGCTAGGGAGTTTGCCAAAACAGTCGACTGAGAAACTCCAGCCGTACTGGTCAAAATAAAACATGCTGAGTCCGTAAAAGATGAAGACCCCGCCGAATTATAGGATGCGATCGCAAAGCAATAAGACCGATTTGCAGCGAGATCGCCAAAGTCCATTGTTGCCGTATTCACTCCAGTCTTATAAGGCCATGCAGCAGATGTGGTGCCTGCCGGGACAGGTAGATCATTGCGCTGGATTAAAAATCCGTCTTCATTAGTCGAATTATCTAGCCAGGTCAGGCGCAACGCAGTATCCGAGAGCTTTGAAATCGAAATCGACGAGGGCCCATTTGGGATTTGCACTTTTGGCAATGTTGTTGTGGTCGTAGTACTAGTTGTAGTCGCCGCAACTGTTGTCGCCACCGCTACTGAGTTGTTCGGCGGGCCAATATAGAAAGCTGAACTAGGCGCGAAATCAAAACCAAAACTCGTTGAGTACTTGCTATCCGCGAATCCTTGAATACTGAATCCAGCACCGTTAAGGCCAGCGCATGTTTTGTTAACAGCGAAACCAACCCACTTGGCAAGATTGCTCAAATCTGACCAAATATCAACCTGACAATTCAAAGTTTGACTATTCTTTATAATTCTGCCCGCAATTGGTGTCCTGTCATAATTCAAGTTCTGTTTTGGTGTAAAAATCGCTAAATCAAATTCTCCATCAGAATTTGTATCAATTGAGACTCCTGCGTATGAGCCGTAAATTGTATTAAATTGCGATGCTGAGACATACGTGTTGAAGTGTAAAAAGAAGCTAATCTCGTCAGGCTCTTCACTATCTTGAGAGGCACAAATTAAATTTATATTGTACGTCGATGACGTTGTTGCGTCTTCGCTGTCGTAATTCGAGCACACTCTCCACGTTTGACTTGCTTCAACTGCAACTGGTCCACTGAGAAAGCCGACGACCATGGTTGATAAGCCGACAAGCACCCGCAATTTAACTCTCAAATTATTTATGCCTTTCTCTGTAATTTCACTCTATAACTTTGACCCTAACACCGCTATTTTCGGCCAATACAAAAACACCTTGACTTCTAATCAAATTGCAGCTCGCAGACAACTCAAAAGTGGCATCACCAAATTCATTAAATGTGCGTAACACGGTTGGTTTGATTGTCTTTTTCCCAACGAAAATACTGAATCGAAGATCTCGTAATCCTGGAGAGCCATCAATATCAATTGAGCATCTATATTTAGATTTCTCAATTAAAACTAATTGAAACATCCGAGATATTGAGAATTTAGGTAGCGAAACTGTGCTGATCCCTGTGATGGTTGGCAAAATAGGACTCTGCAAAATAGGACTTGAAGGCGGCAGTACTGCCGCATTCGGCAGTGGAGGCAACACAGCAGGCACCGTTACCTGCGTTACGACAGCAACTGGCGCACCAATACCGTAACTAACCAAAAACGAACTTAACGCAACAACGTTCGTGTAATAAGTGCGCGAACTACTGCATGGAATGTCACCGAAACTTGTCGCCCCAGCAAGTTTTCTTCCAATGGCGGTATTCAAAAAAAGTGGACCACCGCTGTCCCCGCTGCAAGTTGCGTGGTTCGCATCCCCGGTCACGCAAATTATTGATGAACTTATTGATGAAAAAGAATTCGGCAAAGAACCAGCACAAACATTTTGAGGCCGCATCGTAAGAGATACTTCAAGTGCCATTTTTGATGCAGAGCCGTTTTCTGAAGTCAGACCAAAGCCGCTTGCAATGACCGATGAATAAGTATCGCCGTAAGATTTGATTTCTTCTGACGATGCGAGGGCAGCAAACCTTCCACCAAAAACGTCATCTACTTTAAGTAACGCAAGATCGTATCCACTTCTCCAGGAAGTGTAATTTGGATGAGGAATGACGCTTCGAATGACCGATGTTGCGCCACTGGTTCCGGCATAGCCAGAGGTAGTAGAAACTTTTACCTGGGTGACGTATGGATCGACTCCGCCGACAGAATCGTTCCAAATACAGTGTGCTGCGGTTACTACCCAAGTCGGCGCAACCAAAGTACCAGTGCAATATGGCATGGAGCCAACACGATGAAGTGCAACCACAACATTGTTTGTTGTCGAATCAGGGACACCACCAAAAATTGCCCCTGCGGGTGAAACTACAAACAAAGTAAACGCGACACTCGCAGTTAGAACTCGTGCCAGACGCCTAGTCAAGCACGAGATCACACGAAAACTATACAAGGGAAATAATCACCGTGAAGATAGCGCCTGTAACGCGTGCGCTCTTCTTCCCCGCTAGTTATAACTAGCCAATGAACTTATTTGCCCTATTTTCGGTAGCGCTGCGAAACTCAGAGGTTATTTTTTGCGCGCTTGCTATTGGGTTCGTCATTGGGTTTTTTGCGTTGGATATTTAGCCATAATGGCATCTAGTGACGATCGCTTCTGATCCGCATGGCTTCTTACCGGCGCGGCTTCTAATCCGCATGGCGTCTAATCCGCCAAATAGTGCCAAATTTTGCGAAATATGGGGAGGCAGTGTGACCGGGGCTACTCTATGCGAATGAAAAAACTCGCCTTTGTTATTGCAGTTATCGTCGGCCTTGCATCTTGTGGTTCGACCACTTCACAAGAGTCAGCGAGCGGCCCGAACCCGGCCACTGAATATTGTGTAAGCAAAGGTGGGACGATTGAAGTTGCAAAAGAAGAAGTTGGCGAAGTTGCATACTGCGTTCTTGCAAACGGCACTCGCGAAGATGCGTGGGATTACTTTTACAACTCAACACCGATCCCCGGTTGGACACAGACATCATTTTTCGCACCAGCCCAAAGTGACACGAAAGCAAAAGAAACGTTCACTGGTCGAATTAGTTTTGAAACTACAAAATTAGAGTTAGATGTAAACCCAGCAGACAAGTTTGTTCAGAACCCTTGGTCGTGGTGGGGATTGTTTGACTTCTTGGCCGCAACCGACCCGGCGGGTGCGACATCGTTAATGAAACTTGATGCGCAATTGTTTCCGGGTCTTGAGATTGATTTCTTCACTTCGCCAGAAGGCGACCTCGTGCCAGTGCAACGCGACATTATTCGCAAGCCACTTGTCGATCGCACCGCTAGCTTCTGGGAGATTATTGCCAGCCCTGGCCGCGTGTGGGCGGCAACTGCAAGTGATGGCAAATATGCAAGTTGGGATAAGGCGGCTTTTCCGTTTTCACTTGTTCAGTCTCAAGAAGGTGAAGCATGGATCGGTCTCGCCACTTTCTATTACAAAGACGGCAAAATTTCAGATACAAAAGTTCAACTCACCTCAGACACTGGTGGCGGATTCATTTTCTGGGATCCAGATTTTGATGTGAACGCTTGGGGTCAGATACCTACGAAGTACACAGCAGACACAGTTACTGATGAGGCAAAACTTCAAGAATCTTTCGCGACTGAAAAGTCGAACAAAATTGCGACGAAACCGCTGTCTGAGTTGGGCACCGAGATAGTTGCTGCAGCGGGTGCGCTTGACCCGAAGCCAACATTGAGCGTTGCCGTGATGCAAAATGACGTGCTTTATGTTGACTCAGTCAAGACCCCTTTCGGTGACTACCCGTACCCGCAAGATATGCGCGTCGGAGTTTGGTCGGCGACTAAATCGCTTGTGCCCGGCATGGCCGCGCTACGACTTGTCGAGAAATATGGTTCAGAGTTTTTAGATACGAAACTTGTTGACTACTTCGAAGTTGGCAAAGAATTTGATTATGTCGACGCAAAATCGCAAGCGCGATGGGAGGCTGTGACAATTCAAAATGCGTTGCAGATGTCAACCGGAATGGGAGCCACTGGCTACGACACCAACTGGGATGGCAAGAATGCAAATACATATCAGTGGGGTTATTCGTACTACCTAGCCGACATGATTCGCTACTACTTCAATGTCACGCCGAACCCTGATGTGACGGGGCCTGGTCAGAAGTTTGCTTACATCGATCAAGATATGTGGATTGCATCTCTTGCGATGGAGCGCTTTCTTCAACAACAAGAAGGGCCGAGTGCGACGCTAATTGATTTGTTGCGCAACGAGGTCTACGCACCGATCGGTGTCAGCCACTTTGCGTTGGGCACGAACTACACCCCAACTGGTGAACTAGGCAATAGTTACGGTGGATGGGGCGCACTGCCAACACTCGATATTTTGGCAAAAGCAGGAATGCTTGTCGCCAATGGTGGCAAGAGTGCAGACGGGTCACAGATCTTGAGCAGTGAATTGCTCGACACATATACGAAGTCTGCTGATTATCAACTTGCATTCTGGAAGACAAAAGCGACTGTTGATGGTGCTGAGATATTTATTCCGACTATGAGCGGAGCCGGAGGAAACAAAGTGTTGTCACTACCAAACAACACTTCAATCGTTGTCTTGGGGCGAGATGACTACAACGCAAGCATCCCCGACGACAAGTTGGCTACTCTCGTAACCGCCACACTCAAACTCGGCAAATAACTAGTTCTAGTTAAGTTCGCGGGTAGCGCGAGCCTTCAGGAAAGTTGCCATAGAGCGCACGCTCACCATCGGTCACCGAATCAACAAGCAGGTCACCACCAACAAACGCGCCCTTCCATGACCCGCCTCGCCCACCGAAAACTTCTTCACGATCACCGCGAGATCGAGGTGTATTCACACCAAATTTGAATGCTTGAATATCGTCTTTGACACGGTTTGCAAACTCAAGATCATCAGTTGCAACTGAGGCAACAAGCGAACCATTTGAAACATTCATCGCACTTAAAAACTCTGCCTCGGTGTCAACAACAACAATTGAGTCGAGTGGACCAAACGGTTCAGAGTGATGCAACGACCACACCGAAGATGGTTGCAAGATGCACGACGCTGCAACATATGCCGACGTATCTTGACCGTCAATGAACCGGCCACGATCAAGTGACCCGCGCAGTAATGGGATCGAGCCAGAGATAACTGCTTCATCAAATTGTGCGACGAGTGCCTGTGCTTTAGATTTTTGAATCACGGGCCCAAAATCAAGTTCAGGAAGTTCGTCGTTCGCATTGGCAACAGCGCACGGGTGACCAAACGTCAACGACGAAACAACCGGAATATACATTTCTAGAAACTCGGGCAGCAACCGTCGTTGAACGACATATCGCGGGTAGGCGGTGCAGCGTTGCTTGCCGTAGGCGAATCCTTTTTTCAAATGCCCAGCGAGCAAAAACCACTGTGAAAAGTTCCAAACACCCCAGGCGTTTAAACCCTCTTGCTCGAGTACATGTCGCTTGCGCAAGTCGGCAAGGCGAGTTGCAACTTTGCGGCCGTTTGTTCGACCACCAACAAACACCAACGCACCAACTTCAGGCGTCGAGATAAGCGCATCGCTCAACGCCAAGCCACTACCAGAAACAAGCGTGACTGGCAGCCCTGCTTGCGCCATCAAAGCGTGGGCCAAAGTGAGTGCATGAAAACCGCCTTGTGTCGGCGTCTTGGCGACAACTGCATTGCCAGCCAACACTTGCACAAGTTCTGAGTGCACGAGCACGCTCAATGGATAATTCCATGAGGCGATATTTGAAACTGGCCCGCGCAACGGCTCGCGACCGTCGAGTTGGCGATCAATTTGTGAGACATACCACTCAACACCAGAGATGCAACGATCAATGTCATCGCATGCAATGCGCCACGGCTTGCCGATCTCCCACATCAATAAGCCGGCGATCGTTTCGCGATGCTCACGCAACATCTCGAGTGCGCGAACAACTCGAGCAGTGCGTTCTTCAAGTGGCACACGACTCCAGTCGCGATGTTGTGCAACTGATGCATTCATCGCTTTGGCTGCGTCGTCTGCGGTGATTGACGGTGCGCCAATAATTATTGTGTCGTCAACAGGGGTTTGGTGTGGTTTTGTCTCACCAATTGCCAGCCACTCGCCACCGATTAAGTTGCGCAACGCATTTGTATCGAAGGCCTCTGGGGCTATTTTGCGAGCACGAGCATAAAAATCTGCCCAGGCATTACCGGGCTTCACTATGAATGTCATATTTCAACCTTACGTGCGATTAACACTAATCAGGTCATAATGGATGAGATGTCTGATCATTCTGAATATCTCGAATACATCGGTGTTTATAACGCCGATGCCTCAATCTGGGGTGAAGTTTCGTATTGGTTTGGTGCACGCTTCGGTATCAGACATTGTTCTCTTTGTGACGTAACACACGGTTTGTTTCGTGAGCGCGCCGACTGGGTGCAATGCAGCGAGTCACTCGGTGTTTCGTTTTTGACGTATCACCGCGACGATGCACCACAAGATGTACGCGTTGCTGCAAACGGCAACTACCCCGTCGTTCTTGGTCGCACTGCAACAGGCATCAACGTTATTCTCAACGATGCACAAATAGAAGCATGCAATGGTTCACCCGAAAGTCTTATCGCTGCACTGCGATCTGCGCAGTAATTTGCATGACCGGCACAACAAAAATATGAAGAAATTTTTACTCGTCGTCGCGGTTCTGTTTGGTTTACTGCCTGCTTCAATCGTCAAGGCGCATGATCCGATCATCCTTACTTCAGACCAGCGCACACCATCTGACGGGCCGCTACTTCTCGACGGAACCATTTCGTTTGCGCTCTACGGCTCGCTTGATGCCCGTGACGAGACTCGCGGATTTCGCGTCAACTTCAACGCTGGTGATCCGCTTTATATTTCAATTTTGATCCCTGATCTTGCGCCAGAAAATATGCTCAACAATGCGTCACTGCCATTTTTGAATGTGGAAGACCCAAGTGGCGCGAAAGTAAAACTCGCGACAACTGAAAAAATTTCGTTTGCCGAGCCGTACACCGGCACAAACTACGTTCGCTTGACCGAGTTTCGCGGTACTGCTCTCGGCGGAACTTACTCGATTACCGTTATGGGCGATTCGCCAGCACGCTTCACTGTGTCAGTTGGAGAAAAAGAGATGTTCGGCTCGCCAGTTGAGAATATTGCCAACCGCGAACTCGGTGTTGGTGGCGTGATGGCTTGGTATGCGGGCGAGGTGCAAACTGTTGACTCGACTGTTGACGCAACTGTGTCGACAAGCGAACCCGACTCTGAACCTTTGTCGGGCGAATCATCTTCGAACAATCAGATATTTTTAATCGTCGCCGCAATCGCAGTGGCCGCGATCATTGTTGTTCTCAGATATGTTCGAGTTGTGAAAACTCGATAGATACACATCGCCGATCACCCCATAGCCTTTACTAAATAAATGAACAGCACCAACGGCACATTTGATTTTGCACAAAAAGTCGCACTTGTTGCGGGTGGCACCGGCGGGCTCGGCAGCGCTATCTCAACCGAACTGCGAAGTCGGGGTTGCATCGTCACAACTGTTTCGCGCACACCAAATACAAACCCAAACCACATCGCGGCCGACCTGCGCTCGCCAGATTCAGCAACTGCAGTAATTGACGAAGTTGTCACCAAACATGGTGCGCTGAACATTGTGATCAACGCGATGGGTGTCGTTGCCTTCGGAGAAATCAGCACTACATCTATCGACACCATCGAAGAAGTATTTCTCACAAACACATTTGGGCATATCTTTTTGATGCAGGCAGCGCTGCGCAAAATCTCACAAGGTTCTGTGGTTGTTGGCATTTCGGGTGTCATCGCTGAGCAGAACTTTCCGGGGATGTCGGTGTATGGCGCTTCAAAAGCAGCGGTTCGTTCGTTTGATGAAGCACTCGCACGTGAAGCACGCAAAGCCGGGGTGCGTGTCATTGATGCTCGACCGCCGCACACCGAAACTGGTTTGGCTTCGCGGGCGATCGCGGGCACTGCGCCGAAGTTTCCACGTGGGCTCGAGCCAATCGTAGTTGCACAACGAATCGTGCAGGCAATTGCTGATGGCGCAACCGACTTGCCCTCGACTTCTTTTTAGCACAAGCTCATCACCCGTTAACTATTTGCTATTGACTATTTGCTAAATTTGCGTGATGAGTAAATCTTCTCGACGAGCATTTATTTCTGGAAGCATTGCTTCTTTTACTTGGCTGCTGACTGGCGGGCAAGCCTCTGGCGCCGCGCCCGCCATATCTGCTGGCGCACCATGTAAAGCTAAGGGACGCAAGCGCACTGTCGACGGCGTTACATATGTCTGTCGTAACGTAAAAGGAAAACTCGTTTGGCGTGGCACACCGGTAGAAGTTAAACAGCAAGTTTTCACCGCGCGCGTGCTCGAAAGTTCTGAGCTTACGCTCGGCAGCACGAAAGTTGTCAACGTTCCGACACCGATTGGCGGCACAACTGGTGTTGTTGTTACCCGTACTGATGTTGGCATCACCGCCCTTGCTGTGGCTTGCACACATGCAGGTTTCCCTGTGGCCCGCGTTGGCAATGTGCTCGAGTGTGAACTGCATGGTTCAAAATTTGAACCGACAACTGGCGCTGTTCTTGGCGGCCCTGCGGTGCGACCACTTCTTCGTTACGACGCCACTGAAACAAACGGTGGTGTCTACGTAACAGTTACTAGCGGCTAGCAGTTGCGGCTAGCGCGAAAAGCGGATCAAAAACTCCAACTGTCCGCGATCTTCAACCACGATCGCAGAAATACTTGGATCAGGTATCGACCAATCTGCGAACACAAGCAGAATTGATCCATTCACCTCAATAACATTCTCGACTAACCGCGCATTTAATTTGAAATCAATATCGCGCGTCACGCCTCGCAACGTGAGCGTGCCTTTTGTTTTTACCGATAGCACACCACCATTTAATGCCTCAGGGGTCAACTTAATTGGTTGCTTCAACACAAAAGTTGCCGTCGGAAATGTAATGGTGTCGAGGATTCGAGTATCCACTTGCCTATCGCGCCTACTACTGTCGCTTTTTAGTGTCGTCATATCAACCGTGAATTTTGCACCCGTTACTTCGTCGCCAACAATCGTGAGCGAACCCTCAACCTCTGATGTGCGGCCAACACCTTCGGTGCTCTGCCCGACAATCACTTCTTGCACTCGGTAGCCGACTACTGAATCATCAACTACTGCCCATTCACCGTCGAGCGCTCTCACTTCGTCAACGCCTGGCGCAACTGTTGTTGACACTGCTGGTTCAAGTGTTGTCGACGCTGTTGACGAAAGTGTTGTCTCAACACTTGTCGGTGCTGTTGTCGAAACTGCCGGATCTAACGTCAGGGCCTCGGGCGCATCTTGCTTTATAAGGTTGATATAAATCCACGGCACTGCAACGGCACCCACCGCCACAAGTACTACCACTGCCACTAGCCCAAGTATTTTACGGTTCAAGTTTTTCATTAATAAAAGTATTGCACCATTAACTAATAACTATCCGTTCAATCGGGTTGCATCTGTCACAAAACCCACCGGCCGAGCTCATTGCTCGCCTCAAGCGTTTTGAAGTTGCTGCGCCCGAACACGAACATCGGCGACATTTATCTCGAGGTGCGCACACACCTCTTCAAGATTCAACTTCGTTGATTGACCCTTTGCGGTTTCAGATAGCGATTCAACGACGAGACGCGCGGCTTCACGAATTTTGCGCAGATCTCTATCTATGCGCCCAGCCGAATCAACAACTGCAACCGCACGACCAAAGCTCGTCAGCACTATTCGATGTTCAGCGGCCCCGTGAGCTAGAGCGGATATGCCTTTGCGCGAGGCAACAGAAACAGGCATACGAACCGATTCGGACATGTTCGGAATACTACATACCCATAAACACTGTTACATACGGTTTTTGCTTAATTCGAAGTTGCCTGCACCAGCTCACAAATCCGCCGCACACAACTGGTATTGACACAATTAGCGACGCTCGCCCCGCACCAATCGTGCCGACCATGCCGAGCGTGCCGCCCGGCCCATGCAACGCAACTCGACCTACTCGACTGCGTGGCGATCTACTTAGAAGTTCGCACATTACTCAGCATGTGCTAACCCCTTTGTCGGATGTGCTTAGTTTCACAAAACAGAGAGTGGCCGCAGGCAACTAGGGCAGGTGCGCTGATTTTCCATTGCGACTGGGCGCTGGCATCAGTCTTCTTGGAGGTGTGGCAGGAATTGGAGGGGCGATTAGGGCCGCTTCTTGGATTTTAAAGTTGCAATATAAATATTCTTATTACACCTTTAATAGTTTTCTAGTAACACAGAAGCGCAGACGGTAAATCGCGTTCGACGACTCGGCTGGGCACGGTTCGGCGGGGGTGGCATGGCATTGATGGGATGGGATGGGCTAGGCAATGCTGGGCATGGGGTTGTGTCACTTTGGCAGAGGATTAGTCAGATAACTAATATTTCATAGTGCCCAAACCGCAGAAGAAACCTGCTTCGAAACAATCGTCACGCTTGAATCCTAAAATCCGCACTTCTAAGGCAGACGCAAAACTGGCGATCATCAAAGCCGTAATCAAGCTTCTCGATACTCAGCCGATCACCGATATCACTACGCAGGAGATCGCAGAAGAAGCCGGCGTCAATTACACATATATCAATCGGTACTTTGTCACCATCATGAATCTGTATGCCGAGGTGACCGATACTCTTGCCGACATTGTTAGAGATAAATCATATGACACAATCAATAAATTAATTCGCAAACAAAAAGAATCCCCTAATAAAATTTCGATGGCTGAGCTTGAGCAGACTCGTTTAGCAACCCTGCCTATTGCTATAAAGCGCCTCTGGCTCGTGCAATATCTTGTTGCCACAGGTGTGCCGGCCGATCGATTTGTTGCGAAATCAGAAGAATCACTTGAATCAGCCATCGCCCTTGCTGCGCAACTTGGTATTGACCCCGCAACTGCACGTGCCCGAGCTACTTATTTCATCACCATGACGTGGATGGAAGCATCGCTCGCACCTTTCTTCGGGTTTACAAGCGAAGAAATCAACAAGGCATTCGCGATGAACTTCTCTGGTGCGAACTCAAATAATCCAAAAACTGTGTAGCACGGCTAACCAAACGCCCGCGCTGCACGAACGCGCGGCGAAGTTCGGGTCAGATTGTGATTATGCCAAGTCGAAACGGTCGGCGTTCATAACTTT
The DNA here is from genome assembly GCA_964203235.1 of Ilumatobacteraceae bacterium. Classification (GTDB taxonomy): domain Bacteria; phylum Actinomycetota; class Acidimicrobiia; order Acidimicrobiales; family Ilumatobacteraceae; genus BACL27. Next base: position 132,100 of record CAXNLE010000002.1, read on the forward strand.
TGTCCACGCTGCAGCAAAATCTCTAACGAATTTCTGCTGAGCATCGTCTTGCGCATACACCTCGGCGTATGCCCGCAAGATTGAGTTAGAACCGAATACAAGATCTACTCGAGTCGCTGTCCATTTCGTGGCGTGGGTGCTTCGATCTTGTACTTCATACAAGTTTTTCTGCACTGGCTTCCAGATGTATGACATGTCAGTTAGGTTCACGAAGAAGTCAGTCGTCAAAGCGCCGACTCGATCTGTGAATACTCCATGTTTGGTGCCACCATGGTTGGTGCCGATAACTCTCATGCCGCCAATCAGAACTGTCATCTCTTGAGCCGTTAGACCCATGAGTTGCGCGCGGTCGAGCATAAATTCCTCTGCCGGTACTGCGTGGTCATTTTTTTGCCAGTTTCGAAATGCATCATGAAGTGGCTCAAGCACCGCAAATGATTCGACGTCGGTTTGTTCGACAGTTGCATCGCCTCGGCCAGGGTTAAATGGCAACGACAATTCAACACCCGCAGCCTTGGCTGCTTGCTCTACTCCGACGTTTCCGGCGAGAACAATAATGTCAGCGACACTTGCGCCGACCTCATTGGCGATTGCCTGCAAAGTTACGAGAACTTTTGCAAGTCGTGCGGGCTCGTTGCCGGCCCAATCTTTTTGTGGTGCCAAACGAATGCGAGCACCGTTTGCGCCGCCACGCAGATCAGAACCTCTGAAAGTTCGTGCGCTATCCCATGCGGTTGAGACAAGGTCACCAACCGAAAGAGAACTCGCGGCGATTTTGCTTTTAGCCGCTGCGACATCGAATTTTTTGTTGCCAACCGTTACCGGGTCTTGCCAGATTAAATCTTCAGACGGCACATCTGGCCCAAAGTAACGAACCTTCGGCCCCATGTCTCGATGGGTCAACTTAAACCATGCGCGCGCAAACACATCTGAAAAGTATTCAGGGTCTTTGTAGAAGCGTTCTGAAATTTTGCGATATTCAGGATCAACTTTCATCGCCATATCGGCATCAGTCATGATCGGGTTATGACGAATGTTCGGATTTTCAACATCAACTGGTTTGTCTTCTTCTTTGATATTGATCGGCTCCCATTGCCACGCACCGGCCGGACTCTTCTTTAACTCCCACTCATATGTGAAGAGTAAATAGAAGTAGCCGTTATCCCACTTAGTTGGATTAGTTGTCCAGGCACCTTCAATGCCGCTCGACATTGTGTTGCTGCCAACACCACGAGATGTTTTGTTTAACCAACCAAAACCTTGTGCATCGATCTCTTCGCCTTCTGGTTCTGGGCCGAGAAGTGAATCACTGCCGTTGCCGTGAGCCTTGCCAACAGTGTGACCACCAGCGGTGAGCGCGACAGTTTCTTCGTCATTCATCGCCATGCGAGCAAAAGTAAGTCGCACATCTTGCGCGGTGCGCGCTGGGTCGGGCACCCCACCAACACCTTGAGGGTTGACATAGATCAAACCCATCTGCACTGCAGCAAGCGGATTTTCTAAACTCTCGCGACTTTCAGTTTCGTAGCGAGTTGAAGCCAGCCATTCTTTTTCAGCGCCCCAATTAATATCTTTCTCTGGTTGCCAAATGTCTTTGCGGCCAAATCCGAAACCAAACATCTTGAGTCCCATTGATTCGTAGGCGATGTTGCCAGCGAGAATAAAAAGATCTGCCCAACTAACTTTGTTGCCGTACTTCTTTTTGATTGGCCACAGCAAACGTCGCGCCTTGTCGAGGTTGACGTTGTCTGGCCAAGAATTCAATGGAGAAAATCTTTGGTTGCCAGTGCCCGCACCGCCTCGCCCATCTGCAATGCGATATGAACCGGCCGCATGCCAAGCCATTCGAATCATCAGACCGCCGTAGTGACCCCAGTCGGCAGGCCACCATGATTGGCTGTCGGTCATTAAAGAATGCATGTCTGCTTTTAATGCAGCAACGTCGAGTTTCTGCAACTCTTGGCGATAATCAAAATTCTCGTCCATCGGGTCTGTCTTGGCATCGTGTTGGTGCAAGATGTCGAGGTTGAGAGCGTTCGGCCACCATTCGGTGTTTGAACTGATCGTTGTGGTCGCACCGCCGTGCATGACTGGGCATTTTCCGGTTGATTCCATTTTGTGACCTCTTTCGATTGGCTAGTGCTGTAAACCTATGGCGATTCGAGGTATAAAGCAAATGATAATTTCTGATGATTGCTATAATCTAAAGTTATGACTACTCCTTCGATGCAACAACTCACTTACCTTGTGGCGCTTGCTGATTGCGGCAGTTTTAGTGATGCCGCCGATGCATGCTTTGTTTCTCAACCTGCGCTCAGCGCCCAGATCAAAGAGTTAGAGAATCGTCTCGGCTTGCAACTTGTCGAACGCACCCCACGCGGAATCTTGTTGACGCAACAGGGCGCACAAGCAGTAAGCCGTGCCCGAGCGATTCTCAGAGATGTCAACGACCTCGTCGACGAAGCAAAAAATAACGGTGATGAGTTACGCGGCGAAATTCATCTCAGCGCAATCCCCACGATGGCGCCTTACTTCTTGCCATCACTCGTGCAGACAATCAAAAGTACCTACCCGAATGTTCAGTTGCATCTTCACGAAGATCAAACCAACGAATTACTACAGTTGCTTCGATCCGGAAAGATTGACATCGGGCTTCTCGCAATGCCAATTAAAGACGATGCTTTTTCAACCGCCACCCTGGCGTTCGACCCGTTCTTGATTGCGTTACCAGAGAACCATACGTTGGCCGACACCAAAGCACCGATTACTTTGAACCGCCTTGCAAAAGAGAAAGTAATTCTTCTTGAAGACGGGCATTGTCTGCGCAGTCAAGCAGAAAACTTATGCATTCGTAGCAACATCAAGGCTTCAGATATTCAAGCGACAAGTCTTCCAACTCTTATTCAAATGGTTGCTGCTGGCATGGGCGTCACGCTCTTGCCTCAATCGGCTGCATCGGTAGAAGCAAGAAAAGGTAGCGGAGTAGTAACACGGCCGATTCGTTCTTCAGAGGCGGGCCGATCAATTGGCTTGGTGTGGCGCTCAAGTTCACCTGTTGGCAAATATCTCGCGCGCGTTATTGCGAAACTAACTAAATGACGCGATCAACCAAACGCCCGCACCAGACGACTTATTAGAAGGCTCGAATTGCTCTCGTAGATATAGCAGCGTGAACACCAGTCTTGGTATAGGTCATCCAAGTGCCATCGCCGTTGGCCAACTCGCGGACGTTTGAAGCGCTGACTTCCTCCGAAGCCAAAAATCCCGTGCCAGCAGTAAAGAACGTAAGGGACGCCGCCGTTTTAGCCGCATACATCGCGTCATATTCGCCCTTCGACGGCATATACCAGTCGCTCTTTCCTCCAGATGCGGCTGTCACGCTGTATGCCAAGCCCGATGTGCAACCGGCAAGCATCGTTTGGGTATTCGCATATCCAGATCCGATCGCTGAGCCAAAGGCAGTGGTCGTCAATGCGGCTGACAATGACCCCGCGGCGCACCAAGCAACGGACCCGTACGCAGTGGCATTTACTTCCAGATTCTTACAAGTGGTTCCACACGGTGAGCCTGTTGAAGTGAACGTGCCACCACTGGATTGAACATAGAACACGGTGCCGCCGCCTGGCCCAGTGTTGCCAACGACGCATGTTCCACCTGCTGCGCATGTGAGAGTTGCTGGTGTTACTGAGTTTGATGCTGCTGATGCAACTGATGTACCAGCAGAGTTTGTTGCTGTGACGGTGAACGTGTAGGCGGTACCGGTTGTTAAACCTGCAACTGTGATCGCGCTACTGCATGTTGTTGAAGTTAATGTGCCGGTAATTGCAGTACCGACGGCAGTTGCCGTATAAATCGTGATCGTTGCACCACCGTTAGATGCTGGTGCGGTGCAAGCAACGGTTACCGATGTTGCACCAGCATTTATTGCTGTGCCAATTGTTGGTGCACCAGGCACTGTTGCTGGTGTTACAGCACTAGACGCAGTCGACAAACTTGATGTGCCTGCAGAGTTTGTTGCTGTTGTCTTAAAAAAGTATGTCGTGCCGTTTGTTAAACCTGTGACAACACATGAACCAGAAGCGCCTGTAACTGTGCAACCTGTCGAATATACGCCGCCAGAAGTTGTTGCTTGAGTAATCGTGTAACTAGTTGATGTGCCACCAGTACCTGCGGTAACAGAAACCGTGACCTGCGTGTTGCCTGCAACACCTGTTGGCGTGGCTGGTGTGCCAGGGATAACTACAGGTGCAACTGTTGTTGCTGACACTGCAGTAGTTGTGGTTTCTGGTGCAGTGGTAGTTGGTGCTATCGAAGCAGCAGCCGAGCAACCACCCGCGCGAGCAGTACCGTCAGTACCCCAATACCAAGGAATGCCTGAACCATCAGGACAAGTACCACCAAAATAACCAGCCAACGAACCAGACGCACGCGCAACAGTCGTCGTTGTAGTTGACGTTGTTGTTGACGTTGTTGCAGTTGGCACCGCGGTAGTTGTTGTTGTAGTAGCTGAAGTTGTTGCAGTCGTTGCTGAAGTCGTTGCAGCCGTCGCAGTTTCAGTCGTTGCAGTTGTAGTGGCTGTATTAATAGATGTGGTTGCTGTATTAATAGATGTGGTGGTTGTCGCAGAATTTGTTGGCATATTGGTGGTCGCGAAATTGACCAAACTTATTGTTTGTATTCCAACTGTTTTAACTGCGTCAGTAATGTTTCTTGCTACGCCTTGATCTTTAAGCACCCAAGCAACAGGATCAGTTTTCACACCACAAACACCAGATGCCCGGTATCGCAATAAACCAGTTTTGTCATCAGCGCAAGCCAAAATTTGTTTGTTGGCTGTCACATCGGCAACAGCACTGTTCTTTGTTGCACATTTGCCATCTTGGGCCAAAGTCATTTCACGGTTATTGTTGTTAACACAAATCTTTGGTGACATGCCAGTGTCAAGCCATTCGACTTTTATTTCGCTGCCAGACGAACAAGAATTATCTGCAGTGTCACGCAACACCGAAGTTGATTTATTTACACACACCGAAATCAAACCAGCAATCTCAACAGGCACCACGACTGCCACATTCGAGCCAGACGAACCGCTAGTACCTGTCGTGATATTTGCACCGACTGTTATCACCGGCACAGTCGTGCTCACTACGATTGTCACGTTTTTGTTATTCGTTTTAACAGGCACAGTCGTCTTAACTGACTTAACAGGCTTAACCGGCTTAACCGGCTTAACTGTCTTTACAGTTTTAGCTGGCACAGTTGTACTAGTTGTAGCAGTCGGCAACGCAGACACAGCCGACACAGCCGACACAGCAACACTCAACGAATCAGGCGCAACACTGCTGGCCGCATTGCCCACAGACACACTCGAAGAAACACACGACACAATAACCATGACCAAAACCAGTAAGCGCTTACCCACAACACCCCCTGGCCGATTGATTCATTTGATTGTTCAATGTTCAATTACTATATCAGTGTTCCTATATCCTTATATTGTAACTAAAATCTATGTCTGATTAAGTTGCTGCTGGCATGGGCGTCACGCTCTTGCCCCAATCGGCTGCATCGGTAGAAGCAAGAAAAGGTAGCGGAGTAGTAACACGGCCGATTCGTTCTTCAGATGCGGGCCGAACAATTGGCTTGGTGTGGCGCTCAAGTTCACCTGTTGGTAAATATCTCGCGCGCATTATTGCGAAACTAACTAAATAACGCGATCAACCAAACGCCCGAATCGGACGTAAGTAATATGCGGCGGACTTTGGAACAGAACCGGATCCGCCATCGGACATGTTGTAATGCTTATTCAGTGTGGCGTTATACTCAGTAGAAGAAGCATAGCAGCAAAGAGTAGTACTAATTAAAGTTCTTTGACTAAACATCGGACCCAATTCGTTAAATGATGGCATGTGCCAGTCGGTTTTGCCACCGCCGGCATACAGCTCGGCTTGAAAAATTGCTCCACTTGTGCATGTTGCCCAACCTGCTTCAGTGCCGGTTGCTGTATTTGGTCGTCCGTCGCCGATTGCGCTTTTACTTGTCGCATTGCGCAAGGTCGAGGTGTTGCTACACCAATACAGCCTTGGGTCAGCGGTTGATGTACCAGTAGTTTCACCAGCAACGACTGTTATCCCATTGCCCCAACCAACTGGGGCGGCTTCTAAATACTTGCAAGTCGTGTTGCAGTCTGACCCTGTTGAAGTGAAGTTCGAAGCTACGTAGAACACGAGTCCGCCGCCTGGCCCGGTGTTGCCAACGACGCATGTTCCGCCTGTTGCACATGTAGCGACTGGCGTAACCGAAGTTGACGCAACCGATAAACCTGATGTGCCTACAGAGTTTGTGGCTGTTGTCTTAAAAAAGTATGGCGTGTCGTTTGTTAAACCCGTGACAACACATGAACTAGCCGGAACAGTAACTGTGCAACCAGTTGTATATGCGCCACCAGAAGCTGTTGCTTGAGTGACTGTGTAACTAGTTGGTGTGCCACCAGTGCCAGCAGTAACTGAAACCGTGACTTGAGCGTTGCCTGAAACACCAGTAGGTGTGGCTGGTGTGCCAGGCACTATTGCTGGTGTTACCGAAGCTGACGCAGTCGACGCACTTGATGTGCCTGCAGTGTTTGTTGCTGTTGTCTTAAACGTGTACGCCGTGCCGTTTGTTAAACCTGTAACAACACATGAACCAGAAGCACCTGTAACTGTGCAACCAGTTGAATATGTGGCACCATCTGTTGATTTGGTGATCGTGTAACTAGTTGGTGTGCCGCCAGTACCAGCAGTAACTGAAACCGTGACCTGAGCGTTGCCTGCAACACCGGTTGGTGTGGCTGGCGTGCCAGGCACAACAACAGGTGCAACTGTTGTTGCTGACACTGCAGTAGTTGTGGTTTCTGGTGCTGTTGTAGTTGGCGCTATCGAAGCAGCAGCCGAACACCCACCTGCACGAGCAGTGCCGTCAGTACCCCAATACCAAGGAATGCCTGAACCATCAGGACAAGTACCACCAAAATAACCAGCCAACGAACCAGACGCACGCGCAACAGTCGTCGTTGTAGTTGACGTTGTTGTTGACGTTGTTGCAGTTGGCACCGCGGTAGTTGTTGTTGTAGTAGCTGAAGTTGTTGCAGTCGTTGCTGAAGTCGTTGCAGCCGTCGCAGTTTCAGTCGTTGCAGTTGTAGTGGCTGTATTAATAGATGTGGTTGCTGTATTAATAGATGTGGTGGTTGTCGCAGAATTTGTTGGCATATTGGTGGTCGCGAAATTGACCAAACTTATTGTTTGTATTCCAACTGTTTTAACTGCGTCAGTAATGTTTCTTGCTACGCCTTGATCTTTAAGCACCCAAGCAACAGGATCAGTTTTCACACCACAAACACCAGATGCCCGGTATCGCAATAAACCAGTTTTGTCATCAGCGCAAGCCAAAATTTGTTTGTTGGCTGTCACATCGGCAACAGCACTGTTCTTTGTTGCACATTTGCCATCTTGGGCCAAAGTCATTTCACGGTTATTGTTGTTAACACAAATCTTTGGTGACATGCCAGTGTCAAGCCATTCGACTTTTATTTCGCTGCCAGACGAACAAGAATTATCTGCAGTGTCACGCAACACCGAAGTTGATTTATTTACACACACCGAAATCAAACCAGCAATCTCAACAGGCACCACGACTGCCACATTCGAGCCAGACGAACCGCTAGTACCTGTCGTGATATTTGCACCGACTGTTATCACCGGCACAGTCGTGCTCACTACGATTGTCACGTTTTTGTTATTCGTTTTAACAGGCACAGTCGTCTTAACTGACTTAACAGGCTTAACCGGCTTAACCGGCTTAACTGTCTTTACAGTTTTAGCTGGCACAGTTGTACTAGTTGTAGCAGTCGGCATCACAGACACAGCCGACACAGCAACACTCAACGAATCAGGCGCAACACTGCTGGCCGCATTGCCCACAGACACACTCGAAGAAACATACGACACCAAAACCAAAACCAACAACCGCTTACCCACAACACCCCCTGGCCGATTGATTCATTTGATTGTTCAATGTTCAATTACTATATCAGTGTTCCTATATCCTTATATTGTAACTAAAATCTATGTCTGATTAAGTTGCTGCTGGCATGGGCGTCACGCTCTTGCCCCAATCGGCTGCATCGGTAGAAGCAAGAAAAGGTAGCGGAGTAGTAACACGGCCGATTCGTTCTTCAGATGCGGGCCGAACAATTGGCTTGGTGTGGCGCTCAAGTTCACCTGTAGGCAAATATCTCGCGCGCGTTATTGCGAAACTAACTAAATAACACGATCAACCAAACACCCGAATCGGACGACCTGAATACGAATGGGCCACCATACAGCCTTCAACAACACCATTATTGAAATACTGGCAAGAACCCCAAGCTCCGTCGTATTTTGATGAGTGGTAGCGCCAGGCATTGAATTGGTAAACAGATCCCGATGGTATAGAGCTCTGGTACAGATACATCTGGCTCACCTCATCGATAGATCCAAGAAACCAATCCGAGAATCCACCAACTGTGTAATCGGCCGCCATTTGAGCAATTCCGCTGGAGCAAGCCGCGTCGGCCAGGACTGTGTTCGCGGCGCCAGTGCCAATTGCCGACGAACTAGCACCCGTGAAACTTACGTTGCACAACACCTGACTCGGATCGATAGTCCCGCCATTCCATGTTTTCTGAGTCATCTCAAGATATTTGCAAGTTGAAATACCACCTGCACCTGCGGTATTGCAGGTTGACCCTGCTGAAGCGAATGTGCTTGAAGCTACGTAGAACACAAGGCCACCGCCTGGGCCGGTGCTACCAAGGGCATATACCGTTGCTGGTGTTACCGAGTTTGATGCTGCTGATGCGGCTGATGTGCCGACAGAGTTTGTTGCTGTAACTGTGAACGTGTAGGCGGTGCCAGTTGTTAAACCTGCAACTGTGGTGGTGCTACATGTTGCTGAAGTCAATGTGGCATTGCCTCCTGCGGGGCTAGATGTAAACGTGTAGGTAGTGATTGTTGCACCACCGTTAGAACCAGGTGCCGTGCAGGCAACTGTTACCGATGTTGCACTTGCAATTGTTGCTGTGCCAATTGTTGGTGCACCAGGCACTGTTGCTGGTGTTACAGCACTAGATGCGGTCGACGCACTTGATGTGCCTGCAGAGTTTGTTGCTGTTGTCTTAAACGTGTACGCCGTGCCGTTTGTTAAACCTGTAACAACACATGAACCAGAAGCACCTGTAACTGTGCAACCTGTCGAATATACGCCGCCAGAAGTTGTTGCTTGAGTAATCGTGTAACTAGTTGGTGTACCACCAGTACCAGCAGTAACAGAAACCGTAACTTGAGTGTGGCCTGCAACACCGGTTGGTGTGGCTGGTGTGCCTGGTACAACAACAGGTGCAACTGTTGTTGCTGAAACTGCAGTAGTTGTGGTTTCTGGTGCAGTGGTAGTTGGTGCTATCGAAGCAGCAGCCGAGCAACCACCCGCGCGAGCAGTACCGTCGGTACCCCAATACCAAGGTGTCCCTGAACCATCAGGACAAGTACCGCCAAAATAACCAGCAAACGAACCAGACGCACGGGTAACAATCGTTGTAGTCGTTGATGTTGTTGTTGACGTTGTTGCAGTTGGCACCGCGGTAGTTGTTGTTGTTGTTGTTGTTGTTGTTGCTGTTGTTGCTGTTGTTGCTGTTGTTGCTGTTGTTGCAATCGTTGCAATCGTTGCAATCGTTGCGATCGTTGCAGTGGTCGTAGCTACAGAAGTTGCAGTTGTATTGGTTGTCGCAGAATTTGTTGGCATATTGGTGGTCGCGAAATTGACCAAACTTATTGTTTGTATTCCAACTGTTTTAACTGCGTCAGTAATGTTTCTTGCTACGCCTTGATCTTTAAGCACCCAAGCAACAGGATCAGTTTTCACACCACAAACACCAGATGCCCGGTAACGCAATAAACCAGTTTTGTCATCAGCACAAGCCAAAATTTGTTTGTTGGCTGTCACATCGGCAACAGCACTGTTCTTTGTTGCACATTTGCCATCTTGGGCCAAAGTCATTTCACGGTTATTGTTATTTACACAAATTTTTGGTGACATACCAGTGTCAAGCCATTCGACTTTTATTTCGCTGCCAGACGAACAAGAATTATCTGCAGTGTCACGCAACACCGAAGTAGATTTGTTGACACATACCGAAATCAAACCAGCAATCTCGACAGGCAACACGACTGCCACATTCGAGCCAGCTGAACCAGTACTACCAGTCGTGATATTTGTACCTGTCGTGATATTCGCACCGACTGTTATCACTGGCACGGTCGTGCTCACTACGATTGTCACGTTTTTGTTGTTCGTTTTAACAGGCACAGTCGTCTTGACAGACTTAACAGGCTTCACTGGCTTCACTGGCTTAACTGTTTTCACAGTTTTGGCAGGCACAGTTGTACTAGTTGTACTAGTTGTAGCAGTCGGCATCACAGACACCGCCAACACAGCAACACTCAACGAATCAGGCGTAACACTGCTAGCCGCGTTTAATACCGACACATTCGAAGAAACACACGACACAATAACCATGACCAAAACCAATAGCCGCCTACCCACAAAACCCCCACTCGATTGATTTGATTGGTGAAACTACTGCTGGCATGGACGTCACGCTCTTACCTCAACCAAACGCACGCGTCGGGCGACTTATTAGAAGGCCCGAATTGGAAACGAACCGATACCGGCGTTAAGACCAGCCTTGGTATAGGTCGTCCAAGTGCCATTGTTTCCGTTCATCTCGTGGATGGTTCCAGCTGCTGCTTCCTCGGAAGCCGTTTGTCCTCTGCCAGTAAAGGTGATCGGGAGGGACGCCCGAGCTGCATACATCGCATCCCACTCGCCCCTCGACGGCATGTACCAGTCGCTCTTTCCTCCAAAGGTGGCCGTCACGTTGTATGCCAGGCCAGATGAGCAGCCTGCGAGGATCGTTTGGGTATTCGAGTAACCAGATCCGATAGCCGAGCCAAAGGCCGTGGTCGACAATGCGTTCGACAATACCCCCGACCCCGCGGGGCACCATACTTGAACGCTCCAAGTGGCATCTACTTCCAGATACTTACAAGTGGTGCCACATAGTGACCCTGTTGAAGTGAACGTGCCACCACTGGATTGAACATAGAACACGGTGCCGCCGCCTGGGCCAGTGTTGCCGACGATGCATGTTCCGTAGGTTGCACATGTTGCCCCTGGCGTAACCGAGGTTGATGCGCCTGATGCGACTGACGTGCCAGCAGAGTTTGTTGCTGTAACTGTGAATGTGTATGCGGTGTTGGTGGTTAATCCTGTAATTGTGATCGCACTGCTGCATGTTGCTGAAGATAATGTGCCCGTTCTGCTGCCAGGATTCGATGTTGCCGTATACGTAGTGATTGTTGCGCCGCCGTTAGACCCAGGTGCCGTGCATGCAACTGTTACCGATGTCGCACTAGCAACTGTTGCTGTGCCAATTGTTGGTGCACCAGAAACCGTGGCCACTGGTGTTACTGAGTTTGATGCGGCTGATGCGGCTGATATGCCTGTCGTGTTTGTTGCCGTAACCGTGAATGTGTAGGCGGTGCCTGTTGTTAAACCTGAAACTGTGATCGCAGTGCTACATGTTGCCGAAGTTAATGTGCCGGTGATTGCGGTGCCGACCGCGGTTGCCGTGTAAATCGTGATTGTCGTACCACCGTTAGATGCTGGTGCGGTGCAAGCAACGGTTACCGATGTTGGGCTTGCAACTGTTGCTGTGCCAATTGTTGGTGCACCAGACACCGTGACCACTGGTGTCACAGCACTAGACGCAGTCGACAAACTTGATGTGCCTGCAGAGTTTGTTGCTGTTGTCTTAAAAAAGTATGTCGTGCCGTTTGTTAAACCTGTGACAACACATGAACCAGATGCGCCTGTCACTGTGCAACCTGTCGAATATACGCCGCCAGAAGTTGTTGCTTGAGTAATCGTGTAACTAGTTGATGTGCCACCAGTACCTGCGGTAACAGAAACCGTGACCTGCGTGTTGCCTGCAACACCTGTTGGCGTGGCTGGTGTGCCAGGGATAACTACAGGTGCAACTGTTGTTGCTGACACTGCAGTAGTTGTTGTTGCTGGTGCTGTAGTAGTTGGTGCTATCGAAGCAGCAGCCGAGCAACCACCAGCACGAGCCCGACTGTCGCTATGCCAATACCAAGGAATGCCTGAACCATCAGGACAAGTACCGCCAAAATAACCAGCAAACGAACCAGACGCACGCGCAACAGTCGTAGTTGTAGTCGTTGATGTTGTTGTTGACGTTGTTGCAGTTGGCACCGCGGTAGTTGTTGTTGTTGTTGTTGCTGTTGTTGCTGTTGTTGCTGTTGTTGCAATCGTTGCAGTTGTAGTGGCTGTGTTAATAGATGTGGTTGCTGTATTAATAGTTGTATTGGTTGTTGCAGAATTTGTTGGCATGTTTGTGGTCGCGAAATTGACCAAACTTATTGTTTGTATTCCAACTGTTTTAACTGCGTCAGTAATGTTTCTTGCTACGCCTTGATCTTTAAGCACCCAAGCAACAGGATCAGTTTTCACACCACAAACACCAGATGCCCGGTATCGCAATAAACCAGTTTTGTCATCAGCGCAAGCCAAAATTTGTTTGTTGGCTGTCACATCGGCAACAGCACTGTTCTTTGTTGCACATTTGCCATCTTGGGCCAAAGTCATTTCACGGTTATTGTTGTTAACACAAATCTTTGGTGACATGCCAGTGTCAAGCCATTCGACTTTTATTTCGCTGCCAGACGAACAAGAATTATCTGCAGTGTCACGCAACACCGAAGTTGATTTATTTACACACACCGAAATCAAACCAGCAATCTCAACAGGCACCACGACTGCCACATTCGAGCCAGACGAACCGCTAGTACCTGTCGTGATATTTGCACCGACTGTTATCACCGGCACAGTCGTGCTCACTACGATTGTCACGTTTTTGTTATTCGTTTTAACAGGCACAGTCGTCTTAACTGACTTAACAGGCTTAACCGGCTTAACCGGCTTAACTGTCTTTACAGTTTTAGCTGGCACAGTTGTACTAGTTGTAGCAGTCGGCAACGCAGACACAGCCGACACAGCCGACACAGCAACACTCAACGAATCAGATGCAACACCGCTAGCCGCGTTTACTACCGACACATTCGACGAAACACACGACACCAAAACCAAAACCAAAACCAATAACCGCTTACCCACAACACCCCCGGTCGATTGATTGACTGTCTCTTGTTAAAATAGTGTATCAGTGTTCCTATATAGTGTAATTGTATCTACACTCTAGGTTTGATTCTGATTAGGCTCTAATACGTGATTTAGTGTCAATTACCCAACGAATAGGCAAATCAAGTGACCAGACCCAAAAAACCAGCCCTACCCAAAGCCAGAAAAGTACGCGGAGTTGTGCCCTCAGCGGAAGCACAAAAACTCCTCATAAATGCGGCAATTGAGATGTTGCGAGAACTCCCATTTGACCAAGTGACGGCTCGAGCAATAACCAAAAAAGTCGGCTTATCACTGCCAACAATTTCAAACAACTTCGGGTCAATGGCAGGACTATTCAACGAAGTAACAATCAAATTAAGAGCCGACGTAATCGCGCGAACTCTCGGCAACATACTCGATCAAAGCATGTTTCTTGACCCAGATTTTATTTTACGAACACGCCTTGTTGCATGGCTAACCCTTGAAGGCGAGAATCCGGGCCAATTCAATAATCACCTAATTGATGACATCGCGCCACAGTTTCAAACTGCACTCGGCGGACTCAGCCTGCGCACAACCACCGCATGGCTAACACTAATAATATTTATGGTCGAAGGATACGCAATATTTTCTGAAGTACACGAATACCCGCCTGCACAAATTGCTGATTCATTGACATTATTTACAGAACTACGCGAACAACTACAAAAATCTGAGAAAAACCTCGGCTGGAAAAACTAGAAATTTGCCTGGCTGGCTTTCTGGCTTGCTGCCTGGCAATTTGCAACGCACGTAATGCGTGTTTAGCAACCCGACACTAAAACGCGATCAACCAAACTCCCGCACCGGACAGACGCTGCAAGATAGAATGTTGGCATGCTCAAAAAAGTAATTTCAATAGCGACATCACATTCTGATGCCGCAAACATTGATCGGGCATTTTGGGCGACACAAACACCAGAGGCTCGTCTTAAACACGCACTTGAACTACGTAAGGTCAATTATGGAACAGATCGAGTTTCCTCAAGACTTCAGCGAGTTCTTGAAATTACTCAACGCCCATCGCGTTGAATTTCTGCTGATAGGCGGCTTCGCCGTGCTTGATATAAACGCGGCAATGCCCGCGACACTCTGACCTTAGGCTAAATACATGGTTGTGTTTTGGGCACTCGGTGCAGCGGTTTTATATGGCGTCGGTGACTACTTCGGTGGCCGAGCAACAAAAGTTTCAGCATCAACTTCTGTTACGTTTCTCGGGCAATTTGTTGCGCTGATTTTGTTAATCGTGCTAGTTGCGATTGGCAATACCCCAGTTATGCCACTTCAAGATTGGATATGGAGCGGACTCGCAGGCGCCGGTGGGGTCATCGCGTTAGTTGCGTTTTATCAAGCGATGTCACTTGGCTCAATGACTGTTGTCGCGCCAATTGCCGCACTAATCGGTATGTGTATCCCTGTAATTGTCGGCCTGCTTCAAGGTGAGCGACCAGCATCAATCGCATATCTCGGCATGATTCTCGCATGCATCGCTGTCGCCCTTGTCGGCGATGTGCTCGATCACCACGATTTGCCAACCCCGATGAGAGCAATCGTCCTCGCAGTTGTTTCTGGTCTCGGTTTCGGAGTGATCTTCGTTTGCCTCGCACAAACCTCGCAAGACTCAGGGCTATGGCCGCTACTCGGTCAACGAATTGTGAGTGTTTCAACAGTTGCAATTGTTGGGTCACTTGGTGCGAGGCGACTTAAGGTTGCTCGGCCCGTGATTTGGTATGCAATTCTTTCAGGGCTACTCGACACAACTGCCAATGGGCTATATCTTTTCGCAACGCACGGTGGGTTGCTCTCACTCGTTGGAGTGATCATTTCTCTGTATCCAGTGTCAACGGTCGCGCTTGCAATTTTCATCGACCACGAAAAACTGCACAAGAGCCAATTCGTCGGATTATTCGTCGCCGCCGCAGCGCTGTCAATGATCGGCTACGCCTCATCCGCCAGTTGAAATCTGCGCGCTGAATGTGAGACTAGTGCTGTGAGTGAGCCGAGCAATATTCGCGACAAGGTTCGGTTGATTCTCGAGCGCGCAAATCATCCGAATACCCCGCAGGCCGAAGCCGAGACCGCGATCGCTCTCGCCTTTCGACTAATGCAGAAGTACAACCTCAATGATGCAGACGTCAAACAACGCGAGCAGATTAATTCGCAAAGCGACGAAATCGAAGCGATTGAACACTCAATATTTGGCCCTTATCGAGTGCGGAGGGGTTCGCTGTTTTATGTGATTGCCGAAGCGGTTTCATGCGCGTGCTTTCGCGAGAATAGAGATGTTGGGACTGACGAAGTCCGCATGGTCGCATTTGGCACAGCACGAGATCAGCATGCACTTGAAGTTTTGTTTCTGGCTGCAGAGTTGCTTGCCTTGCGGACGATGCCGTCTGGCGACAGAAGGTTTCGCACGTCTTGGTGGCACGGCTTTTCTTCGGGAGTAGGCAAAAAGCTAACCAAAGAGCGCACAGCTATTTTCAAAGAGTCGCCCGGTTCGCAGTTAGTTCTCATTGAGAGATACGAGCGCGCTAGTTCGTTTATGTTTGCTGCCGAGCCGAGCCTTTCAAACACTGGTTCTTCGTTCATCAATAACACTGACGCCTACGGTGCAGGGCACTCAGCCGGAATGAGTTTTAGTACTGGCAGCAACAGCCTCGGGTCTTGGCAACGATCTTTGGGTTCAGGCTCGGGCTCGGGATCAGGCTCACGTGGCTGATAAAAGTCAAGACGCTGAGAATATCGCAACTTACGATGTCGAAACACGTTTTTGAATCTGAAATGCCAACTCGAAACTTCACAGTTGGTGAAGCTGAGATCTGGCTAAACAATGTTTGCGAGAATGAAGATCTAGACCCGATCAGTGTTTCTCGACAAAAACTTCCGTCAAATATCGAAGGGCTTGCCGTGTTTGACAACTGGTGCATCAAAGTGCCAAAAAATAAAGTCTCTCAACATACGTTGCTTCATGAACTCGCCCACTTTGCGTGCGCCAATCGCGGACACGGCCGCGAGTTTCGCTCACAACTCGTCACCTTGCACCGCCGCTACACATCTCTGTCTCATGCCGCAGCACTTCACCAACTATTTGTTGCTAATGGCCTCTCGGTTAATCCGCTAATCGCCACAAGTTAAAAGTGACTCCAAAACCTGAATCGGCATCGAGTTCTGCGCTGTTTCTAGTGCGTTGGTGATCTCTTTATAGCGAGGGCCGCCAAATGCACGTAGCGCGATTAACGCATCGGTCACTTTTGTTGCGCCAAGAATTTCTAAAAATGGCTTCACGTAATTAAATGGAATCGTGTGGGCGAACTCGTATTCATCACTGCCAAAGGCGCGCTCAACCCCCGGACCAATATCTTGTCCAGAAATTATTAGGTCGCCATTTTCGGCCAGTGAAGCCCAAACTGATCGAGAGTCTGCACCGTTTCGCTCTTCGAGCAGAACTACTTCTTTAAGTGGTGAATTTTGCTTGTGCGCTTTTGTGGCGTTGAGATTTGCGTAGTCAGGATTCTCGAGCCACTGCACTATTTAGTTACTCTCGGGAGCATCAATATTGTGTGCTTCATTTTTTTGTGTATCGTCGCCGACTGCATTTTCAGTGACTGTATTGTCGCCGACATTTCGCCACAGCGGTGGGGTTTCTCCTTGTTTTAGAAAGTGCTTGCCGATATTTGAATAGAGGCAACTATTTACAGCTTTCTTCTCGGCACCAATCTCTTTGCAAATTAAGTCGTGCGCGACTGTTTGGCTTCTTGCGCAGAAACTCAGTAATTTTTACAATCATTTCTTCCATCGTTATCTCCTATTTTTTCGTCTTTCGATCTGGCGTCGCATCACCGGCTTCAACTCGGTATCGCACGATCTTTGAGTCGTTTTCGCCCAATCTTTTTCTAACTGAATACTTTGTGTCTCGGTCGAAACAGATTTTGGCATCAGATCGTAATTGAGGCGAATTCCAAGTCTCTTCACTACTTTTGATCGTCTATCTTTACCTACGAGGGGCTTTTCACCCATGTGCTGTTTAAAGCGCTCTTCAGGAGTTTTACTTGTTCTGCCGACATAGACATGGCCTTTTGCAGGCTGTGTCTTTAAGTGGTCTTGTTTCAGATCAATTACATAGACGTGAAACTTCTCGCCGTTATTTACGAAGTGACCGCGTCGAATATATTTCTCAATTTGCTCGTCACGCCGACGGCGAGCAACCTCAATAGAGGTTCTGGGTTTCGCGTAAGGGCTGGCCTCATAAATTTTGACATAGTGCCCTCGTGCATAATCGGGGCCGGCGGAGCCAGGCTCTTTGAGCTTCTTGAGCCGTGCTTCGGGCAGCGCCTTTGACATACCTATATATAGGTGTGGCTTTGTTTTATCATCGACCGCGCAATTTTGTGTCTAATTCAATGATTACAACGCAATATTTGGGCTGTTTTGGCTGTTTTGGCGGGTTTCTTGGTCGTTGCGGGCATTATTGGTTCTCGCTCTCGAGTTCGCTCGACAACTTGCCGTAAATCGCGTCTTCGGCAATCGGTAACAAGGCGATCCAACGGCGAATCGTGGCCGAAACCATCAACTTAGAAACGCCGCCAGCAAAGTCGCAATCCATCTCGGCACGAACATAATACTTACCCTTAACTGGCTCGTCATCTGCAACTCGATAGAGCTTGAGATATCGAAAGTCATTGTTGAATTTATTGCAATCTTCGATTGGGTCAGTCTTAGAGAACAACAAATAGCGAAACGAGATCGAGTCAAAAAACGGTGAAAGGCCATGCATCACTACATCCCACTCGGCGCCATCACTAGCGGATGAAATGAATGCATCTTCGTTTTCATCAATTGTGACTAGAGCCTTGTAACCCTCATCTCTAATTAATTCTGCAATCTCTTCAACTGTGAACGATTCGTTCATATAAATACCTCCACTCGAAGTTGTAGCACATAGGTATAGCAGAGATATTTGTGAACCGTGCAACATTTGCTGCTATGGTGCTCAATTTGTAAATCACAAACCACCGAAATTAATCAGGAGACACAATTGCAGCAACAAGAATCTCAGACACAACCCAAACCAAAGATCAACGATAAATATTTTTGTCCAGAGTGCGAAATAAGTATCGTTCTTCACATCAAGCTAAAAAATCTGCCAACATGCAACAACCCAAAAATCCATGGTTCAAAGACAGTTCAGATGACAAAAGCCGACTTGACCTAATTTTGGCTATAAGACAAAGAGTGACTACTATTTATTGGCAGGGGGTAGTTATTAAGGACAGCATCTTTTGATAACTACATTGTTGTCGACTTTGAGACGACCGGACTAGCGCCTGGGTATCGTCCTGTTGAGATTGCGTGGCTTGAATTTGATGAAAATTTCTGCGAGATTAATTCTGTTGAATCGCTGATTAATCCACAAATGCCGATTGAACATGGTGCCGAAAAAGTACACGGAATCTCGGATGCAATGGTTAAAGATGCACCAACTCTTGACGACTTTATAACGGCGCAACATGCTGACAAATTTCGAAATAGCAACGTTCTGGTTGTGGCGCATAATGCGAAGTTTGATCTGCCGATGTTTGCGCCGTTTTGTGGCCAAGCGACACAACTCTGCACGATGAACTTGGGTCGCAAGATTTACCCAGCGGCGCCGAGTTTCAAATTGGCCGTGCTGGCAAAAATCTGCGGTGTTCATAAGGTGCCGACGCATCGGGCGATTGACGATGTCGAGACATGCTTTGCATTGTTGAAGCACTTTTCGCAGAGCAAATCACTATCAATTAATGAGTTAATTGATTTAGAGCAAGCTTTTGACCCCGACGCAGTGATGCCTTTTGGCAAGCACAAGGGGACGAAAATTGTTGATCTACCAAAGGATTACGCGGTGTGGCTGATTGATACTCTTGACAAAGACGACTGGGTTGCAAGGCAACTCCGCAACACCCCTGACCTATATATATAGGTGTAAGAAACGAGGCTCAAATGACCAAGGAGATTAAACCCAACTGGCAGCCGACAGGCCTTATCCAAAGCGCTTTTAAACTAGCGGCCAAAAAGCATGCCACCCAAGCAAACAAGGGATCGGGCATTCCATACCTGACTCATCTATTAGCGGTGAGTTCGCTCGTGATCGAACACGGCGGCACCGAAGACCAGGCCGCTGCGGCTCTGCTGCACGATGTGCTTGAAGATACGAAAACTAGTTATAAAGAAGTCAAAAAAGCAACGAATAAAAAGGTAGCCGACATGGTCGATGCCTGCTCTTCAAAGAAGTTTGGAGAAAAAAATAGTGACCCGTGGGTTGTGAAAAAGCGTTATCTTGAAAAACTTAACGAAAAGAAACCAGATGACCCCTCACTATTAGTTGCCCTGTCTGACAAAGTTCACAATGCCGAGCGAACAGTAAATGAGTACCCAAAGACACCTACCGCACAAAAGAAATACTGGTCCAAGTTCAACGCCGGATACGACATTCAGAAACTTTGGTATACGAGTTTGTATAAAGGCCTGAACGCCAAAGGAACGCTCCCACCAGCATTGCTCAAGCGACTTCAAGTCGCGATCAAAATCTTGTTTAATTAGCCCAAACAAAAGGAGGTACGAATGGAGAAATTCCAGCCAGTTATAGATTGGTTCACCGACCGAGGTGGAAAGTATGCCGGCGATAGTGCGCCGAGTTTGTATCAAGATGCCGATACTAAGTTCTGGGAAGAAATCGAACACACCGGAAATCACGAAGTTCAATACCGTGGCCTGCAACTGTTTGTGACCGAAGTTTCGTTCGGTGACGAAGAATCTATAATTTCGTTGCAGTACCTACTCGATCACGGCCGAAACGATGAGGACGATAACGAAGCAATTAATACAGCGATAGAACTACTTGAGCCGTTGCTGCCGGAAAAAGCAGAGTTTGATCTGAGTTGCTCGATCGGAACAGACATTTTTCTGATTCGCGATCTCGATGACGCCGATTTAGAACCAACAAAATTAGATGAGATCTTGACGACGATTACTAAGTTCGCAGAGTTTGCAACAACGAAAGTCTCAGTACTCTACATCGCACCCGAATTCGAGTTAAAGAAAACTTTATAGGCGGGTGGCGAGGCCTGAGGCACGACGAATTGCCTGAGATACCGCGCTACGCACGACAGCCTCGCTACCAACAATTGTCAGCCGATCTTTTGTGCGAGTGATGCCCGTATAGAAAAGTTCACGGGTCAGAATTCGACTTGACTCGTTTGGTAGTACGACGACAACTTCGTCATATTCTGAGCCCTGGCTTTTGTGAATTGTGAGTGCGTGAACACTCTCAATATTTTCAAGGCGCATGGTTGGCACGACACGAAATGAGCCGCCATCGCTGAATGCACCAACTGGCACACCAGACTCGTCTGGCACAATTATGCCGACGTCTCCGTTGTAGAGATCTATCGCGCGGTTATTGTGCGTCACCATAATCGGCCGACCAAAATACCAACGCGTGTCGGTGTAGGGGCCAAGTTGATGCTCAACGAAACCGTTCCAGAAAGTCACACTGTTTGGGCCTTCACGATGTGCACAAAGAAGTTGCATCTCGGCGCGCTTACTGAGCGCCGACAGTGTGTCACCGCTAAGCGCACACTCGTGTAATTGCCGAGCATGCGCCACAACCTTGTCGCGCAATTCTGCGAGTTGCTTCGTGTCGGAGTCGGGTTTGATCCATGAGATGAGCGATTTATTTTCTGAAAGATATTTGATCACGGCATCGACATGCTGCGAGTTGCCAAGAACTTGACCGTCAACGGGCGACTCAAGGCGCAACAATCGAGCGAGACCATCAATCTCTTGTGGCAATCGCCATTGATCACGCATAATTTTGGTTTGCGCGAACAGAATCGAACCTTTTTGACTGGCGACTTTAGCGATATCGCCAAGCACCGAACCGGCATCAACGCTTGCCAGTTGGTCGGGGTCACCAACAAGAAGCAGCGCCGTTGCAGGGTTGAGTGCATCAACAAGTCGATACATCATTGACGACGGCAGCATTGAGGCTTCGTCAATCACAACCCAATCGAATGGCAAATAATTGTCGGCGTTGTATTTATATCGCGGTTCACGAGATGGGCCAAAACCAAGCAACGAGTGCACTGTGCCCGAGAAGGCGTTATCAATCGCATTGTTGACTGCCTGCCAATCAACATCTTTGCCATCGGGGAGTTTTTTAAGATCGTCACACTGGCGCAACAAAACCTCACGCATTCGTGCGGCGGCTTTGCCGGTTGGCGCAGCGAGCGCAACTTTGATATTTCGCTCGCCTGCTTTGAAACGTTCGATGAACTTCATCGCAACTTCGCGGGTCTTGCCGGTGCCAGGGCCACCAAGAATGATGTGCACGTGCTGAGCATTATTGCGCGTCAGCCCGGCAGCAATAGCGCCCTCTTCGGCATATGCGCGATTGAGATAGACGCGAGTGCCATCAACAATTAGTGGCGTTACGTTGCCTGGGCGACCAAATATCAGCGGAGATTTTTTGGCGGCGGCTAACCAACTCGCAGAGTCAGTAGGCCATTTAAGTTTTGCTTCAACACCTTCAACTGTTAACCAGTCGCCAATTTGTTCGAGGTCAACGCAAGTGTGTCGATCACGCGGTGTGCGCAGGGCCAGACACAGCAACAACGTGCCCATTAGTTCTGGCTCGGGCTGGCCATTTCGCGCGACAAGTGCGATCAGAGTTTTTGCAGCTGCAACATCACCGGAAGAGACGACTTGTGCATCGAGATATGGGTTTAAGTCGGTGAAGTTCATTGTGCTGGTTTGCTTCCGGCGAATAAATCACTGAGTGCACGCCATAAACCAGTTGGTGCTTGCCATGTGAAAACACCATAGCGGTGACCGTTTTCATCGGTTGGTGTGTCTGGCCCGACCATGCCACGAATGAAACCATATGCGATGCCTTTGATGCACGCATCATGGTCTGCCTCTGGCAATCGCCAACGCAACATGCGATAAATACTTGTGCCGTAGATGAGCGCTTGCAAAATGTAGTGAGCCTCTTGCATTTTGGCTTGAACATGGTGCGGCGAATAATTTGCGATCGGCGAGGCGTCTGAATCGCGGTGAAGTTTGTTGCTCTTGTAGTCGGTGATTGCGAGCAACGGTTGTGTCGGGGTGCTGCCTGGCAATCGCAACAACGCGTCAAGTGAACCGTTAATCAAACCTGCAACTTGAATATCAAATGACGAATCAGTGAGCGCTGTTGCATAATTTCGCAGCACATCTGTCGGGCTCAACACGCTGAGCAAGACTCGACCGATATCACTGGTGAGAACATTTGCCGAAGACAGAGCAACGGTCATTTCGAAATCCATTTCGGCGAGACGATCTTGCGGATCAATATCGGCAAAGCACACATCGCCAAACGCACCACCAAACGGGGTCTCAAGTGCACGCGTCAACATTGTTGTAAGTGGCTGGTGATATCCGCGCAACAAACTTGAATTTGCTTTTTCTTGCACCGCTCGGGCTACTTCATCGCGCAATGGTCGGACAGAAGTGTCGACAATTTCAAAAATATCGTGAATCTGATTTCCGACGTTTTTGCTGGCTGGCAGAACTGGGATTACGAAACCTTTGAGGTCGTCGCGCGATTCGGCAGCGTCGGCTGGCGCGGGGCTGTCGGGCGCAGGGCTGCCGAGCGCCGGGTTGCCGGGGGCAGTAGCGAATTCATCATTACCATGACTCGGCAAGTCGAAATAGTCACGGCGCTGAGACTTGGTGTGAATATCCATGATGCCCGAAAATGATGTGCGGCGATAAGACTGAGTGACAGTTGCAGGTGCGACGGCACAGATGAATTTTTTAGCGTCAGGTGTTGCGACTTTTGGCTGATAATTCTCGAGACCAGTAACGCGCCCGATATCTCGCTTGGCTGGCATATTTGGAATCATTGACGACAACAAACTCGCCGAGGCATCAGTAACGAGTACAGACAAATGGTGCATCGTGCGTGTCAGCGCAACATACATCAATCGACGTAACTCGCCTTCTTCAGCCAACTTCACGGCAGCCTTGGCCGCCGCCCGCGATGCCTCAGTCGGGCTGCTTAATCCATGAACGATGTCGACAACACGCTGATTTCGGTTGTAAAACACAGGTGCGCGGGAAGTCTCTTTTGGTTCTTTCCATAGGTCAACGACCACAACACACGGAAACTGCAAACCTTTAGCGCTATGAATCGTCATAATTTGCACGGCGTCAACATCGCTTTCGACGCGCCTGCTGACGAGATCACTCTTTTCGTCTGTGTCAATCAACGACATGAAGATTTCAAGAATGCGAGTCGGCGAACATGGTTTGCCTTCGCTGGCCACATGCAGAATTTCCATCACATGAGCAAAGTCTGTGGTGTTGCGCTCGCCCGATAGGCCTTTAGTCAGCCAAGTCATAAATTGATCGTCAGAACTAATCGCACCTGCAAGTGCGGCGGCGCCACTTGATTGCAAAATTGTTCTTAACTGACTGACACGATTTTGAACTTGTTGCAACTCTGCGTCAGAGATATCGGCTTCGTGACGAAGAGACAAACCGAAAAATGGCGTGCCGGCTAGACGGCGCGTGCGACCAACATCTGTAATTCGCTCCATCAGTTCGAACATTGAGCGCACATGGCCAGACATTTCGCCATGCATCACCGATTCGGTGCCGTTACTCACAGCCGGAATCTTGAACTGTTTAAGTTTGCGCTCAATTGCTCTACCGGTTGCCTTGGTGCGCACCAGCACACAAATATCGCGGGGCTCAACATCGCGTTGGGTGTCATTGATTTTGAGTTTGCCAACGGTCAAGAGTTCATGCACGACTCGCGCCGCTGGCGTATCTAGTCGTTTTTGATTAGTTACTTCACCAACATCAACAAACTCGACTGAGCCACCAGGGCTAAATCGTGCTGCAAGATTTTTGTCGCTCGCATTGACAGCAATATATGGAATACCGTCACCAAACATTGCACCATCAAGGGCCAAATTTAATTGCTCAAGAACCGGCTTATCTGAGCGATGATTTGTCGTCAATGTTCGCTTCTTAGTTGGGTCGCCACGACTGACAAACGCCCGCACATCGGCACCTCGAAAACCAAAAATTGCTTGCTTTGGGTCGCCGACTGCGATCAACGCCCGATCAACTTGATCTGGCGGAAACAAAGCGTCGAAAAATGCCCACTGCAATTTGTCGGTGTCTTGAGCCTCATCGACGATTGCCAACTTAAAGCGTGACCGAATGTCTTCAATAAGTGCACCCCGTGATGGGTCAGTGACCACATCGTGCGCACGTTTTAGTAAATCATTAAAACTTGGATGATTAAGCGTCGCATCTTGCACTCGCGCGACGCAATCTTGAATCATCTGCAGATAATCATCTAAAAACTTTTGATCAAACTTTGACAGTGCTTGGCCGTCATCAAAAGGGTTCTGGGCTGGGTCGCACCAAGGCTCAGTAAATGGGTCAGCCAATAATTTGGTGATAACTTCTGCAATCTTTTTTGGATCAATTCGTGAGATATTGAAACCAGCGACCGCACCAGAGATAATTGCGTCATTAACAACTTCGGTAACGACTCGACTTGTTATGTCATCTTCACCGACATTGCCAAGACTGACACCGCCAAGATGCAAGATTTTTGTGCACACACTATGGATTGTCGAAATTGTTGCACTGTCAAATTCGACCAAAGCACGCTCAAGGCGTTTAATCATCGCCGCGATGTCGTGTTGATATGTACTAATTAGATACTGAGCAACGACGTCATCTTTTTTTGCTTGATTGTTTCGTAATTGTTCGCACATGTCTATTGCGGCACCACGAATTCGATCGCGCAACTCAGCGGCGGCTGTGCGCGTAAAAGTTGTTACGAGCACTTCGCTGATTCGTAAGTCTTCTTTAGTCGCTAACTCGCGAACCAAAAGCGCTGCAACAGAATATGTTTTGCCGGTGCCTGCACTGGCCTCGGCGACCAGCCCATTAATTAGCGCCTGATTTGCAAGGTCGAGTTCGATGTTTGGTGTACTAGTGCTCATGAGACTGAGTAAACCGTTTGGTTATCCTTGGCGGGTAGCCCGAGAAGCGTTTGGTGTGACTTCCAAAATTCAAGCACTGGGCTTTTTGTGTGAAAGATTTCGCTGAAGATCGGGTCATCGCCAAAAACTACGAACTCACTTGAGTCACCGAAATCGTCGCCTGAGACAAAAAAATCAAATTCGCTAAGCCTTTTGTCGGTGTCGGCAGTGGCGGTGCGTCCAAATTCTGCACACGGTGAAACCAATGCAACGCGGGCCATTTCGCACAGTGTTGCGAGTCGTTGTTTGGCTTCGTCTTGGGTTACCGAGTCGCTAAGTACAACTTTCCGCTCGCGAACAATATGTTTTGGATCATTTGGCCAATCTTCATGTCGAGCAAGAACATAACCCGTGTTGATCTGAAGTCCCGCGGCACGAGCAATTAGCAACCGAATTGCAAGCCGACGCAAAGCCGGGATGTACTCATAATCTTTTGCACCAGCGCGATAACAAACAATAGATGTGACAATTTCTATACCCTGTGTGCACATCGGTATTTCGCCCACAAGCTTGACCCCTGGCGAAATATCAATATCTATCGCAACTGGGGCAAGCGTGGCTAAATCAATATTCATCGCCGCAAGTGCAGACTGCATTGCATCAACTAGATCTTCAACTTCTTGAAATGCTTCACCGCCAAATGGTGCGGGTGGCACAACGCCAGAGCGTCGAACCTCGGCCTGCCACGTGCCTGGGGCTTCAGGCGATTTATCAACCGATGTGAGCATCAATAAATCTTGGGCCAAACCCGCGGCAGTTTTTTTGTCAATCTCAAGAGGAATAGTCGCGGGCGTCTCAGACTCATTCTTGCGGTAATTAAATATCCCAAGTGTTTGGCGCAAATAAATATCTAACGGCTCGACATAAGTTTTTTCTAACAACTCTGGCGTCAGCACGACAGGCGTTGGCAAATCAACAACACGTAGTGGCTTAGTTTTAATCGCGTCACCCAATGTGATCGCCGCTTGTCGAGCGACCTGATCATGCGACCAAATAATTTCGGCCTGCACCTGATCTTTGAAGAAGTTTCGTACGCTTGTGGTATGCCTCGGATGTTCAATTTCAATTGCGCTGAGATGTTTATTTGTTGCTTGTTGACCGACGCCGAGCCGGCGAGCGAAATCTACGAACTCGGCAAGCGGTGTTGCAAGCGGTAGGCGCTGATTATTTTTGATGCTTTGACCCGTGCAAGTAATTATCAGTCGTTCTTGCGCGGCAAGCGTTGCATCAAGCAACGATCGGCGCACATCAAGGCGAGAATCTGAGTCGCCAATCATCCGCTGGCGTTCGATTAGATCGTCACCTTCGCCCTCGCTAGACGACAATGACTCTTCATCAAAACCAACAACACAAACAACACGAAACGGCACGCCTCGTAATGGGATCATCGAAGTCGCAGTGATCGCACCAGTGCGCAGCGGCTGACGACCCGGAACCTCATTGAGCATTTCGTTTAGTTGCGCGGCGAAATCGCCGTAGTCAACATCAACTATGTTGCCCGCGGCCGATTTACGCAGCGAGCTGAGTTGTTGAAGCGGCATCGCAAGTTCATCGCAAGACTCACCACACAAACTAACGATTGCCGTTTCAACTGCATCGCACCACTGAGCCACCGTGTGCTGTTTAGTTGCAAGATCTGCAAGTTGCAGCACTGCGTCGAATACGCGAATCAGCGCCGCGATTTCGTCGATGTCAGAGAGATCAACATCATCAAGCGCGTCAACCGCGAGCGAGTCAAAAGTTTGCGTACCATCAGCAACTAGCGCGCCCAACAACATTTGTTCAAGGCCGGCACGCCAAGTGTGGGCGCTTAGTTCGGGTGCGATTAATCCGTTAAGTTTTCGATGTTCAACAGTCAAGCCCCATCGCACATTTGCTTTTTCGGCGTAGCGATACCAATGTTCTACACCTTCGGTACTGACACCTAAATTTTCAAGAACTAGCGGCGAGGTTGCAACCGAAAGCACACCGTCAATTGAGCATCGTGATTGCACAAGATCAATCACGCTTGCGAGCAACGCTGATGCTTCGTTAATTTGGCGAATGCCTCGGTCTGCAACAACAAGCGGAAGTTTGATTTCGCGTTTTTTGCCACCCGCGCTCGCGATCTCACCCTCGCCCACACCTGCGCCGACTTGCACAGACCGCGCAAAAGTTGCTTCTAGAAATGGCGCCGCGGTCGCAATGTCTGGGCAGATGACAACGACCTCGTGCGGTTGCAGATCTTTGAGATCACTAAAGGCGTGCAACAATGCATCATGCAACACTTCAATTTGTCGACCCAAGTTATGACAACGATGAATCGTCAAAGATCGATCTGAAATGTCTAAATCAGTTTTAACCGCTTGCAATTGCTGACTGACCGTGTGTTGCATTCGGCCGAGCAATGTTTGTGCAGTGACACCAACGTGTTGCAAGTGTGTTGACTTGACGCCTTGAGACGCAAGCAAAGTTTCGAGTTCTTGTGAACCCATCAACCAAGAATTAACAAGTGGATCGATATCAGTCGGCAAAGCCGGTGATGGGTTGCGTTCTGGAATCAAGCCAATTGTCGCGCTAGCGCTCACACTCGCACCCGCTGTCGCCGTTGCGCTCGCCGCCACAGACCATTTTTTTGAAATCGCCGGCGACGGGTGAACCAACACAACGCGAATCTCGACATGTTCTTTTAGTTGCAACAGTGCATCAATTTGCCCAGGGCTAAGCGATTGAAACCCAACAACCAAAATCTGTTTCGGAGTTTTTGCAGACAACTCTGGCTTTCGCGCGGCTGGGCTCGGCTGACCGATGCGTTTTCGAACTGAACTCCATAATTCGAACTGCCACATATCGTTGACGTTGAGTTGTTTGGCGTTTGGGTTGTGCGCGGTTGGGCTGACCGCGGGCTTGCCCTGCTCCCAGAGGCGAATCATTGCAGGACGACGAACGTGATAGCGATCGAATCGATCAGCCATTGCTCGAGCAGCCTTTAGTTGGCCACCAACTCGATCAATTAATGGTTGATACGCGGTGTCTGTCGAAATTACATCGAGCACATGAAACATCAGGTTCTCGATCAACCACTGATCGTGCTCATCAGAGACATTTGGTTTGAGAAACTTGGTTAACGAACCAGGGAAATCAATTTCGACATTGGCGATTATGCCGTCGGTCTTGCCGAAGCCACTCGTGCCAAGTTGTTTGGCAACTTCTGACATCAGCCATGCTTTTACGCCGGCGGTCGGCACAACAATGTGCTGTTTCGCGAACAAATCAACAGGCTGGCGAAGGTAATCAACCACAGGTTGAAGCACGTCAGTTAGCCGACTGACATATTCAACTTGAAGACTCATCACACCTCGATTTCTTGTTACTTGAACAGACACTACTTCACACTTGTTGTACAACTCTTTAAGACATCGGCGTGACAATCAGAACTTGCCGATATCTCTGCCAGACGTACCGGTATCGCCGGTTACGGGCAAACAGTTCGCAGCATTTACTGCGGCGACACCAGACCGACCTAGTTGATCTTTGAACCAATTGCGAGAAGCAATAAAACTGGGATGAGCACAAAAAACGGAAACATGATAACTACCGCAATTGCGATGCTGATACCAACAATGATTTTGAAAGACATTTAGTAACCTTCTTTTTTTGATGTGGCGCGCAAATGGTAAGTGGCGCTAGTACTGAACCGATCGTTGTCGTTGGCGAGCGTGTGATTTGTCATAGTGGCATTATGCCCGGTGGGTGTTGCATTGTTTTCTCACTAATTCGCAAAAACCTCTGATAACCCGGCCAAGATACTGCACAAAACTGACCACATCTTTCGTTTATTAGGTACACAGCAAATTCAAAGTGAGACGAAAGGATCCAGTTTGAAAAACAGAAAACAGAAAAAACTAGTAGTAAAGAGAATCGACAAAACTTATTGGCAGATGACACCAGAAGAGAAGATGGCATTTGTTATGGGCATATTTCAACAGTTCAGCCCAAACGAAGAAGTTAGAAACGACGAGGGTAAAAACAAAAAATAATTGAAGATGTTTTGAGTTTTGTAACTCTGCAACACCCACCGATATATTGATGGTGCAATTTCATCCAGACGATCTGAGGGGCTTGGCCCGTTGAAGATCACCAACCGGCGTAAAACCGGTGGTAACGCCAAGAACGATGAAAGGAATATATGACTACCGAAACAAATTATAAACTCGGGTATTCAGTGCATTTCATACAGGCGCGACTTGCACTCGAAGAAAATGTCGCATGGCGACCAGCAATGATCACCGAGATAGGTGAAGGAACAATTCAAATACATGCATTTGGCGGTGCTGTGAGCACCTTCAAATGTGAAGAGACAGACCGACTTCGCGAGATCTACGAAAGTGGCCGAGTACCAGACGTACGAGATGGAAAGGGTCTTGCGATCTTGGCACCTCACGGTGTGTTGATTGTCCCCTGCGCTGATGAAGGCAAGACCTTTCCGCGTCAGGCTGAGATCATGCCCAACGTCGTATGTATCGAGAACGGCGCAGCGCACTATTCGCCAACAACTGATGGTGCCTGGCACTTGTTTTCAATTGGCGAAGAGTAATTTCACCCGCAGGAGTAGGCGTTAAGCAATAACTAAGATCCAGATAAACAGAAAGCGAGAACAACTTTGATAAGAAGTTCAATCACACTTGACGAATTACTTGAGATCCTTGACGATCTCTTTTGCGAATACGAAGTACACGAAGTTGAAGGTGAAAACGCATACTGGATTGAATGTGACTTGTTTGACGCCGACTTCATTATCTTTCCGTGGGGGCCAGGCCCGTTCTATCAAGATTTCTCTTTTGAGACGATCCGCAACCCTGAACTTGACCCCGAGACAATGTGCACACAATTCAACATCAAGCACGACTTTGCAAAAGCCACGCCATTTGATCTGAACCAAGACAATGAAGACGACGACACCAGTGACATTGTCATCGCGATAAGAAGGATGGTCTCAATTGAAGGCGGAGTCAGCGACGAGTTCTTAAAGAACACCATCAACCTTTGGGCTGGAATGGTGCTGACCACTGAGGGCTTTTTCGAAGGCACGGCAACTGAAGTTGAGTGAGCACAAAATAAATCCCGTGTGGCTGGGACTGGATTGGTGTGGATGATTTTTGAGTTTTTTGGTGAGAGAAGTCAGTTGGAAGTTTTTTGGGAAACTATTGGTTGCACTCGAGGGCTTTTTTGAGTGAGATCGGGTTGCCGCTTTCATCTAGGCCGGATGTCGCTTTGAATTCGGTTTGATCCCAGGTGTAGACAAGTTGTGTCCAGCGGCGAACATCGCAAGGCTCGCCCTGATCAGAGCTGACACCACTTTCCATCTGCCCTGACTTTTCATTAAAACCACCCATATAGAGAACCGACTCTCCATCAAAGGTCGTAGGCACCCAACGCCCGTCAACAAACCTTAAAACTTCTGACTCAAAAAAACTGGTTAACCGAACATCAAAAAATAATTCTGTATCACCATCACCTGTCATTTCAGCAAAAAATGCAGTGTGGGGCTCGTCATGCAACTGAGAAAAAACAGAAGTCTCTAACGACCAGCTCTGATTCGCAAATTGATAGAGGTCAATTTTCCAATCACAACCCCATTGCTCGGGCTCAAGCTCGGTAAATTCATGAAAATCACACGACAGAGTCGCAGCGATTGGTTCACCCCCGATGATCCCAGTTCCGGCACTGCGAACACAATTTCGAGTGAAGTCTTCTCCACATGGTTTGAGATTATTGAAAAATTTATTCCAATTTACTTTTACTGATAATAACTGCGCTGGCGAGAGAGTCGTCGTAGGAGCAACAGTTGTCGAAGTTGTCGTTGTGGTTGGCAGCGCACTCGTCGCAACGGTTGACGCGGCACTCGACACTTGCGATACTGCGTCACTTGAACTACAACTAGCGATGAGAAGCGAACCTGCGACGCCGGCGGCAAAAATTACAGAGCATGACCCACGATTAGTTGGCTTTAAGCGAACCGCCATACCTGGACAATACCGCTAACTCACAAAGCAGAGGTCAACTAACCAATTCGGCTGGGCGAGTGCTTGGCTCTTTATTTATCGGGTGAGTCCATTGTTCATATGGAAGATTTGTCCCAATGGCTACTCGAACTTTTGTACCTGCGAGGTCTTGATGTAACCATCCCGCCGGAAAACGAGAATGGCAACCAGCCTTCACGTGGGTGACTGCACCTGTTTCATCGGCGAATGAGCCCGAGCCTGAAATGATCCATGCAGCACCTTCGAACTCGTGCCAGTGAAGAGGCTCATCGGTTTCAGTATTTACGTCAAAGGCGAATGCGTGTAATCCCATCTCTCGAAGTTTGGCAAGAGCATCTTCTTCGCTGATCGGATCACCGTATGAAAATTCGTATTTCATGTGCTTATCCCCCAAATTGTTTTGTTGTGACTATTAGTCATCATACGATAGGCAACAATCAGAGACTGATTTGAATTATCCTTGGGTCGCACTGTATATGCCATCGTCTTCGCCACTCCCTCCAGAGCTCGAAAATCTCGATCAGATATACGTTGAAACGTGTGAGGCTTTTAACAAGGGCGAAGTTTCTGCAGAACTAGCACGTTCAACGATTCTTGGCCTCTCTTTCACCGATGAATCTGGACGCATCTGGGTGGTCGACACAAAAAGGTCTGGCAAGCGCGCAGCATTTACATATGATCAGAAACCGCACATTACTCAACCAATTTCTGTGGTCACAGATCAGAACGATGTAGCCGAAGATGTTGTTTCTCGTCGAAACTTTATTAACGAGTTGTCAATAAAGTCGGCGGTAATCGGCGTTCTTGGGGCGGCTGTGTTGTACGAAGGCTTTCGGCAACTGCGTGGTTCTGAGAGTAGTAGCGAAATTAAATCAGGAGAACCCAGCAGCAACGCAACCGAATCAGAAGCACCCGCGAGTGAATACATCCCTGAAGAGCCAGGATGGTCAGAGAAGGTTACTGAAATTGCGTTGAATACCGACATTGCGTTTGGTCGATCAGTTGACAATGTGCCACTCACGTTTTATCGGCGACAATCTGGGGTTAATGGTGCCCGCGTACTGGTGATCGGGTGCATTCATGGTGACGAATTTGTTGGCAACCGAGTCGTAGATATTCTGCGCGACATGCCACTTGACGGCAACATCGACTTGTGGACAGTTCGCACAATGAACCCTGACGGTCAGCAATTGCGCACGCGCCAAAACGCGAACGGCGTAGACCTCAATAGAAATTTTCCTGGTAACTGGCAGAAAATTGGTGAACCAGGTTCATGGCAATACTCAGGTGCAGACAGCGCAAGTGAACCAGAAGTGCAAAGTTTGGTGAAGCTTGGCGAACTCGTTAAACCACAGTTCGTTATTTGGTATCACCAGGACTACTTTCGTATCGGGCCTGGAGTCGGCCACGACGGAAACGTTCGCACCAAATATGCCTCAATGGTTGGGCTACCGCTTCAAGAATTAAATTGCCTCTGCGGTTATGCAGGTGACAAACCGCTACTTGAAGCAGTGTTCGGTGGCACTGGTACAAACTGGGCAAAGTCATTTCAAGAGCCAACCGGCGTCAGCATGACTGTTGAATTTGGATCAACCCTTAGCGAAGAAGACGCTCAGCGCAATGCCCAAGCAGTAGTTGCCGTCGCTAACGAATTTTTCTAAAGTCGCCTTTTTTCACCGCACACTTTCCTGCGACTTTTCCCGTCTTCATAACAATATATTTTGGTATCAGCGACATTGAATTTTGTAAGAAAATCTGTTTCCTGAGGCAAATTATTGGCGGATGAACACGGATATACGGCGACGAACGGACACGGATTATCTGTGTTTTCAGCGACGGCTGTACTGATAAACGCACCGAGTGCTAACGCTCCAATAATACTGAGATGAATTCCATCTGACCTAAACCACAACTTCTGACCGGCGCTGTGAGCGTTCCAATCAGCTAACGCAAAGTGTTGCGGATCGCGGGCCACCGTTTCGCGCACCACTGTATTGAAATCGGCATACACCGAGCGCTTTCCATTAGTTCCTGGCGCAGGAAAATTCAGCGATTCCTTATATGTCAGAACAATCATCTTCAGATTCTTCGCAACAACAACTTCGATCAGATCTTTGTATTCATCTCCAATTTTTTTTGCGCTGCTGTCATACCCCACCATTAATACGACAGCATCAAACGATTCGGTACTTTCTTCTAAAACGGTGACTACATTCTTTGGCGTTCTCATCTCACGACCAAAGCACGACCACTCTGAAATTCTGCGGCACGATTCTGCATCAAGCGTGTATGTGAACCCGCTCAATGACTTTGTTGCATCTTTGAACCATCGCAGCGAAGCCATTGTCGAATCGCCGAGTAGTAAAACATTTACCGGCTTGACTAGTGGTAGAACTACTTGAGATTCAATAGGAGCGACTTCAGAAATTGCTGCTGCTTGCGGTTCTTGATTTTCTAGCGCTGCTTGCGCCGCTTGTGCTTCTGCCATTTGCATAGCTCCCGCATCAATTTTTGGTGCAACTGCAAACAATACGACTACGGCCGACAAGCTGAGCGACAGCGCAATACCCGCAGCAGACAAACTGCGCACAGAGATACTTGAGAGCCACGTGTTGTGGCGAACTGGATTCTCAACTACGCGATATGAAATTGCAGAAAGCAAAATTGCCGCAACCACGATCAACGCTTTGCCCCGTGCAGGTGGCAAACCAAATCGTGCTTCGATTAACACAAGCAATGGCCAGTGCCATAGATACAGCGAGTAGCTGCGCGCACCAAGACTTTGCAGAGGCCAAAGCGAGAGAAGTGAAACTGGCCCAAACTTTGCGCCACCAGCAATCAAAATAAACACCGTCGCTACGACAGGAAGTAACGCTGCATAACCAGGGAAAATAGTTTTCTCAGTGAACCACACAGCAGTGCCGATAACCGCAACGAGTCCGATCCATCCGGCTACTGCTCTCAACATGCTCGGAATCTTGTAGACGTGCGAACCTGCAAGTGCTAGCAATGCTCCTGCACTTATCTCCCAAAAGCGTGCATGCGGAAGGTAATAACCGGCGCCCGGATTGCCCCTGGTAATTAAAATCGAAGCAGCCAGAGACGCGGCACCAGTAACGACTCCTACGCCAAGTAACCACTTTTTCCAATGGGATCTTCCAAACTTCACCGTGACGAACACGATCAGTGGCCACAGCAAATAAAACTGCTCTTCTACTGCGAGTGACCAAAAGTGCCGCAGCGGCGATGGGGCTGTAACCCCCGAGAGATAATCGGATGTTCGAAAAAACAGCACGATGTTGGCGCAAAAACCTAATGCGCCAAGGCCAACGGCGCTCAGTTCACGAACTTTCCCGGGTTCAAGCATGAACAGACCGGCAGCAACTGTGAGCAACGCGACCAGTATCGACATCGGCAGAATTCGTCGCGCGCGTCTGGCCCAGAAATTTAGTAAGTCGATTGAATTGTGCTCGCCCGCTTCATCGATAAGTAATTTCGTAATCAGAAAACCTGAAATCACAAAAAATACATCTACGCCGATGTAACCGCCAGGCAACCACGGCACCCCAGCGTGATTCAGCACCACCAGCCCAACTGCAAGTGCGCGCAGACCTTCGATGTCTGTACGGCGCGTTTTCATCTTTGAGACGCTATCTATTAGCAGTAAACGTGTGACGGGATAATACCTAAACTCAAGTGTCTAGTGGCACTGACTTGCCGAGACTTCTCTACACTTTTAATCGTGTCAGGTATTCGCGGGTTAAATCATGCAGTTCTATATGTAACTGATGCACGACAGAGTGCCGCGTTCTATCGAGACGTACTTGGTTTTTCAATCGTGCAAGAAACTGCTGGTGGTCGTGCGGTGTTTATTCGAGCAGGCGGCTCAACAAACCATCACGACCTCGGGCTCTTCAGCATCGGCGCAACTAGCAAGTCACAAGGCACCGGTTTGTATCACCTTGCCTGGCAGGTAGACACGATCGACGAACTCGCCGCTATTCGAACAAAGTTGGCAACAGCCGGCGCGCTTAAAGGCGAAAGTGATCACGGCGTTTCGAAGAGTCTCTACGGTCACGACCCCGACACTATTGAGTTTGAAATTATGTGGATGGTGCCCGAATCGCATTGGGGCACATATGCGACCAACGCCATTGTTGCCCCACTTGATATCGCAGCTGAAGTCGCGCAATGGTCTGGTGTCGTGACTACGAATTAGCTGATTTAGTCGGTTGCAGATTGGGGCTTGGGCGACCCGATAAATCCGTAAAGAGAATGCGAGATGTACGTATATATAGGTGTAGCTAGTGTTGTAAAAGCAAAAGCGGCAAATTCTCATGCTTGTTAAGTCATGAAAGTTATCAATACGTGTTTAAGGTAGTTTTGTAACTGTGAAATCTGTGATTGCGGGGTTGTTGGCTTCGTTGATGTCGGTAACGCCAGTCGCGGCAAAGAATGACGATGGCGATCAGGGCAAGTCATCGCAAAGTTCTAGCAATACGACGACAACTGTTGCGGCGACAAAGAATTCGGGAAATTCAGGCAATTCAGGCAACTCAAGCAACTCGAACAATTCAGGGAGCTCAAGCAACTCGAGCAACTCGAACAATTCAGGGAGCTCAAGCAACTCGAACAACTCGAACAATTCAGGGAGCTCAAGCAACTCGAGCAACTCGAACAATTCAGGGAGCTCAAGCAACTCGAACAACTCGAACAATTCAGGGAGCTCAAGCAACTCGAGCAACTCGAACAATTCAGGAAACTCGAGCAGCTCGAACAATTCAGGCAACTCAGGCAACTCAAGCAACTCAAGCAACTCGAACAATTCAGGAAACTCGAGCAACTCAAGCAACTCGGGAAATTCGGCGAACGCAGGAAGTGCGAACAACGCAAACTCCTCTAACAACGCAGACAATTCAGAAAATGCGAAATCAAACGACAAGACAAAAACTGAAACAGAAGTTAAAGATGCTAAAGAAGATGACGAAACTAGTGAAGTCGAAAATGTAGACGACCCCGAAACACCACGAACTTACATTGTTCGATTTGTTTCGAACGTAAAAGCCGCTGACGCTGGCAAAGCAATGGTTGATACGTATAACGACGAAGTAGCGAAAGAAAATAACGCAGCCCGCAAGACCGCCAAAGCAGAAGACGCCAAAGCAAATAACGCAAAATCAAAAAAGGCGCGCTCGATAAATTCTGCGGCGACAGAAAACACAAAAGTCAAACTAAAGGCGAGCGGTACCTACAAGTTGGCGTTTGAAAAAGTTTTAAACGCTGCCGTGATTCAAGTGCCCCCGTCGGCTGTTGCCGGTTTGCTGCGAAATCCGCGAGTGTTGTCGATTGAACAAGACTCAACCGTATTAGTTGACCCAACTTCGGCAACACAGACTGGCGCAACTTGGGGTTTAGATCGACTCGATCAACGATCGCTGCCGTTGTCTGGCACTTTCACTAGTCCGTCAACTGCATCAAGTGTTTTTGCATATGTTGTCGATACCGGAATCGATGCGACGCACGTCGAATTTGGTGGACGAGTAAACAGTGGTTTTGATGCGGTCAACGGTGGTAGCGGACAAAGTGATTGCAACGGACACGGAACACACGTCGCCGGCACTATCGCCTCTCAAACTTATGGCGTCGCTAAAGCCGCACGTCTTGTGCCAGTTCGAGTGCTCGACTGTAACGGATCAGGTACTTACTCTGGAGTAATCGCGGGCCTTGATTGGATCGCGCAAAATCGTCCATCAACTCAACGAGCAATTGTAAATATGAGTCTTGGTGGTGGCGCAAGTTCGTCGCTTGACTCGGCTGTTGCATCATTGATAGCGAGTGGAGTTGCGGTCGTTGTTGCAGCGGGCAATAGCAACACTGATGCATGTACAACTTCGCCTGCACGAGCCACATCGGCGATAACAGTTGGTGCGACGACGATCAATGACAGTCGTGCAAGTTTTTCAAATTATGGTTCGTGCCTTGACATATTCGCGCCAGGTGCAAACATCACATCAACTATCCCAGGAAACCAAACTGCGATTTATTCAGGAACTTCAATGGCCGCACCGCACGTCGCAGGATTAGCGGTCGTTGCACTTTCGTTGACAGCGATGACACCAGCGCAACTTGCGACGTATTTAAGTGACACTGCGACAACTAATGCAGTGAGCAGTGCGGGCACTTCGAGCCCGAACCTTCTTGCGTATCTCAGTGGTTCGACAGGTTCGACACCGCCGCCGAATACTGGCACACCAGCGACCGTACCTACACAACCTGCCGCACCAATAGCCGAAGCGCGCAACAAAGCAGCGATTGTGTCATGGACATTGCCCGATGACGGTGGCTCAGCGATTGTTGTTCAGACGATTCGCGCATATCTAGATGGACGAGTTGTCGCTTCAACGCGCGTAGATGGCGTGACAACTTCGACGCGCATCACTCGGCTGAGGAATAATCTCAACTACTACTTCACTGTTCAGGCGTCGAATGCGGTTGGTGCCAGCGCCGAATCTGCGGCGTCGAATGTGGTTACTCCGACTAGATAACTGAGGTTTTCTCGGGTCACATGGGCCCACTTCGTCGGCAATTCCTCCTATTACAGATCTATCCGCATTAGACTTTTGTGGTACAAGTCAAACCGAGGTTCAGTACTCATCCCACGGTTTGACTTAGAGGCAAAGTCTTGGCGCTAAAAATCCGAAGATCACTTGTGCATGGTCTGTCGGTTACTTCACATCTGTTTGTTGCGATTTTTTTAATCACAATAACACTTGCCATTAATTTGACGCTTAACGAATCACCCGCCAACGCCGCAGCATGCGACGCTTCAGGGTATTCAGAGTCTGAGTCTGCAGGCGTGCGAACAGTTACTTTTAATACCGCAAGTAGTTGCACATATGCGCTACCCGATGGCGTAACTTCAATAAGTTACGCGCTAGTCGGCGGCGGTGGCGGCGGTGGCGGCGGTGTCGCAACTGGGCAAAATAAAGGTGGCAGTGGCGGACGCGGTGGAAAAA
Source organism: Ilumatobacteraceae bacterium (assembly GCA_964203235.1). Taxonomy (GTDB): domain Bacteria; phylum Actinomycetota; class Acidimicrobiia; order Acidimicrobiales; family Ilumatobacteraceae; genus BACL27. The sequence goes on from CAXNLE010000002.1 coordinate 170,539, forward strand.
TTGTTGAAGCGAGCAACGTCACCGTAACAAGCGGTGCGACCCTGACGTTAACTGTTGGCAGTGGTGGTAACGGTGGAGCAGCAACTAAAAATGGTGTAACTGGATCGAACTCGTTACTCGGTATTTCAAGTGGCGCTTCGGTGACTGCGCTTGGCGGCAACCGCGGTGCGCGCGGCAGTAGCAAAACGAATAACTCAGGCAGCGGTACCGGAAATGGTGGTGCAGGCGCCGGCACTAGCGCGGCCGGTTCAGGCGGCGCAGGTTCTAATAACACGGTGAACTCGACAACCTACGGCGGTGGCGGTGGTGGCGGCGCAAGCCCAACCGACTTGCTCGGATCTGGTGGCACTGGCGGCGGCGGCGGCGGTGGCACAACCGGAAGTGCTGGCACTGCTGGTACCACTAACACTGGTGGTGGTGGTGGCGGCGGCGGCGGTCATGCGACAGCCACCGGTGCTGGTGGTGCGGGCGGAAAAGGAATAATCGTTGTCAAATTCACACTCGACTCAACGGCACCGACTGTAACGCTTGCGGCAGCAGCATCAACTTTCAATACGGCGTCAATCTCTTTTACGGTCACAGGTAACGAAGCGATCCGATGCTCAGATCTGTCTACTACCGATGGAGTTGACTTCACTCTCACCAACATGAGCATTAGCTCGATTCAACAAACCAATTCGAACGTCTGCACGCTGTTTGGCTTGTCAACTGCCGCTGCAGACAATACAACTGTCAGGTCAACTGTTGCCCGGGCTGACACATTTTCAATTCGAGACCTTGCAGGCAACGCTCAAACAACATTAACTGCAGCACCCAAGTTCACCGATGTAACGAGACCCACAAACGACACAACTGCGCCAACTGTTCTGAGTGTGAGTTCAACTAAGGCGAACGGAAGCTACAAGGCAGCTGAAGTTGTCTCAATTCAAGTGAACTTCAGCGAGGTCGTCAACGTTGCAGGAGGCAATCCAACTTTGACACTTGAAACAGGCACAACTGATCGAACAGTTAGCTATTCGGGAGGAACGGGAACAAATATCTTGTCGTTTTCGTATACGGTTCAGGCGGGCGACACTAGTGGCGACCTCGACTACACGACCGCAAGTACCCTCGCTCTCCCCGTTGGGGTGACAATTAAAGACGGCGCCGCCACACCGAATGACGCGACACTCACGTTGCCAACAGCAGGTGCAGCTGGATCACTTAGCGCCAATAAGGCGATCGTGATTGACACCACTGCCCCAACAGTCTCGAATGTAAGCGGTACCTCAAATACTTATTATGCCGAGGAAGTAGTGCCCATCTCGGTTGTCTTTAGCGAGAGCGTCAACATCACGGGCACCCCGACCCTAAGACTAAACATCGGCGCTAGCGCCAGATACGCGTATTCACAGGGTTCGAGCGGCACATCATTGTTGATGGCGTACACAATTGTTTGCAATGATGACTCGAACGACCTTAATTATCTGGCAACTAACTCGCTTGAACTTGATGGTGGCACAATCACCGATATCGCTGGCAACACCGCGACGCTGACTCTGCCAGCAACGACCAATGCAAACTCACTTGCGGAACAATCTGCGATAAGGGTGGACGGAACAAAATTTGATAATGCAACAAATTGCACATCAGTCACCCCAACCGTAACCGCAATCTCATCAAGCAAAACAAACGGGTCGTATAAGGCCGGTGCAGAAATTTCAGTTCAAGTTAGATTCGACGAGACTGTGACGGTAACAGGCACTCCACAAATTACACTCGCAACCGGTGGCGCGGGTCGCACAGTGAATTATGCGTCAGGAAGCCCAGGCACTGAACTGACGTTTACGTATACGGTGCAGGCTGGCGATACTTCTACAGACCTTGACTATGTCGGCACAGGGTCTCTAACACTCAATGGCGGAACAATCAACCTTCAGGCAGACGTTACTATCGCGGCAACGCGTACTCTTCCAACACCTGGCGCGAGTGGCTCACTTGGTGCAAATAGTGCGTTAGTCATAGATACGACTGCGCCCACTGTGACTCTGTTGCGTTCTGCTGCGACGTCTACATCTGCCACAATTACGTTCACTGTCACCGGCAACGAAAACATCACTTGCTCAACTTTGTCAACTGCTTCTGGAACAGACTTTACTTTCACAAATATTTCGGCGATTACTGGCATCGTGCAAACTTCTGCAACGGTTTGCACAATCACAGCAACCTCAACAGCAACCGCTGGCGGCGCAACAGTTAACTCAAGTTTGACCGCAGCCGGCTCATTTTCAATGACCGACACCGCAGGCAACGCTCAAACAACACTCACCATCACCACACTGGGAACAGACAACCTGATCGCAGTCACGGTACCCACAACCACAACAACGACCGCCGCGCCAGCGACACCTGGCAACAGCGGCGGTGGCGGTGGCGGAACCACAACCACAACCACAACCGCAACAACAACAACAACAACGACTGTCGCGCCAATAACGACAACAACCGTTTCGACCCAGAGCACCACCACAACCACGGCGCGAGCAACAACAACAACCGTTTCAACCCGGCGCACCACCACAACCACGGCGCGTGCGACGACAACCACGACCATCCGTGCCGCGTCGACTACAACCGTGGCCTTCAGCGTGCCTACAGGTCGTCGCATAACGATCTGCCACGCCACCAGTTCTGCAGCTAACCCCTACGCAAATATCACTGTGGATGCCAAAGGTCTTTTCGGCCACGGCGACCACAACGACGACATAATCCCAGCACCAAGCAGCGGCTGCCCGAGCGGCACAATGACCACTTTGCCAGGTGTAACAACTACGATCTCTGGTACCAGCTCGACCACGAGCACAACATCACCATTTGGCCCGCTCTCCTCAAGCAGTTCGAGCACCACAACAAGCTCGAGCACTGCGGGCAACCGAGCCTCTAACACTCTGCCACAGCCAGTGGTACCAACTTTTCCGCCGACGAGTCAATCATTGACATCCACATCAAGTTCTTCGAGCACTCGGACGGACATAGAGCCGCAAGACACGACGACAACAACAACGACAACCACATTGCCTCCGGGCACTAACACGATCGAGATTAACGGTCGCGCGATCGCCGTCAATGATGCAGTAATAGGACAAGCAAACGACGTTGGTCCTGCACCTTCTGCATCGCTTGACGACCCAACCGGTGGCCGCAATGCGTTCGGAGTTGACCGCACGAGCACAAAACGCACAACGCTTCCTGTTCTCGCAGCTGAGCGCTTCGACTCATACGTACCAGGACCAGCCCTAAATCTTGAGGTCATTGGTGCCCGCACAACCGCTCAATTCGTTGTAGCGCTGGGCGTCTCCTCGAACACCAACACAATCGTTGCTGCACTTAACGAATCGATGGCCCGTCTTGGTAAAGACTTTGCGCGTGTTGATTCTGCGCAATCCCTTACTGCGCCAGACACCGCCTCGCTCGCGGCGCTCGCCGACGCAAAATCAACCGACACTCTGATGTCGCGAATCTTCGCCGACTCAGAACTTCCTGAGCCAACCCGGCTTACCGACCTGTCAATTCCAAAGTCAAGCAAGTGGTTGAAGATCACCGGCCAAGTCCAAGGCTATGTACCAGAAACCGTCGTCTATCTGGCAGTTACATCTAAGCCAATCGTCTTTGCTGAAGCGATAGTCGACCGCGAAGGCAATGCACGACTCGTGGGCTCGTTTCCCTTGGACGTGCTCAGTGCTGACTTTCATCGACTGCGTATAGTCGGCATCCGCCAGGTTTACGGCGTAACGCTCGACCGTCAAGGCGAGATGCAGCTGTCAGAAAGCACGATCGCCAAGATCGGCGAGTTCGACGCGCAAACTAGTGCGACTGTTCGAGTGTCTGGCCCCAACAAGTGGGGTGGCTACCACAGCGCAATCCGTGTCGTGCCGCTTCAGGAGCCGCAGCCGTGGTGGACACTTTGGATCATCGGCTTGATTGCTCTCCTTGCGCTGATCGCACTATTTGCGCGCAAAGTTGTGTCGCGCCGCGAGTGAATCATCGGCACGACTTTGATGATCATTTTTGCCATTTCGGCTTGGGTGATGTTCAGACTTTTTCGAAGCTGACAAAGCGTCATCTGTCGGTGCTCGCGAAGAGTTCGTTTGAATTCGGCATCTATCTGTTTGGCGACCTTCGGGTTTTTTCGCAACTCGTCGCGCAATAATGGGCGTAATTACTCGCTCTGAACTTTGAGTGGCGCGACCTAGACGACTATTTCTTTTTGTAGCCGCCCGGGCACTTGGGGTTAGTGCCTGTTACTTTTTTGGTCGTTTTACCTTTTACACAGCTAATTGTGATCTTCGACTTGCTGGCACCCGAGCCCGTAGTAGCCGGTGCGGTCGTCACAGTAGCTGTCGAAGTTGTAGTTGTCGAAGTTTGCGTTAAACATGACGCACACGCAATGCCCGCAACGTTCAGAGCAAGCCCTGGGCTCTCGGCATTATTACCCAGCCCGAGTGCCTGTGCGGTCAGCACCGTGGCAAAAGATGCAATAGACGAATCACCTGTTGCTGAAGTTGCACGACGAATTTCGCTTGCCGACCCAGTCGACCTGTGCACATATGTCGCAACTGAACCGTCAGCCATTTGCAAGCCTGCTGGCACGCCGCCAAGGTTATTCGAAACAACTGCTTTGAATGCGTAAGTTCCTTGCAGAGAAGTCGAGGTGTATGCATGCACCGTTGGCCCCTTTGAGATATACAACACCCATTGAGTTCCGTTGAAGAAAATATCTGGATCACTGAACGATGAGTTTGAAATCGTCTCAGTGATTCTTGCTCCATCGTCAACTGCAAACTGTGCACCGTCACTACCAGCAACTTCGACTGCCGACTTGATTTGTCGCACGCATGACGATTCGCCCTGAGCACAACCAGCAGGATCTTGACCTGGAATGCCGGGTAGGTAAAACAAAATCAATCGCCCATCTGGCAATTGCGCCAGCGACGGGTCGACATAAGTTCCGCTACTCAAAGACACTGATGTTGTCGAGGTGGCACCAGTCTTCATATCAATTCGCATTAGACCGCTAGTTGAATACAAATAAAGCGTGTCGCCTCGGCGAAAAATATCGGGCACCGAACCCTTGAAAGATTGCCAACCGTTGAGCAGGCTCCACGACACGCCATCTGAACTTTGTGCGAGTTGAACGATGTGGTTCGACGGATTATTGCAATCAGTTACACCTGCTGTACAGGTGTGAAATGACATTAGGTATGACTGTGTTGGCGGTGTGATTGCTGCCGAAACCGGCGACGGCACCACTTGCACTGCACCGGTAACCGCTAATACAGCGGCTAGAAACAAACGCTTGGCATTCATCTAAACAGAGATTAACGGGTTTAGCGGGCGCTTACTAGTCGAACTAGTCGGTTACCGTGGCGAGTTCGTTAGCCATTTCGGTCAGGGGTGTCATCACGCTTGTGTCTATTTTGCCGTCTGGCGAGATCAACGAATTTATTTTCGGAAACAGTAACTCTTGCCCAACGAGCGTTGCGCCAAGCAATGGCACAATGTTTCGCAGATATTCGACTGCGGCTTTGCCACCTCGGTCGCCTGGTGAACAACCGAACACACCGACACGACGACCAATTAAAGAATGCTTGGCAAATGGCCGCGACGCCCAATCAATGAAGTTCTTTAATCCACCGGGCACGTTGTAGTTATATTCGGGTGTGCCAATGATGATCGCATGTGACTCGCTCAGTTCGCGACGCATTTCGACAACAGCAGCAGGTGGGGTCTCAGTATCTGTGTTTATATCTAGATCGCCGTCATAATGCGGCAATTCGCGAACATAGTCACGCAAGACAAACTCAATTTTGCCACCGGCTGAAGATTTTTGGGTTTCGTTCATCTCTTTAACCAGCGCGCGACAGACGGCAGTTGTGAACGAATCTTTGCGAAGGCTTCCTGAAACTAAAATGATTTTGTTTGTCAAGGATTTTGAGGCTATTGCGCGTAATAGTCAATCAGTTCACATTGCTTACTAATCTCAACCGCAGATATTGTGATTTCTGTCTTAGACGCTTAACTCCACTTTTTTACCATCAAAAACTGCAGTTATCTCAAGCTCGCCACCCATGTGGTCAATGAGTGAATACAACATCACCAGCGACATTTCAATGATTCCATTTTCTAGTTGCGAAATGGTTGATTGACTGACGTTGATCATTTTTGCCATTTCGGCTTGGGTGATATTCAGACTCTTTCGAAGCTGACAAAGCGTCATCTGCCGGTGCTCGCGAAGAGTTCGCTTGAATTCAGCATCCATCTGTTTGGCGACCTTCGGGTCTTTTCGCAACTCATCGCGCAATACCGAGTAACTCTTTGTCGTGCTCATTTATCGTCTCCTATGGTCAGTAAATGTTCGGTAAAAATTCTGTCTGCTATTGGAATCATGTATTCGTAAAACCGATTCCAATTTGGTGATGATGCCTCTGACTCGCTCTTATTGCCACCAATCAGCAAAACGGCAATTCGCCGTGGATCAAATGCAAAAAACACACGAATTCCATTTGCTAATCGGAGTTCTTTCATATTGTGAAAACGAGAGCTCTCTACCCGATCGGCATGCGGCCTTCCTAAAACTGGACCTCGATTTTCGAGCAGTGTCAAAATGCTCGATAACGAGATCTTTTCTTTCTCTGTAAGCGATTGATGCCACTGTTCGAATTCGGTTGACACCAGAATCGTCCACATATGAATATTAGCCTCACTTATATCTAGTTTGCAAGAGAAATCTCAAAAATTGATCAACATCGATGTGTGCATTGAAACTTCAAAAAGCGGGTCTAATTTGGCGCGAAGCAAAAGTTCGACGATCACCTCACCCGTGACGGCGACAATTAGTATCTAGGCATGACTTGGTTATCTGATCCTGATGCATGGTCGGCACTGGCCGCACTTCTCGCCCTCGAGATTGTGCTCGGCGTTGACAACGTAATATTTATTTCAATCCTCGCTTCTAAATTGCCTGCCGATCAACAAGGCAAAGCACGACGCATCGGCCTGTTGGCTGCAGGCGGCATGCGACTGTTGTTGTTGTTGGCTGTCGGTTGGGTGGTCAGCCTCAAAAAAGAGTTATTCACGATCGGCGATCTGGGGTTCAGCGGCAAAGAGTTGATCCTGCTTGCCGGCGGAGTATTTCTTATATATAAGGCCACCAAAGAGATTCACCACAAACTCGAGGGCGAGGTCGAACACGCGTCGTCTCGCACCGCGCCAACATTAGGGGCAGTCATAGCCCAGGTGTTGATTCTCGACATGGTGTTTTCGATCGACTCGGTGATCACCGCAGTTGGCATGACGCCCCATGTGCCGGTGATGATGATCGCGATCGCTGCTGCTGTTGGCGTGATGCTCGTGGCGTCGGGCCCGATATATCAGTTCGTCAATCGTCACCCGTCGGTGAAGGTGTTGGCACTCGCCTTCTTGTTGTTGATCGGTACGACGCTGATCGCCGAAGGTTTCGGACAGAAGATTCCAAAGGGCTATATCTACGGCAGCATGGCGTTTTCGGTCTTCGTTGAGGCGCTCAACATTGGTGCTCGGCGCAAAAAGTCGACGCCACCAGTGCTGTTGCACGACCGCCCCACTGCTGAATAGTTTCGTTAGTGGCGTGTCGCTTTAGCCAACAAAACTGCGCCACACCAACTGGCTAATGTCTGGTTATGGATCGTGACGAAATCGTCGATGGAGAAATCTGCGACGGATGCGGTATCCCTATTTTCTTCTACGGCGAACAAACTACCGAATGCCCACAATGCGGTAGCGAATACAAACTCTCAGAGGATTAGTGACCCCGCAACTTTTTAATCTTTTTCAGCGCGAGCAACTTTGCAAGTTGTGTTCGATTTGAGTTAGTACTCTCGAGCTCAACTAATCGCAAGAGCCATCTCTCTGCGCCATCAGGACCAAAATGTCTACGGGTATTTACTAGTAAAGATGCCATATTCTTCATCGCAATAATATTTCCGGCCTCGGCAGCGCGGAGGTAATAAATTTCGGCGTCACTAAATTTTTTTTGCATTTTCAATGAATTCGCAAGATTCATTGCAAATTCAATATTTTCAGGATCTAAACTTACGGCCTTCAGAAAAAAAACTTCACCTTCCGCAAAGTCCAGTCTTTTCATTTTATCCAAACCATTGCTGTTGTATTCTTCTGCTAGTCGGTGTAACTCATCAAAAAATGTTTCCAAATTTCCCTGATACGTCAAATCTCCTGGCACTAAATCACGTGCCTTCTTAACCCAATCAATCGCTTCTTTTATGTAGCCTTCCCTTGAGTACAAGAACACCCCATAGTTATTCATTGCGTTGTCATCACCGGTAAGCGCAGCCGTACGATACCAATGCCAAGCACCGTCAGGTTCTTCAATTACGCCCATTCTTTCTAATAAATCAGCCAAAAAAAGCATCGCATTGATATCACCCTTAGATGCTGCTTTTCTATACCAGTGTCTAGCGAGCCATAGATTGCGAGCCGTCAACGTTTCAGCTTCGGCTATTTGACCAAGGTTTACCATGGCGTCAACATCGTCGTCTGATGCCGCAATAGCAACTGGATCACCACTCTGAACTAGTGCTCTTTCTTCTTTCACCATGGCCATCATCCAATTATCTTCACTAAATTCTGAAAACGCATTTGACACGGGTACTGAGTCACCAGCCAAGTTTTTTGAACCATTTTTAGCAAAATGATTTTTTATGAACCTAATTTGTGACAGCGTAAGTTCTCTATTTGAAGACCAAGAACCTGGCCAAACTTGGTTGCAAATTATTAGTAATTTCTTGGACGAAATCTCCATCTCATCGGCTAAATCTCGAACCGATAAGCCACTTAAAGAATCGCTTGATGGCATCCAAACTTCATACGAACCAAGAATATAACTCTTTAGTACCTCGCATGATTCGGGACAAGCCTTGTTAACAGCACTAACTAATGTTGAATTTCCACCAATAAATTCATCAACCGTAAAAAGAAATTTACGATCAAATAACTCAATATGCGCCCCCATTGACGGCTTCTTTAAAAGAAAATCCAATGCAGTATCAATTAGTAAAAAAGCCATTTGATCAGCATGCGGCCCAATGGGATTTGTTCGACTTTTATGCTGAAGGTCAGTGATCCCAACATCGCATCGCAAATCTGGTTTCCATGGCATCCACATACTGTCGTAGTCAAGGAGCACAAGTTTGGGGTCAGACGACGGTCCTAAAACTTGGACGTTTTCAGGTGAAAGATCGCCGTGAGCTATGCCGAATCCACGCATCGAGATAGATAATTCACTAATCGCAACTCGCAGTGCAAACAATCCTTCAACATCCCCACGTGCACATAGGTCAAAAACATATTTCTTAAGTTCCTTGCCTTCTACCCATTGCATGAGAATTAGTGGGAATCGCTGATCTGCACCTTCAACTTGTATTTCCTCAGAAAAATATTTGACGTCTACCAGAAAATCACACTTGCCAATCAACTTTGAGCAAATTTCCTGGTAACGGACTTCTAAATTCGCCTGTTCCTTTAATAATAAGCGAACAGCCCAATTGACATTCTCAATTTCAGTTTTCGCAAGGCACGCAAAAGCGCCACCTGATCTTACGTGCGAGTCATTTACTTTAAGAAACTTTGCGGATTGCAGATTATCTGATTTGAAAGCTATACGAGGTGCTCCAAGCGCATCGTCATATTGACTCCGCGTAGGATATTTGATCAACCTAATGTGATTTCTATGAGAGTTAAATCATCATCTTCCACAAGACCGCTCCTTCGACTGTCTTCAGCCCAGGTCTCAAAATTTGTTTTGAAGTTTTTATTTAGAAAAGGGAATATGTCTTGAATATTTTTTTTCGCAAAGTTCTTAGAGCACAGATATCGAGCAAGTGCATCCGTCATTAAATAAATGGAATCACCACAGCTGACCACAAAGCTCGTAGATTTTTGAGCGTTATCTCTCAAGTACGGCTCAATTGACGAGATCACAGCAGGGGCATTTGGAAAATCATCTACAGATTCAAAGGGCCAAGTTTGAAGTTTCACCCTGCTTGTTTGCGAATTTTTCTGGATTACCAAAAGTGAATCGCCAATTGACAGACAGTTGACTCTGTAACTATCTTTATTCTCAGCCGTCAGTCCGACCCTTATAAAAGTCGCCTGAGAACCCCTTAATCGGATTTCTTCAAGATTCCAAGGCAACTCTTCTTTCAAATTCAAATCTGCATGCTCAATAACACGAGCTATGTCCTCAAGCTTTAATTCCCCCTCACGATCTATCAATACCGAAACTAAAGCTTTTGACCATTTCCTTGGGCTATACGAACGAGACGCTCCATCTGAAAGAGCGACAGCCTTTGCCGACGACGAGACTTCAATTGAGTCTTGGTTACTTGCCAGATCTGCGCCTAACTTACTGATCGTAAAGTGACGTGTTTGGAAATTTAACTCAAATTTATGGTTTAATTGCGACTTACTTGGTGAGAAGGTCTTTAGACGAACCTTTGAATCTCGCCTACTCCTCTTCGACCGCTTCTTACTAGCCACGTGAGCAACTACCTCTCAACTACTGTGGCGCCCTGCGTTCCCACGTTTAACATACCGATCACATCATCGGCTTCTGAGTTAAATAGAAAGCCACGTCCACCAGGTGGAATACTGATGCCCAGTTGTCGCGCAGTCTCTCTAAGCGAATTCGGCACGAGACTCGTGATATTAAACATATTGTGAGCGTTCGGCGCCATAGACACATCTAACGAACCTGGATACCGGATTACTTGATCGCTCGAAGCCATGATGTGGGCGGTGAATAGCAACACATTGCCATCTTTAGTTTCTAGGGAAGTTAATTCGTGTGCTGCATCAGCGGGGTTGCCATCAGTCGGCGCACCGTCCGTGATGTTAAATACAATTGGCGGAAACGAAGCCTGGTGCACGTTTATCCATTTCTTTAGGGCTTCTTTTGCCGTAATGAAGGCCTTACACATTGGTGTATTTCCTACAGCGACTGAGTCAATCCATACTGGTCTCTTTCTTGTGTTTTCAGGAGCACCAAATTCTCGCATTTCTCTCAAATTCCAAACATCAGTGATAGACAAAAACGGCTCTTCAAGCGTTGTCCCAGCGAACATACTTGTGATGGGTGTATCGACCGAAGTTCCGTATCCGATTATTGCGCAATCAAAATATGGACTGACCTCACCAGCGTCACCCCTTGTACATTGCAACACCAACTCGCGCAACACGTCGTTGACAATCTTTGCTAGTCGCTCAGCTTTCGTAAAACCCCCAGGGCCCCACATTTGTCCCATTGACTGCGATTGATCAAGCAAAATGACAATTGCTGTCGGATTTTGTCTGTCAACTCGCGCCACATAATTATTGCCCGAATTCGAAAACGTGAACGGGTTTTCATCAATTTCGCTTTTTTGAACTGGAGTATTTTTTGATTCAACGTCGCGCGCAAGCTCACCGACCCCACGAGGAACTCCAGGACCTGCATTTCTCTCCATGAACGTCCATGCCGCTTGACCCTCATCAAATATGCCAGTAACGCATCTACCATTTTCACGCTCAGCGAGCCACAGATACTTCTTCTTGTACTCCCTGAATAAATCATTAGAAACAACTATTGCGTTATGTTGATCGGACCAATGCAGAAGATAACTATCAGCAGTCACACCCGCCGGGGTCATAATTATTGTACCATCAGAAATTCTTGCTTCTAAATCGCTTTTATCATTTGGGTCTAACTTGTATTTCAAACTTGCGTCTACAAAAACTCGAATTTCAACTTCTGATGCGCCACAAAGATCTTTAATCTGATCAATTGCTTTTTCTAATCTTTTAAAATCAAACTGTTTAGTGCCGTGCTTCGCACAAAGGTTACTTCCGTCTAATGCAAATTTCGCAACCATGACTAGAGGGTAGCACCGCGCCCTATTAACTCAATTATTTCTATTCCAAACCAATGACAACTCAATACCTATTAGTGGCTACGGGCACCATCAGTTGAATTTAGAGTTCTGTAGGTCAAACTAATTCTTCGCCCACGCGAGCGCGTTAACCCCGATTGTTTTTCAAATTTTCGCTTTGGTATCTCATGACACCATGTGTGTCTTGAAGGTCCAGTCATTATTGCTAGTGATCCTTTTTCAAGCAACACCTCAATTTTCTCATCAAGTGGACCACGAAATAGCATTGACCAACTCTCAATCAATGAAATCGTCGCTATAGCTTCGCCGAATGAGTCACGATCAGTGTGCGAAGCAATCCCTTGATCGCCGACATATTCGTTCACAATAACTTGATCTGGTTCTCGTTTAAAATAGCCATCTAATACCAGACGCGACCCTAATTTTTTTAATTCGGGTGGGATGGCAGGAGCTGATCCAATTTCTTCAACTACTGACGAATCGTAATTGTATTTTGCACCGTAATGCTGAACCCGCCGACTTAAAGTCGTGTCAAATTCTCTTGACTCAACTTCATCAAACAAAATATTTTGCTCTGAAGAAGTTAACCAATCTTTCACATATATTAATCCTGGCGGACAAGTTGGGGGATCTGGTGCAAATAATTCCACTGTTAAACTCTACTGATTCGCCAATGTTGCGTGTCTTTTAAGCTGGCATGTTGGCCTGGAGTCTTTAGACGCTGCACCACGTGTACCGAAAATTTAGAAGCGTTCAGTAATTTTTGGAATATCTCCCGCCGATTATTAGATGGCCGAAAACCGAGAATTTCTATACTCAACAAATGAAACTCATATGGCAATATTCTGTGAAAGTTATCTGCCCAGATTTTAAGAACTGAGTCATCAACGCCATTTTGGCCAAATACATGATTCAAGAGCACCAATGTCGGGGAACCTAACTTATTAATTTTGCTTAATTGATCAACAAAAGTTAATTCAGGATTTAATTTTAAGGCGATTGAAAGCATTGCTTGTGAGTAGTCATAGCCATGGTACGAACGCAACTTCACAGATTCGTCTTTAAAAACAGCAGGCGTAATTGCTAAACCACAACCGATATCTAGTAGGTGAAACGTCTCTGGGAATTCAGTTCTCATTAATCGCCATGCATCCTGCAGCTCAAGCGCATGCTTCACACCCAAGTCACTGAAAGTGGCTGCATCACTCTCGGAAGCATCTTGAGATATTTGCCCCCGATTATCGTAACCAGTATTTTTAAGACCATAATGAGCTTTAATAGTCCCCAACCGGCTCTCGTAAAACTTAATCTCTGGAGTCACACAATTCACCCCCTTTCGAAGAACAATCTTCTTAAGTTCGTTTGACTGCGCTTCAACACAGACAAGTTGTCAACTAAAAAGACTTATCACGACTGCTTACACACCAAACGATACTGCTGGCTAAGAGTGAGTTGATGAAGTCAATGCAACAAACATTCGCGACTCCGATCGCGTTTGTTACTGGCTCCTTGCAACTAGTTTTCTGGCTTGTGCGTGGGCTAAATCGCTCGGTGGTCTCGGCGTTATCATCGGGATCTTTCTAACGCCAGGGGTTGTGATCTTTCCGATCATCTATTGGATTGTCGAAGGAGTCTTCCCCGCCGTTTATTTCGCGTTGATGTTCGCCGGCTGGTTCGGGGTTTTAATTAAGAGCTTCTAGAGTCCAAAAAAATAGCTAGATAGCTAGATAAGCGAATCTTGAATGGAGCTTTCTAGCCGTGACCAGTACATTTCGGCTCGCCTCTTTATCGCCGCATCATTCCAGTTGTCAAGGCTCGGTGGTGCAAGTAAATGAATTGACTCAATAATGTCTTTCTTTCGCTTTAAATCTTTGGTTCGGCCTTCAACCAGAGAACGCGTCAGTAAAAACTTGGAATCTTGATACAAGGAAACTTTATCCTTGGCTTCAGCAGCCCCTTTTGCTCTTTGATCTAAGGAGTGAGCTAAAACCAAATTTCCAATTGAGTCAGTCAAATCTTTGTCACCATGTCTTGCACGTGACCTGATGTGTTCTAAATCGTAACCAACATAAGGAACCGGATTATTTCTACGGCGACGTCTTACTTTCAAAATTTCAACCAGCTCTGGCACCACCGCTTCTTTTGCTTCAACTTCAACATCGTGACTGAGGCGTGCCAACAAGAATTTCAAGCGGCGGCGATCTGCGCTATTTTTATAGCGCAGAGCCATCACCCCAACTTTTGCTTGCGCCATCAACTGATCAACATTCTTGAACGCGACACTTGAAGCTTTTATTACATCTTCAGGTGTCGACTTCTCCCCTAGTTGGTTGATGCGATTAGCCCAGGCTGGAACTATCCGTTCAAAGTCTTGTCCCCGCTCTGCAGCTAAAACTGAAAGAACAACCCTGTTGTCTACTAGTTCAGCTAACTTAAAATAAGCACGTCCGTTCAGGCCAGCTCCAGCAAGCAGGACTGCGAAGTCCTGCACAAATTTGAACTGCCGCGAAGCAGTTCCGAGATTACTCAGCTTTTGCTTTGCTTTAGGTGCACTTCCGAGAGCAATATTTTTTAGATGTGCTGCTTTATCTGGCAATGACTCTAAAAAACGAAGGGCATCAGTTGAGGTTGTCAACCTACTAGACCAGCCTTCACGAAGACGGCCACTGCTGATGGGGTCGCCAGTCTCTGCAACCAGGATTGCGCGAAGAAGGAACTGCATTTTCCTCAGACGATCAGAGTTGCACTCTTTGAGCGTAAGTGAGGCCTTACTCCATAAACTTGCGGCCCGATCAAAATCATTAGTCTTCAACTTTGAGAAAGTCGTGTTTTTGATTAAATCAGCACTATCTAATTCAAGACCTCGATTATTAGTCCGCTCATAAATGCCGATCGCTTCTTCATGTGAGTTAACTTCTAATCGAACAAAAATAACTCCTTCAACAACTTTGTTGTAAAACTCAATAAGTGAGGCTGTGGCCTTGCAAACGCCATTTAGACGCTCGACAAACAAGTCATATGCATTTACTAGATTTTCGCAGGTATTACTCCACTCTTCTTCTTCATTCGGCTTCGTTGAACCATCAATCAATGCAACGACCATGTAATTGCCGTCATCTGCAACTTTCACTCTTGGTGATAGTCCATCTTTCTTGGAGTATTTCAGCAAAAGCTGTAATTCATTAAACAAAAAATTAAGTTCTTTATTATCTTTAAATCCTGAGATTGTTTTAATTTGATTACTTATTGCTGCAAGCAAAACCAAAACTGAGGTTATTCTTTGCTGCCCATCCACGATGTAATAGCGTTCACTGGTCTCACAATCGGCAACTATGACTTGACCCAGAAAATAGTAGGACTGTTTAGATTCGATGAAGTCGCTTAGATCTTGAAATAGATCATCAATTTCGTTTTCAGACCATGAGTACTCTCGCTGATAAAGCGGGACCGCGTACGACTCTGAAAAAAACTCACGCAAATTCAGTGCCGGTGCGTTTGGCTTACCTGCTCGCATAAATCAGGCTTCTTTGCTCTAACTCTTGCTCTTGGCTTTGACTAACGATTCCTGCTCGTTCATTAATTTATCTATCTCTGTTTTGCTGTGCTCGTCATATAAAACGTTATTTTTTATTCGGGTTACACCCTTAGCTAACTTGCGGGCGCTTTCCTTCATATCAAATGGCGGCTTATAACTACTAACTTTGTCTACAAATGCATGAGCTAGTTTACCAATTCGGCCTATTTTGACCCTAACGATATGACTCTGCCAGATGTCAGTAACTGGGTCACCTAAGTCAAGTGCGCCCCGCCGTACAAACGGATCAACTGTATTCGCTTCGTCATACATAGCCTTCCCGATCAAATAGGTTCGGTAAATCAGGTGACCCTGAAAAGCAGCTTCCTTCTTTCTCACTACATAATCATGGTCAAGGGGATCTTTTTTTTGCGACACTACTGTCAATCCCCCAAAGTCTTGCGGCTTAAATTCGCCGTCTTGGGCTTCTCGTGCAAGTAAGTACCAACGAAATGGAAACAATGCAAGATACCGCCAAAAATCCTTGTCTTCGCGCAAATCTATGCTGCAACTCTCAATAATCTCATAGATTTGACCCGCAAATTTTATCTCAAATAAATATAGGTCATCAACTGTTCGATTCTTTTTTTCTGAAAATTTTTGCTCCCAAGATTTCTGGACTGCGGCAGAGCTTTTCTCAATTCTGACGCGGTCGTAGTCGAATCCGTCTTTTAAAACGACGAATTGATCCTCACTAATGTCAACGAATAACTGACTTTTTTTTGGGGCAGCCATAATAAGATCTGCCACTTCCTGAGCTTTTGCCGCGCTTAGTGTTGGATAAGTCATTTTCCCCCTCAGAATTAATTCAGTTCGTTGTCCAGCAAGGATTGCCACTTAGCGGTGTTTTGTCCAATACCTGATATCGCTGCTGCAATTTCGCTTGGTTTTTCTTTTACGGCTTGAATAAAATCAATGCCAGCGATCAACGGTTTAGCATGAGCTTTGGTAAAACTCTTCTTCAGAATTGAAATCACTAACGGCTCCTTTAGGCGATACTGCTCAATATCAACGTTTTGTAGTTCAGCACTTACCAAATAGACAAGCTGACCAAGAGCCACCAGCGCCAAGGAAGACAGGTACTGATCTACCCATTTATCTTTTCGTTTCGCACATAAATTAAAAATTCCTTCATTCATGTAAATCGTAAGATTTCCTTCAAAAGTATCAATTTCAAGTAATTCGCATTGTGCTATCACCGCCAGCTCAGTTGCCATGGGCAGTTTTAAATCCCTTGCAGATTTTGCATCTAGTGCTTTGGGGCTTAGGCCATTCAGATTTGGATTTGGCTTTATTCCAAAGCTAGTTTCGGCGAGTATTGACCCCTTGCGGTAAGGCGTAAGACTTTTAGGCACTCTCTCTTTCACAAGTGTCAATGACACCTCGATCTGAAAACCATTCTTCCTGTCAAGAAGCGCTTCATTCCGTGCCTTTGACTGTTCTGCTAGTAAAACTTGGCTTGGAACTTTGGACAATAGTTCTGAATAAATGACGAACCTATTTTTTAAAAAACTTGAGTCTGCAATAATGGTGAGTTTTATGTCATCAGCCGACATATCAATTTTTCCGAGGGCCTTCTTGGTCTCTGAGTGACCCCATTGTGGCAAAAAGGTTAAACCAAGCTCTCTGATCTCCTCAAAGTCCACACGCATTATCTGATTAGATTTAAGGGTCA
Source organism: Ilumatobacteraceae bacterium (assembly GCA_964203235.1). Taxonomy (GTDB): domain Bacteria; phylum Actinomycetota; class Acidimicrobiia; order Acidimicrobiales; family Ilumatobacteraceae; genus BACL27. The sequence goes on from CAXNLE010000002.1 coordinate 187,748, forward strand.
TTGGGAGACCGAACTTGCTATTTACAACTAAATTGCTATTTTCAAGTAACTCTTGGACTAATTCAAGATTTTCCCAAGGCCTAACGATTGGCGATTCGCGATTCATTTCTTCAACTCAATTTGTTCCACGATTGGATTTGGCGCGACAGACCAGTCACTTGAAAATTCCTTACTTTGCCATTCAAACTCGTAATCTGATCCTTTTATAAGATCGCCCTCGTAAGAACCGTCTTCCTTGTTTAGTTTGAAGCCTGCTTTTGGCTTATAAGAACTTGCATCAACTAGTTCCAACTCGTTGTGTTTGCCATCCTCAAGAACTGCCCATGATAATAATATTTTGGCTCTCACCAAGTCAGGCACGGGTTTTTTTTCAGTACCTTGTTGCAAACTAATCACGCAGCTTGTTTTAAGCTTCAGCGTTGTCGGACTAGTGCCCTTTAAACGTTGAGATCCACCAGGAAATTGAATTGAAAATATTCTGGGCTCTACTGGATCTGGCTCATCAATAACACCTCGACTTCCACTTGTAAATAAATTAGTAAATGCCGCAAACCTCACCGACGTTTTACTTATTTCTCCCCGAAGTAATTCACGCAGCGATACAACCTCTGCGTGAATTTTTTTTAAGACATTATTTGCGACCTCTCGATATTCAGGGGCAACATGCTTAGATTTAGTACTCCATTCATTATGAAGATGTGGCTCAGTTAGACGCAGAACTTTTGCAGCATCACTATTGCTCTTTGAATCAACCAGCAAAATACCTCTCAAATAGGGAGGACTACTCCTGTTTATCGCCGGCGATGGTTGGTAAGCGATTACCATGTCGCCTCGCACTAAAGCCGTGAGGGTAGCCGAGTCATTTTCTTCCCGATAAGACCAACCACCATCTGAAGTGTCGGATGTCAAAACTAAGGTACCAGTTTGCATCTGCTTTTTATCGTGCATGACTGTGACTTCGATTTTTATCTCTTTGCTCTTATCAAATTCGGCGCCACCCACTGCGACTTCATAAGCTCTCAAAAATGGGGCCAACTCAGGACGCTCTGAAGGCTTGATAGGGACATCACTTGCGTTCTCATCTACAACTTCAATCTTGGGTCCATCTTGTTTCGCTAACAACGGCCACCAATTACGCTCTATGGACTTAGCTAATTCGTCCGCAGAAAAAGATGGTTCAATAATTACATAAGTTGATCCATGGTCTTCAACTTTTGATTCATTTCTTGTTTGTATTTCGGCGACATCCAATCCAATAATATAATTATCAGCTTCCGAATTTTCTAATGGAAAAAAATTATCAGCCCATGCGTCAGATTTCTCATTAGATCTTCTTCCAAAAATACCTGCACCTGTGCAGGACCTATCGTCTATTGCATGACTTTTCCAATACGCCACACCTAAAACTCTCTTGCTGTGCCCCGGCTGATCCTCAGTCAGGTCAACTCTTGGTCGAAAACAGGTATAGACGAGAAGCGTCCGACAACTTGAAGCCCCAGCTACAGCTTTTTTTCCATGACCCCATGAGCCACCTGATGCAAATGTGTCACCCTTTTCGCTCTTTGACTGAATTAATGCATATTTCAGCCTTGAACCCTTCTTCCGTGCATCACCATTGGTCCACCAGTGGCCATACATTCCAAGTCCACCGACTTCTGAGCAAACCAAAATTTTTAGTTCGGTTGGCTGCTTGGTTGCCGTTAACCACTTGCTATCTGACAAGCGATTAGTTTCTTTTTCCTTAACAGACATCGCTTGATAGCGGTCTCTCATTGTGTCTAAACCTGATTTCTTTACAAAGGTCTGAAGCCCTTTGCCGGTCAATTTGACAAATCTGAACTTGATTGCATTTTGTTTAGGAAGACTTACCTTTTCACCGCGTTTGATTAATTCTTTAAGTTGCTCATTCTGAGTCTGAATACTGTCCCACGAGTTCTGAATATATTCCCGAGCAAAAATTTCGGCATGTGCTGGTGGTCCATCACGTAGATCTGCCCGCCATTCCTTCCACTCCGCATCAAAGGCGATCGGGTCTGGATAGTCATTGAACTGATCCTCATTCGGCCAAACCCACTCCAACTTGACTCTCCATTCTTGGGACACTTACTTCCCTCAATGCAAACTACTGCACTTAACCTATTTTCTACAAAATCCTAAAGGATATACCGAAGTAAATTATCGGCGATTTCTCGAATTACTTTTGCATTTACTGCATTCCCAGCCTGTTCGTAAGCAATTCGATCAGACTCATGCGGCACGAAGCTCTTTGGGAAGCCTTGTAGACGCATTACTTCTTCCACAGAGGCTCTCCGCAAATACCCCTCGCCGTAGCGACCGCCTGGATCAAACTCTCTAGATTCAAAACTGGGCTTATTTTCCAATTTATGCGGAAAGTAGATCGGAAGAAATCGTGCCCATACCTTAGTGAGTGTCGGCACCATTCCTTTTGCGTGATAGGCCTGCCCGACATTGCCGCCAGGACATGAGTAAGCCTTACCGACTCGACGCATCCCATCTTTAAATGATGGCCTGATACCCGGCTTTAACGTTCGCCGAATATTATCTAATTGCGTTTTTGAAAAGTCACGATCTTTATTGCCAATCTTACGATCAGCAATTTTTGTGAAAGCATTTTTTTTATACTGATGGATAACAAAAGACTCTCCAAGGACAAGCTCATCCTCATCCATCAGGTCTCGGTGCACACCAATAAAATACAAACGCTTACGAACCTGTGGCGAGCCAAGATCACTACTATTAATTTCAAGCCATTTAATTTCATAATTTTTATCTAGATCATCAAACTTTTCTTCCATTCGCTTCATAGAGTTACCAATTTTTTGATCAATAAATGCTTTTCGTGACGTCCCAGCACTCCCACCATTAGTCCGCATACCAAGGACATTCTCCAAAATAAAAGTCTTTGCATTAAAAGCCGTAATTGCATCAACAATTGAATCATAAAATTCACCACGAGGATCTGAAAGACCGCGCTTTCTTCCCGAGTTTGAAAAAGGTTGACATGGGAAACCAGCTGTAAGAATGTCCGCTTGATCTCTATTACTTAAGTCAAGTTTCTTAACATCAGTCTGAAAGACTTCGGCCGCGCAATTATGATTCGCCATGTAAACATTGCGACAATCTTCATTAATTTCGGCAACCAATAGTGGTTCAACTGCGAGTCTTTTCTTTTTCGCCGCTGCAGCTATCCCGTAATGGAAACCGCCAATACCGGCAAAAAGATCAACAATCTTGATTGAGTTCTTTGATTTTTTGACACCGTCTTCAACATACGGGTCGTCATCAATCGGTTCTATATTTTTAATACGGGTCAACTTTTTACTTTCTGATTACTACTAGATTCTGTCTTCAAATAATACATGACCACTGTTTCCGGGCTGGCAAAAGTCAATTAAAGAGATGCGGTCAATACTGCGACTACTGGGGACACATCATGTTGGTGGGACCGAGGTGGTTTGGGTTTCAACTGAAGCATGACTAAACCTCAAACTGCGCCGCACCAACTGGCTAAGGTCTGGTTATGGATCGTGACGAAATCATTGATGGCGAAATCTGCGACGGATGCGGTATCCCTATTTTCTTCTACGGTGAACAAACTACCGAGTGCCCACAATGCGGCAGCGAATACAAACTCTCAGAGGATTAACCCCACGGCGCACCTCTGTGAGATAACGTCGGGTGCTAAAGATCGATAGTCATGAGGAGCGAGTGAAATTCACAGCAGTTGATTTATTTGCGGGTTGTGGTGGGGTCTCTCAAGGCTTTGATCAAGCCGGTTTTGAGACAGTTTTCGTTAACGAGATTCATCCTTTTGCGATGGCCACTTTTCTGACGAATCGTCGAGAGACAAATCTCTCTGATCCGAGAAATCACTGCTTTGACATTCTTTCAATCACTCAAAAGCCTGCGGAACTTGATGCCCTAGCTCGTCGACTTCGAAGAAATCATGGCGATATTGATGTGGTAATTGGAGGACCACCGTGCCAAGGGTATAGCGGCATCGGGCATCGACGCTCATTTGACATTGACAAAAAAGAGATCCCTAGTAATCATCTTTATCGCGAGATGGCAAAGTTCGTCCAAGCCATCGGCCCTAAGGTATTCGTCTTTGAGAATGTTAGAGGTCTCTTGAACTCAAAGTGGACTTCGGATGGGGAATCAGGTGAGATCTGGCGTGATGTTCAGAGAGCATTCAGGCAAATTAACGTTCAGCGTGGCGCTAAAACTCTCGAGTACTCAATTGCAAGCAGTCTCGTATTTGCAAAGGACTATGGCGTGCCTCAAAACAGACCACGAATAATTCTGATTGGAATCAGGAGTGATGTGGTGTCATCCAAAATGCCTGATGGAATTGAAGGAGGAATGCTTCCTGCTCCAATCTTTGGTTCGCCGGATCTTATTGACCTACTTGGTGATCTCGTGGATCCGAATTGGACCGCAGGTGGCGAGACCACGAAATATCTGACAAAGCCTCAGTCTAAGGTGCAAGATAAACTTCGTCGTCGTCCAGATGGGACACTTATGGGTAAGGGCTCAGATCTCACTGAGCAAGAGTATTCAAAACACAGCCAAGATGTAATTGCCAAGTTCACTCACATGATTGCGAATAATGGCGAGATTCCCGAGCACATGAAGACAAAGAAGTTTGCTCAACGACTGCTCCCGATTCGGTGGGGAGACAAGGGTCCTACAATTACTGCCACTTCACTGCCTGATGACTATGTTCACTTCTCACAACCTCGAGTGCCCACAGTAAGAGAGTGGGCTCGCCTCCAGACATTTCCCGATTGGTATCAGTTTGAGGGTAAGAGAACTACAGGCGGAAGACGGCGTGCAGGAGATCCTGATGCGGGAGATTGGACTCGAGATTTACCAAAGTTCACTCAAATCGGCAATGCGGTACCTGTTCTGCTCGCGGAACAAATTGCACTTCATATACGCAAACTTTTAAACTGATATCGCATAGTTAACGGGCGGAGGAAACAGTAGATCGAAGTTCTTTGGCCACACTTTGAACAGGTAACCGTGATCTCGGGTTCCACCAGACGGCTTTGAACTCAACGTATAGTCCATCTCTATCTTCCCGGTATCCACCAACAGCCCCAAATTATTGATGAGAGGGCTTCTAGTGTGAACAACATTCGTAAAATGAAACTGCTCCTTGCTTTTTGTAATTCGGTTTTGAGCTTTAACCCAGAATGTTTCTTTGTGTTTAGCAGCGAGCGCAGCTTCTAATTCACTCAGCACCCACAGGACGACTGGTTCCTCGGTGCCGTCGCTTTTCAACGCCAAATTCTCAACTAATTCGCCAGAAGTGCTGACCCGCATGAATAATCCCTGCGAGTTCGGGGTAATTGAGACTGAGCAGTACAACTGTGTGCGATCTCGCCGTGGGTTGTGGTATCCGTAAGCCTTAAGAATTTCCTTTCCGGATTTAAGCCTGCTCATTTCCCATTTAGGTATCTGTGAGAACATTGTTGAACGAGATTTAGCCGACCCAGTAGTCGGCACTCGACCACTCTTAAGTTCGATTCCTTTAAAATCAGGAGCACGACTTGAATTGGCTTTGATCCCTAGCAAAGATTCTAAAGTGAAGCCGATACCTGTCGGACCTGGACGCATTGAATCCACAAATCCCATTGCAGATATGTCGGTCAGCTTGCCAAGTAGTTCCTCTGCAGCATAAGACTTCCCAGCCCTTTCCAGCAGTTTATTGAGTGGTGACCCAATTATTTCTCGGCTCGCCCAAATATCAGGACTACTGCAATTGACAACATACGTTGTCCCACTTTGGTCAACAATCAGCACAATCAAATTGAATGGGTTTGCGTATTCATTTAGACGCCCGACCCATAATCTTGGATCACCATTTTTGGTTTGCGGTCTGTAAAGAGAGATTTCACGATCAATCATGTGGTCGCTAAGGACAAGTTTTACCGGAATCTTCCGCTTATTATCTGGCCCTTGTGCTTGTTTGCCGAAGTCATGCAGATCTTTGGACTTTAAGAAACGTCTTATGCCATCGTGCGCATCAACAATTGATTTTGTCATTCCAGTATCAGTTGGCACAAAGTACCCACCTTCTACCCCGTGTCTGGCCAACTCTGATATCACTATCTCAATTGGCACATCGGATTTCGCAAGCATGCAAACTTCTCTCTTTACTCGGTAGTAGATCTTTAATTCAAAGAATTCAAATTTTATGCCGCCCGCCTGTCGAGATTAATCAGTTACGCATTTATTAAGATAGGCATTTTTGAGTCGATCGACAGACCCGACCAGAACTCCAAGATATTTTGAGATTACCAAAATAAAAGATTGCTGCTCATATATCCATTACAAGACCAACATCCGAATTTAACACGGCACGACAAATCAAACTTAAGTTGAGGGTGAAATAGCCCTTGAACAAACTTAGGACGGGCGCGAGTGGGGGTTGAGGCGGCGTGATTAATCCATAAACAGATTGTGAGATGTACTTATATATAGGTATGAGCGGCGGGGTGTCGGGGGTGCGCCTAGTCGGATGAAGCGGGGCGCGAACTAGCCGACCCGGGGCCGAGGCTTAGACAAGCTGTTTTGAACGTGACCCCGAGACCGATAGAAACGATTGGCTCGTAAATCGATGTCACAGTTCTGTGCTAAGCATGTGCTTGGTACTAAATGTGGTATCTCAAAAAATGGGGGAAATATGGATCAAGCAACTTGGTTGCAAATGTCAGCGAATACTGGTCAGTCAATTCGATCAGCACAGCTCAACTATTCATTAGGAACAATGGCAGGTTTGGCAATATTGGTTTTTGGTGACACTGCCGACTTTAAGTTGCCAGTAGCGGTTGCGATAATTGCTATGGCAATTTACGGACTTCTTGTGCCAATCTCTGGCATGCAAAATTGGAAAATCCTTATCGGTGATATGCCAGAATCAATGGCATCAACTGCAAGCGGTGCTGCTGCAAAGAAAGCACCAATTGGCATGTACATCATCGTCACTGCGGTACTTACAATCGCGGCTGCTGCTGCACAACTCTCAGCTCTCTACTAGGAGCTTTAACTAACAGCAGAGTTTTTGCACCGCGTTGTGCTTGGCGCAGCGCGGTGCAAACTTGTCTAAGAGAGTTTGAGAAAGAGTTTCTCGACTTCGGTAACCGAATAGCCGGCAGCTGCAGCCTTCTTTGGATGTGAGAGACAGTCGGTGAGACCGGCTGCCAACATTCGAAAGCCGACGGTTTCGAGGGCTTTGGTTGCTGCGGCGATTTGTGTGACGACGTCGCGACACTCGCGATCTTCGCTGAGCATCTTTTCGATGCCGCGAATTTGTCCTTCAATGCGATTCAATCGTTTTGAGAGTTCATTTTTAACAGCTGGTTTGATTTGCATCTCGGCGCCTAGTTGCGTGCGAACCAGCGTCGCTTCGGTTTATCGTCGCTCGAACACTGGCATCGCTCGTTCGGTGGCACATGGCCGAGAACCTGCTCGACGTGGGCGCCACAACCTGCCCAAGATGGACGACTACATTTCTTGCAATTGATTTGTCTACACATACCCCCTAGGGTATCGTAGAGATATGGAAAATACAAGCACCCCGCACCTTTTCTTTCAGCAGTACTACTTGCAGTGTTTATCGCACGCCAGTTATTTGGTCGGTGACACATCAAGTGGGCTTGCAGTCGTTGTTGACCCACAACGCGATATCACGCAATATCTGAATGATGCGCGTGCGAATAATTTGAAGATTGTAAAAATTATTGAAACACACTTTCACGCTGACTTTCTGTCTGGCCACCTTGAACTTGCTTCTGCAACTGGCGCGACAATTGTCTATGGCGCGGCTGCCGAGGGTCGCGTCGACTTTGCAATTGAGACATACCGAAATGGTGAAAAGATAAATCTTGGGGCCGTCGAATTAGAAATACTTGAAACCCCTGGCCACACACCCGAGTCGATCAGCGTTGTGATTCGCAGTGATCGAGACGCAGAGCCGACTGCAGTGCTGACTGGCGACACACTATTTATTGGCGACGTCGGACGCCCCGACTTGTTGGCAACAGTTGGCGTGTCAGCAGATTCACTTGCACGCGATCTCTACAACTCGTTGCACAACAAATTGTTGAAACTACCCGACGCGACAAAGGTCTACCCTGCTCACGGGGCTGGCTCGTCTTGCGGCCGAAATTTATCCACTGAGACTGTTTCGACGATCGGCGAACAGCGTCGCGATAACTATGCATTGGCACCGATGAGTGTTGAACAATTTATCGAAGCAGTGACGCAAGGACAATCTGTTGCGCCTCTCTACTTTTTGTTTGCGGCGACAAAAAATCGTGCGGTGCGTGAATTGTTTGACGAGAGCGAGGCTGTGACCTGGTTGACGATTGAACAGTTACTCAAAGCCAAAGCCGAGGGTGCGGTGTTGATCGACTCACGGGATGATTTGTCTTTTGCTACAGGCCACATTCGCGGCTCAATCAACGTTGGTCTTGGCGGGCGTTTTGCCGAATATGTTGGCGCAGTCGTCAAGCCAGACACACCAATTGTGATGATTAGTGATGCGGGTGTTGAGGCAGAAGCCAGAACTCGACTTGCGCGAATTGGATTCGATAACTATGTGGGCACGCTGACAGAACCGATTCGTGTGATGTCGCAACACCCCGAACTCGTTGAACAGCAGTCGCGACTTTCGGCTGCGGCGATGGCAGAGCGCGTCGAATCTGTTAAAGATTTGGTGATTGTAGATGTGCGTAACCCGGGCGAAGTTGAAAACGGTGCGATTGCTGGTGCAAAGTTAATTAGCTTGCCGGCGTTGATTAAGAACCTCGACGTGTTAGATAAGAATGCACCGACGATTGTATATTGCGCTGGCGGATATCGCTCGTCGATTGCGTCAAGCCTGCTCAAGTCGCACGGGTTCAAAGATGTTTCAGATTTGCTTGGCGGATTTCAAGCCTGGCAACTCGCCTCCGAACTATCCTAGAAATCTTGCCACTTAACGCTCTCGGATTCTTAACTGTCGTTGCATACGGCACTTGGTTCTATGGGTTTGGTGTGCTGTTCACGAACCTCTCAAGTTTTCACGGCGTCTCGGCGAGCACACTTGGCATCACCTTTGGAGTTGCAAATTTAATTTCGGGTGTTGGCGCCGTGGCAACAGGTCGGCGACCGATAATTTGTTGGTTTTATGTTTACGATTACCTCCACCGATACCCGCTATCGTCGTCAGTGTTATGCCATCAACGTCATTAACTGCCGATCAAATCAATTTTTACAATCAAAACGGCTGGCTGATTACCGATCTCTTCGACCGCGATTTGGTTGGTGAGATCAAAAACTGGGTTGACGAAGTTCAATCATGGGACGATAACGGTGCTTGGCTAAACCACTACGAAGCCACCAACAACGGCGCACAGAAGTGTCGTACCGAATATTTCACACCGTTTCAAACGCATCTAAAGGCGATGCTCTGCACTGGCACGATGCTTGATGTTGCGAGTGCACTACTTGGTGAACAGGCCGTACTTTACAAAGAGAAGATCAACTACAAACTTGCGGGCGGCGCCGGCTGGGACGCACATCAAGACGCACCGGCTTACCCATTTCTTGATCTGCATATTTCGTGCATGGTCGCAATTGACGATTCAAATGAAGAAAATGGATGTCTCGAGGTCGTCTCGAACAAGCACCACGAATTGATACCGACCGATTCGCGAGGTTGCATACCCGATTCGGTTGTCGCGACGCTCGAGTGGCAGCACGTGCCGTTGCGTGCGGGTCAGACAATGTGGTTTCATTCGCGAACACCGCATCGCAGTGGCGACAACAAGTCTTTGCGCAATCGGCGGGCGATGTACCCAACATATAACGCTGCAAGCGAAGGTGACTTGCGCGAAAAATACTACGAAGCGAAACGTGCCGAGTTCGCCCACGCCGAGCACGGCAGCCACGCCGAGGGCAATCGCGTGCAAATTTCATTAATCAATGACTTCAGAGGAAAGCCGGTAACAAAATGAGCGAGACGAAAAACGTTAACGAGTTCATCAACGAGATTGAAGCCATTTATTCTCGATGGGGCACCAACAAATACGACGAACAAGTGAGTCAAATCGAGCACGCCGTACAGTGCGCTGAATTTGCGCGACGCGCCGAGGCTGACGACGAACTGGTTGTCGCGACTTTGTTGCACGACATCGGTCATTTGCTAGAACTTGAGCGCCGCGAAGGCAATGCAGACGTGGCTAAAAACGACGACCACGAGTCAACTGGTGCCGCATTTCTTGCGCGACACTTTTCTTCAGCCGTTACCGCACCAATCGCGCTTCATGTTGAGGCAAAACGATTTTTGTGCACGACCGAAGAATCATATTTTGCGAAACTTTCGCCGGGATCGGTGCGCAGTCTCGAGATGCAGGGCGGCAAAATGAACGCCGAAGAAGTTGAGCGATTCGCCAAGCACCCTGCGCGTGAAAATGCCGTCGCGCTTCGCCGCTGGGATGAACTCGGCAAAGATGTTGATCCAAGCGGTCTGACTTTCGCCGACTTTCGCCAATATCTTGAGCGCTGTCTAACCCACTAAGAGCAAGACTGGCAGGTTTTTTACTCGTCGGCGCGCACTGGCCGATATCGCTCGTCGATTGCATCAAGCTTGGCGATCAATGACGAACTCTCAGTAATTAAAGACACTGCGGGCAATATTTTGCAAGACGGCGACACTGTGAAAGTCGTTAAGGATCTTAAAGTCAAGGGCAGGCCTGTGTCGATCAAGATTGGCACCAAGGTTCGCAATATTCGACTTGTGCGCGACAACGGCGATCACGATATTGATTGCAGAGTTGATGGATTTGGCGCGATGTACCTTAAGTCAAGCGTTGTGCAAAAGGTTTAATTATTTAATTGTGTAACGCCACAAAACTGTGTTATCGATTTTTAAGTCTGATGACCAGATGAGTTGCGACTGTGACGACCAGGTAATTTGGTTGTAGCCGTCTTTGACGCCAATTGCTTCTTTCGTGTACACCGACGCCAAGCTCCATTTTGAGTCATCAAATGTCTTTTGTGACCAACCAGATGGTTCTGCCTGAATCCTTGAATTGCATTCGGTGGTTGGCGTTTTTGACTTTTCGCACGAAACATTTAGCGGGGCTTGATGGATTACGTATCCGCGCCATGCACTGCTCGAATACGCCACGACTTTGCCAGTTGAAGTATTTGTAAATTGGGCGATAAAACCACCGTCACCGATTTGCTGACGACTTGAGCCGATGTATTCAAGCCCAGTGTCATTTTGGATGAAGTCTTTGGTGATCATGCCAATTACAAACGGGTACGACGCGCTGAAACTGATCTTTTCTGAATTGAATGATTTCTCAGTTGTGATTGAGACCGAATCTTGACCTACTAAAACACCGTTGATGTAAAGCGCAAACCAATTGTCGGCCCACACTTCGGCTACGAAAGTAAATTTCTGACCAGTTGCAGTTTGCCAAACGAGTTTTCCGTTTGCCTTCGTGCAAACTAGCTTTTTTGATGAAGACCCACTCGTGAGCCCAGCTTTCGAACACGAACCACCAGCACTTGCGGCCGATGCACTTTGCAATGGCAAATTAAATGCAATAGATGCGACTAGTGCGACACTCGAAACGACTTTAGGGACAATTTTCATCGCCTAAATCTAGTGTGTCGCCAAGCTAGCGAGACGGTCTTGCCGTAAATGACAAGAGCGACACATCTCTGTGCCGCTCTAACCACTTGTGCGATCAACCAATTTTCATTGGCCACATTTCGTCAAACTTAAGTGTACAGAGAATCTTTTTAGGACGAAACAAAACCGGCAGGTCTCCCTGCCGGTCATGACTACTAGAAGTTTCCCCAGAACGTCAAACTAGGTGAGAAGTTTCGCGAGCACCCCTTCGTTCGTTTTAGCGGAGCCCCAAGCCGGAATCGAACCGGAACCGCACAAGTGACGAAATGTGCAGGCTGCCGTTACAACATCGGGGCACCATAAGAAGGTGTGCGCTTGCTTCATCAAACGGCTAAAAGAAAAACTCGTCCATAAATGGCAAGAGCGACACATCTCTGTGCCGCTCTCACCACTTTGTGCGATCAACCAACTTTCATTGGCCACAACTTGTCTTTATCAAGTGTACCCAGTCGCAATACTTTGGTACAAAAAACAGAGCCGGCAGGTCTCCCTGCCGGCTCTGACTACTAGAAGTTTCCCTGGATTGTCAAACTAGGTGAGAAGTTTCGCGAGCACCTCTTCGTTCGTTTTAGCGGAGCCCCAAGCCGGAATCGAACCGGCACCGCACAAATGACAAGTTGTGCAGGCTGCCGTTACAACATCGGGGCACCGTAAGAAGGTGTGCACCTAGTTCGTTAAACGGCTAAATGAAAAACTCATCCATAAATGGCAAGAGCGACACATCTCTGTGCCGCTCTCACTTATTCAGAGATGAAGCAGAATTTCTTCTGCCCTGACCTTGTGAAGTACTAAGTGTACAACGATAAACAATTTCGGCATAGATAAAACAAAACCGGCAGGCTTCCCTGCCGGCTCTGACTACTAGAAATTCCTTGAGTTGTGAACCCCAAGTAGAAGTTTCGCGAGCACCCCTTCGTTCGTTTTAGCGGAGCCCCAAGCCGGAATCGAACCGGCACCTCTGAATTCACAAGGTCAGAAGGCTGCCATTACAACATCAGGGCACCGACAATAGGTGTGCACCTAGTTCGTTAAACGGCAAGGTAATTGCAATGTGATTTCTCTAGTGTTGCTCGGGTAGTGCAACTTCACTATCTATAGCCAACTTCCCGAAAGGAAACAAAATGCCTAAGTATCTAATCACCGGTTTATACAACGCAGAAGGCGTCAAAGGCTTAATGGCCGTCGGCGTTTGCCGCAGCAAGAACAATTTCATCGTCAAGTAAGGTCTCGGCAAAACTAACTCCATTGATTACTGCAGAAGAAATGGATGCAGGCGCAGCGAAGTCAAAAAGTTCGCAGTGGCGCGCACCAGACGCATAATGCCAGGTTCGGTACATAGCCGTAAATAGCCCAACATAACTGTGCTACTTTTAGGTCGCAAGTCAGTAAATCATTACCGACTTAAAAAAAGGGGGAAATAATGGATTTAACATCTAGAAGCGCGGCCACCGCAAGAGTAGAAATGATACTTGGGGTACTGCTACAAATAACTTTTGTAGCAGTTATCGCAATCGTTGTATTTGGCGATGTCGCAACCGCCTCTGACAACCTCAAGATGCTAGTTGTATTCGGTGCAATCGTTACAACGTTTACTTCATGGATTTTCATTAGCAATGCGTTGATGGACTTTCAGAAAGAATCCGAAGACTTGACTGCTGCAGAAAAAAAGACCGCAGTTGGCAAAAACTTAATCAAGCAACCATGGCCTCTTTTCCAGATTTATACGCTTGCAGTTACCGTTGCCAGCATTTACGTAGCAATTAAAGCAATTTACAACTAAGGATCTAATTACTTGCTAGTGGCGGGTCGGCAACGACTTGCCACTAGCGATTTACTATTTGCCCCACCTGATTTTTGTCCAGGCGCGCTCGTGAAAGTAATACAACGAAACTTTGGTGATTACTTCTGTACCTGCGATCAGGCCTGCAGTTGATGTTTTGCCAGTGACAATCCACGTGATAACAAACGTGTCGGCTGTGCCGGTGATTCGCCAAGTTATGGCTTTGGCTAATGACCGTCGGCGAGATGCTTTGATGTTGTTAACACTAGGCGATCAAAACTAGGCGATCAAAAATAACGACTACTATTTCAGAGTGAAATCAACAAAGAAGCCGCATTACGCGTGGGTGATTTTTGTTGTCGCTTTCATAACCTTGCTAGGCGCATCTGGGTTTCGCTCGACACCAAGCATTTTGATTGACCCGCTGAACGACGAATTCGGCTGGGGACGCGGAACCATAGGCACTGCCGTCAGTATCAATGTTTTGCTATTCGGTTTCATTGGCCCGTTTGCGGCAGCGTTGCAAATGCGATTTGGGTTACGACGAATCACAATAATTGCCTTGCTAATTATTAGTCTCGGTGCACTTGGCACAACGCAAATGACTGCGCCTTGGCATCTCTATCTTTTGTGGGGTGCAGTTGTTGGCACGGGTTCTGGTTGCATGGCAACAGTATTCGCTTCAACAATTGCCGCTCGTTGGTTTGTCGCACGACGCGGACTCGTAATGGGCGCACTAACCGCGGCATCTGCATCAGGGCAACTTGTTTTTCTTCCGCTATTAACACGACTTGCGGCCGCATATGGCTGGCGAACCGTTGGTGTAACAATTGCATTTAGCGCGCTCGCGGTTGTGCCCATCGTTGGTTTCTTTTTGCGCAACTCGCCTGCCGAAATCGGAATCTTGCCGCTTGGTGCGCCCAATGATTATCAACCGCCAACTGCGCTAACGAACCCGATTCGCTCGGCGATGAGCGCACTAAACGATGCCCGACGCGACAATATTTTTTGGCTGCTTTGGGGATCATTTTTCGTTTGCGGTTTATCAACCAACGGACTTATTCAAACTCACTTTTTATCGGCTGCGAATGATCATCACGTTGCTGCAACAACTGCGGCCGGATATTTGGCGTTGATCGGCGGCTTCGATGTGATCGGCACCATTGCGAGTGGATGGTTCACCGATCGTTATGATCCTGCGAAATTATTAATTATTTATTATGCAATACGCGGGGTGAGTTTGCTTTTTCTCGACCCAACTCTGGCCCAAGGCGGTTTCGGACTTGGCGGTTTCATGATGTTGTATGGGCTCGACTGGGTTGCCACTGTGCCGCCGACAGTTGCGCTTTGCGTTGAGCGATTCGGCGTGAAGCGTGGCCCACTTGTTTACGGATGGGTTTTTGCAGGGCATCAAGTCGGCGCTGCAGTCGCGGCAACTGGTGCTGGTTATTTGCGCGATACGACTGGCTCGTATAAATCTTCTTTTGTGATTGCTGGCGTGTGTTGCATGTTTGCTGCCTATGGCTCGTCACGCCTGACTCGCAAACACTCAACTATTTAATTAGCAAACTAACTATTTCGTGTGGTGATGACCTTCGACGTCAATTCGTGGCAACAACTTGTTGATCCACGCTGGTATCCACCAGTTGCGATCGCCAAGTAGCTCCATCGTTGCGGGAACCAAAACCATACGCACGATTGTTGCGTCAATGAATACTGCGACCGATAAACCAAGACCGAAGAGTTTTAGTTGTCGGTCATAGCCGAGCACGAATGCACCGAACACAAACACCATGATCAATGCGGCTGCAGTGATCACACGCGCAGTTGCGGTGAGACCATCAGCAACTGCAGTGGCGTTGTCGCCCGTGCGGTCATATTCTTCTTTGACTCGCGAGAGCAAAAACACTTCGTAATCCATCGAGAGTCCGAACACGATCGCAAACAACATCATCGGTGCCCACGACTCAATTGGCCCTGCTTTGCCAACACCAATCAGGCTGATTCCCCATCCCCACTGAAATACTGCGACGAGAACACCATAAGCAGCACCAATTGAAAGCAAGTTCATGATTACTGCTTTTAGTGGCACGAGCAAACTGCGGAAAACTGCCATCAATAATAAAAATGAAAGCGAGAGCACGCCGATAAATAGATACGGCATGCGCGAACCGATTGCGGTAGCGAAATCTGTACCTGCTGCTGTGAAGCCGCCGACTTTTGCGTCAACACCTGATTGCGCAATTACATCGCTGCGCAAATATTTAACTAGTTGAGATGTTGCTGCATCTTGTGGTGCTGTTGTCGGATATGCAATGACTAGTGACATCGACCCATCTGCAGATGCAGGCACTGCTTGCGCGTATGCAACACCATCAGTTGCGCTAATTGTTTTAACGAATGCTTCAAGTTTGGCTGGCTGTGCGGCGGTTTCGCCCTGCACTGTTATGTACAGCGGCCCATTGAAACCTGGCCCAAAACCTTCTGCGACCATATCGAATGCTTTGCGGACTGTTGAATCGGTTGGTGCATTGCCATTGTCGCCAAAGCCAAGTCGAATTGATGCGAGTGGAGATGCGAGCACGAGCAACACTGCTGTTGCGCTAATCGCCGCAACCCACGGACGACGCTGAATGAAGCGACTCCAGCGATACCAAAATGTGAGTTCTTTAGCTTTTTTAGGACGATGTTTAATTGGCGTGCGCAACGGTTTGACAACCAAACTGACGAGCGTGATGACAACAGTTACTGCAAGGCCTACTAAAAAGATCTTCAGTGACTCGTTGATAACTGCGACGAGCGCAAACAACACGAATGCGACGAGTGCAACGAGTGCAGCACGAGTCGTGACGTCAACACGATGTTTAACCATTGCAAGCAGCGCCGGCAAAAACGTGATTGACGCGACGATCATAAACAAAACGCCAATGACTGCACCGATTGCGAGTCCGCGAGCGAATGCTAATCCCATTACAAATAGACCGAGTAGTGAAATGATTACTGTGATGCCAGCGAAAATAACTGCACGACCCGAAGTGTCGACTGCTTCGACGACAGCATCTTCAACGCTTAAACCGTCAGCGAGACATTCGCGATATCGCGTGACTATAAATAGTGCGTAGTCAATGCCGACGCCAAGGCCGATCATCGCCACGAGCGAAGTTGTGAAGTCGGGCATGCCGACGACTTGACTGAGGATGCCGACCACCGATGTGCCGATGCCGAGCCCGAGAATCGCCGTGCCAATTGGCAGACCCATCGCCAAAACCGAGCCGAACGCGAGAACCAAAATAATAATTGCAGCGAGCAGACCATAAAGTTCGCTTGCAGGAAGTTCAAAGCCAGCGAAGACTTCTCCACCGTATTCGATTTGTACACCGTTGATGCTAAATTTTTCGCCAACTGCACGAATGTCTTCACCGAGTTTGATGATCGCTTCTTGCGAACGAAGTGAGACATCGATTGTTGCGAATGCTGTGGTTCCAGTTTGGTTGATTTGCCCTTGTGTGTCGAACGGACTAATTACGGTGACGCCTTCTAGTTTTGCGATTTCGGCAAAGAGTGCCGACATCTTTGCCTTTACTTCATCGGTGGCGATGCCCGATGGAGAAGCGAAAACAATTTGACCGCTGAAGCCGGCGCGATCTGACGAGTTGGCGCTGAGCAGATTTCGTACGTCATTTGACTCACTAGCGGGAAGTTCAAATTCAGTGGCGAAGTTTGTGCCGACCGAGTTTGAGATTGCGCCGAGCGCGACAAGCAGGATGACCCAAAAACCAACCATCAATCGTCGACGCCGGACACTAAACCGAGCAAGCTTTATCAACATGATTTGTGACTTTCTATTGGATCTGGGGGGACAACCGCGATTTAGCGTATATCGCGAGCGCATGTGCACATGTTGATTCGTCAGTGACCTATAACACTTATTGATTTGTGCACTAGCTCAACTTGAGATTCGCAGTCGTTTCAAAACTAATAAACAGCAAAGGCGACACATCACTGTGCATATGCGAGCTGAACGGCATCTTCCGTCACGAACCGCGATCTTCATTGATGGCGTCGATTGAACTCATACTTCCATTTAGTTTGAGCGGACGACTTAGGCGACCAGTCTTTTTTGCAAGAGTAAGCCAACCTTCTGCAACGCCGATCGACATTTGATCGCCACCTGGTATGGGCACGATCATTGCCTTAGCGACTCCGCGATCAGTGACGACAACGACTTCACCATTCGCAGCTTTTTCGATGTACTTAGAAATATTTTGTATAAGTTCCCGAATGCCAATAATCATAGAATCACACTAATATCCGTTGTGGCAACTTTGATTGTTGGGTGGTTACTCCGGTGTCTCGAAACGGCAGAAATGGCAAAGGCGACACATCTCTGTGCCGCCCTTACTTTTTCAGTGGTTGAACAGAATTACTTCTGCGCTGATCTTGTGTACTTGAAGCGTACAGCTATCCGGCAACCTGGCAGAAGGTTTTTGGGAAAGTTAGAACTTGACCATGCACTTGCGTGGGCCGTGCACTTGACCGCCTGCCCAAGTGACCGACGATGGGTCAATCAACTCAAACTCTGGAATTCGCTCAAGCCAAGTTTGCAATGCGACACGAACCTCAAGTCGAGCCAAGTTGCTGCCAGCACAACGATGAATGCCCGAACCGAACGCAACGTGCCGATTGTTCTGCCGATCAAGAATTACTTCATCAGGATTTTCGAACTGTCTCGGATCACGATTCGCAGCCGGAAACGCCATCAGCACTCGATCGCCCGCCTTCATCGGACAACCTTGAAACTCGATGTCATGATCAACAATTCGCGCCATCGTCACAGGTGCATAAACACGGATCAACTCTTCAACCGCAGTTGGCCACAGATCTGAATTTTCACGCAGTTGTTTGCGATGCTCAGGGTGTTGGGCCAAGTGCCACATGCACGAACCGATCGCTGACCAAGTTGTGTCGATGCCCGCGACCAACATTAAGTTGCACACACCAAGCACATATTCGATTGGCACTTTTTTGCCCTCGACTTCGGTATTCATCAACTCGGTAATGAAATCGTTTTCACGTGGGTTTGCCGCACGAGATTGAACTTCGCCGATGAAATACTCGACGATGCTGCGGAAACTCTTCATGCGTCGTTCAGAATCCGTAATATTTTCTAGCGCACCGCGCACCCAATCTGTGAATTCGTCTTCCATCGTCAGTGGCACGCCGAGCATTTTTGAAATCACGCGCACCGGAATATGTTGCGCGTAATCGCTGGCGGCATCAGCAACACCTTTGTCGATGAACTCGTCGATTAATGCGTTGCACAAATCGCGCGTGCCTGGTTCGTATTGCGCAACTGCTTGCGGTGCGAACACTGGCAAAATTAAACGACGATGCCAATGATGATCTGGTGGATCACTCGTGATCGGTGGCGCACCAACCGCGGCATACGGGCCTTCGCTTCGCCCTGCGGCTGGCGGCATCACCAAGATTTGGCGTGAAGTAAATGTTTCGTACTCTTGGGCGATCGCAACAACATCGTCATAACGCGTTGGCAACCATGAACCTTCATAACGTTCGGTGTGCGCAATCGGACACTGCGATTCGCGAATCTCGGTGTATCCCGGATATGGATTCTTTATGAACTCGGGGTCAAAGATGTCGTAGTCGGTGGTCATATCTTTGACTGGTTTTTGTGTGTCGGTCATATTTCTAGTTCTCTTTCGTGATTTTTTGCTATTCGATGATTGTGATTGCGCGTTCTGGACAATTTGATTCGGCCCGACGCACTTTTGTGTGAAGTTCAGCCGGGATTTCGCCAGTGATGAGAACTTTGGCGTTGCCGATTTCATCGCTACCAAAAACTTCGGGCGCGGCAATCGCACACATCTGATGCCCATGGCACGAATCGTAATCAAGCAGAACCTTCATATTCATAGATTAACAAGTCGTCTGTTTTACTTCTGCACCGGAGCAATTAACTTTAAGTTATGGAATCGCCACAAAAATTGAGTCTTCCGCTTATCGATGTCGGGCCATTATTGTCAGGCGCACCGAGCAGCTTGAGCGTAAGTTCTTGTGCCAACGAAATAGATTCTGCGTGTCGCGACAGTGGATTCTTTCGGATTACCAACCACGGTGTTTCTGCGGATCTTCGCCAACGGCTTGACAAATTATCCCGTGAGTTTTTTGCACTCGGCGAAACCGAAAAACAGAAATGTGCGATGCCACTTGCAGGTTCGGCTTGGCGAGGTTGGTTTGGTGTTGGGGATGAACTGACCTCTGGTGTGCCCGACCGCAAAGAAGGCCTATATATAGGTCAACAATTGCCGGCGAACGATCCGCGCGTAATTGCCCAGAACCCCTTTGCATGGTGCAAATTTGTACCCGCAATTACCCGCCGAGTTGGGTGCGTGTGCCGACGAATGGTTTGCGGCGATGCAGAATCTCGGCGATGCTTTAATGCGCGGTGTTGCTTTGGGTTTGCAGATGCCAGCCGATTGGTTTGCACAAACTATTGCGCGTGAGCCGACTTGTTTGTTTCGAATATTTCATTATCCGCCGATTGATATTTTGCGTTTGCCCCAAGATGGCATTAGTGAATGGGGCGTCGCT
This sequence comes from Ilumatobacteraceae bacterium, assembly GCA_964203235.1. Lineage (GTDB taxonomy): Bacteria > Actinomycetota > Acidimicrobiia > Acidimicrobiales > Ilumatobacteraceae > BACL27. The sequence continues at coordinate 207,856 of CAXNLE010000002.1, forward strand.
GAGCACACAGATTACGGATTGCTAACGATTCTTGCGCAAGATGATTGCGGTGGTTTGCAAGTGAAAATGCCTGGTGCTGCAAAGAACGGAGGTGTGAGCAGTGCGAGTGACGGCGAGATTTGGCTTGACGTGCCAGCAGAACCAGATGTGTTCGTTGTAAATATTGGCGACATGCTCGATCGCCTAACTCTCGGCCGATATCGCTCAACTGCGCATCGAGTTAAGAATTCGAGCGGGCGTGAGCGTATGTCGTATCCGTTTTTTATTGATCCGTCGTGGGATGCATCGGTCGAGCCACTGCCACTTGACGGCACGCCACCTAGCGATGATGCCGCGCGACGCTGGGATGGTACGAGCGTTCAAGCATGGACAGGGACTTACGGTGATTATTTAACGGCTAAAGTTTCTAAAGTCTTCCCCACACTTTTCGCGACTTTAAAATAAAAATTGTGCGACTTCGAATTTGAATTAAGAAACACGCTCGAGGCGGACAGTGAAAAATGTGCTGTACTCCCACACCAGATGATCACCATCGAGCCAGCGTTTTACTTCAACGCCTTCTAATCCACGTGGACGCAAAACAAGAACGTCGTTTTCAAAAGTTGCAGAAATAGAAATCGGAGTAACAAAGTCTGCGGCCATCACATCGTTGACTCCGTTTTCAAAAGTCCCATCGGCGTACATGTCATGCAACACACCACCTGCAGTGATAACAACACGATTGCCAGCCTGCTCAATGCGCTCAAGATGCTGCCAAACTTTGAGTTGTGCGGGCGCAACTTCACCGTTAACTCGAACATCAATCGCCCGCCATAATCCACGAAAATCTGGAAAATTTAACGCGAGTTGGTCAGTGCAATTTGCCAACACAGGCGCGGGCATTTCTGCACCATAACCACCCGTTGGTGTAAACGCTTTTGGTATCTCAAGCACACTCGGCACAAAGTAATGTTAGACCTGCGATGCACGACCTGCCCAATATGGGGCACGCAAGTCACGCTTCAGAATTTTGCCTGAGCCGGTCTTTGGTAGTTCATCGCTCCAAGTGACTGACCGCGGAATTTTATAGCTCGCTAAATGTTCGCGAGCATAAACATCAACATCGGCCTCGGTGAGTGTTGAGCCCGGGCGACGAACAATCACTGCGTGCACACTTTCACCCCACTCTTCACTCGGAATGCCAAATACGGCCGCTTCGTATATCTCTTGATGATTCTCAAGCACGCCTTCGATCTCAGCGGGGTAGATATTCATGCCTGCCGAAATGATCATGTCTTTCTTTCGATCACATATATATAGGTATCCCTCTTCGTCGCGATACGCGATATCGCCGACTGTCTGATATCCGTGCTTTTGGTCGGCAACGTACTTGTCATGCTGCTTGTAGTAATCAGCAAATACCGATGGGCTCTTGACATATAACTCACCCGTTTGTTGCGGGCCAAAACCAGTTACCTCATTGCTGTCATCGTCAAATAATTTAATTTCAACTAACGGGGATGGTTTGCCGCATGAGCCAGGCTTTCGCAACTGATCTTCGGGTAACAGCACGCAGTTGACGCCAAGTTCAGTTGAGCCATAAATCTCGTAGAGCGAAATTGCGGGAAAATAATCTAAATACATTTTTTTCAGCGTCATGCTCCACGGTGCAGCATTGGCGACCATGCATCGCATTGATGAGACATTGTAATTTTTCTTAATCTCAGGTGGCAGATTGCAGATCATTCGAATCGGTGTCGGCGCACTAAAAGTTGTCGAGGCTTTATATTTATCAACAAGACGCAGCCAATCTTGCGGATCAAATTTACGCTGCGTAATAATCGTCTGACCGAATGCCAATGCCGTGACCATAAAACCACCGGGGCCACTGTGATAAAGCGGGCCGGTCGTCAGATAAACATCATTTGGTGAAGCGCCGAGTAATTGAGCAAGTGCCAAACCTTGCTCTGGACTTGTGCGCGAAGTTCGTAGCGCACCTTTTGGTTTGCCTGTTGTGCCAGACGTGTAAATCATTGTTGCACCGGGTTCGCGGCTTGCGATTATGGCTGGCTCAAGCGGTGATGCCGCTGCCATTAGTTCATCGCATGAAAGCATTGACTCAAGCGCAGCCCCATCGTAAACCAGAATTTTTTTAACTTTCGGAATTCGATCGCGGATGCGCTCAAAAGTTGCCGCGTTTTCGGCGTCTACATAAACAACTGTGGCATCACAGTGATCTGTGACATATGCCGACTCGTCATCACTCAATCGGTAGTTGAGTGGCACTGAAGTAATGCCAAGTTTTCGTGCAGCATTTGTCATCACTACGACACCAACAGAGTTTTGCCCGCACCACACAACTTTTTCACCCGGCTCGGTGACACCAATGTCGGTCAAAACATTCACCAGACGATTCGCTTGTTCATTGAGTTGCTGCCAAGTCAGTGTGCGAATTTTGCCATTATGTCGGTCATCAATCACAGCCAACTTGTTGGGCTGAGTTTGCGCATAGTTTGTTAGAAAGTCAGGCATAGATATCAACCATAGTCAGGGCTCTACTCGTAGCCTAAAAGGCTGTGATTTTGATTGACGCCCAAGGGCTAAAAGCCTCTCGACCGAATCGCCCGTTATTCGACGATATTTCTTTGACCCTCAGCGACGGCGATCGAATCGGCGTTGTTGGATTAAACGGTTGCGGCAAAAGCACGTTGCTAAGAATTTTAAGTGGCGACTACTCACCAGATGCAGGCGTCGTGCGATACGGTCGCGGCGCACGAATTGGCATTCTTGCACAACAACCTGTTTTGCCAAAGGGAACTGTGCGCGACGCGGTAGGTGAAGATTGGCGTGGCGAAGCAATGCTCGATCGACTCGGCATGACTGGCTTAATCGACGCGCAAACGAATGAACTCTCTGGCGGACAACAAAAACGCGTTGCTCTCGCGGCGCTACTTGTGAGCGAGTGGGATGCATTAATTCTCGATGAGCCAACCAACCATTTAGATCTCGATGCAATTGCCTATCTCGAAGAGTGGCTGGCAAATTATCGTGGCGGATTAATCTTGGTGACACACGATCGTCACGTGCTTGATCGTGTTACAACAAAAGTTCTTGAGATTGATCGTGGCCACGCATATCTCCACATGCCTGCGAATCGCAACGCTGGCTCGGGATACGCCGCTTATCTCTCGGCACGCATTGAGCGCGAAGAGCAAGCAGCGACTGCCGAACAGAAACGAAAAAATTTAGCACGCACCGAACTTGCATGGTTGCGTCGCGGTGCACCTGCGCGAACAACAAAACCAAAAGCGCGAATTGCTGCAGCAACAGAACTCGTTAATCGCCGACCGGAGGCTGCTGCACGAGCGGGCGAAATTGGTTTATCCCTCGGCAATCAACGACTCGGTTCAAAAGGAGTAGAACTACACGGCGTTGGCTTTTCGTGGCCGGGCGCAAAACCTGGCACTGCGGCAAAAACTGACTCAGGTGCTGATGCAAGCGCGCTTGTTTTGAATCCGTTTGACCATGAACTAGAACCTGGCGATCGTCTCGGAATTGTCGGACCAAACGGCGCAGGCAAAAGCACGTTGCTTGATTTAATTTCTGGTCGACTCAAACCAACGCACGGACATTTGGATATTGGCAGCACCGTCAAAATTGGCTACTACGACCAACTCGGGCGCGAACTAAATGTCAACCAACGCGTGCGCGAAGCAGTCGCAGGAGACAAAGGTCAGCCATCGATTGAAGACAATCAGTTAATGCGCCAGTTTTGGTTTGACGGCGACACGCAGTATGCACCGATTTCGACTTTGTCAGGTGGCGAGCGTCGACGACTGCAACTTCTGCTGACACTGATTGAACAACCAAATGTTTTACTACTTGACGAACCGACAAATGATCTAGATCTTGACACGCTTCGCGCACTTGAAGATTATTTAGATGAGTGGCCAGGCATTGTTGTCGTCGTTAGCCACGACCGAATATTTTTAGATCGAACTGTGATTGACGTTCTGGCCCTTGATGGTGTCGGTGGCGCTGCAGTCGTGCGCGGAGGCGTGGCTGGTTGGTTGAAACAACGAAATTCGGCGCCAACAGAACAAATGACTGGGGCACAGCGCGGCAAATTAATCAGCACACCAAGCGTGGCTGCTTCTGAGTTAAGTCAAAAGCCAAAATCTTCGAAGAGTCCGAGCACACTGCGCCGATTAGTTACACAAGCAGAAACTGCACTAACTAAGGCCACAGCAGAACTCGAAAAGTTGACTTTGCAAATGGCGACTACCAAAAACGACCACGTCAAGTTGGCGCAGGTCGGCGCTGAATTGGCTAAAGCCCAAGCCAAAGTTAAGGCGGCAGAAGAAACGTGGCTCGCACTCGCCGCCGAGGCTGAATAAGCGCGACTAATCTGAGTGAGTGATCGTTGACGAAGCAAAATACGTAAACGGCAAGCGAGTTCACGGCGAAGTACAAAGCGGTGAGTCTCAATTTATTTGGGTTGGACTCGTCAATGCATCAGAGTCCGAACTCAAGATATTTCAGAACAGATTTCATCTCAACCCACTAGCAGTTGAAGATGCTCTATCAAATACCCAACGGCCAAAACTTGATCACTACCGCGAGCACTCGCTTTTGTTGCTCAAAACTATTGCATATGATACGAAAACAGAAAAAATAGTTGTCGGCGACATCACAATATTTTTCGCGCAAAATTTTTTGCTTACAGTTCGTCATGGTGATGTGATACCACTCGGAACAATAAGGGCAGACTTAGAAAATCATCCGGACCGTCTGGCAGGTGGCACCACCGCCGTTCTTCATGAGATCGTTGACAGACTTGTTGACCAATATTTGCACGTGTGCTCAAGTTTGGGCGAAGATGTGGATCAAATTGAAGACTCTGTTTTTGACGATGATCAGCCTGCCCCAGCAAGCGATTTATATTTCGTAAAACGCGAACTGATTGAATTTCGCCGAGCGGTCATGCCACTGTTGCAACCGATTGAGCAGATTATTTCTGGCAAAGTAAATGGAGTTGGCGCCGAGTGGATTGACTTGTTTTCTGACATTCGCGACCACTTACTAAAAGTAATTGATGAGGTTGGTTCAATGAACGAAATAATGGACGCGGCGCTACACGCCAACTCTGCGCTTGTCCAGACTCAACAAAATTCAGATATGCGTAAAATTTCAGCATGGATCGGCATCGGTGCGGTGCCGACGATGATCGCTGGCGTATATGGTATGAATTTTGAATATCTTCCTGAACTTGAGTGGCGATATGGATACTTCGTAGTGCTCGGTGCCTTGGGTCTCATCTGTTCAGTTTTGTTTCGCTTGTTTCGTAAATATAAGTGGTTATAGACAAAAACTAACTAGGAATTCGTTCAGCGCGCAGTTTTCGAAGCGAAAACAAAACAATTACCCCACCAGTTAACAAAGTTGCCAAACCTTGCAGGGTTGAACTATCGGTGATTGCTGTGATTAATTCAACTTCCGAAACGACTACCCCTACGGCGGTTATCGCAATTACTTCGGGGAAAACCTTTTTGACACCATAAGCAAACAATGCGACAGCACATATCGCTTGGACAGTGGCAGAAATATATTCGTTAGAGATGAGATCCGATGATGGAACCATTAGTCCAGCTAACGCGACAATCGAACCGAAAAACCGTAACGTGAATTTGCCGACAACTTTTGGTTGTTGCGCCCACCAAAGCAGGATTACGCCGACACCGATTAAACAAAGACCAGCGGTATCTTGCGAAATATCAATCATCGTCAAACCTGAAAGCATAAATGCCACAGCACTGACTGAGATGATTGCTGAACTTGAGAATCTTCTTAATGTTGACCGCCAGACCCCATAAGCCAAAGCCGGGATTGATGCAACGAAGACCGCAACTTCAGATTCTTCATTGAGCGAACTTACGGCGATGCCAGTTGCGATGGCGAAACACAACATCGCGAGAGTTTCAACGACTTCAGCAGCATTAGCGAATTGTGATTTTTTGACAAGTAAACGAAATGCGAGCACTAATAGTCCAGAAATTAAATAGAGAGTTGCAACCACGATCAGACGACTTACATCTTCAAACAGTGGGCCAATGAGCCAAATCGCACCGAGGATTGCGAAAAAGCCACCGAGTATCGTCACGATTTCGGAAGAGTTGAGCGGAAACCGTGTTGCGTTGCGCAACATCTCGGCCTGCTCCGCCGACAATGTTCCGTCTTGTTTGAAACTTTCTAACTGCTCGTCAAATCGCACGTGAGAACCTCCTTCTGATTTTTGAGGGTCACACTATTCAGTCAAGCGAGTGCACTTCACTCACTTGCTGAGTCTAGAACGAAGTCATACTTGCAGTAGCCATTTGACATATCGACGATAAGTGAATCCCTTACCCCAAACACGGCATCGCTAGTTAAATATTTTGATGCTCGATCAAACAAATGAGTTATAACGGGGATGAATCCTTCTGCCGAAACAACCATATGAATATGCGCTGGTCGCCATTGATGTCGCCCTGATGCTCTTAGCATTTTGCCGACAGGTCCATCGTCGGGAATTGTGTAATCAATTGGGCGCACAGTATTGATAGTGAAAGCTCCGTCGGCGTTAGTTTTAAAGATTCCACGAAGGTTGCGCTGGCTAGCACCTTGCTGCACATCGTAAAGTCCATTTGATTGAACTTGCCAGACATCTAATGACGCACCCACAATCGGCTTTCCGTTTAAATCACAAACGGTTCCAGTAAAAACTAGCGGGCTGTCGGTAGGCAATATTTGGTCAACAATTGAATCGCCATTTTTTCTGTGTGGAGACCCATCAACATGAAACGGTCCAAAAACCGTTGGCTCTGTGGCACCTTCAGACGCCGAATAGTTAATCATTTCGAGCAACATCGAAACCCCAAGAGTGTCTGAAAGCAAAATGAATTCCTGACGTACCTCGTCACACATCTTTCCTGTTTGCGTTAAAAAATCTATTCCGGCAAACCATTCTTTATGTGTCAGCCCAACTTCAGCGGTGAAAGCATGCAAATGTTTAACTGCCGCTCTCATAACTTCGACCAGTCGCGGGTTTATTGAATCATCAAAAGACTTCTGTACTTCTTCTAAATGTTCTGCGGGCGTAATTCGACTTGACATAAATTCAAACCTCCAATATTTAAATGACCTTATTTGATGAACTATTTTCAATAACAATTGCAATTCCTTGGCCGACGCCGATACACATCGCGGCTAATCCGTAACGACCACCTGTGCGTTGTAAATTATGAACAAGCGTTGAAAGAATACGAACACCAGAGCAACCAAGAGGATGACCGATCGCTATCGCACCACCTTGTGGGTTAACCTTATTTTTATCAAGCTCTGGCCATGCGCGTAAACACGCCAAACTTTGTGCCGCAAAGGCTTCGTTCAATTCAACACTGTCGATGTCATCCCAAGTAAGGCCTGCAAGTGCAAGTGCTTTTTGCGCAGCCTCGACTGGGCCGATTCCATAAAGTTGCGGCTCAACTCCGGCGGTTGCTCGTGAAACTATTCGAGCAAGCGGTTTCGCACCGGTTCGACCTAACGCCGCACTTGACATCAGCAATGTTGCTGCTGAGCCATCGTTCATTGGCGAAGAATTACCGGCGGTAACGGTGCCGCCTTTACGAAAAACAGGTTTTAAGCTCGCAAGCTTCTCTACGGTGCTGTCAGCGCGGATGCATTCATCGCGAGCAAGTTCGACGTTGGGATATGCAACGACTTCATTAGCGAAAAACCCTGAATCCCAAGCGGCAGAAGCTTTTGCATGAGATGTCGCGGCGAATTGATCTTGTTGATCTCTGGTTATCGAATATTTATCAGCAAGCAATTCGGCGCCTTCGCCAAGTGCAACCGTCCATGCCTCAGGCATATTTGGATTAATCATTCGCCACCCAAGGGCCGAGTTCCACATTTGCTCGTGCGAAGTCGGAAACGCTTTTGACGGTTTAAGCATCACCCAAGGCGCACGAGTCATTGATTCAACTCCACCTGCGATGACAACATCAACTTCGCCTACGGCGATTGCACGTGAAGCACTAAAAACTGACTCTAAACCCGAACCACATAAACGATTTACAGTCGCACCTGGCACCGTCGTTGGAAGACCAGATAGCAGAACAGCCATTCGAGCAACGTTTCGATTATCTTCGCCTGCACCATTTGCATCACCAAAATAAACTTCGTCAATATCGGCAGGATTCAAGTTTTGATTTCGAGCAACTATTGATTTAACTGCGTGCGCAGCAAGATCATCGGCGCGGACTCCAGATAATGCTCCGCCCAATTTGCCAATCGGTGTTCGAACAGCATCAATAATGTAAACGTCTTGTATTGCCGAACTCGCCATGACTTAGTTACCTCTCTGATCAAATTCAAAATTTTCAATATGCACACGCCGTTTGACGGGGAAGACAGTAAGTTTGGGAAACTTTCTAAGTAGCAAACCCCAGATTCCGCCTTTGACGAAAAGAGCAAAAATTAACGCAACGACACCAGTCAGAATCAAGAAAGTTGGGTCTGAGAAAAATTCGTGCTTGCTCACAAAGTCACGAACTAAATAATAAAGAACTGCACCAATAATCGGTCCTTCAATCGTGCCGATGCCACCTATCACTACCATCACAATTATTGGTGCTGTCCAAGAACCAATATTGAACGCAGCATCTGGCTGCACACTTAAGCCCTTGATGTAATAAGTTGCTGCGGCTAACGATGTGAAAAATGATGCAACTATATAAACGACAAATCGAACACGATAAGAGTCAACACCAAGCGACCTAGCCCCAGTTTCGTTATCTCGAACTGACTGAAGTGCCAAACCAAAGCGGCTTCGCAAAAAGAGATAAACAAAAACCACTGATACAACCACAACTGATATAGCAATAAAAGTTGTCACCTGATATCGACCGCTCTTAAGTGATTCTGGTACTTCAAGGCTGGTACCTGTACCCGCCCCAATGACAGAGCTTTGATTATTTTTTACAATCAGCCTGACAACTTCAGCAATTACCCAAGTACCGATGGCGAAATATCCACCACGCAATCTAAACGCAACTAAACCCAGCGGAATCGAAATGACTGCAACAATGATTGCCGATGGAATAACAGCTAAGTAAATATTTATTCCCGCTCCGTTTGCCAGCACGATAAGCGAATATGCGCCGAGCCCGACAAAGGCCTGCTGCCCAATTGAAATTAATCCACTGAAACCTGTCAACAGGTTCCACATAGATGCAAGAACGATAAAAACACAAAGATCAATTATTTTTCCCTGCGATGCTTTGTTGTCACCTGATGCAATAAACAACATCCAAAAAACACAGATTAGAAGTACTGACTGACAGATTCGACTCGTAATAGTGGTGCGACTAACGCTGAATTCTTGAATACTTGTCATCGAAGTTCGTCTTTTCCAAAAATTCCCATTGGACGCACTAGCAACACGATCAAGAAGACAAGATGACCGATTAGTTGCTTCCAACCTGGGTCGATCTCTGCGCCGATTGTCTGTGCAATTCCAAGAATTATTCCGCCGCAGAGGGTTCCCCAGAGCGATCCGAGACCTCCGATGATGACTGATTCAAATGCATATATAAGAAGTGCTGGGCCATCGGCCGCAGAAAACTGCGTCTGCATGCCGTTGAAAATGCCAGCGAGCGCCACCGTTGTAACGGCGATCGCAAAAGCGACCGCATAAATAACGCGAATGTTTACCCCCATCAGTCGGGCGATATCCGGGTCATCTGATGTCGCTCGAAACGCTCTGCCGATTCTGGTTCTACCAATAAAAAGTGAGAGTAAAACTAATACCAAAACAGCAACTACAAATCGACTTAGCGGAAACAACCCAATCACGACATCGTCCCCAACCAATTTGAGAGACCGATTACCGAAGTCACCAATGTTCAAGGCTCTTGGATTCGCTGCGTATTGCTGCAAGAGAACATTCTGTATTGCAATTGACAATCCGAAAGTTGCAACTATTTGATACGACGGATCAACGCCAACGACACGATTGAAAACCGCAACTTGTAATCCAATACCGACAAGTGCGGATAACGGCAGAACCACAAAAATCGCCAAAAATGGACTGAGCCCAGTTGCTAGACAAAAAGTAGACGCAATAAATGCTGAACCGACGGCAAGATCTCCATGTGCCAAGTTGACTAGTCGCATTACACCAAATGAAACCGAAAGCCCGGTCGCATACATTGCATAAAGTCCGCCGACTAAAACTCCTTGAATTATCGCATTTAACCAATTCACTTGTTGACACCAATCCCGAAATATGCGGACGCTATTTGCTCTCGTGAAAGATCAGCAGGTTTACCTTCAAGCGAAACTTGACCCTCTAGCAAACAGTATGCATACTCGCTCGCTGACAAAGCTTGATTAGTGTCTTGCTCAACATAAATTAGAGAGCAACCAGTTGCACGAATTCTTGGAAGAATCTCGTAGAGTTTTTTTACAATTATTGGGGCAAGACCAAGAGAAACTTCGTCAAGCAAAAGCAGTCGGGGGTTGCTCATTAGCGCGCGACCAATTGCTAAAGCTTGCTGCTCGCCCCCAGAGAGTTTGTCGGCGCGTCGATCAGTGAGTTTCGCCAACATCGGAAACACCTCGTAAACAAGATCACGATTCCAAACTCCTTGCCGTCGAGAATATGCGCCGATTGAGAGATTTTCGTCAACTGTAAGGCTTCGAAAAATTCGTCGACCCTCAGGGACTAATGCAATCCCCCTATTTAGTCGCTCGTGCGGCTGCAAATTCACAATTGATTCACCGTCAAAAATTATTTCACCGAAGATCACATCAACAACGCCGGCTATAGATTTCAATAGCGTTGACTTTCCCGCACCATTGGCGCCGATAACCGCGATTGCTGCGCCTTCGTTTAGATTCAACGAAATGTCGAACAACGCTTGAAACTGCCCATAGCCCGCAGACAAATTGCGTACTTCAAGAAGCGACATCTAAAAACTACTCATTACCCAAATAGATGCTCTGCACTTCAGGTGAAGCCATCACTGATTTCGGATCGCCACACATCAACACTCGCCCATAGTCAATTGCCAAAAGTTGATCTACGACTTCAAGTAAGTGCGTGCACAATGTGTTCAATCCAAATTAAGGTGATGCCAGTTGTGCGAATTAATTTAATTGTTGCAATTAATTCGTGAACTTCCATTTCTGTAAGTCCGCCTGCAATTTCATCCAACAATAAAACCGAAGGCTCAATTGCAAGTGCTCGAGCCAACTCAAGTCTTTTTCGCTCAAGCAAAGTAAGTTGACCAGCAACGACATTTGCTTTTGAAGTCATCCCAGTTGTTTCAAGAGCAAAAGCACAGGCTTGATTTATTGATTTTGATTTTCGCGATTTTCCGCGTCCAAAAGTTGCGCCGACAAGAATATTTTCATAAACAGTTAGACCTTCAAATGGTCTCGGAATTTGCGAAGTACGACCAATACCTTTGCGGCTTCGCTTGATGACTAGGCACGCTGGTGATATCTATGCCCTCGAACAACACACTGCCACTAGATGGTGCGAGATCTCCAGCGAGAATATTTAGCATCGTGGTTTTGCCTGCACCGTTTGGCCCAACAACACCCAACGCTGAACCAGATTTTATGGATGCATTCAAATTTTCAAGAACCGTGAGGGTTCCGAATTGCTTCGAAACCCCCACAAGTTCAAGTAACTCTGTCACTTCTTTTATTCTCCGCTACTTATGCCGTGATTGGCTCAATAGTTCCACCAGTTGGCACACCAGGATTGAGGCTGTTGTCAACAATCACTAGGTCATAACCGGTTGGAGTATCTGCTTCACGCCATTGACCGCCACACAACGCTGTCTTAGCAACGTTTGGAATTGGTCCACTTGTGAAGTCGACTGTTCCAACGATGGTATCAATTTTCATTGTCTTGATTGCATCGCGAACAGCAGTCTTATCGGTGCTACCCGCTGCAACGAGTGCCGCAATTGCAACTTCGAACAATGCGTGAGCAAAACCGATTGGTTGTGTCCACTGTGCACCACTCGAAGCCGTGTACGCGTCTGCGACTTCTTTTGCAGACGCACCAGTGAGCGAGCTTGAATATGGATGATTTGGACTCCACCAAACTTCAGATGAGAGACCAATTCCATCTTTGCCAAGTGCTTGAATCGATTCTGGGAAGAGCAATGCTTTTCCGATTGATGCAGCCTTTGGCACGAAGCCTTGTTGTTTTGCTTGCTTCCAGAAAGTTGGGAAATCTGGAGGAATCACTACACCAGTGATAATTTCAGCTTTCGCTTTCTTGAACGCAGCAATTTGTGCGGTGAAGTCTTGGTTCAAGTTTTCGTATCGACCTGGATCGGTCAATGTGAAACCTGCACCAGTCAATGCTGGAGGGAAACCAACTGTGGTGTCGCCCCATACGTTTCCGTCACCATCATTAGGGAACAATCCACCTACTGACTTGTTGGTGTCAAGTGAACTCCACATTGAAATAAATTGTGGAATGATGTCTTCAAGACCCCAGAAGAAGTGGTATGTCCAGTTGAAAGTTGTCTCTCCTGGCTTTCCACCTCGACCAATGAACCATGCTTGCCACGGTGCGAGACTTGAGATACAAGGCACGCCGTTTGCTTCGCACTGATCTGATACTGGGTTGGTTGTGTCTGGAGTATTACCTACAAGCATCAAGTCAATTCCGTCTTCGGTGATCAACTTGCCAGCCTTGGCAGCCGCCTTTGTTGGATCAGACTCAGAGTCCTCGGAGAGGATTTCTACTTTGTATGACTTGCCACCAACACGAAGTCCATCGGCGAGGAATGTTTTAATTCCCTCGAAAATGAATGCATCTGCCGAAGCGAATGCTGCAAGTGGACCTGTCGCTGGTGATACATAACCGATTTTGATGGTGCCGTCAGCGCCACCTCCGCCAGTGATACCAGTGTCTGTCGCAGGTGCAGTTGTTTCTGCAGTTGCAGTCGTGTCTGTAGTTGCACTATCCGAATTTGAGCATGCAGCAAGAATCGCTGCTGCGATTCCGCCACCACTCAATGCGAGAAACTTACGTCTCCCTATCGGGGCTCGAAAGCCACTGTCTTGTTCTATGTTTTCACTCACTTGATTTCTCCTTTTTGGTTTTGGTTTATGTTGCTTATGTTTATTGTTAATTCGTATCTAAAAATCAATTACTCTAATTTGCCGCTACCGGTCTGACTCCATCGAAGGCTCCTTGCAACAGCAACTCAATTGATGCTGCGTCGAAGTTTCGAGGATTTGTACGAATCTCGGCTGCTGCCCGAGTTGCCACTTCTGCAAGATTTTCACGATGCAGGCCAAGTTCAGCAAGAGATGATGGGACGCCACTGCGCTTTGCAAGATCCCAAAGACTTCCCGCGACGTCGTCTTGGCGACAATCTAAAGCGTGCGCTAATTGAGCCATCTCAAATGGCAAGACAGGTGCGTTAAACGCAATTGCATGCGGCAAAACAACTGAGTGTGCATCGGCATGAACTAACCCGAACGCCCCGCCCAAAACGTGACAAATCTTGTGATGAAAACCAGCAGACGTATCACCTAGCGAGATGCCAGACATTGCAGCACCATAAAGAAGTTGAGCGCGTGCCTCAATATTTTTAGGGCTCGACATGACAACTGGTAACGACAAATTTATTGCTCGAACACCTTCAAGAGCAATCGCCGTCGTAATCGGGTTGCAACCTGTTGCATAAAGTGATTCAACGCTGTGGGCAAGTGCATTAAATGCAGATGCACCGGTGACGCTTAAGGGTAAGTCGACGGTTAATTCGGCGTCATACAGACGACACACGAGGCAAGACAATCGCATCACTACCTGTCTGTTTATGTCGATCTCCGGTTAATCCATAAATAGTTGTTTGTTCACTACCTGCATAAGTCGTTGGTATTGCAATAATTGGAATTCGGTGCGAAAGTGCAATTGCTTTGGCTAAACCAGTTGATGACCCGCCGCCAACACATACAACCAAATCGGCGCTCGAATTAGTTGCCGCATTACGTGCTGCTTCTGCCAGTTCAACGGGTACGTGTTGCTTGACATCGGTCCAAGTTGAAACCAATTTGCGGCCAATTAGTTCTTCAATTGATTTTTGAAGCGCTAATGCGCCACCATCAAGAATTAAAAAAACTTTCTGCGCATTTAGCTCTGAAACTTCAGCACCTAAAGTATTGCGAACACCAGGACCGAAAACCATTTTGCGATTTCTCTGCACGTATGCGAATGATGAAGCGCTCATTAAGCACTCTGCAATTCTCTAAGAGCATTAATTTCACGATCGGTTACTGCTTCTGTTGTAAAGATATTTTTGGCAATACGAAGTTTCCATCCCGTATTTTCGATGCACTGTTCGGCAGTTACCCCACGGTGCATTTGCGTTTGCACAAGTTCGCACGTCTCTGGATCTGGCTCAAGAACCCCAAGATCAGTAATAACAATTTTGGGCCCTCCACCGCGCAGACCCAGTCGCTCACGGTGACCCGGGCCATCACCAAATCCGAAAGAAGTTCTAAAGTCACACCGATCAACAAAAGCCCTTTTTGTTTGACGCATGATGACAATTACTTGGCCAGCAGTAGCCGCGATCTCGGGTGCGCCGCCGGCACCGGGCAAGCGGGTCTTTGGCTTGTCGTATGAGCCAATAACCGTTGAATTGATGTTTCCGAATTTGTCGAGTTGAGCACCGCCAAGAAAACCAACATCAATTCGACCAGCCTGCAACCAATACGAAAATATTTCTGGAACGCTCACGACCGAGTCTGAAGTATCAGCAAGTTCGCCGTCTCCGATTGATAGAGGCAACCGCGTTGGCTTTGAACCGATGCATCCAGACTCATATATAAGGACAGGCTCGGGCGAATATAAATGACGCGCAAGGTTTGCTGCAGTGCTCGGCAAACCAATACCAACAAAACAAACAGCCTTGCCAGCGGCAGCCAAAGTGCCCAGCACTCGCGCAGCATTGACGATCATCAGGTCATCAGTTGAGATCGTGTTTGCGCTAGTCGATGCACTAGTTGATGCGCTAGTTGATGTCTTAGCCATTGGTTGATACCAAAGCCGAAATGCCAACCGACCGACTGAAAGAATCAAAATCTGTCGTACCATTTATATGCACTTCGATCCACTTTTCGAAACTCTCGCGATCCTTGGCAATGTCGTCCCAAGATTTGTAAAACGAATTATCGCGTTCGCTATAACCAGATGCATAACTTGGATGCGCACCATTTCGCACATGGCAAACTGCACTCACTACCCAAGACGGAATAACTACAGCACCACTTACTGGTGTCAACTTTTCTACAATTTCTTCAACAGTCACTATTGAAGCCTTGGCTGCGAGCACAGCTTCACGTTGCACACCAAGAAGACCCCACAGTTGAACATTGCCTTCGCGGTCGGCACGTTGTGCATGAACTATCGTCACGTCTGGATTAATTGCTGGCACAGCAGTAAGTTCTTCATCAGTAAATGGACAAATAATTGTTTTGATCGATGAAGTCTGATCTACCAAATCGGTGCCAACGTAACCACGCAAAACTCCAAACGGAAGCCCCGATGCTCCTGCCACATACCGAGCAGCCATTCCGGCGTGGCTATGTTCTTCGATTTCAATTTGATGTGGCCAGTTGTTCTCGACAGCATCTCGAAAGCGATGCAACGATCCCACACCAGGGTTGCCACCCCAAGAAAAAGTAAGTTTGCTCACACAACCAGCACCGATTAGTTGGTCATAGACCATGTCGGGGGTCATGCGAATTGCATGCAGATTGCGCCGACCTTGTCGAATGATTTCGTGACCAGCAGCGTGGGGTATTAAGTGAGTGAATCCTTCCATTGCAATTGTTGAACCGTCTTTTACGTAGCGAGCAACTGCGTCTTTAAGTTCAAGAATCTCGGCCATTAGTTTTTTGTCGCGTCTCGCGGATACCAAGGTGGAAGTTTTGCGTCAACATTGACCCAAATACTTTTTGCTTCGGTGTATTCGCGTATCGCCTCGAATCCCATTTCGCGCCCATATCCAGACTTGCCTGTTCCGCCGAACGGCGAATTTGGGCTCACACGCTTGTATGAATTTATCCAAACCATGCCGCTTCGAATTTGAGAAGCGACACGGTGCGCGCGCGATAGATCGTTCGTCCACAATCCACCGCCGAGGCCGTACTCAGTTGAATTGGCAATTTCGAGCGCTTCTTGCTCTGTTTTAAATGTCGTCACCGTCACGAACGGGCCAAATACTTCTTCGTGGCATACTCGACTTTCGTTGTTACGAACGCGAACAATCGTCGGCAAAACATAACAACCATTGCGCAACGCGGGGTCATCTGGAGATTTTCCGCCCGTAAGAATTTCTCCGCCTTCATCAACAGCAACTTTTACAAAGTCAAGAACACGATCACGGTGCATTGCCGAAGTGAGTGGACCCATTTCAGTTGCTGGATCAAGTGGGTTTCCAATTTTGATTGACTTCGCAAGAGCAACGAATTTGCTTATAAATTCTTCGGCGATTTCTTCTTGCAGAATTAAACGGCTTCCGGCAATACATGCCTGTCCTTGATTATGGAAAATTGCGAATGCACTACCGTTTATCGCTGCCACAATGTTGGCATCGTTAAAAACGATGTTTGCTCCTTTGCCACCTAATTCGAGTTGGACTCGTTTTAGATTGCTCGACGAATATTCAACAATGCGTCGCCCAACTGTTGTTGAACCTGTGAATGCAATTTTCGCAACATCTGAATGAGTTGCGAGTCGTTCACCTGCGGTGTGTCCAAAACCAGGGACGATATTTACTACCCCATTCGGAAACCCAACTTCGCGCATTAGCTCGGCTAAGCGCAAGCTCGTCAGTGGCGTTAGTTCGCTCGGCTTTAGAACAATCGTGTTTCCTGCAGCAAGTGCTGGCCCCATCTTCCAACTGCAAAACATCAACGGAAAATTCCACGGGACTATTGCGCCGACTACTCCAAGTGGCTCACGCACGACGTAATTTAAAAACCCTGGTTCTACCGGCATTACGTCGCCCTGAATCTTGTCTGCCATTCCACCGAAATATCTAAAACATGCGGCCGTTCGTGGCACATCCAAAAATCTTGAGTCCTTTATGGGGTGACCGGTGTTAAGGCTTTCAAGTTGCGCAAATTCTTCAGAATTGGCTTCAAGTGCGTCCGCCAATTTAAGAAGTAGTCGACCTCGCTCCGCTGCTGCAACTGCTTTCCATTTTGTAAACGCTGCTTTTGCAGCCGCCACTGCTAGATCAATATCAGCTTGTCGGCCTTCAGCAATTTCAGTAATCAAAGAACCGTCATGCGGGTTAACCACTGGCAGGCGATGACCACCGATTGCGTCAACGAACTCGCCGTTAATGAACAGCTGGTTTTGCACGATTTAGTTTTAGAAACTGACCGGATACTGCGGTGCCTTACCGCTGGCAATTAGCCCTGGCAAATCTGCTGAGTTGTTCTCCCAGACGAGAAGCATCGATCGTTTTGAACTGAAGCCTTGGTGCCGAATATCGGCTGGCATCGCAGCACAGTCACCCGCTCTCATTGTTACTTTGGCGCGTGGCGCACCTGTTTCGCGATCAGCAACATCCCAAATGATTTCGTCAGACAATTGAATGAACCATTCAACGCGATCGTTGCCGTGCACGATTGGCAAAATATATTCTTCGGTAGTTGGGCAGTAAAGACTTTCTTTACAAACACTTACGACCGATGGGTTCCACGTAACGTTTGATCGCGAGAGGTACGCAAACAAATTGAATGCAGCGATTTCACCTTCAAAACCTGGCTCCGCAAAAACCTGTGGTTCATCTTGGGGAACGTCCGCAAACATTCGATTAATTGGGTGCCCAGTTGCATCAGTTCGAATTTGTTCGTCTCCCTTGACGCCAACCATTCGCGCTGCGGCAACACGTCTTCGAGTAACAGCCTCTGTGTTACTACCCGATTTAATGCCCCATGGAGCTTGAGTTTCAGCAGGACTTGCAAACGGATCAAATGTTGAATTTGTCCAGTTATCTAACATCGAGTGAAACGTTGAGCGGATATTTGGTGTCTCAAAATTTTCCGAATAATCCAACTCAGCCTTACGATATGCCTCGTTGAATCGACCAGCAAATAGGTCTACGTTGCCGTAGTGGTTGATGGTTCCAACAACGTGGTCGAAATTGACCGTTCCGTAAAAGAAATCCCATGCGCAGTCACGCTGCAATGCACGAAGAAAATCGTCAATGCTGATTGCATGCGAACCCGTTGGCCACGAAACGTGGGCAAAATATTCATCTCGATTAAATTTAAAATTACCGAGTACAAAATCGTTGTAACCAAAATTATTTGGACCACTTGCTTTTACTGTTGAGTCTTGTGTTGTTGACATTTTAATTTCTCCTTTTTAACTTAGACAGATCTGAGCCCAACGCTGTTTGGTCAGATCTCCAATAATTGTTTGTTGAAGCAATACACCAGTCTTTTTTGCCGTGAAACTATAAGCGCTGCCT
Source organism: Ilumatobacteraceae bacterium (assembly GCA_964203235.1). Classification (GTDB taxonomy): domain Bacteria; phylum Actinomycetota; class Acidimicrobiia; order Acidimicrobiales; family Ilumatobacteraceae; genus BACL27. Next base: position 226,404 of record CAXNLE010000002.1, read on the forward strand.
TTTGGCAACAACGCTTGATGTCCGCGTTGCAGCACGACTCGGCCCATTTTTTTGCCGACCGGTTCACCATTAACTGCAACCGCACCAGATTTTCCAGAAGCCGCAACTGGAGTATCAAGTTTTACAAAATTGACTTCAACATTGCCATCCATGCAGATGACCGTCTCATCGTGATCACATGAATACCATCCACTTTGCCCTTCGGCTCGGATTGCTTCAAGAACATACTCTTGATTGATTCCGACCGCTACCTTCTCCCAAGGTTTAGATTTCTTTGCAACTTCGAAAAGATTTGAAAAGACATAATGTTTTGGATCATCGTTAATGATGTCGATTCGACCTTTGCTGAAGTTATCCAACGAACCGAAAACTGTTTTATAAGCCATATCCCCCCATAATTTCTAAACTGATTTGTGTACGCATTGCGCACAACTGTACGCTCTAAGAACATTCTTACAGAGAGCCAATTAACTTGTCAAATGAAGAAACAAACAGCAACGACTATGTGCAGTCATTGGCACGGGGTCTCCTCGTGCTTCGAGCATTTTCGGCCGAACATCCTGCCCTAACTTTGGCTGAGGCTTCGCGTCTGACTGGTCTCACAAGGGCCACAGTGCGAAGAAGTTTGCATACATTGCAAAAATTGGGATACGCCGTATCTGATGGCAAGCAATTTGAACTCACACCGCGAGTACTTGATATTGGTTACGCATATCTTGCGTCTGCCCAAATTGGCGAAGTTGCGCAACCATTTATGGAGGCACTATCCGATCAACTAAATGAATCTGTTTCTGTTGCTGTGCTCGACGAGTTTGAAATTGTCTATATTGCTCGAGTGCCGACCAAACGGATTATGCGAATTGGGCTTGCCCTCGGCTCGCGCCTACCGGCACTTGTAACTTCAATGGGTCGCGTTATTGTCGCAGAGCTTACGCCCGTTGAGCAAAGGCAATTTCTGAAATCTGCGCCTTTCCCAAAGATGACCGAGAAGACACTTAATACGAAAACAGAACTGGCTAAGGAACTTGCATTAATAAAACAACAAGGCTGGGCACTACTAGACCAAGAACTTGAAGATGGTGTCAGGTCGATCGCCGCACCAATTCGCGACAAACATGGCCGAACAATTGCAGCGATCAATATCGGTACCCAAACTGGTCGCACAAAAATGAGCCAATTGAAAGACGATTACCTTCCGCGATTAGTTCAAGCAGCTAATCACATCACATCGGCGATGGCTAAAAGGTGATTTCTCAAAAGAATTATTGGCATGAAAACCAACGAATCTTGACACTCTGAGGGTTTTTCCGTTACCCTGATCTTTCAGAGAAATGTCCACTAAGCGGACACATGTCCAAGGGGTAATCAAAATGACAACTAACACTTCGATTCCAAGTCGCTTACATCACACAGCGTATTTAACAAAAGATCAAGAGGCCACTCGTAAATTTTATGAGGGACTTATCGGCTTGCCATTAGTTGCAACTTGGTCTGAGACCGACGAACTGTTTGGTGCGCCACGAGTTTACAGTCACACTTTCTACGGCCTCGGAGACGGTAGCGGATTGACATTCTTTCAGTTTGCGAACAAGAGTGACCAAGATTTGTTCGATCCGCAATTGACTCCGTCGCCGTTTCGCCATATCGCACTCAATGTGACAGCAGAACTTCAATCAGAAATTTTTGATCGTCTGCAGAAAGCCGAGTGGAAGCCAGAAGGTACTTACGTTCTCGAACATGGATACTGCAGATCTCTTTACACAGAAGATCCAAACGGAATGTTGATTGAGTTCACTGTAGACGTACCGAACTCGAGCGAGATTTCAAAAACTCGAAAAAACACTGCGCACAAGGATCTTGAAAAATGGCTCGCTGGCGATCACACCAGCAATAACGTTTATCGCTAAATATTGCAAAATTAGTAAGCGAAAAAATGTCGCCATCGCATAAGCCACTCGATGGCTTGATCGTTGCCGACTTTTCTAGAGTTTTAGCGGGTCCGTATTGTTCAATGTTGCTCGCAGACATGGGGGCAACTGTGATCAAGGTCGAGAGCCCACAAGGCGACGACACTCGAACTTGGATGCCTCCAACTAAAAATGGTGTCGCTACGTATTACATGTCAATCAACAGAAATAAGAAGTCACTCATCCTTGATTTTTCTAGTGAAGAAGATCGAAAAGTCGGATTAGAACTAATCAAGCGCGCCGACATCTTTATTGAAAATTTCAAAACTGGCGGTCTAAAGAAGTTCGGTTTCGACTTTGATTCTGTTTCGACGATAAATCCAAAGTTGATCTACCTATCAATCAGCGGTTTTGGAACTGCCGAAGGGGCATGGTTGCCTGGTTACGACTTAATCGTGCAGGCCGTGTCTGGCTTAATGAGTCTTACCGGTGACCCGAATGGTCCACCGTTTCGTGCAGGCATTTCAGTGTTTGATGTAATGGCGGGGCTACACGGCCTAATCGGCGTATTAACAGCACTTCACCAACGTGAAAATACCGGTCGAGGTCAGCATGTTGAAGTGAACCTTTTGTCGTCAGCAATGTCTGGGCTTGTCAATCAAACTGCCGCCTATGCCGCTGCAGGTGAGGTTCCTTTTCGAATGGGCAATGCCCACCCAAGCCTCTTTCCATATGAAGCTCTGCCAACAAAAGATCGAGATTTGATTATTGCCGCCGGCAACGACAAGCAGTTTCGTGCGCTTTGTAAAGTTCTTGAAATTGAAAGCGTTGCCGACGACTCGCGCTTTACTGCGAACTCTGACCGAACAGCAAATCGTGAACAACTTCGGCCGCTGCTGCTGGCACGGTTGGCAGAATGGGCAGCCGATGATCTATTCATCGCGCTGAACAAGGTCGGTGTGCCTTGCGGACCGATCAACACAATTGGCGATGGCGTCGAACTTGCTGAAAAACTTGGGCTCAAGCCGCGAATTGCAGTCGGCGAAGGCGACAGAAAAGTTGACTTGATTCGAAACCCAATAACTTTCAGTGAAGGTGAGCTTTCATATGAGCTTCCTCCACCGCATCTTGGTGAGCACTCGGATGAAATTCGAAAATGGCTAAAGGAAACACAGGGCTAATGACTAGCGAACAAAAATATCAAACCGGAATCGGAACATCAACCGCAGACTCAATCACTTTGCTTGGCAAAGATCTTGCGTCTGAGATTATTGGCAAAGTATCTTTTGGCGAACTCGCATTCTGCCTAATTGCGAAACGCAAACCTGCAAAAGGTGAACTAATAATTTTCGAGGCAGTACTTGCATCACTCGCCGACCACGGATTTACACCAACTGCAATCGCGGCGCGATTAACTTATTCAAGCGCACCTGACTCGCTTCAAGGAGCATTGGCCGCAGGTCTGCTCGGTGGCGGATCGCGCTTTCTTGGTGTCACAGAAGACTGTGCAAAGTTTCTCAACAATCACATCAATTCGCTTTTACAAATTCCAACCACTGTTGAAGGTTGGGATCAAGTTGCACGTGATGTAATTGCCAAAACTAAAGACTCAGGCAAATTCGTTCCTGGGCTTGGGCATCCGGTTCACAAAAATGGCGATCCAAGAACACCGGTGCTGATGTCGCTTGCAAAACAAAACTCAACTTTCGGAAATCATCTGAGCCTGTTTGAAGCAATTGGCCGAGTTCATTCAGAAATACTTAAGAAAAATTTACCGCTAAATGGTGCAGGAGTTTGCGGTGCCGCTTTGGCCGACCTTAATCTTCCGATGGGCGCGATGCGTGGCGTTGCATTGCTCGCTCGATGTGCAGGCTTACTCGGACACCTTGTTGAAGAACAAGAAAATCCAATCGGAATAGATGTTTACATGGCGATTGATCGAAATATCGATTATCAGCCTCCTTCAATTTGAGCCAAAATTTTGGGCGGACGCTCGCGTTAATTATTGCATTTTGTACGAGATGTGGTAATGTGTCCATTCAACGGACAACCAGTCCGCGACACATACGGGGGTTATTTAATGAGCAAAGTAGGAATGGACGCCAGCCCGCGCTGGCACAGTTGGGTAGCAAGTCACCCAGTTGGTGGATTGGCCGTAACTGGCTTAGTTGCAACACAAATTGTTACATACTTAGGTTATTGCTTCAAGGCAATTGGTCTTCCAACTTTGCCTTGGCCAGCGTACAACGGTGCGTTGATCGGTGGAGCAGACACCTGGGGCAGCCCACTCGCGCAATATTGGGCGGGTCAATCAATGCACTATGTAAACGGAATCGTATTCACGATTTTGTTCGGAATGGTCGCACGCGCAAAATTGCCAGGTTCACATGTAATCAAAGGTATTCTCTACGGAGTTGTCTTGGCGATTGTGAGCATTGGCTTCTTGGTTCCTTACGCCTATGTTCCAAAAATGGGCTATGGATTATTCTTAATGGACGGACCTGATGGTTGGAAGCTTCCAGCGGGCGTTTTGCTTTGGCACGTCATTTGGGGATTCTTGATCGGAACCTTGTACCAGCCGAAAGACAATAACTAGTTATTACTTATAACTAATTTTTGATTATCAACTGGCTCGGCATGCGATTTGCATGTCGAGCCAGTTTTATTTTTAACCAAATGCGAACCTAAAAGGATCCAAAATGAATCGCAACCCTAAAACCATCCCTTGTACTCATACAGGCAGTTTGCCGCGGCCAGATGACTTGATCAAACTGATGTGGGCAGTTGGTGATGGGATACCTGTTGATCGCATCGCATTGGATAGTTATATTTCGCGCGCGATTGATGAAGTAGTTAAAAAGCAAGTAGATGCTGGTGTGACGATTATTAATGACGGCGAAATGTCAAAGCCGTCATATGGCACTTACGTTAAAGACAGGCTTTCGGGTTTCGCTGGCGAATCAATACAGACATACTTTTTTGAAGATTTGGTTGACTTTCCGCGTAGCGCAGAAGCAGTAGCTGGAAACCCTGGTCGGCGAAAGCGCTCTGCCCCAGCCTGTACTGGGCCAATTGACGTAGTTGACCGCAAGGCCGCAGTAAAAGACATGACCGAGCTTCGTCGGGCGGCAACAGCCAACAAGCACAAGGATATTTTCACGAGTGCTGCATCGCCTGGAGTGGTGTCCTTCTTTTTTGGAAATAATTTTTATCCAACGCGCGAAGAATACGTTTTCGCGATTGCAGAAGCGATGCGATTTGAATATGAAACAATTGCTGCGGCTGGCGCAACTGTGCAAATTGACTGCCCAGACCTTGCAATGGGACGTCATTCGGCGTACGCAAAACTTGATCGCGATGAGTTTCGGGCGGCGATTAGAACCAACATCGAGGCGTTAAATCACGCAGTTCGAAATATCCCTGCTGAGCAACTACGAATGCATCTCTGTTGGGGAAACTATCCTGGGCCTCATCATCATGACATTTCAATTGCTGACATAATCGATATTGTCTGGACAGCCAAACCTCAGACAGTGCTATTCGAGGGTGCGAATCCGCGCCATACTCACGAATGGCGAGTACTCAAGGAACTCGGCGTCCCTAAAGACAAATTTATTTGCCCAGGCGTTATTGAACCTCAGTCAAATTATATTGAGCACCCAGAAGTTGTCGCTGACCGACTTGAGCGATGGGGCGAAGTAGTTGAGCCAGATCGATTATTGGCAGGTGTCGACTGTGGATTCTCTATTCACGTCGGCAGTACGACGATTGATCCAGATGTGGTTTTCGCGAAGTTGAAGTCACTTGCACAAGGTGCAGAGTTGGCGGCAAAACGCCTATTTAAATAGAGGTTGCAAGAACTTGCAAAATCATTGATTTTGCTTTTGCAATTTCTGCGTCTGAAATTTCGTGGGGTCTACCAACAAAATATTCAGATTTGACATCGGCACCAGCTGATTCAAATACTGCGGCTGTTTCTTTAACTCTAAACTCAGGAACATGCGGGTCAATATCACTGGTACAGAAATACGCCGGCATGCCTGCAAATTCTCCGTCTATGAACCACTTTGTTCCTGGTGGACCAATTAAGCCTCCGGTGAAAGCGATTAATGCTCCCCATCGGCGAGGCTTAGACGCCATAAATTGGCAAAGCGCGCTTGCACCTTGAGAGAAACCACACCAAATAATTTTTTTTGGCGAGATTCCTTTTTCTAATAGCTCAGCGCCAATGGTTTCAAGGCGCTCCAAAGTGAAGTCGATTCCAATTTGATTTTCGGCAAGTGGTTCTAAAAATCCTTTTGGAAACCAAGTGTTGCCTTGAGCCGCGGGGGCAACATAAGCGATGTTTTCAATTTCTAATCGCTTTACAACAAAATCGTTCATGTACTCGGGCGTAATCGTGCGTCCGTGTACTAATACGACGACAGCTTGCGCATCAACAAGTGGCACGCCGTAGTACTCGACTCGTTGCTGAAGGTGATAATTAGTAGTTGTCACCTAGTAATTGAGTGGCTCTAGAAACTCTTTGATCCACTGTGCCTGGTCGGCAAAAACAGGCGGAATTTGGAATGAAGTCCCCATGTTCTCATAAGTCTCATCAATAAGAAAACCTTCAGGCTTGCTAACCGTCGCTTCAAATAGTGCGCCGCCTGGTGTACGCACATAAACCGATTCAAAATATCCGCGATCTTTACGATCGGAAACATCAGTGAAACCGAGTCCTTCAATATGTGCTTTGACATCTGTTTGAACGTCAAGACTTTCAACCTGAAATGCACAATGGTGAACTGTTCCTTCACCGAATGTCCACGTACCTTGACCCAGGCTCGGGTCGCGATGAAAATCGACAAGGGTTCCAGTTCCGCCACTTCCAACTTCGAATCGAACCGAGTTTCCGTCTTTTGCCGTCTGTTTGCCATTCCATGCGAGTTCCATAAATTCAAGTGAAGTTTCAAAACTTGCGACCGAAACTGTGATGCCGTGTGTTCCACGAATCCCGTACTCGCTCGGCACACCACCACCCGTGTAGGGCTTACGGTCATCATCAGCGATGCCGACAAGTTCGTAGTCAATACCGCCTGGGTTTTGAAATTTAACCATCTTCTCACCAAAGCGCTGATCTTCTTTATTTGCTACACCGTGATCAGTTAAGCGCTTGCTCCAAAATCCGAGACTTGACTGTGGCACAGAAAGACTGATCGCACTTATTTGACCAGTGCCTTTTCGCCCGACACGACCAGACTGACGCATCGGGAAACATGTGATCAGTGTGCTTTCTTCACCAAGATCATTGCCGTAATACAAATGGTAAATCGGAACAACGCCGTCGTAAAGAGCAGTCTTCTTGACACTCTTAAGACCCAAAATTTTTGTGTGAAAGTCATAATCTTCTTGCGCGGTACCGGTGCATAAAGTTAAGTGGTGGTGACGTTGAATCGCAGTTGCTGGTGACATTGTCTCTCCATTCAAGTTGGTTGATGTTGTTTATGCCTAGCTTTTGTTAATGGACAACTTACCACAATGCGGACAAAGGGCGAAAAGCTCAACCCGCCAAGTAGATTTGATTTCGTGCAAATTAAATCAAAACGAATTAAGTTGCCGCAAAGTACAGATTTCGTTGAATCGCTCGCCAGGGGTATTGACGTCATAAAAGCATTCACCCCAGCAAAAATGCAACTTACGGTAAGTGACGTAGCCACAATCACATCTCTCGCAAGGCCAACTGCCCGAAGGCTGCTGTTAACACTTGAAAAACTTGGTTATGTGAGGCTCATCGGTAGTCATTACATGCTCACACCAAAAACTCTTGAACTCGGCACTTCCTACGTATCTTCGCAAGGTATGTGGGATGTAGTTCAACCCCATCTAGTTGCACTTGTACAAAAAACCGGGGAATCGAGCTCAATGTCAGAGTTAGATGGAAGTGACATCATTTATACGGCTCGAGTTCCAGTTGCAAAAATAATTGGCATCTCTGTTCATATCGGAACGAGATTTCCCGCAATTTCAACTTCGATGGGCATGGTCATGCTCGCTGATTTAGACACGCGAACTTTGGACAAAGTACTGAAATTGCCATCCAACTCAGGCGTGATCCCACGCATAACACCTAGTCGCAAACAAATTGATTTGAATTTGGCAAAAATTAGAAAACAAAAGTGGGCATTATCTGATGAACAGCTTTCATATGGCGTTCGGTCGGCTGCAGTGCCTATTCACAATATTCACGGAAAAACAATTGCTGCAATAAATGTGACAGTGAATGCCGCTGAGACCTCTCTTAAGATGCTCACCGAGAAATATCTTCCATTATTGATCAAAACAGCATCAGACATAACGAATGACTTTGCTGCGTTCGGTTTACTTCCGACTACTGAACCATTAACTAAGTAAACTGCGTTTCAATGAATACCGATTTAGATGTGCTGTTTCAGGCTGCGCGCCGACGCACATTTGCGATCATTTCTCACCCTGACGCTGGCAAAACGACACTTACTGAAAAATTTTTGTTATACGCCGGCGCCGTGCAAGAAGCGGGTGCAGTAAAGGCACGCGCTGGTGGTCGAGCGTCAACGTCTGACTGGATGGCGCTTGAACGCGAACGCGGAATTTCAATTTCTTCAACCGTTTTGCAGTTTCCGTATCGCGACCATGTATTTAATTTGCTTGACACCCCTGGTCACAAAGATTTCTCCGAAGATACATATCGTGTTTTGGCTGCAGTTGACGCGGTAATCATGGTTCTCGACATCGCAAAAGGAATCGAAGCGCAAACTTTGAAACTTTTTCAAGTTTGTCGCTCGCGCAATTTGCCAGTGCTGACGTTTTTTAACAAATACGATCGCCCTGGGCGAGACCCACTCGAACTATTAGATGAAGTTGAACAACAAATCGGTTTGCGCCCTACGCCGGCTACATGGCCAGTCGGCATACCTGGTGATTTTCGCGGAGTAATCGATCGGCGCACAAATGAATTTATTAGATTCACACGAACTGCACGAGGTGGCTCAGAGGCACCAGAAGAAATTGTGCCGACAGATCGAGCAGCAATCGAAGAAGGTTCAGCGTGGGCGGCTGCGTTAGATGGTTGCTCATTACTCGACGCGATCGGCGCAAATGTCGATGTTGAGAGTTTTCTGGCTGGGGTTACGACGCCCGTATTCGTTGGCTCTGCGTTGACAAATTTCGGTGTGCGAATGCTGCTTGACGCGGTTATTGATCTTGCACCACCTGCAGTTGCAAGAGAAAATCTTGCCGGAGAAGCACAACCACTTGATGACGAATTCTCTGCATTTGTTTTTAAGATTCAGGCAAACATGAACCCACGCCATCGCGACTTGCTGGCGTTTGCTCGAGTTTGCACTGGCAAATTTGAGCGCGGAATGGATGTAACTTGCTCTCGGACAGACAAAGTTCTCAGCACAAAATATGCGACGTCTGCGTTTGGCTCAGACCGCACGATTATTCAAGATGCGTTTCCTGGTGACATAATCGGCTTGATCAATGCATCTGGACTTAAAATCGGTGACACATTATTTTCTGCTGAGCGAGTCGAATACCCTGCAGTACCAAGATTCGCCCCAGAGGTCTATGCGACAGCGCGACCGATTGAAAGTTCACGCGTCAAACAGTTTCGCCGTGGGCTCGCGCAACTGGACGAAGAGGGTGTTGTGCAAGTTTTGCGCGACCCGAATGTTGGTGACTCACAACCCATTTTGGCTGCAGTTGGTGCATTGCAATTTGAAGTTCTGTCTCACCGATTAGAGCACGAGTTCAATTCGCCAACCGAAATAAGCCCGCTTTCTTATCAGGCGATTCGGGTCACTGACGAAGCAAGCGCCGACCGCTTGCGCCAAATTGGCGGCGTGCGAATTTTGAAACGAGGTGACGGAGCACTCGTTGCGTTATTTGAAAACCGCTACCGCTTACAGCGCCTGGAAGTTGATGAACCAAAACTCAAACTTGAACACATTTTGGCGGACATCTAACCGCAACTTGTTTGCGTTGGCCAATGTTGCGCAACTTGTTTGCGTTGGCCAATGTTGCGCGACTGCTGCGAAGTTAGGGCGAATTTGAACGAGTCGTGGTTTAGGGATGGCAACACTTTTCAAATCCTTAACTACAGATCGTTGCTTTGACTTCGGCAAATAACTCATTGAAATTGAACATCTTCGTCTTGCTTAATTGCTGAATTGGTTATAAACTGAATACTGAATACATAATCATTGGCGCAAAAGTCGTTGTAATGGAAAGCAGACTTCTGAGCGTATTAAGGATGTAATAGTTGTCAATATCCCAGTATTTGATCGCGCTTGTCGGTGGGTTCTTGGCTGGGCTTATCAACGCAGTGGCTGGCGGCGGCACACTGGTTTCATTTCCGATCTTGCTATCAATTGGCTTGCGACCTATCGATGCCAATATAACTAACACCGTTTCTTTGGTACTCGGATACGCAGGGGGTGCTTATTCTCAACGCAAGGCACTAGATAGTTTTCGTGGAAAATTGACTGCCTGGATAATTGTTGCTGGCCTTGGTGGAATATTTGGGTCTTTTTTGCTGAGGTTGATGCCGGAAAAAGTATTTGAAAGCATTGTGCCGCTTTTGATATTTATAGCCTGCGCCCTTCTTGCCTGCCAAGGCTTTTTGAAGCGACTTATTTTTACTAAAGCACACAGATCTACCGGTCGTGGATTGTTGATTTTGCTACCAATATTTTTAAGTGCAACTTACGGAGGCTACTTTGGGGCTGGGCTTGGCATAATTCTAATTTCAATTTTAGGCCTCACTTTCAGTGAGGGTATCAAAGAGATAAATTCACTTAAAGCTGTGTTGTCTTTCGCAATAAATATTTGCGCCGCTTCGTTTTTGATCTTCAGTGGAAATATTCATTGGTATCTCGTTTTCATAATGTCCATTTCAAGTCTCACAGGCGGACTTATCGGAGGCAAAATTGTGCATAGAATTCGTCCAGAAATACTCAAGGCGTTACTAATAGTGTTTGGAATTGCAGTTGGAATAAAAATGTTAACAAATATTTGATATTCAAGTTGATTGAGAATACCTAAAAATTGTTTCTAAATATACCGCTGCGCAATCAATTACATCTTCTTCTTCGGCATAGTCATCAATGCCAGCTGAAAATGTAGGTTGCGGTCCAAAACAAACTCCAGGAACTCCAATTTCACGCCACCTCATCACGTCACTTGCAGGATGCCTGACAGTACGAACCGGAACCGATCCTCTAACGTTTTCAATTGCAGAAGAAATTGCTTTTACAATTATTTCATCTTCTGAAGTCCAGCTTGCCTCCCAGCCTCTAACTCTGCTGGCTATCACTCCTGTTCCTGCAATAAGTTTTTCTATCTCAACGTCAAGGTCGCTGAGAGAAAAACCTGGCGGTATTCGAACATCTATTTTTGCTTCGGCTTGAGGAGCTATCAGTCCTCTCGCGTCACCTGCAGAAATCATTCCCGTACTTGCTGCAATACGGAAACCAGGATCATTTTTTATCTTAAAAGAATCAGAGAGTGTTACGGGAGGGTCAACAAATAAATCGTTTAATTTGTCGAGCTCCAAAATTGCCTTTGAAAGTTTGGCGACTGCTGTCTCTCCAGTTTTTGCAGCAGAGGCATGTCCAGTTGGTCCACTCGCAACTAGATCAATCCACGCAACTCCTTTTTCAGCGATTGCAAGAGACATCCACCCTGCACCTTCGGCTGAAATAATTGCATCTCCATGAATTTTTGGCAAAGACTTAATTAGGTGCGCCGAACCATGCGGACCGAATCTGACTTCGTCACTTACTAACGTTAAAGCAACAGAACCGTTTAGTAATTCTCTTCTTGTTGAAGCCAAAAAGGCAGCCATACAAAGTGCGGCTACGCCTCCTTTCATGTTGCCCATACCGAGCCCATATAAACGACCTTCATTTTTTGTTAGTTCGAAAATAGGAACAGACCATTGCGACTCATCCATTGGACTCATTGTGTCTAAATGGCCATTTAGTACGATTCGGGGTCCTGGTTTGCTGCCTTCTATGATCGCAACTAAATTTGGCATTTGATCTGACAAATAATGCGCTTCGCAAATAATGCCTCGTGTTTCTAGCCAATTCTTTGCGATATCAAGCGTCGCTCTTGTATCACCAGGCGGAGTGATGCTCGGAGATGAGACCAACTTTGCACATAGGTCAACCAACTCGTCGCGCCGATTTAAAACTTCATCTTTGTACATATTTTTTCTCAATTCGCACCTGCCCTAACTTGCCTTCTCCAGTCCGCCCATGCGGTCGGAATCGATTCTCTACCCATTATTCCTGCTGCCACAACCGCACCAAAAACACCTGCACCATCAGAACGGCTTTCAACTTGATGACCTCGATTTCCAAATTCACCAATTAGTTGATGGCTCTCTTCAATAAGCAAACTTCCGAATTCGCTACGCCATCGAGGCATCAAAATCGCCTCAGATATTGAATACCCGCAAATCAACCATTTTGAAAGCACTTGTATCAAAGTTTGGATCTGTCCGTCAGCGCCCGGTGTCGCAATGCCAATTGTTCCACTTGCTCCAGACCAAATTGCTGGGGCAAGAGTATGAACGGGCCGAAAACTAGCTCGCGGACGATTATCTCCAGCCGTAAAACTCCCTGCTCTATTGTTCAGGGTTGAACCGATCTCGGGTACAAAAATGCAAGAACCAAAATCATCAAAAACGCTGACCAATGATGAAACAACCAGTCCTTCTGAATCAGCGGTAGCAACACCAGCAGTGTGAAGGTAGGCCCTTGGGCCACCAATTCTTGAAGCCGTAAATCTATTTGGAGTTAGCTGAAAGGCTAATAATTCATTACCTTTACACACTTGATCACGATATTGAAAAACACACTCTGTCAACTCAATCAATAAATGGTCTAACTCAATATCCGTGATACTTTCTCGAGCTTTAATCACGTTTTTATCAACAAAGTTTGCAACCATCGAAAGAAGTATTCCTTGAGACATCGGGGGTTGCGTAATTAACCAGCCGTCACCGAAATCAACTTTTGATGGTTCACCTACTTCAATTTCGTGCGACTCAAAATCATTAAAATTTAAATTACCTCCAGATTTTTGCACTGCAGTGATAACTGAGTTTGCGACAGCTTTACTTCGAATCCAATTTTTTCCATACTCAGATATCGACCGTAACGACTCAGCTAACAGTGGCTGCTTGACTAAATCTCCAACTTCAGACAAGAAGACAGACCAATTACTTGCTCCGCCACCAGTAAGTCGATCTCTTTGAGATACGACTGCCTTAGCCGTTAAGTCAGTAAGTCGGTGACCATCTTCAGCAATTTTTATCGCAGGCAGTAGAGACTGTGAGAGACTTAGCTTTCCAAAGCGAGATGACATCTCACTCCATTGCGTTGAAATCCCAGGAATCGTCACACTATTCCCACCATCAGAGCACTGCATATTGACGTTCGATTTTTCACCCCATTTACCAGTTCCATTTAACGCAAAGACTTCTCCAGTCGACGTGGCCAGCAAAGATAGACCGTCACCTCCTAGTCCACACGCCTCAGGTGCGACAACGCAAAGAACTGCTTGGGCAGCTATAGCCGCATCGGCGGCATTGCCCCCCAGTGAGAAAATTTCTAATGCAGCACTAACTGCCAATGGATTCGCGGCACTAACCGAACCTTTTTTGCCGATCACTGGCTGATTGGCAACTTTTTGCATCAAGGATCAATCAAGTCGGGATCAAGTTGCTTTAAGACTGATTCAATTGCGGCTTCAGTTCGGTCTACGTGAGAAGTCATCAAATGTTCTGCTGCTTTTGAGTTTTTGTTACTGATAGCTTCAACGAGTTCATGATGCTCTTTTGCAGAATCCGTGCTTCTTGATACTGTCACAGTTGAGAAATACCATTGCACTCTGCGGCTGATTCTCTCAAGAATGTCTTTTAACACCTCGTTTCCGGTTGCACCAACGATCAACGAGTGAAATTCGCGATTTATCTCTGAAATTGAAGTAGAACTTTCTTGAATTGCTTTCTCATACTTTTTTACATTCTTCCTTAGATCCAAAATCAGCTTGGCTGTTGATTGCGAAGCAGCCAATCTTGCGGACTCACCCTCAATTAAAGTACGCACTGCAAATAGATGGCGTAACTCGGTACGGCTCCATCTTTTTACATACACACCATGATGCGGCCTTATTTCAACCCATCCTGCAGATTCAAGAGCTCTAAGCGACTCCCTAACTGGAATTCGGCTCACTCCATAATCTTCAGCAAGAGACTCTGCAATTAATCGTTGCCCTGGTTTTAATTTTCCATTGACAATAGCTTGTTCAAGCATGCGATCAATCTCAGATGCAAATGTCTCTTTGGATAATTTTTTACTCATACAAAATCACAATTTTCTATACCGAATCGAAACCGGTCGCGATTAAAGCACTCGCGCCACATGATCGATCAATCTCAGCGGGTCCGCCACTAACACCTAGACCTCCTAGAAGAGTTCCATTTATTTTTATCGGCAAACCCCCAGCAAATACTATAAATTTACCTCCGGCACTAAGCGCTAAACCCCAATCACTACCGTCAGGCTTAGAACAATCCGACCATGCTTCAGTTGGTGCACCGCAAGCTACAGCGGTAAATGCTTTATCTTCTGCCAGCCGCATTGCAGAAATCTGAGACCCATCCATATTTTGCGCAACTACCACCCGACCGCCTATATCAACTACAACCATTGCTAAATTTCTAGATACTTCATTTGCTGCCTTACGAACATTCAGAAGCAATTCAAGAGCAGCTTCAAGAGTAATCGTGGCTTGATGTCTTTCGAGTTTCATTTGACCCCCATATTTTCAGACTGAAACATATCCACCGTCAATCACAATTGCTTGCGCTGTAATATAACTAGCAGATTCTGAGCTCAAGAATTCGACAACTGAAGCAACTTCGTCGGGTAACCCTTGTCGTCGCATCGGAATCCGTTGTTCAAGTTGTTTAATGGCTTTGTCGGGTTCGGATTGAAATGACCAATATGGATCATTGAATGGAGTGTCAATCCACCCAGGACAAACTGCGTTGACTCTAATATTCTTTGGTGATAGTTCATCGGCTAGTGCTCGGACTAAATTAACTAATCCTGCTTTTGATGCGTGATACGCAGGCATCCCCGCATGACCGCGAAAAGCACCAGTTGACGCATTAAAAATGATTGAAGCGTTTGTCGACTCAAGTAAAAATGGTACGGCTGCCTGAGCGAGAAAAAAGGGTGCACGTAAGTTTACAGCCATGGAATATTCCCAATCTTCTAAACACCAATCTAGAAGCGGTGCAGATTTGAGAACGCCAGCATTCGCGAAAACAACATCAAGACCACCCATTAATTGTGCAGCGATCCCAACCAATTCTTTTGGCGAGCCAGCTTTTGACATATCCGAAAAAACCGAGTACCCAGCTCCTTTAAGGTTTTCCGCGACCAAAGACTTGGCTTTGATTTCGTCAATATCAGCTACTACGACTTGGTTACCACTATTTCGAAAACGCCTGACCGTTGCAGAGCCGATTCCACTGGCACCACCAACAACCAGAACTTTTAAACTCATTCTGACTCAATCATCGCAATGATTACTCCCACCTCAACAGTTGAGCCAGCTGCGGCAATAATTTCCGAAATAGTTCCACTGCCAGGTGAAAGCAATTCAGTTTCGACTTTCTCGGTCTCAACAATTGCCAGTGGGTCGCCTTCTTGGACTCTTGCGCCAATTTCAACCAACCAACTTGCAATTGTTCCTTCCTGCATCGTCATACCCCATTTTGGAAGAATCACTTCAATTTTCATTTCGTCTCTCTCTTTTAATTATGTTGCGATTGACCATATTGCTTGAACTGTTTTAAATATTTTAAAAAAAGTGAAAATCGTTTTCGTCAGCTTTCTTTGTCAACTTCCAATATTCACTAACACTAAAAGGCCAAATTTGCGAAACTCTTCCAAATTTATTTTTATACCAACTACCTACTGCGGAGGCACCCCAAATCATCCCCGAATTCTTGGCGTCTAGATTTTGGTTGAATTCTTTGAACTTGTTAATTTCACATTCAATCATGCTTTTCTTTTTTGTATTCAAGAGTCTTAAACAATCCAACACATAATTGACTGAGCATTCAGAAAAAAATATTGCACTACCATTTACGACAGTATTTGTGTTTGGACCAAACAAGAGAAATAGATTCGGAAAATTAGGAATTACGACACCCAAATATGCTCGTGCATCACCAGACCAAAATTCGTTGAGGGTAATCCCATTTCGACCTACGAAATTCATCGGGGTTAAGAAATCAGTTGCCTTAAACCCAGTGGCATAGATTATCACTTCGGAATTAAAGACTGTTCCACTATCGGTCTTGATCCCGTCTTCTGTAAAACTCTCAATCTTTTCTGTGATGAGTGAAACATTGTCTTTTTTCAGTGCTTCAGCCCAAGAGCCATTATCTACGACTATCCGCTTAGCGCCTGGAGGATAATTTGGTGTCACCTTTTCCAGAATTTCTGAGTAACCCTGATACTGATTTTGCAGATGAGAAGCTAATCGAGCACGAAAAGCATCATTCAACTCTCCGACACTTGACTCATCCCCGTTCCAATCCAACGGAACCCTGCACGCTTCGATCATATTTTCGCTCGAATGCCAAAATAGCCATAATCGATACCATTCTGAATAACTTGGAATAATTTCGAACAAAAGTTTTAATCCATCAGGAACCTCTGCGTGATAGTTTTCGGCAAAATTAAACCAACTAGGCGTACGTTGAAAAACTCTGACTTTTTTTGCAATCTCAGAAATTTTGGGAACAAACTGAATAGCACTCGCACCAGTACCGATTACTGACACACACTTGTCGTTTAGGTCTAAATCCTTTGGCCAAACTGCTGAGTGAAAAATTTCGCCTCGAAAAATATGTTCATCCTCGAAACTAGGAATATTTGGAATATTTAACTGACCTACAGCACTGACCACGACATCTACGTAGACAACTTCTTCCACACCTTGTTTTTCGAGCGAAATCGACCATGTTGAACTTTCTTCCAACAGTTTGGTTTCTGTGACACTCACTCCAAAGCGTATGTGATCTCGTAATTCGTACGTATTAGCGAAACGTTGAAAGTACTCTAGAAGCGTCGGCTGGGTTGAGAAAAAATTAGGCCACTCTTTACTTTGGAAACAAGAATACGAATAGAGAAAATTTGGAATATCAACCCGACAACCAGGATAAATATTTTCATACCAAGTACCTCCGACATCAAGGTTTTTCTCGAAAATTGTAAAAGATATGCCCGCATCCTTAAGCCTCTTGCCACAAAGAAGCCCCGACATTCCAGCTCCAATAATCCCGACGTGAAAACTTTTTACCTCGCCAAAATTTTCAAATTTCCACTTTGGTGCCCTCAAATCTTCCGAACTTGCTGCGAGTTCTTCCTCCAATAGCCCCAAGTACTCCAAAGGCAATGTCCCACCTATGCAAAATTCCATTATTTTCAGCAGTTCGCTTTTCGAAATAAGCATTTGGTTTTCGGATTCCAGCTTTTTAGTGCGTCGCAATACTTCAATAGCGATTTCAGTGATTTCTGCGACTTGCTCAGCAGATAAACCATTTCTTTCATCACGAAAAAGTAAGGGATCGGCTTGTAAATGGCTCTTGAGTAGCGACATGTCCTGAGTCAAGTACGCCAAAGTCGGAAGCACTGTTGCGAACTCCGCATCAATAAATGCCGAGCGCAATTCCGCCTCAGTAAATTCGATGGGATTTTTAAGATTTTGATCCAAAATTCGTCCTGACTATTTTGATGTTTCCAACAAAATAAGATCCTTAGCCAACCTGCCAACCACCATCTACGACAAGTGACTGACCTGTTATGTAGCGAGATTTATTGGAGAGTAGGTATACGAAAGCATCAGCAACATCGGCAATTGAGCCCATTTTTTTTGAGGGTATATGAGAAACTAGGTCAGCTATAACTTCTTCGGGAGATTTCGCGGTAAGGGCCACGCGATCGCTTATTAACTTTGTCATCATTTCAGTTTCAATCTGGCCCGGACATACTGAGTTCACGCGAATCCCATCGGCGGCTACTTCTGCTGCAAGGCTCTGTGCAAGTCCTATAACACCAAATTTCGATGCCGAATACGCACCATTCTCTCTCCCACCCCTCAATCCAAACAAAGACGACGTGAATACAATTGAGGAGTCCAAATTTTTTCCACGCAGCAACCTTACGGATTCTCGTGCACAAAGAAATGCGCCAGTGAGGTTTACCGATAAAACTCTATTCCAATCTGCCAGCTCCAGTTTCTCAACATACTGAAGGTGCAGTATTCCGGCATTTATAACTACTCCATCTAAACCACCTATCTCTCTGTTGACTTTTTCAAAAACGCTCTCTACATTTTTTTCGTTCGCCACGTCAACTTCTTCGCCAATCAAAATCTGGCCACCAACAGTTTTCAATTCTTTAATAGTTTTTTCAACTGAGATTTTGTCAATATCAATAATTGCTACTGATGCACCCTCATCTAAACAGGCCTGGGCAATACCCCTTCCAATGCCCCTAGCTCCTCCAGTAATCAGAATATTTTTATTCTTCAACATACTTATTAGTCCTCTCCCCACTTCACAGTTTTAAGAAACAATCTCAATCGTTCTGACTTTGGCGATCGCAGAGTAATTTCAGGAAGACCTGTTTCGACGATCACTCCGTCATCAATGAATGCAAGCTGATCAGCAACCTTTCGTGCGAACTCCATTTCATGTGTAACGACAAGCATCGTCATGCCGTCTGCGGCAAGACTTCGCATCACATCTAGAACTTCAGCTCGAAGCTCAGGGTCGAGCGCCGAAGTCGGTTCGTCAAAAAGCATTAACTTTGGCTTGAGCGCAAGCGCCCGAGCAATAGCAACTCGCTGCTGCTGTCCACCCGAAATTTGGCTTGGTCTTTTTGCATGATGATCCTCAACTCCAACCTTCCTCAACAGGTTCATGGCGAGTTCGGCCGCATCGGACTTGCTCAATTTCAGTACCGTTCTAGGCCCCTCCATCACATTTTCTAATACAGTCTTGTGGGGGAAAAGATTAAAGCTCTGGAAAACCATCCCTACTTGCTGACGCAGACTTGGAAGATCCGTATTTTTGTCGATGATCTCTCGACCAAAAATCTTTATTGACCCACTTGTTGGCTTCTCCAATAGATTTATGCACCGAAGCATGGTGCTTTTACCAGATCCAGATGGCCCAATAATAACCAAAACTTCCCCCGAGTTGACCTTAAGTTCTGCCCCACGAAGGACTTCATGCACGCCAAACGACTTTTTAAGGTCAACAATTTCAACTGCGGTTTCCATCAGTCCGAATTGTATTTTCTGTTCAAATATTCAGAAAGGTAAGCCAAAGGTATGTTGATGATCAAATAAAGCGCAGCAATGAATATCAAAATTTCCATATTTCTGAACAATCTTGAACCAACTGACTGAGCTACGTTAAATAATTCGGTTACTCCTATTACAGAGACCAAACTTGTATCTTTATTTAAATAAATCAGCATGCTCCCAAATGGAGAAAGCATTTTAAATACTGCCTGCGGAAGCACAACACGTATCATCATTTGCGATTTTGTCATTCCTATAGCTTGCGCGGCTTCTCTCTGGCCTTTCGGAACACCCTTTATGCCTGCCTGAAAAATTACTGCAGCAAAGGCTCCATAATTAAAAGATAAGGCAATGACCCCGGTCCAGAAATTATCAAGGCGTATGCCAAACTGAATTGGAAGAATTAAAAAAAAGAAAACAATCTGCAAAATCAACGGAGTTAATCGGAAAATCTCGACATAAAGACGTGGGATAGCTCTAACTAAAGGGCTCTTTGAATTTAGCAATATGCCAACGAACAAACCAATAGTGATGCTAAATAACGCTGAAAGAAGCAACACCTGAGACGTTTTTGTCCAAGCTTCAAGAAAGATTCTCCAGTATTCACTTACCCAGGAGAAGTCCCAATCGTAATTTGTTTCCATCTGAATACCGTCTCTTAATAACTAAAAGCGTTTCCAGGATAGAAACATAATCTCTATCCTGGAAACGCTCGATAAATAACTTGAATTAAATTTCTAGCTGGGCTAACCAGTAGTCAAGTCTGGCGTTAATTCTCTTTGAAGTAAGAAGATCTTCAACCCATGCGTCAACGCAACCTTTCCAAGCTGCATCACCTTTCCTAACTCCAAAGGCGACGTCGAATGGGTCGATCATCTCTTCTTGAGTAGCTCTTTCACCAGTAATTCGTCCATTTTTACCAATAGCGGCAAGTTTCGGCTCACTGTACTTCGTGAAGATTACTTGGATCGCTGCCGCCTCACCCATCGATGAGTCAGCCTGACCAGCGGCAATGAAATCAGCCATCAGAAGCTGACCACGAAGTGGTGCTTCGGAAATGGTTGCTTTAGGGGTGTACTTCTTTGCTAAATCACCTTGAGCTGTTCCCGTACCAAAAACGAATCGAACTTCTGGTTTATTCAAGTCGTCGATAGTTTGAAATGCAGAATCTTCTCTAACAAAGTAAAGTTGTCCTGCTTGGTAATACGGCGTAGAAAAGTCAATGACCTCTTTACGAGTATCGGTAGCAAATAGCTGAGCCCCGATGATGTCGACAGTTCCAGCTGCGAGAGTAGCGGGTAGCACATCGTACGAGTAGTCGACAATGCTAAAGTCCACGCCAAGTATTTTGGCTAATTCAGCCGCACTTTGAGCCTCTACGCCTGCCCACGTTCCATCTTCTAACTTGAAACCAAAAGGAGGTGAGATTCCAATTGCCCAGTTAAGTTTGCCCCGCTCTTTAATTTCGTCAATTAAACCACCACTCTTACAAGCGGCAGCGACAGTTTCAGAAATATCTTCAACCACACTTGGCGGTGTGAAATCTCCCATTTTCACGTTGTACTCCACCGAGCCTGAAGAATCACTGCCTCCACAGGCTCCCAAACCAAACGAAAGTCCGACTATCACAATAAACGCACTTCTTTTTTTTACTTGTTTCAAAGACATTGCATTTCCCCTTTTTTTATTTGTTGTTATAAAACTTTTGGACTTCAAATTTAGGTTTTTTCTCTATGACCTCCCCATCATTTTTCTGACCTGTAAAATTATTTTCTCTTCAGATACCGAAAGAAACTTCTCAAGGTGTGGCGCAAAGGGCATCGGCGTGTCGGGTGGGCATAGGCGCTGTGGCGCTACCTTCAAACAGCTGAAGGCCTCCGTTGCTACAGTCGCCAAAACTTCTCCACCAAATCCACATGTCTTGCGCGATGTGTCAACAGCCAAAAATCTTCCAGTCTTTTCGACGGAACTTAGAACAATCTGTTTGTCCCATGGGTAAATTGTTCTCGGATCAATAATTTCAATTGAAATGTTTTCCTTTTCAAGAACTTCAGCAGCTTTTTGTGCCATCGCCACAGTTCTGCCCACAGCGAAAACAGTTAAATCCGCGCCGGAACGCACAAGGCGACCAACACTTAGCCGAATCTCTTCCACATCTTCACTTATAGGTCCACGTGATCCACCGAGAACTGCTTCTTGGAGGAAAACGACTGGGTTTGGGTCTCGAATTGATGCGAGCATCAAATTTTTTGCATCAGATGAATTAGATGGAATAACCACTTTGATACCAGCCTGCTGGGCCAATGTTGGGTGAGGGTTTTCAGAATGCTGAGCGGCAGCTGATCCAGCACCCCCAGTTGCTGCAAAATATACGATTGGAAGGCTGACTTGCCCGCCCGACATATATCGAAGTTTCGCTGCCTGATTAGCGATTTGATCCATAGTGATATAAAAAAAGGAACTTACCATTAAATCAATAATTGGCTTTAAACCCGCAGCTGCGGCACCAACCGCAAGACCGACCATAGTTGCTTCCGAAAGAGGCATGTTAATGACTCTCTCTTTTCCGAACTCTTCAATCAATCCCTTAGTTGAACCCATGACACTCTTATCGGCATCTTCACCAAAAAGCACGACCGTTTTGTCTTCACGCATCGCCTGGGCTATGCCGTCCCTCATCGCAGTAACAAAATAGGTGCCCGTGTTCATTTAACGCCACCTTGTTCCGCGAATACATCAGTCAAAGCTTCGCTTTCATCGGATGGTTTACTTGCAACGGCAAATTCATACGCACGATCGACCAAGCTCTTTTCTTCGGATCGCATTTTTTCTACTTCTTCAGGAGAAATAATTTTTTCAGCGATCAAATGTACGATGAGAGCTTCGATTGGATCACGTTTCTTCCACGCTTCAATCTCTTCTTTTGGTCTATAGTGACCAGCAAATGCCTCTTCGCCTTCATTGTGACCGTGCCATCGATAAGTCATACACTCAACTACTTCTGGACCACCACCCGCGCGTGCTCTCATTACTGCCTCACCCACCGTTTGTCTAACTGCAATAAAGTCATTACCGTCAATGGATGAAGCACGAATGCCAAACGGAAGTGCGCGACTAATTGTTGTCCCAACGCTCAAATCACCCGTACGCGACCATTCTGTATATTGATTGTTTTCGACTATAAAAATAATCGGCAATTGCCAAAGAGCTGACATGTTCATTGCCTCAAAAAAAACTCCTTGGTTGGTCGCACCATCACCAAAAAAAGCAACTGCGACCTTATCTGACTTCAAATACTTATTAGCAAAAGCTGCTCCCGTTGCAATTGGTATTCCTGCCCCAACAATTCCATTAGTTCCGAGCATCCCAGATGCAAAATCGACAATATGCATCGAGCCTCCCTTCCCCCCGCAATAACCATCACTTTTACCTAAGAGTTCAGCGAACATCTTCTTCACATCCCCGCCTTTTGCAATGACGTGCCCATGACCACGATGATTTGAAGTGATTTGATCTGTGGACTCAAGTGCGAGACAAACTCCAGCAGCCACCGCCTCTTGACCAATACATAGATGAACAAAGCCGGGGAGTTTGCCCTGTGTGAACAACTTTTGAACGCTCTCTTCAAATGAACGAATTCGCATCATAAGACGTAGGCCTTTTAAACTGAGAGACTTATCAACTTCGCCCACCACTAATTTCCCCAAACTGATTCAAATTTTGAATAATGTATACAGAAAATTATAGGCTTATGAGTGACAAATGTCAAATTTGCTTAACTCATCACTTGGACCCCGTTTGTCGGTCCACCTGATTTGAATCTAATACGCCTTTTTTCGGTGTGCCGTTTAATGAAGGACTCGATTGGGGTGAGATAGGCAAGGGCACTGTGTGGGAGGTAATCGTTGTAGTTGTGCGGTGTTCTTCGAGCATGAGACGGACTGCCGACATCGAGTCAAACACTTCTCTAGTCAGTAATTCGTCTTTGAGTCTCGAGTTGAATGACTCGATGCGACCGTTTTGCTGGAGTGTTGCGCATTCGCAATAGTTTGCTTAACTATGTGGTTCTTTACACCAGTCGCGCAGAGTGTTAGCAATGAACTCTGGTCCGTTATCAAACAGCGTACTGCGTTTGAGGCTAATGCTTAACGAGTGAACTCGTCGGTCACACTCAAGATTTTCACTGGTCAACCTTTGGCTGTTTCATCAAACTGAAAACCGCTACCGCTTACAACGCCTAGAAGTTGACGAACCAAAACTCAAACTTGAAACCATCTTGGCCGATATTTAGTTCAAGAATGTTACGCACCAAATAATCGGTGCAATTTAAGTTTCACGCCGAGCGTGACAACCGCATAGACGACAATTAGAAATACGAAACCAGAGACGGCGAATGCTTGAGTACCTGAGAGAAGAACGCCAACGGTGCATCCCAGTGCAGTTAGTGAACCCCAACCGAGTAACACTCCACCGAGCAACGCAGTTGCTGAATTGCCGAGCGTCGGAATTTGCACTTTAAATCGACCGCCACCGATGGCAGCAGCGAGCGACGCAGCAACGAAGCCGATTACTAGCCAGCCGTTGTTGGTAACTGTTGAACTTACAGTTGCGACGCAACCACGCATCATGTCAATGCCATGCAGAACCTCTGGTAGCAATCCGCGCGAATCAAGCACGCTGCGACTGATCGAACTCAACTGAGATGTGACCCCGAGTGGTGTAGTTCGAATATAGGCAACAACACCAATTAATCCCACGATTGTGCCTGTGGCGACTGGCGACCAACGCCGAATGAACAGAGTATCAATGATTTGGTCGCCGACTTTTTGCGACGGTGTTCCTTGTTGAACTGATTCATCAACTGGTTGACGATTAACTTTCAACAGAAAAATCGCCACGACTGCTAAAACAAAAAGCACGAGTGCGAGTGAGCCCGAATATCCGAGCCAACGTGGCAACCAAAGAACTGGGCTCTCACTCACCTGCTCTAGAAAGAGTTTGTTCCAAGTGAAAAACCCGAGTCCAAATCCGACTAAACAGCCGACCAGCGCTGGTATCGCACGCAAATATCCTTGACCGATTCGGTATAGATGACCGCTAACGCAAGCGCCCGACAAAACCATGCCGAGCCCGAATGCGGCAGCGCCAAATATGAGTGGAAAACTGACCGGCGCAATGTGTGCACCAGGCGGAAGGCCCTCACCTTTTGAATTTGGAAGATAAAGACCAAACATCACCGCATAACCAATCGCACCGACCGCAATTGCAGTCACGACCGATAACAGTGGTCGGGTGCGTCGTGATTCGGTCGCATCGCGAAAGAGGCAGAAGAAACAAAATCTTCCGCGCTCAAACGCGAAGCCAAGAGAGGCACCAATTAAAAGGGAGATCGGGCGACTCGAATCACTAACACCGGTTGTCGAAAGAACTAATGCTCCAGCAACAATTGCAATAAGAATCGAAACTGCAACAGAAGTTCTTTTTGACAACATTTGATCAGCTCTTGCCCCAGATTGTTCCGGATGGATTACTAATCGGAACACCGACTGAGTTTCCGTACTCGGTCCACGAGCCGTCATACAGTCTCACTTCGTAACCAAGAATTTCGCTGAGAACAAACCATGTGTGCGCAGCACGCTCACCGATTCGGCAATAGACGATTACTTTCTTTTTGCCGTCAACCCCAACTTTGTCGTAGATCACTTTGAGATCTGCAGCAGGACGAAATGTTCCGTCTGGTGAAACTGCGGTACCCCAGGGCACATTTTGTGCACCAGGAATATGTCCAGAGCGAATTGCCAGTTCTTGAAAACCAGCTGGCGCGAAAATTTTTCCACTGAACTCATCAGCAGATCGGATGTCAACAAGTTTTGTTGTCTTATCTTCTTTCTTCGCAATCTTTACAACATCAGCGAGCAGTGCACGCAAGCCAGTGTTCGCCGCAGTTGCAACAAAGTTGCCAGCGCCTACAACTGGCACCGCTGCGTTTAGCGCTCGTCCGTCTTTAACCCACTTATCGCGGCCTCCGTTTAGGATGCTTATGCTTTTGTGCCCGTAGGTTTTGAAAATCCATACACCCCATGCGGCGAACCAATTGTTTTTGTCACCATAGAGAACGACTTGAGTGTCTTTGTTGATTCCAGCACTGCGCACGAGTTTTTCGAATTGCGCCTTGCTGACGATGTCACGATTCACAGGGTCAACGAAATCTGTGTGCCAAACAAACTTGATTGCATTTGGAATATGACCCTTTTCGTATACACCTGGGTCAGTGCTCACTTCAATAATTCGAACCTTCGGATTATTGAGATTGGCTTCAAGCCACGCTGACTCAACAATCGTTGCTCGCGGTGTGGTAGTGGCACTCGGTGTCGCGTACGCCGCCATTGGCTGAATGAGCGCAACTAGAGGTACAAGTAACCATCGAAACTTTCGACTTATCTGGGCTGATCTGACTTGCATTTTTTCCTTTATGTTTGTGATTTTGTATGAATTTGAGACTTAAATTTCAATAATTTGTATATATGACCATTTTGATCAACTTTAGGATAGCGACTAGATATTGAAATACGACTATTTAAGTCAACAATCAATTTGGGCTTATTTTATTGGCTAATTACGAGCCAGCGACCTTGCTGTGTCATCAAGTGCGTCAAGCACTTTGGCGAGTTGATCATCAGTTAAAGGCAAACTGAGATTCATCATTCCGCGCGCGGCAGTGTAGACACCGCGTTCAAGTAGCCCGAAAAATACTAATTCTTGTAATTTGTCATCTCGCTTTGCTACATCTAGCGGTGTTTGAGGCGCGTGCGCAAGTGCATGCAAAGACATCATTGATCCATATCCACTAACTGAAAGCGGAGCGTCATGTTTAGCTAACACTGCTGCAACTGATTTACGAAATTCGTCGCCTCGTGCAGTGTGATCTATAGCGACATCTGCTGTGAAAACTTCGCCAAGCACAACACACCCCGCAGTCATTGATGAAATGTTGTTATTAAATGTGCCAGCGTGTGAAATTGTTCGCTCACGACTTGACTCTGGGCTCGTGTCGAATTGATCTAATAAATCTGCTCGCCCACCAAAAGCACCGAACGAAAAACCCCCGCCAATGTATTTGCCAAAAGTTGATATGTCGGCTTGAACGCCGAGCAAATTAAACATCCCATGAGCACCGTGTCGCGAAGTCATTACTTCGTCAGCGATCACAACAGCACCGACTTTTTTGGCTGCGTCGAAAACACTTTTTGCAAACTCAGCAGATGTTGGCACACAACCACCAGAACCAAGCATTGGCTCGATTATTACCGCTGCAAGCGACTCAGCATTTTTATTTATTAGTTTTATCGTTTCAACTTCGTCGTTGTATGGTGCAACAACGAACTCGTACGGCGCGTTCCACGGGGCGGCCCCACTAGCGAAATAAAGAATTCCGCCGTGATACCCACCATGAAAAACCATGATCCGCTTACGACCAGTTGCTTGCATCGCTGTGGTAATCGCCATCAGATTTGCTTCTGTGCCTGAGTTCGTGAACCGCACACGATCAAGCCTGAAACGCTCACACATAAGTTTTGCTAAGCGAGACTCTGCAGGGTGAATACCACCGACACTGACATTTGTTTTCAAGACTGCAGTCACAGCGTCAATTACTCGATGTTCGCTGTGGCCAAGCAAGCCTGCGGTGTAATCGCCAAGCATGTCTATATATGTGTGGCCGTCGAGATCTATCAGAGTCGAACCCTCGCCAGACGCAAAAACTAGCGGAAAAGGCGCGTGCGTTAAAACAGTTCGAGTATGGCCGCCAGGCAAATAATGTCGCGCCTCTTCGTAGTATTTTCGACTCTGCGGATTTCGGTCGGCAAAGTCACTTCGTGCTTTTGCGAGATTATTGGCCGCCATAGATCGATGCTAGTTATTAAGGCTTCGTCTCAGCAAGGCGTGACTCCCAGACGCTCTTGGCACCTGAGTGACCCGCTTGCGAAACCGCAACTGTTGCGGCGACACCGCCAACAACTGTCAGCGCGAGAAAAACTGAAGTTGCCCACTTTGGCAACGACTTGCCTCTATAAACAAACTTTCGGCGGGATGCTTCAAGAGATAGAACTGCGCCAACTGCCACCGCCGCAAAAAGTACGGTTGGACCTTGTGAGCTTTCACCCGATTCTGCGTGTTCGTGTATTGCTCTTGATTTAGGCAGGTTGTCTTCTAGCGACTCCCCAGCACCTGCAGCGAGAAATAGAAACGCGGCGCCGAGAACCGCCATTGCTGCAGTGACCAACAACAATTCTCGACGGTACTTTTTGTGGATTGAAATCATCGCAGTTATTGCCGCAAGCGGAATCAAGACGATAGGCACGTGAACCAATAGTGGATGTGCGGGTAGGCCAAGGAGATCAGAAATCGCAAGCATAATATTTAATTAATTACCTTTCGGGTTGGGTTTCTTGTGTATAAAACTCGAATTGAAGTAGCCAAAATAGTCAGCAAGATAACAGCCAATGCAAACATGTTAAAAAGATTCTTTCCACGGTCACTACCAGCGAGAAATGAATGCAGAGTCACAAGACAAAACATCAGATAACTAGTCAGATGAATCACGCGCCAAACTTTTTTCGGAATTTTTCTCATGACAAATGAAGACAATTGCACTGCAACACACAGATACATCGCGAGAATGCCTGAAGCAACTGCCCAGGGGCGCCAAGTTGTGGACATCGGCACCAACAAGTCGCGCACAGAGAACTCAACGAACGAGTCAGCAAAAAGTGCGACCATATGTAACGCCACTGCCAATAGTGTCAGAAAGCCGAGCCAACGGTGCAGGTCAAGAAGCCAGGCCGGACGGTCATATGGTTTGAGCATTCGTGTCGCCAATAAAACTCCCCAGACAACCGACGCAGTTAATAAACCCCACGCGACAATTCCTGAAGCCCTAGACAAGTACCACCAAAAATGCGGATTAGTCATCGCTGAAATTTGATCCATTGTGAACTTTGCGTGACGAAACCATCGGTACGCACGGTCAATGCGGCGATATTGCTGTTGTCAACCATCGAGAATCTGAGACCTGAGTTAGCAACCAGTAATGCTGTGGAAAAAATCTCTGCCCACACGCACTCACGCGCTAAAGCTGAAACTTGCAACAGACTTTTCTCATCGACGTCGCGCGACAAACCAGTAGTTGGGTTGATTACATGATGTTTGGTGGTGCCATCATGTTGCCACGATTTCGCACGCACGCTTGACGTCGCGACTGCCCCGTCACGAAGCGAAACACGATCAATGATTTCACCAAGAAAGATTGGTGATTCAATACCTATAATCCACTCACCGTCAAGATCACCGAGCCCGATGCACCGCACATCACCACCGATATTGACACACACACCAGAAACATTTTGTTGCATCAGTTCTTTAGCAACAATGTCGGCAGCCATGCCTTTGCCGATTGAACCAGGATCAAGTGTGATGTTGCCTGGCAAAGAAATTGTGAGTGCTATCTCATCAATTGCCACCAAGTCAAGTGATTGATTGAACTTCGCACCATCTGGAAGCAAAGTGAGATGCATCGGATTAGTAAGTGAGGCCCGATAACCGTTCGCGATAAGTGCCGGCAACAATGTCGGATCGAATAGCCCATTCGTCAGTCGCCGGCCAGCGATCATATATTTCACAAGTTCGATTGTCTCGCGATGCACCACGATTGGTTTTGATTGTGCTGAGTTGAGTATTGAAATTTCACTATCGGGTAAAAACCGGCTCCAGATTTGCTCAAGTTGTGAAAGTCTTTCTTGCGCGAATCTGAGATGATGCAGCGAGCCGCCAACGACCGTGATTTTTGCAGTATTTCCCATCACCGCAAATTCGCTTCGCAGAACGCCACGAGTCGGATTGTCTTCAATAACCAACATTTTTAATAGTTCTACTTTGAGCCGCTAGAAGTAGTCGAGACTTGTACTTGAATTGTTTTATTCTTCATCGGTGCTTGCGCTTGGGGTGCAATTACCACCACTTGAGGAGCGGTTTGTACTGGCGCAAGAGATGCGGTTTGCACTGGAGCAAGAGATTCGGTTTGCACTGGTGAAACAGCTGCGATCGCTTGTGAAGCCACCGCTGCTTGCGGCGCAACCAAACCCTGCGATGCAACTAATGCAACGCCAGATATTTGATCAGTCGAGTTACTGTCATTTGTCGATTGTTTATTAATCGGCAATAACGAGAAACCAGATGTAATTCCGAGTACAGATGCGATTGACAAGCCAGTTGTCAAAATTCGCGCCGAGATTGCTGGGTGCTTAACTCGCTTGCGATTCGCGCCAGATAGATGATCAAGATTGCGATTAGTCGTCATCGTCTTCTCCTTTGTTTTTTTCGTTTTGCTCATGCTTGTCATTTGACTTCTTGTCTGAACTTTGGCGATCATCGTCATCATCATCATTTTCGCCTTCACCATTCCGACTTTTACCAGCACCAAGAATGTTTTTAACTTGTACATCGTTTATTATTCGACCGTCAAGCAATCGCGCCCGAAACTCGACAATTCGTGTCGCCGAAACCAGGTCAACTTGAACTTGGTCTGAACTCTTTTGCAGCGAACTATAGGTAAACCCTGCAGAAGGATTCACATTCATGACCTTGAGACTTTCACCGTCTTTTTGCACAACGATTACGCCAATACGGGCGATTTCATATTCGCTGGTCTCGGCAGAGGATGTGCCTGTGACCATCGACTTAGCGGTTGAAGTCGTTGTACTTGGGGCTGGAAGTGTTGCGTTTGTCGATTTGCTCGCCGTTGCGACTAGTGCAAATGCCGGTACCGATCCGTCAACGACACTTGTATCGGTGAGTGCGCGAGTATTGACCGCAAATGCGAGACCGCCTGCCGCTAAAACAGCAACGAATGAAACTGTTGTGGCTACTGATGTTTTCATAACATTCAACCTAGTGAGTGCTTAGTAAATGGCCAGCCAAGCGATATCCAAGATTCATCCAATTTTCGATGATTTAAGGCTTTTGAACTCATCTTTTGTGCGAACGATTGAATTACAGATGACAATGTAAATGTGCATGTATTAGTTGTTGAAGATGACCAGGCGATTGCATCATCATTGACACTCGGTTTGCAATCTGCAGGAATGACGGTGACACATGTAGCTACAGGAAGACAGGCGGTTGAAGAATCGCAATACGATTTGATGCTTCTAGATATCGGCTTGCCTGACTTTGATGGATTCGAAGTGTGCCGCCGAGTCAGATTGACTTCGCAAGTGCCAATAATTATGTTGACCGCGAGAGCCGATGAAATAGATCGCGTTTTTGGACTTGAATCAGGTGCCGATGATTATGTTGCAAAGCCATTTGGTTTGCGCGAGCTAATTGCGAGAATTCGCGCCGTGACTCGCCGAATAACACCACAAGAGTCGGCTACGTCGACAACAGTGATCGGCGATCTGACAATTGATTCAGCCACACGAAGAGTCACGATTGCTGGTGCAGAAATTGAACTAACAACAAAAGAATTTGATCTGCTCGAATATCTGACCAGAGAGCCAGGGGTCGTTTACCGACGCAACGACATTCTCGAAACCGTTTGGGACACTGAATGGTACGGACCAACAAAAACGCTTGACGCACACATTGCCGCTTTGCGAAAGAAACTAGGGCACCCTGAATGGGTAATCGCGATACGCGGTGTTGGTTTTAGATTTGAAATGACATCGTGAAATTCAGATTTTTAGCCGTCATAGTTGGCGTCGTCTTGCTCGTGCTGGCCGCTCATGATGTGCCACTGGCAATGCATATTTCACAAATCGAGCGAGATCGACTGATAACAACCCTTGAAAGGGATGCGTATGTGCTCAGTGGACGAGTCAATGCAATCATGGCGACTGATGCCGACGCATTGAGAGTCCAAACGATTGCCCTGCTTGATCAATTCTCGACGACGAACGATGCAACCGCAGTGATCACCGACAAAAATGGATATCTACTTGCGTCGACATCAGGCAATGATCTTGCCGGTGAAGATTACGCAACTCGCCCTGAAATCAATTCGGCACTATTTGGCAGGTTTACATCGGGTGTGCGTAGTTCAAGCACTATTGGCGAGGACTTGATTTATGTTGCAGTGCCAATAGCCTCAGGCAACTCAGTTCTTGGAGTTGTGCGACTTACTTACCCAAAAAGCATAATTGATGCACGTGTCGCTGATCGAGTGCGCTCAATTGTCATGGCTGCAGGTGTTTCAGTTGCAATGGCTGTGTTAGCAGCTTTTTTGCTCGCGTCGGTAATATCTCGGCCGTTAACAAACTTGCGAAACGCCACTGATCGCTTCGCGCACGGGGATATGTCAACGCAAGTTGACGAACAAGGAACAAACGAAACTAGGCAACTAGCACGCTCATTTAATGCGATGGCAGATCGAGTGCGAAGCATGTTGAACATGCAACGATCTTTTGCGGGAAATGCAGCGCACCAAATTCGCACGCCGCTCACGGCGTTGCGTCTGCGCCTTGAACAAGCAAGTGACTCGATTGAGAAATCTCCCGTAGTTTCGCGCGATCATATTGAAGCGGCGCTGAACGAAACCGATCGCCTAACGAATTTGACGGAGCAACTTTTACGACTTGCTCGCACAGAAGGTGCTGTTCTTCAACTAACGATTGTCGATGTGAACAATGTGCTAAACGAACTGTGTGACCAATGGTCGTTTCTTGCGGCAGAAAATGAAATTGAATTAATCTTCGAACCCACCAAACAATTTGAATGTCTTACCAACGAACTTGCACTTCGCGAAATAATTGGCAACTACATCGACAACGCTATTGAACACTCACCTCAAAAAACGAAAATAAATGTGATTGCACAGCGAATGTCAAATCAAGTCGTAGTGACTATCCGCGATCAAGGGCCCGGACTAACGGCCGATCAGCGAGCACACGCATTCGATAGATTCTGGCGAGGGACGAAAACTAGAGATTCAGCATCTGGGGCGCAAGGCAGTGGACTTGGCCTAGCAATTGCTGCGCAATTAGCCCTTTCAAGCAATATGAATTTAGAACTTGCGCCATCGCCTACTGGCATCGGTCTTGATGCGATAGTGAGAATAAAAACTAGCTAGTTATTGAATGCGATTGCGCCCATGCGTTAGCAAGTTGCGCATAATGACCATTAAGTGCGAGAAGCTCGCTGTGCGTGCCGAGTTCAGCAATTCGCGCGTCAGCTACAACAGCAATTTTGTCTGCCCGTTGCACCGTTGAAAGTCGGTGCGCTACAACAATTACTGTTCGACCGACCATTAAACGCTCGAGTGCATGTTCGACTTCGGCCTCAGTGCCCGGGTCAAGATTAGAAGTTGCCTCATCAAGGATTAATACAGCGGGGTCAACTAGAGCCGCACGAGCTAGCGCCACCAACTGACGCTCACCTGCCGAAAGTCGACTGCCGCGTTCGCGAACCTGCGTGTCTAAGCCATCACTGAATTGCGCGAAGTGTTCGGTTGCACCGATCGCGTCAATTGCGGCTTCAATTTCGACATCGGTGGCATTGGCGCGGGCGATACGCAAGTTGTCGCGGATTGTGCCATTGAATAAAAACCCCTCTTGAGGCACAACGGCGATGCGCTCTCGAAGTGAAGACATTGATGCCATCGTCAAATTGACACCACCGAATTCGACCGTGCCGACTTGCGGATCATAAAGACGCGCCATGAGTTTGGCCAGTGTCGACTTGCCGGCCCCAGTCGGCCCGACAAGAGCGAGTTTTTCACCAACTCCAACTTTGATCGAGACATCGTCGAGTGCCTGATTTTCGGCCCCGGCATAAGTGAACGAGATATTGCTGACCTTGAGTTCGCCAGTTCTCGGTAGATCGACCGGCGAATGATGCTCGTCGACTTCAGGTTTGGCATCAAGAATTGCAAACAGTTTGTTGAGCGCCGCGCCCGCTGACTGCACGGTGTTGTACAACTGCGAAAGTTGCTGCACAGGGTCGAACAAACTTGATAGCAAGAGTACGAAAGCAACAACGGTGCCGAGAGTGACAGTGCCGCGGTGCGCGAACCAACCGCCGATGCCGATCATCAAGGCACTTGCTAGCACCCCAGAAAATTCAACGAGCGCGAAATACCAAGTTGAAACACGCACGCTCTTTTCGTGCGCGGCAAACAACGAACGATTTGAAACTTTGAATTTACTTTTGACTTCATCTTCTTGGGCATAAGCCTGAATCACACGAACCGTTGTGATGCCCTCTTGCAAAGCCGAGAGATTCGCGCCTACGCGTTCGCGAACCGTCAGATATGCCCGGTTCGAATCGCGTTGAAACTTTATAGATGAAATTACAAGTACGGGCATCACGATTAACGCGACAATTGTCAATTGCCAACTGAGAAACAACAATACGACGATTGAAAATACGAGCATCAAAACCGCCGATAAGAACTGCAATAAACCCCATTGCACAAGTTCTGACATTGATTCGATGTCTGCGGTCATACGAGCAACAAGTACACCAGCTTTGTTGCGATCAAAGAATGCCATTGACTGACGTTGCATCTGGCGAAAAACTGCGAGCCGCAACAATCGCAAGAACGATTCGCCGGTGCGATTGACGAACACGAACAGCATGCGACCAAACACATAAGTCAACGAAACAACGACCAGATACATCACAACCGAAAGATTCAGTGCACCCGTGTCGCGAGCCCTGATGCCAGCATCGATGCCGTGACGCACAATTACTGGTGCCGAAAGTGTCGTTGCCGTGGTGACCATGACGCAACCAAGGGCGACATACATTGTTTTACGAAACGGTGCTGCCATCTTAAAAACACGACCAAGAATCGTTCGGGCTTGAGCACGGCTGAGACGATCTTCGTCGCTAACGCCACCGGATTGCCACATGTTATTTCACTAACTCTTCTGAGAAATCAGGTGCGGTGTTCTGCATACTGGCGAGCACTTCTCGGTATCGGGCATTGGTTGCGACAAGATCTTCGTGTTTGCCGATAGCGGCAACTGTCAATTCATCGATGAACACGACTCGTGAGGCAAGAGCAATCGTGCCGGGTCGATGGGCAATCACAATAGTTGTGCGGCCCGACATCACCGTACGCATCGCGTCACGAATCTCGCCCTCTTTGCTCGGATCAACCGCACTTGTTGCGTCGTCAAGAATTAAAACTCGAGGATCTGAAATAATCGCGCGTGCTATTGCGATGCGCTGACGTTGACCACCCGAAAGAGAAAACCCGCGCTCGCCGATCACCGTGTCGTAACCGTTTGGCAACTGCAAAATAAAATCATGAGCGCCGGCAAGTTTTGCCGCTTTCTCGAGATCGGCTTGGCTGGCGTTGGGCCGCGCGAACGAAATGTTGCTTTTAACCGAATCGTTGAATAGCACCGTGTCTTCGAATACGACGCCGATTTGCTGGCGCAACTCACGCAGTTTCAGTTTGCGCACGTCCACTCCGTCTAAATAGACGTGGCCGTTGTTCGTGTCGTAAAAGCGCAACAACAGCCGCGCTACAGTCGACTTGCCCGAAGCGGTCGCACCAACAATTGCGATTGATTCTCCTGCGGCAATTTCAAGATTAAAATTCTTCAGCACCGGTCGGTCGGCGTCATAGCCAAACTGCACGTGATCGAACTTGACCGCGCCAAGTTGCTTGCCATTTAGTGAAGGCAAATCACGCACCAATGGCGGGTCGGTGATCTCTGATTTAGTCGACAGCACTTCGTGAATTCGCACGAGTGCCGACGCGGCACGTTGACCCAAGGCGATGATCATGCCGACATTGCGCAGGGGCCAAACCAAGAGCGTCAGATAAACATTGAACGCCACAAGATCGCCAATTGAGATTTGGCCGGACAACACGCGGTGACCACCCACGCCGAGAACCCCGACCGCGCCGAGTGCGGGCAAAATATCGATTGCCGGCATAAAATTGCTGCGAATTTTTGCGGCTTTCATCGACTCGGCGTAAATATCATCAGCCTCTTTTTCAAGTTTGTCAAACTGCACTTGCTCGGCACCGAAACCTTTGACAACCCGCACACCCGAAACCGATTCTTCGACGACATTGGCAAGTTGTGCCTGTTCGGCTTGAACCGCGAGCGTGATTTTGTGGATACGACTGCTGAATCTGCGCGCCGAGAGATTGACGAATGGCAACGGCGCCATCGCCACAAGCGCCAACACTGGGTCGGTGATAAACAATATTGTTGCGACCGCGAAAATTTGAATCACGTTAGACATCGTGATCGGAATCATCACGATGAATCCTTGAATCTGCATCAGATCGCTCGACGCGCGACTCATCAACTGACCAGTTTGTGCTTTGTCGTGATAGCCAATGTTCAAATCAAGAACGTGACCAAAAAGTCTCTCTCGCAGCAATGTTTCTGCCCATCGACTTTCGCGAAATGCAACGTATCTTCGAAACCCAGACAAAATACCCGTAAGCACGCCGAGCCCCGCGATGATCAAAGCCCATTTTAATAACGGTCCATTTTTTTCGATGCCATCGTTGATCGCCAGTTTTGTAACTTGAGGGATTGCTACTTTGAATGCCGCCCACGACATGCCGATCAGGCCCCCGATAACTAAATTACGACGCTGATCACGCAACAACCCGCGAAGAAGTTTCCAACCTTCGCTGCGCTGTGTTTGCTCAATTTCGAGACGCGCAGAGACCTCTGAGTCTGTTTCGCTTACCGACATAAATTAACCCGCGGTTGGTGCAAGTGCTTCGGCGCAATCCCAGAAATTTACTTCTGGGTCAAATGCCACAATTGCTAGCGATGAAGTCGTGACACCGTTATCAAAGTATCTCTTTATTGTCTCACGACATTTTGCAGCGCTCCCATGAACAAACAATTGATCAACAACTTCATTTGGTATTGCCGCAACTGCACCTTTACGGTCGCCTGCTTTCCAAAGATCCCACATCGGTTGAAGCAATTCAGCGCGGCCAAGCCAACGATGAAACTCGGCATATACGGGAACCGTGAGATAAGCCGCTATCAATCGCTTTGCTGACTCGCGAACTAGTTCTGCATTTTCGCTTGGGCAAACAAAGATACGCGCGACAATTTCGCGCTCACCAGGATTCTGCGATTTTTTTGCTGCGTCATTGACCACGCCAACAACTTTTGTAACATCATCTGCCGACAACCAGTTGATTATCGCTCCATCAGCCTCGCGACCGGCGAGTTTTAACATGCCTTCTCGTAAGGCGGCGACCAAAATTTGTGGCTGTTGCTCTGGTCGAATACCGAGACGAAAACCGTCGATCTTAAAAGTGTCGTATTGCTTGGTGATTTTTTCGCCAGTCAACGCATCTTGTAAAAATCGCACAACATCACGAACTTTTTTATAAGGCTCATCAAATGGAATCGCATTCCAACGTTCAACAATCACATTGCTTGACGAACCGATACCGATTGCGAATCTTCCTGGGGCGGCATCGGCAAGAGTTGCAACACTTTGCGCCATCAATGCTGGCGACCTTGTGTATGCCGGCACGATCGCAGTGCCAAGTCGCAATCGTGGCTCCCATGCGGCAGCCATCGCGAGTGGAGTAAAGGCATCAGCGCCATCTGATTCTGCAGACCAAATATCCGTGTAGCCAAGGTCAGCAAGTTTTTTATAATTATCACGCTGTGCGTGTAAATGCCCAGGCAATGGCACCGTCATTCCGGGTCGTTGTTGCATCTACTTAGTATTCCACTTTCGTGCTTTGC
Organism: Ilumatobacteraceae bacterium; assembly: GCA_964203235.1. Classification (GTDB taxonomy): domain Bacteria; phylum Actinomycetota; class Acidimicrobiia; order Acidimicrobiales; family Ilumatobacteraceae; genus BACL27. Next base: position 263,482 of record CAXNLE010000002.1, read on the forward strand.
AACTTTGACTGGCGGTCGCCATGAGCGTGCCATCTTGCGCGAACATGTTTACTCGGCCATGCCCGAATCCACGTTCTATGGCGTCTATATATATGTCAAGTAATACCCATTTTGTCGGTACAAGTTTGACAATGCGGATTGTGTTGTCGAGGCTGTTGCCACCCGCGGCGAGACCCAGCGCTTGACCGATCGCCATCGGAACAAAATCTCCGAGAATACCAAGCGCAGTTGCGTCGACATCTTCGATTAATGCAGGAATGTGCGCCCACATCACAACATTGCCGTCACTTAGAGACCCATCAAGTTGTGAGATGTGGCGACCTTTAACGACGCGTTGTTGCAAAGAATCATGAATTGTGCCGGGCGAATCGTGAATGTGTTGACGCGGCGGAACGTTCTCAGGAGCGGGTACTTCTGGCATTTTTACGAACTGGCCAGACGCCTCAAAATCGCGATCGCCAAAAGCGGCATTGACAGTAAGAATTTCGCGGTCGCCAACGCGTGCGACGGCGCGACCTTGCGTAATCTGCGGACCATTAACGACAAGCGTGACATCTATCTTGACTAGTTCATTTGTTTTAGCAAAAGACAAATACTGCGCTGTTGCCCAAACTAAGTTACGTTTTGAAACTGTTTCAAGAGCGCTGATGCACGCGCCGAGACCTGCACCACCAAACAGAAAAGAACCACCAGTTGAAATGCGAAGATCAACAGGCATTTCGAAACTTAAAGTCTCGCCGACACGATTTAATCCAAGAAAACTACGACTATCCACTACTTCACTCTAATAAGTTGAAGCGCATTGCAGACTAGTTTTATTATATGACAGATACCCCATGGCACGGCGACGCGGTTTCGCTAGTTGATGCATTTCGAAATGGTGAGCGCTCGCCACTCGAAGAATTGCGCGCGACGTTTGATGCGATTTCGCGAAGCAATCTCAATGCGTTTTGTTTTTTAGATCAAGAAGCGGCCGAGCGTGATGCAAAAAACGCCGATACTTCGCTGCCGTTTGGCGGCGTGCCGTTTGGAGTAAAAGAACTTGACAATGTTGCAGGTTGGCCAGACACTGAGGCATGCATGGTATTTAAAGATCGTGTTGCGAGAACTACCTCTACGCAAGTGAATCGAATTTGTCGTATCGGTGGCGCAGTGAAAGTTGGTCAGACGAATGCCAGCGAATTTGGTGGCGTAAATCTAACTCGAACGGTTTTGCACGGCGCTACACATAATCCATGGAAGCACGGTCACACTCCAGGCGGATCTTCTGGTGGCACTGCATCTGCGGTTGCCGGAGGTCTAGTAAGCATTGCAACTGCTGGCGACGGTGGTGGGTCGATTCGGATTCCGGCTGGGTTCACTGGTTTGCTTGGGTTGAAGGCAACTTTTGGTCGCATTCCACGCGGGCCAGGTGCATCAAACGGAAACCTGACAACAGTTACTGGTTGTTTGTCGCGAAGCGTGCGCGATACCGCGCGATGGTTTGATGTCGTCAACGGGCACGAAGCGCACGACCCGTTGAGTTTGCCAAAAGTTTCTGGATGGGAAGCCGGACTCGGAAGCGTTGCAACAAAAGGTTTGCGCGTTGCAGTAGTTTCAAACTTTGGCGGAGGCGTTGTTTCGCCAGCGATGTGGGAAGTTATTGAGCGCGCCGCTGAAAACTTGATTGCAGTGGCTGGTCTGAAACGGCGCGAATCGGTTGATTTCTCGTTGCCACGACTTGGTGCGGCGTGGTCAATAACTGGCTCTGTGGCAATTCGAAATGCGCTCAAAGACCATTGGCCAGCCTGCGCTGATCAATTGACGCCCGAAATTCGTTACGGCCAAAAAATGACCGAAAATCTTTACGGTTCAGAAGCACGCGGAAAGTTCGAAAAGCGACGCATTGAGTTAAACAACAGCATGGCGCGAATATTTAGTGAAGTCGATTTAGTTATCACAGCGACCAACCCCGACATCGCATTTAATGCTGAAGGTCCGTTGCCAGATACTTTTGGTGGGCTCGTGGCTGGAGCTAGTAACAACGGAGTGTTGACGATTCCTGCAAATATCTATGGCAACCCTGGCATCTCGGTGCCAGTTGGTTTAGTTGATGGTCTACCAGTTGGCATGCAAATCATGGCGAGACATTTCGAAGAGCCGCTACTTCTCGAATTAGCCCTCGCTGTCGAGCGCACTCAACCCTGGCCACTCGTAGCCCCATAACTTCTCAGATGAATCAGCTGAATATTTCGGAGACTTCGCGTTTTCGCCAAGACATTCAGCTGCTGCGCGCAATCGCAATTCTTTTCGTAGTTCTCAACCACATCGACTTTGCGTTTCTTTCGCTGCCCGCCGGATACCGCGGAGTTGATGTATTTTTCGTCGTTTCGGGCTTTGTGATTATGTCATCAATCCTGAGACAAGAGTCTGAAGGTCAAAGATTCTCTTTAATAGCTTTTTTCAGGCGACGCGCTCAAAGACTTTACCCAGCATTTCTTGTGGTGATCGTGTGCGTTTTCGTTGTTTCATTTGTAACTCAGTCTTTTATTCACGTTCAGCAAGAGACTGCCCGCACGGGCGTTGGAGCATCGCTATTTTTTGCAAATTATGTTCTACTCGCACGAAAGATTGACTACTTTAATCCGCTGTATCCAAACCCACTAACACACACGTGGTCGCTTTCAGTTGAAGAGCAGTTTTATATCACCCTCGGAATTTTATTTCTCGTACTGAAGAAATTCAAAGTCAGCCTTTCTGGGATATTTGCGATGGCCGTCGTCGCATTACTTGGTGTTATGAGTCTTTACAGTTGTTTCAATTTTCGAAATCTTCCTGATGCTCAGCGCTTCTTTCCAAATCCGGATCTGTTTCCTTTTTATTCTTTTCATTCTCGAGCATGGCAGTTATTGGCTGGGGTTTTGGTCGCACAAATCATTCAAAGAGTGCCGAATAAGCACTTCAAATTTCAAGTCAGCATTGCAAAAGTCGTCGCAACTGTCTCATTTTTAGGAATTTTACGAGGACTCATAGCCGGCGGACAAGAACACCAACTGGGTATTGATGCGCTGATAATTACTTTTTCAACAGCGCTGTTTATTTTTTCAATGCCGCTCGCATTGAAAAACTCAAACCTGTTGGGTCTTCCTAAAACTATTAGTTGGCTGGGAAGCCGCTCTTATTCGCTGTACCTGGTTCATTGGCCGATAATTCTTTTTGGCCGTCAAATTTTTGGAAGTTCGACCGCTCTAAATTTCTTGTATCTAGTTGTGTCAATAATTAGTTCTGAGTTTTTATATAAAAAAGTTGAATATCGATATCACGATCGCGATGGTGGCCAGAACAGAAATGTCTTGAAACTGTTTGCCATCGGCCAGATAGTCACTCTTTGTCTGATGGCAACATTGATGGGCTTTGGAAATCTGCGCTACAACCAAACCCAGGCTTACCCAGCATGGGAGAAAATACCAGCGGGTTGTACCGGCCCTGTCATTAATTGTGACATTGACTTTCAGGATTCAAATGGATTCGTGGTTCTCGAAGGCAACTCTCATGCTGGAACAATCCTCCACACATTCATCAAGATCACACAAGAACTAAGGCTCAGTAGTCGAGTTACAGCTGGTGGGTCAAAGGTTTTGACTGATGCAACAGACGTAGTCAACAGCGAAGATATTTCTGTTGTTTCTTATTTCCGCGACCCGTACAGCGACGAAATCGAAAAAACGTACGCCGAACATTGGGAGCAGTACCTTAAGAATCCAAAAGTAAAAAAACTGATTGTTTTTCTGGACAATCCATATATGCAAGGTTCAAGATTCCCATCTTTGATCAGTGGGCCGTCGGATCAGTCGCGCTCTCGTTCAGAACAATTGCGTAACGAATTGCGGTTTACATATCTTCAAAATCTTCAAAGAAAGTACAGCAACCTCACAATCGTTGATCCTTTTGACTCGTTATGTGATCAAGAAACTTGCTTTGGTGGCAAGAACGGAAAGGTTTGGTATCTAGACGAGGATCACTTAACAGTCTCGGGTGCAGCCCAACTTGAATCTGTGCTCCGTCAAACCCTTATCACGATACAAAATTAAAAAACGGAACTGAAATTTAGCTAGAGGCGGCGAAGGTATTCGGCGGCGGCCTCTGCGCCAAGTTCGGCAAGTTGTTCTGCCTTGAAAGCTTCACGCATTTTTGATTTCGGATGAATAAAACCGGCGCCAATCACAACTTCATCTTTGCCACACATTACGTATCTAGAAATTCTCTGACCGTGCGGCGATAGAGACTTCCATTGGTCGTAAGGCATCGAGCGAACAACGGCTTCGCTACGAAACCACGGCGCGAAATATTCAATGTTTGGCATTGCGCGCACGTCTCGCGACAAATTAGGTGTTCCGCCATGCCAACATCGCAAATCGCGAATAATTGCCGACCCGGCGGGTGCTGGGCAAAGTGTGCTGAGTTTCATCCACTCTGGTTCGTTGTACAAACTCGGGATTGGCTCTCGTGAGTTTTGAGTGCCAGGAATTTGTCGTATTGGACCGTTCTCGGGCGTCAGATCAATCATTGGAAAATTAATTGTCACCGCAGGCACAGGCATTTCGCGCATAGTTATTCGCCCACTCGGATCATGCGGTTCTGCCCAAGTGTTATCTGAATGTAGACCTTGATATTCAATTGAACCTGGCATCGCGATGTCGCCGCCACCGCCAATCACAATGTAATTTGGCGAACCAAAAATTGCTGTGATAATCGGCGTAGTCGATGGCATATCAATTAGTTCAACCCATTCATTTGCGTGCAGCATGTGACGCGATGCAGAACTGCTACCGAACGAATAACGATGCGGCAATCCACCAGCACCACCACCTACTGAGCAATCTGGATCAACTGCCAACATCTCGTCAATCGCACGGTCAGCAGCACTTCGCATTCGTGCAAGTTGCTCGGGCTTAATCGCATCGGCGACTACAACAAACCCGTCGCGATGAAATAATTCAGCAGCACGCTCGACCTCTGATGGCAAGACAATTTCTAGACCGCGGATTCCGTTTTGGTTCTTTAACCTCTCACGTAGTTTCGCCACATTTGGATCGCTGTATTCGCGCACCCAGCCTGCACACGATGGGTCTCCTGCAACTAAATTTCTGTGCTCAGGAGTTGTTTCGATTTCATTTTCGGGAGTATCTAGACCCAGCGGATTGTCGTTGTACTTAATATTTTCTGCAGATGCCCGATTGGCATGACCGTTCGGTGGCACCGAAGAATGCCAACCCTGTCGACCGACTTTGATCGAGTGTTTAGTTGCGGCATCCCACTTGTCATCAACTTTGTAATCACTGTTCACCGAAGTGATAATAGACGAAATCTAATTTCGTACCAATTTAAAATTACAGTGCGAGAATTGCTCGGGCGACGAGGTCGGTGCCAAAGGCTGTGAGAATCGCTAAGTAACTTAAACCTGTTGCCGCCATCACTGCTGAGTAACTTCGCTCTTTCAATGCCGCGCGAGTCAACCACGCGAGGATGCCAGTAAGCGATGCACACCCAACCCAGAAATAACCAAGAACGCCATTCCATCCATCATCAATCGTGCCGTTGAGAACGCTGATCATTCCAGTTGGCAAAATCATTACGAATATCTCAAGGGGCCAAATGATTAGCAACATATTTGTCAACTCATTAAGTAACTTGCGTGTCATTCCTGGTTGAACTAAATACCAGTGACCTAACAACATCAAATCTGTGACTGCGCCAAGAAATGCCGCACCGACAAGCACACGCAATAGATCAACTAAATTCGCATCGTTGCTTGTGACTACCGAAGCAACTAAACCAATTGCGCCGATCGCCACTGCGACTAAATCAAATTTTGAAGATTTTTTAGCTATCGTCGCAAAAGCAATTAACACAACTGCAATGCTGGCGATTTCACGGATTAGAACTTTGTCAAAATAGAAACCCGCGGCAACTGCGAAAATTGCAAGCGAGCCAAAAACCCCACGTAATAATTTTGAATAGCCAATTGAAATCTCTTGACTACGAAGCGTGAACCACAGAAATGCAATGCCGCCAGTTGCCCACTGCAATAAAAATGTCGCGGCGTCTAGACGCATCAACCGACAACGACTAGTGAGTGATCGACATTGTTCATAGAAACTGGGCCAGCATCAGTTGCGACGACAATGTCTTCAAGACGCATACCCCATTTGCCCGGCAAGTAGATGCCGGGTTCGACGCTAAATGCATGGCCTGCCGCAATCGTTAACTTATTACCACTCACCATGTAAGGCTCTTCGTGCGCTTCCATTCCAATGCCGTGTCCTGTGCGGTGAATAAAAAAATCGCCAAACCCAGCATCATCAATAATTCTGCGCGCTGCTGCATCAACTGATTCGCAAGTTGCACCAACAACACCGGCCTTGACGCCAGCGGCCTGTGCTGCGTGTAAAACAGAATAGGCACTGGTGATTTTTCGAGATGGTGTACCGACAAACACACACCGAGTGATGTCGCTGCAATATCCGTTCATCGTGCCGCCAAAGTCGCACAAGACAATTTCATTTTTTTGAATAATTCGTTGGCCGGCGTGATGGTGCGGGCTTGCAGCATTTTCGCCTGCGGCAACAATTGCGAAGTTAACGACATCATGGCCTTGCTCAAGTAAACGCGCCGAAATGTCTGCCGAAACTTGCGCTTCGGTGCGACCAACGAGATCAATTTCTCCGGCCTGAAGTTGCATTGCTACCCGATCGGCTGCTGCACCAGCCAAACGAAGCGCTTCAATCTCGTTTGCATCTTTGGCCATACGCATTGAACCGACAACTTCAACAGCGCGAACAAATTTTGCACCAGAAACGAAATTCATCAACTCAACCAAAAACCTTGCCCACATTTGATCGCCAACTGCAATAGTTTTTGCACCGCCTAAAAGTTTGGCGACAATCGAAACTGGGTTTTCAGTTTCACCCCAAGGCACGATGCGAAAGACATCGTCGTACGGAGTGACTCGTGGTGCTTCAAGCCTTGGCACAACCAACGCCGCCACTGATTCGTGAGTTATTACAAGCATTGTTAAACGCTCGAGTGGCATCGCGTAGTAACCAGTCAGATACGGCAGATCATGACCGACACTAAGTATCGCGGCATCTATCGAAAGCCGTTGCATCTCTTGACGCACGCGCGAGATTCGCGACGCATAAAGCGCACTCGAACTCAGAGTTTTGCTAGAAGTCATTTGCCGCTAATCACTTAACTGGTCGACCTTCTTGATAATCAATTACTGCGTCAACGATTTGCTGTCTGGTGTTCATGATCGAATACTCACGAGTTGTACAGAAACAGTTTGCTCAGCTGCATGCTTGGCATGATAACTAGATCTTGTCAACGGACTCGCTTCAACATGTTTAATTCCAAGTTTTTCACCGAACTCGGCGTATGCCGAAAACTCTGAAGGATCTGCCCACCGAACCACAGGCAAATGATCTTGCGTTGGCCGCAAATATTGACCAATTGTGACAATCTGCACACCAACAGATGCCAGGTCAATCAGAGTTGCTTCAACTTCATCTTTGCTTTCACCTAGACCCAACATGAAACCAGATTTTGTGACTAAACCCGCAGCATGAGCACGAGCCAAGACAGACAAACTTCGCGCGTAACCCGCCGATGGGCGTACTTGGCGTTGTAAACGCGCAACTGTCTCAATGTTGTGATTCAACACATCTGGTCGCTCAAGAAAAATAGCGTCGAGTGCATCTGTGCCTTTGGCATCTGAAATTAAAGTTTCAACACGCGTCTTCGGAGAGATGCGCCGAATTTCACGAACGCATTGTGAGACATGCGCCATTCCGCCGTCGGCTAAATCATCGCGCGCAACCATTGTCAAAACCGCATGTTCGAGATTCATTTTAAGAACGGCTTGCGCAACACGAAGTGGCTCGCTCGAATCGGGCGCAAGTGGTTTGCGTGTGTCAATTAAACAAAAGCCACATGCGCGCGTGCAACGCTCGCCGAGCACCATCATCGTTGCTGTGCCATCAGCCCAACACTCTGACAAATTTGGACAACCAGCTTCTTCACAAACAGTTACAAGATTCAAATCACGCAAAGTTTTTTTCGTTGCCAAGACTTCGGCACCATGACTCACATGAGGACGCAACCACTCTGGCTTACGCGCGGTGATCTGGATATTTGACTCAGCATTAAGATTTTCATTTACCGCTGCCAACGCCACATCATGGCGATCAAAATTTCCGTTTGTCCAACGGTTGGCTGCCAATTTCGCAACCACATCGGCAACTTGCTGAACTGAAAAGTTGAAGCCAAGTTCGGCGAGCGATGTAACTGGGTGCTCGGCGATGCCACAAGGCACGATGTGCTCACGCATGTAACTCAGATCTGTCGAAACATTTAATGCAAACCCATGCATCGTGCGCCCACGTGAAACTCGAACACCGATTGCACAAATCTTTTTCGGAGTTGCCGACTGATGATCGATCCAAACACCCGGGTAGCCGGCGAGTCGTCCTACATTCATAACACCAAGATGCGCAAGTGTGTCAATCACAAGTTGCTCAACACCGCAAACATATGCCTGCATATCGGCCGGCCCGCCAACACCATGTTTTGCCTCAAGCGAAAGTATCGGGTAAACAACTAGTTGGCCTGGGCCGTGGTACGTAATGTCACCGCCACGATTGACTTTTACAAGTTCGGCGCCAACTTGTTTTGGGTCGCACTTGAGATTATTTTTCAGGTCAGCACTTGACCCATACGTGAAAACATGAGGATGCTCGAGCATCAGCAAATGCTGATTTGATGACTGCGAGAACATCGCAGTTTGTACTGCCAGCGCTTCGCGATAAGGCACTTTGCCAAGCCAACGAATATTAAGTTTCGTTGTACCTTTTGTATCTTCTCGCGACACGAATCAGATCTCCGCTGACCAATCCTGTGTTTCAAGAACTCGCTTCACTTTTGCGAGAAATCCGGCCGCGTATGCTCCATCGAACGCACGGTGATCCCAGCTCATTGCAAGATTGCCGACTGGATGAATCGCAATGCTTTCTGAGCCATCACTTAGTCGAGCGACAACCGGCTTGCGAACAATCGCGTCGGTCGAGATAATTGCAACCTGTGGCTGATTGATGATTGGCATAGTCAGAACTGAGCCAGCAGATCCGTTATTCGAAATCGTAAATGTTCCACCTTGAATTTCGTCCGGGGTTAATTTTCGCCCACGAGCACGCGTTGCAAGATCAGAAATTTCTCGAGCAATTGCACGCAACCGCTTACCGTCTGCGCTGCGCACAACAGGCACCAACAAACCATTGAATTCAATATCGACCGCAATGCCCAGGTCGACATAATTGTGAACAACTAACTTGTCGTCTTCGATACTCGCATTGAGATTTGGGTACTCTGCCAATGCATCAACAATGGCTCGAGCAATGAACGGAAGATAAGTCAAAGTAAAACCTTCGGCTTGCTTCCATTGGTCTTTGACTTGATTTCTAGTCGCATCAACATTTGCATAGTCAACTTCGACGACACTGAAAGCATGAGCACTGACTGCCTGCGACATAATCATGTGCGCTGCAGTGAGTTTGCGAATTTTTGTGAGCGGAATAATTGTTTCGCGCTCTGAACTTTGCGTCAACTTTGGCGCTTGAATAATCGGCGACTGTGAAGTTGGCGCGACAGCTTTTGCCGCTTGAACTACTGGCGTCGGCGCTTGAGCTACTGGCGCTGCGGCAACCGGTGCCAAAATTTGCGGCGCTGATCCATTTTTATCAATGTAATCCAAAACATCTTCACGCGTAATACGACTTCCAGGACCGGTGCCGACAAGCGCGTTGACATCAATGCCATGATCCGCAACAAGTCGACGTACAACTGGTGACAGTAATTTATTTGATGCGTTCGCCGGTATTTGAGTTCGTGTTGCGGTTGCAACATTTGCAACTGGTTGTGCGGCGCGAATTGGTTCGGGTTGCACTACGGGTTCTTGAACTACCGGCACAACTACCGGCGCAGGCGCAACCGGCGCGACTATTGGCGCAGGCGCAACAACTGGCGCAGGCGCAACACTGGCACTTGCCGAACCAACAACTGCAATTACGGTGCCGACAGAAACTGTTTCACCTTCTTTGACACGAATTTCAGTCAAAGTGCCAGCAACTGGAGATGGAACTTCAGTATCGACTTTGTCGGTAGAGACTTCAAACAAAGGCTCGTCAGCAGCGACCGTATCGCCAACCTTTTTAAACCAACGTGTGATTGTTCCCTCGGTAACAGTTTCACCAAGTTGTGGAAGTGTGATATCAGCCATTTGATTCTCTTTCTAACTAGTCGCGGTCAAGTTTGTCATGCATTAAAACTTCTGCCAGTCAACGAGAGAATTGTTTCACCAAACAGTTCACTCAGACTTGGATGAGGCATCACAAATTCGGCGATCTCATCAACTGAAGCTTCCCAGTTGACGGCCAAATAACCTGCAGCGAGTTGCTCTGTGACCCAAGGCCCGACCATGTGAACTCCGAGAACCTGACCTGCGGTGCCATCTGCATTTTTTTTTGCAATCACTTTGACAAGCCCGTCTATCTCGCCGAGAATCATCGCCCGAGAGTTGGCACGAAATTGATGCTTTGCGACAACGACATCATGACCCGCATTACGTGCTTGCTCTTCTGATGGACCAGCCCATGCAACCTCTGGGTGACAATAAATTGCCCATGGCACACGGTCATACATAATTGGAGTTGCATTTTCGCCTCGCAAATGTTTGACCGATAAAATTGCTTCGGCATATGCAACGTGAGCAAGTTGTGGAGTATTGATTAGATCACCAATCGCATAAACGCCCGGTTCTCCTGTTTGGCAATATTCATCTACTGCGACGAATCCGCGATCGTCGACTTTAACTGCCGTGCCACTCAGCCCTAGTGCATCAGAAAACGCACGACGCCCAATTGACATAATCACGACATCGATAATCAGCGGATCACCGGTCGCAAAATTTATTTGTGTCGAACCGTCTGGCAACGAACTTTGACCAGTGACGACAATGCCAGTTTTTATACTGATTTTCTTTTTTGTGAAACTCTTAACAACAACGTTTGCAACGTCAGGGTCTAGACCAGGCAAAATTTTTGGTGCACCTTCGAGAATCGTGACTTGCGAACCAAGATCTGCAAAAGTTGACGCGAATTCGCAACCGATTGCGCCTCCGCCAATGACCGCAATCCGTTTTGGAATCGTGTTTAACATCAAAACCTCATCCGAGGTCATGATTGATCCGCCGATTGGAAAACCTTTGATCGTGCGAGGCACTGAACCACTTGCCAAAATCACATTTGATGCTTGAATTTTTGTTGCAGTGCCGTCAGCAAGTTGAACATTTACGACTCGGTTCGCTTCAAGCGATCCAGTGCCAAGCAAATATGTCACTTTCTTTGACTTTGTTAAACCGGTTAAACCTTTAACTAAGCCATCGATAATGCGCGCTTTACGTGCTTGGCTGACCGAAAAATCGACGCCCGATGAAGTTGCGTTGATCCCAAATTCTGAAGCATGGGCGACATGGCGATTGGCGGCAGCGGTTTCTAAAAATGCCTTTGCCGGGATACAACCACGATTTAAACAGGTTCCGCCGATTGTGTCGCGTTCGACCAACGCCACGCTCATGCCGCAAGAGGCTGCATAGAAAGCTGATGCGTAGCCACCAGGACCTCCGCCGATTACAACGAGATCAAATTGGTCTGCCAAGGTTTCTCTTTCTTCTGAATACCTGATTTATCGTAGCGGTTCAGCCTCGTGACAGACCGATAAATTTGTACCAGAACTGTAAGTTATCGCCGACTTAACGTGACATTAAGAACAGTTGCAATGAACCTGCCACCAAAATAGCCAAGCCACAAAGCAATGAAAAAAATATCAACTTTCTGGTGCTCATTATCAGTCAGGCTACGGGTGATCTCAGATTATTTCGCCCTAAATGAGTTACTCTTGACAGGATGAACAAATCATTAAAACTAAGTGGACAACTATTTGCGTGTATTTTAACTCTCACAGTTTTCGGATGCGGTGCAGATTCTGCAAAACAAACTGACCCCACAAAAACTTCAGAACAATTGACACAGTCGACAGAGTCGACACAGGCGACACAGGCATCATCATCGGCGGCAATTTTTACCGCGACACTGTTGAGTGGTGCAACATTTGATAGCACGAAAGTTTTAGAGTCGCAGCCACTTGCGCTTTGGTTTTGGGCACCCGGTTGACGGGCATGCAAATCAGAGTCTTCCTCGGTCGAGGCTGCATACAAATCTTTTAAGGGCAAAGTTCAAGTCACTGGCGTTGCATGGAACGGCAGCGGCGGAGACATGCAAGATTTTGTCAACGAAAACGGTCTTACGTTTACGAACATCAACGACTCGGCTGGCGAAGTTTTTGCACGGTTCAATGTGCCGTACCAACCGGCTTGGGCATTCATTGCCAAAGATGGCATTGTCACGACAAGAATCGGTGTGCTCTCAGATTCAGATCTAGAAGCAGAATTAAACAGATTGGCAACAAACTGATGGGTATTCGCGACTACGGCAAACGACTATCGGCCGACAATCTTGAAATTGATTCAGAACGCCTCTGTGAACGATTCAAAGAGTATGACTTCGTGAGTATCTCCGACTCTCAGAGTCGCACTCGTACAAAACTTGCGGGTGAAATCAAACGCATGCGCATCAAGCCACGCAGTGGTGTGCCAGCCGTAGAACTCGTGATCAACGATGGCACGGGTGAAGCCACAGTTATCTTCAGCGGTCGACGAAGCATTCCCGGTGTCGATCATGGCAAGTGCATCATGGTTGATGGCGTGCCGCATCGCGACGGAGGTCGCATTGTAATTTTGAACCCGGCTTACACCCTGCTCGGGTAAAATACTTTTAGCCAATCAATATTTTTTGAATTGCGGCTTCAGCGTCTTCGGTGATCAACACCATTACTTCGTCACCTGCGCGCAAAATTGTGTCGCTTTCGGGCACGAGCACAATTTGGTCGCGTACGATCGCAACAACAGTCGAACTTCTTGGAAACTTTAATTCTTTTAGCGTCTTGTCACATGCCGGTGACGCGACGGCCAAAGTAACTTCAGCGAGTTCGGCTTTACCGCCTTTGAAATCCATGAGTTTTACAAAGTTGCCGACCGAAACTGCCTCTTGAACGAGACTTGTAATCAAGTGAGGTGTCGATACGGCAATGTCAATGCCCCACATCTCGTTAAACATCCAATGGTTTTTAGGATTATTAACGCGCGCGATAACTCTTGGCGCGCCGAACTCTTGTTTCGCTAGTAACGACACAACCAAGTTGTCTTCATCATCGCCCGTAACGGCAGCGACAACTTCTGCGTCAGCGGCACCAGCTAGGCGAAGCACTTCAACATCACATGCGTCACCGAGATGCCAGCGAACACCTTTACCTTCTTCTTCTTTGCCATAGTTGCGCACGACCGCGCGATCGTTTTCGACAACGACAACATCATGACCCGCGGCGACGAGTTGCTCTGCCGTGAAACGACCGACGCTGCCACCGCCCGCAACGATAATTTTCATGACGTGCCCTTTTTTAAGAACTCGTCAAGTGAGATGACAGAGTCTTTTTCAACCGCAAAATAACCAATGTCCCCTTGCTGAATTAAAGTTTTATTGTCAGGAATAACCGCCGTGCTCAAACGACGCAACGCCGAAATGCGAGCACCTTCGATTTCGAGCTCAAGAACTTTTTCGCCGACAAGGCTGTCTGGAAATGTGCGCTCAACGAGCACGACTGACGAACTCGGGTCTGTCCACTCAACCGCTGGCAGATCGGGCAAAATTCGGCGCAGAATTCGATCTGACGTCCATTTAACGGTGGCGACGGTAGCGATGCCAAGGCGCTCATAGATTTCGGCGCGTTTCGGGTCTGAGATTCGAGCGACGACTTTTTCAATGCCAAAACTTTCGCGTGCAACTCGGGCGACCAGAATATTTGAGTTGTCACCGTTCGTTACAGCAGCAACTGCGCTGGCTTGTTTGATGCCTGCCTGTTCGAGCACATCTCGGTCGAAGCCGATGCCGGTGATTGTTTGGCCTGCAAAATTGTCACGAAGTCTAAAAAATGCGTCTGATTTGCGATCGACGACTGCGACGCTATGACCCGACGAAATAAGGCTCAATGCAAGTGTTGAACCCACGCGCCCACAACCAACAATTACTACATGCACGGGTGTCAGCCTACGTCAATGACTGTGTCAAATACTGTCAGTTGTGCGAAGATAGAAGACCGAAATGGTGATTTCTCCCTCTTCTCTCAAGCGATTCTTAATCGGCAAACCAATTGCTAGTTCTGAAGACGCGCATCACCGACTCTCAAAAAAGATTGCATTGCCAGTTTTTGCGAGCGATGCGATTTCGAGCACTGCATACGCGACCGAAGAAATTCTGATCGTTTTCTTGTCACTCGCAGCAGTCGGATTGACGGCTTTCGACAACTTGGTACCGATTTCGATTCTCGTAATTTTGCTGTTGGCGATAGTTGTCAGCAGCTATCGACAAACCATTTATGCCTACCCGAAAGGTGGCGGCAGCTACGTAGTATCGCGCGAAAATCTGGGTCGCTCACCTTCTCTCGTTGCCGGTGCGTCAATGCTCGTCGACTACATCTTGACAGTTGCCGTATCGGTCAGCGCTGGTGTTGCGGCCATTGTCTCAGCATTTGAAAATTTGGCACCGTACCGCGTCGAGCTTTGCGTTGGATTCATCTTCTTGGTGACACTCGCAAACCTACGAGGCATCAAAGAATCAGGGGCACTCTTTGCACCACCGACCTATTTATATGTAGTGAGTCTCGCCTCACTGATCATCGTTGGCCTATACAAGGTTTACTTTCAAGATCTCGGACCAATTGATCACTCTGACGCCTACGCACAAGAACTGTTATCTGGTCAAAAAACTTTGACGTTATTCTTTTTTCTAAAAGCATTTTCTTCTGGCGCCGTTGCACTGACGGGCATCGAGGCTGTTGCCGACGGCGTGCCGGCATTTGAGAAGCCCGAGCCAAAAAATGCATCAAAGACTTTGATGTGGATGGCTGTAATCCTTGGAACTTCATTTTTTGGTTTGAGTTTGCTCGCACAGAAGATTCAGCCGATCAAAGATCACGAAGGAGAAGTTAAAATCACCGTGCTCGCACAAATGGCCGAGCAGGTCTATGGCGGTAGAAATATTTTTTTCTACATCACGCAGTTTGCAACTTTCGGAATTTTGATCCTGGCAGCCAACACTGCGTATGCCGATTTTCCGAGATTGTCGTCGATTATCGCCAAGGACAACTTCTTGCCGCGGCAGTTGATGAATCGTGGTGACCGGCTTGTATTTTCGAACGGAATTATTTTTCTCGGCATTGCGGCAAGTGCGCTGGTGATTTCATTTGGTGGCATCGTCAATGCTTTGATACCTCTATATGCAGTTGGCGTTTTCACCGGTTTCACACTTAGTCAGTTCGGAATGCTTGTGCGCCACCGAAAGCTCAAAGAGCCGGGGTGGCAAACTAGAGCATTTTTCTCGGGCGTGGGTTCGTTGACGACGCTCTTCGTCGCAGGCATTGTCGTTGTCGTCAAGTTCACCGACGGAGCATGGATACCAGCCGTAATAATCCCATCAATGATGGCGTTTTTCTTGGCTGTCAATCGTCACTACAAAAAAGTGCGCTCGTTTTTGCAGATTGAAGAGGGTTACATTGCGCCGCGCCGCACGCACACTGTTCTCGTGCTTGTTGGTTCAGTTAATAAAGGTGTTTTGCAAGCCGTGAAATACGCCGAGAGTTTGCGACCCGACAGGCTCTTGGCGCTTTCGGTTGTCGGCTCAATTGAAGAAAGAGAAAAACTAGAAAGCAACTGGGCAAAGTACGGCATGACCACCGAACTTGAGACGCTCAACGACGACTTCAGAAACCTGACGGACACGATTTTGACCCACATCAATCGCATTGATGACGAAGACAGTGATGACATAATCACCGTTGTGATACCCGAGTTTGTGACGGCTCTTCGCTCGCAATGGTTGCACAACCAGTCGGCATTGGCGATTAAAGGACGATTGCTGTATCGAAAAAATACTGTTGTGACTTCGGTGCCAATCGTTATTGAGTAACTAGCATTGCCGCTATATGAAAATCATCATTTCTGGCGCAAGTGGATTAATCGGCAAACCTTTAGTTAAAAAACTTGGTCTTGCAGGGCACGAAGTGGTTCAACTAGTTCGTCGAACACCAAAGGCAAACGAAAGTCGATGGAACCCAGCAACCGGGCAAATCGATGCATCTGTTATTGACGGTTCGGATGCGGTGATTCATTTGTCGGGTGCTGGCATTGGCGATCGCCGATGGACTCCAAAGTACAAACAAGAACTTGTGGATAGTCGCACCAAGAGCACTGCTCTGCTGGCTTCAACTATTGCCAAGTGCGCTAAAAAACCGAGTGTATTTCTGTCAGGTTCGGCAATCGGTATCTATGGGCCGCGTGGAGATGAACAACTCAGCGAAGTATCAACTCATGGTTCAAGTTTCTTGGCTGATATTTGTAAGCAATGGGAAGCCGCGGCAAAACCGAGTGTCGACGCCGGCGTGCGAACCGTGTTTTTGCGAACAGGAATCGTCTTGACACCGCTTGGTGGAGCGCTCAAAAAGCAACTGCCATTGTTCAAACTCGGTCTTGGCGGCAAATTTGGCAACGGCAAACAATGGCAGAGTTGGATCTCACTCGATGATGAACTCTCAGCGATTGAACATCTTTTAACCGCGAACGTTTCTGGAGCCGTCAACTTAACCGCACCGAACCCAGTGACAAGCGCAGAGTTCACCAATTCTTTGGCGCGAGTGCTGAAGCGCCTGGCGATTTTGCCGATTCCGAAATTTGGTCCGCAACTTTTGTTGGGTGCCGAACTTGCCAATGCACTGTTGTTCACCGGTCAGCGAGTGATGCCAGTTGAATTGCAAAAATCTGGCTTTACTTTTCAACATCCGACTATCGATGTTGCATTGCGAGCACTACTCAAAAAATGAACCAGTTGCCCGGCAGCGTTGACGCGGTTGTGATCGGCGCTGGGTTGGCGGGTTTGGCTGCTGCGAGACAGATAAAGAGTCGCGGTAGATCGGTGATCGTGATCGAAGCCCAAGATGGTGTCGGTGGTCGTGTTCGCACCGACAAAGTCGACGGCTTTTTGCTTGATCGCGGATTTCAAGTTTTGTTGACTGCGTATCCCGAACTTAAAACGCAAATTGATATGTCTGCACTTGATTTGAAGATGTTCAGTTCTGGCGCTCTGGTAATACGAAACGGTAAAGAGTCAGTTGTTACCGACCCGTTTCGCGAACCACGGCGTGCAGCCGCGACAGTTTTTGCGCCAATTGGTTCTTTGGCTGACAAGTTGCGAATCGCGGCGTTGCGTTGGCGAGTGATGCACTCTGATGCAACAAAAATTTTGAGTAGTGCCGATATCTCAACTGTTGTTGCATTGCGCGGGTTGGGATTCTCTTCAAAAATAATTGATCGATTTTTTCGGCCGTTATTTGGTGGTATCCAACTTGATCCTGATTTGCGAACATCACGTCGCATGTTTGAAATTATTTTCAAGTCACTAAGTGAAGGCCAAAGTGCGCTGCCGACGAACGGCATGAGTGCAATACCCGAGCAGATGGCGAAACATCTTGGATCTGAAAATATTTTTCTGAACACACGCGTGATTAACATTGAGCAAGGCGTTGTCTCGACTGCTAATTCTCAGGTACGAGCAAAAGCAATTGTTGTTGCTACTGACCAGCCGAGTTCGAGTGAATTACTAAAGACTGCCGAGATTGCATCACGAGTTGCTGGTTGTGTTTACTTTGCCGCAGACGAAGCACCAACACACGAAAAATTTGTTGTGCTTGATGGCACTGGTCGCGGCCCAGTTCTGAACGCTGCGGTGCTTAGCAATATTGCGCCGAGTTACGCACCTCCTGGTCAACATTTGATTGTTGCCGCACTTCCAGGAGTAATTTATGGAGATCTTGAAGAGATGTCGCGTGATCAACTTCGTACTTGGTGGGGACCACAGGTAGACGCATGGCGACACATAAAGACGTATCGAATTACGCACGCCGGCCCAGCGCAATTGCCACCGTTTAATCCGAAACAAAAAGTTTCACTTGGGGATGGATTATTCGTTTGTGGTGACCATCGCGACACGGGGTCAATTCAAGGTGCGCTTTACTCTGGTCGACGCTGCGGCGAAGCCGTTGCCACTTCACTCGCCTAGCATCAAACCCATGACGACACCGGACACGAATGCACACGACGAGAAAAACAAGATTGTTTCTGTAAGCAAGTTGGTGCCAGCCAGCCCAGAACAAATTTTTGAACTTCTCGCAAACCCAGCAATGCACGCTGTGATCGATGGTTCGGGTTCTGTGATCGCACCAAAGTCTTCAGCGCCGCAGCGACTCTCGTTGAACGCAACTTTTGGAATGAGCATGAAAAAAGGAGCGCCTTACAAAATTACAAACACTGTTGTTGAGTTTGTTGAAGGCAAGCAGATCGGCTGGCGACACATTGGTGGCCACGTTTGGCGCTACATCCTCGAATCGACGCAAGGCGGCACGATGGTGACTGAACAGTTTTCATACGGCACCTCGAAGTCACCCTTGATGCTTAAGTTGGCCGGCTATGTTCGCAAAAACGAGCTCGCAATTCGCAAAACGCTCGATAATTTGGCTAAATACTTGGCTGATAAAAAATAGACTGAGGTCGTGAACTTAACTAGAGGTTTCAGTGCATATGTAGCCAATATCGGCATCAAAGATTCGACTAACGACTTCACACTTGTTGTTGCCGACAAAATTTGCGCCGCAACTGGAGTTTTCACACAGAGTCGATTTGCTGGGCCCAGCGTTATTTTGAGTCGCGAGAACATCGCCGATTTGTCGGCGCGAGCAGTGGTCGTGATTTCTAAAAATGCGAATGTCGCAACTGGCGCTGAAGGAATGAGTAACGCCCGCGAAGTTGTTAATGCTGTTGCGCAGAAAATTGGTTGTGAGGCGAAAGATGTTTTGATCGCTTCGACTGGCGTGATCGGTCGTCAATATCCGATGGACAATGTTCGGACTGGCCTGACGGCGATGCCACGAGTTTTTGATCAAACTTCTGCCGATGAAGTCGCGCGCGGAATTATGACTACCGATACCGTGCACAAAACTGCAGAAGCTGTAATTGCAGGGTCTACAGCGCGAGTCGTGGGTGTCGCCAAAGGCGTTGGAATGATTGAGCCAAACATGGCAACGCTGATCACAATGATGTTTACCGATGCAGATATCGACAAAACCTCGCTTGACCAAATTTTTCGCCGCGTAATTGATAAAACCTTTAATTGCGTTTCGATTGATACTGATACTTCAACAAGTGATACAGCGATAATTTTGGCTAGCGGTGCTGCCGGCTCTGTAGACCTTTCAAATTTTGAACAGGCGCTTAGCGAAGTTGCGTTGTCATTGACGAAACAGGTTGCGCGAGACGGCGAAGGTGCAGAAAAGTTGCTTGAAGTTTGTGTGGATGGCGCGCGCGATGTGCGTCAGGCCAAACTTGTGGCCAAATCAATAGTCAATTCGCCACTGGTGAAAACAGCCGTTCATGGTGCCGACCCGAACTGGGGTCGAGTCGCAATGGCGATTGGCAAATGCAGCACCGAAAACGATATTGACGAATCAAAAGTTGTAATTCGCTTTGGCACGCAAGAGGTGTACCCAACTTTTATTGACGCCACAGGTCTTGACTCACTCAGCAAATATATGCACAACGACACAGTTCGAATTCATGTCACACTTCATACTGGTAACGCCGAAAGCACTGTTTGGGGTTGCGACCTAACCGACGGATACGTTCGCATCAACGCCGACTACACCACATGATTAATTGATTTATTAACTAGTTAGCAGAACTGGTTGATCCACGCAAGAATTTTGGGGCGATAGTAATAAAGAGATTTATATTCTGCGACATCGTCTGGCAATCGTTCTATAAGTATTCGCAAGTTGCTAGCTATATCTTTGCTGAGCGAGAGATATTCGGGCAGTGGCTGTTGATATCCGCGAATCGTAAATAATATTCCGCCCGTTTCTGGTAGTCGCCGCAAAGTTTGTCGCTCCATGCGAATCCATAAATCTTGTGGGTTCTCAAGCAACGGACCTGGCGGAATAACAGGCTGAAACAATGCTGGGTGATCTTGAATAATCCAGTTTGATCGCCAGACGGGCTTTTCAACTGTGATGCGTTGAAAATAGTTATCGACAGCAGCACCAACGTGCTCGGCATATTTGGCCACAGGTGCGTGAACCGCGAGCATGTCATGGCCCATTTTTTCGGCGAGAGTCCAACGACTTGGGCAACAGACGACGGCGGCCGTCAATAAAAGTTTTTCGTTTCCATCGGCTGACTTGACGGGTTGCAAAACTGCAAGATCATCAGCGACAAGCGAACTCGCTTCAACTAGCGCATTGATACCAGTGCTCGACAACTCAACACCCGCCCACTGGCTAACTAAAAAAGCCGCTTCTTCAGCAGCAGCCTCGCCACCCGGTCTTAAAGCCGCGACTTCGTCCCGACGTGTCGCTAATAGTTTTTTCTTTAATTCGATTGTTAAGCCAGTTTCTGCATCGAGAGGCAGCCAGTTTGCGACATCAACTGTAAACGTGCCGAGGCGGTGACGGAAGTTTTCGCCGGTGACTTGCGGCAATATCTCTTCAGGTATCGGCATCGCCGAAAACGATGCGGCCTCAACAGAAGGTGTTTGATCGAATGGTGTAAAAGGATGTCGATGGAGAACGTGGATGCCAGCCACGTGAATTATTGATTCGTCACTTCGGCGTCATACGTATGCCGCCATCGACGCGAATTGACTCGGCATTCATGTAACTGTTTCTAATGCACTCGACAACCATTGACGCAAGTTCTTCTGGCGCGCCAAGTCGATGAGGAAACAGCACACCTTTCTCAAGATTTGCCTTGAAGTTCTGACTTGCCTCACCCTGCCCATAGATAGGTGTGTCGATGAGTCCAGGCGCAACAGTGTTGATGCGCACGCCGATTGCAGAAAGATCGCGAGCGATTGGCAAAGTCATTCCAACTACTCCGCCTTTTGAAGCTGAGTAAGACGCTTGACCAATTTGGCCGTCGTATGCAGCAACAGAAGCAATGTTGACGATTGCCCCGCGCTCACCATGTTCAAGAGGTTCTGTTGTGCTCATTGCCGTGCCGACGATGCGAATGCAATCGAAAGTGCCGACCAAGTTAATTGCGATAACACGTTTGAATGCGTCAAGATCTGCGGCGGTCTCATATGTGCCGCCCTTGCCGACTGTACGTTGAGCCCAACCGATGCCCGCCGAATTGACAAGAATACGAACTGGGCCCATTGACTTCGCCATCTCGGTCGCATTAATAATGTCTTGTGTGACAGTTACGTCAACTTTGCAAAATGCACCGCCAATTTCTTTTGCGAGTGCATTGCCCTTGTCTTCTTGAAGATCGGCAACTACAACTTTTGCGCCGTACGACGCAAGCATTCGCGAAACTGCTGCTCCGATTCCTGATGCTCCACCGGTCACTATTGCGCTTACGTCTTTGATGTCCATGGGGTAAAACACTACGCAATTTCAGATGTCGCGAGCAACTCGTATCTTTCTATTTACCTCTCAGTGAAGCCGCAACAGCGAGTTGATCTACGAGTTCGTTCATCGGTTCTCCATTGTGGGCTTTGACCCATTCGAAACTTATGTCGCCGCGCTTGTTGACAAGGTCGATCAATGGCTCCCAAAGGTCACGATTTGCAACAGGTTGACTCTGCGAATTTTTCCATCCTCGGCGTTGCCATCCCATCCACCACTTATCTCGAAAACAATGCACGACGTATGTGCTGTCTGAGCGAATTAATATCGGCTCATCTATTTCTGAATATGCGAGCAAAGCATTTAGTACTGCAGCGAGTTCCATTCGTTGATTCGTAGAAGGTGACTCGCTGCCGACCGCATTTGGTTCGCCTTTTGGTGCAACAGCCCACGCCCAACCACCCGGGCCAGGGTTGCCAGAACATGCTCCATCTGTATAAATAATTATTGACACCAGTTAATACTTGCGCAAACACGGGGTAAACACCGACATCCATGTGTGGGATATCGAACAGATCTGCGAGAATAGACGAGTGCTGTTTGACGGATCAATGCATCAACTGCCCGACACTGACCCTGGCGAAACCGAAGAGTGGTTAGATTCTCTTGACGCTGTCGTTGAAGTGCAAGGTAAGAATCGTGCAAGGTATTTACTCTCTCGACTTTTAGAGCGTGCTCGTGCCAGTCAGGTAAGTTTTCCCGCGACAGTTTCAACACCGTATGTCAACAGCATCTCTGCAGAGTACGAACCATGGTTTCCTGGTGACGAGCATTTAGAACGAAGAATCCGTGCGTACATTCGTTGGAACGCAGCGGTGATGGTGGTTCGTGCAAACACAAAGGCCGACGGCATCGGCGGTCACCTTTCAACTTTTGCATCGTCGGCAAGTCTTTATGAAATTGGCTTCAATCACTTCTTCAAGGGCAAGGACAGTGGATCTCCTGGTGACCACGTTTACTTTCAGGGCCATGCCGCACCCGGTGTTTATGCACGTGCGTTTCTAGAGCGTCGATTAAATGAAGATGACTTAGATTCTTTCAGGCGAGAAATCGGCCGAGGTGGTCGCGGTCTATCGAGTTATCCGCACCCGCGATTAATGCCAGAGTTTTGGGAGTTTCCAACAGTTTCAATGGGTCTTGGGCCTTTGACTGCTCTCTACCAAGCTCGATTCAATCGTTACTTGCTGAATCGAAAAATTGACGACACGTCGGCAAGCCGAGTTTGGGCGTTTTTAGGTGATGGTGAATGTGATGAGCCCGAAACTCTTGGCTCGATTTCGCTGGCGGCACGAGAGCATCTCGACAATTTAGTTTTCGTTGTGAACTGCAACTTGCAGCGACTTGACGGCCCAGTGCGCGGCAACGGCAAAATTATTCAAGAACTTGAAGCAACGTTTCGCGGTGCGGGTTGGAACGTAATCAAAGTGATCTGGGGCTCGAAGTGGGATGATCTGCTTGCACGCGATACTTCAGGCGCATTACTCAACAAAATGAACACAACTGTTGACGGCGAATTTCAGCGATACACAATTGAAGACGGCAACTACATTCGCGAAAACTTTTTTGGTCCAGACCCGCGACTGCGCGAGATGGTTAGTCATTTAACTGATGATGACCTGAGATTGTTGCCACGCGGCGGTCATGACTATCGAAAACTTTATGCCGCCTATCGCGCCGCAATTGAAAATACGGGCTCTGGTCGACCAACCGTAATTTTATGCAAAACGGTTAAAGGCTGGACGCTCGGTGATGAGATAGAAGGTCGCAACGCAACACATCAAATTAAAAAAATGACTGATGCTCAGTTGAAGACACTTCGTGATCGTTTGCATTTAAACGAAGAAATTTCAGATGCCGCGCTTGAGGCTGACGAGCCGCCGTACTATCGCCCATCTGAAGACAGCGTTGAATATCAATACATGATTGAACGCCGACGTGCACTCGGCGGTTCAATGCCTCGGCGTAGCACCGCTGCGCGAAAAGTTTTAACTTTGCCGAGCGATGATGCATTCAAAGAATTTGAAAATGGAAGCTCTACGCAAAGTGTGAGCACGACGATGGGCTTCACGCGGTTGTTGCGCAACCTTGCGCGCGATAAAGGTTTTGGTGAGCGAGTTGTGCCAATTATCCCTGATGAAGCACGAACATTTGGCATGGACTCAATGTTTGGTGAGCTTAAAATTTATGCCTCACAAGGTCAGAAATATGAACCAGTCGATCACGACATGCTTTTAAATTATGCCGAAGCCGTAGATGGCCAGATTCTTGAAGAAGGCATAACCGAAGCCGGAAGCCTCGCAAGTTTTATTGCCGCTGGTACTAGTTACGCAACTCGCGGTGTACCAATGGTGCCGTTCTATACGTTTTATTCAATGTTTGGCTTTCAGCGCGTCGGCGATTTGATTTGGCAGGCCGCCGATGCACGCACCCGAGGTTTTTTACTTGGTGCAACTGCAGGGCGCACAACTTTGCATGGTGAAGGTCTGCAACATCAAGACGGACACTCGCTGTTATTAGCAAGCACCGTTCCGGCTTGCCGCGCATATGACCCGGCATTCGCCTACGAAGTCGCAACGATTGTTCGTGAAGGCATTAAAGAGATGTACGGCGAGAAACCGAGTGATGTTTTTTTCTACTTGACTCTTTACAACGAGAACTATCAAATGCCAGCAATCTCAAACTCGCCAACGATTACCAGCGAAATTATGCAAGGCCTCTATTTATGGAAGCAAGCGCCAAACACGAAATATAAAGCAACGATTTTATTTTCGGGCTCAGCACATGCCGCCGCAAGTGCAGCGGCTGCTGAGTTATTTGAAAGATACGAAGTGGGCTGCGAGTTATGGTCAGCAACTTCTTATAAGACACTGCGCGAAGAAGCTCTTGAGGTTGAGCGATGGAACAGACTTCATCCAGCACAATCCGCGCGTGAATCCATTGTGGCCAAACTATTAAACAACGGCGACGGACCAGTCGTTGCGGTCAGTGACTTTATGCGGATGGTGCCCGAACAGGTCGCGAGATTCATTACCAAACGGTCATTTACTCCACTTGGCACAGACGGAATGGGACGCAGTGATACACGCGCTGCACTACGCCGACACTTTGAAATCGACGCACCGCATATTGTGGTGACCGTGCTCCACCAACTTTCGCAATCAGGTGTTATCAAACCAGAGCTAGTTGCCGAGGCGATTCAACGGCATGGTCTTGACCCTGAGATTGCTTTCTCACTGCATCAATGACCCGGGAGCTCTACATCACTGGCATCGAAAGTGCCGATGCACTATTAAATCGTGACGGCACAGCGCTAATAATCGGCATGTTGTTGGATCAGCAAGTGCCGATGGAGTGGGCATTTACGGGGCCCTATACGATTCGCAAAAGGCTTGGGCACTTAAACCCACCACGAATTGCGGCAATGAATGTCGACGAATTTGTTGCAATTTGTTCTGAGAAGCCGGCGATTCACAGGTTTCCAAAATCAATGGCAACTCGTGTTCACCAACTCTGTGCCGCTTTGACCCAAGATCACGGCGGAAAAGCCGAAAATGTTTGGAAAGATGTGTCGGATGCCGAAGAGTTGATGAAGCGGCTTCGCAAACTACCTGGCTTCGGTGAAGAGAAGGCCCAGATTTTTATTGCGTTGCTTGGCAAACGATTTAATATACGTCCGAATGGTTGGCAGAAATTCGCTGGTGTTTTCTCAGACAAGCAGCCTCGCTCGGTTGCCGATATTTATTCTGCGGCAACTTTGTTAAAGGTTCGTGGGTTTAAACAAATGCAACGCGCCCTAGACCACGACAAGCAAGACCGACCAATTGTGAAGAAGTCGAAATGACAACGCTTGTAACGGGTGGCGCTGGATATATCGGCGCGCACACTGTGCGGGCACTAAAAAATGCTTCGCGAGATGTCGTAGTACTTGACACCCTTGAACGGGGAAACGAACAAGCGGTGCTCGGCACGAAACTAATTGTCGGCGATATCGCCGATCAAAAACTTGTTGCAAAGATTTGTCGTAAATATAAAGTTACAAATGTTGTGCATTTCGCTGCTTACAAAGCAGTCGGCGAATCAATGACTCACCCAATGAAATATTGGCAGAACAATGTTGCGTCGACAATCAAATTGCTAGAAATTTTGATTTCGCAAAATGTGCGTCAATTTGTTTTCTCTTCGTCGGCATCTGTCTACGGCACGCCAAAAACCTCGCCAACTACCGAGAACGAATCGACAAAGCCAGAGAGCGTTTACGCCGAAACTAAATTGGCTGTTGAAAATATTTTAAAGTCGCTGGTGGCTTGTGGTCTGAACTCGGTTAGTTTGCGCTATTTCAATGCCGCCGGTGCGAGCAGTGACAACAAAATCGGCGAAGACTGGACGACTTCGCAGAACTTGATTCCAAGAGTGATGCGCGCGTTACTCGATGACAAATTCAAATTTGAAGTTTTCGGCGATGACTATGCAACTCCAGATGGCACATGTATTCGCGACTATATACATGTTGAAGATTTGGCAGTTGCGCATGTCAAGGCACTTGAATATCTAGAGTCGGCCGGAAACACAATCGCCTGCAACATTGGCACAGGTAACGGCACTTCAGTTACACAGTTACTTGAGATGGCAGAAGAAGTTGTGAAACGAAAAGTACCGCACACAATAGGCGTACGCCGAGATGGCGATCCAGTGAGCGTTTATGCAGACGCGAC
This sequence comes from Ilumatobacteraceae bacterium, assembly GCA_964203235.1. Classification (GTDB taxonomy): domain Bacteria; phylum Actinomycetota; class Acidimicrobiia; order Acidimicrobiales; family Ilumatobacteraceae; genus BACL27. The sequence goes on from CAXNLE010000002.1 coordinate 289,908, forward strand.
ATTGGCTCGCAAAGTTTTAAATTGGCAATCAACTCATGATCTTCGAAGCATTATCGAATCGGCGTATAACTGGCACAGCACGCACCCAAATGGGTATCGCTAGAAACTAGATCGGCATATTTGATCGTTGACGATCTAGCCATCCAAGCAATACAGCGATCGCTCGCGGGTCGTGACGAAGTCGATGACCAGCACCAGGAATAATTTGCAAATCGGCAGAGCCGTGCGCTTCAGCCAGAACTCGAGAGTCGGCAGTTGGCACGCTCTCATCGTCGTCGCCATGCAGCAGCAATAACGGTCGTGGCGCAAATCTTCGAGCAGCATCAGTGGGTCGAAACCTACGTAACTCACGACTCCATTCGTCATACGATTCGGGAAACTTTGGATTGTGAATTGCACCGACTTCGCGAACATGTTCGAGAAACCTTCGAGGCTGCGCGGCCCAGTCATCGAAATCTGCGTGTGGGCCAAGTAACGCACAACCATTAACTCGCGGATCGTCGGCGCCAGCGCAAAGAGCTAGAGACGCACCAGTGTTTGTGCCAACTAGCCAAATTCCGCTCGGCGATACTTCGGCAACGAGATGATCAATTGCAGCGCGAAGATCATCAACCCACCCTTGCATTGAAAAGTCTCCCTGGCTTGAGCCGCAGCCGCGAAAAGTAAATGTCATCGCTGCCCAGCCAAGTTCATTGGCGACACGATCGATCAATTCTGGAAACGTACTTGCCGAATGCCTCGCGTCATTTAGTGCGACTGGAAATCCGTGACACAACAACATGCCAGGCAAAACACCGGATTTTCCAGATGGCTTTGCGAGATAGCGAGAAATTTTAAGATCGCCTGAGAGAAATTCTCCGTTCACTTTGGTGACGAGCGATCAATAATTACGCGTGAGGTTTGCGATGACGTCGCTTTGCGGCAGAAGTGGCAAGTTTGTAACCGCGATTACGTGCCTCAGGCAGCGTGTCTGGCGCAAAGCACAGACCAACTTCTTGATTAACGATGTCATCAATTATCTCTGAGTATGTCTCGGCATCTAACGAGTCAACGTCGTATACCAACTGCGTTCGTTTGTCGCCAAGATAACGCGTATGAGCGAACTTTGTAGATCTTTGCATATGACAAATCTAGCCGTCGCTTCGTTTTGCCCGTTGCAATCTGCTTAATATTGTCTAGATGGGTAATGCTCAAATAAAGCCGATAAAAATTGATTTCTTTTTTGACATCATGTGTCCATGGGCTTATCAGACATCTTTATGGATCCGAGAGGTTCGACGAACAATAGATCTTGATATCAATTGGCGCTTTTTTAGTCTCGAAGAAATAAATCGTGAAGAAGGAAAGAAACACCCTTGGGAGCGTGAACTTGCATACGGATGGACTCCCCTTCGGATTGCTGCGTGGTTGCGCCGAAAAGATATGGATTTGTGCGATGACTGGTACCTAGTGGCCGCGCGAGCGCTACACGAAAGTGGCTTGCGTCCATATGAAGAAGCAACGGCTCGTGAACTTCTTGAAAGTATCTCTGCGCCGAGCGATACTTGGGACGAAGCGATCGCAGATCAAACTACACATGATGATGTACGAATTGATCACCAAGAGTCGGTTACGAAATTTGCCGCATTTGGTGTGCCGCTAATTGTTTTTGAAAATGGTCGAGGCGTGTTTGGCCCAGTCGTTGTGCCGCCACCACTCGGCGATGAAGCGCTTAAACTTTGGAGTCTGATGCAGACTTACAGCGAGATACAGGGTCTCTATGAAATAAAGACTCCAAAGACACAAAGTGATCTTGAAAATATCGCAAATGTCTTCTCGCCTTATTTAAAAGCGCGTGAGTGGCGAACTGTGCAGACACCGGCACCATGAGCGCAAGCGACTATAAAAAGACTCTCGAATTATTATTTGATACTTTCGCGTCGATCCACAATCTTTGTGCTGACTTAACTGAATCACAATTCAGGACGCCGACGCAATGCCCTGGTTGGACTGTGCAAGACAATCTTTCACATTTGATTGGCACAGAAAAATCTATGGGCGGTCAGGGCTCAACAACGCATCGGGCTACTTCGCTTGAATTTGTAAAAAACCCGATCGGTGAAATGAATGAGCACGAAGTGGACGCACGACGTGCCTTATCTGGAGCTGATGTTCTCAAAGAATTTGATCAAGTGATGTCTATTCGCCGTGCGCAACTTGAGTCAGAACCCGAAGAATATTTCACCAAAGAAACGATGACCCCTACGGGCAAAGGGACTGTGGCTGATTTTTTGCATATTCGCGTTATGGATTGTTGGGTTCACGAACAAGATATGCGTCGTGCGCTAAATATTATTGGCAACCAAAATTCTGCGAGCGCCGAACTTACGGTTGATCGACTGTGTCGAACTTTGCCGATTGTCGTTGGCAAGAGAGCAGCCGCCCCAGAAGGGTCGTCTGTCGTGATTCACATCACATCTCCTGTCGTTCGTGATGTCAGAATCACAGTGATAAACGGTCGCGCCACGATTGTCAACTCTTTGAATGATTCACCAATCATGGAGTTATTCTTCGACAGCAATACGTTTGTTGAACTCGCCACTGGTCGCATCACAGCACAAGAAGCACTCCCGCGTTGGAAAGTTTCTGGAGACGCAGATCTAGGTGAACGGGTTGTTAGCGCCATAAACATGATGATCTAGCAGTCCTTGTCTAGATAACCTTTAGTAGTCATGGTGTCGCCAATTTTCGACCCAGTTGTCGTGCAGCAAAAGATTGATGCATTGACCAAGCGCGATAGCGAGTTTGCACAGCGTGCTGAAGCGATTGAACGAGATCGCCAGATTCAAAAATATGGTGCGCCACGGCCGTACGAGTTTGCACCTAATACATCGCAAGTACATGTCACTAACTGGGTGCATCGTGGCTGGTTAAGACCACTGAGATTCGTCTACCGAAACACGCCACGATCATTGCGAAAAATCATAAAAAGACTTTGGATATGAGCAAGATACTTGTAGTAACAGATGCTCGCCAAGCAAACTTTGGTGATCTTCGGGCTAGCCACAGTTCGCTGGTTGTTTCTGGTTCTCGTTCGATTATTTGGTTGGTTGTTGGCGCGTCGCCAGAAGCTCTTAAGAAACTTCGGCGACGATTTTCGTTTGGTCGAGTTCAAGTGGTTGATAAATTTGAGTTAATTGTTGAAGATAAATCGACCGATGTTGATTTAGTGATCTTTTTAAGTTCGGGCGACGGATTACAACGTGAGTCGCTAGTACCGGTGACTGAAATCTTTTCGCAAAACCTAGAGATTGATTTGCTTTATGGCGATTCAGGACATCCAACTCACGAAAAAGCCGAGCCGCTAATTTTTGCACGACGACCTGGATGGTCTCCCGAAAGACTGCGTGCGCATTGTTATGTTGGCGAAACTCTCGCAGTTCGTACTGATCTTGTCGTGCGCGGTGGCGGAATTGATGATCTAGCAATGCGCCACCCGCACGACCGTGCTTTGCGTCTGACCGAAAATGCAAAAAATATTCAGCGCTTGGCTGAAGTTTTGACAATTGCAAAGTCGAGTGATTCTCGTCCGTCAGCATCATTGCAGGCGGTTGTTGACCACTGTCAGCGACAAGCCATTGAAGCCGATTTCGAACTTGATTCGTCGGTACCAAGTGTGCGAGTCAAACGCCGCATGACCAAGCAACCTACGGTTGCAGTGATTATCGCTACAAGAGGTACCTCGGCTGAAGTTTTTGGCGAACAGCGAGTACTCGTGGTTGAAGCAGTACGAAGTTTGTTTGAAAAATCAACATACCAAAACTTTAATGTTGTCATAGTCGCTGACACACCGACACCAAAATCAGTTATAGAGACATTGCAACAACTCGGCGGCTCGCGATTACAAGTAATTAATTACGACAGACCATTCAATTTCGCGGAGAAAAATAACATCGGCGCGATGTCATGCGAATCAGATTTAATTTTGTTACTCAACGATGACACAGAGATCATCACCACTGATGCTCTAGAAACAATGGTCGCAATTTTTAATGATACGCAAGTCGGCGTTGTTGGGCCAATGCTGCTATTTGAAGACTTAACTATTCAAAGCGCTGGACACATTTTCAGCCCAGATCCGACCGACCTCTATCGAGCGCGAAACCCAGAAACTGCCGGACCACAAAACTTATTGCGTGTGCAACGCGAAGTTTCGAGCCTAATTGGTGCGTGCATGTTGATTCGTCGAGATGTCTTTGAACAAGTAGGCGGACTTTGTCTCGGTTTCCCTGGCAACTGGAACGACATTGACTTTTGTCTAAAAGTGCAACTCGCTGGTTTTCGGGCGATATTTACCCCGCAGGCACAGTTGTATCATTTTGAATCTAAGACGCGTATTGCTAAGCGAGTTGATGCCGAAGTTGGCAAACTTGGTGCGCGCTGGGGCTCAGTACTTGACGATGATCCGTACTTCAATCCTCGATTACAGCGGTACACGAATATTTGGAAGACTGATTCAACTTCAAAACAGTCGCTTGACGAAGCGCTGAGTTTTTAACTGACAATCGCCTAGTCGTTTGACTGCGGACCTATCGCGCCGATCGCATTGAAATATTCAAGGTGGGCTTGAACCACATGGACAACATCGACATCTTCCAAAATTTCAATGCGATTTTGCTCTGCCGCGCCAAGTAAATATGCGGCCACGGTTTGTTCGTCAATCACAACCTCGTCAACGATGTCTTGTCTACGATCGATTACACCTTTAGGTTGCAATCCACGATCATGCAACCAACGCATATGAAAGACAAGTAGCTTGCGCAACTCGGCGTAGGTCAAGCGAGCTTGAGCATCACTTGGCAATCGATCGGCGACAAACTGAGTTGCCTGCTCAAGTTCGTAAATCGCGCGCGGTGCAACACTGTCAAGTCGTCTTGCTTCGCGACCGATAGTTACAGCAGCGATTGCAAAGACCAACGCAGCAGCCATAACACTGGCAAAAATTAAAACCGCAGACATGCGGTGCTGTGTGTTTTAGATGCCGATGCGTTGCGCAAGAAGTTCACGATGGTAAGTCGGATCTCCGAATAGCAACTCACTCGACTTAGCGCGCTTGAAATAAAGGTGTGCTGGATGCTCCCAGGTGAACCCGATACCGCCATGAATCTGAATGTTCTCAGCAGCCGCGTGAAAGTAGGCCTCTGAACAGTATGCCTTAGACAACGACGCAACAGAGGGCAACTCTTCGTTCATTTCGCTTGCACACCACATGCCGTAATAGGCGGCTGATTTCGCCGACTCAACTTCGAGCAACATGTCGGCGCACTTGTGTTTAATTGCTTGAAACGAACCAATTGGTCGGCCAAATTGCACGCGAACTTTTGCGTACTCAACCGCCATGTCAAGAACTTTTTGTGCACCACCGACTTGCTCGGCTGCAAGCGCAACAACAACAAGATCATTGACGCGAGACAGAACATCCCAGCCCTTGCCTTCTTCGCCAATCAAAGTAGCCGCCACATCGGCAAATTCAAGTTTTGCTTGCTTGCGAGTTTGATCCATTGTCGAGAGCGCAGTGCGAGTCAAACCTTTTGCATTTCCGTCAACAGCGAAAAGTGAAACACCTTTACTGGTGCGAGCCGAAACGATAATCATCGAAGCGGTGTGGCCGTCAAGCACGAACATTTTTGTACCACTTAAAGTGAAGCTTGAGCCCGAGCCTTTGGCTTGCATCGTGATGCCAGCTTCATCCCACTTGCCCGATGGTTCAACCGATGCGAGTGTTGCAGTTGTTTCGCCACTAGCAATGCCAGGAAGATATTTCTTTTTTGCTGCTTCATCACCAGATTGCATCAAAGTGTTTGCAGCCAATACAACTGTCGAGAAAAACGGTGCGCAAAGTAATGAGCGACCCATTTCTTCAAGTACGACGCCCAACTCGATGTAGCTAAATCCCATGCCACCAAATTCTTCTGGAATATGAATTCCCATGAGCCCCATTTGTGAACCCATTTGTGACCAGACTGCTCGGTCAAAACCATTTTCAGTTTCCATTTGTTCGCGAACTGCGGTCTCGGGAGACTTCGCATCCAAAAATGCGCGGACTGTTTTGCGGAGTTCTTCTTGTTCTTCTGTAAAGGCAAAGTTCATGGGGTATATCTTGCCAGCGTCAGAGTGATTTGCGCTAATCGGACGGTTTTGCTGGATCTCTGAGATACTTGTCAAATATGCAAAATAATCTTGAAACAGGCGAATTCAAAGACCCAACATTGCACTGGCGCGATGCCAGCGTTGATGTGCACAAAGTCGTGGTGGGGCCATTTGATAATAATGTTTTTGTGGTGCGATGTCGAGAATCTGGCGAGGCTGTTTTGATTGACGCGGCGAACGAGCATGAACAACTTTTGGCGCTTTGCCGTCGACTTGGTGTCAGGCGTGTGCTTGAAACTCATGGACATTGGGATCACATTCAGGCAATCCCTGCGTTAAGAGAGGCTGGATACGAAATTGCAGTAACCGCTGCTGACGCACCGCGTCTAAAAGATGTTGGGTACGACGTATTTATTGACGACGCCGAAGTAATTGAGGTTGGCAAATTGCGATTGCACGCGATACATAATCCAGGACATACAGAAGGCTCAATTTCATTTGCTGTTGCTGATACTCCGCTTTTGTTTACTGGTGACACTTTGTTTCCAGGCGGACCTGGCAATACCAAACTTGAAGGTGGAGACTTCGCAACGATTATCAAATCGATTGACAATAAGTTGTTTACGTTTCCGGCTGAGACAATTGTCTTGCCTGGGCACGGACTTGACACAACAATTGGTGACGAACGACCGCAACTTGCTGCATGGGTTGAACGCGGCTGGTAGAAATTTAATTTCCCCTATCGCCATAGTGCAAATAACTTGGTGCGCAATTACACTTATTTAAGTGAGCGAACTCTTTCGCATTGACGATCTTCATGCCAAGCCTGCTGAAGCGGATGCACAAATTCTGCGAGGTGTCTCTCTAACTGTTAACACTGGTGAAGTTCACGCGATCATGGGACCAAATGGTTCTGGCAAATCTACACTCGCAACAACTTTGCTCGGTGCGCCCGAATACGAAGTCACACATGGTCGACTCTTTTACAAAGGTGAAGATATTTCATTATGGCCAACTGATGTTCGCGCTAAAGCTGGGATCTTTTTAGCTTTTCAGTATCCACAAGAAATTGCAGGCGTCTCGGTGATTCAATTTTTGCGCCAGGCGCTGTCGGCACGCAAAGGAATCGATCTTTCAGTACTCGAGTTGCGACTTTCAATAATTAGTTGGATGAAACGCCTGGGTATGGACTCATCATTCGTTGACCGCTACCTCAACGAAGGTTTTTCGGGCGGCGAAAAAAAGCGCAACGAAATCATGCAGATGGCAATTCTTGAACCCGAGCTTGCGATTCTTGATGAAACCGATTCGGGCTTAGACATCGATGCGTTGCGAATTGTCGCCAAGGGAATTCGTGAAGTGCGCCAAGATCGGCCAGAGATTGGCATCGTGCTGATAACTCATTATCAACGACTACTCGATGAAGTGAAACCTGACTTTGTGCACATTTTGATTGACGGGCGCATTGTGAAATCAGGTTCGCTGGAGTTAGCTAGCGAACTAGAGCGCAATGGCTACGACGCATACAGAGCCGAGTCATAAACATGGTCGGCACAAACACTGCATTTGACTCGGCCGTAATTCGCCGAGACTTTCCGGTGTTGGCTCAACAGATCGACGGTAAGCCGCTTGTCTATTTAGATAGCGCGAATACTTCACAAAAACCCAACCTCGTGATCGACACGATGGCAAAGTTCATGCGCGAATCTTACGCACCGATAAATAGAAGTGCGTATACCTTGGCCGCAAATGCAACAGAGTTTTATGAGAGTGCGCGCAATTCAGTAGCGAAATTCATCAACGCAAATAATTCGCGAGAGATTGTCTTCACTAAAAATGCAACCGAAGCGTTGAACCTGATTGCATTTTCGTGGGGTCGTGCCAATTTGCAGCGCGGTGATGTGGTTTTGCTTACGCATATGGAGCACCACGCCAATATTGTGCCGTGGCAGATGCTGCAACAAGAACGCGGAATCGAATTGCGATGGGTGCCGTTGACAAGTGATTTTCAACTTGACTTGAGTTCGCTGCCAACTTTGTTGATGAGTGCCAAAGCATTTTCGTTTACCTCGATGTCAAATGTGCTTGGCACGATTAACCCGGTCGAGAAACTTTGTGGCGCAGCACATGCGGCTGGTGCAATCGCAATAGTTGATGCCTGCCAATCAGTACCGCACTCACCAACTGATGTGCAAGCGTGGGGCGCAGATTTTGCAATGTTCTCGAGTCACAAAATGTGTGGACCATCAGGTCTCGGTGTGTTGTGGGGTCGCGAAGCGCTACTCGAAGCGATGCCTCCGTTTTTGGGTGGCGGAAACATGATTTCTGAAGTTCGCCTAGATGGTTTCAAGTGCGCCGAGTTGCCAGCGAAATTTGAGGCAGGCACGCCAGCAATTGCCGAAGTTGTTGGTCTCGGCGCTGCCGTTGAATTTTTGAACGGGGTTGGCATGGCCAACATTCGACAGCACGAGATTGAAATGTCAAGTTATGTTCTTGAAATGTTGACGAGCCGATTTGGCGATGACATCACAATTCACGGGCCGCGCAACCCCGAACTGCGTGGTGCAACATTTAGTTTTGCTTTCCGTGGTATTCATCCACATGATTTGAGTCAGGTGCTTGATCAGTCGAATGTTTGTGTTCGCGCTGGTCATCACTGTGCCAAACCGCTGATGAAAATTATCGGTGCTAATGCCACGGCACGCGCGAGTTTTTATCTCTACAACACGACCGCAGATGCTGATGCGCTTGCCGATGCTCTTGACTCAGCGTCAGATATCTTTTAGATAGTCGGGTACAAACGAGGAAACATGCCAGGTATTGAAGATCTTTACCGAGAGATAATTCTTGATCACTATCGCACGCCGCGCAATCGTGGTGAGTTGCCACCGCCGGCTGTTTATTCTGAAGGAAACAATCCTCTTTGTGGTGACGATATTCGTATTTATCTAGATGTTGCTGACGGTGTCGTTCGTGATGTTAAATTTTCGGGCCAGGGTTGCTCAATTAGCCAGAGTTCAACTTCAATGATGACAGTAGCGATTAAGGGCAAAACAGTCGCTGAAGTTCAGGCGTTTGTCCGACGCTTTAAGCACATGATGACACTTGCCGATAATGATGAACCAGTTGACGAAGCAATTAACCTGGGCGACATTGAAGCGTTGCAAGGTGTCGTGAAGTTTCCAGTGCGCATCAAGTGCGCCACACTCGGTTGGAACACTCTGCTCGAAGCACTCACCGAAGCCACTAAATAATTCCACCCCGCGCAAGTCTCTAACTTATTTTTCTCGTGGCATGACGTGAAATGTATTCAGTGAAAAGTCAAAGTTAAATCCCGCTTTGAGATTGGCACGAATAGCACTCTGATTTTGAATCTGCGTTGAAATAAAGAGCCTCTTAATTCCCTTACTTGATAGCTCATTGCTTGCGAATCCAATAATCTCAGAGTAGATACCTTGACCTCTAAAACGTTCATCTACACCTGAAAGCAAAAAGTCAGAGTTGTCACCCTCATATGCAAAATTACCAAATCCGCAAAGCAATGAACTGCTATCTTCCGCCACTAAAACTAAACCACTATCAATCTTCAGAGAAGAAACGGCCCACTCTTGTAACCCCGCACGGATTGCATCAGCCTTCAAAAAATGGTTCGCTTGATAATGATTCGAGTAACCTTGAAAAATTGTCCCTGACAGTTTCCGAATTTCTTGCTCGTCAGTAGTATCTGCTCGGCGAATAGAAAAACCTCTATCGTCGATAAAGTTGGGAACGAAAGCATCAATTGACTTTGAAAAGTAGACAAGAGTGTCGGCCTGAAATGCCGTTTTTGATTGAATTTGGCTCAAACCTTGGGATAGCTGTATGCGAATTGACGGATAGCGCAGTACTAAAAGATCTGACTTGCTTTCGCGGCAAATCTTTACAATTGCTTCATCTGTTATTGAGTGTTGAAAAGGAATGTTTAGACGACTGACCGACATGCCAAATCTATTCGATTCAATCGGAGAGACAACATCACAGATATCTCGAGGGCCTTGCGTGAAGTCGCTGATCATCGTGTTGCAAGTTTAACAAACAGCGACTTATCGACATGCCCGTCGAGCAACTTGCTCGTTTAGATACGATGAGATAATGGGTTTTAGCCACGGACTTTCGGTTGTCGTGCCGGTGTACAGATCCGAACGAACTCTGCGAACATTGGTCGACCGAATTTCGGCTTCACTTGCCAATCAAGACTATGAAATTATTCTTGTTGATGACGCAAGCGGTGATGGAACTTGGCGAGAAATTTCTACTATTTCTAAGGGCAATACTCGAGTCAAAGGTCTGCGCTTAGGTAGAAATTCAGGCCAGCACAGTGCACTACTTGCTGGCGTTCGAAGTGCCAGATGCGCAACAATCGTCACCCTTGACGACGACTTACAAAACCCCCCGGAAGAAATTTCAAAACTATTGGCAGTACTAACTGCTGATATCGATGTTGTATACGGAGTCAGCACAACTATTAATCAAAACTTTTATCGCCGACTCGGGTCAAAAGTCGCCAGAAAATTTTTTGCTTCCATGCTTGGCTTTAATAGCGCAGTTTCAATGAGTTCATTTCGTGTGTTTCGAACTGAGCTACGAAATGGTTTTGACTCTTCGCTGGGTCCAAATATCTCGCTAGATGCTCTTTTGACTTGGTCAACCTCAAGATTTACAGTTGCTGAAGTTTCTCATGACGACCGCGCTGAAGGTACTTCGCACTACACATTTAAAAAACTTGTCCGTTTCATGATGGATATGGCAACTGGCTACAGTACATTACCGCTGCGAATGGCAACTGCAATTGGGTTTACAGCAATCGTGTTTGGTTTACTTTTATTTGTTTTTGTGACTGTTCGACCATTAATCTATGGTGATTCAGTGCCTGGGTTTCCGATGTTGGCGTGTTCAATAATTATTTTCTCTGGGGTACAGATCCTTTTACTTGGAGTACTCGGCGAATACATTGGCAGAATACATTTTCGCGTAATGAATAAACCGACTTACATGATTGCCGAAATGACTACTAATACAAGTACAGATTAAAGTACGTAGTCGATTAACAAATGTTCAAAATTCCGTTCAATCGTGCCGACGTCGGCAAACACGATATTGAACTTCTCACTGAATCGATTTCGGCAGGACATATCTCCGGCAACGGCCCATTTACGAAACGAGCCGAGGAACAAATAACCAAAATTTTAGGCAGTAATCGCACTTTGCTTACAACTTCGTGTACTCACGCACTTGAAATGTCGGCGCTACTACTCCGTCTAAAACCAGGCGACGAAGTGATCGTGCCCGCTTTTACTTTCGTCTCAACTGCCAGTGCGTTCATGCTTTACGGCGCCAAGCCCGTCTTCGTTGATGTGCAACAAAACACTCTAAATATTAACTTAGACCAGGCAGAAGCAGCAATCACATCGCGAACTCGTGCAATTTGTGTCGTGCATTATGGCGGTGTTGCCTGCGAGATGGAGCGACTAGTCAAACTTGCTGAAGACCACGACTTGATGCTGATTGAGGATAACGCGCATGGACTTTTTGCCAAGTATCGCGGTAAATATCTCGGAACATTCGGAGCACTCGCAACACAAAGTTTTCACGAAACCAAAAACATCACTTGTGGCGAAGGAGGCGCGTTAGTAATTAATGACACGTCACTTGCGGAACGTGCCGAAATTTTGCGCGAAAAAGGCACCGACCGAACAAAGTTTCTACGGGGCCAAGTAGACAAATACACATGGGTTGACACGGGGTCAAGTTGGGTGATCAGTGACTTGCTCGCCGCAATTTTAGTTGGGCAACTCTCCCGTGCTGATGAAATTTATAAGCAACGCATGGATATCTGGAATAGATACCACACCGAACTTCGAACATGGGCAATGAATCACAGTGTTGTGTTGCCGAGCGTCCCAGATGGTTGTGAACATACAGGTCACGTCTACCATTTACGTTTTCAACGCGGTGATCAGCGCGACAAGTTCATTGGCCATCTAAAACAACTAGGCATCTATGCAGTGTTCCATTATCAGCCTTTACATTTATCAACTGTCGGTCGCACACTCGGTGGCCAAGATGGACAATTTCCGATTACAGAAAGTGCCGGCGACTGTCTGGTCAGATTGCCACTGTTTAATACGCTGACCAACGACGAGCAGACATACGTGATTGAATCTGTAAAAGTTTTCAATCCTTCAGATTAGTTTGGGTGTTTCTTAGATGATTTTGACGATAGTTAGTTAATGTAATCATCTAAATCCAGGTTGCCCAGTCATTGATGTTGGATGTGGATCGCCTGCAATTCTTGATTTATTGAAGGATGTCAAACACATCGGTTTGGAACACAACCTAAATTTCGTTGCTACGGCTATTTTTTAAGGCCCCTTCCAAAAGGCACCTTTACCCCGCTGGCGTTGACAAACTCAACACCTTCGGGGTGCCTACTAATACCAATAAAACTTTGTCACGAAGCTTTTAGCCGAAAACGACCGCTGCAAGCTACCTCCCACGAAAGAGCAATTCGTTAAATTAATCGAATCAAATTAGCAAACAACCCCAAAGTGTCACGTGTGTAACCTGAGGGTTCTATAACTTCATCATTTTTATGCTTCGACAAGAGGATCGTTTGAAATTCAATAGTGCCGAACTTATCGCAGACGCTGTGATTCCAACAGAAGTCACTGATCCTCTACGAACCTATATTTCAGAGGCTAAGTTTTTCCAAAACCTTATCTCATCTGATGTATCAAGTTTGAAACGCGGTAGTCATTTGATTGAAGTTGGAAGTGGCATTGGTTTGCTTTCACTACATCTAGCTTCAATGGGCTACGAAGTGACCGCATTTGAGCCTCAATCAAGTGGATTCAACCAAATGAACGCAATGAGATCACTCATTTTTAAAAATTGGAAGCCACCGATTCCCCAGGTCGAATTTAGAGAAGAAATCCTCGAGCAAGAAACCAAATTAAAGAAGATGGCTGATTATATATTCGCAATCAACGTTATTGAACATGTACACGACTACGAAAACTTGATTGCCCATGTCATCAAAGCCAAAACCCCGAAGGCTACGTTTCGAATTATTTGTCCCAATTATTCGATTCCATATGAGCCACATTTTAATATCCCAATAATTTTCTCAAAGCGAATCACTAGGTTTGTATTCGGGAGCAAAATTCGCAATTCAAAAATTCCTAATAGTGAAGAATTTTGGGGTGACCTTAGTTGGCCAAAGCAGCGAGGGCTTAAGAACATGCTTAAATCAAACGGCTGGGACGCTGAATTTTCTTACGACGCCACCCACGCATACCTAAAGAGGGTACTTACTGACTCTGATTTTATTGCACGAAAGGGATTCTTGATTGGATCACTTTTTAGAGTGATTTCGCATCTCACAAAAGTTGTTCGATTCATTCCTCATGCATTTCTTCCGATTATTGACTGTCGTATTTCAAATGCAAAGCAAACTATCTGATTTGATTACAGTGAGTTAGATGACTACCGAAAAAACTATGCCTTCGCCACACCGAGAAATTGCTGAGAAGATAATCTCAAATCAGATCGGTGCAGCCTCACCTGTGGTCTCACCCGACGGGTCGCAAGTTGCATATGTTGTGACGCGAGTTGACTACAAGGCAAACAAATATCGCTCACAGGTTTGGTTGGCAAGTACCGATGCAAAGCAATCGCCGCGGCCGTTAACTGCTGGCGAAAAGCGCGATGGCAACCCAAGTTGGTCGCCTGACGGCACATGGCTGGCATTTACGTCGGGTCGCAGCGAGAAAAAAGGCGAAACAACTCTGCATGTCATGCCGATCGGCTTGAGCGGTGAAATTCGAACCATCGCTACGATGCCCGACGGAGTTGGCAGCGTGCGTTGGTCACCAGACGGCCAGAAAATTGCTTTCACATCGCGCACACAAGATGAGCGTTATACAAAAGACGATGAATCTTCGATGTCACCACGCAAGATTGAAACATTTTTTACTCGATTAAACGGTGAAGATTTTATTTATGACCGACCGCAACACATATACATCGTGCCGAGCGATGGCACTGCGGCACCCCGCAATATCACACCCGGCGAACACGAACATTCAAGCCCCGCTTGGCTGCCTGATTCATCAGGTGTCGTTACAAGTGGCGCTCTGCACGAGACATGGGACAACGATCTCGCCAACGACTTACACATCGTCAAACTTGACGGCACGATCACGACACTCACCGATCAAAAGGGCGTCTACTATGCGCCGAGTGTTTCACCAGATGGCACACGAATTGCATTCATCGGTTCAGATGACCCGTTGACCTCACCGCAAAATGACCATATTGGGGTGCTCGACATTAAAACTAAAAACCGTGAGTGGGTATCGCGTGCTCTTGACCGCACTTTCTCGCCGACGAGTGGTGCGATTGCGCCAATTTGGCAAGACGACAAAACGTTGATCGCCTACGCCGAAGATAGAGGCACTGCACATGTTGTGCAAGTAGACGCATCTGGCAAAACAGCACCGAAGTGGTTGACAACTGGTCGACGAATTGTGAAAGCGTTTAACGCGGTCGGTGGTGGCGAGAACAACACAATTGCATTTGTTGCCAGTGAAGTGAACCAACTCACTGAATCGTTCGTGATCACCAAGTCTGGCGAAAAACGCTTGAGCGACCTGAGCGCACTGCTAATCACAGAGTCTGCGCCACAAAACTGGGAGCACTTCACCGTGCCGTGCGGTTCGACTTATTCGGGTGGGCCGAACGAGATTGATGTTTGGATGATGAAGCCGCGCGACTTTGACTCAGCGAAAAAGTATCCGATGCTTTTGAATGTCCACGGTGGGCCGCACACGCAATATGGTGAGACTTATTTTGATGAGGCACAGATGCAAGCCGCCGCAGGATTCGTAGTTGTGATGAGTAACCCGCGCGGTTCAAGTGGTCGCGAGCAGGCATGGGGGCAAGCAATTCTTGGTCGCAAACACCCGGTTGCGCCAGGCACTGGTTGGGGTGACGCCGACGTCAAAGATGTTCTCGCGGTACTCGATGGTGCGATCGCAAAGTATCCGTTTATCGATAGCAAACGCGTAGGCATGCTCGGCGGAAGTTACGGCGGCTACATGGCGACAATGTTGGCAGGTTGTCACGGTGAACGATTCAAAGCGATATGTAGTGAGCGCGCGGTGAACAACATGTTGTCTGAAGAGTGGACAAGTGACATCGGCACAGTTTTTCGTACCGAGCACGGGCCAAACCATTTAGAAGACGAAGCCGAGTATGTGCGGATGTCACCGATTCGACATGTGCGCAATATCAATGTGCCGATATTGATAATTCACAGCGAAAATGATTTGCGCTGTCCGATCAATCAAGCCGAAGAATTATTTATGGCGCTACGAATTCTCGGCAAAGACGTCACTTTCTATCGCTTCCCTGGCGAGACACACGAACTTTCACGCTCTGGCTCGCCGATACATCGCGTTCAACGTGCCGAAATAATCCTCGACTTCTTCACCGAAAAACTTGCGAACTAAGCCTTCCAATTTAACGAATGGGCTAAGTCTCCAACCATATGGGTTTCTATCAAATTCATACGCTTTCCTGAAGTCGGGTACGCGAGTGCTGTTACAAGTATCTGTTCGTTGTCGGTTATTAATTTTTGTTGCCATAGATGCTTCAAAACAGCAGAAACATGACTTGTATTTGTTGTTGAGAATTGACCTGGGAAAACGACTCCAGTGACACCAGCATAAATATTGAAGCTTTTCGAATTTGCGGCAACGTCGCTGACGGCAATAATTGGAACATCCACGCCAATTGCTGAGAGTGTTCTAGCCGCAAAGCCACTGCGCGTTACCGCAATCAACTTATCAACTTCCATTGACTCACAAATAACGGCAATAGCCTTGGCAGTCGCATCATTAGGGACATCCAACTTCAGAGTTTGATTACCGGCAACTGAACCATTCTTCATAAATATTTCAGTTTGCTCAACTATTTTACGCATCGTCGTTATCGCTTCGATTGGGAAAGATCCAACGGCTGTCTCCCCTGACAACATTGTTGCCGCACATCCATCTAGCACCGCATTCGTGACGTCGCTGACCTCAGCCTTAGACGGAAAACTATTTACGATCATTGAATGCAACATCTCTGTAGCGACAATTACTGGCTTGCTCAAAATTCGCGCAGTTTCAATAATAACTTTTTGCCGCAGAGCCACGGTTTCAAGATCTGTCTCAACCGACAAATCTCCACGATCAATCATGATTGCATCAGACGACTCAATTATTTCTTGCATATTAGAGTAGCCAATTTGATTTTCGACCTTACTTACAATTTTAGGCAGCGGGGAATCTCCTATGACATCACGAATCATCTGAACATGTTTCGCAGATTCAACAAAGCTCAAACCAATAAAATCAACATCATGATTTATTGCAAACTCAATCATCGCCTTATCTTTGGATGTCACTAAAACTGGCCCAAGATCTACTCCTGGAACGTTTATCCCTTTTCTGCTCCCTAATTTTCCAGCCATAAACGACCTTAAAATTATTTCACGACCATCAACTCGCTCAACAACAAACTTTAAAGTTCCGTCATCAGCAAAAACTACCTGACCAGGATTAAGAAATTCATGAAGTTTTTCAAACGAAACCGCAATTATTTTTTTAGTAGCGCGACTTGAATCAGTAGTAAGAGTAATTAATTCATTTTTATCAAACGCAAATGGCTCATCAACCAAGGCTGTGCGAATTTTTCGACCAGGAATATCTAGCAGTATTGGCAATCGCGGAATTGCAGTGTGAATAGTTTGGATTGCCGTTGAATGCCAATCAAGAGTGTTGTGCGAACCGTTCAATCTTGCAATGCTCATTCCGGCAGCCGATAACTCCCTGATGGAGTCGATATTGGCGTTTTGTGGCCCGATTGTCGCAATAATTCGACTTCTAGTATTCGTCGTTTTCATCAAGGAAGATCTTAATCTCTTTCAAGGATTCAATGACTCCAGGTCGAACCAAATTGGTATCAACGCTGGCTTCCTCTAATAACACTTGTCGCAACCAAGTCCCGCTGATCTCATTGATTGCCGATGGTTCTGAATCTAGATGTTGACAAGTTTTCTCAGTTGCGATCCCCTGACAAATCGCACAGTAAAAAGGTCCACACATGTAACGAATCGCGATCCCGAGCTCAGGCTCAACCGTTCTGATTAAATCTTGTGCCTGGTATTTTCCGTAGAAATCTCCCACTCCAGCATGGTCTCTGCCAACAATGAAATGAGTGCACCCATAATTGCGACGAATTAATGCATGAAAAATTGCTTCTCTGGGTCCTGCATATCTCATCGGAATTCTTATGGGGCTAAGTAGAACTCGATTCGAAGGATAATGATTGTCAAGTAAATACTTGTACGACGTCATCACAGCATCTGGCGTGAAATCACCTTTTTTTCGGGCGCCGATTAATGGCTGAATAAAGAGTCCATCGGATACTTCCAGTGCGACGTGATGTAGGTATTCATGAGCTCTATGCGGGATGTTGCGCGTTTGAAACCCAACTATTGACTTCCAGTTGAGTTTCTTGAAAAAATCAATGGTCTGGCGCGGAGACATCTCTCCCCATGGATCAGTACTTTGATCTTGCCGACTTAGTTTTACTTTGCCACCCACAAAATGACTGTTCATCCGATAAAAGCGTGACACCCCTGGGTGTCGGTCCTCGCTGGTGCCAAACACCTGCAATGCAGTTGCTGTTTTATCACAAGTAAAAATATCTTCGATTTCTATTGAGCCAACTTTTTTACCCTCGTAACGTAACTCTACATTTGATGAATTTCTGATCGCTGTCGCTACATCCTGATTTACATCGAGAGTCACTGGCAGAGAAAATATTTGACCATTTGCAAGTCGCATATCGGCGACTACAGATCGAAAATCATGTTCACCCATAAACCCGACCAACGGATCAAGGGCGCCAATGCCGATCTTCTCTGCTTCTAGATATTGATCAATGCGGAGTTCTATCGAGGAATTTAAAGTCAACGATTACTCTCCTTTGACGCCATGGCATAAACTATTTCTTCCGCTATCTCAAGAGATGGCCTAAGTTGATTCATTTGAATAACCAAATCTGGAAGCATTGGCTCATGCCATTTTATATCAATTCCTACTACATCAACGATTTCGCCTTTTTCGGCCTTGGTATACAGGGATTTGTTTTCGCGAAGCTTCAAGTAGTTGAGATCAGCTTTCAAGTAGACCTCAAAGTAATCGCGAAATAGCGATCTATTGACATTAAGAATCTGCTCGTTGCTATAAAGTGCTGCCACAACCACATCAATTCCTTGATCAGTGAGAAACTTTGCTAAACGTTGTATTCGCTTTATGTGTTCATTTCGAGACTGCTCGTCATACCCAAGGTCACCACCAAAGAGTTCTCGCACGGCGTCGCCATCTAGGAGCACAGTTGAGACCGATGAATTTTTTTTCGCTCCCAAATAAGCTTTTGCGATTGTAGATTTTCCAACAGCCGATAACCCAGTTATCCACAAAACCACGGGCAAACTCTACTTCTGTGACCAAAGATGTGGTTTACGCTCAAGAACCTCTGTCTTAGTAATCCGCGGAATGCGCCAATCAGATCCATAAAGGGTCTCTAGATGATTTTCGGGGTTCTTGAAAACTCTAACTTCTAAGTCATAAATTGAAGAACTGCAGTCAACATTAAAATTTTCAATTGGCAAAGTATGAAAATCAACACCCTCAAGACTTGACTCAAACTTATATAGATTGCGGTCGTTTTTATCTATTTTTAAAGAAGTAATCTCTAACATTTGCAACATTTTTCCCAGAACAAATATCTTGCGATAAATTCTGTCAACGAAAAGGGAAGGATTAATCTCAATCGCAAACGTCTGTCTGAACAGTGGCAACCACCTAATAAAAGAAAATTTACCAAACAGAGAGTTAGATATCAAATTTTGGAGTTGCTCTGAGTCATCTGCTCTTATTAGAAAGTCAAGATCGCCCGGTCTCCCAGCAAATTTCCCATTGCGAATTGCTCCGAGAAGTGTCCCATCAGATGCCCATGTGTCTATCTTGTGGCGCTTGCAAAGTAGAAGGTACCTCCGCAGAATAAAAAAACTTGCTAATTGGTGTTTAGGAATGCCTCGTCCAATAAATCTAATTCGCAAGCAAAATCTAAACATCAAAAAATTAGGATGCAAAAGTCTCATCCCAACTTGCTTCAGTATCGAATACCTATTTGTATCCAGAAAGTTTGCTCCTATCTTTTTTGAACAGCGAACAATACATGTGATCAGGCTAGTATTTGCCGATGAAAGTTACGCTCACGGGCACTGGTAGTCCGATACCTGATGCGAATCGTGCGGGGCCGTCGACTCTGGTGCAATGTGCTGGCCAGAATATTTTGATCGATTGCGGTCGTGGAGTGGCGATGCGACTGGTTGCTGCAGGCGTACCAGCACCATTTATTTCGGCAATTCTCATAACCCATTTACACAGCGATCACATCACTGATTTAAACGACTTGGTGACGACGAGATGGATTCTGACACCAGAGGCGAGACCAACAATTGTTTACGGTCCACTCGGTACGCAAAAAGTTGTAGACGGAATGATGGCGATGCTCACGCCTGATCAAAAATATCGCAATGATCACCATGAAGATTTGCGTAGTGGCCCAGGTTTGCAAGTAGAAGTGCATGAGGTTGTTCCTGGTGATGAGTTCATGATTGGTGAAGCCCGAGTAATTGTTGGTCGTACCGACCACCGACCAGTCACGCCGACGATTGGCTTTCGAATTGAAGCTGAGGGTAAATCGGTAGTGCTCGCTGGCGACACTGTGCCTTGCGACGAACTAGACGCTTTGTGTTTGAACGCAGATATTTATGTCCAGACAGTTTTGCGTCCAGACTTGCTTGAAATTGTGAAACAGTTGGTACCCGCTCTGGCGCCTCGTACGACGGATATTTTGGATTATCACTCAAATGTTGAAGATGCTGCGAAAACCGCTGCTCGCGCAGGTGTTAAAACTTTGATGCTGACCCACTACGTGCCAGCAATGCAGCCTGGTCAAGAAGCTGACTGGATTGCGCTTGCCTCGCCACACTTCGCAGGCAAAATAGTCCTCGGCCCCGACCTCACCAGCGCCGAAGCCTAAGTTTTTAGTCGGCTCCTGGCGGGTCAGACGGCTGCATCGCCAATCTAACGCCGACTATTGCGATGACTAAACCCGCAACCGCGAGCCACCCGAGACGCTCACCGAACAAAATTGCGCCTTCAATCGTGCTTAATGCAGGTGTGAGAAAAAATAAACTGCTTACTTTTGTAGCAGTGTGACGCGCCAGCAAAGCCATCATTATTAAAACGGCACCGATTGAGAGCACGGCTACAGCCCACACCATCGAAAAAATAGTATGCGTAGTCATTTTGATTTGCCAATTCTCACTCACTCCTGATGCGACAGCCAATACGAGACCTGACGCCAGATATTGCGTCGCAGTTCCGCGTAAAAGTGGCATTTCTTTACCGAGCGCGCGTTGCACAAGTGTTCCGATGGTTAATCCCAAAATAGAAATTGCCATTGCGACCATCGCAACCGTTGAAACCCCTCCGTTTGTTGCATCGAGTTTTTCAATCACGACAGCACCCACACCGAGTAATCCAAGAAATACACCGAATATTTGTTTTCGGTTGAGTTGCTCGCCCAAAAATATTCGAGCCGTTACCGAAGTTGCAACAGGATGAAGCCCGGCGATCAAGGCTGTTAGACCCGAAGGAAGTCCATGGTCAATTGCTACGAACACGCCGCCGAGATATGTCGCATGCATGAATACGCCGACAACTGCTGCTGATGACCAATCTGCGCGTTCCATGCGTGGGGCACGCTTAGCTTTCGCAATAAGCCACAGCAGCGCGGATGCGATGAACATTCGTACGCACAAAAATGTGAGCGGCCCAGCATCGCGAGTACCGTATCGTGCGACCACGAAACCGGTACTCCAGAGAACTACAAAAAGTGCAGGCGCAAAACGCTCAAAAACTGTTGAACGACTAGTCAGATTGTTTCACATTTTTAGCGATTTTTTCAAAGCCACTACCGAAGGCGTGAATTTCTGTAGGTGATAGAAGATCAATCATTCTGCTACGAACACTTTCGAGATGATGCGGAGCAACTTTTTTTATAAAATCAAAACCCTTTTTAGTTAAGTGTGCAAAAACCACTCGTCCATCATGACTATCGCGAACTTGTGATACATATTTTGCTTTCAGCACACCATCCATACGACGAGTCAAACCACTTCGTGAAAGCCTTAATCTCTCCGCCAAGTCACACATTTTAAGTTTTTGATCTGGGGCCTCAGAAAGCATTGCCAGCAACTGATAATCGCCGCCGTCAATTCCGAAAGACTCGAGATCTCTCGCAATCAAATTCAGCAGGTCAGATGAAGTGCTAACAAACCCACGCCATGCCTTCATCTCAGCCGGGTTAAGCCACTTTGGGTTCGTCACAGCAACAAGCCTAACCACCGCCGGTGATAGTTGCGTGCGCAACTAGATTCGGATATAGTTGTGCTCGCAACTGGTCGCAATCCTGCGACTAGTTTTAACTAAGGAGACATAATGAATACAATTTTGTTGATTGGGCGAATTTTGTTCGCTTTCATATTCGTAACTAGTGGCTTGAGCCACTTAGCCAAAGTCGACGCAATGGCTGGCTATGCAAAGTTCAAGAAGGTACCGGCGGCTAAATTTTCTGTTTTGGCCTCGGGTGCACTTTTGGCACTTGGTGGCCTGTCAATCATGCTTGGCGTTTACGCTGATCTTGGCGCACTTGTAATTGCTGTGTTGCTCATAGTGATGGCATTGAAAATGCATGACTTCTGGACACAAGCAGACGCTCAGGCCAAACAAACTGAGATGATCAGTTTCTTAAAGAACATCTCAATGGCTGGCGGTGCGCTGATCATGTTTGCAATCGCAGCAACCGAAGGTTCTGACTACGGTTGGACATTGACAGACAGCCTGTGGCAGCTCGCTAAATAATCAAACCAACTTAGTCCTAAGTGGGTGGCACCTTTGGGTGTCGCCCACTTTTTGTTTTTGTGCATCTGCCGTTTTCATCTCAATCGCCACACATCGGTTAAACAGGCATATTTGCTGGTTGTAAATTGATGTGTATTGGAGGTGTATAAACTGTGATGATGGCACGAACGAACATTGACATTGACGAAGACGCATGTCGTCGCGTTATGGAGCGGTTTAACTTGACGACCATGAAAGACGCAGTCAATTTGGCGTTGCGTACTTTGGCGATCGAACCGATGACTCTTGAAGAAGCTCATGCGATGGAAGGCACCGGCTGGGAAGGTGACCTTGCGGCGATGCGTGCTAAGCGTTTTTAATGCCACTCATTGATACTTCTGCATGGATTGAATACTTACGTGGAACAGGTTCGCAAACTAATTTAAAAGTGCGCAAATTGATTGGCTTTGACGCTCAAGTTTGCGACGCAATAAGGATGGAATTGCTCGCTGGTGCCCGAGATGAGAAGCATGTCGCTCAATTAGAGAAATTATTAGCAAGAGCAACTGTCATTAAGACAGAATCAGTCGATTATGACAATGCCGCGGCTATCTATCGTGTTTGTCGCAAACTCGGATTAACGATCAGAACACACATTGATTGCCTGATTGCCGCTATCGCAATTCGCACGGACACCGATCTTTTGCATAACGACTCAGATTTTGAAGCAATCGCCCAAGTGACAAAACTGAAAATCTACGTGACGAATTAAAAGTTATTTACGACCGGCGAGCCAGTCGGTTTCATCGCGGCCAAGTTCTCGTAATCGCAAAACAACTGGCATCGGCATTTCAATTTCTTCGCCAGCAAGAACCTTCGTCATCATCTCGCCGTTTTCATCCCAAATATGGCAGGTATTAACTGTTGATGAGAACTGTTTTATTCGCTGTTCCTTAAAGTCATCAGGTGAAATCTTCTGGGCGTCGGCGTCAGAAACAGAACTTACACGCATTGACCAGCCAGTTTGAATCGCCACCGGCGCCATCGCAGAAAGTAGAGCGCCGATATGTGTGCAACCACGAGAACTGCCAAAAAGTTCGCGCACCTTCGCGTTGAAACCACGTGCGATTGACATGCCCTCGAGTTTTTTATAGTGGTCAGTGATGTTGGTGCAACCAATGTGCGGATGATTCTTGAACTCGACACTCGTCTTCTCAATCAAGAAAGTCGGGTAGATAATTTCAAGGTCAACAATCATGTGGTGCATCCAAATTGGATCAGGGTCATTCTCGATATATAAGCCAGCAGGTTTTTCATCGACAACTACACCGCGCAACAAAAACTTTTCTTCAGAGATACGATATGCCTTAACTTGATATTGACGCGTATGGATAACCGGATAACTCGGCTCGCTTGGAAACAATTTGTTGTTGAACATCTCGCCAACGCTAACTGCAATCAACAACTGGCTCTGAAGAACTGTGCCAGAAAATGCAAATAGCCCCACCGGAGTGGGGCTATTTGTTTCTTATTAAAATAATCTGGCGACGACCTACTCTCCCAGGAGGTCTACCTCCAAGTACCATTGGCGCGGACGGGCTTAACTGCCGTGTTCGAAATGGGAACGGGTGTGACCCCATCGCTATGGTCACCAGAAATCTTTAGTCTATTAGGGTTCTCCCCTAAGGACTTCAGAGCAAGCACGAGCAAAATCCAAGCCCTCGGCCGATTAGTACCGGTCGGCTAAATGCGTTACCGCATGTACACCTCCGGCCTATCAACGTGATGGTCTGGTCACGGGCCTTACTGCATTGACTGCATGAGTGAACTCATCTTGGAACTGGCTTCCCGCTTAGATGCTTTCAGCGGTTATCCATTCCGTAGGTAGATAATCAGCCGTGCCTTTGGCAAGACAACTGACACACCAGAGCTACGTCCGTCCCGGTCCTCTCGTACTAGGGACAGATTTCCTCAATTCACTTTCGGCTGCGGAGGATAGGGACCGAACTGTCTCACGACGTTCTGAACCCAGCTCGCGTACCGCTTTAATGGGCGAACAGCCCAACCCTTGGGACCTGCTTCAGCCCCAGGATGCGATGAGCCGACATCGAGGTGCCAAACCTTTCCGTCGATATGGACTCTTGGGAAAGATTAGCCTGTTATCCCCGGCGTACCTTTTATCCGTTGAGCGACCACGCTTCCACAAGCAATGGCCGGGTCACTATGTCCTACTTTCGTACCTGCTTGACCTGTCAGTCTCGCAGTCAAGCTCCCTTGTGTCATTACACTCGCCGACTGATTACCAACCAGTCTGAGGGAACCTTTGAGCGCCTCCGTTACAATTTAGGAGGCGACCGCCCCAGTCAAACTACCCGCCTGGCACTGTTCCTGATCCAGTTAATGGATCGAGGTTAGAGCTCCAAACTGAACAGGGTGGTATTTCACTAATGACTCCACGCAAACTAGCGCTCGCGCTTCACAGTCTCCCACCTAAGCTACACAGTTAAGGTCAAAGCTCAACACCAAGTTATAGTAAAGGTGCACGGGGTCTTTCCGTCCTTCCGCAGCAAACGAGCATCTTTACTCGTATTTCAATTTCGCCGGGTCTATGGTTGAGACAGCGGGGAAGTCGTTACGCCATTCGTGCAGGTCGGAACTTACCCGACAAGGAATTTCGCTACCTTAGGACCGTTATAGTTACGGCCGCCATTCACTGGGGCTTAGATTCACAGCTTCGCCTTACGGCTAACCGTTCCTCGTGACCTTCCAGCATTGGGCAGGCGTCACAGCGTATACATCGCCTTGCGGCTTGGCACGCTGCTGTGTTTTTGTTAAACAGTCGCTACCCCCTGCTCTGTGCCACCCTTTCGAGCTCAAGGACGCGAAGTCCTATC
>CAXNLE010000002.1:320000-1029889 GCA_964203235.1 Ilumatobacteraceae bacterium
CAATATGGCCCGACGGACTTGCTCTGGTACTAACACGGCTGCATCAAGAACTACCAAATAGGTCTTTAATTGTGGCCGAATATGGCGTTGGCACCAGTGATGACAACGAATGGCTTCACGGATACGACCTGCAAGTTGGAATTATTAACGCAGATCGCAACATTAAACCAAGTTCAGAATTATTGCGAAAAGAAGCGAAAACATGTTAATCACCTGTAGTAGTTTTTATTTGCAAATTGCAAAACTACAACGGTCGGAGTGCACATGACTACAGATATTGAAATTAGCAAACTAAAACGTCTGAACTTGATTGCAGGTACGTTGCACTTGGTTTCATTGTTGGGCATCTTGTTTTTAGCAAACGATGCGAAACTGCCAGTCAATGCGATTTATTTAACTGATGCACCTGGCACTGGCAACTTCACTGCGCCGATCAGTTTGTTTAATTTAAAAATCGGATACATGGTCGCTGCGTTTTTAGCGCTCTCGGCATTTTTCCACTTTTTAATCATTTCACCAGCAATGTTCGGCAAATATACGGCGGGCCTAAAAAACCACATCAACGTATTTAGGTGGGTTGAATATTCGTTGTCATCAACGATCATGATCATCGTGATTTTGCAACTCAACGGCACCGCTGACTACATCGCGCTTATGGGCATCACTGGCGTAAATGTCTGCATGATTTTGTTCGGTTGGCTACAAGAGAAATACACGACACCCGGTGATGGCGACATGTTGCCGTTTTGGTTCGGTTGTATCGCTGGCATCGTGCCTTGGCTCGCATCTTTGGCCAACATCCTTTCGCCAAAAGGACCAGCCGAGTCAACAACGCCCGGGTTTGTATACGGCATCGTGATCTCGTTGTTCCTTCTATTCAACTGTTTTGCGCTCGTGCAATATAAGCAATACAAAGCACAAGGTAAGTGGGTAAATTATCTTCGCGGCGAACGCACCTACATTGTGCTCAGCCTCGTAGCCAAGTCTCTTCTTGCTTGGCAGGTTTTCTCAGGCTCACTCGCTTCGTAAACAATCGACTTGAGGCCGGGGCTTCGATCAGTCGACGAAGTCTTTTTGCTGTGTCTGTAGTTGCGTGATCAAGTCATTGAACTACTCGCAGATCTAGAGCAGGATGACAGTGAGAAATTAGGGCCAGTTTGCCCGGTGTGGAATGTGCGTAATTTAGTCAGCCATATTGTTGGTGTTCAGGAAGATACTTTGGAAGGCCGAATGACCAGTGTGACAACAGATCCATGGGCACGAGCACAAGTTGACCGTTATGAGCATGACCTCCGAGAAGCAATCGATAAACAAGGCGCACAAGATTCACTTGCAGTAAAAGTCACATGCGCCTGGCTGTTTTCTCATGATCAATATTCGGATAAATTCATTGAGCAGTTACATGTGCTTGAAATTGCATTGCCTGGTCTTGTGATTGCGAATTCGTTATCGGGCTTGCCACTTAAAAAACGAAATCGCAGACTTAATTAACGGTGCAACACGAATTTTGACAACAACGACAATATTGACAACCTGCGATCAATTGTTTTTATCAGCGATGGTGATTACTAACTAAATGCAACAAATAAAATAGTTTCAACTACCCTTGAACTAACCTAATTAACATGTTTGAGACATTCGCCAGTGATGCGATTATCACTGCACCGATAATCGCGTTTCTAGTAGCCGCTATCGCAACAATGATTCGACTAGATGTTCAGTTGCCAGAATCACTGTCTCCGATTCTCTCTACTTTTCTATTACTTGCAATCGGATTAAAAGGGGGTAAAGCACTCACCGAATTTTCCCCGAGTGATTTTGCGAAACCCTTACTCGCAGTTCTCCTATTAGGAGTAATCAATCCAGTTATTGCGTTTACTCTATTTCGGGTTATCACGCGTCTTGACATCATTAATTCCTCGGCACTCGCAGCACACTATGGCTCTCCTTCTTTGGTGACTTTTGTAGTCTTGCTTGCGACACTCGATTCGCGAGGAATTAAATACGAAGGTTATGCATCAGGACTATTTGCATGTCTTGAGATTCTTGGAATTGTTGTTGCACTTTTACTATCAACGAAACCTTTGGTTAAGCCAAGTTGGAAGACTGCTCTAAGCGAAGTAGTTCATGGGCGAAGCATTGCACTATTACTTACTGGCCTCGTGGTGGGTGCAGTTGTTGGGCCTACGCGCTTGGCTCCAACAGATCCTTTCTTTATTGATCTTCTGCCGGGAGTTTTAACACTCTTTCTAATTGAGATGGGTGTTCTCGCCGCAAAATCCATCCGCGACTTCAGGTCATTGGGCGTGAAACTAATTACGCTTTCAATCTTTATTCCACTTGTAAATGGACTACTCGGTGCGGTAGCAGGCTCGTTTGCAGGTATGTCAATTGGGGGCGTTGTCGTTATGGCTACCCTCGCCGGTAGTGCTTCTTTCGTAGCTGCACCAGCAGTAATTCAAATTGCACTTCCGCAGGCCAGTCCAGGTTTATACCTCACGACATCAATCGGAGTAACTTTTCCGATTTTTATTACGTTTGGTATACCTTTTTTCATCAAGGTCGCCGAAGCCTTAAATTAGTTTTACCAGACGACTGGGCTAGTTGCGCCAAAGGCTCGACCTTCGGCGCGAACGCCTCGCTTAACTAACTCTGGTGCAAGTTCTTTCCAGAGAGGCTTCAATCGATAGTGCGGCACCCGTGGAAACAAATGATGCATGGCGTGGTAGTCGTGCCCGCGAATCAACACTCGTGAGCCAAGAAAAACTGCGACTCGCGTGTGGCGGTAACGAGATGTCTCATTAGCCGGATGATGTGGATACCACGCGAAAATAAACATCAACCAACAAAGTTGAATCCGCGCCGGCAGCCACCACAACATCAAAGCTTCAACGCCGTGTCCCGTTACAAAACTGACAACGAGAACAAGTGTCGAAAGCAACCAAAAACGAAGTTGAGACTTGCCTTCATCTTTGCTTGATTGACTTTCACCAAGTTTTTTTCGCAAGTCTTTTGGAAGAAGGACGCGAACAGGTTTGATAAGTGCGAAAAATGGTAGAAACGAATAGATCATTGTCATTCCATAAAACTTGACGGGCAGCTCACTGATGCGACCATCTGTGAAATGGTCTGGGTCACGCGCTGGATCGTTGGTAAAAGCATGATGACGCATGTGAGATGTTCGATGAGACGAAAAATTAATACCAGTAGGTACAGAACTTGCAATACCGATTGCATCTTCGACCCAGCGACTAGTGGTTCGCTTGCCCCAAATGTTTTTGTGAGTTGCCTCGTGCAACGGCATATAAAAAGTTGATGCGAGTACTGAGTTGAGAAGCAACCCCTGCCAAAGTGTCATCGATCCAGTGACTGCGAAATAAATAACGCCACACCAACAAATACTGAACACAATAAATGTTGCGATAATGCGCCACTGAATGTCGCCCCAATATTTTGCTGCAACCAAATTCTCGCCACGAACCTGCTCGATACGAAGCGCCTTTGAGTTTTCGTCACCCTCGCTTAGTGCTTGATTCTCAATTGTGACTTCAAGTTCTTCAGGTAGCGGAGTTGCAACGGACATTCTTGAATATTACTCCACGTACGCAAACCCTTTGGCTGCGCGTTGTGCAACACTTCTAACTAGCGCGCGACGGTCACTAATTTTGCCGATCTTTTGCTCAAGTGGTCCGTCGATAAGCAGTGTTGCCAAACCATGCGCCATTGACCACATCGCCGTGGCTTGAATTCGAATTTCGTCAATCGATGCCGAGTCGCCAAGAATCTGTCTGACTGCCAAAAGCAAAGTGTCGAACGCATCATCTGCCGCTCGCTGCGTATCGGGCGACTCCTCAATCAAACACAAATCGGAGCGAAACATAACTCGAAAATAACCTTTGTTGCTGAGCGCAAAATCTACATAGCGCTCACACAGTCGAACTACTTGGTCAGGGTCATCATCGGCACGTGTGGGTGCACTCATAGTTGCGGTAAATTTGCGAAACCCAAGCAATGCAATCTCCCCAAAAATTGCGCTTCGATCTGCGAAATGGTGATATGGCGCCTGATGACTTACCCCAGCATCAGCCGCTATTTGGCGGAAAGACAATCCATCTGGGCCATTTTCAGCGATGTACTTGACAGCTGCTTTAATCACCTTTTCACGAAGCGACTTTGCGACAATCTTTGAGGCCACGACTTGACACTATCAAGTTTTACGACTAGACAGTGTCTATGTCAAACATAACTACTTCAAAACACCCCGACCCAAAGGTGCACGCGCGCCGTTGGAAAATTCTCACGATCCTATGCCTTTCGGTGTTTCTAGTTGTTGTCGACAACCTGATCATAAATGTAGCTATACCAACTCTGGCGCGAGAGCTTGGTGCAACGACAAGCGCCCTGCAGTGGATCGTCGACTCATATGCATTAGTTTTCGCTGGCTTATTGCTTGCGTGTGGTGGGCTCGCCGACAGATTCGGTCGAAAGTTGATGATGCAGATAGGCATGGTGCTGTTCGGAATATTTTCTGCGTTCGCGGCATTCACCGAAACGACAGGCGCGCTAATTACGGCACGAGGTCTTATGGGGATTGGTGCAGCGCTCGTCTTCCCTGGCACGCTGGCGATTCTTATTGATGTGTTTCGTGACCCCACCGAACGTGCAAAAGCGATTGGTGTGTGGTCAGCAGTTTCAGGTGCCGCTGTTGCATTCGGTCCAGTAACTGGTGGTCTGCTTCTCGAATATTTTTGGTGGGGCTCAGTATTTTTGATCAACATTCCAATAGTGATTATTGCTTTGCTGTTGCAGTTTTTCTTTGTGCCTGAATCAAAAGATCCGAAAGCTGTGCGACTTGATATTCAAGGTTTCGTTCTTTCAATTGCGTCTGTATCGCTTCTCGTGTACACAATTATCGAAGGCCCACATCGCGGTTGGACAAGCGCCACATCAATTGCGGGGTTCATTAGTACCGCAGTTTTAATCGCTTCGTTTATTTGGCGTGAACTCAACACAGAGCATCCGCTGCTCGATGTTCGTGTGTTTAGCGATATGCGAGTAACGGCCGCGACTTCATCTATCGCTATTGCATTCTTCTCACTATTCGGTTTTACTTTTCTAGTAACGCAATACTTTCAGTTCGTGCGCGGCTATGACCCGCTCGAATCTGGATTGCGAACGTTGCCCTTTGCAATTGGTGCCGGAATTACTTCACCAATTGCAGCACGACTTTCATTGCGCTATGGCCCAAAACGAATCGTTCCGATTGGCTTATTATTTATGGGCATCGCACAAATTGGTGCGGGCATGTTCAAATCAGATAGCGCATACTTCGGGCCGGTAGTTGGCAGTATGGTTCTGATGGCGTGTGGGCTTGCGCTTGTAACCAGCCCCGCCTCAGAGTCAATTATGGGTTCGTTGCCACGCGATATGGCTGGTGTCGGTTCGGCAATTAACGACACAAGTCGCGAAGTAGGCGGCACGCTCGGTGTCGCAATTATCGGCAGCATTTTTGCAACTACATATAGCCCGCAGATCGTTAAGTTGCTTTCTCCATTTAATCTGCCTGACGCTGCCCGATCAGCTGCTGAACAATCCGTTGGTGCAGCGTTTGCAGTTTCTGAGCAGGTTGGCGACGCGACACTGTCGAATGCGATTCGCGACATCGCAAGTTCGTCATTTCTAGATGGATTTCAAGCTGCCTGCACAACAGTCGGCGCAGTTGCAATCTTTGGGTCATTACTTGCACTTCGCTTTCTGCCATCTCGCGTTGCAAATGTCAAAACTGAAGCTCGTTAGTAACAGTGCCCGTTAATCAGCGGCTCTGCGGAGCAAGTCAAGATGATCGATGAGCGTTCGTACGATCTGGAATACGAGCAATTCTGCCAACATGAAATAAAACTGGGTCAATGAAACTACGTAACTGTGTTGCTTGACCGAAGCGCAGCACGTGACTGTTATCTGTAGAACATTCTCTTCAAAGATTGCCGATTGCAGATTTAAAGTCATCGGGGTGTACCTCAGCTTGTCGTAGCACCCCACCGAGTGTTCCGCGTTTTAATTCGCGATGTAAAGGCACTACACACCTAGCAACTCCCTTTCGAAGCATCACATGACTACCTCGTTGGCGCACGACACGAAATCCAAGGCGTTCCAGAACGCGAACAACTTCGGCGCCCGAGACGACGGGAAGTTCAGGCAACGTCGGCGATGCGGATAGTCGTAATGACTGGCATCTGACGATCTGGCAACGGGAACTCTTCTAGATAGAGCTCTGTGGCCTCGGTCAGATTTGCGAGAGCTTCCGATTCGGTTTCACCTTCTGAGACAGTTCCGGTTTCAGGGTTCAATGCGGTAAAGCCGCCTTCGGATGCAGCCCAAAGCACTGCGGTCAATTCAACCTGATTTCGTGCGTCAGTGGACATATGTTCAGTCAATCGCATGGGTGTAACAAAAGCAAGAACTTAAATCGACAGTGGCGCACAACTGTGCGCCATGACCAAACATTGAAACGATGCCAGTGGTTTTGAAAACTTAACGCCGGTAATCCAGTTGGTTCTCGTAGAACTTGATCTCAATTATGTTCCCACTAGGGTCGGCGAGTTTGCCACCAAGCTTTCCGCTTAACTCAATTTCTGCATGCTTCTTTGGTTCGGAAATCCATGTGTGAACAGACGCATTCACGCGCCTCACTATTTCGTCAAACGCTGACAACGAAGGAAGTATCACTCCGAAATGTCGAACGCCTTGCCGACTGATATCAATTACCTCAAGTGGTCTCAACTGGAGAGTCAACTGAAGCCCGAAGAACCACGCGTCGAACCAGTCGTCACTTTCGCGGCCGATACGACACCCGAGCACATTCTCGTAGAAATCTCTTGCCGCTACCAGGTCGTTGACTGGAAGCGATAAATGAATAACAGGCGTATCAGTAATGTGAATACATTAACCGTGAAACTCCGTGCGAGCGTCGGACTTACATTCGCTTTATATTAGTGACTACTCTGCCCCTGACGCGCAATAAATCTTTTGGTGCAACCGCAAAGTTGTCGTTTCACGTTCCCGCCGCAGCCCACACGAAATCATCTACACCGTCATACTGCAATAAATCCGAGTCGATGTAAATTCGCAGTTGATTTGCGTGACCAAACAGCGGCACGCCACTCTTGGTTTAGGCAACCTGTGGTGATGAAGTCAGATGGCAACGCGACGCGGACGTTTGACAAGTTCTCCTCCGCAGTTCGGACAGCGATGGTCCATTAGTTGTCCACAGTCCACACAGAAAGTGCACTCAAAACTGCAGATGAGCGCATCTCCAGCAT
The DNA here is from genome assembly GCA_964203235.1 of Ilumatobacteraceae bacterium. Taxonomy (GTDB): domain Bacteria; phylum Actinomycetota; class Acidimicrobiia; order Acidimicrobiales; family Ilumatobacteraceae; genus BACL27. The sequence continues at coordinate 327,320 of CAXNLE010000002.1, forward strand.
CGGCCAAGGTATCAGAGCACTTCTCACACACAACTCGCATCTCTAACATCTGTTCATCCTTCCTTAGACCACATGGAATCAATAAAGCGCTGGTCCTCATCAAAGAGCCAGCATTCGCGCAACTTCTCATCTTGCACTCTGTACAACAAAACACGACGCACTCGCTTGGCGGTGTCACCTAGCTCTTCAACAGCAATCAAAGCACCGAGAGAATCCCCCACGAGGACATCCTCAACTTCGATCAACTTGCGTGCAGTTCGCGTAGAAGCCTGAGCAAGAACTGCGAATGCGGCATCACGTCCCCGATGAGTTCCAGCAAGCGGACTCTCCCCCATGTAATGCAGTTCAATTTCATCGTGGTACGAGGCCAACACTTTTTCTAGATCTGCAGCAAGCCATGCCTTTGCATACTCACGCAACACTCGGCCCGTTTCATTGCTATCTGCCATGTGGCTACTTTATTTCATAGCTCATGCGATTTACTAAGCGCGTTTGAGGTCGACGACTACTCCACCACTAACGCGCACGATGTCATTCGGGTTCGCACCGAAGTTGTCGTTCCACGTTCCAGCTGCAGCCCACACCTCGTCGTACTGCAACAAGTCCGGATCAACAAACACACGTAACTGTGTGCTGTGACCAAAGGGAGGCACGCCACTGTTGGTTTAAGCAACCCCTTACGAATCAGCCAGCCAACGATCCAGCAATGGATTTCGCAGACAACTGACTAAGGCGAGCATCGCTAATGCGTTATTCTTCGCAATAGTGGATTCAGCAAACTCTTTCCTCAGTGTCGTACTTGCTGTTCTCTGTACAGCATCGGCGATGGGAGACTTTCTCAAGCTACCGAGCGTCATGAAAGCGGCTGAAACAGTTCATTGTCCGCCCAACCTCTGCACTGTTCTCGGCCTGATCAAGATCGCAGCAGCGACTGGATTGATTCTCGGTCTCACTGTCGACAAAATCGGAACTGCCGCCGCCGTGGGCTTATCGATCTACTTTGTCCTCGCCGTTGGGGCTCACATCCGAGTGAAGGATCGCCTCAAGGGAATTCTTCCAGCCATTGTCATGCTCGCAATCAGCGCTGCAACTCTTGCAACTTCCCTCTAAGTCATCTGATCTGTGCGACTCGCCTAGCTGATCAACTGCGCTTCAGCTCGGTGACGACGCCACCAGCGACACGCACGATGTCATTCGGGTTTGCACCGAAGTTGTCGTTCCACGTTCCCGCAGCAGCCCACACCTCGTCGTACTGCAACAAGTCCGGATCAACAAACACACGTAACTGTGTGCTGTGACCAAAGGGAGGCACACCACCGATTGGATAACCAGTTGCAGCGCGCACAGCATCGGCGTCAACACGTGAACACTTTGCACCGCCAGCTGCTGCGGCGAGTTTCTTTTCATCTAATTGATTTGATCCGCTCACCAAAGCCATCACAATTTCGCTGTCAACACCAAAAACCAAGCTCTTAACAATTTGGCCGACTGAAACACCGATCGCCGTTGCGGCATCGGCGGCAGTTTTTGTGCCTTCGGGAAATCTGCGCGTCGTAATTTCGAGGCCAGCCTCGCGAGCCGCTGCGATTACTCGCAAAGTATTTGGATGAACATCGGACATGACTATTCAAACTCTATTCAGAAAACTCAATACTCATTGTTGCGCCACCCCCAGGGGTGTCATTAACGCCAACAATTGCATCGTGGTCATCGGCAAATTGTTTGACGATTGCTAGCCCGAGACCAGAGCCCGGCAGTGCCCGAGTTGATATTGCTCTGTAAAAGCGATCAAAGACGAATGGCTTATCTTCATCGCTGATACCTTGGCCATGATCACAAACGTCAATACGTTTGTTGTTTACAAAAATATCAACAGACTCTGATGTCGGACAAAATTTAAGTGCGTTGTCAATTAAATTTGATATCGCCCGATCGAGTTGAGATGGACGAACACTTATTCTCGCAGGTGAGATTCGTTGGAGATTTATTACTCGATTGCTGCGACGACGTGCCCGATCAATCACGTCTTCAACTGCATCACCCAGATCTACCATTTGCAAAGGTTCGACTAGGCGTTGATCACTCGCCAATGATGAGAGTTCACTGGTAAGTGCAGCAAGTTCATCTACTTCAGCACGCATATCACGAAGAATTGAGTTCTTTGTTTCACTATCTAAGTCATCGCGCTCTAGTAACTCAGAGTTAGCGCGCAGACTAGTTAACGGGGTTCGCAATTCGTGACTTGCATCTTGCACAAGTTGCTGTTGCTGTTCACGACTCAATCGCAGAGCCCCCAACATTGTGTTGAAACTTGATGCGAGTTGTTCGATTTCAGCGTCGCCAGAAATATCTAAAGTTGTTGTCAGTTCGCGAGTTGCAGCAATATGTTCGGCCGCTGCAGCTAGTTTTTGAATTGGCCGCGCAGTGCGTCTTGCAATAAACCATCCCGCGCTACCCGACGCGGCGATTGCCAATAATCCGAGAACGAAAAGCCACAGCAAGATGCCTTCTTTTGCAGACTCAATATCGCTGATGTCTTTACCGAGTTGCAACGCCCCTCCGCGCAAAATCGGCACAGAAAGAATGCGATACGGCACACCATCAATCTCTGTAGTGACGCGCAATCTTTGAGCAAACGGGTCAACAACCATTGCAAGTACGTCAGTTGAAATTGGTAAATCTACTTGACCTAACGCGATCACCACATTGCCACGAGGATCAATAACTTGAGTGACAGTATCAAAGCGAATCGGCAGAAGTGCCTCTTCAAGGGGATTACGTTGACGGCGGTTGCCTGGCGATACTCCGTTTCGTGGCCGAATAGATTCAGCGACGGCAATTACTCGGGCGTCAAGAGTGTTATCAACTTCGCTGAGTAGATGTTTTGAGACCGTCGCATAAATTGCGACCGAAAGAATACCGACAGTGAGAAACACAATCACACTGGTTGCGATCAGGAAACGCGTGCGAAGTTTCATGATGCTCGCACCACGTAGCCCACACCGCGAACTGTGTGCAGAAGTTTTGTTTCGTCATCTTGCTCAATCTTTCGACGAAGGTAACCGATATAAACATCAAGAGATTTTGAGTTTGTCTCAAAGTCAAAACCCCAAATATGTTCGTAAAGATACTCGCGCGATAGCACGATGCCGGTTTGCTCAAGCAACACTTGCAGAAGATCAAATTCGGTTTTGGTTAAGTCAACTATGCGTGACCCACGCCGAACTTCGCGGCGAGTCGGGTCAAGTGAAAGATCTGCCAGTTGCAGAATTGTCGAGGTTGTATTGGGTGCATTTCTGCGCAACAACGCACGAACTCGAGCAAGAAGTTCGTCAATACTAAACGGCTTGACTAAATAATCGTCTGCGCCTGCATCAAGACCAGCAACGCGATCACCAATCTCATGACGGGCAGTAAGCAACAAAACTGGCGTACGGTTCGCACGACGGCGCAACTCGCGACACACAGACAATCCATCCGAAAACGGCATCATCACATCCATCACAACTGCATCAGGCGAACTTGTGAGAATTGCTTCAAGTGCAGCGACACCATCTTTAGTAACAACAACCGTGTAGCCCTCGAGTTCGAGCACGCGCTGAACTGCATTACGTACCGCAGGGTCATCTTCGGCTACAACTAATTTGAACGTTCTATTAGATGCAGCTTTCATCTATATAACGGTACAGACGCTAAATACCTAGAAATGGCTTGAGTATCAAGTCTCGCCAAGTTCTTAATTGTTTCTTAAGTTGCATTGTTCTAATTCTTAATAACAAGTCGCAAGATCTATTCGTTCACGGAATCCCCCGAGAACTTTACGAAAGGATAATTTAATGATGAACAAACGAAACATCGCAATTTTCGTCGGCATGGCAATAGCCGGCGCAATCGCAGGGTCGACACTTGGTGTGCCAAGTGGTGTCAGTGCGCAATCGCAAGCAATATCAGTTGGCATGGCGAATATTGAGAGAATGCAACACGAAGGCAAAAATGGCCACGGCAAAGATATGGAAGCAGTTGCTGCGATTCTTAAGCTCACTAAAGAAGAATTGCGAACTCAGACACGAAGTGGTAGGACACTTGCCCAAATTGCAACTGCTCAAAAAGCCGATATCAATTTGGTGATCAGTGCGATCGTTGCAAATATCAAAACCCATATCGCCGAAGAAGTTAGTTCTGGCGAAATTACTCAAGCGGTTGCAGATAAGAAATTGGCAAACGTGACAACAAAAGTTACCGAGATGGTCAACAACCTTCCACCAGCACGTGGTGAGCGCGGTTCAAAAACTCGTAGCGAAAACTACGAAGAGTCAACTGAAACACAAAAAACTGGCGCTTAATCCCCTCATTAGGCGCTTTGTGCGGCCGGTGTCTAGAGCTTCTAGATACTGGTCGCTTTTTTGTTTAGTCGTTTACGGGTTCGCCAACAGCAGAGCCAGCAAAAGAAAACATTGTCGCGCCGATCAGCGAGCACACCGCTGCAGCGAGATAGGCCGCACGATATCCGCCGGCGACATCGTAGAGCCAACCCAAAAGTAGTGGTCCGAGTGCGGTGCCCGAAAATGAAATCAAACCAGATCGCGCCGCAATGCGTGGATAGTCGCGCACACCGAACCGCTCTGCGATCAACAGAGATTGCATCATCACCGTGTTGCCGATCGTGACACCGAATAATGCAATCGAAAGCAACAAACCGATTCGTGATTCGTTGAGTGCGATGCTGGCCATTGACAAACCCTGAACTGTGGCAAGGCCAACGGTGAACTTCGTCATGTCAATGTGCGGGATAATTCGACCAGCAACAAACCGAGAGATAATTGACATCGACGAAAGCGCGATTGTCGCCAAAATTGCAGTTGAACGATTTGTTCGCTCTTCAACAAGTTTGACTAGTTGCAACGCGCCGCCAACTTGGGCACCGAGCGTGAAAATATATCCGATGGTGACACTGCGAAAAAATCTTGTGCGAACTGCAATTGCAAGTGGTGTACCAGTAATATCTCCGACTTGACCAGGCTCGGCTCTTTCTCCATCTGGTAGCCAGCCATAAGGTTGCGGAAACGCGCGCAATAAAAACAAAGTCACCGGTACTGTTCCGCAAAACCAAATCAGAGCGAGCCAAGGTGATCCATTGCGAATGCCTTGAGAATCGAGAATCCATTTAATAAATGGAGTTACGACGATTCCGCCCATTGATAAACCTGTTGAGGCGATTGCCAGCGCATTTGCTCGGCGCACATGAAACCATCGTGTGACCACTGTCGTGACTGGCCCCATACCTGATGCCGACCAACCCAAGGAGTAGAAAACATAGACAGCGAAAAGTTGCCATCGCTGTTCGACGAATCGCATCGAAAATAGTGCGATGGTTGCGAGAGTCGCTCCACCAAGCACCATGACTCGCACATCGTGTTTGGCGATGAATTTTGCAATCCACACCCCAGAGACTCCGCCAACTAAGAAAAACAAAGTTGTCGCTAATGAAATCGACGACACTGACCAGCCGAGTTCGCTACTGAACGCCTGCAAATAAACAGCAAGGCCGTAAAACCCAAGGCCCGAAGAGAAAGTTAGAAGCGTGAAGCAAGCGCCGAGTACCCACCGCCCCGGAAACTTTTTAGTTTGCTTGAACACGCTCTGCATAATTTTTATGCCTGCAGTTCATCAATTGCGTTAGCAAGTTCGTGGTCACGTTTTGTGATTGCACCCTTGTCATGCGAGCGCAAAGAAATCTCAACCGTGTTCCAAGAATTTGACCAATCTGGATGATGATTTTGCTCTTCAGCAATTGCCGCCACCCGAGTCATAAATGCAAACGCTTCAGCGAAATCTGCGAATACAAACTTTCGATACAGAGCTCCGTCAGTCTCAACCCAAGCATCTGCCACGCAGACACCTTATGTCGTGAAGCGTAGGCGTGTTCTAGTTCAGCGGGGCGTGACAAGCAACGGCGCCGTGCTTGCTGGCGTTAAGTGACGGTCGGTCGCTTGCACATCGCGCCGCAAGTTCGGGTGACAATGTCGCGCGAACATGACAACGGGTGTGAAAGCGGCAGCCCGAAGGTGGGTTTGCCGGGCTTGGCAATTCGCCCTGTAGCAAAATTCGCTTTCGCACGCGCTCAACTTTTGGATCAGGAATCGGCACCGCTGACAACAGCGCCTGCGTATACGGATGCTGCGGATTAGCGAACACTTCACGAACGGGGCCCGACTCAACTATTGATCCGAGATACATCACTGCAATGTCGTCGGCAACATGTTGCACGACAGCCAAGTCATGTGAGACGAACAAGTAACTCAAGTGAAGTTTTTCTTGTAATTCTGCGAGCAGGTTAAGCACACCAGCACGAACGCTGACATCAAGTGCCGAGACTGGCTCGTCAAGTGCAATGATTTTTGGATTCAGCGCCAACGCTCGCGCGATCGCAATTCGTTGTCGCTGCCCACCCGAAAACTCGTTTGGATATTTCATTGCTTGATTGCGATTTAGTCCGACAAGTTCGAGCAATTCATCGACACGTTTATTCTGATCTTGCGGCGCCATGCCAAAGTTCTCGAGCGGTTCGGCAATCGCATCACCAATTGGCAAACGAGGGTCAAGCGACGCGAAAGGATCTTGAAACACAATCTGCAAGTCTTTGCGCATCGCTAAGCGATCTGACTTTGTGAGTTCAGAAACATCACGACCTAAAATAGAAATCGTTCCTGATTCAGGTGCAACCATATTTAAAATTTCAAGAAGCGTTGTAGTTTTGCCGCAGCCAGACTCTCCGACGAGCGCCAAACTGTGCCCCTGATGCAAAACAAGATCGACACCATCAACTGCATAAACCGAACCAACACGACGGCGCAACAGTGAGCCTTTCAACAGTGGAAAAATCTTTTTCAGACCACGCACCTCAAGAGCGACCGCATCGCTGGTCGAACTAATCGCAATATGTGCTGCACCTTGCTGAAAAAGATTCCCGGATTTTTGCAAGCCAAAAATTTCACTCTGTCGAGCACACGCTGTCATTCTGGTTGGTGAAAAGTTGACCAACTCAGGAGTCTTAGCCGTGCACACATCGCTTGCGGCTGGGCAACGGGGTGCAAATGCGCAACCAATCGGCAAGTTAACTGGCGATACAGGTGAACCAGAAATTGAAACCAGGCGCTCACCCGAGGCGATGTCAAGTCGCGGAATCGATCGCAACAAACCGATCGTGTAAGGCATTGCAGGTTGTGCATAGACCTCATCGACTGGCCCAACCTCAACGACTTTGCCGGCGTACATAATCGCCACGCGATCGGCGATGCCGGCGACAACGCCAAGGTCGTGTGTAACTAAAACAATTGCCGCACCAGTCATGTCTCGCGCAGTTTTCAGAACATCAAGAATTTGCGCCTGCACTGTCACATCAAGCGCGGTTGTCGGTTCGTCGGCGAGCAATACTTTTGGTTCATTAGCAATTGCGAGAGCGATCATCACACGCTGGCGCATTCCGCCAGAAAACTCATGCGGGTACGACTGCGCACGCTCGGCTGGTCGCGGAATGCCGACGATCTCAAGCAACTCAATGGCTCGCTTGTGCGCGGCTTCGGTTGAAATTTCTTTATGGATCAATAACGCTTCGGCAATTTGACGTCCGATCGTATGCACAGGGTTGAGTGCCGAGAGCGGGTCTTGAAAGATCATCGCAATTTCATTGCCACGATACTTCGACATCTGATCGTCGTTTAACTCGAGCAAATTCACACCGTTGAACATCACCGAACCAGAAACTGTTGCGCTGTCTGGAAGTAAGCCAATCGCTGCGAGAGAAGTTACGGTCTTGCCCGAACCAGATTCGCCCACGATGCCGAGCACTTCGCCAGCACGAATGTCAAGTGAAACATCACGTACCGCTTGAACGATGCCAGCCTCACTTGGGAACGTGACTGAGAGGTTGCGAATCTCAATTAATGAGTTATTGGCGTTGCTTGTCATGATGCGACTTTCATGAGACAGTGCTTTTCTTGACGCGCAATGCACCTGGGTCAAACGCGTCACGAAGGCCATCACCGATAAAACTGACTGCCAAAACAGTTAACACGAGAAGTGAACCCGCGAAAATAAACAACCATGGATAAGTCAATGCTGCGCCTGTGCCTTCGGCAATTAGCGTGCCCAGTGAAACATCAGGTGCGGCAACACCGAAACCGAGATAAGACAAACCAGTCTCGGCCAAAATAGCGCCACCCACATTTAGCGTCGCAGCGATAATCAAAATCGAAGCCATGTTCGGCAACAAGTGTCGGAAGATAATTTTTCGTGTTGGTACACCCATGTAGCGAGCCGCACGAACAAAATCACGCTCGCGCAAACTCATTGCGAGACCTCTAACAACTCGAGCGGTGATCATCCAGTCAAAAATTGTTAAACCAACAACCAGCAACAACCACGTCTTGCCTTGATAAAAACGCGATAGAATTACCAGAACCAAGAACGAAGGTAGAACGAGCAAAAGGTCGACAAACCACATCGTTGCTTTGTCTGCACGCCCGCCGAGATAGCCAGCAAAGGCACCAACAATCGCCGAAAGCCCAGTTGAAAACACGGCGACCAATAAGCCAATGATTAACGACTTCTGCAAACCGCGTGTCGTTTGAGCAAATACATCAACACCGATTTGTGTGGTGCCGAACCAATGCGATGCCGATGGACCCTTGAGCAAACTCGAGAAGTCACTCTCTGAATAATTCCACTGACCGATATATGGGCCGCCGAAAGCAAATAAAAACATAAACGCGATGACGCCCAGACCGAAGACTGCAGTTTTGTTGCGAAAGAAACGTCGGCGAATCAGTTGTCCGCGTGAGATGCGGTCACTTGCCATGTTGACAGATGCTTGATCAGTCGTCATGCGCGCGACCGAACTCGTGGGTCAAGAATCGCCAAAATCACATCGGCTAGAAAGCCTGAGAATAAAACGAGCACCGCAGTGAAAGTTACGACCGCACTAACTGAGTTGATGTCATTTTTGGCAACAGCAGAGATAAACCACTGTCCCATGCCATACCAACCATAAATAGTTTCGGTGAATGCTGCACCGGCAATTAGCAAACCAAAACCGTACGCAAAAAAAGTTGCCATCGGAGAAATTGCAACTCGCAAACCGTGCTTAAACAACGCTTGACGCTTAGTAAGACCTTTCGCACGCGCCGTACGCAAGTGATCGCTGCTCAAAACATCGAGCATCGTGTTGCGCTGATAACGCGAATAAAAAGAGATACTGCCGAGCGCAATTGAAAGTGTTGGCAAAATTAAATGTTGAAGTCGATCGCCGAATCGGCCCATCGCCGAACCGACATATTCAGGTGTGTATTCACCTTGTGTGAAGAAAAAAGTCGAGCCGATTGCATCATTAAATTTAATGCCGACAAACTTAAGCAAAATCGCCAACAAGAAAACTGGTGTAGACAAAATAAAATAAGCGAACAAACTTGTACTGCGATCAAAAAGCTCGTATTGGCGAACTGCACTGACCACCCCGACGATCACGCCAATTGTTGCGCCAAGCAGAGTGCCGAGCATCAATAATCTCAAACTCACCCAAACTCGGCGCGAGAATTCTTCGTTGACGCGGTTCTGATCTAGATCTTCACCAAAGTCGCCCTGCAAAACATTGCCAGCCCACTTGACGTATCGCGTCGTAAATGGAACCTCGTCGTTGACGTTGGCCCGATTCAATACCGCGTCAATTGATTCTTTGGGGATCGGCGGATTAGCGGCCTCGTAGTTACCGCGAGGGTTGAGTGCAACCGACGCCAAAAAATATCCCATTGAAGAGGCAATCAGCACCATCAGTACAAAATTTATGAAACGTTTAGCGATGAACCCGAGCATGTTAAAACCGGCAAACCCCAATATCTAAACGGAAATTAAGAAAATTGAACGCTAGCAGTGCTTTTTTTAAATGAACACTAAGTGAATCAAAAGTGAATAAATCAGCTTTTACTTTGTTAGTTTTAATTCTATTAATTCGGGGCAAAAGCCACGAACAACCAATAAAAGGGGAAACAAATGAAAAGCAAACTAGTCAAGCGCGTAATCGCTCTGGCTTTGGTAGGCGCAGTTGTCGCACCATTCGGAATGACAACCCAAGCCGGTGCCGCCAAAGATGGCGGCTCGCGTCAAATCAATGAAGTGCCGGTAGCCAATCTCAAACAAGGCGGAGTATTTCGCTTCGTTCAAGTAGATATCTGCCCGAACTTCAACACCAGCGCAATTGAAGGAAACCTCCTCAACTGCAGCCAGGTGATGGGCACAATGTTGCCGCAATACATCTATTTCGATAAGAACGCTCAGCTTCAAATTGATAAGAACTATGCATTGGACATCAAGGCAACTCGAGTCGACGGCAAGCAGACCGTCACTTACACGCTGAACCCAAAAGCAAAGTGGAGCAACGGTAAGACAATTGGTCTTGCAGACTTCGTAGGCATGTGGAATGCACAAAAGAAGGCGGGCCAAGGTTTCAATATCACTTCGAGCGCCGGCTACGAAAAAATTGAGTCGGTCAAAAAAGGTAAGACTGCGAATGAAATCGTTGTTACCTTTAGCGAAACCTACCCAGACTGGCAACCACTCTTCAGCGCGCTGAAGCCAGCGGCGTTGACCGCATCACCAGATGCGTTCAACACTTCATGGAAGGCAGCACCAACAATTACTTCTGGTCCATTTAAGTTCAAGGCTCTCGACAAAGTGACTCGAACAATTACTGTCGAGCGTGACAAGAATTGGTGGGGTGACAAGCCAGTGCTTGACACGATTATCTTCAAGGCATTGCCACAGGCTGCTCAGATCGATGCTTTGCTTAACGGCGAAATCGATTACATGGACGTCGGTAACGACACCAACGCTCTCAAGCGTGCCCGTGAAAACTCGAAGGTCAGAGTTGACGTCGCGAAAGCACCAACACACGAACACTTCACATTCGGCCCTGTAACTGCAGCAACAAAAGAGGTTGAAGTTCGTCAGGCAATCATGCTTTCGATCGACCGTCAACAGATTGCTACAGCAATCCAAGGCATTGTTGACCCGAAGGTTAAGCCGAACAACAACCACGTGTTTCTTGACGGCACATCGTGCAACCAAGACAACACCGGCACACTTGGCAAGCGTGACCTCACCGCGGCAGCGAAACTGCTTGACGGTGCAGGCTGGGTCAAGGGTTCAGACGGCATTCGTGCAAAGGGCGGCGTTCGTCTCTCGGTCAAGTTGATCTACCCAAGTGGTAACGACAACCGCCGTGACACGGTGCTTCTTGCATCAGCAATGGCAAAAGAAGCGGGTATCGAATTGGTACCAACTTTGATTCCAACTGCTGACTACTTCGGCAAGTATGTGCTCGTATCGAATTTTGAAATGGCGATCTTCGCATGGGTAGGCACAAACTTCCCAATCGCAAGTTCACCAAACCTCTACAAAATTGGCGGAGCGCAAAACTTCGGCAACATTGGTAGCGCCAGTATTGACGCAACATTTGCCAAGGCAAACAACATTCTTGATCTCAAGAAGCGTTGCGAACTTGCAAACGCAGCCGACAAAGAGGTGTACAAGCTCGTTCACTCGATCACATTGTTCCAACGAAACAACGTTGTTGGTGTGCCAAAGACTGTTGCCAACTTCGGCGCATTCGGTTTCACATCAATCGACTGGACAAAGGTCGGATTTACAAAGACTAAGTAATTTATAAATTAGTTTTAATTAACTAGTGGGCAGCCCGCAAGGGCTGCCCACTTTTTTTATTTCAGCCCGAAACGACTAGTTTTTAATTTTTAATCTTTAGTTTGTATAGGCGGCGTAGCCAGTAACTTCAAGTTCGTCGGCGAGTTCTGGGCCGGCACTCTTTACGATGCGACCGTTCGTCAAGATGTGCACAAAGTCAGGCTTAAGTTGCTCAAACAGTCTGCTGTAGTGCGTGATCACTAAAACGCCAAGATTTGTTTCGCTTGTTGCGTCTTCAACTCGTTGTGCGCAATCACGCAACGCGTCAATATCAAGACCTGAGTCAAGTTCGTCGAGAATCGCAATTTTTGGTTGCAGCACTGCGAGTTGCACGGTTTCGTTGCGCTTTTTTTCGCCACCAGAAAAGTCGACATTTACCGATCGCATTACCAACTCAGGGTCAAAACCGATTCGCTTGGCTTCGGTTTCAATTAGCTTCTTTAAATGATTTGAGTCTTGGTTTCGCATATCTAATGCAGCTGACATTGCATCTTGCAAACTCACTCCAGGTATTTCAGTTGGGTACTGCATAATCAGGTGCAAACCTGCGGTGGCGCGTTGCCAAGTTGGTAGTGCCAGCATGTCAACACCGTCGAGAGTTACCGAGCCGCCGGTAACCACATAACTGGGTTTGCCCATTAGCGCTGCCGAAAGTGTCGACTTGCCCGCGCCGTTCGGGCCCATGACAGCGTGCACTTCGCCTGACTTTATTGTCAGCGAAACATCACTCAAAATTTGTGTTCCACCAACAGCGACAGCGAGGTTTTTGATTTCAAGCGTGGTCATTGTTGTGCTCTCATTTCAATTCGATAAAAACATCGCCGTTATCAACAATGGCAACATAAACAGGCACTGGTTGAGTTGCTGGCAGCGTGTTTGGCTTGCCAGTTTCAAGACTGAAAGAACTCGCGTGGCGGATGCATTCGATTTCTTTGGTGTCACATAAAACTTCGCCATCAGAAAGTGCGACATCTGCGTGGCTGCACTTATCACCAATCGCATAAACCTGATTATCGATTCTTACGACAGCGATTGCTCGATCGGCGACTTCAAAGCGTCGCGCTTTGCCCGATATCAGTTCGTCAAGTTTGCATATTTTTTGTTTCATGATTTTGCTCCGAGAAGTTTCTTGCTAACGCGTTCACGCAGGCCGCTAACAAACGGCAACGCAGGCAGACGGTTAAGAACTTCATCAAAAAACCCCAGCACGACTAATCGCTCGGCGATCTCTGGCTGAATGCCGCGGCTTTCAAGATAAAACCTTTGCTCTTCATCTATCGGGCCGACCGTGCTGGCGTGACTGCACTTAACATCATTAGTTTCAATTTCAAGATTCGGCACGCTCTCTGCCCACGCGCCGTTCGACAAAGTCAAATTGCGATTGGTCTGAAACGCCTCTGACTTTGTGGCGTTCTCACGAATGCGAATTAAACCCGTGTAAACACTTTTCGATGTGTCTTTCACTGCGCCTTTAAAAAGCAAACTGCTGTGCGTGCGCGGTGCGGCATGGTCTTGCAACGTACGAAAGTCGTGCATTTGATTTGCGTCTGCGAAATAGAGCGCGACTTGTTGCGAGTTGGCGCCTTGACCTTCGAGTCGTACTTCGGCGCGCATGCGGGCATAATCGCCGCCGAGAGCGACGGTAAACAACTTCATCATTGAATCGCGTTGACCGACGGCTTGTTGATAACCGATTTGCCACGTTGTTGCGCCAAGTTCGTTAATCGCCACATATGTAACTCGCGCCGACTGTGCAGCCCGCACATCTACAACCGGCACGATCAGCGACTTTACGTTGGCACTCGAAATAAATCGTTCAACAACCGTTACTTCGCTATTTTCGTGCGCTTCAATCACTAACCGCGGATAAACGACAACCCCAGATTCGTCGAGCGAGTGTGTAATTACTATTGGGTCAGCAACGACTTGGTTCTTCGCAACGCTGATAGCCGTTAGTTGAGCATGTCGAACATTTAGGTCTTCGAAGATGTCTGTTGCATCGCGTGGCGCGATATTCGTCGATGATGAAACAAATTGTTTTGCCTCGCTAGAAGCGTCGATTTTTGTCGTAACTTTGCCGAGCTCAAACTGGTCGAGATTGAGCTCACCGATTCGGCTATAGCGCCAGATCTCTTCATCGACTGTTGGTAAAGCGAGTGTGTTCATTTGCGTTTGCGCTTTTTCTTTTTATTCTGCTTTTCTTTGATTTCTGCAGCAATGTCATTAGCCATTGCATTAATTATCGCCTCTGCTTCGCTCAATACCGATGCCGCCGTGCCGTCTTTGACGCTTATCGGTTCAACTGGGGTTGCCACTGGCACGATCGTGCCATGTGCCCAACCAATGTCAACAGCACGATGATCAAACTTCACACAAGCGTCTGGGCAACGCCAAGGTGCATCAGGCGCCAAGTCGAGCCGGCAACGACGCATCGCATCGCCATTCGAATACGTGCGACTTTCAAAGTGCTTGCACTCAGTTCGCATTGACATATCTAGATTTTACTTCAGTGGGCTTTGATCAGCCGACCGAGCCTTCCATTTGTAACTCAATCAAACGGCTCCATTCAACGGCGTACTCCATTGGCAGTGTTCGTGTTACTGGCTCAATAAAACCGTTGACGATCATGCTCATCGCCTGCTCTTGTGACAAGCCGCGACTCTGCAAATAGAAAAGTTGTTCGTCAGCAATTTTTGAAACAGTTGCTTCGTGACCGATCTGTGCATCACGCGCACCGACTTCCATGTATGGAAACGTGCGACTCTCGCTTTGTTCATCGAGAATCAGCGCGTCACATTGCACATGGCTCTTGCAATTAGTCGCGCCTTCTTCAACTCGAACCAAACCGCGATATGCAGTGATTCCACCATCTTTAGAAATTGACTTTGAAACAATTTTTGAGGTTGTCTCGGGTGCAGCGTGTACCATTTTCGCGCCAGCATCTTGGTGCTGACCTGCGCCAGCATAAGCAACCGACAAAACTTCACCCGTGGCTTTTGGCCCCATCAAATAAACACTTGGATATTTCATCGTCAGTTTCGAGCCGATGTTGCCGTCAATCCACTCCATGTGGCCTTCGGTTTCAACTCGTGCGCGCTTTGTTACCAAGTTGTAAACGTTCGGCGACCAGTTTTGAATAGTCGTATAGGTGACATGCGCACTTGGCTTGACGATAATTTCGACAACTGCTGAGTGCAACGAGTCTTTTGTATAAACCGGAGCCGAGCAACCTTCGATGTAGTGAACTTTCGAACCTTCATCAGCGATGATTAATGTGCGCTCAAATTGACCGGCATTTTCGCTATTAATTCTGAAATAAGCCTGCAACGGCATTTCACACTCAACGCCTGGCGGAACATAAATAAAAGAACCGCCTGACCAAACTGAAGTATTAAGTGCAGAAAACTTATTGTCGCCCGGTGGAATGACCGAACCAAAATATTGCTTGACGAGATCTGGATATTCACGCAATGCTGTATCCATATCGCAAAACAAAATGCCGAGTTTTTCGAGATCTTCACGATTGCGATGAAACACAACTTCACTTTCGTACTGCGCGGTGACGCCGGCCAAATATTTACGCTCTGCTTCTGGGATTCCTAGTTTTTCGTAGGTCTTGCGCATCTCTTCAGGAAGGTCTTCCCATTCGTCAACTTGCGCAGTTGCAGGCTTTAAGTAGTAGTAGATGTCTTGAAAATCAATGTCGGGCATGTTGACGGCGAACCAGTCGAGCATCGGCTTGCGTTCGAAAGTCTGCAGCGAGCGCAAACGCATTTTTCGCATCCATTCTGGCTCGCCTTTCCACCACGAAATTTGCTCGACGACGCCTGTGTTTAATCCTTTTACTGGTTCAAATGCATATTCGACTTTGTCACTCCAGCCGAGTTGGTACTTGCTGAGATCTAGATCAAATGACGTCACTTCAAATTCTCCTTCGACTGGCTAAATAATTAGCCGTTCTTTAAATAATTAACACTGTCTGCATAGTAACAATTACCGCAAGTAAATGCTCAAACCTAGACAGGTAGTTCGGCACAGATAGCCTGACGCCTCTCATGGAACGCTTCGGGCTTGTCGGTTTACCTAACGCTGGAAAGTCGTCCTTATATAACGCTCTAACTGGTTCGAATGCGCTCGCCGCACCGTACCCATTTGCAACCAAAGACCCAAACATTGGCATGGCCAAAGTTCTTGACCCGCGACTTGATGCGCTAGCAGAGATGTCAAAGACTCAGAAAACTGTTTACGCCACTGTTGAAGTTGTTGACATCGGCGGACTCGTCGAAGGCGCAAGTAAAGGTGAAGGACTTGGAAATAAATTTCTCGCCAATATTCGCGAAGTGGACGCCATTGTTTACGTGTTGCGTGCATTCGCCGACGATGATATTCCTGGGCCGAGTGACCCGCTTGAACATTTACGAGTACTCGAAATCGAACTTGCGCTCGCCGATCTTGAATCAGTTGAGACAAAAATCAATCGGATGCAGAAGGCTGCCCGCATGGATAAATCTCTTGAAGACGAACTTGGCGCGTTGACGCGCGCGCAGGCGAATCTCGCCGAAGGACGTCCGTTATATCGAGCGACGATTTCAAAAGATGATTTAGAACTATTGGCGCCACATTTTTTGTTGACGACTCGACAAGTGTTGGCAGTTGTTAATGTCGCCGAAGACGATTTGGCGCGGATTCCCGAGTTTGAAGCAATCGTGCGCAAGGAACTTGCGCCACCTGGTTCGGCAAGCGAGAACCAAGTTGAAGTTCTTGGCATGAGCGTGCAACTTGAAGCTGAAGCCGCACAGTTAGAACCAAAAGATCGAAAAGAAATGCTCGAGGCACTTGGGCTCGGCGAAGGTGCTTTGCCACGAATGGTTCGCTCGGCATATCACCTGCTTGGTTTGCGAACTTATTTTACAACGGGCGAAAAAGAAACTCGCGCTTGGACATTTCATGCTGGCGCAAAAGCACCCGAGTGTGCAGGCAAAATTCACAGCGATCTACAACGCGGTTTTATTCGCGCCGATGTCATCGCGTGGGATGAACTTCTGGCGATTGGTTCATGGAACAAAGCAAAAGATGTCGGTAAGATTCGCGTTGAAGGCAAAGATTACGAGGTCGTTGACGGCGACACCCTAGAAATTCGCCACAACACATAAATTAGCGATGAGCAAGCCGACTCAATTCAAGGCTGGCTGGCTAATGTGCCAAGCGCAAGTGCTTTCAAGTTTGAATATTGCCGATACTGTGCAAACTCGGCGACGCGGCTTGATCGGTCAAGCCGAAATTGAAACGCCGCTATTAATCGACACTTGTAAGTGGATTCATACATTTGGCGTGAAATGTTCGCTTGACGTCGCGTATCTCGATTCTGAATTTAAAGTCATCAAGATTCAAACCCTTAAGCCGCGACGCGTTGCATTGCCTGTGTTTGGCGCAAGCCACGTGCTTGAGGCTGGCGCTGGCACATTTGAAAGTTGGGGACTTGTAATTGGCCACACTCTTGAAGTGCGACTCACATGAGTAACGGTTCAACTACTAAATCTGTATTTAAAAATGCTGGCTCGTTGGTTTTAGTTGCAACTCCAATTGGCAATCTTGGTGACATAACGCAACGAGCAATTGAAGCGTTACAGAGTGCAGATGTGATTTGTTGCGAAGACACGCGACACTCTGGAAAACTTCTCGCACATTTTGGCGTAACTGGCAAAAGACTTATCGTGATCAACGAACACACCGAATACGACGCCCGAGAAGAAATAGTCTCGCTAGTTACGTCTGGGTCGACAGTTGCGCTAGTCACGGACGCCGGAACACCAGGCATCAGCGACCCGGGCGAACGATTAGTTGTCGCGGTTGTTGAAGCCGGTGGCAATGTAACTGCTGTGCCTGGCGCGTCGGCACTAACGATGGCACTCGTGATTAGTGGATTACCAACTTCGAGATTTGTGTTTGAGGGTTTTTTGCCGCGCAGTGGGGCTGAGCGCACCGATCGACTTGCGATGACTACAACAGAGTCGCGCACGATTGTGCTTTATGAAGCACCGCATCGACTTGCGAAAACTTTGAGCGATTTAACAACGGCGTGTGGCGCGATGCGACGTGTTGTACTGGCGCGCGAACTTACAAAACTGCACGAACAGATTTGGCGCGGAACTTTACAAGATGCAAACATGCTCGTAGCGGCGACCGAGCCACGCGGTGAATATGTGATCATTATTGAGCCAGCCAAACCACCTGCTCCGCCGACTGATGAAGAACTAGTCGCGGCAATCAAAGCCGAAATTGCCAAAGGTGTAAGTCGCAAAGATTCTGCTGCGCGAGTTTCGGCTCGCTTTGGCGTTGCCAAACGAACCGTCTACGAACTTGCGCTACAAATTCGTGACGATAGTTAAAGAGCGCTTTTACATCCGCTAATACAACCATTAGCAACAAGCCTGAAACTGTAAGTTATATACGTGAAAAAGTTTGCGGCAACGACGCCAATTTATTACGTCAATGCTAAGCCACATCTGGGTCACGCATATACGACGATCATCGCTGACGCTGTTTGCCGCTGGCACAAACTTTGTGGTGATGATGTACATCTATTAACTGGCACCGACGAGCATGGTTTAAAGATTCAGCAGTTCGCCGATGCCGAAGGTATCTCGCCTAAAGAATTTGTCGACAAAATTGCGCCACTGTTTGCAGATGCGTGGGATCGCCTAGATATTGACATCAACGATTTTATTCGCACAACCGAAGAGCGCCACAAAATTGGCGTGCAAAAACTATTGCAAGCCTGCTACGACGCTGGCGACATTGAGGTTGACATTTATCGCGGTCATTATTGTGTTGCATGCGAGGCTTACTACACACCCGAAGAGCTTGAAAACGGCAAATGCAAAATCCATAACACTCAAGCCGAATACGTTGAAGAAGAAAACTATTTCTTTCGCTTGTCACGTTACGAAGAAAAACTTCTGAAGTGGTACGCAGACCACCCTGACGCAATCAAACCAGATCATCGCGTCAATGAAGTAACTGGTTTCATTAAGCAAGGTCTCAGAGATTTTTCGGTGAGTCGTAAAACTTTGACATGGGGCATCAAGTTGCCATGGGATGACTCGCATGTTGCATATGTTTGGTTCGACGCATTGGCGAATTACATCACTGCTCACGGATACGGAACCGACGAAAAACAGTTCGCTGCTAATTGGCCTGTCGACTATCACTTCATCGGCAAGGACATAATTCGTTTTCACTGCGTTTACTGGCCCGCGATGTTGATGTCGGCTGGTTTAGAACCGCCAAAGGGTTGGGCAGTCGGCGGTTGGCTTCTGGTTGGTGGCGAAAAGATGTCGAAGACGACTGGCAATGTAGTGAACCCGCTTGATCTGATCGACGAAATCGGTGTTGACGGTTTTAGATATTACGTTTTGGCCGACACTAACTACGGCAACGATGGCGACTTTTCTTATGAAGGATTGCTCTCGCGCTACAACTCAGATCTCGCGAACAATTTCGGCAATCTTGCCGCGCGTGTCGCAACTGTTGTCGAAAAGAAGTGCGGTGGCATCGGGCCTGTGCCGTCATTGACAAGCCAACTTGCAGAAATCGCTACTCAAAGCGTTGCCCAAACAATTGCGGAATGGAGCAATGTTCAACCTGGTCGTGCGCTTGATGCCACTTGGTCGCTCATTCGCGCGACGAATGCTTATCTCGAAACGAACGAACCGTGGAAGATGGAACCAGGTAAAGATCTTGACTTGGTAATGGGCGACGCGCTTGAAGCGTTGCGAATTGTGACAATTTTGGCAAGCCCAGCAATGCCGGCGACAACCCAAGATGTTTGGCAGCGCCTCGGAATGTCTGGCCAAGTTTCTGATCAACGAGTCGGCACTGATACACAATGGGGTCGCTACCCAGGTGGAACGACCGTGACGAAAGGCGAACCGCTGTTTCCGCGCAAGAAATTGTGACCGTGACAAATTCTCAAAACGAAATACCAGAGTGGGTTGACACACATTGTCATGTGACCTACGAAGATATTCCTGGTGGCGCAGACGCAGCACTTAACGCCGCCCGTGAAGTTGGCGTTAAACGGATGATCACCATCGGCACAGATGTGGCAACTTCGCGTGCCGCGATTGATCTCGCGACAAAACACAAAGATGTGTGGGCCACGGTCGGCCTGCATCCGCATGATGCAAAACATGGTCTTGATGGCTTGCATGAGTTAATCACCCAGCCTCGAGTTGTCGCGATCGGCGAATGTGGTCTTGACTATTTTTACGATCATTCTGACCGTACCGTGCAACGCGAAATATTTGCCGAACAGATTGCTTTGGCACATAAACACAAACTCTCACTCGTGATTCACACTCGTGACGCGTGGGATGAAACATTTGAAATTCTTGATTCATGCGGTGTACCTGAGCGAACTATTTTTCATTGCTTCACGGGTTCGCTGGTCGAAGCAAAGAAATGTCTGGATCGTGATGCATTTATTTCATTTTCTGGGATCGTTACATTTAAAAAAGCCGAAGAAATTCGTGACGCTGCGAAAATTTGCAGTGCTGACAAAATGCTGGTTGAAACCGATAGCCCGTTTCTTGCACCGGTGCCCCATCGCGGAGTCTCTAATCAGCCGGCATATCTTGTTGATGTCGGTGCGTGTTTAGCGCAAGTACGAAATGTTTCAATCAATTGAAATCGCAAATCAAACAACCAGCAACGCGCTGATTGCTTTCGCGGGGCTACGTGCGTAGCCTTGGATATCTGCGGAACTAATTCAGTAACAGGGAGAAATTAAATTGTTACTTTCAACTTTTCAGCGCCGACGGATCGTCGTTTTGACAGTAATAACTATAATTTTATTTCCTATTTTGAGATCTTGTAGCGGAAACGATTCCTCTGAATCCTTGACTACAGCGACGACCATTGACCCTGCTTTTAACACGATTGCGCCAAGTTCAGGAGTTGTCTCAGATGAAGAGTCACCCGCTCCGATAATTCTCAGTGGCCCTGCGCCAATTGTTCAAGACGGCTCGGCACAAATCGCTTATCCAGCCACCGAAACAAGTGGATTGCAACTAATTGCATCTTTTAGCAACTTCGACAACGCCCCAGATGTCGTTTGTTTTATTCCATCAGCACCATTTGGAATTACGTTAACGATAAAAAATATCAACAACGGCAGAACAACAAATTGCACGAACGTTTACCGCGAAACAATGCCAGCAGGAGCGACAGCGTTGTTGCACACAAAAGTTTTTGAAAGGGTTTCAAATCTTGTTGATGCGCCGATTCCAGTGAACGTCTCCTGGTGACATTCACACGAACTGAAGTTTCTGCGCTTTTAACCAAACATGGGCTGGCTCCACGGCGAGCATTCGGTCAAAACTTTGTAGTTGATTCCAACACAGTTCGAAAGATTGCTCGCCTTGCCGATGTGCGAGCCGGAGACTTTGTACTTGAAATCGGCGCTGGCCTCGGTTCATTAACACTCGCACTTGCCGAAACTGGCGCACAGATTGTCGCCGTCGAAATAGATAATGGATTAGTTGAAGTGCTGCGAGAAAATACCGCATCACTGCCAAATGTTGAGATAATCCACGGGGATGTAATGCAACTTGACTGGCAGCCGTTGCTCTCAAAGTCAAAACACTGGCATGTTGTGGCTAACTTGCCGTACAACTTGGCGACACCAATTGTCGCCGACATTTTAGATGGACTGTCGCAAGTGGATCATCTACTAGTGATGGTGCAAAGTGAAGTTGCCGATCGATTAGTCGCCCAAGTTGGTAGCGATGCCTATGGCGCTGTGAGCGTCAAAATTAATTACTGGGCAACATCCAAAATCGTCGGCGCGGTGTCTGCATCCGTTTTCTTTCCACAGCCGCGTGTTGAGTCGGCACTCGTGGATATTCGCCGAAGAAGCGAACCTGGGGTCACAGATGTTGAAGCAAGTGAACTATTCGCGCTCGTGCGCACGGGTTTCGCAAAGCGAAGAAAAATGTTGCGTCGTGCCCTGGCCGAAGTTGCGCTGCCAGCAGATTTTGAATCTGCAAGTGTGAACCCCGAATCTCGTGCAGAAGAACTTGACTTGGCGGCATGGGGGCGACTTTGCAAAGTAATAAAGAGTCGCGCGACGGGCTCCGCACAATGAGTTCACAAACTGTTTCGCTTATTGCACCAGCCAAACTCACGGTCTCATTAAAAATCACCGGCGTGCGTGCAGATGGATTTCATCTAATTGACGCCGAAATGGTGACTCTCGATCTCGCCGACGAATTAGTTGTCGACCCTTCGCAAACTGGCCTCGAAATTACTGGCAAGTTCGCTGGCGATCTAAATGCAACCGACCAAGATCTGACAAACAATCTTGTCTCAAGAGCGCTGCTACTCGCTGGCCGAAAAGCCCATGTGAGAGTGACCAAGAATATTCCTGCAGGCGGTGGATTAGGTGGCGGCTCTGCAGATGCGGCGGCAATTCTGCGCTGGGCAGGATTCACTGATTTGGTCAGCGCAGTAAAACTTGGCGCCGATATTGCTTTTTGTATAGTTGGCGGTCGTGCAAGAGTTTTGGGAATCGGCGAAATTATTGAACCGCTGGAGAAATTGCATCGCGAAATAACTCTCGTGATCCCCCCGTTCGGTGTTTCAACGCCTGCGGTTTATAAGGCGTTTGACGAGCTCACAGATTTTGGCAAAATTCAGTTAAACAATTCTGGCGTTAACGATTTAGAACTTGCCGCGATAAAAGTTGAACCGCGTCTGGCGACATGGAAGCAGAGAATTTCACAAGCAGCAGGCGTCGAGCCAGTTCTCGCCGGAAGCGGATCGACATGGTGGCTTGACGGAAAATTTGAAAATCTCACGGGGCTTCTCGCAGACGCCACAGTCGTCTGCACGCAAACTAACTAGTTATTTGTTGCGGTGATGCCGCGTAGAAACAGCGCGAAGCGGTTCTATTTATTGCGTTGATGCCGGGTACGGCGAAGCATCTTCTTGTGCTTCTTTTTGCGCATTCGTTTGCGACGGCGCTTGACCAGTGATCCCATGACTCGCAATACGATATCTGCTTAAGATGAGAATCGGCACATAAATTGGCTACCGTAGAGGCGTTAAGAAATACCCTTTCCGGGGTCGTTCAATGGCAGGACAACGGGTTTTGGTCCCGTATATAGGGGTTCGAGTCCTCTCCCCGGAACTCGAAGTGGCGTGAGAACTGGTCTCACGCTCGCAAACTTTTAATCGTGTATAAAAGAGTCGTGAGAATTTACGCCATCGTCCTCGCCGCAGGAGAAGGCACACGAATGCAGTCGACTCGACCGAAGCCATTGCACATGTTGTGTGGACGAGAGATGGTGATTCATGTAATACATGCACTACGTGAAATTGAAATCACTCAGACTGTTGTCGTGATTGGCCATGCTGCGAAACAAGTATCACAAGTTGTCGCAACGCATGCACCGAAGTGGTCGAAGATTTCGTTTGCCGAACAGCAAGTTCAGCGCGGCACGGGTGACGCAACGATTGTTGGGTTAAGTGCGATTGATAAAAGTGTCGGCACACAAACCGAAATTGACGACACTTCGACAATTATTGTTATGCCTGGCGATACTCCACTGCTGCGAACTTCAACAATTTCTGATCTCGTGCGAGAACATCAACAATCAAATAATGCAGCAACATTGCTGACTGCGTTCGTTGATGAACCGACTGGCTATGGCAGAATTGTGCGGGCTAAAGATGATCGCGTTTTGCAAATCGTCGAAGAGCGCGACGCAACACCCGAGATTCGTGCAATTAACGAAATCAATACCGGCATTTTTGCTTTTCGTCGAGATCTTCTCGGCCCAGCATTGCGAAGAATCTCAAACAAAAATTCGCAGTCTGAATATTACTTAACAGATGTTGTTGAAGTTCTTGCGAGCATGGGTCACCATGTCGGTTCGCGCACTTCCCCAGCCAATGAAGTCGCTGGTGTAAACGACCGTTGGCAGTTGGCACTCGCCGAACGCGAGTTGCGAGCACGAACCAATAAGCAGTGGCTCGTTAACGGCGTGACAATGCTTGATCCGCGTCAAACATTTATTGATGTAACTGTGCAGATTGGCAAAGACGTGACATTGTTGCCGGGCACTATTTTGCAAGGCGCAACTGTGATTGGCGATAACTGCGAAATCGGGCCAAATACGCGCTTAATTGACACGGTTGTTGGCTCGGGCTCACACGTTGAATCAACAGTTGCACGAAATTCGACGATCGGTAAAAATGCCCAAGTTGGACCGTTCGCAAACCTTGAACCCGGAAGTTCGGTCGTTGACAACGCAATCACCAGTTCGTTCTATGATGGTCAGCAATGACTCGACCGAATGAAGTTAATAAGACAATAGACAAAGTCACGACGAAGCGAATGGCGCTTTATTCGGGTCGAACTCACCCAGCGTTGGCAGAAGAAGTTGCTCAACATTTAAATGTGCAACTCGGCGAAGCGAACATCGTCGAGTTTGCCAACGGAGAACTTCGACCACGATTTGGTGAAAGCATTCGTGGTGGAGACGTGTTTATTATGCAAACACATTGCGGTTTTAACGGTCGCAGCATTAACGATTCGATCATGGAGCAACTAATCATGATCGACACCGCATATCGCGCATCCGCGAAACGCGTCACCGCGGTTTGTCCGTTTTACGGATACGCGCGACAAGATCGCAAGGCTGAGGGTCGAGAACCAATTACTGCGCGAATGATCGCCGACATGTTCAAAGCTGCTGGCTCAAAGCGAATGGTTTCAATTGATTTACACAGCGGACAAATTCAAGGATTTTTCGAAGGACCCGTTGATCACTTAACAGCGATACCTGTTCTTGAAGAATACGTTAGAAAAAATGCCAAAGAAGGACTTGTAATTGTTTCCCCTGATGCAGGTCGAGTAAAAGTTGCTGAACGATTCGCGCAACATTTAACTGACATGAGCGCAGATGTTGCATTCGTTAATAAGCGTCGTCCAAAGAACACAGCTAATGTCGCTGAAGCTAAAGAAGTGATTGGTGATGTTGAGGGCAGACTTTGCATTTTGGCTGACGACATGATTGATACAGGCGGAACAATTTGCAGCGCAGCCGATCTGCTTTATGCCCGCGGCGCAAAAGAAGTTTGGGCAATGGCAACCCATGGTGTGCTGTCTGGCCCGGCGATTGAGCGACTAGATAAATCTCGAATTAGCCGCGTCATCTTGACAAATACTTTGCCGCTTGCCCCCGAAAAACGAATCGCCAAAATAGAGATCCTTTCTGTCGCAAAAATTCTTGCCGATGCACTATCCGCCGTATTTGAAGACACCAGCGTCAGCGAGTTATTCGGGGGCGAAAACCAGTCGTAGATTCTGGTGTGGCAAGTTCAAGCGCTCGCCCATAGACTAAAAAGCCGTCAATCAGTTGACGTCTTATTCGACTTTCGGAGTTCTCATGGCTACTATCCTTCAAACCAAAATCGGTCGCAAAATTGGCAGTGCCGAATCTCGTCGCCTCGTCGCAACAGATCACATTCCAGGTGTCATTTATGGTCACGGCATGGTGCCAGTGAAAATCACTGTTGAACGACGCGACTTGCGCGTAGCACTTGCTGGTCCAGCTGGCGTAAACACAATTCTTGAACTTCAAGTTGGCGACACAAAATATCCTGCGATCGTAAAAGAACTTCAGCGTGACCCAGTAAAGCGCGTGGTGCGACACATTGATTTCATGCAAATTTCGCTCACCGAGTTAATCACGATGGATATTCCGGTTCACCTCACTGGTATCGCCAAGGCCGTTCTCTCAGAAGGTGGATTAGTCGACGCGACGGTGAACACAATTCAGGTTCGCGCAACTGCTTCGAATATTCCAAACGAAATTTTGATCGACGTAACAGCAATGGGAATGCAAGATGTAATTCGCTTGTCAGACGTTGTGTTACCAAATGGCGTCAGCGCGGTTGGCGATCCTGATCTTGTTGTTGTAACAGTGCTCGAAACTAAGATTGAAGAGGCTGCACCAGTTGTTGCCGCTGCAGCCGAAGGTGCCGCCACTGCAACTCCAGATGCGGGCGCTGCTCCAGCAGGCGACGCCAAACCGTCGGCCTAAAACTAAATGAGGCTGTTCGGTCGCACCACGCGGCCCGAGCATCTTGAGCGTCGCGGCACACCTTTCGACGCATTAGTAATCGGATTAGGAAACCCTGGTTCTAAATACTCGCGCACTCGTCACAATGTTGGTTTCGAAACAATAGAACTTCTCGCAACGCGCATTGGCGTTGCACTAAAGGCAAGTCGCGACAGAGCGTTAACTGCCGAAGTCAACGCATCGGGTAAGCATTTTCTAATCGCCACGCCAACTACTTTTATGAACGAGTCTGGAAACGCAGTCGGGCCACTGGCGCGACGATTCTCGATTACTGATCCACTCAAAATTATTATTGTGCATGATGAACTCGATCTTGAACCTGGAGTTGTAAAAATTAAATCTGGGGGCGGGCTTGCCGGGCACAACGGATTGCAATCAATCAAGCAGCATTTAAAAACACAAGATTTCATTCGAGTACGAATTGGAGTCGGCAAGCCTGCTTCAAAAGAGGCTGGTGCTGATCATGTGTTGTCAAAGATTCCTACGCGTGAGCGTGAACTGCTCGACATTTCGGTGCAAATTGCTGCTGATGCTGTGCAACTAATTATTGCCGAAGGTCTTGATGCCGCAATGCGCAACATCAATGCCCGCTAGGGCATCGTGCGATGACCGTTTTAGGCGCACTCGCTTCGACATTTAGTTTTGATCCAGCACTAAGTGCAGCACTTGGAGAGAAAAACGCTTCAATAGTTTGTGCCGAACACACTTGGCCATTGTTACTTTCGGGTTTAACACAACGCACCGAAAACGAAATAGTAATTGTGGCAGCACCAACTGGGTTGATGGCAGGGCAACTCCGCGATGACCTCGTCGCGTTTCTGCCCGAGCGAGATGTAGTTCTCTTTCCGGCGTGGGAAACCTTGCCGTTCGAGCGAGTGAGCCCGAATGTTGAAACAATGGGCAAACGACTTGAAGTTTTGTGGCGAATCAAAAATGATTCACCAAAAATAATTGTCACGGGTGTGCGTGCGTTGTTGCAACACCTCAGCAACACCGTGGTTGAACCGCTAGTAATAAAACAAAAAACACAAGTTGATATGGATGAATTGATATCAACTCTCGCCCGTTTTGGTTATCGTCGAGAAGAACTCGTTGAACACCGTGGCGAATTCGCGCGGCGCGGTTCAATCATCGATGTGTTTCCATCCACGGCTGACACGCCTATCCGCATCGATTTGTGGGGCGACGAAGTTGATCGACTGACCACGTTCAACGTCAACGATCAGCGCAGCACTGACGACTTAGACAGCGTGCAAATATTTCCCGCACGTGAATTAATTATCAATTCAGAAGTTGCCGCTCGCGCACAAAACTTGATCGCCGAAGAACCTTGGGGCCAAGAAAATTGGGAACGCATCGCTCAAGGTGCGACTTTTGACGGCATGGAGTCTTGGTTGCCATGGGTCGCAACAGATAGCGAAGTGCTGACTGATGTATGCGCCGAGTCAGCCTCGGTTCACATTGTGCTGATCGAGCCTCGAAGATTGCGCGACCGCGCACGTGATTTGATCGCCGAAGAAGATGACTTAGCAAGAGCGTTGGCATCGACATGGTCACGAGATCCTGATCAGAAATATCCGAGACTGCACTCAGAAATTGAGTCGTTTCTTAAAAACACAAGTGCCGAGTCGATAATTTCGCTTAACCCAGTTGCTGATTCTCCTGGTGCCGCGAGCATTGAATCATCAACTTGGGGCCAAGCCACCGGCGACACCGAAGCACTCGCCAACAGAATTTTGCGATTTGTCACTAAGAAGTTTCGTGTGATAATCGCTGCCGACACACAAAGTTCAGCGCAAAGATTTTTTGAAGTACTAACTCTTGAAGGCGTCACGGTTCGGTCGCTTGAACAACAGGTAGCGGCAATCACGAGCCCGGGTGTTTCGATCGTCGTTGCATCACTTCACAGTGGCTGCATTATTAATGCTCACGATCTGGCGATAATCACAGAGAGTGACTTGACTGGTCGACGGCGAACACATCGTCATACCAAACCAGTTAAACGAAACTCACTAAGCGTTTTTGAAGATCTCAAACCTGGTGACTACGTAGTTCATCATGTGCATGGAGTCGGCAAATATCTCGGCATGTCGAAACAGTCGATGGGTGGTGTTGAACGCGACTACATGCAATTGCAATACAACAACGGAAATCTATATGTGCCAACTGATCACATTGATGCGATTCGACAATACATCGGCGGAGAAACTCCAACTCTGAATCGCATGGGTGGATCTGATTTTGCAAAATCCAAGGCACGTGTGCGAAATGCAGTGCGTGAAATTGCCCAAGAACTCGTCGTGCTTTATCAACGTCGCGTAACTGCGGCCGGACATGCATTTGCCAGTGACACTGCTTGGCAGCATGAGATGGAAGCGGCATTTCAATTTGTTGAAACGCCAGACCAACGAACTGCAATCATTGATACCAAAGCCGACATGGAGCGTGAAGTTCCAATGGATCGGCTTGTTTGTGGCGATGTAGGTTTCGGTAAAACCGAAGTTGCGGTGCGTGCTGCATTTAAATGTATTCAAGACGGAAAGCAAGTTGCAGTTCTCGTGCCGACAACTTTGCTCGCGACTCAACACGGCACAACTTTCACCTCACGTTTTAACGGATATCCAATTCGAGTCGAAGTGCTCTCAAGATTTTTAACAGCCAAACAAGCAAAACAAGTTCTGCAGGGTCTTGAATCTGGTCAAATTGATTGCGTAATTGGCACACATCGATTGCTTCAAGAGGGTGTGAAGTTTAAAGATCTCGGACTTTTAGTTGTTGACGAAGAACAGCGATTCGGTGTGCAACACAAAGAGCAAATGAAACAGCTGAAAACAAATGTTGATGTATTGACTCTCACCGCAACGCCGATACCGCGCACACTTGAGATGAGTCTCGTCGGCATTCGAGATTTGTCGTTGCTCAATACTCCCCCTGCAGATCGACAGCCAATTCTTACTTTTGTTGGTGAAGAAGATGACCGTGTCGCAACTGAAGCGATTCGTCGCGAGTTGTTGCGTGATGGCCAAGTATTTTGGGTGCACAATAGAGTTCGATCAATTGAAGATCGTGCACGTGAGTTGCGCGAGTTGGTGCCGGAAGCACGAATCATCGTGGCACACGGGCAAATGGACGAAGCAAATCTTGAACGAGCCGTGCAAGATTTCTGGGAGGGAAAATACGACGTACTTGTTTGCACGACAATCATTGAGAGCGGCATTGACATGCCAACCGTCAACACACTTGTCGTCGAGCGCGCCGACTTATTGGGTCTCGGACAATTGCATCAACTTCGCGGCCGCGTTGGTCGAAGCGGACAGCGCGCCTACGCATATTTATTTCACCCTCGTGATAGAGCATTATCAGAGCACGCATACGAAAGACTTCGCACGATCGGTGAAGCGACAGAACTTGGCAGTGGATTCAAAATAGCGATGCGAGATCTTGAAATTCGCGGGGCAGGAAACCTGCTCGGCGAAGCGCAAAGTGGTCACATCGCCGCAGTTGGATACGACCTCTACTGTCAACTTGTCACTGAAGCAGTCGCCGAAATGAAGGGTGAAGTGCCGAAGATACCAGTCGAACTAAAAATTGATGTTCCGATCACGGCATTTTTACCAAATGATTATGTCGAAAAAGAAGAGCTACGACTTGATGCATATAGGCGACTCGTTGCTGTTCGAACTCACGCCGATGTACAAGATATAAAAGCAGAATGGCAAGATCGCTTCGGAGAGTTGCCTGAGCCAGCCAAGTCTCTATTAATGGTCGGCTCGCTTCGCGCCGAGTGCCATCGCATCGGTCTGCGTGAAATTGTTGTTTCGGATAATCGCGCCAAACTGTCACCGATCACTCTTAAGGCCAGCGAGTCAATGCGCCTTGTGCGATTGTCGCCATCGGCAACATATCGCGAGCAATCAAATGATTTGAGCATCGCGATTCCGCGCGGTCAAGAGCCAGCATCGTATCTAGTCACATTTATGCAAGAACTTGTTGAAGAAGTGGCACTAGGGTAAGGGCGATGAAAAATAACAAAACAAATTCTTTTAGTCTTGCAACGACTGCTTTTGTGACTCTTGCAATTGTTTTATCAAGTTGCGGTTCGACTTCAAACTCTGCCGCCGAAGTCGGTGGTAAAAAAATTTCTCGTGATGAACTTGAACTTACAATTACAGAACTCAGCGATGCAGGACAAACACCAGTAGTTGATGGTGAAGTTGATGGCGAAACCGCGCGAAGTGTTCTTACAGCTTTACTTCAAGGCGCTGCAGCAGATGTGATCCTCAAGAAATATGGACAAGAGATTACCAAAGCCGACCGTGACGAGATTGCCGAGTCGGTCAGCAAAAATACAGATACGACAGAATTTACAGAACACTTGAAGAATTTGATTATTGAACTTAACGCGGGCGGACTCGCCCTCAGCCGAGTTGTTGCACCAGACGCAAAAACAGCAGCAAAAATGTATGACGAAGCACCTGCGTCACTCGGCGTGATGTGTGTTCGACATTTAGTCGTCAAAGAAGAAGCAAAAGCTACAGAGGCTCTGAAGAAAATTACTGATGGCGCAGATTTCGCAACTGTTGCCGGAGAATATTCGATTGAACCAAATGCAAAAGTATCTGGTGGCGCACTTTCTGGCGAAAAAAATGCGTGCATGCCGTTAAGCGAATATCAGAATGGTTTTGATCCTGATTTCACGGCTGGTGCATTAGTTGCCAAGCCAGGCGTTGCAACTGCCCCAGTTAAGTCAAGTTTCGGGTATCACATCATTTTGATTCGACCATTCATCGAAGTTGCAGCAGATGTCTCGGCATTACTTGAAGCAAATGCTGGAGTACTTCTTTTTAATGGATACCTTGCGACAACGAAAATAAAAGTCGACTCTGCCTACGGCCGCTGGAACCCTGCCAGCGGCACCATCATCGCAAACTAAGTTGACAAGCGCATGAACGCGCAAATCACAGTTGTTGGACTTGGCCCAGGCTCGGCTGGTTCGATAAACCACGAAACTTTACAAGCAATTGAGCGAATCAAATTTCGATACGTTCGAACGAATCGTCATCCAACTTCTCACCTCGTAGAAGGTGCCGTGAGTTTTGATGATGAATACGAACGACATGAATCATTCAGTGATGTCTACGAAGCGATTGCCAAGAGACTCGTGTCAGCGGCGCATCAGCATGGCGAAATTCTTTACGCCGTACCAGGTTCACCGCTAGTACTTGAGCAAACCGTGCAACATCTGCTCAATGACAAAACTGTTGAAGTCGTGTTGGTGCCTGCGATGAGTTTCTTAGACGTCGCATGGAGCGCACTTAAACTAGACCCTATTAATGCAGGCATACGAATGATTGATGGACATCTTTTTGCAGAGCATGCCGCCGGCGACAGTGGCCCACTGCTTGTTGCACAATGCCACGCGCAGTGGGTGCTTTCGATTATCAAACTTGCTCATGAGTCTGCTGCGGGCGATGAACCAGTTGTGATTTTGCATCACCTTGGGTTAGACGATCAGCGCATCATTTACACGACTTGGCAAAACCTTGATCGCGAGATTGAACCAGATCATTTAACAACTCTTTACATTCCGCGACTCGCCGAGCCAGTCGCCGCCGAGATGGCAAAACTTCATCAACTCTCTCGCACTTTGCGCGAGCAGTGCCCATGGGATCGTGAGCAGACACACGAATCACTCGTTCGCTATTTGATCGAAGAAACTTACGAAGTTGTCGATGCGATTAATCAACTTGATTCCAATGATCCGTCAACTGACGACGCCTTAATTGAAGAACTTGGAGACTTGTTATACCAAGTCGAGTTTCACGCCACCATTGCCGAGCAACAGGGCCGATTCAGCATCGCCGATGTTGCCAATTCGATACATGATAAATTAGTGCGCAGACACCCGCATGTTTTTGGCGATGTGAGCGCAGATTCAGCAGACCAGGTTGTCTCAACTTGGGATGCAATTAAACAACAAGAGCGCGGCGAAGTTGACAGCAAATCAGTATTTGATGGTGTCGCAACTGCTGCTCCAGCTCTGATGTATGCGAGCAAACTTCAGAAGCGCGCTGCCGAACAAGGTTTTGATTGGCCAAATAGCGACGGTGCGTACGAAAAAATCGCCGAAGAGATTGCCGAACTTCGTGAAGCAGTACTGCTGAAAAGCGACCCTCAAGCCGTACTAATGGAGCTTGGCGATGTGCTCTTCAGCGTGGTGAATTTATCTCGCCACCTTAAAGTTGATGCGGAGACGGCACTGCGCAGCGCATCTGAAAAATTTAAGGCAAGATTTGAAAAAGTTGTTGAACTCGCAACGCAACGAAATCTTGATTTAACAAAGTGTTCACTCCCTGAACTTGACAAACTTTGGAATGAGATAAAGTTAATCAAATGACAGCAATCGCTAACGTTCTCGGACGCGAAGTTTTAGATTCGCGAGGCAACCCAACTGTAGAAGTTGAAATATTTCTCGACTCAGGTGCCATGGGTAGAGCAATTGTGCCTTCAGGCGCATCAACTGGCGAACACGAAGCAGTTGAATTGCGCGATGGTGGAAAACGTTTCTTGGGTAAAGGCGTGTTGCAAGCAGTAGCGAATGTCAACTCCGAAATTCGCGACACAGTAATTGGTTTGAACTGCTTAGACCAAAGAGCGTTAGACAATAAGTTAACTTCTCTTGATGGCACAGAAAATAAATCTCGACTCGGCGCAAACGCAATACTTGGCGTAAGCCTTGCAGTTGCGAGAGCAGCATCAATTGCTCGTAATCTACCGTTGTATAAATCAGTTGGCGGTGACGGTGCAAACACTTTGCCGGTACCAATGATGAACGTGCTCAATGGTGGAGTACATGCCGACAACAACATCGACTTACAAGAATTTATGATCATGCCAATTGGTGCTTCGCGTTTTAGCGAAGGGCTGCAATGGGGCGTCGAGACGTATCACACTCTTAAATCGTTATTAAAAGCCAAAGGTTTATCAACTGCCGTTGGTGACGAAGGTGGTTTTGCACCAAATCTTGCGAACAACGAATCGGCGATCGAGTTTTTGGTTGACGCGATCACGCGTGCAGGTTTTAAGCCGGGCGTTGACATTGCCATTGCGCTAGACCCCGCAATGAGTGAACTATACAAAGACTCGCGCTATCACATGGCTGGCGAAAACAAGATTTTTACTAACGATGAACTTGTCGAATGGTGGGTGTCGCTGGTTGATAGATACCCGATCGTGTCAATTGAAGATGGCATGGCTCAAGACGATTGGGATGGTTGGTCATCACTTTCGTCTGCACTTGGTCAGCGAATTCAATTAGTCGGAGATGATCTATTCGTCACAAACACAAAACGACTGCAACAAGGCATTGATCGAAAAATTGCCAACAGCATTCTGATAAAAGTAAATCAGATCGGCACTCTGTCTGAAACCCTAGACGCAGTCTCACTCGCAAAAGACAACAAATATACGAGCGTGATGAGTCACCGCAGCGGCGAAACAGAAGACTCGACCATTGCTGATCTGGCTGTTGCAACAAATTGTGGTCAGATAAAAACGGGAGCACCCGCTCGTAGCGACCGTGTTGCAAAATACAATCAGTTGTTGCGCATCGAACAAGATCTGGGCACAAACGTTAAATATCCTGTTTTGTTTGGGCGCTCCACCAAATAGCCGCTTACGCGAGCCAGAATATATAAGTGTCGTTAAATACTTCTCAATCTGCCCCGCGACCAAGACCACTAGGCGCAGACCCGTCGGCTCGTGTTTCGCGAAAGAGTCGCAGTCGGTTTGCGATTATTCCGCTTGGAACATTGTTCATTGGGGCAGTTCTAGTGGCTTTATCATTTCTTCCATTACGCACATGGAATAAGCAACGCACCCTTGTGGCACAACGCACCGCACAACTTGCTGCTTACGAAGACATAAATGCTTCACTTCAAGAAGAAGTTGACAATCTCAAAACCCCAGAAGGTACCAAAGCAGCGGTTCGCTCGCAATTGGGTTACTTATCACCGAGCGAAAAACGAGTTCCGCTACTTGACTCACCATCGACATCTATCGCGTTGCCCGATCGATGGCCCTACTCGCTAGTTAGCAACATCTTAAAAATTAAAACTGAAGAAGCGAACCGTGACAAAAGCGTTGAAATTTTGGACACTCTTCAGCCGTAATATAAGGCGAGATATAAATTAACTGTCTAGGGAGCAATTGTGGCTGGAAGTATTTTAGGTAATCGTGTTTTGCGAAAAGAAGACCCAAAGTTTCTCACGACCGGTGGCAAATACATCGAAGACTTAAACGACGAGCCGATGTTTGCTGGCGCATTACATGTAACTTACGTGCGATCAACCGTTGCTCACGCAAAAATTATAAATATTGATTTGTCTGAATGTAAAAATGTGCCTGGTGTAGTTGCAGTATTCACAGCCAGTGATCTTGGCCTTGAAGAAGAACCGTCAGGGTTCAACCCACTCGCAAAGCGATCTCATTTAGCGAGTGGCAAAGTTCGTTGGGTTGGCGAACTTGTAGCCGCAATCGTCACCGAGCGAGCCGATCAAGGCGAAGACGCAGCCGAACGGGCGATTATTGATTACGAAACTCTTGAGCCGCTAATTGATTTAGAAAATGCAATGACAAGCACGAATTTGATTTATGAAGAGTGCGGAAGCAACATCGTCATGGGCACAGTCGAAATGGGAATGCCAGACAATACGGGTGACGATCTTTTCAAAGACTGTGAAGTTGTAGTCAAAGGTCGATTCATGAATCAACGCGTAGCACCATGCCCACTTGAAGCACGCGGTTCGGCAGCAGCATGGATAGACGGCCGGCTAATTCAATGGATCTCGACACAACACGCTCAAGGTGTTCGCAACGAAGTCGTCAAGGCGAACAAAGTAGACGCCGAGCAAGTGCGAATCATTACGCCAGATGTGGGTGGCGGTTTTGGTGCCAAAATCAGTGCATACTCAGAAGAATTATTGCTTGGCAATATTTCAAAACATGTCGGCAAACCAGTGCGCTGGCGTGAAACTCGAAGTGAATCAATGGTTGGCCTTGGGCACGGTCGCGCGCAACTGCAATACATCACTATCGGCGGCACAAAAGAGGGTCGAGTTACTGCGTACCAGTTGAATGCAATTCAAGATTCGGGCGGCTGGGTTGACGTTGGCACTGTGCTTGCGCCGTTCATGACTCGCCCAATGGCTCAAGGTGTTTATGACATCGAAAAAATGGAATGCCGAACAACATCTGTGGTTACCAACACGACACCGATCGTGGCTTACCGTGGCGCAGGTCGACCAGAAGCGACAGCAGCAATTGAACGCGCAATGGATTTATTTGCAGCCGAGACCGGCAAAGACCCAGTTGATGTTCGTCGAATGAATTTGATACCAAAATTCATGCAGCCATACGCAACAAAAATTGGACACGTCTACGATGTTGGCGACTACGGCACCGCTCTCGACAAAGCACTTGCTGTTGCAAAGTATTCTGAGGCACGCGCCGAACAAGCCGAGCGTCGCAAGCGTGGCGACAAGATTCAACTCGGCATCGGCGTGAGTGTTTATGTTGAGATAACTGGCGGCGTTGACCCAATGCAAGAGCACGCCAAAGTAAACATATTGCCGAACGGAAGAGCGGTCGTTTACACAGGTACTTCACCACACGGGCAGGGACACGTCACTTCGTGGGCGATGATTGCCAGCAGTGAAACCGGCATCTCGATTGAAGATATAGATGTTGTGTGGGGCGACACAGATCTGGTTCCAAGCGGTGGCGGCACAATGGGCTCACGTTCATTGCAACATGGTGGTGCTGCAGTGCAAAAAGTTTCAATAGAACTTGTTGATGAAGCACGAAAACTTGCTGCACGATTACTCGAGGCAAACGAGAGTGATGTCGTGCTAGACAAAAATACTGGTTCGTTTCATGTTGCTGGTACTCCAGCAATATCAAAGTCATGGTCTGAAATCGCAACTGCTGCTGACACGAAAACTGGAATAACTCAAGAAGGAATCTTCGTTGCAAGTTCTGCGACGTTTCCGTTTGGCGCTCACGTGGCCATTGTTGAAGTTGACATAGAAACTGGCCAAGTGAAGCATCGTCGACATATCGCGTGTGATGACGCGGGCAAAGTTGTTAATCCACTTATTCTCGATGGTCAGATTCATGGCGGTATCGCCCAAGGAACAGCACAAGCATTGCTTGAAGAGTTTCGCTATGACCCAGACGGCAACCCAATAACGACAAACTTTGCCGACTACACATTTATTTCTGCAGTCGAACTACCGAGCATTGAAGTTGTACACATGGAGACACCGACCTTCATAAACCCGCTTGGCGCAAAAGGCATCGGTGAATCGGGCTCAATCGGTTCAACACCAGCAGTGCAATCTGCCGTGATTGATGCGCTATTGCATTTGGGTGTTCGACACATTGACATGCCAACAACACCAGAGCGTGTTTGGTCAGCAATTGCTAACGCGTCTGCTTAATCAAAGTCGGCGAATTTATCGTATTATCTCAGGGTGACAAACTCGCCGATAATTGCAGAAGGTCTTGCCCGTCACTTTGGTGATGTGCAAGCAGTCAAAGGAATCAACTTAGAAGTTAAAGCCGGAGAGATATTCGGTTTTCTTGGGCCCAACGGTGCCGGCAAAAGCACGGTAGTTCGCATGTTGACGACTCTGTTGCGTCCGACATCTGGTACCGCACACGTTGCAGGTTTCGACGTAGTCAAAGACGCCGACAAAGTGAGACGCAGTATCGGAGTTGCGTTGCAAGATGCAGCGATTGACCCATTGATGACTGGCGCAGAGTTGCTTTCGTTACAGGCGGTTCTTTATGGCATTCCCTCGGCGATGATGAAAAAACGCGCGGATGAATTACTCGAGCGCGTCGGGCTAACCGCTGCCGCATCACGACGCGTATCTACATACTCAGGTGGTATGCGTCGCCGACTTGATCTTGCGCTTTCACTGATTCATCAGCCAACTGTTTTGTTTTTGGATGAGCCAACGACTGGTCTAGACCCAATGAGTCGTCTTACGTTGTGGGAAGAAGTTCGTCGTCTGAACAAAGAAGGCACGACCGTAATGCTGACAACACAATATTTAGAAGAGGCTGACCAACTTGCAGACAGAATTGCGATCATTGATCACGGCAAAATTGTTCGCGAAGGAAAACCTGTCGATTTGAAAGCAAGCGTTGGCGCACCAACTTTAATTATCAAAACCAATATTGATCAGGCTGAAAAAGCCAAAACCGTGCTCAGCACTTTTGGTGACTTGCGGCCTGGCGCTGAAGGCGCCCTCGGCGTTGGCCTAATTGGTGGTGCATCGCAAGTCACAGACGTTGTGCGCAAACTCGACGAAGCCGGCGTGCATGTACAACATCTCGAAATCAACGAGCCAAGTCTCGATGACGTTTTTGCCGAGGCCACTGGTTACCGACTTGAAGGCTCAGACAATGCACCATCGGCTGGCGATAACGGCGACGAAGAGCCAGCGAAGAAAAAATCACGACGAGGGCGGAAGTGACAAAAAATTCTATTCGTCAAACTCTTGCACTAGGTAAGCGCTCAACACTTGAGCTTTTTCGACAACCAGCGGTGGTCGTGCCGAGCATGATCTTTCCGTTGTTTTTTTCATTTCTTGGAAACTCTTCGTTTGGTCGCACGACATCACTACCTGGGTTCCCCAAGGTTTCGTCATATCTGCAATTTCAACTAGCAGGAACAATTGTTCAAGGCGTTTTATTCGGCTCAGTAACTGGTGCAGCAGCATTAGCAACTGATATTGAAAATGGTTTCTTTGACCGACTTCTCGCCTCGCCTACATCTCGCACAGGTATCTTGTTTGGTCGTCTAGCCGGAAGTGTTTTGTTTGGTGCGTTTTCAACTGCCGTTTTTATTTTTGCGCTGCTTCCATTTGGCGCAGATGTCTCGGCGGGCATTCGTGGAGTCATCACAATGATCATCAGCGGCGCTTTAATCTCTCTGGCAGTTGGTGCCTTGATGTCATCTGTTGCTCTTAAAACTGGATCTTCAGAAGCAGTTCAAGGCACCTTCCCACTGTTATTTATTCTGTTGTTTTTTTCTAGCGCATTCTTCCCGCGCGAAACTATGAGCGGAATTTACAAAACAATCGCTGGTTTAAATCCAATTTCTCATCTTGTTGAAGGCATTCGCGCACTGTCACTTGACGGCTTCACTGCATCAGCCACGGCGCGCGCAGTGCTTGTGCCGTTGGCTATTGCGATCATCGCGTTATTCATTGCAAATGCACAACTTAATAAGCGTCTGAGGTCAAATTAATGAACACTGCAACTGGCACTGCAACAAACGCATCGACTGGCACGATGATTCACCAACAAGATCTTCACACGACCACGATGCGCAGTGCCGGACAATTGATAAAACGCAGTTTGATAAATACTCGCCGACTGCCATCAGCATTCATCCCGACTTTGGCGATGCCGATATTCAATATGGTTTCTTTCTCTGGGACATTTTTTGCATTAACGAAACTTCCGGGGTTCCCAACCGATCGATCTGTTAACTGGTTTATGCCTCTCGGGTTGGCAATGGGTGCGGCTTTCAGCGGGGTTGGGCTCGGTTTTTCTTTAATCCGCGATTTAGAAAATGGTTTCTACGATCGCTTACGAATGTCGCCAACATCTCGAATTTCGCTAATTGTCGGCCCAGTGCTAGCCACATGGATTCGAGTGACACTGGTTGCAATTTTTGTGTTCATCGTCGGAGGATTATTAGGTGCAAGGCCAACCGCTGGGCTGCTGAGTTATGTTTGTTCGCTCGTCGCAGCACTCGGCATTTCGACAATTGGCGCGGGTTGGGGTTTAGGTTTGGCATTTAGATTTCAAGATATGCGCGGTGCCGCAATCATGCAGATGTCAATTTTTTTGACAATGTTTATGTCGACCGCCCAAGTGCCGTTAAATGTGATGACTGGATGGCTGCATGCTGTTGCTCGGGTCAATCCAGTAACAAATATTTTTCGCTTGTCACGCTCTGGTTGGGTAAACGAATCTTCGTCTGGCTACATGAGTTGGTCAAATGTATATGGCGGGCTTATCGCGATCGCTGTTTTAAGTGTTTTAAGCCTGATATTTGCTGTGAGAAGCCTGCAAAAGATAGATAATTAGCTAGTCGAATTGCTAGCCAAACAGCACGATTTGTAAATTTGTGCCCATCGGGGGCATTATTGAGATAGTCGGCAGTACTTCATAAAATTGAAAAATCTCGCCGAAAAGAACCGGGGGTTGATGATGAAGGTTTCAGTCACTGTTAATGGCAAAGAACATCACGGCGATGTTGAACCGAGAACTTTGCTCGTCCATTACATTCGCGAGACACTCGGGCTAACTGGCACGAATGTCGGTTGCGATACTTCAAGTTGTGGTGCTTGCACTATTCATCTGGATGGAGAAGCAGTAAAAAGTTGCACGATGCTCGCGGTGCAAGCCGACGGAGCAAGCGTGACAACAATTGAAGGCCTTGCAAAAGACGGCGTGATGCATCCGATGCAAACTGCATTCATGGAGAATCACGGTCTGCAGTGTGGCTACTGCACACCAGGAATGGTGATGGCGGCAATCGGTTTGTTAAACGAAAACCCGAAACCAACCGAAGAAGAAGTTCGCATGGGGCTTGAAGGCAATCTGTGTCGTTGCACTGGATATCACAACATCGTCAAATCGGTACTCGCTGCTGCGAGTGCAAAGTAGGGGCTCGTCATGACAATCACCGAAAATAAACCGACGAACATTATCGGCACACGACTTTTGCGTCGTGAAGATCCACCACTACTAACTGGCGAAGCGAAGTTCACCAACGATTTAAATATTCCTGGTGCATTACACCTATCAGTTTTGCGATCACCGTATGCGCACGCAAAAATTAAATCAATCGATGTTTCGGCTGCGCTGAAAATCGCTGGCGTCATTGCCATCTACACAGGCAAAGATTTGCAATCAGCATGGGCAGCGCCAATGCCGTGCGCGTGGCCAGTGACCACAGACATGAAGAATCCGCCGCACTATCCGTTGGCAAGCGACAAAGTTAACTATGTCGGCGATGGTGTCGCCGCAATTTTGGCCACGAATGAAACTGCTTCACGAGATGCACTCGACGCAATTGATGTGCAATACGAGCCACTGAAGGCCGTTGTTGATCTTGAAGACGCACTGAGTGACAAAAATGTCATTCACAAAGATCTCGGCACTAACAAGAGTTACACCTGGCCGCTACTAGTAGAAGAGACACCTGGCTGCGTTGAAGAAGCGTTCAAGAAAGCAAAATACAAAATCAAAGAGCGATATGTTCAGCAGCGACTGATCCCAATGGCGATGGAGCCGCGTGCAATTGCAGCGGTGCCACAACCATTTGGTGGTGACATCACGCTCTATTCGTCGACACAGATTCCGCACATTTTGAAAGTGATGTCGGCGCTGACACTCGGCATACCCGAACAACAAGTTCGCGTCGTTGCGCCAAGCGTCGGCGGTGGTTTCGGTTCAAAACTCGATGTTTATGCAGAAGAACTCTTGTGCATGGCGCTTGCCCGCAAACACAACACACCAGTGCGTTGGGTTGAAGAGCGTACCGAAAATACGCAGGCAACGATTCAAGGTCGCGGACAAATTCAACATGTCGAATTGGCCGCCGACGAAAATGGCAAGATCACCGCGGTTCGTGTGCGAATCATCGGCGATATGGGTGCGTATTTGCAACTCGTCACACCAGGCGTGCCGATTCTTGGGGCGTTTTTATATGCAGGCGTCTATGACATTCCGAAGGCATACGACTTTAGTTGCACATCGGTATTTACAAACTTGACCCCGACGGATGCATATCGTGGTGCTGGTCGACCTGAGGCGACATATGCAATCGAAATGGGGATTGAAGCACTGGCTCGTGAAATGAAAATTGACTCGTTCGAATTACGCAAGCGCAACTACATCAAAAAAGAGCAGTTTCCATATATGGCTTTCAGTGGCCTGACATACGACTCGGGTGATCACCTGCTGGCAGCCGAAAAAGCCGCCAAGATGACCGACCTGGCTGGTGTTCGTGCGCAACAGAAAAAACAAAATGTGCCTGGCGCGACGAAACTGCTCGGCGTCGGCATGAGCTCATATTTTGAAATGTGCGGTCTCGCGCCGTCGCGTGTCTTGGCTTCGCTTAACTACAGCGCGGGTGGCTGGGAAGCCGCAACCGTACGCGTGTTGCCGACGAACAAAGTTCAAGTCATCACCGGCACTTCACCACACGGTCAAGGACACGAGACTTCTTGGGCGATGATTGCTGCCGAGAAACTTGGCGTGGCACCCGAAGATGTTGATGTCTTGCACAGCGACACGGCGATTTCTGCTCTGGGTCTTGACACTTACGGCTCGCGAAGTTTGCCTGTGGGTGGTGTAGCGATTGCACTCGCCTGCGACAAGGTGATCGAAAAAGCGAAATTGATTGCAGCCCACCAACTTGAATGTGCTGCAGAAGATTTGCAATTCGTGAATGGTACTTTCAGCGTCAAGGGCTCACCAGATCGTGCATTACCGCTTGCCGCAATTGCGTTCGGTGCGTTCACCGCACACAACTTGCCTGACGGTTGCGAACCAAACCTTGAAGCGCAAGTTTCATATGACCCGCCAAACTTCTCGTGGCCATTTGGCACGCACATGTGCGTAGTCGAAGTCGACACAGAGACAGGTGCGGTGAAAATCTTGAAATATATTGCGGTAGATGACTGCGGAAATCAAATCAATCCGCTGATTGTCGAAGGTCAAGTACACGGTGGCGTCGTGCAAGGCATCGCCCAGGCATTGTTCGAAGAGGCCGTTTACGACAGCGATGGCAACTTGAAGTCGTCGAACCTCGCCGAATATCTCGTGCCTGCTGCATGTGATGTGCCGTCGATCACGACTGCTCACACGATCACGCCATCACCAACAAATCAACTTGGCGTCAAGGGCATTGGCGAGGCGGGCACGATCGGCGCAGCACCAACCGTGATGACCGCGATAATTGATGCGCTATCAAGTCTTGGTATCACAACAATGGCGATGCCGGCGTCACCACAAACAGTATGGAAAACAATTAACGAAGCAACTCGTGGAGGTAAGAAATGATTCCTGCAGCATTTGATTACAAGCGGGCATCATCTGCCGCCGAAGCAATTTCGCTGGTCAGCCAATACGGCAGTGACGCCAAGTTTCTTGCCGGTGGTCACAGTTT
Organism: Ilumatobacteraceae bacterium; assembly: GCA_964203235.1. Classification (GTDB taxonomy): domain Bacteria; phylum Actinomycetota; class Acidimicrobiia; order Acidimicrobiales; family Ilumatobacteraceae; genus BACL27. Next base: position 369,479 of record CAXNLE010000002.1, read on the forward strand.
GTTGCCGCTAATGAAACTTCGTCTTGCACAACCGGCGATGTTGATTGACATTGGTCGTGTCAAAGATCTTTCGTACATCAAAGATGCGGGCAACCACATCGCCATTGGTGCGCTAACGCGACACATGGATGTTGAAACATCAAAAATATTACTCGAGCACGCGCCGTTGCTTAGCCATGCGGCTGGCCATGTCGGCGATGCACAAGTACGTCATCGTGGCACGATCGGTGGTTCAATCGCTCATGCAGACCCTGCAAGCGATCTGCCAGCAACAACTCTCGCGCTCGGCGCAACATATGTTGTGCAAGGACCAAATGGTCAGCGCGAAATCGCCGCAGCGAACTTTTATAAAGGCTTTCTTGAAAGTGACTTGGCAGCCGATGAAATGCTGATCGAAATTCGCGTGCCGAAAATGCAAGGTGCTGGTTGGAGTTTTCAAAAGTTCAATCGCCGAGCCCAAGACTGGGCAATCGTTGGTGTTGCAGCCTGGCGTCGCAAAGATGAGGCTGGGGTTGCGCTCGTGAACATGGGTTCAACACCAATTCTTGCGACGAGTGTTGCCAATGCAATTGCCAAAGGTGCTTCAATTAATGATGCTGCAGCAATGGCATCTAACGAGGCTGAGCCACAGAGCGATCTCAACGCATCAACTGAATATCGCAAGCACTTGGCATCGGTTCTCGTTCGCCGCGCACTCGAGGCTGCTTCAAAATAATAGATATTCGTCTATCTCGTTTTAGACCAGCACTAGTTTTTGTCTACTTAGTTATCTTTGGGTGGTCGGCTAAACATTTTGGGCTACCAGTTGACCGCATTGCGGTCGTGTCGTGGTTGTTTGGCGCACTCGTGTGTGGCAACTTCGGCAAACCGTTGCGTGAACAACGCGCAATGGTTCGCGACTGGGCGATTTTGGTCGCTCTACTTTTTGTCTACGAATACAGCAGGGGCATCGCTGACCAACTAGGCACGCGAGTTCATATGACAGCGATTCGCGACATCGATCGCTTTTTGTTTTTCGGTAACGACCCAAATGTCTGGGTACAAAATCACTTCAATGTCTCACGCAAAGTTTCATGGTATGAATTTCCACTCGCGGTCGTCTACATGACTCACTTTGTATTTCCAGTTGCGATAGCGGTGATCTTGTGGCTTCGCAATCGCCACCAATGGGATCGATACATGCGCAGATTCGCGCTGTTACTTGGTTCAGGTGTAGCAACCTATATTTTGTTTCCGGTCGCACCACCGTGGATGGCTGCGCGTGACGGATACATCGCCCATATCGCTCGAATTACTGCTCGCGGATGGCGCAGTATGGGGCTTTCAACTGTGTCAAAAGTTTTTGATCGCGGCAAAGAAATCACGAACCCAGTGGCCGCGTTGCCGTCCTTGCATGCTGCATTCTCTCTATTAGTAGTCGTATTCTTCTTTAAGTGGATTTCAACACCGTGGCGAGTTGTTTCGTTAGCGCTGCCTGCGTCAATGGCATTCGCGCTCGTTTATTTTGGTGAGCATTACGTAACTGATATTTTGCTGGGCTGGCTCTATGTCGGCGCTGCAAGTTATGTTGCAACTCGCTACGAGCAACGGAAACTCGTCGCGACCGAAGTTTCAGTAACTAGTTACTAGTAACTAATTTGTGACGCAGCGCGGCTGGCAATATATGGCTTAAAGTACTTTGCGCGAATCTCGTTATGCAATGGGTCTTCGTCGTAGGCACGCCAACCTGCAACATCGTCAAAAGTTGCAACGATCAAATAGTTAGCGTTAGTCGGGGCCGAAACACCTAAATCGGGGCCACAGCGATAATCAACTACTGACGGTATTTTTGAGGCCATATCTTTTAGAACTTTTGTAACAACCTCAGCATAATTTTCCGGCACTTGATCGTTCCAGGTGATTGCTACGACATGTTGCAACATCAGATCAAACCCGAATACTGACCACCGTCAACTTGAAGGTTCACACCAGTAACAAACTTCGCCGACTCGCTGCACAAAAATGCAACAACATCACCAAAATCTTTAGGGTCACCGACAACCCCAGCAGGAATATCTAACGCCTTAGCGTCTGGTACTGCGCCATATAACTGTGTGATTCGGTCTGTGGCGTGAGTCCCTGGTTGCACAGTATTTATTGTTACACAGTCACCAGCAACTTCGCGGGCAACAGTTTTCAAAAAGCCCGTCAGTCCAGCGCGCATCGTATTTGACAGTATCAAATTAGCGATTGGCTGGCGCACGGCGATAGAAGTTATAGCCACAACTCTGCCCCACTTGCGCGATTGCATTTCAGGCACAACAAGTTTTGTCATCGCAATCATCGACATCAAACCATTTTGAACTGCAGTTTCATAACTCTCGACACTCGTACTTGCGAAGTTTCCTGCTGGTGGTCCGCCACCGTTTAAAACGACAATGTCAAGATGGCCGAGCGCAGCAGTTGCGTTGCGAATAAATATTTCGCCACCAGCGACACTTGAAACATCACCAACAATGCCGATGCACGAGTTACCAATTTTTGTAGCGGCATCAGCCACACGCTTGGCATCACGACCACAAATAGCAACTCGCACCCCGTCATTTGCAAGCGCCTGAGCAGTTGCGAAACCAAGACCAGCCGAGCCACCAGCCACTGCAGCCGTACGTCCGCTAATTGCAAGATCCATGAGTGATCAGATTAGCGCACCAGCTATTGGCTATCTCATAGACTGGGCGACGTTAGGTGGTGAGACCAAATGGACCGATCGGCAAACCCGCCGCGGTCGAGTAAGCGGTACCTTGATGCGATAGCCGATGCGGACACGTTTCCTTATTGGTTAGATGACGTTGACGAGCCCGACTCGAACCCAACTGCAGTTCACAACGAAGACTGCGATCTGTGCGTGGTCGGTGGCGGTTTCACTGGCCTATGGACAGCAATCATCGCCAAGCAACGAGACGCAAAGCGTGATGTCGTTCTTATTGACGCGCACGAGATTGGCTCAGGTGCCAGCAGTCGCAATGGTGGCTTCATGGATTACTCGTTGACCCATGGCATCGCCAACGCTCAACAAAGATTTCCGGATGAAGTAGACATTCTCGAACAGCTCGGGCGCGAAAATATTACCGAGATCGAAAAAGTAATTCGCGAGTACAACATTGACTGCGACTTTGAACGCAATGGCGCAATCGAAGTCGCCAGTACTTGGCATCCAGAAAACTACACGGATGAATTGAAAGAAGATTATTCAATTTTGCGCGACCTCGGACACGATGTCGTATGGCTTGACCGCGACGCAATGAATGCCGAAGTGCACTCGCCTGCGTTTACGGGCGGCTTGTGGGCCAAAGACACTTCGGCACTCGTTGACCCTGCTCGTTTGGCATGGGGTTTAAAACGCGTGGCGCAAACTCTCGGTGTACGCATATATGAAGACACTCGCGCCGGTGAAATTTCTGAAAACAAATCTGGTATTGAGATTAAGACGGCTCTAGCGAAAATTCAAGCACAGAATGTGGCACTTGCAACAAATACTTTCAAACCATTGCTCCGCAAGATGAACAAATACATTGCACCTGTTTACGATTATTGCTTGGTTACAGAGCCGTTGACAGCGCAACAACTTGAAAGCATCGGTTGGCGAAATCGTCAAGGTCTCGCAGATTGCTCAAATCAATTTCACTACTTTCGGTTGACTGCAGATAATCGAATCTTGTGGGGCGGTTACGACGCCATCTATTACTTTGGTGGCCAGATGGATAAAGAACTCGAATCGCGTCCAGAGAGTTGGGCGATGTTGTCAAGCCAGTTTTTTACAACATTTCCTCAACTTGAGGGCGTCAAGTTCTCGCACATGTGGGGTGCACCGATCGATATCTGTTCGCGTTTCAGCGTGTTCTGGGGAACGCACTATAAAAATCGTGTCGCATATGCAATCGGCTATACAGGTCTCGGAGTAGCAGCATCGCGATTTGGTGGCGAAGTAATGCTTGATCTGCTCGCAGGTAGTTCGACTCGGGCCACTCAAACAGAATTCGTGCAAACCAAACCGAGGGCGTTTCCACCCGAGCCGTTTCGTTTTATCGGCATACAAGCCACGCGATGGTCACTTGACTATGAAGACCGTACTGGCAAACGCAATCTGTGGCTTCGTTTACTAGACCGTCTTGGGTTGGGTTTCGACTCGTAGATGATGATGACCTGATTATCCTGATGATATGAGGATGATATGAGTTTGCAGAATGTTGCCGATGTACGCAGTGCACTAGACGCAAACAATTACCTTGCGAGCGATGGATTAGCAACCGCAGTTTTTCTGGCGATGTCGCTCAATCGGCCATTGCTGCTTGAAGGTGAAGCCGGTGTCGGCAAGACAGAACTCGCAAAAGTTTTGGCGACAATTCGCAACAGCGAACTAATTCGTTTGCAATGTTATGAAGGTATCGACTCTGCACAAGCAATGTACGATTGGGATTATTCGCGCCAGTTGCTACATCTGCGCACAGTTGAGGCAACCGGCGAAGCTTCGTCGCTGGGTGCTGACGCACTTGAGGGACAGCTGTACAGCGAAAGGTTTTTAATCCGTCGCGCACTGTTGCGAGCGATAGATCAACACGAAGGCACTTCTCCAGTTTTATTGATTGATGAAGTAGACCGGGCTGATGATGAATTTGAAGCTTATTTATTAGAAGTACTGTCTGATTTTCAAATTACGATCCCTGAACTTGGTACGTATATAGCGACTACTCCGCCATTAGTTGTGCTGACTTCTAATCGCACGAGAGATGTGCACGATGCGCTAAAACGTCGATGTTTGTATCACTGGGTTGAACACCCTGATTTTGAGCGCGAAGTCGAGATTGTTCGTCGTCGAGTGCCACAAGTTGCCGAGACACTGGCGCGACAAGTGAGTGCTGCTGTTGAGGCTCTACGCAAAATGCAGTTGTACAAGCCACCTGGTGTCGCCGAAACAATTGATTGGGCTACCGCACTTGGTCGACTCGGCGTTCGCGAACTTGATGAGTCAGTCGTGCAAGCAACTCTCGGCGCTGTTCTGAAATATCGCGAAGATCACGAACGAGTTCGTGACAGCGGTGTTGCTGGTCTGGTTAAACAAGCCTTTGAGCGAGGGCTGTACAACGACTAATGAATACGGCAACAGTAGCGTCGCCAGCCCACAATATGGCGGTTGCGTTCGCCCGCGTCTTGCGTGGTGTCGGTTTAGATGCACCGCTTGATTCTGTAATTGTTTTTGTAAGCGCGTTAGAACAACTGGGCCTTGAAAACCGCAACAATGTCTACTGGGCAGCGCATTCAACTTTGGTGCGCCGACATGAAGACACGCCAATGTTTGATCGTGCTTTTGCAGTTTTTTGGGATCAAAGTATTGCGATCAATAGATCCGAAGAAGAACCAGAAACTATTTCAATGACATTATTACTTGATGACGAAAACGAACAAGACAAAAATAACGAAACTGCCGAGCCGATTGATGATGAAAATACAATCACACTTCGTTTTTCAAGTATTGAAACCTTAAGAGAAAAAGATTTCGCAGAATATAACGATGCCGAACTTCGCGAAGCAGAACTATTTATGACTCGTCTTCGTCTGGCGGGCCCACCAAAAAAATCGCTAAGGCTTAAAAAATCAAATCATTATGGAGCGCGTCACGATATTCGCCGCACGATGCGCGCTTCGTTGCAACATGATGGCGAACCGATTGAAAGATATTGGCGAGAGCCGAGCACTCGATTGCGAAGACTTGTCGTACTTTTAGATATTTCAGGCTCAATGGAGCCATATTCAAGGGCCTTACTTCGATTCATGCACGCAGCGGTTGTCGGTCGTCAACGTGTTGAAGCATTTACATTTGGCACACGTTTGACACGAATTACGAAAGAACTCACGAGCCGTGACCCCGACCGCGCACTCGCACAAACTTCAACGCAAGTTTCAGATTGGAGTGGTGGCACTCGACTTGGTGAATGTTTACGAACCTTTAATGACAGTTGGGGCATCGGTGGGATGGCTCGTGGGTCAATATTCGTTGTGCTCTCAGATGGTTGGGATCGTGGCGACCCAGAAGTGTTGGCCGAACAAATGCAACGCCTTAATCGAGTTGCGTTTCGCATGATCTGGGTGAATCCATTAAAAGTGAGCCCTGGTTATGCGCCATTAGCCAGAGGCATGGCTGCTGCATTACCGTTCATTGATGACTTCGTCGAGGGACACTCTCTTGATGCTCTGCAACGTTTAACTGAAGTGATTTCAAGAAACTCAAACGAACGACAAAGGATGATGGCAAATGCGTGAAATTCTTAGTGATATTGATCATTGGCGTTCGCAGAACAAGCGCATCGCTATCGCTCGAGTAGTTGACATTGAAGGTTCTGGGCCGCGCGACCCTGGCGCGGCGATGGCTGTTAATCAAGATGGCGAAGTTAGTGGTTCTGTTTCTGGCGGTTGTGTCGAAGGTGCTGTTGTTGCAGAGGCACTTGAAATTTTAAGAAATGATAGCCCTGGTCAACTTGTTAAATTCGGCTACTCAGATGATGAAGCATTTGCGGTCGGTCTGACTTGCGGCGGAATCGTGCACCTGTTTATTCAGCCGCTCAATTGGTAATTTAATGTCAACTATTTATTTAACCCTTGCAGATCTAATTCGCAGTAATAAGCCGGTCGTGCTATTGACCGTCATCGACGGCCCAAATATTGGTGCAACTTTGCTAGCGACACCAAATTCAGAAAATATTGGCACTCTTGGCGACCCAGAGTTAGACCGTGTTGCCGTGCGCGATGCGCTGGGCGAACTTGAGGCCGGTCGCACGAGCGTGCGCAATTACGGACCATCTGGTCAAGTCACACCAGAAGATCTGCACGACACACCGACCGTGCGTGTGTTCGTTGAATCCTTTTCTCCACCGCCACAGATGATTATTTTCGGTGCTGTTGATTTCACGGCAGCACTAGCAAAAGTCGCCAAAGTTCTCGGCTATTATGTCATAGTTTGTGACGCCCGAGAAGTGTTCGCGACAAAGCGACGATTTCCGATGGCTGATGAAGTACTTGTAACTTGGCCAACGCCTGTTCTAACTGCTCGTGGCCCAGATTTCGGACCCCGTGATGCAATCTGTATTTTGACCCACGATCCGAAGTTTGATGTGCCTGCAATTCAGGGCGCACTGGCAACAAATGTTGGTTACATCGGCGTCATGGGTAGTCGTAAGACTCATGCCAAACGTCTCGAACGATTGACTGAAGTCGGTGTAATAGCAACAGCAGATCTTGAACGCTTGATGTCTCCAATTGGTCTTGATATCGGATCACGCACACCAGAAGAGACCGCTATTTCAATTTGTGCCGAGATCATTGGTCGTCGCGTTGGTCGTATCGTGCCATCACTTCGTGAAAGCACTGGCCCTATCCATAGGTGAGAAGCCGTATGTCACATCAAGCCACATGATGTCGCATCACCTAAGTTTTTAACTCACCCCCAAAAAATGGGAGTAGGGTACAGGCTAAGTACCCTCCCTTACTTTGCGGCTGGTCAATTGACAGTGCGCCTCATCTGAGAGTATGACGTAAAAATTTGTGGCTGGTCAATGTCTGTAGCGCGCCTCATCTGAAAACTGTGTAGCGTTTAGTGCTGAATTAGACTCCCCCTGAACAAAGGCTCAATAAATTATGGCTATTTCTCAAAAAATCCTGAAGACGAAAATTGCACTTCAACAAGAATTGGTCGCTAAGCAATTGCGCAAACTCCGCATCGAGGCTGAAATGAGCCAGGATAATCTCGCCCAACTCGCTGGAATTGACCGAAAAACTATAAACCGTATCGAAAATGGGCATTTCTCGCCGACCCTTGACACGATCACCCGCGTGTGCATCGTGTTGAAGATAACACCAAGTAATTTGTTGGGTAGTGGCAAAACAAAGTAAAAATAGTCTCAACTCGCGAGAGTTTTCTTGAAAACTAGTTCTTCTACAGTCGCAATTTTGTTGGCGGCAGGTGGAGGAACTCGATTTGGTGGAAACGGACACAAACTTACTGCACTTATTTCACAGCGGCCGGTTTGTTCGTGGTCTCTTAAACACTTACTAGAGGCAAAGTTTGAAAACGTAGTTGTCGTCACCGGTGCAGTTGAATTGCATTCTGCTCTCGAAATCGAAGACGTCAGAGGCAGTGACAATGTGCAAATTGTTTATAATCCGCTCTGGCAATCAGGTCTTGCAAGTTCTTTGCAATGTGGCATCAATGTTGCCCGAGAACTTGGCGCACAAGCAGTTGTAGTTGGTCTTGCCGATCAACCTGCTATTCCGGCGACAGCATGGCTACAAGTTGCAGCATCTAATTCTCCACTTGCCGTTGCGACTTACGACGGTGTCCGCGGTAATCCAGTACGTCTGCATGCAGAACTTTGGCAATTATTGCCCGAGACTGGTGATGACGGTGCGCGGATGCTATTTAAATCACACCGAGATTTAATTGAAGAGATCCCATGTCTTGGATCTGCGCATGATGTCGACACTATTGCTGACCTCGAACACCTTCGTGAAATCTTTGAAAAAATTCATGAATAGCAATGCTTAAGGCAACTGACCAAGACATTGCGCGAGTCACAGAACTACTCGGACGCAGACCACAAGGCGATTTTGAAGTTGTCGTGCGAGACACCACTGGCGACCCCGTAGTTGTAAAAAACGAACCACTACTTTTTGATGGCACACCGATGCCGACAAGGTTTTGGCTAGTCGGTTCGCAACCGCACCTGCTCGTGAGTCGTTTAGAGTCTGCGGGTTGCATTGATCTTGCCGAAAGCGAAGTTGACCCACAAGAACTTGCACAGACGCACATGCTGTATGCGATTGAGCGCGACAGCCAAATACCCGCAGACCACATCGGGCCACGACCACATGGCGGAGTTGCCGGCACACGCACCGGAGTAAAGTGTTTGCATGCGCACTATGCGCACTGGCTTGCAGGTGGCAAAGATGTCGTCGGGGCTTGGGTTGCTATTCGGCTAGCTATTTAGCTATTCGGCTAGCTAATCGAATAGCTAGCCGAATAGTTCTTGCTCAGATTAGTGTGCGTTATCAATGGATTCGATCTTCGCGGCGATTGATATTGGCAGTAACTCAACAAATTTATTAATCGCCGATAGTTCTGGCAAAACTCTTGAACGAATCGTGCGATCAACTCGCCTTGGTGCCGGCTTAACTAAAACAGGCTCACTGAGTGAAGAGTCAATTGAACGGACCGTATCTTGCATCACCGAATATGCGGCGCTAATCAATCTTCATAAAGTTATAGAGAAGCGAATTGTTGCAACGCAAGCATGCCGCATCGCAAACAACTCAGAAATGTTTTTCAAAAAAGTGAGAGCGTCTAGTGGTTTAGAGCCCGAGATAATTTCGGGCGAGCAAGAAGGTTCACTTGCTTATCGCGGTGCAACAATTTCATTCGGGCAATCAACAAACCAAAGAACTCTAGTAATAGATATTGGTGGCGCGTCGACCGAATTAATGATCGGCACAGAATCACTTATGACCGCAGTCAGCATTCCATTTGGTGCAGTCACTCTCAGCGAAAGCGAGTTGCATCGCGATCCACCTCGTCCCGAAGAGTTAACAAACGCAATTTCTCTCGTATCCGATGCTGTTGACGATGCTGTTCATATGAACCCTGAATTAGCAAGCGCTGATCAAATAATTGGCGTAGCAGGAACAATCGTGACGATTGCCGCTGTCGAACTCGGGCTAAAACAATTTGATCCCGAAAAATTACACGCAATGCGATTAACTCGTGAAGCAGCCGAAGATGTTTTTCGAACTTTGGCGACAGAACCGTTAGTTGACAGGGTTTTCAACCCGGGTCTACCACGCGACCGAGCCGACATCATCGTGGGTGGATGTTGTTTACTAGTAGCAGTGATGCGAAGACTGCAAATACCAGAGTTGATTGTCAGTCAGCATAATTTGCTGGACGGCATCGTTGACGAGCTACGAAACAGGTTGACATGAGTGGCGCTTCACGAAATTCGGTCGGCTCTGCCAGCCCAATATTCAGCAACCAGCATCCTGCCGGGTCTCAGTCGACAAACCTGCGCATTCAGGGCAAACGAGTAATGATGCGACCACTTGTGCCAAGTGATTATGCCGCTTGGAGCGAGGTGCGTTTAAGAAATGGAGAGTGGCTATCGATCTGGGAGCCTAAGCGGTCAGAATACATTGCTGACCCAGCCACTGATTCTCAGGCATTTGAACGCCGATGCGTCGCTCGTGATCGCGAGCGACTTGCTGGCACTTCATACACGCTCGGACTATTTGTCGAAAACTCTTTTGCGGGAGAGGTAAACCTAAATAATGTCATACGCGGCGCGATGCAAACCGGAACGGTTGGATATTGGATTGATCGCAAGCAAGCCGGAAATGGCTACGTCGCAGAAGGTGTTGCCGTCTTGTCTCGTTTTGCGTTTGAAGAATTGAAACTTCACAGAATTGAAGTATGCATTATTCCGAGAAATTTAAACAGCAAAAAAGTTGTGGAGAAACTCAAATTTCGTCTCGAAGGTTTAGCGGAAAGATTTTTAGAAATTAACGGCGTGTGGGAGGACCACTTGCGTTACGGGTTCACGATTGAAGAATGGCAAAACCGCAAAGCAGCAATCACTCAACAATGGCTGATCGCTAAAACTTAAATCTCCGAAATTTGAGCGATTCGCGCTCGACGCATTGCTTTGCGACGCTTCCAAGACTTTGCCTTCCAATGTTTAAAGGTCACACCGCGAATGTTTTGACTCGCGATCCGAGAATTATGGTGGTGAAGCGGTTTCCAGTTTGTACCAGGATCATCAATATCTTCTGGTTCAATGCCGTGCTGAACTTGTTCGGTTATTGAATGCAACTCAGAATGAATTCGATGTCGCTCGTTGTGAGCATGTGCTCGCAACTCTTCTCGCGGTGGCGGTATGGCTTCGATACGCCTGTGACGCTGACTCATCTTTCCTCCCACTGATGGAAATACTTGAATGTTTTAGCTATTAATCGTCACAGTACATCACTTCTTTCGAATGGCATCTAACCTGCTCGTAACATTCTTGTAATAATCAAGAATCTTTCAAAAATCTACGATTTTTTGATTCGGTTTTGCAGGGCTGCCAAACGTTCGGCAAACCATGGCTGTCGAGTTGTCCACACTTGTGGCTCAAGCTCTTTAGCGACTGCCTCGTCATGCGTCGCGACGTTTGCCATCTCTTGAATTGTGCGTTTTGTAATGATTGCTAATTCGCGTGGTGCACTCGCCGCCCGAACCGCCATCACACGCGCAGTTGCCATCAATTCATCGTCTTGTACGCATTTATAAACCAGCCCAACTCGTTGCGCCTCGTGCCCATCAAGAATTTCACCGAACACAACTGCGGCCATCGTGGCTTGTGGCCCAGCGATGTTGCGAAACATCCAAGTGTGACCGCCGCCTGGGTGTAAACCAATTTGCAAAAATCGTGTATCGAATTTCGCGCGATGCGCAGCAATTCGCACATCACAGCACAGTGCAAGATTCATGCCTGCACCAACTGCAGCACCGTTAACCGCCGCAATTGTTGGCAGCGGCGTTCGTGCGATGCGTAAAAAACCTTCGTAAATTCGAGTCAGCGATTCGCCGTCGGCTTCGGCGAGATTACCCAAGTTCGCCCCAGCACAAAATGCTGGCGCGGCACCAGTGACGATGATTGCGCCGATTGTTTGGTCGGCTTCAATTTCATCCATTGCTTGTTTGATATCGCTGACTAATTCAGCGGTCATCGTGTTGCGTTCGGCTGGGTTATTTAGTGTCAGGGTTGCAACACCCTCACTGCGTTCAAGGATTATCAGGCTCATGAGCATTTAGTTTGGCACATTGTTAGCGTCATAGCCACATGCTTGACCATGTCTTCAGCGACGCAATCGGCGCTCTGCGCGAGGCCTTTACAAACGCGTTTCTTGAACGTCAAGCATTTGATGAACATTTTCAATCTGACATGTTGCTCGGCGACTTGGTCTGGGAGACGAGTTATGGCTTGCCAGGCGAGGGTCGACCGCCAAGGGTTGTCGCTCACATCACCCTGACTTGGCCAAGTTGGAGCCAAGCAAACTATCGCGCTTGGTACACCGAAGAAGTTTTTCATGAGTCTCCCGAAATTGAAATGGAAATTGTGTTTCGCGTGCAACGACTCGCAGACCAACCCGATTCTTCACTTGTTGACGAGATCGCACCACTCAAGAGTCCAAAAATTAGCGCAAGCCAACTTGAGCGAGAAAGCATCACCGTCGAGATCACCAGACCTTCGCAACCTGCTGAGCACATCGATTATGCAATTGAAGTTACGTATTCGGGCGACTACGAACTGGCTGAAGAAACCCTGCAAGATGGCACCAGCAAATTACTTGACGAACACTTCTCGACGCTGGGTGGATGGATCGCATCAACCCTCGTCAAACTTGGTGACTTGCAACTTGTATTTTTGCCAGCCGACGAAAGCTAACTAAATACGAACTTGCTCTATTTTAAGTCTTTTGGCAAAATAGTTTTTAGCGCCACAAGCGGTCTTGAGCCCATGTGCGAAATAACTTCTGACGCCACAACCGACCCGATTCTTCCGCATTGCTCAATTGGCTTACCGCGCACGAACCCATACAAAAACCCAGCCGCATACATGTCGCCGGCTCCTGTGGCGTCAACAACACTGTCAACTGGCTCTGCATCGATGATCACAACTTCGTCACCGTCAATCACGACCGAGCCATGCTCGTTGCGAGTCACTGCCGCGAATTCGCAGTCATCTCGCAATTGATGAAGCGCATCATTGATTGATCCAACTTGATAGAGCGACTTGATCTCATCTTCATTTGAAAACAAAATATCAATATTGTTCTTAACTAAGTCTAAAAAGTCAGCTCTATGGCGGTCAACACAAAATGAATCAGAAAGTGTCAGTGCAACTTTGCGACCAGCAGCGTGCGCATATTCGGCGGCGACACGAAATGCTTCTTTGGCCGCGTCACGATCAAACAAATATCCTTCAAGCATTACAACTGCCGCGCTTTGCACCGCGTCACGTGAGATATCTGCAGCATCTAGCAGTGACGCTGCGCCAAGAAAAGTATTCATCGTGCGATTGCCATCTGGTGTCACGACGATTAGGCATCTCCCAGTGTCTTCTGACTCACAAGTGACACCAGGGAAAAAACTCACGCCAACATTGGCTAGATCATTAGCAAAAGATTCGCCAAGTCTGTCAGCCGAAATTTTGCCAATGAAGCCGGCTTTTCCGCCGAGACTTGCCAGCCCGTAAGCAGTATTCGCAGCGCTACCACCACTCATTTCGGTTCGTGAATTGACTAAAGAATGCAAATGCTTTGAACGCGTAATATCAACAAGGTTCATCGAACCTTTGACAATTTTCTCGCGAATCAAAAACCCTTCGTCCACGGTCGCTAAAACATCAACGAGAGCATTGCCAATCGTCAGCGAATCCAGACTCACGCCACTTGAACCTGTGATGTCTACTGGTGGCACGAGATGAAACACTAGTTGATTTTGGATAGTCACGTAAATTTCATGAACTAGCGTTATTTCATGATTTTCAAACTTCTCGCGGCGCCAACAACCGCGACAGCAGATGGCCGAAAGTTAATCGCCACCCGTTCAGTGCGAGCCTTCGTCGACGGCATGGTCTACGTCATTTTGCCAGGCTTTCTACTAGCTCTCGGCTTATCAGGCGTACAGATCGGCGCCGTTGTAACTGCTTCTCTTTTAGGTTCTGCAGTAACAACGATCCTCGTTGGCATCTACGGACATCGCATTGCGCCAGCTCGATTATTGGCTATGGCTGCATTATTGATGACACTAACGGGCATCGCTTTCGGTTTCGCATCATGTTTCATCGCTCTGCTGATTATCAGCGTGATTGGCACAATGAATCCATCCGCAGGTGATGTGAGTGCATTCTTGCCCCTTGAGCAAGCAAGTCTTTCTGCGTCAGTAACTGATGATCAACGCACGGCGATGTTTGCTCTTTATAACTTAAGTGGTGCATTAGTCGGCTCAATCGGCGCGCTGTGTGCTGCGCTACCGCTATGGTTTGTGAATCGCCAGCAACTCTCAGACCTCTTTGGCTACCGAATTACTTTTTTTGTTTATGCATTTGCTGGATTAATTGTATTCACGATTTATCGACGTATGTCGAGTACATCACAAGCAAAACCGACTGGCACGAAATCGGCTCTCGGTGATTCGCGGCGCATAATTTTTAAACTCGCCGCACTATTTAGTCTTGATTCTTTCGGCGGCGGTTTCGCTGTGCAGTCTATTTTTGCACTGTGGATTTTCAGACGATTTGATCTTTCGGTTAGCGCACTGGGTGTCGTCTTCTTTGTCACCGGCACACTCTCGGCTATCTCGTCGCTTCTTTCAGTTCGTATCGCCATACGAATCGGTCTTGTGCGGACAATGGTTTTCACACACATTCCGGCAAGTGTGCTTTTGATCGGTGTTGCACTTTCGCCAAATGTTTGGCTCGCAGTCACTCTGTTCATCCTGCGCGGGTTACTGAGCCAGATGGATGTACCTGTTCGCACCAGTTACGTCATGGCTGTTGTTCAGCCCAGCGAACGAGCAGCAGCAGCCAGCGTCACGAATGTTCCGCGTAGTTTGGCTTCGGCACTGCCTCCAATAGTCGCTGGATGGATGCTGGATCATTCTCGTTTTGGATGGCCGTTGCTGATTTGTGCGGTATGCAAAATTACTTACGACTTTTTATTGCTTTGGCAATTTCGTCACATTCGACCGCCTGAAGAACAGTAACTATTTAACGCGTGTTTCGGCTTTCAACTCGCCCTTAGACAAACGCTGTTGAAGTTCGCGCTTCAAGAACTTGCCAGCGGCATTGCGGGGCAAAGGTTCGCTCATCACCACAACATGTGCAGGAATCTTAAACGGTGACATTTTGCCTTCAAGAAACTTCCATAAGTCTTGCAGATCAAGCACTGCACCGTCCTTCGGCAAAATCGCGACGCCCACTTCTTCACCAAGTCGATCGTGTGGCACCCCGAAAACTGCCACTTCGTGAACGGCTGGGTAATCATAGATCGCACTCTCAACTTCGGCACCGTAAATGTTTTCGCCGGCGCGGATGATCATGTCTTTGACGCGATCTTCAACATATACAAAACCTTCGGCATCGAGACGACCAATGTCGCCTGATCGCAGCCAGCCGTCAACAATTGTTTCGGCAGTTGCATCAGCACGGTTCCAATATCCGCGAATCAACATCGGGCCAAAAAACCAAATTTCGCCAGCCTCACCGGTCGGTACTGATTTTAGATTTTCGTCTCGCACTTCAACAAGCATCGGCAAGACTGCCCGACCAGTGCTGGTCGGGTGCGCCAAATAGTCAGAGCCCGTAATGCCAGGCCCATAGGCATTGGTCTCTGTCATTCCGTAACCAAGTTGTGGGCTGCCATTTTTGACTTTGTCATTGACTTTGCCAACCAAGGATGTTGGTGATGGTGCGCCACCGCCACCAACTGCGCGCAAACTTGACGTGTCGTATTTATCGAAGACCGGCGAGTTGACCAAATCCCAACTCTGGGTCGGCACGCCAACGAAATTTGTGATTTGCTCGCGCTCAATCATCTCAAGTGCTTTTTCTGCATCCCACTTGTACATAATCGCAAGTTTCAAACCCGCAATAAAACAACTCATCATCACCGGCACACAACCAGTGACATGAAACAACGGCACAATCAAAATAAATGAGGTTGGCACTTCGGGGCCTGTTACGTCTTTAAGCTTTGTGCCAGACATCGTTAGCACCGAATTTCGTGCCGAGAAAGCCATCAGTGCAGAAATGATTGCGCGATGCGTTGATACTGCACCTTTAGGGCGACCGGTTGTGCCAGATGTGTAGAGAATCGTTGCATCATCATCTGTTGCAATTTCAACAACTGGGCACTTAAGACCAGCAGCCAAATGCGGTGCCAAAACTTCTTGCCATGTGTCAACACCAGTTGGCAGTGGTTTTTCAGCACGAGCAACCAAAACTTTGATGCCAAGTTTGGTACAACTTGAGGCCGCGATATCAAAGCGTTGCTGATCGCAAATTAAAACTTTTGCTCCCGAGTCTTGAAGTGCAAAATCCATTTCGTCTTCAACCCACCACGAGTTCATCGAAACAGAAATTGCTCCAACAGAAATGATCGCTGCAAACGACATCACCCACTCCGGGTAGTTGCGCATCGCGACTGCAACACGGTCACCCTTTTTGATGCCATAACTATTCACGAGAAGATTTGATAGCGCGTCAATCTGATCCATTGTCTTTGCAAATGACCAGGTTTCGCCTTCATAAACCAAGAACGTCTTGTCGCCGTGATTGCGCGAGCCCGCAAAAATTTGACCAAGGTGCACTGGAGCATTTTTAAAAACTTGTGACTTGACCCCGAACACTTCAGCATCAATCAACTCAAAAATCTGACCAGGTGCGGTGACAGCAAGGTTCGCTTCAGTCCAAGTCATTGACATTTCAAAATCCTCACTTGTTGTTTATCGTTTTTGTACTCAGCCATTATGGCAAAATAAGTGGAGCTGAGGGGAATTGAACCCCTGGCCTGTACATTGCGAACGTACCGCTCTGCCAACTGAGCTACAGCCCCAAAACCTCTATTAAGACGATAACTAGCGCGCAGATTTTTGCGATGTTTTTTAAACTAGCAATTAAATTCGGTGACGAAAGCGCGCCGCCATGATTTTGTTTTCTCGACTTTTCCTGTTTTCAACCAAGATGTAACAGTAAAAACACAGTCCGATCAAAGAGATGGTAAACGCCCAGACAAAAGCCATAACGCCGGTAGACAATGCTAAAAACAATGAAATTAAGGTCGATGAAGCAAGCCCGATCACATTTTGACGTTGGCGTTGGAGTTTCATTTGGCGCACATAGTAATCACCGTTTTGATTTTGATGCGATTTCGTACCTTGAGGACGCAAAATCGGACCGGTCAGATTCGAAAAATGGTTTGCGCCGCTACTTCTTCGCGGGCTACGCATGCTCTGTTGGCTTTGTGGGTAACCACTGCCAGGGCGATTCTGACGGTTTGGTGTGAGTTCTCTCGACATCCCGCGCATATGCGAATTTGTCGAACCCAGATTTCGAAGCGAGCTGTTTTTTTTCTGAAACTGGTTAACTGAAGTCAACGGCGAACTATCCAACTTCGCTTTAACCAATGGCGGCAAAAGAACTGCAAGCCAGGCTGCGCCAACAATCAAAAGAATTAGTTTGCTCATAAGGTCTGATAATTCTATTAGCCAACGACCGAAGTTGAAACAACCTCATTCGAGCGCTCAATCCAAATACTCTCAAATGGCTAAAAAACGACTGTAAAAACGCTATTAAAAAGCACTTAAGGGTTTCTAGGCACCAGCTTCACGACGGTACAAACCTTGTCGTCCGCCAGATTTCTCCCACAGGGTGAGATCTCCGATAACCATCTCTCGATCGGCACTTTTGCACATGTCATAAATCGTCAGCGCAGCGACCGAACATGCATGCAGGGCTTCCATTTCGACACCTGTGCGATCGATCGTGTCAACTTGCGCCTCGACTGCGATGTGGTCATCGCCAATTTCGAAATTGATATAAACGGCGCCAACTAATAGTGGATGACAAAGCGGAATCATCTCGGCGGTTCGCTTTGATGCTTGAATTCCGGCGACTCGAGCCACCGCCAGAACATCACCTTTTTTAACTTCACGATTGGCGATAGCCGCAGTGGTTGCAGGCTTCATGAACACTTTGCACCGAGCGATCGCGCGACGTTGAGTCGGTTCTTTTGGGGTTACATCAACCATTCGCGCCCGACCCATTGGGTCGAGGTGAGAAAAATTTAATTCAGACATGATCGTGCTTTTTAGCCACCGATTTGGCTCATTGAGCGTTTTGGACGAACGAATGTGACGCTGCCGATCGCATGACCCGCCCACTTCGTGCCAACCGCACGCTTAATTTCGGCTGCAAGTGCATCGTCGCTTGCGTCGCCACGCAACATTTCGCGCAAATCAAATTCTGTAGTCGAAAACAGGCAGGTGCGAAACTGACCCTCGGCAGTTAATCGCACGCGATCACAATCTCCACAAAATGGTTTTGTCACCGACGGAATCACTCCGACAGTTCCGCCACCATCTAGATATCTCCAACGATCGGCTGGCGCCGCACCACGACTAGCAACTTGCTCTAGCGGGTAGACACTATTTATTTTTGCAACAATTTCATCTTGACCAACAACATCGTTGCGTTGCCATTGCCCTTGAGCGTCAAGCGGCATGAACTCGATAAATCGAACTTCAATTTGCTTCTCTCGGCCGAAACTCGCAAGGGCGACAATCTCGTCGTCGTTTACGCCTCGCTGAATTACCGCATTAACTTTCACTGGGGCAAAACCAACTTGTACTGCGGCATCAATGCCGTCTATGACGTTTGCCAGATGATCTCGCCGAGTGATCTTAAGAAATTTTGCTTGTTGCAAAGTATCAAGGCTGATATTTATTCGCGATAAACCAGCAGATTTAAGTTCTTCGGCGATCAGACGCAGTGTCGCCCCATTAGTCGTCATCGCCAAATCTATGTTTTTACCTGCCAGCGGTGAATTCGCCGTCTTTGGCACTCGCAATTTTGCAAGTTTTTCGACAAGAACTGGCAAGTGAGCCCGCACTGTTGGCTCGCCACCAGTTAATCGAATGCTGTCAACATCAAATCGTTCAACACAAATTTGTGCCAAACGATAAATCTCTTCAAAACTCAAAATCTCTTTGCGATCAAGCCACACCATGCCTTCTTCTGGCATGCAATACGTGCACCTGAAATTGCAACGATCGGTGATTGATATCCGTAAATCACGAACGGTTCTGCCGAACGGGTCAATCAGTTCCACGATCGCATCTCCATGAACTAAGCCTATTGCGAGGCAATTAGCCCAGCAACATCACTTCAACTTCAGAGCCTGCGGCTAGACCTTCGCAATCTGGCACAAGGGCTAACCCGTTAGCAAGCGCAGTGGCTGCGAGTTGATGGCTACCCTGCGGGCCAGTGTCGCGGACATGCAGACGGCCATCATTTTCAAATGTTCCAAACACGCGCATCAAGTGGATTTTGCCGTCGCGACGACGCTTCATTTGTTTGTCAACTATTGCTAGCACTTTTGGTCGCGTCAAATTTTGTGTATGCCCCATCATCTTGCGCAGGGCTGGTCGCGCCAACATTTCAAAACTGATCATTGACGAAACTGGATTGCCCGGCAAACCGAATACTGGGATTACCCGCGAGTCGTTCGTCGTGAGTTTGCCAAACGCAAATGGCTTTGCTGGCTTGATCGCCATCTGCATCCACTGCATCTCGGCGATTCGCGATAATACGATCTTGACAACATCAAAGTCGCCTTGCCCAACACCACCGCTCGTAACAATCGCATCACAACGTGAGGCAACCTCACGCAAAATTTGTTCAAGTTTTGTTTCGTCGTCGTTGATTATCCCGAGATTTATGACTTCGCAATCAGTAGCGCCGATCATTGTTGCCAACATTGTTAAATTACTTTCGCGAATCTGACCCGGTTTAAGTTCTCCACCATTTACGACGAGTTCATCACCAGTTGAAAGCATCGCCACGCGAAGTCGTGGATAAGTTAAAACTTCGCGGGCATTGATCGCCGCCAATACTCCGACACCTGCCGGATTGATCACTGACCCAGCAGCAAATACAACATCACTAGTTTTCACGTCTTCGCCGACTTCGCGAATTGCGTCGCCAACTTGCGCTGGTTTATTGCACCTCACGCGAGTTTCGCTGATCACAGTTGCATCTTCAATCATCACAATTGCATCTGCGCCTTGTGGCACTGGCGCACCCGTCATGATTCGCGCAGTCTGACCTTCGCTAATTTCATAATTCGCAATATGGCCAGCACCGATCACACCAAGGACTTCAAGTTCGACACCGACAGTTTTTACGTCTTGTGCTCGCACCGCAAAACCATCCACTGCAGAGTTTGCGAATGGCGGAATAAATTCGGTGGCGACGACATCTTGAGCGACGACTCGACCAGCCATTTGCTGACAATCGGCCAATACTGGATCTAACTTCTGGCAACCACCTATAACAATTTCTTGCGCTTCAACGAGAGAAATCACATTGCTGACGGTATCGCCACAGATCTGACGACAGGCTTCGTAAAATGAAACCGACATGAGCGGCGATCTAACCACTTACCAATCACTTTCTGCCTCGGGTCACAGTGCGACGTGGCTCGCATTGGGCTTGGCGCAAAACCATGCGACGAGTGCCGTGACTTTGCGTTGGGAGAACGAAGCCTGGACAGCCGAGGGCACACTTGGCGCCGACAATGCCCAGTTTGTGCTGCGACTTTCGGCTGGCTGGGTAATTCAGCAATGTTTATTATTTCGCGATCTCGAAGACCCAGATCTTTGGCTCGGCACAGACAGCCATGGTCGATGGGGAGAAGTTAACGGCGCGCACCGCACAGAACTAGACGGCTGTACCGATCTCGATTTTGCAAATTCGCCATTTACAAACTGCATACCAATCCGAAGATTGCCACTTCTAATTGGCGATAGTGCAACTCTGACAGTTGCAGTTATTGACATTGAAACTCTAGGGATTACAAAACAAACACATCAATACACAAAACTTGCACAACACTCTTGGCGCTACATCAGTTCGGCTTCGAACACTGAAGTTGAAGTCAAAGTTGATCAGTTTGGTTTTGTCTTAGATGAACCGAATAATTTCAAACGCGTTACTTGACTAGCTAATCAACTAGTGCTGCGTAAACGAGTGACCGTAGATACTGTCGAATTGGGTATGTGCCTGACGGGATCAACTGGGTGAAGAACATCGCACTGATTTCATTTACCGGATCAACCCAGAATGCAGTGCTGGCCATTCCGCCCCAACTAAATGTCCCGTTTGGGCAGGCAACTCGAGTCTTTGCTTGATCGACGACAATTGAGAATCCCAATCCAAAACCGAGTCCGTCATATAAAAATTCTTCACCGATTGGACGCCCAAAAGTTGAGATGTCGGCATTATTTGGCAAGTGGTTCTGCGTCATTAAATCAATTGTTCGCGAAGAGACAATACGAACATCACCTGATTTTCCGCGACCTTCAAGCATTTTAATAAATTTAAAATAATCGCCAGCAGTTGAAATCAAACCGCCACCACCTGAAAGAAATTTTGGCTTCTCAATCGCACTGTTTCCAAAACTTTCAAGTTTGATTTTTGAATGATTAACCTCGTCATAGCGATAAAGCGAAGCAACACGAGATTGCTTTTCTTTTGGCACACAAAAAGCCGTGTCTCTCATACCCAGCGGTGCAAAAATATTCTTTTCTAGAAATTCATCTAACGGCATTTTTGAAACAACTTCAATAATTCGTCCAACAACATCAGTTGCCATGCTGTAGTTCCAACTTGAGCCAGGCTGAAACACCAACGGCAACGCTGCGATTTTGTCACAGACAACTTCAAGAGATTCGCTATAAGCAACCCCATTTTCAAAGCCGGCCCGCCGATACATATCATCTACAACATCCGCATAATTGAAGCCATAGGTCAATCCGGATGTGTGTGTCAGCAGATGCCAAACCCTCATTGGCTCGGTTAGCGCGGCAGTCATCGGTCTCAAAATTGTTCCCGTATTCCAAACTCGAGTTTCACCAAACGACTTGATGAACTTGCTCACTGGGTCTGTGAGTTGCAACAACCCTTGTTCAACAAGCATCATCAATGCAATCGAAGTAACCGGCTTGGTCATTGAATATATGCGATACATCGTGTCGCTCGTGATCGGCTCTCCGGTGTCAGAATCTTTCGCACCGTACATTGCAAAGTGTGCTACTTCGCCGCGACGTGCTACTGCAACTGCAAAGCCAGCCAAACGGCCCTCATCTACATAGCGCTTAAAGTGACTGTCAATTTTTGCTAAACGACCTTGATCAAACCCAACTTGTTTTGCATCGACATTGACACCAAAATCTTGAGCCATAAAACCTCTATGTGTTTATCTACTTGTTGAATTTATTTTCAAGCCAAGTCTGTAGTTGTGGACCAATATCTTTACGACCCAATGCAATTTCAATTACTGCACGTAGCAAACCCATCGGCGTGCCCGTGTCATAACGAGTTATATCGCTAACAATACCAAGTAGTTGATTTTCGTTAGCAAGCAGAGCAAGTGCATCAGTCAGTTGAAATTCGCCGTTAACGCTTGGCTTAATTGCCTCAAGATGATCAAAAACACTCGGTGCCAAGACATATCTACCAATAATCACAAGGTCGCTGACCGCTTCGCTGGGCTTTGGCTTTTCAATAACACGAGTGATTGCAACTGCACTCTCGCTTGGCGAGACGTCTTTTCTGCCGGCAATTTCAACATTGCCGTAATTTGAAACTTCAACTGCTAGTACTTTTTTTAATCCAATACTGCTCGTGCCTGTCCGATCGTAAAGCGCGATAAGTGATTTCATTAGCGATGAATCACCCATAATTTCGTCAGGCAACATCACCGCGAACGGCTCTTGACCAACGGCATTGCGCGCGCAACTAATTGCATGACCGAGACCCAATGGCGAATCTTGATAGACAACGGAGACTGCAACTTTGGCGGTGCTGGCAGATGACGCATAAGCCTCAATCGAAGGCTTAGAACGACTTGTAACAATAATTACTCGCTCAACTCCCGCTGCAGTTGCCTCGTCAATTACAAACTGAATTGCCGGTGTGTCATATATAGGTAGCAATTCTTTTGGTGTCACACGAGTGGCTGGCAAGAACCGCGTGCCCATTCCGGCCGCAGGAATCACAACGGTGCGTACAGCCATCCGAACATCCTAGAATCAAAAGCCCTATGCCAACTTATGTTTACAAGTTCATTGACACTGGTGAGACTATTGAAGTTCACCAGGCGTTCACCGACGATGCACTAACTGAGGCGGCGCACCCATCAGATGGCACGATGCGCCGAGTCAAGAAGGTTTTCACTCCAGTTGGGATCACTTTCAAAGGTGGCGGGTTCTATAAAAACGACAGCGCCGCCGGTTCTAAATCGGGTGCTAGTTCTAACTCTGCCGCTTCAACGAGCGCCACGGCGAGCACTTCTACTGGCACTTCAAGTTCAGATGGCTCGAGTGCATCTAGCGGTGAAAAGTCTGCCAACAAAACTGAAACAAAAACCGAAACTAAAACCGAAACTAAAACCGAAACAAAAACAGAGTCGAAGAGCGAAACGAAAACTAGCCCAGCCAAAAGCGAATAATCCGCACACATGGCCTCTAGCCATGCAAACAAAACTCATCGATCAGTGGTACGCCCTTTGTCGAGACGCTTCGAGACAACGACTCGTTATTGTTGCGCTGGCTATTTTAAGTGCGCTGTTATATCTTGTGACTGCGCTCGGCTTCACATCTAGTTCAAACGTCGCATCACCACAAGATAGTCGCCACGAAATACCTGCTGGGTTTCGTGCAGTGGCGATGCAAAGCGTTGGGCCACTACCCGAGCTTCGTGCTGGTGACTATGTCG
Organism: Ilumatobacteraceae bacterium; assembly: GCA_964203235.1. Lineage (GTDB taxonomy): Bacteria > Actinomycetota > Acidimicrobiia > Acidimicrobiales > Ilumatobacteraceae > BACL27. The sequence goes on from CAXNLE010000002.1 coordinate 393,097, forward strand.
ATGTGATCATTAACGCAACAGTTGTACTAGATCGCGTGTTAGTAATTGATGTTGCATTGCAACCGGGTCGATCAGAAACTGTTGTGCTCGCTGTGCCACTCACAAACGCACCGAAAATCGCAGATGCGGCAGCACTCGGGATAGTCGCTCTAGTTTTAGTTGGCTAGCTCTAGTTGGCTAGCTTTTAATTTACTAGCGCCAGTTTGACGCAACTGCGATCAACACACCAGCGCCGATCATGAAGCGATAAACCACATACGGTGCAAATGTCTTAGTTCGCACCAAACGAATCATTGACCACATCGCAACCCAGCCAGAGATTCCGGCGACGACAATTCCAACTATCATCGGCACGAGCAAACCGTCAGGTATTCCATCGCGCACAAGTTTTACAAGTTTAAAAATAACTGCACCTGAAATAATCGGCACGCTCATTAAAAATGACAACCGTGCGGCAGCGTCACGTGAAAATCCAGAAAGCCGAGCGGCAGTAATTGTGATACCGCTTCGCGATGTGCCAGGGTTGAGCGCGAGCACTTGTGCCGCACCAATCACGAGTGCATTACGCATCGTGAATGTATCAACCGTTTGTGAATAATTTTTTGCCGTCGCTCGACGATCAGCCCAAATTAGAACTACACCAAAAATGATCAGACTGACGCTTATTAAAGCCGGACTGCCGAGTTTCTCAGTGATCTTGTCTTCAAACGCCGCGCCGACGATACCTGCAGGCACAGCAGATAAAACCAACAACCATGCTCGTCGGCCAGCTTGTGTTGCTGGCTGCTTACGGTTGAAAATTAATTGCGAACCGTGACTTATGTAAATAATCAGATCTTTGCGCAAATAAATTAAAACAGCGACGAGCGTGCCTAGGTGCAAAGCCGTATCAAATGCTCTGGCTGTTGTCGCCATATTTTCGAAATCATTCCAACCAAACAGCCAAGGCACGATCACCAAGTGACCGCTTGAAGAAATCGGTAGAAATTCAGTTAATCCTTGCACGATGCCCAACACGATCGCGTGCAAGATCGACATACGTTTAAGCTCCGCTTAGCATCACATCGCTAATTACTAGTGAGAGTCCAACTGCTCGCATCGGTAGCCAGTCGATGTCATTGCCTAGATCAACAATGTTTAACAACATTTTTTGCAAAGTTGATGCAATCGTAAATTCGCGAATCGGAGCCCCGAGTGTGCCGTTGCTGATCACAATGCCAGATGCACCAGTCGAGAAATCTCCAGAGATCGTATTTACTCCACTATGCATTCCTGACACATCTTGAATCAATACGCCGTCGTCAATACCACTAATTAACTCGGCTTGAGATTTCGTACCCGGTTGAACTTGCATCGCGAGACAACCAACACCTGGTGACCCAGCGAAACCACCACGAGTTGCATTACCAGTACTTTTCGTGTTCATACGCCGAGCGCTATAACTTGAGTGCACAAATTTTTTAAGCACTCCGTTTTCAATCAATACATTTCGTCGGGCCGCTAAGCCTTCACCGTCAATATCCGTTGCCGTGTAGGCAAGTGGATTAGTTGGGTCATCAACGAGAGTGAACTTTGCACTTGCCACTGGTTGATCAAGACGGTCTGCAAACAAACTTCTTCCTTTTGCCAAACTTTCACCGTTTAAAACACTTGACAAAATACTGACAAATTGAGAAGTGACATACGGGTCAAGAACTATTGTCACAAGTTTGCTCGCGGGCTTTGTCGCGCCCAACAAACGGGTCGCGCGATCGGCCGCATCATGGGCTGCCTTCTTGAGATCAAATTCTTTTGGAGAGTCACCCACTGAAAAACCAAATCCGGTCAGTGATTCATCACCATCATCTGCCAAAGTTGACACCGAGACGTAACACGAGTTTCCTCGACCACTTTCGCGAATGCCCGTTGTAGTGGCAACAGCAGTTTCACCCCAACCGTCTTCGTAATTCGCTTCTTCGGCACGAACGCGCGCATCCGCAGCCAAAGTTAACTTTTCAAGCTCTTTTGTAATTGAAATCTTTTTATCCGTTGGATAATTTGCGAGTTCTTCATCCCAAAACTTTTGTGGAATCTGTGCAACGCCATCTGGCTCGGCAAGACCTGCCCACTCATCTAGTGTGCCGAATTGAACATTGTCGCGTGCTTCTGCCAACACTTCACTAATTGCATCTGTTTCAAGCGTCCCTGCGTAAGCAAAACCTGTTCGACCCTCCTTAATTATTCTAATTCCGATGCCCTCGCTCTGTGCAGAAACAAAATGTTCTACTTCACCTTCATAGACGCGTACCGAAGTTTCACCGCCACGAGTCACATACGCTTCGATTTGTTCGCCGTTTTTGGCTCTACTAACAATCGAGTCGGCAAGTTTTTGTAGTTCTTGTACCCCATCACTCATGCTGCGGTTCCGCCAATTGTCAGCGAACGCACACGAAGTGTTGGTTGACCATCACCGACTGGCACGCCTTGACCGTCTTTGCCGCACATACCAGGGTTGCCCATCGCAAAATCATTGCCAAGCAAATCAATATCTTTCAAAACTTCTGGACCATTGCCGATCAAGTTGCTCTCGCGAAGAGGTTCTGTGATTTCACCATTTTCAATTAAGTACGCCTCGGTCATTCCAAATACAAAGTCGCCACTTGCGGTGTCGACTTGTCCGCCACCAAGTTTGGCGATGTATACGCCATGCTTCGTGTCTCGCACAATGTCGTCTGGATCTTCTTTACCGTTGATCACAAAAGTGTTAGTCATTCGCACCATCGGCAAGTGCTGATAACTCTGGCGGCGGCCATTGCCACTTTGTGCGCGGCCTTCTTTGCGTGCACGCAGATAATCCCACATGTAATCTGTGAGAACGCCGTCTTGAATCAAAGTATTGCGTTGCGATGGATGACCTTCGTCATCAATACCAATTGCGCCCCACTCTGCTGTCATCGTGCCGTCATCAATTAGTGTCACTAATGGCGATGCGACGAGTTCGCCCATCTTGCCGCGATACACACTTGCACTTTTACCAACAAGGTCGGCTTCGAGTCCGTGACCGCATGCCTCGTGAAACAACACGCCTCCGCTGCCGCGCTTGATCACAACTGGCATCGCACCCGATGGCGCAGGTCGTGCGCTGAGTTTTGTCACCGCTTGTTTGGCTGCACGAATTGCCAACTCTTCAACATCATTTTCGTCAAACAACTCAAATCCAATTGTGTGGCCAAGTGAGTCGTATCCGGTTTGCATACCGCCGTCACCAGTTGCAACAACACTTACTCGCAACAGTGTGCGCACTTGATCGTCGGCACTTAACACGCCGTTGCTGTTGGCAACTAAAATTCTTCGAAGCGAATCGCCGTAGCCGGCAGAGACTTGAACGATTGCAGAGTTGACTGATCGCGCTGCGGCATCGGCACGTTTTAGCAACTCAACTTTGCGAGATTTTTCTACACCGTCTGGAGAAATTTTTACTGTGTTTACAGCATGTCGCAATTCGGCGCCGAGTTGAACTTTGTTTACTCCGCCACCACCTTGCTTGGCGGCCACCGCAGCAGCTTCAGCCGCTGCCATCAATCCTCGCTCTGAGAGATCAGATGTGTGCGCGAAACCAGTTGTCTCACCGGCGACAACTCGAATACCTGCGCCACGGTCGCGACCCGAAGTCACTTGCTCGACCTTGCCGTCATCTAGGCCCGCCGACGTTGATCTTTTGTCCTCTATATATACCTCTGCGAACTCGGCGCCCGTGCTGCGCCCCTTGGCCAGCACACGCTCTAAAACATCTGAAGCAACAAGAGGTTCTGCGGTTTGAGATTTGTTTGATGTTGAAGACATGTCAACAGCCTAGAGGGGGTGGCATAACTGAGTCTTGTCGCTCGTAAAGTTTGAATGTGGAAAATGCGACTTTAGGCCCAAAAGAAAAGCGCGATCGGCGGCCATCACTGCCGGATGATTTTCAACATCGAATGGTCTGGTGGAAAGAAGCAATAATCATCAGTATTTTTTATTCGGTTTATACGTCAATTAGAAACCAATTTGGTTCGACACTTGTCGAAGGAGTGTCGGTGCCGAACCACGCATTCACAAATGCGGTTCGAGTGATTCGTTTTGAGCGATGGATTGGTCTATTTCACGAAGAAACAATTCAAGAGTGGTTCTTGCCACATATTTGGTTTATCAAGACAATGAACGTGTATTACGGCACCGCTCATTTTTTCGTCACACTAGGAGTGTTCATCGCGTTGTATAAATTTCGACCATCAGTTTTCGGACAGTGGCGAAACACTCTTGCCGTAATGACCGCATTGGCCATTATTGGTTTTTCATTGTTTCCGTTGATGCCACCGCGGTTGCTTGATGCTCCCTGCCCAGACGCTGGCTTCGGCGCTAAATGCATTGTTAGTGAATTGCGCACACGCAATGGCGCAGAAAATTTCGGCTTCGTCGACACGATTAAAGAGTTCGGCGGACCCTGGGCATTTGATAGCGGTCCCGGGAGCAAAATTACAAACCAATATGCGGCAATGCCTTCACTGCACATCGGTTGGTCTACGTGGTGTGCGTTCGGGTTGTGGCCAATTGCGAGAAAATTTTGGATGCGTCTAGCGCTACTGATTTATCCGGGTGTGACAATGTTGTGCATCATCGTCACGGGCAACCACTTCTGGATTGACGGCGTCGGAGGGTTACTTGTTTTTGCTGTGGCATATTTCATTGGCACTGAAATCCATTTCATTAACCATCGACGTCTTGTAGCCCGTCTCGTTAGGGCACCTCAGACATCGCGGGACTAGCGTTAAGGGCGACATGGCGTTATCAGACATTCGCCAACCGAGCGATCTTGCGAACTTAAGTTATGAACAACTCGCTGAGTTGTCTGGCGAAATTCGCGAGTTCATCGTTGAATCGGTTGCTAAAAACAGTGGTCACCTGGGCTCTAATTTAGGTGCTGTCGAATTGACACTCGCCCTGCATCGAGTTTTTGAGTCACCACGAGATGCAATTTTATGGGATACGGGTCATCAGGCTTACGTGCACAAAATTGTTACTGGCCGTCGCGGAGGATTTAGTAATTTACGACAAGCAGGCGGTATCTCTGGTTACCCGAGTCGCGAAGAGAGCGTGCATGACTTCATCGAAAATAGTCATGCATCAACAGTTCTAAGTTATGCATACGGTCTTGCAGTAGCTCGTGATTCTGGACAAACCCCAGACCGACAACACATAGTTGCCGTGATCGGCGATGGTTCGCTAACCGGCGGTATGGCTTATGAGGCACTTAACAATCTTGGACACTCACAACGACGAGTAATTATTGTGCTTAATGACAACGGTCGTTCTTATGCTCCTACAATTTCTAATCTCACGAGCCGACTTGATTTGGCAACAGCACCAAATGCGATGGGTCAGACAATTGATCTGACACACCCGCAAGATCGGATTACAAAAAAACTTTCGCGGGTACTTACTAAAATTCGTTTGAACCCGGTTTATGTTCGTCGTCAACGCAAGTTAGAAAAGTTTTTATATCAATTGCCAATTGTCGGACCACAAGCTGGGCGCGGCCTAGATGCTTTCAAAGCAGGAATACGCGAGTTCTTGCAGCCGACCGCATTTTTTGAAGCCCTCGGTGTTCGTTATGTTGGGCCAATCGACGGTCACAACCAACAAGAGTTAGAACAAGCATTCAACGCTGCGATAAAAGTTGATGAAGGTCCACTTGTAATTCATGTGATTACACAAAAAGGTCGTGGCTACGCGCCGGCAGAAGACGACGACGAAAAAAACTTACATGATGCGCCAGTTTTTGATCCGATCATGGGCCCACCAAAATCTTTGCCAACGGGTTACACCCAGGCTTTTGCTGATGCGATTATAAAAATTGCTGAGCACGATCGTCGTGTAGTTGCAATCACTGCAGCAATGCCTGGGCCAACTGGGTTGCTACCTTTTCAATCGCACTTTCCTGACCGATTCATTGATGTCGGTATCGCTGAGCAACACGCAGTAACTGCTGCGGCAGGCATGGCAATGGGTGGCTTGCGACCCGTCGTTGCGTTGTATTCAACATTTTTAAATCGTGCTTGGGATCAAGTCGTCTACGACGTTGCACTACATCGCTTACCGGTTGTGTTTTGTTTAGACCGAGCCGGAATAACAGGTGACGATGGCCCGAGTCATAACGGCATTTTCGACATGGCGTTGCTTTCTAAAGTGCCCGGTATGCGTTTGCTTGCGCCTTCGAGCGCGCAAGATTTAGCAAAGATGCTTGAAGATGCAATTGTGCTTGCAGATACGGGGCCAGTAGCAATTCGATACCCAAAAGGACTAGCAAGAGTTGTCGGTGAACACGAAGTCGGTTCAGGTTTGCAAGCACGAAAATTGCGTAACTCGTCAGTGCCGAATGTTTGTATTTTGGCGATCGGTAAAATGGTTGGTGCCGCTGATCAAGCAGCCGAAATTCTCGCTTCTCGCGGAATCGAAGTCACGTTATGGGATGTTCGTTGTTGCGTGCCAGCCGATGAGATGATGATCGCCGATGCTTCAAGACACTGTGTTGTTGTAACAATCGAAGATGGCATTCGAGATGGCGGAGTCGGAATGATGCTCGCTGACTTGGTGACTAATGCTGAAGGCTCGGTGCACCCGCGAACCGAAGTACTAGGTTTGCCAACTAAATTTACGCTGCAAGCAAAACCTGATGCGATTTTGACGCAACTTGGACTTGATGCAAACTCACTTGCTGAAACTATCGCAACACTGGCAATCGTTAAGCCAAATTAACGACGACGAATTTAATGCATAATTTGACCAGTGATCTTGCATTGGCACTAAAAGTTGCTGACGCCGCAGACGCTGTAAGTCTTGCTGGTTTCAACACTCGCTCATTTACCGTCGAACGCAAAGCCGACAAAAGTGAAGTTACCGAAATAGACCGTGCGACCGAAACCGCGATCACAAATATTTTGCGTGCACAACGACCAGAGCACAGTGTCTTCGGCGAAGAACATGGAATTGTCGGTCCAAGTGATGCAAAGTTTCAATGGGTGATTGACCCGATTGATGGCACGAGCAATTTTGTTCGTGGCGTCCCAGTTTGGGCTTCGTTAATCGCGCTTGTCGAAAACAATGTTCCGGTGCTTGGTGTGGTTTCTGCGCCGGCTCTGCAAATGCGTTGGTGGGCGCATCTTGGTGGTGGCGCGTTCTACAACTCGAAACCGATTCGTGTTAGCAATATTGAAACTCTGGCCCAAGCAAGTCTGAGCATTACTGCAACAAGAAGCTGGGATAAAACTGGCGCGACTGCAGCGTTAACAAAATTACAAAACGACGTTTCGCGTGTTCGCGGTTACGGCGACTTCTGGCAACACATGCTGGTCGCTCAAGGTGTAGTTGATATTGCGATTGACAATATTGGTTTGGCGCCCTATGACATTGCTGCGCTCGTGCCGATTGTTCAAGAAGCGGGTGGCAAATTTAGCGATCGCTTCGGTGCAAACGACTGGCGAGCCAACTCATTAATTACTTCAAATAAGTTGTTGCATGATGCAACACTTGCCTATTTGCCGAAATAATTTGGCCGCGAAGCGTAAATCGCAAGTCGCAGAATTTTTAGCGGAGAATAAACCAAACAAGTGCAGAGATAACTGCAACAACGCCGACAACGGGCGGCAATACTCGTTTAAGAATCGGCATCGCTAGTGACATACCAGCCGAACCCAGCAAATCTAATGGTGCATTTTCAACTGGCGTTATTATTCGCCGAGTTTTTGTCGCGTCACTTTCAGGCTTAACACTTTGCTCGTTTGTAACGCTTGATGTTGTCACGGGTGCCGCAACTTGATTCGCATCTTGCGCCAAGACTGTTGTCTCGAGATTGACAACAAATTGTTTGAGCAACTTGTCGCTCACATCGGCGAGGGCACCACGGCCAAATTGTGCAATCTTGCCGGTGATTGTTAAATCAGTGCTCACACTGCATCGGGTTGTTTGAGCATCCACGACTTCAAGTTGCGCAGTGATAATTGCCGAGGCATTACCTTTGCCTGTCGAGTCGCGACCCTCACCTTTCAACACGGCTCGATGCTCGGCGTCATTGCGCTCTTGAAATATCGCTTGTCCTCCAAATTTTGCAACTATCGGACCAACCTTCACAGTTACGTGTCCCTTATAAACGTCGCCTTCAATACTCGTCAAAGTTGCCCCGGGCAAGCACGGCGCGATTCGCGCTAGGTCAGTCAATGTTTGCCAAGCAACATCAAGTGGGGCCTTTACTTCAAACGAATTATTGATTTCCATAGTTGGTTTTCCTCCTTGCTGATCATACTTACGCATCTAGGCTTAGCGCATGGCAACAACTGTGATTCGAGATGCCTCACTTGTAGATGGCACGGGTGCGCCACAAAGACCAGCTGACATTGTTATCAACGACGGACGCATCGTCGAAATTACTCCCGCCCTTAAAGCATCGACTAGTCACGCATCGCATGTAATAAATGCAGACGCGATGCTCGTTGCACCTGGATGGGTTGATGTGCACACGCATTACGACGCGCAAGCAACTTGGGATTCTTGGCTAACACCAAGCAGTTGGCATGGCGTGACAACTGCAGTAATGGGAAACTGCGGCGTCGGTTTTGCACCAGCGCTCCCCGAGCGACACGAATGGTTAATTGAATTAATGGAAGGCGTCGAAGATATTCCTGGTGCGGCGATGACTGAAGGCATCAAGTGGGATTGGCAATCGTTCCCTGAATATCTTGATGCACTCGACAAGCGCAAGCGAGTGATCGATCTTGGCGCACAAATCGGTCACGGTGCATTGCGTGCATTTGTTATGGGTGATCGCGGTGCGAATAACGAAAACGCAACACCCGATGACATCAGCAAAATGGCCCAACTAACTGAACAGGCTTTACGTGCCGGTGCTCTCGGTTTTTCGACTTCTCGCACTTCGTTACACAAAAGCAAAAGCGGAGAATTCGTGCCTGGCACGAGTGCTCAGCCAGATGAGTTGTTTGGCATCGCAGACGGAATACGTCGTGCTGGTCATGGTATTTTTCAGATGGCTGCCGAACACTGGCGCGTGCCGGGTGATGAGTGGGGTTGGATGCGCGAATTAACGCGACGCACTGGTGTGAAGATGAGCATCAATTTAAATCAACCTGCCGACGACGCCGAACTTTGGCGTGAGACTTTAACTTTGATCGAAGAGTCAGCAAAGCTAGGTGAAAAAATTGAAGCACAAGTTGCTGGTCGAAGCATCGGATTAATTATGTTCTTGCAAGGCACTGTGCACCCACTAATGATGCACAATGCATATCTTGAAGTTGCGAATTTGCCGATCGCACAACGCGCTGCTGCACTCGCAGATCCTGCACGTCGTGCGCGATTGATTCAAGAACAACCAACTCATCGTTTCTTCAAACAATTCGTGGGCGATAATTTTCACACAATGTTTCCGATTACTTCTGCGACAATTGACTACGAACCAACACGAGAACAATCAGTTGCAGGCATCGCCTCTCGCACTGGCAAAACACCGTTCGAAGTAATCATTGATCACTTGCTCACGAATAACGGCACGGGCATGATTTATCGTCCATTTTTAAATTATGCGTATGGTGATTTGTCAATGACTCATAAATTATTGCAACACCCGAACACGCGAAACGGTTTGAGCGACGCCGGAGCACACTGCGGCGTGATATGCGACGGAGGCATGCCGACATTCATTCTCACGCATTGGGTACGCGATCGTGAGCGTGGGCCGAGGCTCGAACTTGAACACATGGTCAGACGACAAACTCGTGACACTGCCGAGTTGCATGGTCTATGCGACCGTGGCGCAATTTTGCCGGGCTTACGTGCTGACATAAATGTGATTGATTTTGATTCACTTGGATTCGACAATCCAAAAGTTGTTTTTGATTTGCCAGCAAACGGTCGACGGTTGGTACAAACTGCACATGGTTATGTGGCGACTCTTGTCAACGGTGTGCAAACAGTTGATCATGATGAGTTCACTGGTGAGCTACCAGGCAAACTCGTGCGTGGCCCACAACATTAATCTTTCAGGTTTAAAACTGCAGGCTCAAATAACTATTCTCTAATTTATTGCGAGTTGACTTTGAAACGTTTAACTAAATTTTGCGCCATCGCTGTTGTGTTGACTGCGTGTGCGTCAACTTCAATAGATTCAACCACGAACACAACTACTAAAAATTCTGCTGCGACTACTAGTGAGTCGATAACAACTGTTGCACCGACCGAATTTTCGCTCACTCTTGCGGTTAGCGGTGACATATTGCCTCACAGCCGATTATGGGCGGGCGCTCAACGCAACGCCGCGTTAGAAGGCAATACCACCAAAGATGTACGTGGCTACGACTTTCGCCCGATGTTCGCGCTAGTTAAACCAATACTTTCAAGCGTTGATCTTGCAATTTGCCACCTTGAAACTCCCATCGCTCCGCCAGATGAAGAGTTATCTACTTTTCCATTTTTTGGTGTGCCTAGTGAAATTACCGACGCTCTTGCCTACGCCGGATACGACCGTTGCAGCACTGCTAGCAATCACGCAATGGACCGCGGCACGCGCGGCATTGACACAACATTGAACGCTCTTGACGGAGTTGGGATTTCTCATACTGGAATGGCGCGCACGCCAAGTGAGATAAATCCAAAGTTAATTTTTGTAAATGGAATCTCGATTGCACATATGTCCTACACATTTAGTTACAACGGATTGCCTGCCGCTAATGGTGAAACTTGGCGCTCGGCGTTAATTGATACAGATCGCATTTTGCGAGATGTGCGTCAAGCCCGCAAACTTGGCGCTCAAGTCGTAATGCTAAGTATGCACTGGGGCAATGAAAGAGAAATTGCTCCAAGTTCTTATCAGATAAAAATTGCGGATGCGATCACAAAATCAGGTGAAGTTGACTTAATAATCGGTAGCCATGCCCATGTACTGCAGCCAATCAAATTGGTTAACGGCACATGGGTGATCTACGGACTCGGCAACTTTTTATCTGACATGCCTACAGCTCCGAAAGATCCGCCATGGCCAGCCAGCACACAAGATGGCGCGATCGTTACTACAAAAATTACAGTTTCGTCTGACGGCGAGGTTATAGTCGGCAAACCAGTTGTCATACCAACTTGGGTTGACCGCAATTCTGGTTGGCAGATTCGTTCGGTGCTTGACGAGTTACGAAAAGATGACCTGAATAGTTCAACGAATAACGAACTAAAAGATTCACTTAAGAGGACTAACAAAGTTGTTGGCGAATACATTCGCAACTAGAGGATTAGATAGACTTATCCAATGTCAAATATTGTTGAAAAATATAATCAAGCCGAGCGAGCAGGTCGGGCTACAGTTTCAAATCGAGTGATTGAAGCCTTCAGCCTTGAACTTTGGAACACACTGGGTTACCCATTCAAGGTTGACAGCGAATCTGAACTGTGGCGTTATCACGATGTTATGCAGGAAGGACGATTTCACAAAATTCTTCAAGCAATTGGCAAATATTCTGACCATGAATTTGACCTGGTGACCAAAACTGCAAAACAGATTCTCAGTTTTTCTGAACGAGAGTTAACGATTCGGAATAGTGGCAAGAATGCTCTAGTCAAGTCGCTTTACCAATATCAGTTGATCATGAAACAGCGACCACATGACGGCCCACTACAAATATTGGAAATCGGCCCTGGAAGTGGGTACCTCGGTTTACTACTCGCCAACGATGGTCACCAATATTTTGCAATGGATGCCGCACAAGCCTTCTATCTTTATCAGAAGAAACTTTGGTCAGATATTTATGGCTCAGATTATTTTGATTACTCAGAATCATCATCACGACCAGACACGGCCAAAATCACACACATTCCATGGTGGCGGTTCGCGAATCTTTCAATACCAATACCAGAAGTAGATATCATGACGTGCAACCACGCACTTGCAGAGATTCATCCAAAAGCCGTGAAAACAATCTTTGCTCGACTTTATGCCTCGTGGGGCGACAACGACAAAAAACTAGTACTTGCCGAGAGCCTTGGCTACGACTACTTCGACCGCAAACAAACAATGTTTTGGGATATTCGTAATGCTGGATTCTTCGGAGGCGAACGTATAAATGAACATAGGATTTGGCGGCCTAATAAAACAAAAGCAATTATTGAGTCAAAAAAACTAAGCGAGAAACAGACATTCAAGACTCGAACATCAAAAAAATTGTCAAAGAGAAAAGACAAATTAATAGCAAAACTTCTCCGCAGCCAGATCGGGCAGCAACTCGCAAAACTAATGAGTCGCGGGCCGATTCATAAATACAAAGTAGATCAAGCTTTGAGCCTAAAGTTTGAAGCACAAACTCAACCTCTGCACGACTTCTTTGAGAATCTAGTCGCCGACGAAAGAACGCAAGACGAAATCTTCCTTGATCCAAGAATTGGAGATATTAAATGAAGTCAGCATTAATTATCGGTGGCGGGTTTTCTGGTTGCGCGGCAGCCCACCAACTTGAAATGCTCGGCGGATGGGATGTGACTCTCGTTGAGTCAGCACCGTTTCTCGGCGCAGGCGTGCGCACACAATGGTTCGGCGGTCACCCTTACACATTTGGTCCGCGACACTTTCTCACCCCGTATGAAGAGACTTTCACGTATCTCAATGCAATTGTGCCGATTCGTCGTTGCCCAGAGCACGAGTTTCTAACCTATGTTGAGCGCGACAACGCGTTTTACGCATTCCCGATAAACATGACTGATGTCCGCACGATGCCCGACTACAAAGAAATCCAAGCCGAGATGGATGAAAAGAAGCGCGAAGAGTTTCGTGGCGCCAAAGAAGCAAAAAATATCGAAGACTATTGGATCGGCTCGGTTGGTCAGAGACTCTACGACAAGTTCATTGACGAGTACAGCAAAAAAATGTGGCTAATAGACGACAATAAGAAAATCGATACATTCGGTTGGTCGCCAAAAGGAGTCGCGCTAAAGGATGGTCCGCGAGCCGCATGGGATTCGGCAATCTCTGGATATCCATACGCGCCCGACGGTTACGACTATTACTTCGGCTTCGCAACTCAAGCTGCGCAAGTTTTGCTTTCAACAACAATTACAAACTTTGATATTCCTAATAAAACTGTGTCATTCAATGGCGAGAAAAAATCCTATGACATAATCATCAACACAATTGCCCCTGACACAATTTTCAATGAGTGCTATGGTGCATTACCATTTTTGGGACGAGAGTTTCACAAAATTGTTTTCCCGACAGAGTCAGTGTTGCCGGAGAATGTTTACTTCCTTTATTACGCCAATGATGAAAAGTTCACACGATTGGTTGAATATAAGAAATTTACTCACCATGTGTCGCCGACAACACTGATCGGCATGGAGATACCAACTTTTGGCAATGGTAAGCATTACCCGATGCCGTATCAAAGTGAGCAGATTCGCGCTGAACGGTATTTCGCAGACATGCCCGAAGGCGTGTTCTCGATTGGTCGTGCTGGCTCATATCTCTACGGCATTGACATTGACGATTGCATCCGCCAAACAATGCTGATGGCTGAAACGCTTCGCGCAGGGGGCCAAGATCACCCGGTACCAGGGGACAACTACCGTTTTCCTGAACTTCAGAGGTAGCACCCTTGTTAGATGCAATTTTTAAGTAACCACATTTCACTCCAGCGAATAGCCCGGAGTTTCTGACGAATCGTGAAACTTGGACAGAAAATAACCAACGATTTAGGCAGTCGCAAAAATTTGAGTTTTATCGCAGCGCGATGGACTTCCTCGTTAGTAGCCATATCGCTTGCTCATATTTCGAATTCAGTACGCACCGCGCACGTACAGTCACAATGGTGATGGGATTAGACGATTTCTATGCCAAAAATATTGGCGCAACCGCAGGTGGCTTATCGTCAAAATCTGGTCGTTGGTTAATGATGCATATTTCGCATGCGACTCTTTTGAAGTTTGGCCAGAACAAACAGTCGCACATTCTGAACCTCAATTTAATACTGGTGGCGCTAAAACGACGTCAGATTCATTTCTAGAGTTGTTAAGAAACTATGGTCAATTCACGGAAAGAGTGGGACTTATCAAGGGCTCCTATAAGAATTCTTTAACCAAAAACCTTGCAACAAAATTCGTCAAAGAAAATGTGAAAGCGTCCCTCATAGCTGTCTACTGCAATCTCTACGAATCATACAAATCAGTCTTTGCTTGGGTAGATTCGTTTATGCAACGAGGCACAGTTCTCTATCTTGATGACTTAGACACATTTAGAGCTCAGCCTGATCAAGGGCCAAAACTTGCGTTCAAAGAATATAAAGAACAAACCAAATGGAAGTTTGAACTGTTCCTACCTGTTGCTTCGTGCAGCTACTCATTTATAGCTTGTTAGGTTTGCCTCTCAGAGTTTCCGCATCCTAAAGTTGACCACGCTAAAACAGATAACATTAAGTGGGATGAAAAAAAATTCAACGGTCAGTTTTATGACACCCGAAGAAATTACTCTTAGCGCTGACTTTCTACGAAATGGATTTGTTGTTTGCGATGCAGAATCACCTGAAATTCTTGACAGTATCCGCCACGACGTAACTCAAATTTCAATAAATTGGTTGAAACAAAATCAACTTGAGAGTAACGCTTTCGAACTCTCAATCTCTCACGATTTTGTGGCTAACGAGCATTTAAACGACCTGCGCTTGACAATATTTAACGAGATAAATAAAATCTCCGATATTCGGCAAAGGTATTTTTGGCTGGCCCGACAGGGTCTGGCAGCTTTGGTCGGCAACGAACTGTCGATGCAGAACAAGGTCAACTTATCGATTCAGCAACCAAACGACGAAAGTTCGGTGTTGCCGATGCACTCAGATATTTGGACTGGCGACTCACCTTTTCAGGTGGTTTTGTGGGTGCCACTCACAGATGCATCGAAGTCAAACTCAATGTTTCTTCTGCCGCCAAACGAAAGTCGCGTGGCCCGACAGAGAGTTGCTGCAGGTGACTTCAAATCAATGGATCAGATAGAGACCGAATACCATTCACAAATGGTCACCATGGTGGTGCCTTACGGAAAGGTTTTAATCTTTGATTCAAATTGTTTACACGGAAATGTCCTTAATGAAACAAAATCAGTTCGTTGGTCAATGAATTGTCGTTTCACAGGTTTGCTCACACCATTCACGAACCCTGAGCGCAGACTCGGCACCTATTACTTGCCGATCACGACTCGCGTAGCGACCAAAATAGGGCTGTCAATTCTAAACGCACAAGAGATTTCATCAAATGGTTGATAGAAATTCTTCGCCACAAAAAGCAACGAAGGCGTATACAACGCCTCGATCATTCGGCGGGTTTCAAATACCTATCACCTTGCAGAGTACTACGTTGCGAAATTACTGTGAAAAAAACAATCTGATTTTTCATTTGCATGTAGTTGAAAATCAAATTCCGAATACTTACTTAGTACTTGAAGCACTTGTTGAAAAGGCCAACCAATACGATGGCATTGCAATGTGCAGTGTCTCGATGTTGCCGATTGATCGTGATTATCAACGTTCAATCGTCAAACGAATCCTCAAACAAGGATGTGCGTTGCACTTCACTTTTGAGCAAATCGTGATTTCCTCAATTGATCAAATTGCCGAACTCGAAGAACTCATCTCATTAATTGAACTTTCACCACATCACGGCATTAATGGTTCGCATTCATTGACAAACTTGCTGTAAATTAGGTACCCATGAGTCGCATTCTTGTAACCGGCATTAATTCGCCCTTGGGCCAGGCCGTGGGGCGAAAACTTCAATCTGAAGGACACTTAGTTGTTGGCACAGTACGATCATCAAAAATCAACACACAAGGCCTGCCCGCCGCCGAAGTAATCCCATTAGATCTCGAAAGTGAAACAACTTTCACCAACATCGTGGGCGGATTTGAAAGTTTCGTACACATTGCTTCAATGAACGAAGGAAGTGCTACGGCATTATTGAGATCTACCGGGCTTGGTATGATCTTTTTAATTGATCGCGCAAAACAATTAGATATTTGTCGTCTAGTACATATTTCGTCAATGTCAATTTATGGCAGGGTGTCCACCGAAGTCGTTGATGAGAATACAAGTGTGACTCACTCGGTCCCAGTTGGCGCTTCGAAGTGGGCTGCAGAGTGCTTCATATCAAACGAAAGATCGTCAATTGAAGCCGTAAGCATACGAAGCCCTGCAATCGCCGGTCCTTACGCAAATAGGCACTTCCTAGCGAAAATATTTCTAAATATGGTCAGGGGTACTGGAAAAATTTCTATATCTAACCCGAATCACTTGTTTAACAACATCGTTCATGAGACAGTAATCGCCGACTTCATTGTCGCGATTCTGGATAACGAATCTCTACCGATTTATAGAGCAGTGCCAATTGGCTCAACCGACCCGATCCCTTTGCATGAGATCATTGATGTGATGGCTAAAGCCACCAATTACAAGGGCCAGATCAACTGGGTAGAACCGAAGTCACCGCCGTTCCGCATTGACTCATCAGGTGCAACTGAACTCGGCTACAAGCCAATCACAACACTCGAAACAATTCACCGTTGGATGCATGACGCAAAACACTGATTTTGAACTTACCCTTTGCTTCGTTTGCCAATCAAACGAATACGTGCAGATAAGTCTTCACCAAAATTTGCTTGACGCTAGTGACTTTCACTATTCAGAACTCGAACCAAATGGGTATTCATATTTTCTAACAACATGTAAAAATTGTGGTCACTCAGCAATTCAGACCGATAATCCTTGCTGGATGCCGACTCGAAAATATAGGTTTATAAAATACGGTGAGCCAACAGAGCACTACCCGAAAGTTTCATTAATACTTCGTTCACTCAATCTTGACTTCAGTGATGTTTCGATACACACTTTCTCATATAAAGATTTTCAATTGGCAAACTTTCTAGCAAATGACTTAGAAGTTCCTGATGTCAATCTAAATGATCATGCTGGTTGCTCAGATGATTGGTTGCCAGTCGTCTCTGGTGACAGATCTAAACGAGATCCGATTCCATTAGATCAATTCATAACTGAAATTGAAAACAGTAAGAAATCTCATCAAATAATTTTGATCACCAGATTTTTTGACCATATTGCCAATCGTGATTTACTTCAGAAATTGTTTGATTTAAGTTCCCCTGCTCGACATTTTGTTTTTGACTTAAATGATTACGACCGTCTATTCGAAATTGAAACACTTGAGTTTGTATGGAATGAACGCCGAAATCTGTTTCGCCGCTCAGATATCGAAACGATTCTTAGACGCACAAACCTTGAGTACTCTCTATTTGCTTATGAAAGTCAAGAAGTTTCTCCAACATTGACTGGGGTTATCTCTGAGAGAATCAGAGTTTCTCCAAGCTCAAACACAACAGCATTAAACTATCCACCGGATTCTCGACTAGTTGAAAAATTGATTGCGCTACGCCAACGATGGCAAAACAAACTTGCGAAAACTCATAAACTTGGCATAATCGGTGCAAGCCACAAGGGTGTATCACTTTCCCAGTTTGTTATTAGCGATCAAGTGCAGTATTCGCTGCATGACGATAAACAAGCCCTTAGAGGAAAGACGCCACCGGTTAACCCACCTTTGGGCTTTCACTTAGTTTCGGGTTTTGACTTCTCTGGATACACCCACATCGCCATTACAACAACACTTGTGATTGCAGCAAAGATAATCCCAAAGTTGCGAGCCTCGGGCTACACCGGCGAGATCTTAGATTTTGACTGTCAAAGATTGGATTAAACGAGTTTTATTTCGGGATAAAGTTGGAGAATTTTTACTCCAGATCCAAGTGTCTCTTTCAATCTCGCGGTGATTTTTTCAGTATGAATCCATGCTAAGCAGATCACAACTTTTGGATTTTTCTCAGCCAATGAACTATTCGGAAGTATCGGAACTTCAAAAGCATTCAACCATTTGCCACATTTCTGTGGACTGTCATCAATAATAAACTTCAAAATCGATCCCAGTTCGAAAAAATCTATTAGCAAATTAGCACTGCGAGCAGCGCCAAAACCGCCAACTATTTCGCCAGCGTGAGGCTTTAATAATTCTGTAACTTTAGTCTTGTCGGTCATGATTCGATCTCTAAAACTATTGATTCCTCGCTCAGTATCAAGACCTAGTTTGCGTTCAAGCTGCAGTAAATTAGCGACCGATTCAGAAACTTGTGAATTTGCTGAAAGCAATTTGGCGAAGCCAATCGCCGCTCCACCTTGTGTGTCAATTTGTTTTACATCAACTAGATCAAGTCCGCAACGGTTTAAAAATGGAATTAAACTGAGGAGAGAGTGAGTGCTTACATGCTCGTGAAAAACAGTACCAATGAGACCTTTTTCAACAACATCAACGAGATACGAAAACTCAAATGAGAACACTGAGCCATCATGCATCAACGACGCCACATTGGTTGCAAAACTTATTAAGTCATCGTTGTGCGCAAAAACATTATTTGCTGAGATCACGTCAACTTTTTTAAATCGCTCTTTGATCCTCCGAACTGAATCGGCTGAAAAAAACTCTTCCCAAGTTTCAACACCTTGCGACCGTGCATGCTCGGCAGGTGAGTGTGCTGGGTCAATACCGAGAATCTCAGAACCAAAACGTGCCTTTAGCGTCTGCAAGAAAAGTCCGTCATTAGAACCAATGTCAAGACATACAGAAGCCGAATGGTCTTCTAATAGTTTTGCAACTAAGTCTGCATACATTTTGAAATGCTCAATCAAAGCCGGGTTCTTACTTGGCATGTAAGTGAACTCGGCATCAAATAGGACTGCTGGTGGCAGAATATCCAGTAATTGAATGTGCCCACATGCGTTACACCGATACATGTCAAGCGGATATAGCGGCATTTGCTTCTCGCCGGTCGCGCGATAGTGATCGGCAATTGTGGTCACTGGCAACTTGACCGACAGCACGAGTTGTTCAGATTCGCAAAGTCTGCATTTTGTACGGCGGGTCAACATCTCAAAAGCCTCTATCCTGTTTGTGTATGAAGATTCTAGTCACTGGAGCAAGTTCTTTTGTTGGTAGCCATGTCGCAGAATCGCTTGCAGGGCAAGGCCACGAAATTGTCGGCACATTTAGACGGCACAACAAGCGGGTACAAAATCTTGCTGACAATTCACTTGTAGAAATGATTCAACTTGATCTGTCTTGCCAAGATGATTTTAATCAACTTGCTTCAGATTTTGAGGCGGTTGTGCATAATGCGGGTTCATTCCCGTGGGTGGATGTTGACATCAATAATGTTGTGGAATGCAATGTGCTCGGCACACTGAATTTGAGTAATTGGCTGAAAAGGCAAAACTCAATCGTTCGCATTTTGACATATTCAACACTTTCTGTGTACGGCAACGTTACTGAACAGATTCTCACCGAAAACACGCCAACTAATTCTCATGAAATTTATGGATCATCGAAACTTGCATCAGAACATTTAATGACGCAACTAGAAGGTTATGAAAATCAATTAATAATAAGGTTTCCGATCGTCCTCGGGAACCATGCTCACCGGGCGTTTATCCCACGAATGGTAGAAAGTCTCAAGACAAACTCAACCGTCAAGATAACAAACCCAAACAAACTATATAATTCAATGACGACTTTGACAGCGGTTGCTAACTTCACAAATCGCTTCTTGATTTCTAATTTGAGTGGCAAACACATTGTCAATATTGGGGCCGAAGAGCCGATGACTATATTACAAATTGCCGAGTTTTTAAAGACCTGTCTAAAAAGCAACTCAGTTATATCAATAAATGAGGTCGAGTCGAACTGCTACTTAATTAGCAATACCGAGGCAACGAATCTTGGCTACCAAGCACCAACAGTTCAACAAGCATTGGACTATTATTCAAAAGAGAGCGGCTGGATTTAACTTGTAGTCTTAACAGCGAGTTAACACATTACTTTTCTATGAGGTTTACACTTGCAAAAAAATATCATTCACCCAACCGCCATTGTTGCGATAGACGTCGAGATGGGCGAAAATAACCAGATCGGACCTTATTCAATAATCGGTGGAATGGGTTGCAAAGTTTCAATTGGATCCAATAATTATTTTGGAGCCTATGCATTAATAGGTTCGCCTGCAGAGTTTGCTACTGGGTGCCCAGTAGAAGCAATGCTGGATTTCGAACAATGGGCGTTGGCAAATCCAACCCAAGCATCTGGTGTCAAGATTGGTAGTTATAACGTATTTCGAGACCGAGTAAGCGTTGACGCCGGCACTTATCAAAACACAACAATCAGCGACCGTTGCTACCTTCACTCAAATTGCCTGGTAAACCACGATTGTCAACTGAGCGAAGGTGTTGTTTTGGCTCCAGGTGTTATCTCAGCAGGAACCTGCACTTTCGGAAAATACTCTCAAATTGGTGTTAATGCTGTTCTACACCAAGGACGTAAAGTTGGAGCATTTGCAATGGTCGGTATGAATGCCACCGTTACTCGCGATATCCCTAACTTTGCTTTGAGTTTTGGGAGTCCTTCGAGAACTCTTGGTGTAAATCGCGTGCGACTATCACGTATTGGAATTTCTAATGATGATATTGACTCAACCAATGATTTCTTACTTGGACTGCATCAAACTTGCCCTGAGTCAGTGTTGAATCTTTTAATTGATCCTCCTAAAACTGAAACTGAACATGCTTCTGATGAGTAATCCGACTTCAGAAATTCAGATAAGAATTGCTCGGCCCGACGATCTTGGCACAATTCTAAATTGGCTCGACGATCCTGCTCTTTTGGCGGTAACCAACACGCACCGAATGACCCCAGAAACAAGACTGCGCACTAAAGAACTAATTAAAATAAAAATTGCTCACAAGGACATCTGGATTGTTGTCCGCGACAATTTTCGGATTGGAGCTGTCTTCACGGACCCATGCGATCCAAACTCTTGTTCCACGAAGAATCTCAGCGAACAAAATTCAAAATCAATTTTTGTTTATACAAAAAGCCGACTTGATTGGGCGCTTCTATCAACCGACATCGCTGAACTTTGGCAACATCAAACATTCGGATCAGAATTTCTGATAAGCGTTGCTCGATCACCACTGTCAGGAAGCAATTTAATATTCAATGCCAAGGCAACCGGCGATAAACCTCAAGATTCCCGCGAAATAGAGATCAATTCAGACATCAGCAACGCAGGTCCAGTCAAAAAGATTCGAATATTAGGCCCCACGAGTCGTAATGAATCAATTCGAAAAACACTCTGCGACCAAGGATTTGAAGTTATCGTCTCCCCAAATCCTTATGATACCGATTCGGTTGACGTCTTCTCGCCTGACATTATTCTTTCAAGCGGGTACGATCGTTTGCTGAGTTCAGAGACTGTTCAGAAATATTCTCAAAGAATAATTAATCTTCATGCCGCATATCTTCCATGGGCGCGTGGAATTGGCACCACCCTCTTCGCAACGATGCTTCGGTACCCATACGGAGTCAGCGTTCACTTCATAAACGAGGGTCTCGATACCGGTAATTTAATCGCTCGAAAACTTGTGCACCCAGGCCCAAACGACACCTTACGAACTTTTTACTCCAAGTTATTGACAGCAACCGAGGTATTATTTTTTGAGAGCTTCCAAAAAATAGTAACTGGTCAAATAAATGGAGTTCCGCAAGAAGAATTGGGCGAAAATAACACACATCGATCACGGCTCCAATTTGAGTCCGTACTAGATGTATGTCCAAACGGTTACGACACATTAATCTCGGATTTAGAAAAATTGAGAGACTCACTTGAAGCATCAAATGCATTCCGGAATGATTTTTTGACTGACCCGAGTGCTAATTTATGACGATGCTTGCGTTTGACGGCGGGACACCAGTTCGCGCAACACCGATGCCACCGCGAATTGGGTTTGGTCCCGAAGAAGAAAAAGAACTTATGGACTGCATCGCACATTATCGCAATCTTGAATCCGATCCTCCATATATTGGACTATGGAATAAGCGTTTCTCAGAAGCATTTGCAGAATATCAGGGTGGCGGATTTTCGCTTCCGGTTAGTTCTGGAACGGGTGCTCTCTATGTTGCACTCTCATCTTTGGGGCTTCCTAAAGGATCCACAGTGCTTACTTCACCTGTGACTTGCAGTGGAGTACTTGGCAGTATCCAAGCACTTGGGTTCGTTCCAAAAGTTGTTGACTCAGCACCACAAAGTTTTAATGTCGATGCCGAACAAGTTAAAGCACGAATCAGTAAAGATGTTCGGTGTTTATTAGTAACTCATGCGGCTGGTGAACCTGTAGATGTGCCTGCTATTAAAGAAGCTATCAATGACGATTCAATATTGATTCTTGAAGACTGCAGCCAATCTACTGGTGCTTCAATTCGTGGCGAGAAGGTTGGTACTTGGGGCGAAATTGCAGCTTTTTCAACGATGTATCGAAAAAATCTCGCCGCTGGTGCAAGTAGTGGACTTGTTTTTACAAAAGATTTTGAGGTCTACCGAACAGCACTAAGTTATTCAGATAGGGGCAAACCCGTCTGGAGACTTGACTTAAACCTACGCGACCCGCAATACGCGTCTTTCCCAGCATTGAACTGGAACTCAAGCGAGATGTCAAACGCAATTGGCCTAGCAAGCCTTCGTCGTCTTGACAAAACTAATGAACTAAGGCGAGTTTTTTTAAAAAAATTGTTTGTAGCACTTGCCGAGGCCGACACGGTTTGCTCGCCGTATGCATATCACGATGGTTTTGCACCGTTTTACTTTCCAATTTTTGTCGATCAAGAAAAAATTAAAGTCAGCGTAGAGCAATTTGCTACTGCCGTCGAGGCGGAAGGAATACCGCTCGGCGCAAAATATGGTTGCCTTGTAAACACTTGGCCTTGGATCACTGAATATCTATCGGACACTTTCGTTGCTAGAAATGCTTTATTAACTCGAAATGCTTCGTTTAATCTGCATCTCAACGAAAACTACGGTGAAATCGAAATTAAAGACATTGTTGACGCATTTGCAAAAGTAACGAATGCCTACCTTCGATAAAAAAGCGAAAAACCTTCAAGGGTACAAACCGACACTTTTAGTTAAGGCGATGCGATGGCTCGCGATTCTGATTCTTAAGGTTTTAAGAATACATGGACGCTCACGCTGGTCAAATGAGTTTATTCAAGCCATAGACCCATCCGTCACTGTTAATATCCCAGAATTCTCTTCAATTACTAATGACCCAACTATTTGGTTCAGAACTGGGCACGGGCGTTTGTTTTGGAGAGCAACTGAGTCGCCTTCACTTGACCTAGACACGAATAGATGGATAAAAACATTTATTAAAAAAGACATCTTTTATGACGTTGGGGCAAATATCGGACTCTATTCGATAATGGCAGCCAAGTTTTTGCGCACCACTGTTTACGCACTTGAAATTGATCTTATGAATGCTCGAATGCTTTATGAAAATATTTACATGAATAACTGTCAAGAGAAAATTACTGTTCTACCATTTGGCCTTGATTCAAGCTCACACCAAGAAAAACTCTTTCTTAAAACAATGTCATATGGAGATGCCCTACACAATCTTCGTCAACCTAGTGAGATGGTTATTAACCCAAGTGGTATCCGAGTTAATGTGCCAGTCTTTCGTCTTGATGATGTAATCAAAATACTCAGGTTGCCATCGCCCACCAAATTAAAAATTGATGTTGATGGCGTAGATCTTGATGTTCTTAAGGGGTCCACTGATGCACTCAAAACAGTGAACTCTTTAGTGATTGAATATATGCCGAATTCAGAAACTAGAACCGAAATCCATAATTTCTTGTCGGATCATGGGTTCACTTTTGATTTTGACTCCGTCGGAGAGCACACTTGGGGTACCGTCGACGGCTTCTTCTCTAGAAAACCGTAAAGCAACATATCATTGATTACGAAAATTCACTGCGACGGCTAGCGTCGGAAGCGTGAATAAGTACCGAGGGCAGTGGAGTCTCGATTCTCAAGTCGCGTATTTGAATCACGGATCATTCGGCGCTGTGCCGAAAGTTGTGGCGGCAGCGCAGCGCGAAGTTCAAGCGCTTGAAGAGAACAATCCAAATCTTTTTTTTCGCTCGACCCTGCCGAAGTTGTACGACGAAGCGAGAAAATTCGTCGCTGAGTGGCTTGGCACTTCGCCTGAACTTTTCGCATTCGTGCCTAACGCCTCGCAAGGTGTTATCACTGCAGCCAGTGCGTTAGTAACAAAGCCACGTTCACAAATCGTCGCCACCAGTCTCGGCTACGGTGGCGTGCTCAACGGTCTCGCCGAGATTTCCCGGCGTACCCAAAGCACATTACGTATCGCCGAAATTGAGTTCGCTACCAGAGTGCAAACTGCAGACGACATCACCGACAGCGTTTTTGCGGCGCTGACAAATGAGACAAGTCTCGTCGTTCTTGACCAAATCACTTCTGAAACTGCTTTGTTGCTCCCGATTGATCAAATCGTACGAACGATTCGCCGAATCTCACCGCAAGCCCTCGTCGTGATTGACGGCGCGCATGCGCCCGGCATGTTGAGCCCAACGTTGCCGGCCGACTTCGATGTTTGGATCGGCAATTTTCATAAATGGATATGCGCTCCGCGAGCGTCTGCGGGTCTAGTTTGCCGCACAAGCAAAATTGCAAATCTAATCACACCACTTGCACCATCATGGGATTTCGAAGCTGGGTTTCCAAAATCGTTTTTTTCACAGGGAACTGATGATTACTCGAGTTACCTCGCCACACCACACGCAATCAAATTTCACGAGTCAGTCAGTTTTGTCGAGCGTGACGCTCACAATCAAGGTGTAATTGACGACGCTGCAAAAATGCTGCACGAACACTGGGGCACTGAACCAGATGTGCCAACAGAATTGTTTTGTCCGTGGATGCGCCTTGTGCGGTTGCCGATGAAAAAACAACTAACCAAATCACAATGCGATGCGCTCACACTAAAAGTAAGCCAAGATTTAAAAGCCGAAATTGTAATCGTCTCGCCCGGTGATGCAACTTATGTGCGCCTCTCGGCACAAATCTATAACGAAGTCAATGACTACCAAAAACTAAAATCAGTGCCAAATTTAGCGAAAGAACTTTAGAAATCGTATCACCACAAGTCATCGTCGGTAACTATAAATATTCAGGCACCGATGTTCAACGCACATTGCTCAGTATCGGCGCTCTGTGGCGCCATCAACTGCATGATGTGCAACGCGACCCGCGTCAAGTTTCGTCAGTTGCCAAAGAACTTGTTACCGGCCTCGAGTCTCTAGTCGATCTAGACAACCGAATGCTTGAACTCGAACTTGGCGCGAGACTCGAGCAACTAGGCGAAGCGGTGGCATCCAAAATTGACGAGATTGACCCGCAAAAACTTGTAACTTGGCTAGACAACTTGTGGCCAACATTTGCCAAACTGCACAACGCCGATACCCAGAACCTACCGAAACAGAATGTCGGACAAGTTGTCGGCATCCAGATTTCAACTAATAGTGTTCCGAAAACTGCGATTGCGAGCGGCGTTGTTAATTACAACGGCTTAAATGGCGACCGCCAAATGGCGCGTACGCACCACGGTCGCCCGTGGCAAGCACTTTGCATTTGGAGCGATGAGGTAATCGCGCAACATGCGAAGAATGGCCATCCGATTGCTCGTGGCAGTGCCGGTGAAAATATTACGCTCAGCCAACTTGACTGGTCATTAGTTCGCCCAGGCGCGACGCTTGAATTCGGTTCGGTGCGAGCACAAATTACGGGTTATGCGATTCCGTGCAAGAAAAATGCGCGGTGGTTCAGCGACGGAGATTACCAACGATTGTCACATGAACTTGGCGCGGGTAGCCGAGTTTATTGTCTTGTCACACAGTCTGGCGAAGTTACTGTCGGCGATATCGCAACTTGCAATTAATCAACAAGTCGCCGCACTGACACCAGCAACATTTAGTTCGGCGATCAACGCGTCGCGAGTCTTAATATCAGCAACGCCCATTGTCCACTCGGCGCCACACAAAATCGGTGTGTCATCCCATGTTCGGGCGCTGCCAGTGACACCAAGAAGTGAAAGCGCTTCGTCGCTTGCGAGTTGTTTGGCGGCTTGGTTGACGTAAATATCAAATTCAATTTGCTTACCGGAGCGCTCACACTGCCAAGACTCTTTATTGTCTGAAGGAGATTTTTGCGCAAGCGACGACAACGGCTCGCAAACAACTTTGGCGATTGAGCCGGCGACGCCCGGTGCGTCGACTATTAGAGTCACTGCAGATTCGTCCGACGACGCGTCACTTCCACCACATGAAACGATGATCAATAACATAGTTACTAGTGCAAGTTTTTTCATTGGCAGCCCCAACGGGATTCGAACCCGTGCCGCCACCTTGAGAGGGTGGTGTCCTAGTCCACTAGACGATGGGGCCCAGTAGACACCCAACGCTATCTGTGAAATTACTCGCGATAACGACTCATAATTCGCTGACGTCGTTCGTGTTCTTTGCGTTGTGCTCGTAATGTCTTTGACAGCAAAACCGCAAAAGTCGTAATAGCAATTGAGAAAATTATGATCGCCCAAATATCCATGCTGTAAGCCCCCAATATTGCTGCGGTGTATGACGATAACTCATTTTGTATAACATTGTTAGCTTAGAACAAAAAATATGATGAGTTATTAGACAATAAACTGGCTGATGTGTTAGTCCCGAAAAATACCCGTGAGCGCTTAATTAAGGCGTCGATCAAAGCCATCGACAAAGAGGGCGAAGCAGGGGTGCGCATTCGCGATATCTGCAAAGAAACAAATACCACTGCCCCGTCGGTTTACTACTTTTTTGGCGACAGGCTCGGTCTGATTCGAGCGGCACAAGCCAGCCGTTATCGAACTCCGCTCTCGGAGATACAAGAAGAGTTCGCCGAAAATGTTTACAAGTGCAAGAGCAAAGCCGAGTTCACAAAAATTGTGCACCAAGTTCTGCATCTAATTTTTTCTGATAAGCGAAAAGTTTTTAGATCAACGCGAGTCAATGTGTTGGGTAATGCTCAGTCAGACCGGCTTTTGGCCAGAGAAATTGCCAGTATGAACAACTACGTGAATAAAATCTCGGCTGAACCAATTCGGTATGCCCAAGCAAAAGGATGGATTGACGAAGACTTCAATCCACAAATGTTTTACGCCTGGTTAATCGGCACGATTAACGGCAAAGTCTCGATTGAACTTGATGGCTCACATCCAGCAAGTGACGATTGGGATCTCATCGCCAAGCGAGCAATCTGCAGACTGCTGAGCATTAATGAACCAAAGCCAATTAAAAAGTCGCAATCGCGCCGCAAATAGTGGCGCTTTAGCAAAGCAGCACGAAGCAGAACAATGCGAAGCATTGTGACGCGAAGCAGAGCAGCACGAAGTGCTGCGGAGTTGGGGAGCAAGGAATCGAACCCTGAATAACAGAACCAGAATCTGCTGTGTTGCCAGTTACACCACTCCCCAGAGTGACGCTTTTAATGACGGAATTTAGGATATCGCAATTATTTAATTAATTAGTCCACGAATCAACGCGTCGAAAACCGATAATGCGCCCAACCGCAACGCCAACTGCTTCTTGTAAGTTGTGCTCAAACGCATCTTTACCCCGAATGACACTCGACCGAGTGGGCGATGAATTCGCGTCAAGCCCAACTTCTTGAGCGATCAATTTCGCACGCAACTGATGAAACGGATCGCTAACAATCACCACCCTTGTAATTTTTTGTTCGCTGGCAACTTGCGACACGGCCAACAACGACGCATATGTTGTCTTGCCTGAGTTTTCTTCAAAAATCAATTCGCTGGCGACACCTTTTGATTCAAAGAACTTGCGCGCCGCAGCAGCCTCGGTGAATCTGTCACCAACTTGCTTGCCACCGGTGACCACAATGTATGAAGCCAAATTGAGATTCCAGAGTTTGAGTGCGTGGTCGAGTCGGGCTTGTAGTTGCGGTGATGGTCGACCGTCGTATTGTGCGGCACCAAGAACGACTATTGCGTCAACTGGTTGCCGATCGTTACTTCGACCCGTGTTCCACACTTGAAATAACGAAACCAAAAAATAAATCAAACCGACTGCAACAGATGTGCCGAGCGACTGAATAATTCGTCGCAGTTTCATTGCGGCGAACTCACTTAGATTTTTTTGGCAAGTGCCACATCAATTCGCTTTAGCGTCGCCTCGCGACCCAGCATCGCAATGGGTTCGAACAAAGGCGGACCAACACTGCGCCCAGTTATAGCCACCCGCAAAGGCGCTTGTAACTTGCCCAACTTCAGCGAGTGCTTCTCGCCAACTGATTCAACTACTGCTTTGAGTGCATCAGGAGTGAACTCGCAAACCTTGAAACCATCACGAATTTCGATCAGCGTCGTAACTGCCCACTCTGGCGCAAATGCTTTGACGAATGCAGCGTCATCAAGTATTGGCGAGTCACAAAATAAAAAGTCGACCATGCTCGGCACTTCTTGAAGCAACTGAACCCGAGTTTGCACAAGTGGCGCAATCTCGGTAAAAACTTTGAGGTCATATTCACTTGCTTGCCATGGAGCCTTATCGCTCATCAGCCAAGGCTGGCACGCAGTTATAAACTCTTCAAGCGACAACGCGCGAATATAGTCGGCATTAAACGCCTGTAATTTGACGATGTCAAAGAACGCCGGTGAGTGATTGACACTGACCAACTTAAACTCATCGGTGATTTTTTCAAACGAAACAATTTCTGTGTCTCCCGATGGTGCCCAACCAAGGGTCATCAAATAGTTTTTCATCGCTTCGGCAAGAATGCCTTCTTCTCGATACTGTTCGACGGCAACTTTGTCACGACGCTTCGAAAGTTTTTTTCGCTGCTCATTTACAAGCACCGGCACATGCGCCCAACTAGGTGGCGTTATACCCAGCGCATCCCAAATCATTTGTTGTTTTGGCGTGTTCGGCAAATGTTCTTCGGCGCGCACAACATGGGTGATGCACTGAGTTATGTCGTCTACGACATTTGCAAGCAAAAAAACCGGTGAACCATTGCCACGCAACAGAACAAAATCTTCAATAGTGGCATTATCAAACTCGACACTGCCACGCACTTGGTCTTGAACGATCGTTGCACCCGACGGCACGCGAAATCGCAAGACTCGACCAGGACCGGGCCCCAAACCCCGATCACGCGAATAACCGTCGTAACCTTGCCTTTCGTTTTGTCCGCCCAATTCTTTGGCACGTTTCTGAATATCTTCAGTTGTTAGATCGCAATAGTAAGCCTTGCCTTGTGCGAAAAGTTTTTCTGCTGCTTCAACATGTAACGCGGCATTTGCTGATTGAAAATAGGGGCCTTCGAAATGCGAATCATTGCCGTCTATGCCGAGCCAAGCAAGCGCATCAACTATGCCTTGCGTCCACTGCGGATTATTTCGCGAGTCATCGGTGTCTTCAATCCGTAAAACAAAAACGCCGCTGGTTTGCTTCGCAAGTATCCAGTTATAGAGAGCGGTTCGCGCACCACCAACATGAAAGTACCCCGTTGGTGACGGCGCAAATCGGTAGCGCGGAGTCTGTGCCATCTGTCTTAAGGCTATCTCGGTGCGTGTTGTTGATAGAGACAGAACTATCGTTGAAGGAGTGGCAAATAAAACTCTTGAACACGAAGGTCATCCAGATCACAGAGCTCTTGCTGGCGGTTCGGCACGTGCAGGAGTTTTTGGTTTTAGCGACGGCTTAGTTTCAAATGTCTCGTTGATCATTGGCTTTGCTGCTGGAGGCGTTGACTCAAGTGTTGTGCGACTCGCGGGTATTGCCGCTGCAGTAGCGGGTGCGGCGAGCATGGCTGCTGGCGAATGGGTATCAATCAGTGCACAAAATGAACTTGTTGAACGCGAGATGGCTCTCGAGTTACGCGAACTAAAATTGCACCCGGAAGCAGAAACTTCTGAACTCGCCGCGATGTATCGCCAACATGGAATGTCACGCGAGCAGGCGTCTGCATCAGCAAAAGAAGTTATGCGCGACCCCGAACGCGCCGTGATCGTGCACGCTCGCGAAGAGTTCGGGCTTGACGCCGGAAACTTGCCGAACCCAATTCAAATTGGTTTAATTTCTCTGCTCACATTTTTGGCTGGTGCGATGTTGCCTGTTGTGCCATGGATATTTAGTAGTGGCGACACTGCCCGATATCTCTCAGTATTTGTCGCCATCGTCGCAGCCGCAGTAGCTGGCTATGCAATCGGTCAACAGGCCGAACGATCAAAAGTTTCTAGCTCCGTGCGTCAAGTGGCGATCTTGTTGTTAGCTGTCGGGGTTACATATGTAATCGGTCGCCTCGTTGGCATCTCTCTTAACTGATCGGCATAATCAATAACATGACAATCGGCCTGCAAACAAATGTTTATGGCGAGCCAATTGAGCCGTGCAATTTTGACCCCGTGACCGGCTTCTATCGCACCGGTTGTTGTGAAACTGGTGGCGACGACACTGGCGTGCACACTGTCTGCGCGGTAATGACCGAAGAATTTTTAGCGTATTCGAAATCGGTTGGTAATGATCTGTCTACACCGATGCCTCAATACGGTTTCGCTGGTCTTAAACCTGGCGATCAGTGGTGTTTATGCGCTCCGCGATGGCAAGAGGCTTTTGAAGCAGGCAAGGCGCCGAAAGTTCGCTTGCGTTCGACTCACACTTTGACACTTGAATTTATTTCGTTGAAAGATTTAGAAGCACACGCAATTACAGAATAAAAGTTATACGCCAGTAAGCGCTCGCCAACTTCCGGGCATTCCTGTGCGAATTTGCTCAATCGTCATCATCATTGTGCTTTCAGGAACCTTGTCAACAAGTTCTCGGGTCTCAGAATAGTGATGCGCTGCTCGACCAAGACCTGAAAATAATTGCTTACGGCTCGCAATTAGATCTTCAGGCGGATTCAGCAGCATCCATCCCCAGATTGAAAATGCAAACACTAAATCATGAATCACTGGAGCACGACCATATTTTGACGCACGACGTAAAGCAATTGCAAGTGTTCCACGAATTGCATCATCGGCTGACTCACCCGGTTGCAACTCAATCAAGTCGCGCAGGCCTTCTGCAAGTTTCAATGCGTATCCCTGATCTGGACCTTGACGACCAAGGCGTGCGCCAATTGGTTGGCGACTTGTAATTGCCGCAGGGCGATCGTTAACCCACTTCGATGGAATGTGCTCTGGTGATGCATACGAACGTGGACGATCGGTGGGATCAACAGGCGTAAATTTTGGCGCAGCCATAATTCAAATATCCTAGATCAATTAGTCATGCGATCAAGATCGCAAGTGCAATAACCCGTAGACCAAAGATTCTTCAAGCGCGCGCCAAGACGCTTCAATGATGTTGGCTGAGACTCCGATTGTTGTCCAAGTGCGTTCACCATCAGTGGCGTCTATGAGTACACGTGTGACGGCGCCAGTCGCCGACCCAGAGTCAAGAATTCGAACTTTATAGTCGGTGAGATGCACACGCTCAAGTTGTGGAAAGCTTGTCTTCAAAGCTTCGCGCAGCGCAGTATCAATTGCATTAACCGGGCCGTTACCTTCGGCAGTATTCACATTTCGAATTTCGCCAACCCAAACTTTTACTGTCGCTTCAGTTGTAAAAGCCCCAGATGCCGCTTCATCTGTAATTACTCGCATTGACTCAACTTTGAAAAATGATTGATCCCAACCAGATGCGCGACGCATTAGTAACTCAAGCGAGGCATCTGCAGCTTCGAAGTGGTAGCCCTCAAATTCAAGTCGCTTTAGATCGTCAAGCACTTGATTGATTGCCGGACCATCCATGTCGAGGCCCAACTCTTTAGCCTTCATTGAAATCGTTGCGCGACCAGCCATCTCTGAAACTAAAAAGCGTGTGCCATTGCCAACAAGTTCTGGCGCGATGTGCTCGTATGCATCTTTGGCGCGAGCAATTGCTGAAACATGTAAGCCGGCTTTATGTGCGAATGCAGAAACCCCAACATATGGTGCCTGCGGATTCATCGGACGATTGAGAACTTCGGCAACATGATTACTTACCTGCGTAAGTCGCTCAAGATGACCCTCAGGCAAACACTTGTAACCGAGTTTGAGTTGCAGGTTTGGAATAACGGTTGTCAAGTTTGTGTTGCCTGTGCGTTCGCCAAGACCATTCAATGTGCCCTGCACATGACGTGCACCGCTTTGCACTGCGGCAAGCGAGTTAGCAACTGCACAGCCTGTGTCATCGTGACAGTGAATGCCGATTATTACGTCACTACCCATGTGACGACGCACATCAGCGACGATCTTTTCAACTTCATTTGGCAATGAGCCACCGTTTGTATCGCACAAAACTAAGTGCGTTGCACCATTTATGACTGCAGCTTCAAGTACACGCAGTGAAAATTCTGCGTTGTGCTTGTAACCGTCAAAAAAATGCTCCATGTCGACAAGTACGCGACGATTGTTCGCAACTAAAAATTTGACAGAGTCGCTAACCATTGCTACGCCCTCTTCAAGAGTCGTCTGTAACGCTTGCTCAACGTGATAGTCAGAACTCTTAGCAACGATGCATACTGCGCTCGTCTCTGCTTCAATCAGGTTACGCAATGTGGCATCATCATCTACTTTGCCAGCGGGGCGACGTGTCGAACCAAAAGCAACAAGAGTCGAAGTCTTCAATTTAAGTTCTGTGCGGGCTCGGGCAAAAAACTCAATGTCTTTCGGGTTTGCGCCAGGCCAGCCGCCCTCGATGTATTGCACGCCCAGATAATCAAGTTGCTCGGCGATGCGAAGTTTGTCTTGCACACTTGCCGAAACACCCTCGACTTGCATGCCGTCGCGCAGAGTTGTGTCAAAGACCTCGACTAGTTCAGGCGATTTTGAGATGTGTTCAGACACAGGCTGAGTCATGATCAATTACTTGACTAACTCACACCAGTGTTTGTAGCGATCATCTTGACCACGAACTGCCTTGGCATAAGTTGCAGCGATTGCTTTTGTCATTGGTCCAGGGCAGGGCACTTTACGATCATCAACAGAACTTACAGAGCCCACTTCTGCTGCGGTACCGCAAACAAAAATTTCGTCAGCAATATACAAATCGCTGCGGGCAATATTGTCAACACGAATGTCATATCCGAGATCGCGTGCGATTTTGGTGACACTTGACTGTGTAATGCCTTCAAGTGCGCCAGCCGAAAGTGGTGGCGTAAGAATTATGCCGTTACGAACACAGAAAATATTCTCACCAGTGCATTCAGCAATTAAACCGTTCGGCGAAAGCATGATTGCCTCGTCGTATCCGGCTTTGATTGCTTCAACTTTTGCCAGCGACGAGTTGACATAGTTGCCGACAGTTTTTGCCGCGGGTGGCATCGTATTGTGATCGTGGCGCGTCCATGATGAAATCTTCATCCGCACGCCTTTATCAACAGCGTCATCACCGAGATAAGCGCCCCAAGGCCAACAAGCGATTGCGACATCAACTTTGCATGGCAAAGTGTTTAATCCCATTTCGCCGTATCCGTAATAAGCAAGTGGTCGTACATAACACGAAGGCAAGCCAGTTGAACGAACGGTTTGTTTCGTTGCCTCAACGAGTTCTTCAACCGAATACGGCAACTCCATGTCCATGATCTTGGCGCTGTTGTGCAGACGCTTGATGTGATCGGTCAATCGAAAAACTGCCGGACCATTTGCGGTCTCATACGCGCGAATACCCTCGAACACACCAGTGCCGTAGTGCAGCGTGTGAGTAAGAACATGCACCTTGGCTTCGTCCCAATTAACGAGCAAACCGTTCATCCAAATTTTTGGGGTTGTTGTAATTGGCATTATGTCTCCTAATTAATAAAAACTTTTAGCAACTGTTTTAAGGTTACTGCCGAGCAATTAATTCGTCGGATTCAATTAAATCTCTTAAATTGACTGGCTAATTGCTTGCTTTAACACGTTTAACAATCTCATCGCCGACTGCCGTTGTCGTGCCTGTGACGGGCGACTCGCATGCGACTCGCAGTGCTGTTGCAGCCACTTGCTCACCAAGAAACTCAAGCATGTGTGCCGCGGACAAAATTGCCGCCACCGGATTCGCTACACCCTTGCCTGCAATATCAGGAGCAGAACCATGCACTGGCTCAAACATTGACGGACCACTTCTAGTCGGATTCAAATTTGCTGACGACGCAACACCAATGCCTCCAGACACTGCCCCACCCAAGTCGGTGAGAATGTCGCCGAACAAATTATCGGTGACAATCACATCGTAACGATGCGGATCTTGCACGAAATAAATGCATGCAGCATCAATGTGGTTGTACGCAGTTGCAACATCAGCGAAGTCATTGGCAACGCGATCAAAAGTACGCTGCCACAAATCACCAGAAAAAGTGAGCACGTTAGTTTTATGCACGAGCGTCAGGTGTTTGCGACTGCGAGTACGCGCGAGTTCAAATGCAAAACGCACGCAACGCTCAACGCCTTTAGCCGTGTTGATACTTCCTTGCGTGGCAACTTCGTCTGGCGTGCCGCGACGCAACACACCGCCTTCGCCAACGTACTGACCTTCTGTGTTTTCGCGAATCACAATAAACTCGTGCGGCTTTGTCTGACCAGGACCGACACCAGAAAATGGACGAAGATTTATATATAGATCTAATTCAAAACGCATTTTAAGTAACAACCCGCGTTCTATTAGGCCTGGGGGCACTGCTGGCGTGCCGACTGCACCAAGCAAAATCGCATCGAACTGACGCAACTCAGCAAGAGTTGCGTCAGAAAGAATTTCGCCATCACGAAGATACCTCGCGCCGCCTAAATCAAAATTCGTCGTCGAAAGTTTCACACCAGACGCAGCCACAACTTTGAGGGCCTCGGTGATTACCTCTGGGCCAATTCCATCGCCGCCAATAATTGCGACACGATGGCTAGTCATAAAATTTTGCGTCTTTTCGTTTGACTGTGTGAAATCATCCTTTAATCGTAGGGCGCAATTACTGACTGATAACCCTAAGAAATAACTGCTTATATTTAGTCACAAGCGTTAGATAGCCTTTTATAGGTAATGATCCACAAAGTCTCTCGAATCCTTTACGAACGCCTGCGTGAAGAGCACGCTGACCTCACGACACGAGGCAGAATTACAGCCGCCGAGAAAATCGCCCGCGCGCGCGAGCACGGTGACCTCAAAGAAAACGGTGACTACCACGCTGCCAAAGATGAACACGGCCACATGGAAGGCCGAATTCGCCAACTTGAGTCGATTCTTGAAAATGTTGAAATTGTTGAACCACCTGCTGATGGCACAGTTGGGTTCGGCACGATCGTGACTGTGCTTTACGATGGCGATGACCCATCAATGGCTGAAAGTTATTTGATTGGTCATATTGAAGAAAAGTGTGAGAGTGCCGAAGTGATGAGCCCAACTTCTCCACTTGGTGCGGCTTTACTCGGTGCGAAAAAAGATGACATGGTGACTTACGCTGCGCCTAACGGAAATTTGAAAGTCAAAATTATCGGGATTCAACAACAGTGATCCGCGAGTCGGTAGCACCATTGGCTGGTTTGCCACCTGGATTCGAAATTGATCTTCCTGGTCGCGGGCGAATATTTATTCGCGAAAAAACTGGACCAGCAGGTGCACCAACTCTTTTGCTTTTGCACGGGTGGACTGCAACTACAGATTTAAATTGGTTCACATGTTTTGATGCGCTGTCTGAACATTTTCGAGTTGTAGCAATGGACATGCGCGGCCATGGACGTGGAATTCGCACAAAGTCAACTTTTAAACTCGAGGATTGTGCCGACGACGCCGCTGCAGTTGCTGATGTCCTGGGTATCTCGACATTTATTCCTGTTGGGTATTCAATGGGTGGTGCTGTTGCACAACTTTTATGGGGTCGCCATGAACTGCGCGTACGTGGCATCGTGTTATGTAGCACTGCAAGCCACTTTGCAGAAAAGCGTGAAGAAAAACTCAGCTTCTTTGGATTAACCGGTCTTGCTGCCTTATCTCGCTTGACTACACCGCAAGCCCGCACATGGATTACTGATCAACTTTATTTGCAACGCAAATCGGAAGGGCTCGCGGATTGGGCCGTTCAACAAATTGCCAGCCACGATTGGCGACATATTCTTGAGGCTGGTAGCGCAATCGGTAATTTTGACTCACGCGATTGGTTGCCACGACTTGAAGCACCCGCTGCAGTTGTGATTACCACACAAGATAATGTCGTCGCCGCTGAGCGTCAGACCGAGTTGTATCAAATAATTAATGACGTTGAAGTCTTTGAAGTGCACGGTGGACACAACTCGGTGTTCGCGATGAAAGAATACTTTGTGCCGACGCTCGTTGAAGCTTGTTTGTCGGTTCACTACCGATCATCGCGCTAGTTAACTAGTTAACGAGCTTGCTAACTAACGCTTTCACGACTGACGACTACTTTTGGGTCATTCCATAAATCTTTAACTGCGTCAGCCAAACTGCCCCGAGCGGCACCATCATCTGTGACAATGTCGTTTGGAGTATCAGCAAAACGCAATACAGATGCAACACCTTTATCGCAGACTACGACAACCAACCGCACTCGTCGACGCAATGGGTGTTGGCTCGGTGGAACTTCATCAGATATCTCATCGTCTGAACGGGTCTCATCGTCTGAACGTGGCTCATCGTCTTGCTCATCACGATTGAGTGGGGCCGCCCAACCACAAGTTAGAACTACTGCAACATCAAACATTCTGGCGATGGCACTACTCGGCGCATCTAGCAACTCGTACACGTCACCATGCTCAGCCAGAAAACTAATTCGTAATGCACCATCTTGATGTGACGTGATACCACTCGCATCAACGATGCTCACCCCGTAGAGACGGGCTCGCGGCAAATTAAAGCCATCTAACGAAGAATGAAGACTGGCTTCGACACAAGTGGCTATGGCAATTGGTGTTGGATCATCATGCATACCCGTGGTGTGTACGCAGCATTTAAATTTCGGAGAAATTAAATACTCGGCTCAAGATATGGCATGCTTATTTGAATGAAATTTAAGGCTCGGTTGCAGTTGCAGATTAAATCACGACCGCTAATTTCGCTAACACTTGCATTTTTTCTTGTAACTAGCGTTTGGTCACAATTGACGCCATTATTCGCCGCACCAGACGAACCGGCAAGTTATGTAAGAGGTGCTGCCTTAGTCAGAGGAGAATTAGTCGGCACCGACATAGCGGCAAGTCAAACAACTTCATATTGGTCAACTTATGTTGACATTCCGCAACAATTCGGCGTTGCGCAATTAGTGCCGTGGTGTTTTGTCGGCAAACCTGAAACTCCGGCATGCTCGCTTCCACTTGAGACTTTGACACCAGTCGAACAACCCCGAACTGACATGGGGCGTTACCCGCCTGTTGGATATTTTGCCAGTGGGCTGGGCTCACTCGTCGGAGCAACTGATTTTTCTGTGCGTCTTGGTCGGCTAATCAATGCTGCTTTTTGTGCATTTTTAATTTCACTTGGCTGTGTAAATATTTTATCTAACCGCAGATCAATCATTGTCGTCTTAGCAGCAGTTACGCCTGGTGTAATTTTTTTTAGTTCCGTGATTAACTCAAGTGCAATTGAAATTTCAGCGTCGATTTGTTTGTGGTGCGCAATCACGACGTTAATGTCATCCAATAAAATTTCTTTTTTGACATTTAATTCGGTTGCGATTTCATCTTCTCTGTTGATACTTGCGAGGCCAATCGGCGCAGCCATCGTGGCACTCATCGTCGGCATCACATTAATTGCACATGCAAACTTAAAAGAGTCAGCCGCACGAATTATCTCAAGTTGGCGCATTATCATCGCAACGATAATTTCACTGTTAGCGGCGGTCGTTTGGTATTTAAAGATCTACGCTTTTCACCTCGGGGAGCAAGCTGTAACTGACCGCAGCAATCCGACGTTCAGACAGATCGTTGAACAATCACTCAACGACACCTCCTTAAAAGTTGGTGAGTCAATTGGTAATTTTGGTTGGCTTGACACGCCAACACCCACTTTTGTTGTGTGGTTTTTTATTGCATTACTCGGAGTAATTATTTCAAAGAACTGGCATCAGGTTACAAAAGCGAATCGCTACGCAATGTTTTGCCTGGCACTGTTGATCCCATCGATGATGATTTTCATTAATCAAAACATGCAGAACTTGTTGCGAAATTATGGGGTTCAGGGTCGTCATCTCACACCACTAATCGCAGGCTTACCAATCATCATTGGGACAGTTTGGGTGCCACGCAAGAAATCAGCCAGGCTTATTGTCTGCGGATGGGCTGTTGCTGTTTTTGCAACGGCAGTAAATGTTCTTCGACGTTATTCAGTTGGCATCAAACCACAAAACTTCTTTGAGATGTTTAGTAACCCTGTGTGGCAACCACCTCTCGGCGTGCTCGGAACAATGTTCGCACTTGCCACCGCACTGACTGTTTTCAGCGTTGTTTTTTACACTATTGCGACATGCGACCTTGAAAATAATCGTTGAGACAGCAGATTACTCAGGCAGAATAGACAAGTGAACTCGCAACCCAAAACTCTTGCAGAAAAAGTTTGGGACCGCCACGTAGTCAGTTCTGGAAAAGATCAACCAGACCTTATTTATATAGATCTGCACTTAGTCCACGAAGTTACAAGCCCACAGGCATTTGACGGCTTGCGTCTTGCAAACCGCACGGTGCGTCGACCAGACCTCACAGTGGCAACTGAAGACCATAATGTGCCCACAGAAAACATTCACATGCCGATTGCTGACGAAATTTCAGCCAAACAAATTGAAGTGCTCCGCAAAAACGCGAAAGATTTCAAGATCACGCTCTACCCAATGGGCGACGCGCGACAAGGTATTGTGCATGTGATCGGCCCAGAGCAAGGTCGCACACTGCCAGGCATGACGATTGTTTGCGGCGACAGCCACACAGCGACGCACGGAGCATTTGGTGCACTCGCATTTGGTATTGGCACGAGCGAAGTCGAACATGTTCTAGCGACTCAAACTTTGCCCCAAGAGCGCCCGAAGTGGATGAGCGTTACTGTCGACGGTGTTGCGCCAAAAGGTGTTACCGCCAAGGACATCATCCTCGCTGTGATTGGCGAAATCGGAACGGGCGGTGGTATTGGCCATGTGATCGAATATCGCGGTTCGGCAATTCGCGCGCTTTCAATGGAAGGCCGAATGACCGTTTGCAATATGTCGATTGAAGCCGGCGCACGCGCGGGGCTCGTTGCGCCAGATGAAACAACTTTTGAATACTTACGCGGTCGCGAGTTTGCGCCGAGTGGCGAACAATTTGAAGCGGCGATCGCTGATTGGAAAACTTTACAAACAGATGACGGCGCTGTGTTTGATAAGCAAGTAACTATTGATGCCAGCAAACTTTCGCCGAATGTAACTTGGGGTACGAACCCAGCCCAAGTTGTATCGCTAAATGGTTTGGTGCCGACACCAAGTGACTTCAGCGATGCGACCGAGCGTGACAGCGTTACGCGTGCGCTTGAATATATGGGGCTACAAGCCGGCACTGCGATTCGAGATATCAAAGTTGACACCGTGTTTATCGGCTCTTGCACAAATTCTCGAATTGAAGACTTGCGCGCGGCCGCAGATGTTGTTCGCGGGCGAAAAGTAAAAGTAAAACGCGTGATGGTTGTGCCAGGAAGTCACGCCGTGAAGTTGCAGGCACAAGCCGAAGGTCTTGACAAGGTTTTCATTGATGCTGGCATTGACTGGCGTGAACCGGGTTGCTCAATGTGCTTAGCAATGAACCCTGACAAACTTGCGCCTCAAGAACGCGCGGCCAGCACATCAAATCGCAATTTTGAAGGTCGGCAAGGGCGCGGCGGTCGCACTCACTTGGTCTCGCCTGCAATTGCTGCTGCTACTGCAGTCGCTGGCCATTTTGCTGCGCCAGAAGATTTGTCATGAAAGCCGTGCGAGTAATTTCGGGTCGCGGTGTACCGCTCAAGCGCAGCGATGTTGACACCGATCAAATTATTCCGGCTGAATGGTTGAAGCGCGTTGAGCGAACAGGTTTTGAAAAAGGTTTGTTCTCGACTTGGCGTGATGATCGAAATTTCGTGCTCAATGACGAGCGCTATTCAGGCGCGTCAATTTTGGTTGCAGGTAAAAGTTTTGGTGTTGGGTCTTCACGCGAACATGCGGTTTGGGCGATTCAACAAGGTGGATTCAATGCGGTTATCGCCCCAAGTTTCAGCGACATCTTTCGCAACAACTGTGGCAAGAACGGTCTGATCGCCGTGGTTTTGAGTGAGGAAATAGTCAACAAACTTTGGCAGATTATCGAGAGCGACTCGACGACCGAAATCACTGTTGACGTTGAGCGTCTCGTTGTTGAAGTTGCGAGCACTGGTCTTTGTGAGACTTTCGAGATGAACGCTGACACTCAAAATCGATTCTTAAATGGGCTTGACGACATCTCGATTTCATTGCAACACAGCGATGAAATTTCGCGTTTTGAAACTAGCCGACCAGCTTGGTTCTAGCCAGCAACGATTGAACTCGTTAAAAACGAATTCAAATCAGCGAGTCGTTTGTCGTTTGAGAAAACCTCGATCGGCGCCTGGGTCTCAAGTCGCAAACCGCGCTGAATGATTCGACAAGTCGTGTGCTGGTTATATTCGGCAAGTGTTACTGCCCAACCGTCTTTGCCGGCTCGTGCCGTTCGGCCAGAGCGATGTAGGTAAGTTTTAACTTCTAACGGCGGTACATAATGCACAACGATGCCGACGTCATCAATGTCTATTCCGCGCGCCGCGACATCTGTGCAAACGAGAATATTCAGTTCGCGTTGGGCGAACTTGCGTAACGAACGTTCACGCGCACCTTGGGCCATGTCACCGTGCAATGCCGAAACTTTTTCGCCAAGTGCGACAAGATCATCGGAAACTTTGTCGCAAGCTCGTTTAGTGTCGCAGAAAACCACTGTTTGACCACCTGCGCGGGCCATGGCGGCGATAACCCGATTTTTATCCATGTGGTGAACACCAAGAAATAAGTGGCGCATAGTGCCAACCGTGTCGGTCGGTGCATCAATGCTGACTTCTTTTGGAGACTTCATGTAACGCTTAACGAGAGTCGCAACTTGTCCGTCTAATGTTGCAGAAAATAACATCGTCTGGTGAATTTTTGTGACGTGTCGCAAAATCCATTCAACTTGTGGCATGAAACCCTCGTCGGCCATACGGTCTGCCTCGTCGAGCACGATGACTTCAACATCACTGAGATCTGCCTCGTTTGATTTCAGCAGATCAATCAATCGAAGCGGTGTGGCGATGACGATTTCGGCGCCGCGATTGAGTTGATCAACTTGCTTGTCACGTGCCGCACCGCCGTAAACAGCAAGCACCCGCACACCGCAATGTTTGGCGATTGGCGCCAAGACATCGGTGACTTGCACAGCCAGTTCGCGAGTTGGCACGAGTACGAGACCACGAGGTTTCTTGGCGACTGCAGTTTGAGTCACGCGCTCAATCATCGGAACACCAAAAGCCAAAGTCTTGCCAGAGCCAGTTCGAGCACGACCGCACAGATCTTCGCCGCTCAATGCAACAGGTATCGCCTCAGTTTGAATTGCGAACGGAGCAGCAAAGCCAGCCGCCGCTAGACCAGCGTCAACCCGTTCACTCACGCCGAGATCAGCAAAACCCGTCGGCGTTGAAACTGCTTGACGAATATTCGAACTCGAGCCGATATTGCCACTGGCGTTCTCGCTTGATTCACCAGCAGGTCGCGGATTTTGCGGACGATTCGGTGTGCGACTTGAAGATTGGTTGGTCGGGCGAGGCG
This sequence comes from Ilumatobacteraceae bacterium, assembly GCA_964203235.1. Lineage (GTDB taxonomy): Bacteria > Actinomycetota > Acidimicrobiia > Acidimicrobiales > Ilumatobacteraceae > BACL27. The sequence continues at coordinate 434,972 of CAXNLE010000002.1, forward strand.
CGCCGCGACGTGATTTGGGGTCAGACATCTGAACGCTCAGGCTACCAACGCGACCATTGTGGTCTTGGTCAAGACAGTCAACTCTGTTCGCTGACTCGCGAGTCAGTTTTGCCTGACCACTCAGACAGTAGACAAATGTTTAGGTGGTCTGTAGGGTCAAAAATCGTGTTTATCAAAACTTCTCTTGAAAATTATTTGAGCAATATCGCCACGCTTGACGAGCCGCTATTCACTGGTCGCAAGGGCATTGCATACGACTGGCAATCTTTACTCTTGCCATCTGAAATTGCATTTGATGCTTCACTTCACGCACTTCTAAACGCTGGCAAGGACGACTCCGCCACTCGATACGCGTGACCGCCCAAGTGCGCCCAAATCGGGTGCTCGTTCTCGGCTGTGGTTCTGTTGCGCAAGCGGTAATCCCGCTGATGGTTCGCGACTTAAAACTTGACCCGAAGTCAATTTTAATTGTTGACTTTGTTGACAATCGACATCGCGTTGCAGATGTTTTGGCGATGGGTGTTAATTACGAAATCGGCCAAGTGACTCGTGAAAATCTTGACAGTTTTTTGACAGAGCGTGTTGCGACTGGCGATATTTTGTTAGACCTTGCTTGGAACATTGACTGCACGACAATTCTTGAATGGTGTCGCATGCGCGGCGTGCGATATCTCAATACATCGGTTGAATTGTGGAACCCATACGACAACATGGCGGCGACTCACCCGCTTGAACGCACTCTGTATGTGCGCCATCAATCAATCCGTAAAATGATTGCGAAGTGGGGATCAAATAACGGACCGAGCGCGGTTGTCGAGCACGGTGCAAACCCTGGTTTAGTTTCTCATTTCGTCAAGCAAGCACTGTTTGAAATCTCAAATAAAATTCTTGTTGACGGGCGCGCTGGTTCGCGTCAAAGTGCGCTCGAGTCAGCGCTGGCCAGCGAGTCTTTTGATCGATTAGCGATGTTGACCGGCACGCGTGTTATTCACATCAGCGAACGCGACACACAGATCACAAATCAACCAAAACAAGTGAACGAATTTGTCAACACTTGGTCGGTTGAAGGTTTCTACGAAGAAGGAGTCGCGCCAGCAGAAATAGGTTGGGGCACACATGAACGTTGGATGCCAGCCAACGCACAAGTGCATGCCGATGACGGCCCGTGCAATCAGATTTGTCTTGCGCAACCTGGCATGGAAACTTGGGTTCGCTCTTGGGTGCCTAGTGGTGAAATTCTTGGAATGATTATTCGTCACGGTGAGAGTTACACGATGAGTAATCACTTAACTGTGCGCGATGATTCTGGTAAGGCTATTTATCGTCCCACTGTTCATTATTCATATTGTCCGTCGAATGAGGCAATCAATAGTGTGCTCGAATTGCGTATGCGCAACTGGCAAAAGCAACCAAAAGAGCGGATTATGAACAACGAAATTATTTCAGGTCGCGATGAACTTGGCGTGTTGTTGCTCGGTCACGACTACACCGGATGGTGGACTGGTTCGCGGTTGTCGATTGATGAAGCACGCACAATTACAACTGGGCAAAGCGCGACGACCTTGCAAGTTGCAGGGTCGGTTTTGGCTGCAATGAAGTGGATGATTGCCAGCCCGACCCAAGGTGTGCGCGTGCCAGACGAATTGCCATGGAAGTCTGTTCTTGCTGACGCACGACCGTATCTTGGCGAAATTCATAGTGCCCCGACAGACTGGGACCCATTAAAGACCCGCAATGACTTGTTTCCTGGCTACGGCAATACAAGCCGTCTTGATCTGACCGATCCTTGGCAATTCAGAAACTTTCTCACACCAACGCCTAGTTGATTAAAACGGGCTAATCGGCTTGCTAGTTGGCGTTGTCATAATTTGCGGGCACACTGAAGCTTCATGATTAACGGAAACGGACTACTACTTACGTAACGGCGCAGTCTCATATCACTGCAGCCGCACCCTCTGAGCCAAAAGGCCCAGGGGGTTTTCTTTTTACCAAAATCAACTCACGAAACGAGACAAGAAATGCCACCGAAACCAGTCCAGCCCCGCAAGATGCAATTTGAAAAATACTCGAGTTCGGTGCCACTTGTACTTACTGATCGCACTTGGCCGAACCGAATAATTGACAAAGCGCCACTGTGGTGTTCTGTTGATTTGCGCGACGGCAATCAGGCTTTGATTGACCCGATGGATCCTGAGCGAAAATTGCGGATGTTTAAGACGCTTGTGAAGATGGGTTTCAAAGAAATTGAAGTTGGGTTTCCGTCAGCCAGCCAACCCGATTATGACTTTGTGCGATTGTTGATTGAGCAAGATTTGATTCCTGAAGACGTGACGATTCAGGTGCTTGTGCAGTGTCGACGCGAGCTGCTTGAGCGAACCTATGAATGCATCGCTGGCGCACCACGCGCGATTATGCACTTTTACAACTCTGTGAACCCTTTACAACGCCGTGTCGTGTTTGGTCTCGACAAAAACGGCGTAATCGAGATCGCGACGAGCGCAGCAAAGATTTGTCGCGAACTTGAAACAAAGTTAACAGGCACCAATTTGCGCTACGAATACTCGCCTGAGAGCTTTACTTTGACAGAGCCAGAGTTTGCAATTGAGATTTGCGAAGCAGTGATGCAAGTCATTGAGCCAACTGTTGAGCGCAAGATTGTTCTGAATTTGCCGGCCACTGTCGAGTGCTACTCGCCAAATGTTTATGGTGATGTGATCGAATGGTTCGGTCGCAATGTACCCCGACGAGACAAACTTGTGTTGTCGTTGCACCCACATAATGATCGCGGTTGCGCGGTTGCGGCTGCAGAGTTCGGTGTCATGGCCGGCGCTGATCGTGTAGAAGGAACTCTGTTCGGCAATGGTGAGCGCACCGGCAACGTTGACATCATTACATTGGCGATGAATTTGTTTACGAACGGTGTTGATCCGCAATTAGACATCACAGATATTGACGCCTTACGTCGCGATGCTGAATATTGTAATCGCCTCGCAGTACCCGAACGTCAACCATATGCGGGAGATCTTGTTTACACGGCATTTTCAGGCAGCCATCAAGATGCAATCAAAAAAGGATTGGACTCGTTACCGAAAGATTATGACCAGTGGGCCGTGCCGTATTTGCCAATTGATCCAAAACATGTTGGTCGCACGTATGAGGCAGTGATTCGTGTGAACAGTCAGTCAGGCAAGGGTGGCGTTGCATACGTGATGCAAACCGAATATGGTTTTGCGTTGCCACGGCGATTGCAAGTTGAGTTTTCAAAAGCAATTCAACACATCACAGAAGACTCAGGCACAGAAATTTCACCCGAGATCATGTGGAATGCGTTTGAGCGCGAATATTTGTCAGTGGAGTCAATCTTCAAACTTGAAAGCCACGAGATGCGTAGCGACTCAAAAGGCACGACAACAATTAGTGCACAGGTGCTAGTTAATGATGCTCCACGAACGTTGACCGGGCAAGGCAATGGTCCGATTGACGCATTTGTTAATGCGCTGCGAACTGAGTTCAAAGTCGTATTTGATGTCAAGGATTACGTTGAGCACGCGCTGAGTCAAGGCTCTGAGGCCGTGGCTGTTGCATACATCGAAGGCGCCAATGGCCAGGGAGATTTGCGTTGGGGCGTTGGCACCGACCCGAGCACAATCACCGCGTCATTACGTGCTGTGTTGAGTGCGTTTGAGCGTCAAGAAAACTTGGGGCGTTAAATACTTTAAGCATTTCTCAACTAGTCTCACTTGGGTGAAAGTCAGCGTTAATTTTGATAACTGTGCGTCTACTGGCGCTTGCACGCAAATGTGCCCTGATGTTTTTGAACTACGCAACGACGGCTTTTTGTATATTTTGAACGAAAATCCTCCGGTCGAATTGCACGAATCAGTTATTGCTGCCGAAGAAATTTGCCCAACTGGGGCAATCACGATCGAACAATAATTCGCACGTGGGTTTTTATTCTCGGCTAAATACTGCATGGGTTGCTAATGATTCAATGTTGTGCGTTGGTTTAGACCCAGATCTTGCAAGGTTCCCAGAGACTTTGCAAGGCGGAGTTCAAGAAATTGAGACTTTTTGTAAACAGATAATTGATGCGACTGGCGATTTAGTTTGTGCATTCAAACCACAGATCGCATACTTTGCCGCACATGGAGCGGAGAAGCAACTTGAAAACATTTGTGCGTACATTCGATTGCATTATCCCGATGTCGTCATAATTCTTGATGCCAAGCGCGGAGACATAGGTGATACGGCAAAACTTTATGCACATGAAGCCTTTGTCAGGTACGGCGCTGATGCCGTGACCGTCAACCCGTATTTAGGCACCGACAGTCTTGAGCCGTTTTTGGCAACCCCCGACAAAGGCACGATTGTTTTATGCCGCACATCAAATGCTGGCTCAAGCGAGTTTCAATCGCTTGTAACCGATGGCGAGCCGATTTATTTGCGCATCGCACGAACAGCAGCCGAGACCTGGCGCGCGATTGGTGAATGCGCCCTGGTAGTCGGTGCAACCTACCCAACCGAACTTGCCATGGTCCGCACGATTGTCGGCGAGATGCCAATTCTCGTGCCTGGTATCGGTGCCCAAGGCGGAGATATCTCTGAAGTCGTTAAGGCTGGTCGAGATACAAATAGTCGTGGGTTGATAATTAATTCGTCGCGCGCGATTCTTTATGCGGATAGTTCAAAATCGTTCGCCGACTCTGCGCGAAAAGTTGCGACTGAAACTCGTGATGAAATTAATAGCGCTAGCAGTGTTTACTAGTGCTGCGAGTTAGTGATGTCCGTTGATGATTTCTTCAAGAATTACTTGATAATTTGGCTTGCTATCAGTGCGCGAAGTTAGATACTTCTGCTTGTAAGAAGCGTATTTCTCGTGATCAATAACTAATGCCGCTCTAATCTCTTGTTCTGAATACTGACGATCAATATTAAAAATCGTCGCCCCAGTTGCTAGAGAAAAATTCAAAATAAATGAGCGCTTACGTGGATCAATACCTGACTCAATAAGATCAGACCACACGAGTATTAAAGGCTTGTTATAACTGATCGCATAACTAATCGCTGTGCTATTTGTTGCGATTACCAATTCTCTAGCCGCCACCATTGAATCGGTTTGCCCGCTAAGAGCTCTCCGATTGCCAAAAAACGCTTCGTGATCTCGACCAACATGCTTCGGATGTACTGCAATATCAATTTTTATCTTAAGCGAATCTTCAACCTGCGAAAAAAATTTTGACAGATTGGGGTACCAATTTTCTGCCGAAATCTTTTCTGATCTACCTGTAAGCAACTCATCTCGAGGAAACCCTGGAAATCCGGTGTCAAGGTAAACGGCTGCATTCTCTTCAATTACTTTGTCTCGTTTACTCCGCAAAAATTGAGAGTAATCCGATGAATTTGCAAAGATAATCTCAGACGTTCTCGGAAAATCTCTTTTAATCAAACTACAAGATTCAGAACCGCCGCTGATGACGAGTTTTGGCAACCACGAACGCAATAGATTTCGTCGTCCAAAATGATAAATATTTTTTAAATGTAAAACCAATGCTTGAAATTTGCCACCATCAGATGAACTTGGCACTACTGCGCCGCCAACAACAAATCCAACAACTAGAGAAGCGGAACTACTTATCGTGCGACACACCCGCAATAATTGAAAGTCTGTCGGCTTTACATGCGAAAAAACTATTGCGTCTTTTGATAACTTTTTAAATTCATGGCGCCATTGTTTGAGCGATGAGAATCTGGTAACGCGTGCTGAATCAGATTGATTTGCATATGCCGCCGCAAACTCTGGTGTGAGCGCGTCAATCAACTCATGAACATGAACTTCCAAGTGTTCAGACAAAAACTCAAGTTCAAATCTTTGCCAATCAAAATCTCTAAACCGATACGGCCAAACAACAATTAGTTTCCACTTGTGGCCTGCGCTATTCAATATTTTTACAGATCTTTGGGCTTTATCTGACCAAGTGGTTTACCGAAAACTGGCACGTTGAGATAATCAGCGAAATCGCTAAACATTGACAACGATTCAGGAGTATCAAAGACTCGTACTTGTTCCCACATCTTTCCTTCGTGCCACGAACCCGCAAAATGTAAGAAATAATTAGTAAATAGACTTGCCTCAATACAAGACTTCATCAGACTCAGATTATTCCGATGTTCGCCGTACAAAAATGGATATCTTGAGGCAATCTCATAAGTCCATAAGGCCTGAAATTTATAGTCAAGCCATTCGACTAGGTTTTGAGATTGAACAAAATAATTTAGAAATCTTTGTTCACCGCCAGCATCTTGCACCATAATTTCCTGACCGAAGCTTCGGTAGTAGTCAGCCAACAGTGGGCCGTGAGTTAAGCAGTTGTATACAAATACTCCTGAGCATGCATCATCTGGTTGCACATCAAGACCAGCCTCGGTGTACAGATCAGATAATGAAATAAATAAACTCGAATCCAACGGATACGCCCTGTCGTAGAAGCGATTTCGCATAAATGCCATTCGTCGTAGTAACTGATGATGTTCTAGCGGTAGGTTCTGCCGTTTTGAGATCAGACCGACTTTGGCTTCGTTTCTCCCCGCAAAAATGTTTGGCGCAAGTGGACTAATCAAGATGTCAGTATCCAGACAACAGACATTATTCACTTTGAATGTTGCGCTGTTAAGAGCTTCCCCGATCAAGAATTTTTGCCAGTACGGGTTTTTCCAGTCTGGGTGGGTCTGGTCGACAAGGTGGTCGTCAAATAGAATCAAGCCCAGGTCGTGACGCTTGCAATACATCTCCCAAGTATGAAACGCATATTTCATAAATGGCTCGAGATATGCGTCACCAATCGCAATCGTCGCAAGCACATTGCCAGACTTGCCCGGCTGAATCAATACCTTCAGAACGCACCTCAACCCAAAATCAATTCCACTAAAAAGTGGCTTAATTAAGTTTAGCGTTATTGACGAAATACCTAAGGCAACATCCTCAAGCAATTCATTTGACCTGTCAACTGGCGATACCCTGACGGCGTAAACACTTTAGGAGGACGAAATATGGCACATCTATTTTTGAGTGACGAGTGGATGTTGGCTGCACGCGAAATTCGATCGCGATATCAAGACGAGACGATGAAGGTGCCAGTTGGTGTAAGGATGAATCAAATAATCACAGGCGTGCCTTTCGGCGAGGGCATTGTAAAGACTTACACCGACACATCTTCTGGAGTGCTCGATATCGATCTAGGACATCTTGAAAGTGCCGATGTCACAGTTACTACCGATTATGTGACCGCCAGAAATATTTTTGTCGAGCAAGACCCAAATTTTACAATGCAGGCGTTTATGTCTGGCAAAATCAAGGTCGAAGGCGACATGCTAAAAATGATGGCGCTGCAAGGATCAATGCCGCAAAACGAGATTGCTCAAACCATCGCAGAGGAGATCAAAACAATTACAAAATAGTTTTGTCTTATTGACGAGAAATTTTCTGCGATGACCTTACTGCGCTTGAAGTGAATAATGCGATGCCGCTACTAATCGCGCCCGCGAGTAACGCGTAAGAAAAACTTTTAATCGTGCCAGAACCGATCATGGCTTCGTGAACACCGATCATTACCGCGGCACCCAATACGGCACCCATTTGATTGAGAAGTTGCTGCATCGCACTTGCAACGCCGAGATCGTGATCCTCAACTGAGTTTGCCAAGAGTGCCGTTAATGCTGGCGCAGAAATTCCGAGTCCAACACCGGAGAGCGATAATCCAAAGGCAATCATCAAATCAGAGGATCCGAGATTGATCTGCGAAAGAATCAACATTGAAATCAACACAGCACAAGCACCAACTATGCCGGCATTGCGTTCGCCGATTCGTGAAGAGATGCGTCCAGAAAATGGGGCGACGAGCGAAAATACCAACGGGCGCGCGATGATCAACCAACCGATATGTGAAGTTGAAAAACCAAGCCCAGTTTCAAGTAACTGCGGCACGATCATAAATCCACCCATGTATGCGAAGTTTGTTAGAGCAAGACTCACCACTGGAAATGCAACGTTGCGCGTGCGAAACCATTTGAGCGGCAACATCGGATCACTTGCCGACTGTTCTGCGCGAATAAAAAAGTAGAGCGCAACAATGCCGAGCATGGCGACAAGCAAAGTTCGCATCGACCCAAAACCCCAAGTTGGCCCGCGATTGATTGCCAGCAAAATTAGTACTGATCCAACGCCAAGTAGTAGCGCGCCCCTTACATCAAACTTGACACTTTCTCTTCGCTCTGTGTCTCCGAGGAGCCACATTGCAATGAAACATCCGATCAAGCACAACGGCGCCTGAATTAGAAATATCGTTCGCCAACCAAAAATGGCCACCAATGGCACGCCCGCTACGACACCAAGCACTGGCGCACCCGCGGTTACAAAACTCCAGTAACCAAGTGGACCAACCCTTTCGCTAGGGCCAAACATTCGATTGATGTAGGCCATCGCTGCTGGGCCAAGCGCCGAACCGCCAGCCGCTGAAAGAGTGCGAAACACAATCATTGAAGTTGCATCCCAAGCAACTGCGGTGCAGATCGCAAAGACTCCAGCGATGAATAAACCCCCAACGAAAACTCTCTTATGCCCCCACAGGTCACCGATCTTTCCGAAGGCGGGGCCGACAACACCGAACGCAAGCATCGGTGCAGTAATTGCCCAACTGATTATTGAAGTCGTACTACCGAGATCATCTGCAACAGTCTTGAGTGACACGACCAGCAAAGTGATCATAAAACTCACTGTGAACACACAACTCAGCAATACTGCCAGAGTCGCCTTGCGCCGCGAAACACCAACACTTTGAACAATTTTTTGTCGCAGCAATAGCGACCACGGAACTACCGAAACTTCGTCAACGCCGCCCGCATCAAAAACAGTTAAATCTCTTGCAGTTTCTACCGCATTATTTATTTGGCGAATATTCGTTTCAAATTTCTTCAATTTCAAGGAAACACCATGTCAATGACAGAGCCTCGTGGAACTTGGTCACCATTGTTTATAGCTACACCTTTGACCGATGCACTCTTCATTCGATACGACTTACGACCTGTTACTTCTCCAACAACAAAACCGGCAGCCACTAGTCGTTTTTCTGCGTCGTTGAAATTGATCCCAACAATGTTTGGCATCTCAACGAAATCTGGACCTAACGAAATTGCATAATTCAGTGTTCCACCACGCGGAAGTCTTTCGTCAGGTGGTGGTGACTGTGCACCGATCAAACCGATTGCTACATCATTATTGAAAGCATCTGGAGTCACTGCAAGTACTAAGCCAAGTTCAGCAGCCTTAGTAGTCGCATCGGCGAGGTTCAAGCCAACTATCAGTGGTACAACTCGCAACGCTGGACCATTTGAAATTGTCAAATTGATTGCTGTTCCTTTTAGAACTTCATCACCAGCAACCAAAGACGGTTGTTTGGCAACAGACCACGAAATTACGCTGCCAACTGGAGTTGTCTCACTCGAGTCTTCGCTTGTTGAAACAATTAATCCTTGCGCAACAATTTTTTCAACTGCTGCTTCTTTTGTTTGACCGGTGACATCAATCAGAACTCCGAGCGGTGGACCTTCTGAAACAACAAGGACAATAGTTTCGCCTTCTTTCAAACTCACCCCAGTGGCGGGCTCGGTGCGGATCACATGACCGAACTCGACATCGTTAGTTCTTTCTGCTTGAACCAGCATCTCCCAGCCAAACTCTGCGATTTTGTTTCGCGCCTGCGATTCAGCAAGACCATTTAATTCTGGAACACCGTACGATGCTTTTGTTAGCGTTTGAAATGCAATTACTGAAACAGTCGTGAAGGCTGCAGCGGCCACTGCAATCCAAAGTCGCGTCAGCCTTCGGCGAACTTGAGGCGACTCAATTACTGGCTGATCCTCTATGCCGTCATCAATCTTCGGCTGAGATTCAACAACTTTAATCTCCTGTGTTTTTCTTGCAGGAGTAATCGGATTAGGTCGCGTGATCACATCTTCAAAGCGCTTCGAATTAATTGTGTCAATTGATTGCGGGCGCGGCATTTTGGAAGCGACTTGAGTTAATGCTTGACCAAATTCAAAAGCAGTTCCGCGTTCTTGAGCCACCGGGCGACCTGCACGTTCAATTGGCGCCGCAAGTGGTCCCATGTCTCCTGAAACTGGTAGTAATTTGTCAATTCGATTTGCCAATGTGATCGCAACTGATTCTGCGGCAAACGGAACTTCGCCGGTCATCGTTTCAATCAAAGTAATTGCCAGTGAATAAACATCAGACTGTGCATCGGGTGCCGAACCCTGCCCGATTTCGGGCGCCGCGTAACGTGCTTGCTCGATACTCATTTTCGCTGCAGAAAAACTTTTCTTTACGCCAAGCCCAGTTAGTCGAATTCTCGCATTGTCATCAAAAATCAAGTTTGCTGGGCGCACATCACCGTGCACAAAACCATTTTTATGAGCGTGATTTAGTGCTCGACACACATCAAGACCAACCATTAGCGCTTGCGATGGCGACAATCGTCGACCGCGATCTAGATATTCTCGTAATGTGCCTTGTCCAAAACGCTCGGTGACATTAAACACGATCCTCACATCGTCAATCACCGCATCGCCCCAATCGTCAATTGAAACTAGTGACGGGTGGGAAATTGAAAAAAGCTGTTGCATCGAAGACTTAAAAGACGCCATGGCAGAATTTTCGTCGACAATGCCGGCTTTCCTATCAAATAATGAACTAATTGTCATCAAACGCACGGCTACGTTTCTATTTTGATGGGTGTCGCGCGCATCAAATACAGGGGCAGATGCAGTGCCTTCACTGCGTAATTTTTCGATACGGTACCGTCCCACAAGGATATGACCAATTACCGCATTTAACGAAACCACCGCCTTTAAAACTACTGCCGATTTTCGCTTAACAATGTTTTATGTAGATTTCTCGGCGAGAATAGAGATGTGACAATCAATTCTAAGGATTCAGCACCAGCAAAGGTTAAGAAACAGCGCCAAGCCTTCAATCTTCAGCGCCTTCTAACGAGTATCGGAGTTGCCGTCGGGTTGGTAATGATTATTTTTGGTTTTAGAGTTTCGCAAACAGGTCGAGATGAATCTGGCTTGCCAGATTCAATTGAACGGATGTCTCCGGCTAACGGTGATCGCGTGCTTCGTCAATCACAAATCATTGTCGACTTTGTTGAAGGTTATGAATCAGTTTTGTTTATCGACGGAATCGAACTGCCGACGACAAGACTAGATGAACTGACTTCATCTGGTCAGATGGCAACACCTGGTGCACAAGTTGAGTTGCCTGCCACGGCAGTTTTTGATCCAGGTAATTTTATAATTAGTTTTCAGCCCCAAGTTGGTGCCGTGATCGAATCTTTTACGCAAGGTGAACACGAAGGCAAAGTTAGATACTGGAGAGTCGAAGATGGCCGTGAAAAATCTCGCGTATACATCTGGAAATTTGACACTGACTAAAAAATCAGAAAATCTTAAACTGGAAGTTCGCCTGTCTCGAGTAAGACCAAAAAACCTGCTGAGTCAAGGATCGGAATTTTTAAAGATTCGGCTTTTGTAAGTTTGCTTGCACCAGGTTCATCACCAACTACGAGTGCGAATGTTTTTGCACTCACACTGCCTGGGCACTTGCCACCTCGACTAGTAATTGCCTCTTGAGCGCCCTCACGGCTAAAACCTTCGACTGTTCCTGTCACGACGACTGCTTTGCCAACTAAATTCTGTGGCGCAGTGCTGACAATTACATTGCCAAATTCAACACCCGCATTTCTGAACTTTTTAATGATTGCTTGGTGAGACTTATCCTTGAACCACTTAGTGATTGAGTTTGCAATTACATCACCTAGCCCATCAATTTCACTTAATTGCTCAGGTTTAGCGGCGATTATGGCATCAAGTGAACCGAACCGACGTGCGAGTGATTCGGATGCTGCAGGCCCTAAGTTTTTTATGCCGAGACCAACGAGAAGTTTGTTTAACGGTCTTGTCTTTGAATTATTGATTGCAGTCAATAAATTGTTGGCGCTTAGTTCGGCGAAGCCGTCAAGTTGAAGCAACTTTTCAATAGTAAGCGAATATAAATCACCGATATCAGTTACAAAGTTTTTGTCAGATAGTGCAAAAACTGTTTTTTCGCCGAGGCCTTCAATATCCATCGCGCCACGCGATGCGAAATGAATAATCCGCTGATCACGCTGAAACGGGCAATCTGGTTCGATACATCGAGTATCTGACTCGCCTTCAAGTTGCACAAATGTTGAATTGATATCGCAAACACAAGTTGTTGGAAACTTCCATGGTTTTGAGTTCTTCGGACGCAATGCCAACACTGGACCGACCACCTCAGGAATCACATCTCCCGCTTTGCGCACAACCACGGTGTCACCAGGGCGAACATCCTTTAATTGCACTTGCTCGCGGTTGTGTAGAGTCGCCATACTCACGGTGCTGCCAGAAAGTACAACTGGCTCAAGTTCAGCGAACGGGGTCGCTCGACCAGTTCGACCAATTGAAACCGAAATATTTTTGAGGATCGTATTGCGCTCTTCTGGCGCAAATTTCACAGCAATCGCCCAGCGTGGAGCGCGAGCTGTGAAACCTAGCTGTTCGCGTTGTGCGAGATCATCAAGTTTTACAACAACCCCATCTATTTCATAATCGAGTTTGTGGCGATTTGCTTCACACTTTGCAACGTACTCAACGACTTGAGTGAGTGAGTTCACCGTTCTTGCTTCAGGATTTATCGGAAACCCCAGATCACGAAGGTAATCAAAAGTTTCAGAGTGAGATGAGAAGTTTGGTGCGCCAACTACTTCACCGAGTTGGTATGCCCAAAATGAAAGATCACGAGTAGCCGTGATTGCTGGGTTTTTTTGTCGCAGACTTCCAGCGCCAGCATTTCGCGGATTGGCTGGCACTGTTTCAGGTTTTTTACCGTCACTAATTCGTTTTTCGTTCTCGGCTTGTTTTACAACTCGTAGTTTTTCAAACGCGGCTATTGACATATAAACCTCGCCACGAACTTCAAGAACACTCGGAATCTTCTCGCCAGATTTGGAGACGAGTTTTTTCGGCACAACACTTATCGTGAGAATATTTGCGGTTACATCTTCGCCGACTTTGCCATCTCCACGAGTCGCAGCCTGCACTAACGCACCGTTTTCGTAGCGAATACTCAATGCCAAACCGTCAATTTTAAGCTCACACACAAATTGCATTGCAACATTGCCCAATCCTTTGACCAGCCGTTCACCCCACGCTTGCAGTTCTTTTCCATCCATTGCATTATCAAGACTCGTCATCGGCACACGATGCGCAACCGGATCAAAAGTGGTAAAACCCGAACCGACAATTTGTGATGGTGATGACTCTTCAATCAATTCTGGATACTTGGCTTCGATTTCTTTAAGTTTGTGTAACAATTCGTCAAAGGCGGCGTCAGAAATCTCGGGACTATCTTGGCCGTGATACATCTCGTTGTGATGCGCAATTTGCGCACGAAGAATCATCACATTTTTTTTCAGATCTTTCGAGATGGCCACAACTAAAACTTTACCGATTGATTGTTCTCGCCTTAGCCTTATCGTGTGCCTGTGAAATCAATGCGAAATATACAACTTGAAGACGCACTGCACATGGTGTTGCGTGGCTTGCTTAGTTGTCTGCCGTTCATCGGTGCAGGCGTAGGTGGATTATTGGACGACAGATCAGCCGCAGTTCAAATGACCGGTAGCACTTTGGCGTGGGCCGTTTGGGGCACTGTTGTGATTGCAAGTTTCATCAGCCATCCAATAACTTTGACTGTGTTGCGAATCGGCACACCGGTGGTTGCTGGTTTCATGATCTTTGTCGTTTTCAACCAAGGCACTTCTGGCGGACTTATTATGAGTAGAGCAGTCAGTGCAGCGGTCAGTGTGGCGGTTTTGTTGCTCAGTTTCAGCGCCGAAATAGGCAGCATCTATGTGCAGGCCAGTGCATATGGGGATGAAAAAAGATTCGCCTTGCGCCCGCCAGTTGTGCTGATCGCACCGATTCTGCTTTCGGCACTGTTCGCAGAATTATCAATCATTGCATTTCCGTTGCTCGTTGCCGCAAAAAACTGGTCAGTTGCCGCTATTTCGCTATCTGGTGTGTATGTTTCAGCTAAATTTCTACTGCCGAGAATTCATTTGCTCTCGCGTCGTTGGTTAGTTTTTGTGCCGGCCGGTGTCGTTGTCCACGACGAAGTTGTTTTATCAACCAACTTGATGATTAGAAAGCAAGAGTTAGCTCAGATACAACTTGCGCGCGACAACTCAGCAGCGGCTGACTTAAGCGCACTGACCTGGGGTGTGCCACTTGAATTCTTGTTCAATAAACCACTAGATATTTCACTGACATCAATCGGAGCAAAGCATCTCAACACAGTCAGTGCAATTCATGCACACTCTGTATTGATCGCCACTTCTCGCCCAGGTGCTGTGATCAGCGCTTACAACAACAAAACAATTTAAGAATTTGTTGGGTTGGATGCGTCAGCGATGCCACCGCCGATAACGAACGAATTTGTTGCGTCGTAACAGACAACACTTTGACCGGGTGCAATTCGGCGCTGTGCGACTTCAAATTCTAAAACAAGTGGACTAAGACTTTGCACGAGCGCTGGAAGTGCCGCCCCATGAGCGCTGCACTGAACAAGCAACGTGCTACCGATAGCCGGCGCTTGGTCGGCCCACATCACATTGTTAACTGCAAGACCCGAACGAAGTAACTGATCTTCGCCACCAATTACGACACGAGCATTTGCCGTGTCGACATCAACAACAAACTGTTTTGGCCCTCCACCAGGCAAACCCAAACCTTTGCGTTGACCAATAGTCACTAGTTCTAGCGCGTCGACTGCGCCCGCTTGCACTCCATCTGAAGTCACTACTGTTGCCTTGCGAAATTCAATTCGATGACCTAAAAATGTTTCGCGCCCACCAGTTCGTGAAATGAAACAAACATCTTGACTGTCTGGTTTTGTTGCGGTGCGCAGACCAAGCGCAACCGCTCGGTCACGAACTTGCGCCTTAGTTAAATGACCCACTGGAAACATTGTGTATGCCAATTCTGTTTGGTCGAGCATGTAAACGACATAGCTTTGATCCTTTAGTTCGTCATGCCCTCGAGTCAAGCGGTAAATACTGTCTTTGTCACGAGTGATCTGCGCGTGGTGACCCGTTGCCACAGCGTCGAAGCCGAGAATTCGCGCTCGCTCGCTTAGCCGATCAAACTTTAAATGCCTGTTGCATTCAATACATGGGTTTGGTGTGATGCCATCGACATGTGCCTGCACATACGGAGCGACAACATGTTTGTTGAAATCTTCGGAGAAATTAAATACCAAGTGATCAATGCCAAGTTGCTGAGCAACACGACGGGCGTCATCAACATCTGACACCGAGCAACAGCCGGTGTCACTCTCGCCGCCCCAAAGGCGCATTGTGACACCAACTACTTGATGTCCTTGATCTATTAGTTCTGCTGCAGCCACCGACGAGTCGACTCCACCGGACATTGCGACTAACACTTTCATTTGCTTACCGATACTCTGGCCGTTGTTTTGTTTCGTCGCAACTGATTAACGGCTGCAATTAGCGCTGATGAAGCACGATCAATGTCTTGCTCGGTTGTTGTATGACCAAGGCTCATGCGCAATGCACCAACCGAATACCTAGTATCCACACCCATCGCCAACAAAACATGTGACGGCTCCATTGCTCCACTGGCACAAGCGCTAGCGGCAGACGCACAAATCATTGCTTCATCCAAAAGAAATAAAATTGATTCACTTTCACAACCAGCAAAACACACATGTGCGATGCCTGGAACTCGCTTGTCGCGCGCGACGGTCTCAATTACATCGTCAAGTTCGCTAATCACGGCGTCTACTAGGGCATCGCGTAATTTTGTGACTCGTAAAATTTCGGCCTCACGAGTTGAATCTGTTTCGCGCAACGCAGCCGCGGTCGCCATGATCCCACCAACATTGTGTGTTCCACTGCGACGATCCCGTTCTTGTCCGCCACCAACAATCAGCGGATCAATTTCAAGACCGATTCGTTGCATTGTGACTCCCATTCCTTTTGGGCCACCAAATTTATGCGCAGACACAGTCAACACATCAACCAGTTTTGAAATTTCACGCAAGTCTTGCCAACATGTCGCCTGCACTGCATCGGTGTGCAATATCGCACCTGGCGAATTGGCTCGAACAACTTTTGCAACTTGGCGCAGCGGAGAGATGCTCCCGACTTCATTGTTGACCGCCATCACTGAAACAACACTCACTCGACCAGCGTTCTGAGGATCTTGCAAAACTCTTTCAAGTTCGGCGACATCTATCGTACCGGTTGAGTCAACTGCAACAACTTGCCCATTTAGATTTTCTACGCAATGCAGTACGGCGTGATGCTCAGCAGCAGAACACACGGCGATGCCGCCGTGACGCCGCGCCGCGCCGAAAATAGCTGCGTTGTCGCCTTCGGTTCCTCCGCTTGTGAAAATTATTTCGCCTGCTTTGCAACCAATTGCTTCGGCGACGTCATCGCGAGCTTCGTCAATCGCTTTTCGGGCAATCCTCGCAAAACGATGCGAACCAGAGGGGTTTGCGTACATGCCACTCATATAGGGCGCCATTGCCGCGACTGCATGTTCGCGCATCGGGGTGCTGGCCGCATGGTCTAGATACACAAAATCAGATGCATTAACTTTGCTCATTAATTTATTGCTTCGTGTATCCACAGTGTTACAGGCTAACTACACTCACAGGTCTATGAGCCACATCACTGTCAAGATTGAAATCAATGCCAGCCCTGAACGAGTCTGGCAAATCGTTGAGCCAATTGAACGCCATGTTGATTGGATGCACGACGCCGTGGCGATCAGTTTTGTGTCCGAGCAAACCCGTGGCGTCGGCACCGCATTTTTATGCGACACAAAAGTTGGGCCAATAAAGCTGACTGACAAAATGGAAATCACACAATGGGTGCCTGGCTCGGCAATGGGCGTAAAACATATTGGCATCGTGACTGGCACTGGTGTGTTCACACTTGAGCCACTGGCCAATGGCACACGAACACTTTTCAAATGGGAGGAAGAATTAATCTTCCCGTGGTATCTCGGCGCTCAACTCGGCGCATTTATTGGTGGGAAAATTGTGTTGAAACAAATCTGGAAGCGAAACTTGCGCGGCCTAGCAAAACTCTGCGAGCAATAACTAGAAATTTAAATTACACCGCGCGCACAAGTGCTGTCGCACCAGCCGCGAGCACGACGACAACGATTAATGGCGCGCGGCGCCATGCTGCGATTACCGCCACGGTAAAACCTGCAACTCGCGCATCAATCACGAGACTTTGGCCGATTGAAAAAGTATCTTTAGCGACCAACGCAGATAGCAACGCGGCAGGTATCAAACCAAGACATCGGTCAACGACCTTTGGCAACTGTCGCGACCCCAAGATAACTAATCCGAAGATCTTAAACAAATACGCTGTTACGGCAAGCGCAATGATCATTAACCACAAATTTGTGGGTGACTGATTAATCATTTGCGCAGACCAACCAACACGGCAGATGCTGCAATCAAAATTGGGATACCGATTGGCACGAATGAAATCGAGATTAAGCACAACACACCGCCAAGTGCGGCTGCTTGGCGACCAATATTCGACCGAAGATGTGGCAACAGCATCACAATGAACGCAGCAGGAAACGCAATATCTAAACCGAACTTCTGTGGATCAATTGCACTTCCCGCCAAAGCCCCGATCAGTGTGCCGAGATTCCAAAAACTAAACAGGGCGATCCCGGTTGTCCAAAAGGCAATTTTTCGAAGTCGAGGTGACTCTTGAGCAAGTGCCAGTGCGGTCGTTTCATCAATCACGAAATGCGCCGCGAAGATTCGGCGAGGCAGACTACCCGCCATTGATTTCGCCGACGACGAAAGCGCGAGTCCATAAACAAAGTTGCGCGCTGCCAAAAGTGCAGCACCGCCAAAAGCTGCTGCGAGAGAGCCACCTGCGCCAACAACACTCATCGCCGAGAATTGCGACGCACCGGTGAATACAAAAAGCGACAGCGCACAGGTCTGCCATACGCTCGCACCTGCGCTAACTGAGGCTACGCCAAATGACAATGCAAAAACGCCGACTGCTCCGCCCAGAGTCAAACTTGCAATAACTACGCGCCTTACCGCGGGCTCAGCTAAAGGTGTAAAAAATCGCTTCACACAAAAAATGAACTCACTAAAGAATTCCGTACAACATTTCGTCGGCGCTAGCCCACGGGTCACGCGAACGCGACAACATTTCATTTTGAATTTCTTCCCAACGATCACCAGTGCAAATTTCTCGCGCGCGGTGCTCAAGGCGTCGCACAATAATTGCTCGCAGTTCATTACGTAATCTTTGATCACGACGCTTGGCCAGCGACCCATCGGTCGTTGCATGTTGACGATGCTCGTCAATAGCGTGCCACAACCCATCTGCTCCTTCACCAGTTGTGCCAACAGTTGTAACGATTGTTGGCTGCCACGCATCTTTAGCAAAATCAGATAGTTCAAGCATCTGTTCTAGATCACGACGAGTCTGATCAAGACCTGGTCTGTCTGCTTTGTTGATCACAAAAATATCGGCGATCTCAAGCAGTCCAGCCTTATTAGCTTGCACCGAATCACCCCAACCCGGGTTAACAACTACAACGATCGTGTCGGCATTTCGCGCGATCTCAACTTCAACTTGTCCGACACCGACTGTCTCAACCAATGTGCACGGCGAACCCACTGCGTCTAGCAATCTCACTGCCTCGCTCGTGGCAAGCGATAACCCACCAAGGTGTCCACGTGTCGCCATACTGCGAATAAAAACTCCAGGATCAGTTGCATGATTTTGCATTCGCACTCGGTCACCCAAAATTGCGCCACCAGTAAATGGCGACGAAGGGTCAATTGCCAAAACCGAAACTGTTTGTTCAAGAGATCGAATGTGCGAGATCAACGCAGAAGTTAGCGTGCTCTTTCCAGCACCTGGTGCACCAGTTACTCCGACAATGTAGCCGTTTCCGGTTTTTGGATAAACCAACCGCCCGACAGTTCGCGCGTCGTCACCGCCACGCTCAATAAGTGACAGCAATCGTGCAAGTGCCGAACGATCACCGTTGCATGCCTCACCAAATAATGCTGCAATTTCTGGCGAGCGGCTTTCCATATTTAAAAACTACTTTCTAAACTGCTACGACCTCGGTGATGCCATCGATTCGATCGCGCATGATGCGTTCAATCCCCGCTTTAAGAGTTTGATCTGAAGCTGGGCAAGTACCGCATGCACCTGTCAGCGTGACACTCACGATTCCAGTCACTTCGTCAACTTCGCGCAAAATAATATCGCCACCGTCGGCCTGAAGTGCTGGGCGAATAACTTCAATTGTTTCTTCGACTTGTGTACGAATTGACACTTAACCATCCTGCCTAATTTGAAGACTTATAAAATTGATTGATGTTTAATTGCTGAACCCTCTACGATACGAGGATGCTTGCTCACCAAGGTGGTTGGGATGAAATTCTCTTAGTTGCCGGACCAATTACCGTGATAATTGCGGTGTTGTGGCAGGCAACACGTCGGGTTAAACGCGAGTCACGTCAGCGCCAAGACCACTGAGTCGCCCCACGAGGTCGTCGTAGCCGCGATCAATGTGATGAATTTCGCTGATTATTGTTTCGCCGTGCGCAGCCAAACCCGCCACAACAAGTGCCGCACCAGCACGAATGTCTGGTGCTACAACAGCTGCACCAGTTAGGTGATCAACACCTTTAATGACTGCATGGTGACCATCGATTCGAATGTCAGCGCCGAGTTTGCATAGTTCTTCGATATATCTAAATCGACCAGGAAACAAATTTTCAGTCACGATGCCGACGCCACTGGCAACAGAATTCATCGCTACGAGTAACGGTTTGTAGTCGGTTGCAATACCGGGGTATGGCAAAGTCGCAAAATCAATTGCGTTTAATCGATCAGGTGCGGTAACTCGCAGCCCATCACGACTCGGAATAATTGATACACCCATCTGCGTGTATTTATTTATAACCATTTCCATCTGCTCTGACTTCGCTCCCCGAATCTGAACATCGCCACCAGCAATCGCAACTGCTGCGATGTATGTTGCCGCTTGAACACGGTCGTTAATCACTGCGTGTCGTACACCCTGCAATGAACCTTTTTTTGAACCATGAACTATCAATCGCGAAGTACCAATGCCCTCAATTTGCGCACCCATCGCTACGAGCATGTTGCACAAGTCACCGATCTCGGGTTCGCGCGCCGCGTTGTCGATCACTGTTGTGCCTTTGGCATAAATCGCCGCCGTTAAAATATTTTCGGTAGCGCCAACGCTGGCAAACGAAAGTTCAATTTCTGCACCGTGTAGTTGATCGGCATAGGCACTTATGTTCAACAGATTCTGCTCAATAGTCGCACCCATTTTTTCCAGACCACTGATGTGCAAATCAATCGGCCGACCACCGAAATCATCGCCACCTGGCCAGTTGATAATTGCTCGACCGTAATGGGTTAGCAGTGGGCCAAGCACATTGATGCTGGCGCGAATCTTGTCAACATTTTCAAATGGAGCCTCAGTTGAGATAGTGCCCGTGTTCGTCAGCGAAAGTTCGTGTGGCCCAAGCCACTTTGTTGAAACACCGAGCGCCGTTAACAAATCTGACATCGTGTCAACATCGGCAATTGCCGGCACATTAGTCAGCACATATTCGCCTTCAGCCAACAAGGTTGCCGCCATTAACTTAAGTACCGAGTTTTTTGCGCCAGGCACCTGCACGTTTCCTGAAAGTGGCCCCGAACGGCGAACAATTATTCGTGGCGACTCATTATTCATGACATTTCAGTATGCTCCCGCAGTGAGCAGAAAACGCCAAACACCAGCCTTGACGCCTCGACAACGCATGATTCTGTGGCTTCTCGCTTTGGCCTGTTTGCCGGCAACTTATGCCAACACTCTGTTTACACAAACTGTTGCGTATGCCGCACAAGATTTTGGTGTCTCAGAACAAGGACAAGGAATCGGTGCGGCAATAATTCGATGGGGAGTATTAATCGCGCTCCCGCTTACGGCACTCGCCGATCGCATCGGCCGTCGACGCTTAATTATTTGGTGCGCATTCGGTGCACCAATTGTTACTGCACTCGGAGGACTCGCACCGTCGTTTGCAATTCTTGTTGCAACACAAACTATTGGGCGACCTCTTGCACTCGTGTTAACAATTTTAATTGGAATCGTCGCTACTGAAGAAATGTCAAGCGAGTCTCGGGCGTGGGCGGTGAGTGTGCTTGCCATTGCTGCTGGTCTTGGCGCAGGTATCGCACTCGCCGCATTACCAATCGCCGATCTAGGTGCAGGCTCGTGGCGCATCATTTATGCAATCTCGCTGGTATGGATATTCTTGGCGATTATTTTGCAATACAAAATGCCAGAAACAAGTCGGTTCATCGAACATCACGAAAAATATCTCAGGTCAGCAACTCACATCGACAACTCAAGGCTGCTCACGCAAAGTCTCGTCGCAATTTTTGGCAACATTTTTATTGCCGCATCATCTGTGTTTCAGATTCGTTATTTGCGCGATGTGCGCGAATACTCAGCAGTTATGATCACCGCGTTCACCTTGATTACGGGCACTCCAGCATCGATTGGTTTGCTTGTCGGTGGCCGTGTCGCCGACTCTCGCGGACGTCGACTTTTATCGGCAATTGCTTTTCCGCTCGGCGCAATATTTTTAACTTTCGCATTCAGTACAAGCGGCAAACCAATGTGGCTGGCCTCTTTAACTGGTGGCATCTGTCTTGGTCTTGCCTACCCCGCCATGGCTGTGTACCGCGGAGAAATGTTTCCGACATTACATCGCTCATTCGCCTCGGGCGTGATCATGACCGCTTCACTTATCGGTGGCAGTGTCGGCCTAATTGGCGCAGGATATTTTTTGAATCGCGATATTAGTTACGGCACTGTCATGAGTTGGCTTACACTTGGACCTGTCATTGCCGGAATTTTGATTTATACGACTTTCCCCGAATCAGCGCATCGCGAACTTGAAGAACTAAACCCTCAAGATGTTACGAGGGCAAAGCCATAATCCAGTGAGCAACTAATTCGGCGACTTCGAAATCGCGATTTTTTAAATCGTGTCGCGCATCTTGAATCCATTCGTGAGTCACCCCACTACTAATAGTTGCAGTTGCATTTTCAAGTTCGTCAACCGTGCCAAACTCATCACGCGTGCCACTGATAAATAAAGTTCTCACATTGATTCGCGGTAAATGCTCGGTGCGCATTTTTTCTGGCTGTTTTGGTGGATGCAATGGGTAGCAAATGCACACGAGCGCAGCAACATCAAGTTTTCGTTCGCTTTCTGCCACCGCCATGCTGCACATTCGCCCGCCCATTGAACGACCACCGATAACGATTTGATTCGTCGCACAACCCCAATCTCTTGCTGCCTCAAGAACTGAATTTCGCACAGTTTCGATTAGTACTGGTGCACGGTCTGGAAAACTCTTGCCAGCGATTCGATAAGCAAAATCAACGCGACGAACATTTATATTTGGCTGAGATTGTTTTAGACGATTTTCAATGGCAACTAGTGATTGATGGTTTGCGTTTGTGCCCGCACCCGGAAATAAAATTACGCCAGAGATCACGAGCGCAACAAGATTTGACGTGCTTCGCCGAGCTCTTCAATTGATTTGCTCGCAGTGGCGATTGCTCCGCCGTGATCTGGGTGCACACTTCGCAAAACCGATCGATAACGCTCTTGTACTTGACGCTTTGACGGCTTAATTGTTCCTTCTGGAAACCCAAGAATCTCAAGCGCCCATGCTCGTGGGTCTGCAAGTGCAGAGATACTTGTTGCAGAACTCCCAGCGAGATATGAAATAAATGAAACATCAAGCGGCCCTCGCCACCTCATTGAACGATTGATCACATTCGCTAAAGATTTTCGCGACGGATCATCAAGTCTTTCAATCGCATAAATTGCGCCGAGAACTTGCGCCAACTCGCTACCGCTTACATCAAACTTGAATTGAAGTTTGTCTTGGTCTCCAACTAATTGATGCAAACTTTTCGTGAGTCCATGTCGATCTACTTGAAGTCGATGTCGCAATCGTGGTTGCACAACTCGTTCACCACGCTCGATCTGCGCAGTTAGTCGATGTATGTCCGGGACAAGATCTTCATCAATCTCGCCAATGTGCGCGGCAACAACTCCGCCCAGCAGAATTCCTCCTAGCCCTGGTGAGTGATCTGTCGGAAGAACAAGATTACCGAGCGACAATCGGCGCGTTGGCGTAAATGGTCGCGAGTGCCAAATCTCAAGTTCGGCTAAAACTGTTTGGGTTTCAGACATTTGAACGCAAAATTGCAAACAACCGGCCGGCAAGATCCATTGCCGTTGATTCGTCAGGTTGCGAGCTACCAACAAGCGATTCTTCAATTTGGTTTGCTAGATCTTTGACCTGTCGCCACACTGAGTCGCTAATTTCGCGGGGTGCATCGGCTCCGTCAATTTCTTCGAGCAATCGCTCTAATGTACGAATCGAATTCGGGTCTGACGGGTTGCGCGAAATTCTCTGCGCAAGTGCTGATAGTTGTCCAAGAACTTTTGAATCAGCAGAATCACCAGCTTCGTCCTGTTCATCATTTTCAAGATCATCTAAAATCTCTTCAACATCTACTTCAAGCGACGAAGCCGCAAGCAAAACTGTTTCTTCCCACTTATGGGCGATGCCCATTTCAATAAGCACAGTCGTCAATTCGGCGCGAGCGTCTGGCGTCCATTCATCCAACTCCCATTCGGTGATTGGCGCATTTAAATCAAGTTCACTCACGAGCGAAACGCTAGTTGCTTATCGGCGCACTGAGACATTGCGCTAATATCTCGTTATGCCATTAGAACAACGACCCGATCGTAACCTCGCCCTTGAACTTGTGCGTGTTACAGAATCGGCTGCGCTGGCTGCATCCAAGTGGGTTGGTCGCGGCGATAAAAATGCGGCCGACGGCGCGGCAGTTGATGCGATGCGTAACTTACTTGACACAGTAAATATGGATGGCATCGTCGTGATCGGTGAAGGCGAGAAAGACGAAGCGCCGATGTTGTTCAATGGTGAACGCGTTGGCAATGGATCAAAGCCGCTGACCGATGTGGCTGTTGACCCAATTGATGGCACGACTCTGACATCGCTGGGGCGCAATAATGCACTTTCGGTGCTCGCAGTTGCTGAACGTGGCACGATGTTTAATCCTGGCCCGTGTGTCTATATGGAGAAGATCGCAGTCTCGGCGGCCGCTGCAAATGCCATTGATATCACGGTTTCGCCAACAAAGAACCTCAAAGAGATCGCCAAGGCAACGAAAAAATCTCTCAACGATCTCGTGGTTGTGATTTTAGAGCGCCCGCGACACGACGAATTGATCGCAGAAGTTCGCTCGTGTGGCTGTCGTATCCACTTAATCAGTGATGGTGATATCGCTGGCGCAATTGCTGCTGCGTCACCTCAAGTCGATGTCGATGTCTTGATGGGCATTGGAGGTACACCCGAAGGAGTTACAGCCGCTGCGGCACTCAAAAGTTTGGGTGGTCAGATTTTAGGCAGGTTGTGGGTAAAGAATGATGCAGAGGCGAAAATTGCGAGAGATGCTGGCTATGACTTGTCAAAAGTTCTAACTGTTAACGATCTGTGCAGCGGTGAGGATGTTTTCTTTGCTGCAACTGGAGTCACCGACGGCGAACTGCTTCGCGGCGTGCGATACGACTCGTACGGAGCACGCTCGCAAAGTTTGGTAATGCGCAGTCGCAGTGGCACAGTGCGCGTGATCGACACGCAACACCGTGTTGACCGCATCGGCCAATACTCTTCAGTCGAATTCCGCTAACCGAAATAAAAACTTCAGAGGTTGGCGTGCAGTCGCAGTTCTTCTCGAGGCTTCAACAATAAGTCATTAACTTTTCGAATTTCAATTTCATCGTACAAAAATTCGGTATTCGCAAGTCTTTGTAAAAAAGTATCCAAATCTTGACGACCTAGGGCAGGCTTCACACTTTGATCAACTTCAACAAAGCCTAAACTCTTGGTTAATTTGTTGGCCATCAAGCGATTCAAAGATAGGCGCAACTTTGGTGGAAAAATAGATCCCAAACCTACTAACCTCTTTGCAATTTTTTTTCGAAGACGATACTTAAAACCGTTCTCCGAGGTCTTGAATCCAGGATTTAACACTTTTATTGCAAGCCGCATAGACTTTTTTTTGCTCCAGTTTGGTGTGCCGTCTCGAATTGCCTCAGCCAGAAGTCCAAAGTAGTCACGAATTTCACTTTTGTTTTGACTATCGCGAAGGTACTTTTCATATTCTCCACGACGGTCAAGGCTGCCAGCCTCAAAATTAACTCTTTCAACACAAAACTGCCTCAACCAAATAACTTGTTTGATTTCTGACAACGGACCCAAGGCGAGAGCATTTGCATGCACAAGTCGCTCTCCACCGATTAAGTTTGTGTTGAAATTAAAGCGATACGAAATAGAAAATACTTTCTTCCAAGTTTCCGTTTTAAAAATTCCGTAATATACGATCGGAGTTTGTCCAGATTGCTGCGGTTTTAGTCGATTGATGACACTATTGCTTGCAAAACTTTTATTCTGTTTTTCAACTTGCCTTAAACCCCATTTTGTTTCGTGATTCAGATTCTCGTAACCGACAGTGACTCCATTTACCGAACAAATCCTCTCGCTCTCCGATAATATTTTGAGACTTGAACAAAGACCTGAAATCACAAAAAAATCATCCTCGCCGATCATTGCCGAAAACCTTGTAGTCGGTAACTGTGCAGCAAATCGCATTCGATTTTTGTAACCCAAAGAGAGACTTTCACCATCATTTGGCTTGAAATAGTGATAGTTAATATTTGGAAGACCAGGTAAGACTCCGACCTGAAAATACTGCTTTTCGGATCCGTCTAGAATATGCAAAGTAACTGGCAGGTCGCGCCAATACTCGATCGAGCGCTCTAACTCATATGGCCGATTGTAGGTCGGTATAACTATCGTCAACTCACGCAATAACTCAATTTCTTCTGGCGTCATGCTCCTACTTTACCCACTTCAAAAGCCGCCCGAAGCCGCCGAAATCAGCAACTTGTCGTCAATCGCTGCTTCAACTACAAAATCAGAGTTTGTTTTCAAAAACTCAGCAACAGCAGTTTTCGGATTATTTCCCTTACCCCACGGACGATCAACAAACTCAACACCCTCTAAATCCTCAATGACCGTATCAAAAACCACACAATAACTACCGACCGAAACCAGCGACGCATACAAATTCAGTTCACCGAGAACATGCTCGTGGGTATGGTTGCTGTCCAAAATCACCATCACACACTCGCACCGCAACGTTTTCTGCGAAACCTCTTGAGCAACTTTTTCATTAAGGCTTGATCCATCAAAAATTCTTAAACGCGGATACATCGGATGCGCCAATATCGCCACGCGGTTATGAGCACGCAAATCAATTTCAATGCACCAGACTTCAGCATCTTTTGACCCACCACTCAAAGCAGTCAGCTCAAGAAGTGATGCAAAAAATACAGCAGATCCTCCGTGAGCAACACCAGTCTCAATTATCAGATCAGGTTCTATATCCCAAATCAGTTCCTGAACCGCAACAATGTCCTACGGATACTGAATAATCGGCCGACCCATCCACTTGAAGTTGTAAGAATATCTGGCTTCAATTGAGTCATGAAGAAACGATTTGGAGGACGAATTCATTGCATCTGATGATTTCATTACATACGCTTCTTAGTTAAAAATCAAATATTAAGTGACTTTAGTTTTGAAATATCGGCCCAGAAAGCCTGTGACTCAAACTTCCGATCCGGAATGGCACCAACTAGAGGCACTATTTGTGCACCAAGTTTATGAATTTGGTTATGTACAAAATCAAGAGTCGTCTGCGGCTTACCAGAACCAACGTTCACAATGCCCACCGCTTCAAAATAAGTTGCCAGAGAAACCAGGACACTTGCAGCTCTCTCAACTGAAATAAAGTCAAGAAGTTGCGTTCCACTGCCCATCTTGAACTGCTGATCTCCATTTAAAATTGCTGATCTCAATTGAGAATAAATAGACGTCGCTGATTGCCCAACACCATAGGGGTAAAAGATTCGTGCCCAAGTAAGTTCAAAATTAGGCCCCCCCCCCCCGGAAAAACCCGAAAGAAATTTTCTGAGGTGATCTTTCGCAACCCCATAAGGGGTGTTCGGACTCATTTCTTGGCCTTCGACTAACGCTCCACCGGCAAGTCCATATTCGTAACAAGTTCCGGATACCACCAATTTAGGTAACCCAGTTGAAATTAATCCCTTTAAAAATAGTATTTGAAGTTTTAACCCTACCTCGACATGATATCTATCTTGATAATTTGGTAATCCACCCCAAGCAAGATGTATCAAGACATCGGGTCTATTTAAATGATCAAACCAATCATCATGACCTTCGCTAATGTCAGCAATCATAGATTTTTCGTTCGCACCAAGCTCACCAATCTTTGCTTGCTTTCTAACAACCAACAAAACATCATGATTGGTTTTTACGAGCACGTTTCGAACATGTCGACCTATAAATCCCGTAGCACCAGTAATTGCTATCTTCATTTAAATATTGAAAGTTGTGGTACTGCCGTCACGAACTTAGTTCCATTTGATGAAAGGTACCTAAGTTGGCTAACGATCTCTGCGCTTAAATTCCAAGGAAAAATCACAACGAAGTCAGGGTTGTCAATATTTAGGCGATCTTCAGAAACAATTGGTATTCGACTGCCGGGCAGAAATTTGTTCTGCTTGTGAGGGCTACGATCAACCACATATTTGACCAAATCGCTCTTCACTCCGGCGAAATTTAGAAGCGTATTGCCCTTTGCGGCAGCACCATAGCCAACAACAAGCTTGCCTTGATCTTTTTTCTCAAGCAAAAACTTTAAAAAATTATTTTTCACCTGTTCGGCATGCTCTTGAAAACCACAATAGAAAGCAATACTCGTCATACCCGCCGTGTTCTCTTCGGAAATTAACTTCTCTACTCGAGTATCAATATCGTGTTTGCCGGTATCGCTACGTTGGGCATAAACACGAAGGCTTCCACCATGCGTACCAATTTTTTCAACATCAAAAACATTGAGCCCATTCTTGGAAAAAAGATTCACAACTGTGCCAAAAGACAAGTACGAAAAGTGTTCATGGTAGATCGTGTCGAATTGGTGCTGAGAGATCAAGTTCAATAGATGTGGAAACTCACATGTGAAAACCCCGTCATCGTTTAAGAGCAGATGGCAGGCCTGCGAAAAGTCGTTGATGTCAGGCACATGCGCGAGAACATTATTGGCCGTCAGTAAATCGACAGTTCGACCTTGCTGACGTAATTCATTAGCCAATTTGACAGTTAAGAAATCTTGAATGATCTCAATGCCTTTTTGGCGCGCGGCATTTGCTGTGCTTGCAGTCGGCTCAATGCCATAACAACTAATGCCTCTTTCTTTAACAAACTGCAATAGATAGCCGTCATTTGCTGCGACTTCACCGATCACGCTCGATTTGGTTAAACTAAATCGCTCAACCATGTCGTTGACATATTTTTTTGCATGATTTAGCCACTCAGTTGAAAAAGAACTGAAGTACGCATACTCCTCATTAAATAGTTCTGCTGCACGTGAGTAAGCTTCGGCTTGAACGAGCCAACATCTTTCGCACACAAGAACTCGCAATGGGAAAAACTTCTCAGGTCTCTTCAATGCTAATTGTGTCAAATAAGCATTTGATGGTGGCGCAGCACCCAAGTCGACAAGCACATGCGATACATCTGAACCACAGTGTCGACACTTCACTCGTTCAATCGTACCTGCACAGCAGAATTGAGGACGGTGATGCGCTAGTGGCGGCGGGAGGGTAGTGAAGTGATGCGGCGAACGAGACTGCGTGGAGACGAATTTGAAAAGGCTGAGACGCCTTTATAAAGAGCACCCGGGATGCATAGTGCTTTGCCACGCGTCACGGCGCGCAGACCTTCTCGTGCAACATCAGTGGCGTCGAGCCACGCGAAATTCGGCACTTGGCTGGCAATACTGTTCGTTCCAGAAACTTCAGAGAACTCAGTGCGCGTGAAACCCGGACACAGTGCAGTGACTCGAATACCGGTGCCGCGCAGTTCTTCGTGCAGGGCTTCGGTGAAACTTGTGACATATGCCTTCGTCGCAGAATAAACAGATGCCCTCGGCCCTGGTTGAAAACTTGCGACGCTTGAAACATTCAGTAAATAACCGCGTCCGTTCGGCACCATCGCTTTAATCGCGGCATGAGACAAACGAGTTAGCGCCGAAACATTTACGCCAATTTCTCGCGACAGCCGTTCGACATCAAGTTCATGCATCAAACCTGAAGAACCAAAACCAGCGTTGTTGACAACTAAATCAATCGGCATTTTTGACGAGTCGGTGATGCGCGCTTCGACTTGTGCGACCCCATCAGTATTTGACAAGTCGGCGACTATGACTTCAACATTTTTGAATCGCGCCGCCAATGCTTCAAGTCGATCTGCGCGACGGGCGACCAAAACTAATGGCACACCCGACATGCCTAGTTGAACTGCAATCTCTTGACCGATACCACTAGATGCTCCTGTCACCAACGCACAGGTGAACGGGTATTTAGCCATGATTATTGCTCGTTAATGAGACGAACCAGCCGAACTATTTGAATTTGGTAATCCACCAGTTGCAGCCAAGCGAGCATTTGCACGACGTAGATCTGCTTCAACCGTTGCATCGTGTTCGCCACGCATCGCCTCTTGCGCTCGCTCTTGTGCCGCTCTCGCCCGCGAAACATCAATGTTTTCGGCAAGTTCGGCACTGTCAGACAAGATTGTTACGTGATCAGGGGCAACATCAACGAAACCACCATGCACAGCAACATCTTGCACCTTGCCGTCAGTCATATATATGCGAGTGTGGTTTTCAACGAGCGCACCCAAGAATGTCGTATGACCAGGCAAGAACGCAATTTCGCCACCTTCTAGCGTGCGCGTAATTACTTGGCGTGCTTCACCAGAAAACAAAACGCGTTCTGGTGAAACTACCTCGACTCTGAGTGAACTTGACTCTGCCATGTTTGTTTAAACCTAAGCAGCCGAATCTTGAAGTGTCTTAGCCTTAGCCAAAACTTGATCAACGCCACCGACGTTCAAGAAAGCCTGCTCTGGCACATCATCAAGGTCGCCCTTAATAATCGCTTCGAAACTTTCAACTGTTTGTGCGGTCGGAACATACTCACCCTTGACACCGGTGAAAACTTCAGCAACATAGAACGGCTGAGACAAGAAACGCTGCACCTTGCGGGCTCGCGAAACAGTCATGCGGTCTTCTTCTGAGAGTTCATCGAGACCAAGAATTGCGATGATGTCTTGCAACTCTTTGTAGCGTTGCAAAATTTCTTGCACGCGACGCGCGACGCCGTAGTGGCGGTCACCAACTGTTTCTGGAGTCAAAATCGTTGACGTTGACGCCAATGGATCTACCGCTGGGTAAATACCCAATGATGCAATCTGTCGCGACAACTCAGTTGTTGCATCCAAGAAAGCGAAAGTCGTAAACGGTGCTGGGTCGGTGTAGTCGTCAGCAGGAACATATACAGCCTGCAACGAAGTAATCGATCGGCCACGTGTTGATGTGATTCGCTCTTGTAACTGACCCATTTCGTCGGCGAGCGTCGGCTGGTAACCCACTGCTGACGGCATACGACCGAGCAATGTTGATACTTCAGAACCAGCTTGTACAAAACGGAAAATGTTGTCAACGAACAACAACACGTCTTGGTTTTTGACATCTCGGAAGTATTCGGCCATTGTTAGGGCTGAAAGCGCAACGCGCAAACGAACGCCTGGTGGTTCGTCCATTTGGCCGAAAACTAGTGCTGCTTTTTCAAATACACCGGACTCTTCCATTTCGAGACGAAGGTCGGTACCTTCACGAGTTCGCTCACCAACACCCGCAAACACTGACACACCACCGTGCTTTGAAG
The DNA here is from genome assembly GCA_964203235.1 of Ilumatobacteraceae bacterium. Classification (GTDB taxonomy): domain Bacteria; phylum Actinomycetota; class Acidimicrobiia; order Acidimicrobiales; family Ilumatobacteraceae; genus BACL27. The sequence goes on from CAXNLE010000002.1 coordinate 466,158, forward strand.
CCACGCGGTTAATCATCTCGGTGATCAAAACTGTTTTACCTACACCTGCACCACCGAACAAACCGATTTTTCCACCAGCCAAATACGGTGTGAGCAAGTCAATAACTTTGATGCCAGTTTCGAACATTCGCTTTGATGGCTCGAGTGTGTCGAACGCTGGCGCAGGACGGTGAATCTCCCAACGTTCTGCGTCTTTGAAATCATCGTTGTTGCCGTCAAGACAGTCGCCCCAAACGTTCCATACGTGGCCGAGAGTTTTGTCGCCCACTGGCACTGTGATGCCACGACCCGTGTCACGCACTGGTGTACCACGACGCAAGCCGTCTGTTGGCTTCATGCACACCGCACGAACACGACTTCCACCAAGTTGCTGTGCAACTTCAGCAAGGATCACGTTTTCTTGACCCTCAACCGTGACGGTGAACTCAAGTGCTTGGTTGAGTTCTGGCAGTGAGCCACGAGGAAACTCAACGTCAATAACTGGACCAGCGATTGCTACTACTCGCCCATCTTTACGGTCTGTGGTTGCTGTACTCATATTTTCTCCCTTTTAATTTCGCTTAAAACTTCGTTACTAACTAACTAGCTAACTGACTGACATTTCGCGGACAATATCAACATCATCAGAACCGAGTGCCTCGGCACCACTGACGATTTCCATAATTTCGGTTGTAATCGAATCTTGACGTGCACGGTTCATAATGCGTGAAAGATTTTTAATCAATTCTTCGGCGTTGTCAGTCGCTGATTTCATCGCACGTTGACGAAATGCGTGCTCGCTGGCCGCCGCGTTTAATAGAGCCGCATAAATTCGAGCCTCAACATATCGCGGAAGAAGAGTCTGCAAAATCAAATCAGGATCTGGTTCAAACTCATAATTACCACCCGAGGCAGACTTGCCGTCGCCACCAGCCACAACTTCGCGTTCGAGTGGCACGAGTGGTCGGCGGACAACTTCTTGACGACCCGATGAGACAAATCGCGTGTAAACAAGTTCGACACGATCTACTTCTCCACTCAAAAACAAATCAACAACAAATTGGCCGATCGCTTTTGCGTCTTCATATTTAGGGGCATCAGAAAAACCTGTGAAACTTTTTGAAGTCTTGTAACCACGAAAACGAAAATAATTTTCGGCTTTTCGGCCAACTGGCACAACAACATAATTTTTCGTAGCCAAGACATCGGCTTTAACTTCGCCTTCTGTCGCTCGCAATACACCTGCGTTGTAACCTCCGCACAAACCACGGTCGGCGGTAATCGCGACATAACAAGTGGTACGAATCTCATCACGCACTTTAAGAAATGCCGACGAACTGCCTGCACCGCCAGCAGCCAAGTCTTTAACAACTTCGGTGATCCGCTCGCTGTATGGCACAGCGGCAGCCACTCGTTGTTGCGCCTTGACAATGCGTGAACCAGCAATGAGCTCCATTGCGCGCGTGATCTTCTTGGTTGCCTGAACCGATCTGATCCGACTGCGCAGAATGCGCTCTTGCCCGCCCGCCATTTTTTGTTAGACCTACTCTGTAGCGAGCGTTTTTGCGCTCGCCGCTTCGCCGGTTTCACCGGCATCAGTCTTCGTTGGATCAACAGCGCCAGTCTTCTTAGTTGGCACGAATGCATTTTTGAAAGCGCCAACGATTGATGCCAAGTCTTTTGGAACATCAGCCTTTGGCTCTTGACGAATGCCCGAAAGCAAACCAGCATGTCGCGAACGCATGTGCTCAAGAAGTTCATTCTCAAAGCGACGCACATCTGCAACTGGGATTGTGTCTAAGTAGCCCTTAGTGCCGGCAAAAATCGAAACGACCTGCTCTTCAACTGGCATCGGTGAGTTGAGCGGTTGCTTAAGCAATTCAACCAAGCGATAACCGCGCTCAAGTTGTGCTTTTGAAATTGCATCAAGTTCGCTACCGAAAGTTGCAAACGCTTCGAGTTCACGAAACTGCGCAAGATCAAGTTTGAGAGTACCGGAGACACTTTTCATCGCTTTGATTTGAGCAGCGCCACCTACACGGCTTACCGAAATACCTACGTCAACGGCTGGTCGCACGCCAGACTTAAACAAGTTGTCTTGCAAGTAAACCTGGCCATCGGTGATCGAAATTACGTTGGTCGGAATATACGCTGACACGTCACCAGCCTTTGTTTCAATAACTGGCAACGCAGTTAGCGAACCAGCACCGCGCTCATCGCTGAGTTTCGCAGCTCGTTCAAGCAAACGACTGTGCAGGTAGAAAACGTCTCCTGGGTAAGCTTCGCGACCTGGTGGACGACGCAACAACAACGCAATCTGTCGATAAGCCTCTGCTTGTTTTGACAAATCGTCGTAAACAACAAGTGCGTGCTCACCGTTTTCCATCCATTGTTGGCCGATCGCACAACCTGCGTATGGTGCGAGATATTTGAACGGAGCAGGGTTAGATGCAGGGGCGGCAACAACAACTGTGTATTCAAGTGCACCGAATTGACGTAACACTTCAACTGTTTGCGCAATAGTCGAACCTTTTTGTCCGATCGCCACGTAAATGCACTTCACACCGAGGCCACGCTGATTAAGAATCGTGTCGATTGCAATCGTTGTCTTGCCTGTTTTGCGGTCACCAATGATTAGTTCGCGTTGACCACGACCAATTGGCGTCATCGCATCAATTGCTTTGATACCAGTTTGCAGTGGTTCGTGCACTGGCTTACGGCCCATGATGCCTGGAGCCTGCACTTCAACACGACGCATAATTGCGCCAACAATGTCACCCTTGCCGTCAATCGGTTGACCAAGTGCGTTAACTACTCGACCAAGCATCGCGTCGCCAACTGGCACTGACAAGATTCGTCCAGTTGCTTTAACGGTTTGGTTTTCTTCAATTGATTCTGCTTCACCGAGCACAACAACGCCGATTGAGTCTTCGTCTAAGTTCAACGCAAGACCGACCGTGCCGTCTTCAAATTCGAGCAACTCATTGACGGCGCAATCTGGCAAACCGCTTACACGAGCAATACCGTCACCAACTTCTGTGACACGACCAACGGTACGTGCTTCGACCGAAGGCTTGTAGCCCTCGAGTCCTTTGGTGATTGCCGCCGCGATGTCATTCGCGGAGAGTGTGAGTTCAGCCATTTTGTATGTGTCCTTTCAGAAAGATTTCAGATTCGGGTCTTAAGTTGTTCAAGTCGAGTACGAACTGTGTCATCGATAACTTCATCGCCAACTGTGGCGACTAATCCACCAAGTATTGATGGATCAACAACAACTTTGAGATTGAGTTTGCGACCAGTTGATTTACTTAACGCTTCGGCGAGACGTTTCGTCTGATCGTCAGACAAAGCAACTGCGCTTCGCACTTCTGCGACTTCGCGTTGTTGCTCACTTGATGCACGTTGCACAAGACGATCGACAATTGCCGGAAGTTCACGTCCGCGACCAGCACCAATTATTAATGACACCAGTTGAATTGATGTGTTACTGGCTTTGCCACCAAGTAATTCTTCGACAACTTGTTGACGGCGTGCAACCGGAATAGTTGCATCAGTTAAAGTGCTGCGCAATTTTTCGTTGGCTTCGATTGCGCGAGCCATGCGAAATAGTTCGTCTTCAACGATATTTAAGTTTCCTTCAGCCTGGGCAACTTCAAAAAGTGCTCGGCTGTATGCCTCGATCCGTGCGTCGCTCATTTTGATGCTCCAACACTCTTAATGAAACCTTCAATTAAATCTTGTTGAGCGCGATCGTCAAGGCTCGCTGCAACTGCTGACGAAATTGCTGCACTAGACAAGCGAGCAATTTCTCCACGAAGTTCTTCGCCACTTCGACCACGAGCTGCTGAAAGATCGGCAACTGCTTTGGCTTCAAGTTCGGCTACTTCTTTGACAAGTCGAGCACGACCATCGACGAGAATCGCAGCAGCCTGCGTGTCAGCTTCAGCCAGAATTTTTTTACGCTCTGCTTCAATATCACCCAACGCACGTCGAATATCGGCCGCATCAACTTCAGATTTTGAACGAGCAGACGATGCACCATCAAGTTCTTTTTGGATTTTCTCAGTACGCGCTTTCATTGACTTCTTAACCATCGGCCCGGCGAACTTGTAAAGTCCGACGAACACAATTGTCGAAGCAAGACCACCGTAAATAATTTCGGCGGTCTCGGGCAACAACCAGTGGTGTGTCTGAGAAGGATCTTCAACGGCGAACAATGCCGTCACAATTAAATTCACGAGTGATTTCCTTCCATTGCTTGTTGCACCGAGCGCGAAACAATTGCCGCGTCAGGAGACACCCCAACTGCAATTTGTGTCGCTCTCGTTGTCACTGCACCTACGGCTGTGACGATTTGGTCTTGCGCTGCTGCACGAGCAGCGGCAACTTCAGCTTCTGCTGCCGCACGGCGTTGCGCAATCTGCGCATTCACTTGCACAACTTTTTCTTGGCGCTCTTTGTCAAGAGTCAGGCGAGCAGTCTCGAGACGACCCGACGCCTCGGTACGAATCTCGGCGATTGCCGATTCATAACGAGCAACATCTTGTTTTGCGCCATCACGAGTTGCTGACGCATAATCATGGTCTGCTTGGATCAAGTCATATCGACTCGCCATACCATTGCGCACTTTTGGCACAAGAAACAAGCGCATCAGTATCAAGAACACAACGAAAGACCCGGCGCCCCATGCCAGCTCTTTCATTTCAGGCGAAATTGGATTCGGTCCAGCGCTAACTGGTGCACCCTCTTCGCTGGTTGCCTGTGGCAACACGTCGCCGAACGTGACGCGTACCTGAGCCGATGTGTTGATGTTGACAAACGCTGTGAGCATGAAAACTCTTATGCGTACTTCAGAAGAATTACAACTACGAAACCGATAAGCGCAAGCGCTTCAGTAAACGCAACACCAAGAAACATCGTGGTGCGAACCATGCCGGCAGCCTCTGGCTGGCGAGCCATTGCTTCAATTGCGCTTCCGAAAATCATTCCGATGCCAATTCCTGGTCCGATTGCGGCGAGACCGTAGGCGAAACCTGCGGAACCTGCAGCTGCAATATTCTTCTCGTCGCCAGCAGCGGCATCAGCTGCCGCCTTGACGATCTTTGATAGTGCTTCCATTTTTGTGTCTCCTGTCTAGTTTGTTAGTTATTGCTTAGTGATTAATTAATGTTCTGGATGTATTGCGCCGGAAATATATACCGCCGCAAGAATTGTAAAAATGTACGCCTGTAGGAAGGCTACGAGAACTTCAAAGCCGGTCAAGAAGACCAACATGAAAAATGGGAAGATTCCGATTGGAATCAGAATCTTGTCACGAGCCTGGAACAACGCCTCACTTAGAAGTGCGAAAATTACAAGAAGCAAGTGACCTGCCAACATGTTTGCGAAAAGACGCACGGCAAGCGAGAAAGGACGAATGATCAGAGTTGAAATCAATTCAATTGGTGTGATCAAGATGTATAGCGCCTTAGGCACACCCGGTGGAAACATCAAGTTTTTAAAGTAACCAATTGGGCCTTGGTGTCTGATGCCTTGCACGTTGAAAACTACCCACACAAGCACTGCCAAGAACATTGGAATCGCCATTCGTGCAGTTGCTGGCATCTGGATGAATGGAATTATTCCTGGCACGTTGCACAGGTAAACAAATAAAAACAGTGTCAACAAAAATGGTGTCCAGCCAAGACCATCGCGTCCCATTGTTTGCATGATGATGTTGTTCTCGATGAACTCAACGATTACTTCTGCGAGGTTACGAGTGCCCTTTGGCGCGACCTTCGGATCTTTGCGGGCAGCCGAAAGAAAAATCAAACTACCGATCAATGCCGCCGCAATTGCAATTAAACCGACCTTGTTTAATCCGGGTACGACATCTTTCCAACGGAGCAATTCGTTGATCGGCGGAAATTCAAACGCGAGAATACTGTTGATGATCATTGGGATGAGCTTTCGGTTGGCTGTGTTTGTTTAGACGATTTTGATTTAGAAGTTTTTGGTTTAAGACCTGGAAATGCAAGCGACAATGAAACATATCGCATTTCCCAAAAAAGCAAACCTAAATGAGACAAAATTATTGTAAATCCCAGTGGCAAGAATTCGACCCAGTCAAGATTGCGCACCGCAAAAACAGCAACTGCGACAAGACCCATACGCAGTAAATAGCCAAACATCATCGAGGCCATCATCAATGCGTATGAGATTCGAGCGGCGTAGGCAACAAGTGCGGCCGCTAAACCAAAATTGCCGAAAACAATCGCCAGCGCATAGGCACATGAATATGCGCCGTTTACTCCCCAAAAGGCTGCCGAAACCAATACAAAAACTGGTGAAACTATTAGACCGCGTTTAACGATGTCTCGCGCAAGTGCAGCCTCTGGCGCCGGGCCAGTGTCACGCATCGCCAGAATTGAAATCTTCGTATCTGAATTAATCGCCATCATCAACTACTTTTCGCCAACGAAACTTGAATCGCGCATATGGCTAGTTGATAATTTCTGGCGTTTAACTTCTTGAAATTGCATGTCGTTGTCATAGACATACCAAAGTCGCGCGAAACTTCCGACTACTGAAAACAAACTGCACAAGATCATGAACAGTGGTCTTGTCTCAAAAGCATTGTCTAATATCAAACCAATCCCAAAGAAGACGCCAACACTGACCGCGATTTCGACGCCTCTGCCAAGTGAGTCGTGCGAAGAAACCACTACGCGCGCGACCGGCTTACGAGTTGGCAATAATTTCAACGCTGACCCTTAAAGTGAATTGCAATAGGCGGGGTTGCCTAAGGCTTGTGAATAAAGATACAAACTATCTTTAAATTGGGGTTGCTTGCAAACTGACTGAAGTTTAAATTTCGGACTGTACTTCGGACTGTACTTCAGGCTGAACTTCTGGCTGAACTTCTGGCTGTACTTCAAGCGCTATTGCAGGCTCGGCGTCTGGCTGTGCTACTTGAGTTTTCGATTTAAACAATCCGCTCACCCAAAATCGCTCGTTAAACCGAGTAAACCAACCGAGTAACGCAACTAAAAACAAAAATGGCCACAGACTTGCCGACCGCTCTGAGAGCGCAGGGTAAAGCACGAAAGCTGAGAGCAGCGCTGTCCATAACCAAAGAATTACAACCGCTCGACGAGGCCCGTGACCCAACGCAATAAGTCTGTGGTGAAGGTGCCCCGTGTCGGCTGTGGCGAAGCCGACTCCACTTCGAGTTCGACGGATGATCGCGAAAAGCACATCAATGATCGGTACGCCAAGCACAAGTAGCGGGATTAACAGCGGCGCCAAAAAGAAATATGTCTGACCGCCATCTGATTTTATATCGGGGCTAGCGCGACCACCGACAACACTTGTAGAAACAGCAAACAATAAACCGAGCAACAACGCACCACTGTCGCCCATGAATATTTTCGCAGGGTTGAAGTTGTAAGGCAAAAATCCCAGACAGATACCGACAGTGATGATCGCGACCAACGGGCCAATGTTCGGTTCGCTGAGCAAACCGTTCGTTCCTAGGTGGCGGCTGTAAATAAAAAATGCGGCGGCGGCAATCGCCACGATTCCGGCGGCGAGCCCATCAAGCCCGTCAATCAGATTTATTGCTTGCGTCATACCGAGCAGCCACAAAACTGTAAACAGTGGTATCCAATCTCTTGATAACACAAACACATCTACGAACGGTGCGCGAAAGTAAATCATCGTCACGCCAAACCAAACAAGGGCGATGGCGGCGACAACAACACCAGTTACTTTCATCGGCGCAGAAACTTCGTGAATGTCGTCAACGAACCCGAGCACAAAAATAATTAGACCAGCAATAATTACGCCGATCAGTTCAGAGTTATTGCGAAACAAAGGGTCAAATCGATCCATCTGCCACGCGACGGCGATTGCAACAACAAGTGCAATAAAAAATGCAATGCCGCCGACGTCGGGCGTTGGCTCAGGGTGACTACGGCGCTCGTCGGGGGTTGCCATCCAACCGTATTGACGGGCAAATTTAGCTACTAACGGTGTTGCGATTGCGGTTACTGCGGCTGCGACTCCGCCAACAAATAGATATCCAAAAAGGTCACTCATCTTTTACTTTGGAGAAAATTTAAATGTTTGCATAAACAGGAAACTTCGCACACAGTTGAGCGACTTTGCCACGAATTTCTGCAATCTTCGCCGTGTCGTTGCGATTTCGTAATGTTGTTGCAATATATTCTGCGATCAGTGGCATCTCGGCTTCGCGCATACCTTGTGTTGTCACCGATGGCGTGCCGATGCGCACACCACTCGTAACAAACGGGCTGCGTGGATCATTTGGAATCGCATTTTTATTTAATGTGATGCCCGCAGTATCTAAAACGAGTTGTGCTTCTTTGCCAGTCAACTCGGCATCAAAAGGTTGCAAGTCGACAACCATCATGTGCGTATCTGTACCGCCAGAAACAAGTCTGAACCCATGGCTTGCAAGCGCGCCAGCCAAAGCCGATGCATTCTTTACTATTTGATGGGCGTATTGACTGAAACTAGGTTGCATTGCTTCGTGAAACGCAACAGCCTTTGCCGCAATCGCATGTTCTAACGGCCCTCCTTGACTACCGGGGAAAACCGCTTTGTCGATAATCGGCGCAAGTTCGGCGCGACACAAAATGCAACCGCCGCGAGGACCACGCAAAGTTTTGTGTGTTGTGAAAGTTACAACATCTGCAAAAGGCACTGGGTTTGGATGTGCGCCGCCGGCAACGAGTCCAGCAATATGTGCGATATCAAACATCATGTAGGCGCCAACTTCGTCAGCAATTTTCTTAAACGGTTCTGGCTCAAGTCTGCGCGGATAAGAAGTCGTACCCGCAACAATTAGTTTCGGTTTGTGTTCAATCGCGAGTTCGCGAATCTCCTCAAAGTTCAGACGTTCATCAGTTGCGCCGACTTTGAACGAATGAAACTTATACAGAATTCCACTTGCGTTGACTGGTGAACCATGCGTCAGGTGACCGCCGTGATCAAGACTTAAACCTAAAACCGTGTCACCTGGTTTAAGTAGACCGAGATACACGGCCATGTTTGCACTCGCGCCAGAGTGAGGTTGCACATTTGCATGGTCTGCACCGAACAGTTTTTTGACCCGTTCAATCGCAAGCGCCTCGACATCATCGACTACGGCATTGCCGCCGTAATAACGCTTTGTCGGATATCCCTCACTGTATTTATTCGTTAACACCGAGCCGGTTGCGGCCATCACATCTGGTGAAGTGAAGTTCTCGCTGGCAATCAATTGCAAGCCGGTTGCTTGTCTAACTCGTTCTGCTTCTAAAAGATCAAAAAGTGAAGTGTCGCGGTTCGTTTCAGATGGCCAAGGCATTATTTGCTGCTTTCGTTTAGAAAATTTTTGTTTTCGGCAAGTTCAATTTCGTGAAGTTGTGCAACTCTCGGCGCATGTCTTCCGCCTTCAAATTGCGTAATGAGAAACTTATCAACGATCTGTTCTGCTAGTTCAGGCGACACAACTCGCGCACCCATTGAAAGCACATTTGCGTTGTTGTGCGATCGTGCCATTTCGGCTAAATATAGATCGTTACACAGTGCAGCGCGTATGCCTATTACTTTATTTGCCGCAATTTGCTCACCTTGACCGCTCCCGCCGAGCACGATGCCGATGTCGGCTTTTTTATCGCGAACTGCGCGAGCAACATTGGCACAAATTTCGGGATAATCAACACTCTGTATTGAGTTTGTGCCGTGGTCGTCGACAGAAAGTCCTTTAGCGGCTAGACACGAAATTAAATGTTGCTTGAGTTCAAAACCAGCATGATCAGACCCAATCGCAATGCGTTTCATGCCAAAAGTGTATTGCACCAAGCAGACTTCCCGAATGCAGACTGCCCGATATCTCGGTGAGTACCAAAAGTTACGGCGTATTGTAAGTAGTTGTGTCGATTGACCCGCGAACTCCTGTGCTTGTTGGGCAAGGGCAAATTGTCAACCATGCGGCGACATTGGCCGATGCACGCGAGCCTGTGCAATTGATCGCCGAAGCGATTCGAAGTGCCACAACTGATGCTGGCTTGAGCACTGTGCCCGATGTTGATGCACTAAATATCGTGCGAATGTTGTCGTGGCGGTATGCAAACCCTGCGCACACTGTTGCCAAACTTCTTGGGATTAACACCCGCGCTGATGGCATAACCCCTCACGGTGGCAACATGCCGCAGTTGGTTATCAACAAACTTGCGCGTGAAATTCAAAATGGAGAACTAGACATCGCAATTATCGCTGGCGGTGAATCAAGTTATTCGCGATCGCGAGCGCAACGCGAAAGCACAACACTTAACTGGACACCAGAAGCGGAGGGAACTCCAGCACCGCTACAAGTTATCGACGATGCCGCAATGAGCAGCCCAGAAGAAATCGTCCGAAAGATTTTTCTACCAGTGCAGATATATCCGATGTTTGAGTCTGCGATTCGAGCAAAAGCAAACCGAACTCTTGACGAACACGATCAACTGATTAGCGAACTTTGGTCAATCTTCAGTGGCGTGGCTGCGACAAATCCAAACGCGTGGAGTCAAGTCACACTCAGCGCAGAAGAAATTCGCACAGTTACGCCAAAAAATCGAATAATCGGCTCGCCATACCGCAAAGTGATGAACTCGAATAATCAAGTTGACATGGCTGCGGCTTTGATTATTTGTTCGGTCGAAAAAGCAACTCAACTTGGCATAGCAAAAGACCGGTGGGTTTTTCCGATTTCTGGTACAGATTGCCACGAGCACTTTTACATCTCAAACCGATTTTCATTTTCTGATACACCGGCTGTGCGACTTGGCGGCGCAATGGCTTGCGACCTTGCTGATGTTTCACTTAGCGAAATTTCGTTAGTTGATTTATATTCGTGTTTTCCATCTGCGGTGCAACTCGGAGCACAATCGTTGAACTTGTCGCTTGATCAACAACTCACAATCACCGGTGGTTTATCTTTTGCAGGCGGCCCGTGGAACAACTACGTGATGCACGCAATCGCCACGATGATGATCAATCTTCGCAACGACAAAAGTGAAGCGCAAAACGGGTTCATCTGGGCTAATGGCGGTTATGCAACAAAGCATTCATTTGGCGTTTATTCGACCGAGCCAGCAAAAAAAGGTTTTCGCTATGGTTCACCACAAGCGGACATCGACTCGCTAGACAAGCGCGAGTTGGCTTCAACCACTGACGCTGCAAGCGATGTAGCCGGACAAGCAACTATTGAGGCTTACACCGTGATGCATGATCGCGAAGGTGTGCCAGAAACTGCCATCGCCGCAGTGTTGCTCAAAGACACACGTCGCGCCTGGGCAACTTCAACTGATCGGCAAGTTTCATCTGCACTTTGCGTCGACGAATGGGTCGGCCGCAAAGTCAACCTCAACGCCGATGGCACACTACATATTTAAGAAGTTTTAACAACGAATTATTTTTTTCGGGCGAGGACGACGCGGTCGCGCTGAGAATAATCTTGTCGAATTTCAATATCCCTAAAGCTATTTTCGTCAAGCAAACTACGAACCAGAAACGCTTGATCGTGACCGATTTCGAGTACCAACAAACCATCAGTGACGAGCCACTCGCCTGCCTGCAAAATAATTTGACGATACGCATCCAACCCATCGGTACCTGCATAAAGCGCAAGATGTGGCTCATAGTCACGGACCACCGACTCAACACTTGAATCGTAAATAGCGATATATGGCGGATTACTAATGATCAAATCAAAACTATTTTTAAGTTCGCTTGGCAGAGCCAAAAACCAATCACCCTGTGCTAGTCGTACATCACCGTCAACCAAACCCAATCCCGCCAAATTTGCTCGCGCCACATCTAGTGCGTCTGTCGAAATATCAGTTAACCAAACTTCGGTTTTACCAATTGGCAGTTCGCTAGCAAGCGCCAACCCGATTACACCACTGCCGGTGCCAAGATCAACAACTCGCATCTTTCGGTTGATTTTTTGCGCAGTGTCATGTATTAAGTCGAGTGCAACTTGCACGACAAGTTCAGTTTCAGGTCGTGGAATCAAAACTCGCCGATCAACAAATACATCGAGATGTCGAAATGACCAGCGCTGCATTACATATTGCAATGGTTCACCCAATAATCGTCGCCGGACCATTTCGCGCAATGCGATACCGCAGCGCTCGCTGACTGTTTCTGACAAACCCGAACTAAATTCGCTGGCGTCTAATCCGCTTGCATGCTCGCATAGCCATCGTGCTTCTTGCTCGCTACCAAGATCGACCGAAGTCTTCTGAAACAACTCGCCCCATGTGATTGTTTCGTCGCTGTTCACGACAGAAATTATTTCTCGCCGGCGTAGGCCAACTGCTCAGTCTGATACTCAAGTGTCAACGCATCAATCACTGGATCTAAGTTGCCCGCCAAAACTTCTTGCAACTGATGCAACGTAAAGCCAATTCGATGGTCGGTAACTCGACTGTCTTTGAAGTTGTATGTGCGAATTTTTTCGCCACGTCCGCCGCCACCGACCTGTGCTTTTCGTTCTGCCGAAGCACGTGCCTGCGATTCTTCTTCTTGACGCTTAAGTAACCGCGCACGCAATACCTGCATCGCTCGCAATCGGTTTTGCAACTGACTGCGCTCATCTTGCATCGCAACTACAACACCGCTCGGTCGATGTGTGATGCGCACTGCCGAGTCAGTGGTGTTAACACCTTGACCGCCAGGGCCACTCGCGCGGTAAACATCAATCTGAAGATCTTTTTCATCAATGTGAAGTTCAACTTCTTCAACCTCTGGCAAAACCATCACTGTTGCCGAACTCGTATGAATTCGACCTTGGTTTTCGGTGGCCGGAACTCGCTGCACACGATGAGGCCCGCCCTCAAAGCGCATTCGAGTCCATGCGGTCTCTCCCTTGAATATCATTACGACTTGGTTGATTCCACCTTTCGGTGAAAGATCGAGCGACAACACTTCAACTGCCCAGTTGTTACGAGCGGCAAATGCCTTGTACATGTCAAATAAATCAGTTGCAAAGAGGTTGGCTTCTTCTCCGCCTTCTGCGCCGCGAATTTCGACGATTATGTTTTTACCAGCATTTGGATCTGGCGGCAATAATAAAATCTTGAGTTCATTCTCAAGTGCAGCAATTGTTGAAGTCGCAGAAATTAATTCTTCTTGCAACTGATCTCGCTCAGCGCCAATTGCGTCAGCAATCAACTCTTTTGCCGCCTGCGCGTTGCCGGTTGCGGCTTGATATTTACGAATGCACTCGACTAGAGGCGTCAATTGTTTGTATTTGCGAGAAACTTCGCGCAATTTATCTTGGTTTTCAAGCACCTCTGGCGTGGCCATGCTCGATTCAAGATCAAGAAAATCTCTTTCAATGATGTCAAGTCGTTCTAGCACGATAATCAGACTATGGCTTTAATCTCGACCCCGTGTAGAAGCATCTAGAAGATTGCAACCAACGAAGCGTGCAGGGATGAATAACAACTCAGCAAGTTGAGCGATCGCTGGCACAATGTCACGCTGTGGTGAAACAAAAACTAGATCTGCCTGAGCATCAATTGCCTGTCGCGCATCAGCACCAAATGAAATCACATCTGGGTCTATCCCGATACTGAAAATCACAACCAACGACTGACCACTTCGAGAAATACCGACCGCACAGCATGGAACTTGGTCTTTGAGATTCGCACGAGGCATCGATGGCGCAACGGTTTGTAGCGAAATTGCGTCAACTAAATGTGGCGATGCACAAATCAAATGTCGCAATAATCGCTCTCGACCAAGTTGATTTAATGGATGAGGATTCGCGCCAGCAATTCTTTTTGATGCGACTTCTTCAACGACTTTGCGCAAAGACTCAATCGTTGCCGTGCGACCGTGTAGCAACTGAAATGTTTCACGGTCATGAGTGCCGACACCGATTTCAAGACGCGATTTGACAACTGCTGTGTCGGTATCGTCGTGAACCACACGACAAACTTCAAGACCACAAACCTCTCCAGCAAGAACACCGTGTTCGCGAGTTATTTCTGCACCGCTAATACGAATGAAGTCTGCAAATGACTCGTCGGCTGCACTGATTTCTTTCATCGGCACAGCGCTCGGCAAGGCAAGCACCGGGTCAACAGCGAGGTCACTCGCAATTTCATAGATGTCTATTTTGAAATTAAAAAAACTTGCACGACGCGCAAGGTCACCAGCATTGTGTTCGGCAAAGATATTTACGGAAGTTGCACCATTACGTAACGCCCAAATCATTGCCGGCCCTAAACCAAATTCGTGACGTGAAGTTAACAACACCCAGGCGATGTTTTTACCGATAACACCAACGGATGAACCGAACTCGACAACTTCTTGATGTTGTGTCTCAGGATCTACAGACTGCGACGAAATGAGTGTGCGCAGATGCACACGAGCCAACCGTAATGCGTGACTATCGTTCGTCATCATGACGCGACGAAACTTAAGACGTCGGTTGTTTTGCGATTTCGGCGAGGAACTCGTCGTTGTTCTTGAAAGTCTTTAGTCGATCAATCAACAACTCAAGCCCTGGTGCTGCACTGCCTTCAGCGGCAAGACCACTCAATACACGACGCAACTTCCAAACCATCTGAAGCTGCTGCCGATTAAACAACAACTCTTCGTGACGAGTGCTTGACGCATCAACATCAATCGCCGGATAAATTCGTCGCTCTGCAAGTTTGCGATCAAGACGAAGCTCCATGTTGCCCGTTCCCTTAAACTCTTCGAAAATTGCATCATCCATTCGGCTGTTGGTTTCAACTAGCGCCGTCGCCAAGATTGTAAGACTGCCGCCCTCTTCAATGTTGCGTGCAGCACCAAAGAACTTCTTAGGCGGATACAACGCACCAGCGTCAATACCACCCGACATCACACGGCCAGTTGTTGGCGCAGCAAGGTTATAAGCACGCGACAAACGGGTGATTCCATCGAGAATAATTACAACATCTTGTCCCATTTCAACCATGCGTTTTGCTTTTTCAATCACGAGTTCGGCGACATGAGTATGTTCTTCAGATGGTCGGTCAAAAGTTGAAGATACGACTTCACCTTTTACTGTTCGACGCATGTCGGTTACTTCTTCAGGTCGCTCGTCAATTAGCAGAACTATCAACTTCACTTCTGGATAATTTTTTTCAATCGAAGTTGCGATCGTCTTCATCACAGTTGTCTTGCCGGCTTTCGGTGGCGAAACGATGATTCCGCGTTGGCCTTTGCCAATTGGCGAAATCAAGTCAATGATTCGTGCGGTCATGTTTGTCGGGTCACTTGCCGTTGATAGTTCTAATTTCTCGTCAGGAAACAACGGTGTCAGGTCTTCGAATTTCGGACGCGGCTTCATTTTTTCAACATCAATACCGTTGATCGTGCGAATGTCGAGCATGCCAGGATTCTTTTCGTTTCGACCAGCAGGTCGTGACATTCCAGTTACATAGTCGCCTTTGCGCAAATTAAATTGTCGCGTCAAGCGAACTGAAACATAAACATCACCTTGCGAGGCAAGATATCCATTAACACGCAAGAAGCCGTAGCCCTCGTCACGCAAATCTAGGTAACCCGAAACTTCGATCGGATCATTATTGATCGGCTCATTTGAATCTTGCATTTCATTTGATTCATAACGGTCCGCACCTTGCGGGCCGTCATCACGAGTATTGCGAAATCCGCCTGGTGTGCGACGACGACGATTGCGATTGCGATTGCGATTGCCGGCATCTTGATCGTTGTAATTGCGCGGTGGATTATTTCGATTATCGCGATTATCGTTTCGCGGCTCACGCGGCTCACGCGGGCCCCGATTATCACGAAACTCGCGATTGTCGCTACGAGATTCGGTCTGCTCAGTTCGGCGACGAGCATCAGGAGCAATCGGTGTGCCTTCATGCTCGGCAAGTTCAATTTCCCATTCGGATAAAGGCTGACCATCGGCGCCAAGCGCAGCAACTTGCGAACTTCTCGCGTTCTCTGACTCTGACTTTGCTGACGAAGTAGACCCGCGCGAAGATGTCGGCGCAGGCGCGGCCGAGACTGATGGTGCAGGCGCAGACGGCGCAGTCTGCTCAAGAATCATTTCAATGATTTCTTCTTTTTTGGCACGTCCTGCCGATTTGACGCCAAGTGCTTTGGCAATCGCCAAAAGTTGGTCGCGATCTTTTGCTTCGAGTGCCGATTGTTCGAGGGCTCCACTAGCCACAAATGCCTACTTTCAGGGCAACTATAATTTGCCGCCCAATTTGCCGCTCATTCTCAAAATGCAGGTGCACAGATCGGTTTGCTTTGAAATGTGTCTGCCAAGAAATGGCGGGGACTTACTCGGGAACCCGAGCGAGACAACCCTAGCCGACTACTTAGTAGTTGGCAACAACAGTTTCCGTGACAAAATTTAACGACATTTTGCTACGAATGCCTGAACCGACTTCAAATTATTTGGCAATGAAGTGATCCGCTCAGGACGACTCATTAAGTCAGCAAGGTGTTCTGGCAACTCGGGTGTCTGACCCGTTGCGCGACGTACAGCATCAGGAAATTTCGCCGGGTGGGCAGTTGCCAAAGTAATTATCGATTGATTTTTTGGATAATTTACGCCAACGCTTTGACGAGCCGCAGACAAGCCAACTGCTGTGTGTGGGTCGATCAACATCCCCGTTTGCTGATGAACATCTTTCATTGTTGCCAAAGTTTGCTCATCGTTGCAGCGGTAACCCGCAAACACACCGGTGATCCACTTTGCATAATTACTTTGGGTGACGATCAATTCGCCAGTGCTGCGAAACTCTGTCAGTTGTTTTGCAGTTAATTCTCCGTCGCGATTATTCATTTCAAACAACAACCGTTCAAAGTTGGATGAAACCTGAATGTCCATACTCGGACTCAAAGTTGGCACAACCTCATTTGCTGTCATCTGCTGCGACTCAAAAAATCGGGTCAAAATATCATTTGTATTTGACGCCACGACGAACCCATCAATCGAAGCGCCCATCTGCTTGGCAATCCATCCTGCCAAGACATTGCCAAAATTTCCGGTCGGCACACTAAAAACGGCAGAGTCGCCAAGTTTTTCAAGTGCAGTGAAGTAGTAAACAACTTGTGCCATCACGCGCACCCAATTAATTGAATTGACTGCTGAAAGTTGATTTGCGTCGCGAAACTTTTGGTCGTTGAACATTGCTTTCACCAAGTCTTGGCAGTCATCAAATGTGCCATCGATGGCTACCGCATGAACATTGCTTGCAGTAAGGGTCGTCATCTGGCGGCGCTGCACATCGCTAACTCGGTTATTGGGATACAACATCACAATGTCAATATTTCGACATGATGCGACGCCGTCAAATGCCGCTCCGCCAGTATCGCCACTAGTTGCACCAACGATCATCACTCGCTCGGTGCGCTGATTTAGTACATGGTCAAATAATTTGCCAACTAGTTGCAGAGCAACGTCTTTAAACGCCAAAGTTGGCCCGTGAAATAACTCGAGCAAATATTCATCTGGCGCTATTTCAATCAGCGGCGCTACATCTGGATGGCGAAATGTCGAATATGCGTCAACACATAATTGTTGAAAAACTTTGGCATCAATTTCGTCACCAACAAATGGCGCCATGATGCTCGCTGCTCGCTGCGCATAGGTGGCATCAAATTTTTCGTCAGTTGATTTGGCAGGTGCGGGCCAAGTTTGCGGCACATACAACCCGCCATCGCGCGCTAAACCCGCTAGCAAAACGTCACAGAAACCAATTTCGGGCGCAGTGCCACGCGTCGAGATATATCGCATTATTTACTAGCCAGCAACAACACGCAATAGCGCGCCAACATGCTTGACGACATCCAGCGATTTAAATTCGGTGAGGCAACTTTGCACGGCCGATTCTTTAGCATCATGCGTCAAGAAAACAAGTCGTGCATCAGAACCAATGCCATCTTGTTCGGCTGCCCGAATACTTACGCTATTGCGCGCAAACACACCAGTTACGGCGTGCAGCACCCCAGGCTTATCAGCAACTTCTAGCCCAATCATGTATTCACAATTAATTTCACTAATCGGCAATAATTTTGCATCGGTAAACGCGCCGAGTGGCGCGTGAGTGTCTTTGCGTAAATTTATTGCAGCATCAATCACATCGCCAAGCACAGCCGATGCTGTCGGTTCACCACCTGCTCCACGACCGTAAAACATTAACGACCCAGAAGCACGACCGTCAACAACCACAGCATTAAAACTTTCACGTACTGCCGCAAGCGGATTCGTAAGTGGCACGAGCGCTGGGTGCACGCGAACCGAAAGCTTTGTGCTTGAACTAGCTAACTCAGCAACGCCGAGAAGTTTTACAGCGAAACCAAATTTACGTGCAATCGCAATATCGGCTGCAGTAATTTCTGTGATTCCTTCGCAATAAACATCATCTAGTCGAACAGTTGTACCAAATGCAATACTGGCGATGATCGCAATCTTGGCGGCAGCGTCATGACCTTGCACATCTGCAGTTGGGTCAGCCTCAGCAAAGCCAAGTTGTTGTGCTTCAGCAAGCGCAACTTGATAGTCGGCACCATGTTCACTCATCTTGGTGAGAATAAAGTTTGTTGTGCCATTGACAATTCCCATTACACGGGTGATCGGCTCGCCCCGCAAACTTTCGCGCAACGGTCTGACTAATGGAATCCCACCACAAACGGCTGCCTCAAATAGCAAGTCGGTGCTCGCGGCATCAGCAGCGCCAAACAACTCGGCACCGTGACGTGCAAGCAACGCCTTATTGGCAGTGATCACGGGTTTATTGGCCTTAAGCGCAGCAAAAATAAGTTCAGAAGCAGGATCAATGCCACCCATCAGCTCAACCACCAAGTCAACTTCAGATGACTTAACTAGCGCGTGCGGGTCACTAACTAACACAGCACCTTTTGGCAACGTGTGCTTTTTCTTTGTGTCGCGAATGCAAACCTGTACGACTTCGAGGCGCACTCCACTGCGCGCCAAAATTTCATCTGACTGTTGACTAACTAAAGCAACAAACGCCGAGCCGACAACGCCGTGACCCAGCACACCGAGGCGTACAACATCAGCGCTCGTGTGCGACGGCATATTTATACGCTATCTGCGACGTCAAGATTGACGAGATCAATAAATGTTTCGCGACGCACGACTAATCGCGCAGAACCTTTGCTAATAAAAACAACTGGTGGTCGAGTGACTTTGTTGTAGTTAGAGCCCATGCTGTGCCCGTACGCACCAGTAACTGGAGTCGCAATTATGTCACCGACTTTATAATTCTTTGGAAGTAATGCATCATCAATCAAAACATCGCCGCTCTCGCAATGTTTTCCGACAATTCGTGCATGTTCGGTGCGGTCATCATTAATGCGCTCTGGCAAAAATGCTTCGTACCCCGAGTCGTAAAGCACTGGTCTCGGGTTGTCGCTCATTCCACCATCAACTGCAACATATGTTCGTATTCCGGGCAAATGTTTAATTGAGCCAATGCGATAAAGAGTCACCGCCGCAGATGCAACTATGGCACGGCCTGGCTCAACAAAAACTTTTGTACCTGAACGCAATTTTGCCGTCGCTGGAGCAAGTGCTTTTGCCCACTGAGTAATCGTCGGTGCGTGCTCACTCTCAACGTATGCGACACCAAGACCGCCACCCAAAGTTAATTCGGCGACTTCTAATTGATTAGCGAAGTTGACCATTATTTCTGCGGCCTGCTCAAAGTTTTCTGCAGCAAAAACATTTGAACCAATGTGACAGTGAATGCCAACGAATTCGACGCTTGCCGATGATCGCACACGATCGACAGCGCGCTGAGCATCACCGTTGCGCAAATTGAAACCAAACTTTGAATCATCTTGACCAGTTGAAACAAACTCATGAGTGTGAACTGCCACGCCAGGAGTAACTCGCAATTGAATTCGCACGCGAGGCATGCCACGGCTGTGCAGTTCGTCGAGGCGATCTAGTTCGTCAAAGTTATCGACAACGATGTGGCGAACTTTTGCCTCGAGGGCCATCTTGAGTTCTTCGATGCTTTTGTTGTTGCCGTGCAAAACACAAGCAGAGCCCGGCACACCAGCATGCAACGCAACAAATAACTCACCGCCAGTCGCAACATCAAGTAGCAAACCTTCTTCGTGCGCCAACCTGGCCATTGCCCCACACAAAAATGCTTTTGTTGCGTAGACGACTTGGTTTCTGCCAAAAACTTCTACCGCCTCTCGACAGCGAGAACGAAGATGCTCTTCGTCATAAACAAAAACGGGGGTGCCAAACTTTTCTGCAAGTTCGACTAGATCGCAGCCACCAATTTCTAAATGACCCAATTTGTTTTCAACTGCTGTGTCTGGCAGCAAATGCTTGGCGATGCGACTCACATCTGCTCCGGTGCTTCAATGCCGAGTACACCAAGTCCCGCCTGCATCACTCGCGCAGTTAGGTCACAAAGCATTAATCGGCTGTTGCGCTGTTCGTCTGAGTCTGCCTTAAGCACCGAGCACTGCTCATAGAACGACGAGAAACTTGACGCCAAATCGTAGAGATAAGTACACAAACGATGCGGACTGTACTTATCTAGAGTGTCCCAAAATGCAGAATCAAATTGCAATACTCGCATTGCAAGTTCTCGCTCTGCTGTGTGCTCGATTATTGGCGTCACAGCACGCACACTTTGGCGTTCAATATTTGCACGTCTAAAGATGCTACAAATTCGTGCGTGCGCATACTGCAAGTATGGCGACGTGTTGCCATCAAACGAAAGCATTCGATCCCAATCAAATGTGTAATCTTTGATTCGATCAGTCGAAAGATCTGCGTATTTAACTGCACCGATTCCGACGATGCGAGCAATTTCGCTTTGTCTTTCAGTCGATAGTTCTGGATTTTTTTCTGCAACTGCTGCTGCGGCACGTTCAACGGCCTCGGTCAACAATGCATCAAGTTTGATCGTGTCACCACTTCGAGTCTTCAACATTTTGCGATCGGCACCTAACACGTTGCCAAAAGCAACATGAAGCATTTCTCTCGGGGCCTGCAACCAACCGGCTTGTTTGGCCACTGCTGACACCATTTGCAAATGTTGCGCCTGAGGTGAACCGACAACATAAAGCAACAGCGATGCGTCGAGTCTTTCAACACGGTCAATTACACACGCAAGATCACTCGTCGCGTAGTTATAACCACCATCAGTTTTACGGATGATCAACGGCAACGGTTGATTCTCGCGGTTTGTGAACCCCGCTGGAAACACGACATTTGCACCATCACTATTTGTGAGCATCCCAAGATCAGAAAGTCGTTGCGCAACTTGCGGTAGCAACGAGTTGTAAGCGCTCTCACCCATCACATCCGAATCTTGCAACATCACACCAAGAGTTTCGTAGATAGTTTGAAAATATCTCGTGCTTTCGGTGACTAAAAGTTTCCAGAGTCGAAGCGTCTCGGCGTCGCCACCTTGCAGCGCAACAACCCGAGTGCGTGCCCGATTTTGAAACTCTTCAGATTCATCAAACTTTTTTCTAGCACTGCGATAAAACGAATCTAAGTCTCCGATTGAAAGTTCTTCAGCGGCGCTTGTCTCTCCTAAGTCAACGAGATGTTCGATCAACATGCCAAACGGTGTGCCCCAGTCACCAACATGGTTCTCGCGCACGACAGTGTTGCCTACGTACATCAGCATTCGCACGAGTGCATCGCCAATCACTGTCGAGCGCAGATGCCCAACATGCATTTCTTTGGCAACATTGGGCGCCGAATAATCGATTACGACGCGACGCGACGCGGGTGCACTAGCCACACCAAGTTTCTCGTTGTTGCTGGCGACAACGAGTTGGCGAGCTAAAAAATCGTTAGCAAATGTGAGGTTGATAAAACCAGGCCCAGCAACTTCTGTTGCGCTACAGATATCTTGCAACTCTGCGACTTCGAGAACTTTGGCTGCGATGTCTCGTGGCGTTGCGCCCATTACTTTGGCAAGTGCCAGCGAGCCGTTAACTTGAGCGTCAGCGCGATCACTTTGGCGCACTGCTGTGTCAACGCCAACAGCACGTTGCCCAGCGATCTTTTCGAACGCAGCCGCAATGCGTTGCGAAACTAAACCAACCGGATCTGCCACCCTTTCATTGTTGCCTAGATGGCACCATGAAACGCGCTGATTTGTTGAGTATCTTCTATTTTTTAACTTTTAACGCACGAACTAACTGCATCAACAATCACCGCAAAAGCCGCGTCAGCGTCAATTGTTTCAAGCACTTGAGTATTCGCTTTTGTTCGCGACTTCACGTGACGGTCATCAATTACTGTCATTCCGCGAGTGTGCGTTCCATCAAGTTCGACCGCAACATGTGTTTGTTTTGAAGTAAATAGTTCTGGGTGCGTCAACGCCAACACAGCACAAACATCATGCAGTGGTGCACCTTCAAAGTCGTCATGCAGAGATTTGTACATCTTGCTGAAAAATTCAAGTAGCCCTGCCAACATCGGGCCGACAACAGTGTGTGCCTCACGCACCATCTCAATTCGCGATGGTGTTGCCATAATTTGATGAGTCAAGTGCAGACCACTCATAATAATTTTCGCACCCGAATCAAAAACTGCAGCAGCAGCCTCTGGGTCGCACCAGATATTAAATTCAGCCGTTGCCGTCCGATTGCCAAACCTGCCACCACCCATAATTGATATTCCAGAAATTTTGTCGACTAAATCTGGGGCGGCACGCAAAGCCAATGCGATGTTCGTCAAAGGCCCAGTTGGCACCAACCACAAGCCAGGGTTTGCGCGAACCGTATCAATAATAAAATAGACAGCGTTAGTGCCGTCTGCAGGGCGAGATGGCTCGGGCAAATTTGCACCGTCCATTCCGCTTTCGCCGTGAATATATGCGGCGTGAATCGGCTCGGCAACTAACGGTCGACCGGCACCAGAATGTAACGGCGCATTCGAACCGCACAAGTCGAGAATGATTCGTGCGTTTTTTGTTGTAAGCGACAACGGCGCATTACCGGCAACAGTTGTTACTCCAATTACATCGGCGAATTTAGCGGCAACGATAAGCGCAAATGCGTCGTCATGCCCAGGATCACAATCCATTAGAACTTTTATTTTGGCTGTCATAGAAGTTAGTCTTTCGCGCAATTTTTATTAAAAACGTTATTTGGTAGTTCAATGATGACACAATTAGAGTCATGATCAACAAAACTCAAACACTCGTGTTATCCGACATATGGCCAAAACCACAAGCGCGAACACAAACCATTGTTCGTAATGCGACATTGGTTGTCGGCTTCGCTTTACTTACTGCGATCTGTGCACAAATTCGAATTCCACTTGGGTTCACGCCAGTGCCAATAACCGGTCAAACATTTGCCGTGCTGCTTGCTGGTGCTGCACTCGGCACAAAACTTGGTGCTCTCAGTCAAGTTACGTACTGGGTTGCAGGTCTAACCGGCTTGCCGTTTTATTCGAATGCCACAAGTGGCTGGAGTGTCGGCACAGGCGCAACCATGGGTTACATGATTGGGTTTGTATTGGCTGCCGCAGCCGTAGGTCATCTGGCTGAACGCAAACACGACCGCCAATTCATAACATCGTTGCCAGCAATGTTGCTCGGCTCAGCAATTATTTATACATGCGGTTCGGTTTGGCTTGCACACTCATTGAATATCGCAATCTCAACTGGCGAAGATAATGCGATCAGCCTTGGCGTCGCACCATTTCTAATTGGTGACTTGATAAAGGTTCTGCTTGCAGCAGCCTCAACATCGACTATCTGGCAGGTTATTAAAAACTAGACAATCGGATGGTGGCAAGCAACAAACTGCCCAGGTGAGACCTCACGCAATTGCGGCTCTTGCTCTGCGCAAAGTGCTGATGCACCGACACATCTAGTTCTAAAACGACACCCACTTGGTGGGTTCATCGGCGACGGTGGTTCGCCTTGCAATAGTTCTGTTCTTATTTGCTTAGTTGGATCAGGAATCGGCACCGAGTTAAGCAACGCACGGGTGTAGTGATGGGCTGGTTGTGAATAAAGAACGTCCGGCGGGGCAACTTCGCAAATCTTGCCGAGATACATCACCATCACACGAGTACTTATCGCTTTGACCACTGCTAGGTCGTGCGAAATAAACAACATCGTCAGACCATAAGTTTCTTTCATGAAAAGCAACAAGTTAAGAATCTGTGCTTGAATGCTCACATCTAAAGCACTCACAGGCTCATCGCATATCAACATTCGCGGGTCGAGCGCGAGAGCACGTGCAATGCTGATGCGCTGACATTGCCCACCAGAAAACTCATATGAACGACGATTCAAAACAAGGTCTGGTTCAAGCCCAACACTGAACAGCAGCTTATTGATGCGCTCATCTCGCTCGGCACGAGTGCCACGATCCCAAATCTCTAGTGGTTCATCAATCAACTGATGCACCGTCATGCGTGGATTAAGTGATGAAATCGGATCTTGAAAGATCATCTGCATTGAAGTTCGTGCCGAACGAAGGTTTTCTTTGGGCAGCAAAGTCATATCTGTGCCGTCGAAAATAACTTCACCAGAATTTGGTGGTGGCAATTGCAAAATTGCTCGCGCCAAAGTCGTTTTTCCGCATCCAGACTCGCCCACAATTGCCAAGGTTTCACCTTTGACAACATCAAGACTCAAACCCGAAACAGCCTTGACGGTTTTATTTTTACCAACTCGAAACTCAACCGTGAGATCACGAACTGTCAACACCGAGTCAACGGTGTTACGCATGTGGGCTGTACCTGACCCGGCCATTACAACGCCTCACCAATCGGAAACCAGCAACGATAGATATGACCGTCTGGGTCTGTTTTCAACTCTGGATGGTCTGTTGTGCATTTGTCTTGGGCATATTTGCAACGTGGAGCAAAACCACAACCAGCGGGGCGATTTGTTGGATCAGGAAGTCGACCAGCAATTACTGAAAGGCGCGTTCCTGATTTGTGGTCAACTCGCGGAATCGAATCAAGTAGAGCCTCTGTATACGGCATGCGCATGTCAGCAAATAATTTTTTTGTCGGAGCATACTCAACAACTTCGCCTGCATACATAACTGCGACATAGTCGGTATTGCCTGCGACAACACCCAAGTCATGGGTCACTAGAACCATCGACATCTTCAAGTCTTCACGTAATTCTCGCAACAGCTGCAAGATTTGTGCCTGCACCGTCACGTCGAGTGCGGTAGTTGGCTCATCGGCAAATAAAAGTTTTGGATTACATGCGATTGCTATTGCGATCATCACGCGCTGGCGCATTCCACCTGACAATTGATACGGAAACGACTTAAGCACTGCCGCTGCATTTGGTATGCGCACGAGTTCGAGCAATTCTTTGCTGCGTGCCATCGCATCGCTTTTACTCATACCAAGACGAATGCGCAGGCCTTCAGAGACTTGCGCACCGATGCGTCGCACTGGGTTTAACGCAGTCAATGGGTCTTGAAAGATCATTGCCATGCCTGAGCCAAATAATTCGCGCACCTGTTCTTTCGACATCGCTGTCAATTCATTACCATCAAAAATCACGGTGCCGGTCCGATTAACGGTGCTTCCCTGCAATAGTCCCATCGCCGCACGACACATAACCGTCTTGCCGCTGCCAGACTCGCCGACTACGCCAACGCTCATTCCGGCTGGTATTTCAATGTCTACACCGCGAACTGCCTCAAGTGAACCACGCGGCGTATCGAAATTGACGCTCATATTTTTGATACTTAACAACGAACTCATACTTTTGACTCTCGACCGTCAAGTCTTCCGCGAAGCACTTCACCAATTTGGTTCGTCGAAATAACCGTGATGGCAAGAAATATCACCGGAATGTAAAGCACATGCGGTGAGTATTCGAGGTCATTTCGGCCCCGTGCGATCATTCCACCCCAGCTGCCACCATCTGGGATACCTACACCCAAAAGTGAGAGTGATGCTTCAGCAATAATCACGACACCGAAGGCGAGAAATGCGACGGCAATCAACGCTGGTAACACATTGGGCACAATATGTTTTCTAATGATCTGCATATCGCGCATTCCCATACTGCGGGCTGCCGTAACAAATTCGCGACCGCTCCAAGTAAGGGTTGCACCTCTTGCAATGCGACCCAAGATCGGGATTAACACGATCGTTAAAGAGATGACAAGCACCACAACTCGACGCCAAATCGGCACTACTTCTGTCATGTCAACATTCGTTGCCAAAACTGAGACAAGCGCTAATGCGAGTACCAAGTTTGGTATTGCCAAACCAACATTAAAGGCAGTTGACAAAACTAAGTCAACTTTGCCACGCACGAAGGCGGCGGTTATACCGAGCGCACTTCCGATTAATCCGCCCAAACCAACTGCGGTGACTGCAATAAATACCGACATCCGAGTACCTGAAATTACTGATGACAATAAGTCGTAGCCGTTGTTATCAGTGCCAAGAATGTGACCTGGCGAAAACGGTGTCACGCCCAAATCATCCTCATAAACAAATGTCCAATTCTCAATTGGCAAGAAAGGACCGAATAATGCAAAAAACATCATCAGCCCTAGCCACGCGACACAAAGTTGAGTTGGTTTGGATAATTCTTTGAATTTAAACATTTGACCTTCGATCTCGAGTTCTCGGGTCAACGAAACCCGAACCAATATCAACAACTAAATTAAAGAAAACATAGAACAATGCAATCACCGCAACACTTGATTGCAGCATGATGTACTGTCGGCCACCGATTGCTGCAAATATCTCAAAGCCGACACCGTATGTCGCAAAGATACTTTCGATGACAATTGCACCGCCAATTAGCCCGCCCATACTCAACGCGGCTGACGTAAACAAAGTGACACTTGACGGCCGAAACACATGTCGCCACAATATTCGTCGATCGCTCAAACCTTTTGACATTGCCATCGTTACGTAGTCTTCGCGAAGCGAAGCAATCATGTCTGCTCGTAACAGCCGTGTGTATTGGGCAATTAATCCAAAACTTAAACTCAGCACCGGCATAATCATGTGTTTGAAATGCTCCCAGATACCTTCTGAAAATGTGGCATAACCAAGAGTCGGCAACCAAGCTAAGTTAGTGCCGATAAAGATTATCAAAATCAACCCAATAGCGAAGCCAGGTATAGATGAAAAAATAAACAAAGTATTGCTAATCACTCGGTCAGCGCGACGACCTGCGCGGTAAGCCGACAATACGCCAAGAGGTATTGCTATGCCAAGCGCAAAAATTTGTGTGTATGCCATCAACAACAAAGATCGGGGCATCGCTTTTATTAAATGACCTGAAACTGTTTCGGTTCCGCCTGAGTAATAAATCAAGCCCATATCGCCCTGCACGAAATTGCCAAGCCACTGCAGGTAATAGCCGATTGGACCTTTATCTAAACCAATACTTGTTCGAAAAGCAGCGCGCTCAGTTTCGCTACCAACAGGAATCACAATTGTGGCTAGATCAACAGGAATAATTCTTATCAAAAGCGAAACACCAAAAGTAACTAGAAGTAGCACAACAAAAAGTTGTGCTACTCGTTGTAACCAAAAGCCATACTTCAACACGATTACTCCCCGTTAGACATCAAAAAAATTTTGCAATTACATAGCGACTGTTTGTGACGAATGCAACTCTAGACAGGTTAACTACTAAATGCACAAGGCGACGGTGCCGAAGCACCGCCGCCTTGCGTAATTGTGAATTACTAAATTAATTATTGCAAATTACTTCGTTGACCAAACGCCTGTCCAGTCGATTCCGAAGTTTGTAACCAATCGTCGTGGTCCACCTGCGGCAAGTGGCAATTCGCCAACTCCACCGAGGTTTTTGTACGTCAATGAGTATGCCAACATCGAAATGTTAGTGACATGCGCTTCGTTTTGAATTTGTTCCGTTGCCTGCTGATACAGCGCTTTCTTCTTCGCCATATTCGGCTCAGCACGGGCTGCGAACAGCAAACTCTCACTCACGGTGTCCTTGAACGATGAGATGTTCAAGATTGAGTAGAGAATTTTCGTCGCTGGTGAGACATTCAAAAGTGCCTTCGGGTTTCCACCAGAGGTATCACTTACCAAGAATGGAAGAATGAAAGCAGTTCCCGTTCCTTCCATCAAAAGAAGCGGCAACATTTGGTACTGCATTGGGAATGCCTTTGCAATCGACTCTGCTGTCGTTTGTGACAACAAGTTGACTTTCATACCTGCTGCTGCGCCCATCTGTTGAATCAGAATTGCGTTTGCAGTTGAGTCGGCCGATGTACTTACGTACGGAAGACTGAACTCAAGGTCCTTGCCTGTTTCTACTTTGTAGGCAGCCGTGAAAGATTTCGCCTTCGCGAGGTCGTAACCTGCGTAACCCTTCTTGTTGTACATGATGTTGTTTGGCCCAACGATTGAATCTGGAACCATGCCCAGACCCTTTTGACGAACCTTCAACCACTTCTCGCGGTCAAGTGCATGAGAAAGAGCGAGACGCGCATTCTTGCTGCTAAACGGAGCAACCTTGTGATTCAACCAAAATGTTGGATAATAATCCATCGGCGAAATAATCGTTGTCAAGTTCTTGTTCTTTTGCAAATCTTTGATCTGCTTTGCTTCAGTAGCTGAAGTGAACATTGATGCTGCGAGTGAACCGCTCTTCACACCGCTGACGCGTGGTTGCGCATCTGACAAGAATGTGAATGTGATTCCGTCGAGGTATGGCAACTTGCCACCCTTGGCATCTTTGCGCCAATAGTCAGGGTTCGCTGTGACAACAAGTTTTGTCAACTCAGTTGAAACCAACTTGAATGCACCAGTACCAACTGGTGTCGTTGAACAAGTCTTGCCCAAAATTTGACTTGGAGCACGAGCAAAGAAACGACCAGATGCGTAAAGCGATTCTGGATAGTTTGAATCTGCTTGATACAAAGTTACTTGCACCGACATTGCGCCAGTCGCCTTAACATCTGTGATGTTCCCGTTAAAGCCGCCAGCCGTGCCTGGGCTTCCAGCTTTGCCTACGAGTAGTAGCGCTCCACGAAGAGCCTGAAGATTAGTTACAAGCGCAGCAGCATCTACAGGAGTGCCGTCATGAAACTTGATTCCATCACGAACTGTTAATAGCCAAGTTTTGTTGTCCTCACTGTGCTCAAATGACTTGAGTAGGTACGGAACAATTTTGCCGTCGGCTCGTTGCTCAACCCATGTTTCATAAATTGTGCGAGCACCCATGAGTGACGAGTTCGCCAAGTTGTCTGCCATGCAATAACCAGGGAACGAGTCAAAAATACCAACTGTGATATTTCCTCCACGCTTTGGAGTATCTGCACCAGCAGCACCGCTGCTTGATACTTGTGTGAGTGATGCAACAAGTGCAATTGCCATTACGGCAACAACCTTGCGACGACCACCAGTGAATATGCTCTTCATTTTTTATTTCCCCCTTCGGAAATGGCTATGTGCCTGATAACACACTATCTAGAGGATTCTCCTTGTGTCAAACAACACATTGAGGATCTGCGCACGATTTAAACAAGATTCAGGGCTGATTAAAGCGCTCATTTCATAGCAAATTTCGGCGCAAATTGAAATCACCGGTGAAACAGCAAAGCGGCGGTGCCGAAGCACCGCCGCCTTACTTATTAACGAATTATTTAGTTATGCGAATTATTGATTACTTAGTTGACCAAACGCCTGTCCAGTCAATTCCGAAGTTTGTTAGCAATCGACGTTGTCCACCTGCAGCAAGTGGCAACTCGCCAACTCCACCAAGGTTTTTGTACGAAAGCATGTAAGTAGTTCTAAAGAGTGAAGTTAAGCGAGCTTCGGCTTGAAGTTGCGCTGTTGCATCCTGATAGAGCTTCTTCTTCTTGGCCATGTTCGCCTCAGCACGCGCTGCAAACAACAAGTTCTCACTCACTGTGTCTTTGAACGCTGAAAGGTTCAAGATCGAGTAGAGAATTTTTGTCCTTGGCGAGACATTCAAGAGAGCAGTCGGGTTTCCACCAGACGTATCGCTTACCAAGAATGGAAGAATGAAACCGGTTCCGGTTCCTTCCATTATTAGAAGCGGCATCGCTTGATATTGCTGAGGGAACGCTTTTGTAATAATCTCCGCTGTCGTTTGTGGCAACACGTTCATTTTGATTCCGGCTGCTTCAAGCATTTGTTTGATCAGCGTTGAGTTTGCAACGTCATCGGAAGATGCTGTATTCACAGGGAAACTGAACTCAAGATCTTTACCCGTTTCTGCCTTGTAAGCAGCCGCGAAAGATTTCGCCTTTGCAAGATCAAACCCTGCAAAGTTTTTCTTGTTGTACATGATGTTGTTTGGTCCGACGATCGAGTCTGGAACACTGCCCATACCTTTTTGACGAACCTTCACGAACTTCTCGCGATCTAATGCATGAGAAACGGCAAGACGTGCATTCTTGCTGCTAAACGGTAATTTCGAGTTGTTCAACCAAATTGATGAGTAATAGTCCTCTGGCGACAAGATTGACGTCACAGCTTTGTTCTTTTGCAAATCTTTGATCTGCTTAGCTTCTGAAGCTGATGAGAACATTGTTGCTGCGAGTGAACCGCTCTTCACACCGCTGACGCGTGGTTGCGCATCTGGCAGGTAGGTGAATGTGATTCCGTCGAGGTATGGCAACTTGCCACCCTTGGCATCTTTGCGCCAATAGTCAGGGTTCGCTGTAACAACAAGTTTTGTCAAATCAGTTGAAACCAACTTGAATGCACCAGTACCAACTGGTGTCGTTGAACAATTCTTGCCCAAAATTTGACTTGGAGCACGAGCAAAGAAACGACCCGATGCGTAAAGCGATTCTGGATAATCAGACTCTGCTTGATACAAAGTTACTTGCACCGACATTGGGCCGGTCACCTTAACGTCAGTTATGTTCGCAGTAAAACCGCCAGCCGTACCTGGGCTTCCAGCTTTGCCTGTAAGAAGAAGTGCTCCACGAAGCGCCTGAATATTAGTTGCAAGCGCTGCAGCATCTACAGGTGTGCCGTCATGAAACTTGATTCCGTCGCGTACAACAAGACTCCAAATTTTATTGTCTGCATTGTGCTCAAATGACTTGAGTAGGTACGGAACAATTTTGCCGTCGGCTCGTTGCTCAACCCATGTTTCATAAACGGTGCGAGCACCCATCAAAGCTGAGTTAGCCAAAGAGTCTGCCATGCAATAACCAGGGAACGAGTCGAAAACACCAACTGTGATATTTCCTCCACGCTTTGGAGTGTCAGCACCAGCAGCACCGCTGCTTGATACTTGTGTGAGTGATGCAACAAGCGCGATTGCCATTACGGCAACAACCTTGCGACGACCACCAGTGAATAGTTTCTTCATTTTTTATTTCCCCCTTCGGAAAAAAGGCACGTTGCCCGCGTCAAAGGTAACCCGATCTCTTAAATGGCGATGTCGTTAATCATGTGCCATTCGTCGCTTACGGCGCTTGTGAAAATTCTTAGATTTTAATTTTTAATCTTGACTTCAATTTTTTAGGTAAGTCTTGTTTTCACTAAGTTCGCAATCTTTGCACCGTCGGCGCTGTCGCCCGCCTCACCTCGAACGGCCTTGACCACTGCGCCCATTGCTTTTGGGCCGCTCAAGCCTTGCGCTGCGGCTATCGCGATTTGTGAATCTACGATTTTCTCAAGATCGGCATCACTCATTGCAGCCGGCAAATATCGTTCAAGAATCGCTAATTCGGCGCGTTCTGCAGCTTCGGCTTCATGGCGTCCTGCGTCCTTATATATGTCTGCCGATTCGGCGCGTTTTTTAGCCTCAGCCCGCACAACACCTTGAACCTGATCGTTCGATAGTTCAACTGCCGCGTCACCAGCAACCTGAGCGTTCATAATCGCGGCCAAAGTCATTCGCAACGTCGAAGTTTCAACTTCATTGCGCGCCTTCATTGACGCAGTCAAGTCATCCTTAAGTTGTTGTTTGAGGTTTGACATTTTTCATCACTCCCGTTTAATAATCAGGTTCATTCTTGAATGGGTTTCTAGCAATTAGCGTAGTGCACATCATGAATAACGAAGTCTTTGAACTTTTCTTTGCGATGCTGAGTCTTGCCACTTTGGTTTTCGGTGTGATTGTCGTGATCGCTCGCCTGATCAAGGCCAACAGTTTGTTATCTGAAGTCAAAAAGATTGCGTTGCCACTTGCGGCCTTGATCACTACAACGGCAATGCTCGGAAGCCTGTACTTCTCAGAAATAGTGAACTACAAGCCGTGTCAACTTTGCTGGTATCAACGATTTGCGATGTACCCGCTGGCGATATTTCTGATCGTCGCCAATTTTAAGAAATTTAAATTTACAAAAATCATTGCCGTTTCTATCGCTCTCGTTGGCGGATCGGTTTCGACGTATCACTGGTTTCTTGAACGATTCCCAGATTTGGATGCAGGCGTTTGCGATGCAAAACTGCCATGCGAATTTATTTGGTTTGAGAACTTTGGATTTGTCACGCTTGCATTCATGGCCTTCACTGCTTTTTTCACGACGATCGTTTTAGTTACACTTTCACCACAGGAGAAAAAATGAACTCAAAAAAAAATAATTCAGCAGGTTCAAATAAAACTTTCTGGCTCGTGGGTGGCATTGTCGCCGCGATTGCAGTTCTGGCAATTGTTGCGATTGCCAGCCAGTCGGGAACCGACGAAGTTGCGCAAGGAGTCGACGAGTTTCGCGCTGTTGAAGTTTCAGGTGAGGCGCTGCCTGTGTATGCAGAAGGTGCTGCCGACAAAGCAGTCGGCATGACTGCACCAATTCTGACTGGCGCAGGTTTCACTGGAAACAAGATTGTCACGACCCCAGGCGCACCGACGCTTCTAGTGTTTCTTGCGCACTGGTGTGGGTTTTGCCAGCGTGAGGTGCCACTTCTCGTGCAATGGAATCGTGACGGACTAGTACCAAGTGGTGTAGATGTGATTGGCGTTGCGACTTCAAGTGACCCGGCTTCACCAAACTTTCCACCTTCTGAGTGGCTTGCCCGTGAAGAGTTTCCGGCACTTTGGCCGGTGATGGCTGACAGTGGCGAAAAAACTGCAGCAAACGCATTTGGCCTTTCTGGGTTTCCATTTTTTGTGTTGCTTGATGCCGATGGCAAAGTCGCATTTCGAGGAAGTGGAGTGATTGAATCGAAGGTGCTCACCGAGATCATCACCAAGACTCTCGGCGTCTAAACAACTCGCTCAAACGTTTCTGACAGTGCGCCAAAACAAAATTGCACAACTATGAAGGCAAATCAAATTCCTGTGGCTCACACGCCACCCGGTGGTTACGGCAAAACATTTCCTCCGTTGATTCTTGGTGGGTGCACTGAACCGCTTGTGCAAGGTGCCCCCGACCTTCGCGGAATTTGGAAAACAATTCGAGCCGAACGGGCTGGTGTCAGCGTGCCTGCCGACGACCGAATCATGTTTTATACAGAGCGCATCGAGCAGTGCGGCGACAGAATCGTTGACTGTGGTGGCGGCACAATCGCCGATGCTCGCGCCGATGGCACTGAGGGCAATGGCGTTCATGATGTCTCGGTCTTTGACTTCAAAACACCAATTCATGTGATTGCGACATACGAAGATCAAGTTTTTGTCTTGCGACCAGTTGGCTTGCCCGGAGTCGAAATCACCCGGCGACTTGATGCCGATGGCCACATGATCTGGACTCGACCTGATCTAGGTGGTTTAAAAGTAACTCTTGAACGTGTCAGCGACCCGATCTAACTAGTTTCTCAGTAAGACGATAACCCAGTAGCCATATTGGGAATGATTCTCATTATCGCTATAGTGGGTCGCATGAGAAAAATCAATAAATTAGTGTCAGCATTTATTGCACTAGTAATTTTCGCGAGTTGCAGCAGTGCGAGTGATGCGACAAGTGATTCGACAAGTAATAATGAATCGATAATCGAAACAACATCTGATTCTGTTGTTGCTGAGTTGCCAGCCATTGCTGTTACCTACTCGCTAATTGGCGACATAGTTTCGCAACTCGTTGGCGATAAGGCAACGGTGAGAGTAGTTGTTCCAGATGGTCAAGACCCGCACGAATTTCAACCATCAGCCAAAGACATCGAAATTATCAACAACGCTGCCCTAGTCGTGTCAAACGGTCTTGAATTCGAAGAAGGCCTCGAAGAAGTACTCGAAACCTTTGCTGACTCAGGTGGCAACATTTTCATGGTCGGCAAACACATCACCGTGCGCAAAATTGAAGACGGCGACGAACACGGCGACAAGCACACGGGGGGCGACCCACACCTTTGGCTATCTCCTGCGACAATGCTCGAAATGCTTCCGGCACTGACAACTGCGCTTAGTGAAGCGACAGGTTCAGACCTTTCTGCCGAGGCAACGGCCTTCACGACAAAATTGCAAAATCTCGACCGAGAAGTTGAATCAATCATTAACAGTCTTGACGAGTGCAACCTAGTCAGTGGCCACGATGAGATGGGATACTTTACCGACCACTTTGGCTGCAAAGTCATCGGCGCGATCATCCCATCATTTACCACTACTTCTGAAGCAACTGCAGGCGAACTTGCCGAACTCAAAGAATTGATCCAGCAATACAAAGTGCCAGCGATCTTTACGGGCCTTGGTACATCTCCGGATGTGGCAGACCAATTGGCTAGTGAACTCGGCGTAAAAGCGGTGACTCTCTCGACTCACTATTTAGACGGTGCCGCCAACTATCAAGAGTTCATTCTCAAGATGGTTAACCAAATCGCTGAAGCACTCGGCTAACTCGCATCACTCATTACTGTTGTAAATGTGAGTTGGCTTAACAACAGCATGTTCATTGAGCCATTTGTAAACAACGAGTTTCTTCGCTTGGCTCTTGCTGGCGGAGTACTCGTTGCATTAACTTGCGCTGTCGCCGGAACTTTTGTTGTTCTACGTGGGCTCGCATTTGTTGGTGATGCACTGGCGCACGGCGTATTGCCTGGGATCGCAACTGCTCTAATTTTTGGCGTATCGGGCATAATCGGCGCGGCATTTGGATCACTGATAATGATGGCTGGAGTGAGTCTGGTTTCTCGAAGATTTCGTCTTTCAGGAGATACAGCAATTGGCCTTTTGTTCGTCGGCATGCTGGCTCTCGGAGTAATGATCACTTCGCGCTCTAGAACTTTTGTTGGCGATCTTTCACGAATTTTATTTGGAGAGCTACTTGGGGTCACCTCAAGAGATCTGATCTCACAGGTTTGCGCACTAATAATTGTTATATCGATCGCAATTATTGCCCGACGCCCTTTTTTACTGCTTTCTGTTGATGAAGGTCTTGCAAGTTCATCAGGATTTTCAGTTCGCTTGTTTCACAACTTAATGCTGACGATGATTGCGGTTACTGTGGTCGCGAGTTTTCAAACTGTTGGTACTTTGCTGGTGCTTGGCATGTTGATCGCTCCGGCTGCTACTGGCGCACTGTTTGCAAGACGAATTTCAACAATGATGACTGTCGCCGCAGTTGTTGGATCATTTTCAACTTATGTTGGACTACTAGTGAGCTATCACTTTGACCTGGCAGCTGGTGCAAGCATCGTACTCACGGCTGTTTTTATTTTTGCTGTCGCTGCAACCTACACCGAAATTATTAAGACAATCAAAACAAAACAAAGCAATGAGCACGAGCATCAGCACTCACATTCAGGTGCGCACATCAGATGAAGTCGCAAATCCAAAAATCAATTAGCGCCGACCAACTCGGCGTTGGGTACTCAAAGTTTCCAGTGGTTGATAATGTCTCGGTCTCACTTGAGCCAGGTGCTCTACTTGTTTTGATTGGCACCAATGGTTCTGGCAAATCCACAATTCTCAAAACTATGGCAGGTCTATTGCAACCAATCAAGGGTCATTTAGAAGTTCTCGGTCAACCAACTGGCATGCTGCCTAAGCGCGTTGCCTATTTGCCCCAACATCCGATCTCGACACACACTTTGCCGTTGCGAGTGCACGATGTTGTCGCAATGGGAAGATTTGCTCATCTCGGATTATTTCGCAGAACTTCTCAACACGACCAAAACATAGTGATTGATGCAATGAAGCGAACTGGAATCGAAACCCAAGCCAACGAACCCATCCGCGATCTGTCAGGTGGTCAACAGCAACGAACACACTTGGCTCAAGTTTTAACAAGACAGGCGGAAATTTTATTGCTTGACGAGCCAACAGCCGGCCTCGATATCAACGGAAGAAAACTTGTCGCCGAATTAATCGCGAGCGAGCGAGCGCGTGGGGTAACTGTTGTGATGGCGACCCACGAATTGCAAGATGCCGAAAATGCAAACACGGTCATGTTGCTAGCCCAACGAGTCGTTTCTATTGGTCCACCCGAGGTTGCGTTGCGTGACGAGTATTTACGCGAGTGCTTTGGCTTTACTCAGCCTCACTAGACGTTTCACTTGAAGCTTTTTCAAGTGCAAGAAGTTTGCGCTTTATAGATAACCCGCCGGCGTAACCACCAAGTGAGCCATCTGATGCAATCACCCGGTGGCACGGCAAAATAATCGCCACTGGATTTTTACCATTAGCCGAGCCCACTGCACGAAAGGCCCGCGGTTTTCGCACCAACTTTGCTTGCTGTGCGTATGAAATTGTTTGACCATAAGGAATCGTCGCGAGCGAATTCCAAGCAGCATTTTGAAAATCCGTTCCACCGATATCAAGTTTGATTGAAAACTTTTTTCGCTTGCCGGCAAAGTATTCTCGCAATTGTTTTTCAGCGAGACTTAAGTTTCTTCTAGCAACTAGTGAAGCTTTTTGATTTTTAGCAACTCTCTTTGCGCCAAAGATAATTTCACATAGGCCATCTATCGAAGCCACAAGTGTTAATTTGCCAATCGGCGTAGAAATTACACGAGATTCAGTTACTCGCGGTACAGATCGTTGTGGCGTAACCTTCATTTATGACCTCCCATGAGATGACGAGCATTGAAAGCCCAGCTACAAAGCGTATTGCACTTGTTGCTCACGACAATATGAAACGCGAAATGCTCGAGTGGGCGACTGAGCATAAAGATGAATTGAAAAGGCACACGCTGATAGCGACTGGTTCAACAGGTAAATTAATTGCCGACAGTACAGGCTTGACACTCGAACGAATGCGAAGTGGACCACTTGGCGGTGATCAACAAATCGGCGCGCGAATTTCTGACGGTGGCATTGACGTGTTGTTGTTTTTTTGGGATCCACTTGAGCCCCAGCCGCACGACCCAGATATTCGAGCATTGTTGCGTATCGCCGTTGTCTGGAATATTCCGGTGGCTTGCAATCGTGCCAGCGCCGACTTTATTTTGAGTTCGCCGCTACTCGGTGGTGTCTACCAAAGACGCGTGCCGAAGTATTAAAACCCGTTATTTAATAGCGCTTTTTTAACTAGTGCGTGGCGGCGGAGGCGGCCCAAAACGATTCTCAATAGTGTCACCTTGGCGCAAGCCTAAAACCAAGTTAAAAATTGGCGCAAAAACCCACCAACCTTTGTGATCAGTGTCGTGCATTCGACGAACTGCTACAGCAATAGTCGGTAGAAGCGTTAGCAAAGACGCCGCGTTACTTAGCGACGAATCAATCGTTGAAGCCACAATCTCTGCGAGCAACGTAAATAGAACCCACCACCAATATTCTGAGCGCGATGCACGGCCTTTGAAATTTGCGTAATTTTGAAAGCCTGAACGAATTGCGGTTTGAAAGTTCATAGCTTTTTAATGCTAGTTACTCTCCGCCGGCAGGCTTTGGTTCTTTTGGTAACGCAAGCACTCGCTCGCCAACGATGTTGCGCTGAATCTGACTTGTTCCACCCCAAATAGTTTCTGAGCGAGAGAAAAAGAAACTTGACATCATTGGCGACGCTGGGTAATTCGCACGACGCTTATCGCGCAGTGCCCCTGGCCATGTGCCCGACTCTGGGCCAGTGTCAACAAGCATTGAGTACGGGCCATAAATATCTAGAGCAAGCTCCATTGCACTCTGGTGCATTTCTGACCAAAACATTTTATTGCTCGCACCAAGAGCAATCACACCGAAATCTTTTGTGCCAGCCAATGTTGAACCAAGCGAGCGCAAACCATTGAATCGTAAGATTTGAATCTTTGCGTAGTACTGCATCAATCGTTGGCGAATTGATGCGTCGTTGATCTTGCCGTTGGCTTTGGCTTGAGCCACAAACAACTTGTATTCTTCTTCAAATCGGCGATAGCCGGTTGTAGCGCTCATACCGCGTTCGAAAGCGAGTGTGCTGTTGGCTACCTTCCACCCGTTATTCACGCCGCCAACAACGTTGTCTTTCGAGCACCGCGCGTCAGTAAAGAACACTTCACAAAATTCTGCTGTGCCATCTGGCTGGGTAATACCGCGCACTTCAATTCCGGGTTGTTTCATCGGAACCAACAAATACGAGATGCCTTTGTGTTTTGGTGATTCATTATCGGTGCGAGTTAGCAAGAAACAATAATCAGCATGATGACCTTGTGTCGTCCAAACTTTTTGTCCATTGATAATCCATTCATCACCGTCAAGCACAGCAGTCGTCTTTACGCTCGCAAGATCGCTTCCACTATTTGGCTCGCTGAAACCTTGGCACCAACGCATTTTGCCACTCAAGATCTTCGGCAAGAATTCTTTTTTCTGTTCTTCGGTGCCCCACTGCAACAATGTCGGGCCAACAAGGGTGTCACCAAAAAAATCTGCGCGCATCGGGGCACCAGCATTTGCAAATTCTTCTGCAAGTACTACACCCTCTAACGTGCTCAACCCTTTGCCACCATATTCTTTTGGCCAAGTCGCACAAATCCACCCGCCTGCAAATAATTTGTCAGGCCAAGTGTCATTGAACGCTTTGCGCTCAGAAGTAGACATCTCATAACTTTTGTCGAACCATTTTGATGGAAGGTTTTCTTTGAGCCACGCACGAATTTCTACTCGACGGGCCTCGGCTTCTGGGGTGTAAGTCAGCATTCAAATAGTCTTGCTGATTTTGAACCCGAAAGTCCATGCGAAACAACTTTGCGATGTGACAAATCACAATCTGCTCACAACTTACACAGACTGTTAAAGCTCCCGCAACATAAGACCCGTAGAGTTAGTCTCATTGTGAAAACAGATTTCGTATACTTCTTGGGCAATTCGGCCGCTACTAGTGCAGACGGTGGCCTCGATATCAGCCGTGTGTTGCTTGACCTAGCGATAATTTTGATCGTTGCCAAGATCGCCGCCGAAGTCTCTGACCGACTGGCGATACCCGCAGTAATCGGTGAAATCTTGGCCGGAATTTTGATCGGCAATTCGGTTCTTGGTTTAGTAAACGCCAACGAGATTTTGTACGTGATGTCCGAACTTGGTGTAATTATTTTATTGCTGCAAGTTGGCCTAGAAACCGATGTTGTCGAATTGAAAAATGTTGGGCGCGCTTCTTTATTTGTTGGCTTGATTGGTGTCTTTGCGCCGATGGTTTTGGGTATCGGTACTGGCGTTTTGTTCGGCAACGAAATTATGCCTTCACTGTTTTTGGGCGCAGCACTCACCGCTACAAGCATCGGCATCACCGCGCGAGTGTTTGGTGATTTACGGGCGCTCGCGACGGTTGAAGCGCGCATTGTTCTTGGCGCCGCCGTAGCCGACGATGTTTTGGGTTTGATTATCTTGACAGTGATCACTCGCGTAGTCGAACAAGGGTCAGTCGGCATCGGCACGATTGTTTCGACGACCGCACTTGCTGTTGTGTTTCTCGTTATCACCAGCACAATTGGGCTAACAATATTCCCAGCACTGTTTTCAAGAATTGCAAAACTCAGCAAATCATCTGCGACGATCCCTGTTGTCGCAATTGGCATCACACTCGGCTTTGCTGTTCTGGCCGGCGCCGCAAATCTCGCGCCAATCATTGGAGCCTTCGTAGCCGGGTTCTCGTTACGACGGATTACTGCACACGAGCGTGTTGAACGCGACGTCAATTCACTTGGTCAAATTTTCATCCCAATCTTTTTTCTCAATATCGGTATCAGCACCGATATTTCAAGTGTGGCCAACACAAAAGTTCTTGGAATCGCAGCAGCATTAAGCGCAGTTGCTGTTTTTGGCAAACTAATTTCGTCGGTCGGAGCATTTGGCGTGAGAGCTGACAAATTAGCGATTGGCCTTGGCATGTTGCCGCGCGGTGAAGTGGGTTTAATTTTTGCGACAATCGGTTTGCGCGTTGGTGTTCTTGACGAAGAGCTTTATGGAGCGCTTTTAGTTGTTGTACTTGTAACAACTTTGATCGCACCACCACTGTTGCGTTGGCGCCTAGGCAAAGAACAATCGGCAATCGAAGATTCTGATTTAGTGTCTCAAGAACCCGCTAACGGATGGCTTTCTGTTAATGACGGAGTCATTTATTTGAACAGCACGCCACCTGTGAGCATGCTCGTTGAACTTGGGTTTGATGCAGCTCTGCTCGTTTCTGATGCCCGACCAAATGACAAAATGCTCGATTGGTTTGCGCTTCACCGAAATGCAACTCTTAGTTGGAGCACACAAGCGAATATCGGTTTGCTTCGCGTGTTGCGATATGGCTCGGCTCGCTCGTGGAGATTTCTTGACACGGTTGGTTTGATTTCTCGTGCTTTGCCTGAAGTTGCCAGTGCAATGTCTGCTCGATCAAGTGATGCCACCGAACTTGACCCGACACATGCGCTTCGGTTTGCAACCGTTGATGCAGTTTGCTCAAACGCATCACTCACAACAACTGAATCTGATGAATTAGTTCTTGCTGCTTTCGCCAAAGACATTAATGATGCTGGCGCAGATTGGGCGCAGGCGATTCGTCGCCTCGATTTAGATCTTGCGACTACTTCAGAAATTGGATTGCTTGTTGAAGGCAGCGCGATGTTGCACTCAATTACTCAAACCGAGCCTTTGCAGATTACGAGTCGGTTAGTAACTCAGATTGCAAATTATTTGAAAAACCCAAAGGCTGTTGAACAGTGTCGACAATTGTTGATTGCTCGCGACAACCTCAGCGAAACACAACATCTTGCATTGATCGAAATCGTTACTGGCGTGCAAGAAGTTCTCGCTCATCCTGATTTGATTGACTCAAGTTCTAACAATCCATTTGAAGTGCGATTGAGGGCGGCGCAAGCACTCGCAACAGATACAAATATCCATGCGCGAATCGCCAATGCGCCGGCGAGTTATGTGCTGACACATTCAGCCGAAGAACTCGTGCGCCATGCCAAATTGGTTGAGCCACTGCCACGCGCTGGGCAAGCAAGGGTCGCAGTTCAAAACACAAACAATGTTGACCACGAATGGATGATCAATATTGCAACGAAAGACCGCTCTGCATTATTGGCAAGACTGTCGGGTGCATTGGCATCGCTTGAACTGAATGTGATCAATGCCGACATTGCGACCTGGCCCGACGGTGCTGTTTTAGACACATTTATTGTGCGTAGTGCACAAAAGCCAAATCTGCTCGCTCTTGATGGTGCGGTCAGAGATTCATTGCGCGGGCGATTCTCAGATGTTCAACGTGGTTCACTTGAGCTTTCGGTGACAATTGATCAAAGTGCGCATCCTTTGCACACAATCTTGCGCATTGAAGGCAGTGACCGCCAAGGATTATTGCGGGATATCACCGCGGGCTTGGCACGCTGCAAAGTGATTATCCACCACGCAAAGATCTCAACTGTTGAGGCGCAAGTGCATAACGAATTTGAGGTTTCAGATCATCTTGGGCGAAAAATTTCTGTTCAAGCAGGCGAACGAGTTAAACGTGCACTTCGTTAGAAATTGCTTGGTTACAGGCAGAGCCTGCCCGACAGCCTAAAGTTCAAGCATGACTTTGACAGATAACCCGCCTGCAGCAACCGAACGTTGGACACATCAATGGAAAGAACTTTACGACGAAGTCATTAATACCGGCTTGTGCACTGGGTGCGCTGCGTGCGTAATTTCTTGCCCGCATGATGTGATCGGTTACGAACATGAAGAAGGTAAATACAAACCTTTTCATTTAGAAGAAGATCTCGGTCTTGATAATTGTGGTCACGGCGAAAAAGGTTGCACAAGTTGTACGCGCGCATGCCCACGGTTTCGCTCATGGGAGCCTGAGGCCGACATGCACCTGTTCGGTCGCGAACGCAAAGACGAAGAAATGTACGGTCAATATCGACAACTACTTTTAGTTCGTGCTGCAGATGAGCAGACTCACAAAAAAGGTCAAGACGGCGGTTTCGTTGGTGCGATGTTAATTTGGTTGTTGAAGCACGATTACATTGACGCGGCACTGACAAGTTTTGTTGAAGGCGATGGATCTTCGTGGAAGGCGTTGCCGGGTCTTGCTCGCACACCGGAAGAAGTGCTCGCATCTTCGGGCAGTCGCTATACATATTCGGCGAATACTTTGGCAATTCGAGATGCGCAAAAAGAAGGATTAAATCGTCTCGCGCTTGTCGGCATGAGTTGCCAGTCGTCGGCCTTGCCAATTATGTGGAAGCGTAAAGCAGGAAAGATCGGTAAACCATTTTTGTTCAACATCGGTTTACTTTGT
This sequence comes from Ilumatobacteraceae bacterium, assembly GCA_964203235.1. Classification (GTDB taxonomy): domain Bacteria; phylum Actinomycetota; class Acidimicrobiia; order Acidimicrobiales; family Ilumatobacteraceae; genus BACL27. The sequence continues at coordinate 508,677 of CAXNLE010000002.1, forward strand.
TCAAAAACTTTTGATGACGCAATTTTCGAAGAACTATTCTTGGCGAAATACGGTTTGAAAAAAGAAGAAATGGTCAAGATGAATATCAAAGGCGTGTTTCAAATTTGGATGAAAGACGGTTCGTATCACGAGATCGATCTAAAAGAGTGTCACAAGTGGACGCGTGAGGGTTGCAAGATGTGCCCGGACTTTGCTGCTGAACATGCAGATATTTCTACTGGTGGCATCGGAGAAGATAACGACTGGACTTTGTGCGTAGTGCGAACTGAACTAGGCGAAGAAGTCATGACTCGAATGATCAAAGACGGTTCAATAATCGCTCGTCCAGCAGAATCAGATGCAACAGCGATGAAGTTGTTGCGATTGCTGAGCATCGTCAGCCGTCGCCGTTGGCCTGAGTTTGCCAACAAGGCTGTCAGCGTTGGTGTACCTGCGCCAAAGAAAAAGGCTGACGGTACAGTGCCTGCGGCGCACTAACGATTTTCAAACGGCGTTAACTAAATGGAAACGGGTTTATTGCGTGATGCATTAACGCTGATCGCCGGTGTTGCTACTGGTTTAATGTCAGGCACTTTTGGTGTCGGCGGCGCAGTGATCTCTACCCCAGCGATTCGCGCACTTGGTTGCTCGGCCGCGCTTGCCGTTGGCACAACATTGCCGTCGATCTTGCCGGGAGCCGTGACTGGTTCATGGCGTTATCGCCAGGGCGAACTAATTCGCTGGCGAGTCATTCGACTTACGGCGCCAAGTGGCATCGTTGCTGCCATTGTTGGTGCGTGGGTTTCGCCACGCGTGCCTGGTGACGGGCATGTGTTGATGGTATTGACTGCGTTGTTATTGATGTGGAGTGCAATCAATATGATTCGCAGCGTGACGCCGAAAGATTCAATCAACAATGTTGATGGAGTTGAAAAATCTAGAAATATATTTGCGGTTCTTACCGGGGTTTTTGCTGGCGGATTATCTGGCTTGCTCGGACTCGGTGGCGGAATCATTATGGTTCCACTGTTTCGCAAGTGGCTCGGACTGCCGATTAAGAATGCTGTTGCAACATCGCTGATTTGTGTTGGATGTTTTGCGGTGCCGGGCACGATCACTCACGCTTTAGAAAATGGTATCGACTGGCGATTTGCGCTTTGGCTAACCGCCGGCGTTGTCGTTGGTGCACCACTTGGCTCAAAGATGGCACTCAAGATGAGCGACAAAAAACTACAGCGAGTGTTTGGATTATTTCTAGCCGTAATTTCTATCGTCTACGGACTTGGCGAACTTCTCGCTTTATAGAAGTAATTTTAATGCTGTTTTAAAAATACTGTCAAACATTTTTTCGGTAAGTTTGCCTGTGAACGTGTTTTGCTGACTCGGATGATAAGAGCAGACGATTTTGTATTTCTCATGATTGACAACAACGCCGTGACCAAATTTTGGTCTCGGGCGAATCTTTAACTCGTCACAGATTGCTTGAAACGAAAACGAACCGAGACAAATAATTGCTTTAGTGTTCGTCAACATTGCAAGTTCTCGTGTCAGAAACGACGAACATTTTTTTCGCTCACCAGGTGTCGGCTTATTGGCGGGCGGCGCGCAGCGAACAGCTGATGTGACCCATGCATTATGCAACGTGAGACCATCATCAACGGACACAGATTCTGGTTGTGACGCCAAGCCGGCTTTGTGCATGGCGCGATATAACCAGTCGCCACTTCTATCCCCTGTGAATACTCGACCTGTGCGATTTGCACCATGCGCACCGGGTGCTAATCCCAAAACTAAAACTTGAGCCTGCTTGTCACCAAAGCCAACTATTGGTTTACCCCAGTAATTTTCGGTCACATACGCGGCACGCTTTTCGACCGAAACCTTTTCACGCCATTTAACAAGGCGTGTGCACTTGTGACAGTCAATTATTTCAATCGCCAATTTGTCGAGTTCATCATGTTTAGGCACGACATGAGATTATGCGCTGTGCCGATAGTTTGAAGATCTGCCAATGAGTAGCAAAAACAAAAAACAAAACGCCCCGAAGTCGACGCTGATAATCATGGTCCGACATGGCAAAACGCCGAGCACGGGCAAGTTGCTTCCTGGTCGGGCCAAGGGGCTGCACCTCAGCGATATCGGCAAACAAGAGGCAATAGATGTTGCCCAGCGCCTGCGTAATCTCAAAAATGTCTCAGCGATTTATGCATCGCCGTTAGAGCGCGCGCGCGAGACGGCAGCACCAACTGCCAAACTTCTAAATCAGAAAGCGATCATCGAAAAAGGCCTGCTTGAATGTGAATTCGGCGATTGGACAGGCAAAGAACTCGGCAAGTTAATGAAACTTCCAGAATGGTCAACTGTTCAGCGTGCGCCAAGCACTTTTCGGTTTCCGAAAGGCGAAAGTTTCACCGAAATGCAAACTCGAATGACTTCAACACTTGATGCTCTGCGGATCAAACATCAAGGTGGCGTCGTAATTTGCTTCTCGCACGCCGACCCGATCAAGGCCGCTGTCGCCCACGCCATGGGAACGCATCTTGATTTATTTCAACGCATCGTGATTAGTACCTGCTCTGTAAGCGCAGTTTCATATTCGGCGTTCGGGCCAGTAGTGCTAACCGTTAATTCAACAGGTGGCGATCTTTCTGAATTGCGGATGTCGTGAGTTCATACTTTGAGTTTGATACAACTGACGCTTTCACAACTGGCGCACTCGGCGAACCAGGCCAGCGAACATTCGTGTTGCAAGTGCGTGCCGATGGACAACGAATCACAATAAAGTGCGAAAAAGAACAAGTCGCGGCGATGTCTGAATACTTGCGCAAACTTCTCGCAGATGCACCAGATGTTTCGCAACGACCAATTAAAGATGCGATGCAACTATCAATGCCCGTTGAACCTGAGTTTGTACTCGGCACCGTCGGCTTGGCATACGACGCCATCAGCGATTGTTTGGTTATTCAACTAGACGAAATTGAAATCGTAAATGGCGACGAGAGCCCTGAAGAAATTCTCGATTCGCAAGATCTGTCAAGAATTCGTGCCAACATCACTCGTGGGCAGGCTGCAGCGTTCTGTGAACACGCTGACGGTGTTGTCGCATCGGGTCGGCCAACTTGTATTTTCTGCGGTCGGCCGATTAACAAAGATGGCCACTTGTGTCCGCGGATGAATTAGAAAATTCTTCAGAAGTAATAAGCCACTTGCTCCGCGGCGAGATGACTATAGAAATGCGAATGCCGTATAGCAGCAATGCAACGTTTCTAGTTTCGATAATTGATCAAGAAGAAACCGTTAAGGCAATTTATAAGCCAATGCGTGGAGAGAAACCACTTTGGGATTTCGAACCGGGTTTACATCGGCGTGAAGTGGCGGCATACCGCTTGGCAGAGGCAATGGGTCTGCACTTTGTGCCGCCGACAATTTTGCGCGACGGTCCGCACGGCGAAGGCTCAGTGCAACTGCTGATTGAAGCAAGCCCAGACGAGCACTATTTTGCGATTTTCGAAGAGCGACAAGAACTGCACGATCAATTTCGAGCGATGTGTGCATTTGACATCGTTGCAAATAACACCGATCGCAAGTCTGGTCATGTTTTAGTTGATAAAGATTCTCGCGTTTGGGGAATCGATCACGGTTTGTGCTTTGCCCAAGATTTCAAAATTCGCACCGTTATTTGGGAGTTTGGCGAAGAAGCAATCGCAGAGTCTCTACTTGAAAAAATTGAGCCACTAACTCAAACTGTGCCGCTTGAAGTTGCAACTCTGCTCAACGAGCAAGAAGTTATCGCGATTACCGAGCGAGCGAAATGGCTACTCAACGGCGCAAAGTTTCCAGTTGATCCGTCTGGACGCCACTACCCCTGGCCGCTTGTATAGCGGTTTTTAGCTTTTACTTGCGTCGATCGATACCGTGTTGATGACATCTAAGACTCGTTGCGCGTAAGTTCGGTGATCTACGAAAATATTTTCGCCCGAGTTGTCAGGTTCTATGCGTCGTGGGTTTTCTAGAAAATCAATCAACAATCGCTCAAGTTCAGATTCGTCTTCAGCGATAAATACTCCAGTTGTTTCACGTAGCCCGCGTAAATGCTCATAGCCAATCAAATTGCAGAATTGTGAGCCTATAAAGGCATCTTTTTTGAAGGCCGGCAAAATTACTGGTATTCCCCTCGCACGTGAGTCAACAATCGCCGATGTCCCCTCAGAGACAACCACCACCGCCGAATTGAGTAGTTCGCAATATCTAAAGTACGCCGCGGATACATCACCAAAAGAAATACTTTGAGCACGATGAGACATGCCCCGCTTTATGTCGTCATCAAGTTCAATTTGTGTGTGTGACGAAACAAACTCATTCATGAAATTTAAACTTGCTGAATCACCAGTTGGGTATGGTCGCCAGATTGTTTTGAGTTTGTTTTTTGGCTGATTAGTTCGCAACAGCACATCGCTGACGCACTTGAGCCATGGTGCCGAACTCGATGCATCAGCAGTGCTACCAATCAGAATTAAGTTTTCTGACTGGCTCATCGCTGGGATTTTCTTTTTAGTGCCGACTTCAACACTGCCGATCGCAACTATTGAGGTTGATGGCATCCTGTGCATGCGCGAACAAACCTCAACAAGTTGCTGGTTGTAAACCAACATTCGAGTCGGCTTTTTAACTAACGGGCTCTTAGACGACGCATTGTCCCACTTCACGGGTATCAACAAAGTCGGAATGCCTGCTCTGGCGCCGGCGTCTATCGCTGCAACTACGAAGCCCGCTTGTCGCTGCATCAGTATGACAATCACATCTGGAGATTCGTTCACGGTGACTTCAGACAGGCCACAATTTTTACAAATTTTTGAAATCGCAATTCGCGACCAAGGCCAAAAAAACAACCTAGTGCCACGAATAAATGACGGAAACTCTTTAATTATTCTTTGCCATACCTCGCCACGATTTTGAAACAACACTGCGAACCCTGAAGAGCTTTGCCATTTGGAAGGAACTCGCAAACCGATAAAGAATTTATTTCTCAAGCGTGTTCGATAACCAGTGGCGAGATTTCTGAATCTAAAAGTTAATGCCTCGCCTAACTGCGAACCAGTTTTTTTAGATTTCGAATCATATTTATAAGGCACAACTTTTTCAAAACTATTTTTAAACTCACTCGGAAGTTTCGCCCAACGATCACCTTCAAATTCTGATTGTGGTAGCGCCAAAACTACTTGAGCAGAATCTGATAACTCTTTAAATAACCCATGAATTACAAACTGATCAAGGTGCGAGAGGTTGCCCGTGACTACGAGAATTTTCTTTTTAGTAGCCACGTTTAGAATTTATTACATACGAATCGGCGATGACGCCATAATTCGCTATCTACGAGCGAGATTTGAGCGCTTCAATGAGTTTTGGTAACACTTTGTGAATGTCGCCAATAATACCGAGGTCGGCGATCCCAAAGATTGGAGCTTCTTTATCTTTATTAATCGCGATGATATTCTTCGAACCCTTCATGCCAACCATGTGTTGCGTCGCGCCAGAGATGCCGGCCGCAATATAAACACTTGGCTTGACGACTTTGCCTGTCTGGCCAACTTGATATGAGTACGGAACCCAACCCGCGTCAACAATGGCTCGTGATGCACCAGGTGCACCTTTTAGAAGTTTCGCAAGATCTTCAATCAACGAATAATTGCCAGCTTCACCAAGACCGCGTCCGCCCGAAACAACAATTGCTGCTTCATCAAGTTTTGGTCCAGTTGTTTGTTCTGTGTGAGTTGCAACAACTCGTGCGCCACCTTGCGCGCCCAAGTCAGGAACGCTCACGGCAACTATTTCTGGGGCACCACCCGAGGCAGGCTCTGCAACGAAACTTTTTGGTCGAAATGAAACTAGATGTGGTCCTGGACCTGTAAAAACTGTTTCAACCAAAATGTTTCCACCGAAGACTGGCGTTGTTGCGACAACTCCGTCACTCGAATCAGCGATGTCAATACTGTTTGTCAACACTGTGCGATTTAATTTTACCGACAACCGTGCAATTGTGTCACGACCTTCGTAATTTTGCGGAAACATAATCACATCTGGTGAATCGCCACCATCGATAATCATTTTTATCGCTGCAGAAAGTGCGACGCCTGGCAACTTGCCAGCGAGATCTCCTGTTGCGTAAATCTTTGTAGCACCATGCTCGCCAAGTGATGCTGCGAATGCACTTGCATCACCACCGACGAATGCTGTGACTTTGCTTGAGAGAGAGCGGGCCTTGGTCAGCAACTCGAGTGTGCCGGTTGTTGCAACCCCACCAGTGCCTTGCGCGAATACCCAAATGTTGTTAATTGTCATTAGTCATAGTCCTTTTTAGTATTGGCTGCTGTTCGAGTTTTTAGATCAACTTTAAATTTTCAAGAAACACAACGATTTTGCCAAACGCTTCGCCGTCATCTTCGATAACTTCGCCGGCTTTACGCGCTTCGGCTTGAGTTACATTGACAATTTTTTGACCAGCACCAGCCCAGCCTGTTGGCGTGACCGCAAGATCGCCAGCAGTTACGACATCGAGTGGCTTCTTTTTTGCGTCCATGATTCCTTTGAAACTTGGATAGCGCGGTTCAACTACACCGGCTGTAACACTGATTACTGCAGGAAGTGTGCACTCAACTTCGTCATAACCAGACTCGCTTTGTCGGTCAACTTTCAAAACTGAGCCCTCAATTTTTACTTTCTTTGCAAAAGTCACTGAAGGTAAGCCCAGAACTTCGGCAATTTGTTCTGGCACAGTACCGGTATAACCATCTGATGATTCAGTTGCAGCAATAACAAGATCAGCACCGCCAAGTTTCGTAATCGCCGCTGCCAAAACTTTTGCAGTTGTTAATGCATCTGAACCAGCAAGGGCCGGATCACTTACAAGCAAACCTTTTGCTGCACCCATCGCAAGCGCCGTGCGCATTCCGGATGTTTCACCATTCGGTGCCATTGAAACAATGTTTACTTCTCCTGCGCCGGCTGTTGCGACAAGTTGCAACGCCATCTCAACGCCATAGGCGTCAGATTCATCAAGGATTAATTTACCTTCACGCTTCAATGCATGTGTTGACGCATCAAGAGCGCCTGGGCTGGCTGGGTCTGGGATTTGCTTTACGCATACGACAATATTCATGACTTATATTCTTACCGCAAAACTCTCCAACAACCACACCGAAATCTCATCACAAATCGCTGATACCGTAAAAGTTCTTGCAGATCTTGCTCATTGTGAATTCGTTCGCATCTAATGTCACTCCGCGTAACACGGTGGCCGTACATCAATACCTCTCACGCCATCACAGCGTTCAGGTTGTTGAAACCAACGAACGCGGTCACGCGACGCGATTCGCCCAAGACGCTGCTCAACGCGGTGTCGAAGTAGTCGTAGCCTTCGGCGGTGACGGAACTCTCAATGAAGTCGCCACTGGTCTGGCCACAAGCAACACGGCTCTAATGATGTTGCCTGGTGGATCAACAAATGTGTTTGTGCGCAGTCTCGGAGCAACCAATGATCCGGTCGTCGCGTTACAACAATTCAGCGCTGGCCTTGATCATGGCAATATTCACCCGATAAGTCTGGGGCGCGCCAACGGACGTTATTTCTGTTTTCATGCAGGCATCGGATTCGACGCTGCAGTTGTTGAACTTGTTGAGCGCAGGGCTTCACTCAAGAGGATTATCGGCCAGCCGTTGTTTGCATTTTCTACGATGCAAGCATGGTTTGCAACATACGACCGCAAGTTTCCGCACTTCAATGTCGAAATTGATGGACGAAAAATACCAAATGGTTATCTGACACTTGTTCTCAATTCAAACCCATACACGTACATTGGCAAAAAACCGGTGAACTTGTCGGCTGCGGCATCATTGGATAAGAAACTTGTCGCCATCACTTTTAGAAAACTGACAACTCCGCATATGGTGCGCACGATGTTGCAATCAATACGCACCGAAGGCATTAGCGTTTCGTCTGGCGTTGACATTCAAACAGATGTTGAAGATGTAAAAATTAGTTTCCCTGCGCCATTTCCGTATCAACTTGACGGCGATTACCTCGGCGAGCAAATTTCGTTACACTTAGAGCACTGCCCAGACTCACTGCGCCTCGTCAAACCGCTAATCGCCTAATCGCCGAATACTAATTACTAATTACTAATTAGCCGCAATCACAGCGAGAGCGGTGTCGGGCACGTTGGTGCAAATTCCGTCGATTCCCCAGTCAATTAGTTCTTTCATCCGCGATGCATTGTCACATGTCCAAGTGTTGACTTTTAATCCGTGCTTGTGAAAAACAACAACAAGTTGCTCGGTTAGTGATTTAACCCACGGATGAATTGCATAATGCCCTTGGTCTGCCAATTGTTTCGCAACGATTTCAAGTTCTGCATTATCAATAGTCATTACCAGCCACGCTGTTTTTAGTTCTGGCATTAACTTTCGCACAGTATCTACGGTTTCACGTCGAAAAGATGAAATTAGCCACTTTTCGATCGACCCACGTTGCTTCAAGAATTCAACGACTTGATGAGTAATTTGCTCACTTGGATCAAAGTCTGGTTCGCTCGAGTCGTTTTTGATCTCGATATTTACCCACATTGAGCCGCATGCGTCTAACGCCTCGTTTAACGTCGGAATGTAGTCTGGCAAATCAGTTTTTTTTGTCGCAATAATTGCCCGACCATCACTTAACTTCGCATCGTGGTGAACGATTAGTTCTCCAGTTGAGCAACGTCGTACGTCTAGTTCGACGGCGTCTGACCCCATTTCAAGGGCTCGGCAAAATGCCGTAGTTGTATTTTCTTGCTTGACCTTAGAAGCACCGCGATGTGCCATAACTTGGGTCACGCCCGCAGGCTACAAGAAAAGGTTCGCGAGTCGCACCAAATAAAAACTATTTAATTTTTTCTATTTTCATTGCTAACGCTCTAATTGTTCTCTAGTCTGAGCGCAGTAAGTAACGATTTAGAAATTCTTTGATTTTAGGGGGATAAACAAATGTCTTTTCTCGCAACAAGCCTTGCCCTTGGATCAGCAGATTATTCATGGAGGCGAGAAGCTTCTTGTAAAGACACCGACCCAGAATTGTTTTTTCCGGTTGGTACAACTGGTAACGCACTTGTGCAAATTTCAGAAGCCAAAGTTGTTTGTGATGAATGTTTAGTTCGCGGAAAATGCCTGGATTTCGCTCTTGAAACAAACCAAGATTGGGGTATCTGGGGCGGCATGTCAGAAGATGAGCGTCGAGACATTCGACGCCAGCGTGCAGCTGAGCGACGAAACTCTCGCCTGCTTGCCTAATTCGTTTATTTCTTCAATCTAAGCGCACAGAAAAATACTTAATCGCCGACAAACGGTATTTTTAGATCAACGACAGTTCCTGCGCCATTGGACACGATTTTTAGTTCACCAATTGAATCGTCAACTAAAGCTGGTCGCATCTGAATCGTGCCTGCTAGTTCAGTAGTTACAAGTGTTCGAACAATTGACAAACCTAAACCAGTAGCGGCTTTGATATCAAAGTCATTACTTAAGCCGCGACCATTGTCAGTCACACGAATATTCAATGATTCGTCATCGTGACTCAATAACACAAGAACTGATCCACCCGCGCTGCCCTCGGGAAACCCATGGTCGACTGCATTTTGTAAAAGTTCGAGTATCACAACTGATAATGGTGTCGCAATCGTGGCCGGCAACCGCCCACCGTCACCTTGAACATTGAACTTCACTGGGCGATCAGTAGATTGCAGGCCTTCTTCAACAAGTCGTAACAGTGGACGCACGATTTCAACAAACGAAATATCTTCGCCTGCCTCATGTGACAGAGTTTCGTGAACGAGTGCGATGGTTCTAATTCGTCGCACTGATTCGGCAATGGCAGAAATTGCCTCTTCACTTTTAAGTCTGCGCGCTTGAAGTCTTAGCAAAGACGAAATTGTCTGCAGATTATTTTTTACACGATGGTGTATTTCACGAATTGTTGCATCTTTAGTAAGCAGCAAGCGATCACGGCGACGTAATTCTGAAACATCCCGCAACAACACCACACCACCAGTTACGACAACGCCGCGACCGAGTCGCTTGAGTGTCGGTATGGTGCGAGTTAGCAATGTGACTTCAGAAGTCTGTTCAAATTCTTCGACAACCGGCTCGCGTCGCTCATAGGCATTTCTGGCTGCAGTTTGCGCGACTCCAAGTTCTGCCAAACTTTGCCCAACTGCATTTGTATTCACTCCAACGCGGTGCATTGCCGACACCGCGTTAGGTGATGCATAGCGAACGCGAGCATCAGCATCTAAAACAATTACACCGTCACCAACTCGTGGAGCAACAGTTGCGTCGGCCACACGACCTTCAAACGGAAATAAACCAGTAGAAATCATTTTCGTGAAATCATCAAAAATCGCTAAATAAGTTCGTTCGAGTTGTCCGGGTTTTCGACCGCTACGTGTTGACCACTCGCGAGTCAACACGGCAATGACTCGGTCATCGCAACGCACTGGAATCGCCATCAAGCTCACAGGCTCAACCTGCGAGACAACACGAACTTCGCCGGTTACAACTTTTTGTGTTGTAAATGCTTGAGCGATCATCGCCGCCTTATCTAAATCAGCAGTCAAGCCAACTAGATCAGTTTCGTAAAGTGTTTGACCAGTGGCAGCGCGCACCTGTGCAGCAACAACCCACTTTCTGTCGTTAGTTGGTAGATAAAGCAGCATGTCGGCAAAACAAAAATCTGCGAGCATTCCCCACTCTGAAACGAACGCACCCAGGTGCGCCAATTCGCGCTCAACAGTGATGCCTATTTCGTGAGCGATTTCGACGAGCGTTGGCATAGTTGGTTCTCTAAGTCTGCCTGATCAGTGTTGGCTCAAACGATATTTAGATTTTCACCAAGTGTGATCAAGCCATTTATGTCGGCGATATCACTTTCTAGCATTGGCGCCACAGTGAAATTATCGGCAAACTCGGCGACTCGGCCTAACAACGCAGACTGCATCTCAGAAATCTTTGTTGTCGCTAGCGCATAGTTTTGAATTGTCTCTAAGGTCTGGGTCAAAAGTTTCGAGAGATTCGCTTCATCGATATCTGATGATGTGCCGGAAGATGCGTCCGTATTAACTAGTACACCAGCTAGTTCACTAATAAATTCTGTATTTTGCCGTGCATTGTTGAGAACATCTGTCTGCTCGATTAATACTTCGCCTTGAAGTTCTTTTGGAATTACGCGATTCGCAATCGCCAAATGAGTTGTGAACTTACGTTCTTTTAGCGCAACGCTAAGAAACTCAGCTTCACTAAGTGGAGCGTCTTCAAGAGTAGTAACAATTACGAACGAAGTTTTAGGATCGTGTAACAAAGCCTCAACTTTTTTGGCTCGTTCAACAAAACCGGTCTCCATTGTTCTAAATAAAGTAAAGAATTCGGCAACATCTCGCAACAATCCTTTACCAAGTAACCGGTCGGCAATTTCGTAAAACGGTTTTGCTGCAAGTGTCAGTAACTGCCACTGAGAGTTTGCTGTCAACAACTTAAGTAGTCGGCTTGAAAAAAAGTCCTGCATTCGTTTTGGTGCATCCAAAATAGTTAATGCATTTCGTGATGGTGGCGTGTCAACAATAATCAGGTCGTAAGCACCCGAAGAGTGCGCTTGATATAGGCGCTCGACAGCAATGTAGTCATGACTATGCACAAACCTTTCAGTGAGATTTTTGTACAGCGAGTTTTGTAGCACGCTGTTTCGCGTTGCCTCGTCTGGCGCGTGGCGAGAAATTAGATCATCCCAACTTGCTTTCGTGTCAATCATCGCCGCCGATAGTGACCCGCGTAACTTTGTTTTGCTTGTTTTGAACAACTCACTTGTGATCTGAACCTCAACATTGCCAAACTCACGAAGTCCGAGCGCATTGGCGAGTCGCTTGGCAGGATCGACGGTCAAAACCAACACGCGCTTTTCGGTTTGAGTTGCAGCCAGCACACCCAATGCTGCTGAAATTGATGTTTTACCTACTCCACCTGAACCACACACGACAATTAGCCCATCTCGTTGAATCAATTCGGCAACTGTTGTCATGAGAGTTCTGCTTCAAGCTCGCTAGATAATTTTGAGACAAGTAAATCTGTTGACTGATACGAAAAATCTGGCAGCAGTAATAACTCTTTAATCGGATCAACTTTGCCGAGCCCACTGCGCAAAGACGCAATGTGATGTGTTGCGAGATTGCGTCGAGCCCGAGCAAGCCCCGTTGCCTGAAGCGAAAGATCAATGCTTAAGCCAGTTTTCTTAGAAATAAAGGATTTTATTGCATCATGAGTAAGTTGACTGAAAACTATTTCTTGTGATTTTGTAAAAATTTCTGAAGGCACACGATTGACGATTACTGCAGCAGTGTCAACTTTAGTTTTGGTTTGCAATGCTTCGACTAGTTCTAAAGCCTCGTTAACTGCCATCTCTTGGCAAGTTGTCACTACGACGACTCCTGTTTTTTGTGAGTCTTCAAGAATTGCCGTCATCCACAAAGTTTGTTCGTTCAATGGCCCAAGTGGCACAAAATTACGCAGTGTCGTTGGGGCTGCAACTTGGGCGACAATGTGCCCGGTTGATTCGGCATCGACAATCACAATGTCGTAATTGCCTTTACGAACTTCGTAGCAAAGTTTGCCAACAACTAAAACTTCTTTCACCCCTGGCGCGGCATCTGCAACAAAATCAAAGATTCCAGCCAGACCAGGAATTGCCGCAACAAACGGAGTCTTCAAAAAAATAGAAACATATTCACGCAAAGCATCTTGCGTGTTCATTGTCATCGCTGACAAATTCGGTGAGATCTCGCGCGGTGTAAAACTCAGTTCACTTGTTTGAAGCAAAGTTGATAGTGCGCCTTTGGCATCCATCTCGCACAATAAAACTCGCTTACCTTGAGCGACGGCGGCTCGACCAAGTGATGCAGCAACAGTTGACTTACCGACGCCGCCCTTTCCAGTGATGAAGAGAAGTTGGCGGTCTAACAAAGCGGGCGGTGTCAGCTGCCAAATCCCATCTTGCGGTCACCGTTTGGCGCACCAAATTCGACAAAAGCAATCTTTGCAGATGGAATTGCAGTTTCTTTGCCGCGCTTGTCAGTCAGCCAAAGAACTGCAGACTTGCCTTCAAGCGCTGCTTCAACAGCGGCGCGAATTTTGGCATGGACACTTTCGTCGTCTGCCATTTCAAGAGAAATTTCTCGTGGGGCTTGGGTCACGCCAATTCGAATATCCACTTTGTACTTCTTTCGTTGAATTTTTATGTTGTGGTTTTTTTACTATTTTATTACTATCTCTTTAATACTGATCACACTAGGTGCAAGAGCGGTTAACTGACTAGTTCACTTTGAGCGCAGCGCTGAAAACTTTCTTTGGTTTCATGTCTTCGGCAATTCGCTTGGCAAGTTGCGCAAAAATAAGACCAACTTCAGATTCTGGTGCAATTGCCGAAATTGGTCGACCTGTGTCGCCACCTTCACGAAGTTCTTCAAGAAGTGGAATTTGAGCCAGCAACGGAACCTTTAATTCATCAGCCAGCAATTGCCCACCACCTGAGCCAAACAGTTCGTAGCGCTTTTTATCCTCGCCAATAAACCACGACATGTTTTCAATGATTCCGCGCACAGGAAGATTTACTTTCACCGCCATCGCTGCCGAGAGTCGTGCAACTTTTTGGGCAGCCAACTGCGGCGTAGTAACGACAAGAACTTCTGCTCGCGGCAGATATTGACTAAGACTCAACGCGATGTCACCAGTACCTGGCGGCATGTCGATCAGCAAGAAATCAGGTTCATCCCAATAAACATCTGTGAGAAATTGTTCGAGTGCTTTGTGCAACATTGGCCCGCGCCATACAACTGCCTGACCTTCAGGAACAAAATATCCAATTGAGATGCAGCGCACACCCCACGCTTCTGGTGGCAACAACATATTGTCGATAACAACTGGATCACGATCAGTGCCAAGCATTCGCGGAATCGAATACCCGTAGATATCGGCATCGACGACGCCAACTTTATAACCAGCAGTCGCCAGTGCGACCGCGAGATTTGTAGTGACACTACTTTTACCAACACCACCTTTGCCCGAAGAAATTAAAATTGGGCGGGTCTTCGAGCCTGGTTGCGCAAACGAAATCTTTCGACCTTCTGAATGCCCTTGCGCCGGTGTGCTGCCCGCGGTCGCTGCTGGGTCACCGTGCACAAGTTCGCGCACTTTGGCTCGCTCTGCATCTGTCATCACACCAAAGTTCAATGCAACATCTTTTACTCCATCAAGGGCGCGCAATGCCGTGTTGACTCTCTGTTGAATTTCGTTTCGAAGCGGACAACCTGAAATAGTCAACACAACGGTTAGCGAAACGGCACCTGACGAATTTATTTCAACATCGCGCACCATACCCAAATCAACAATCGATCGATGCAGTTCTGGGTCTTGCACTGGTCGCAGCGAATCAATTAATTGTTCAATACTTGGCAAAGACATAGTGGGTTTGGTTCCGATCAATTCAACCTTAAAGTGTTAATAATTAACACTACGAGCATAGGTAGAATACCCGTCGTGGCTATTAAACCGCCGAGCGCAACTAAAGAACTTAATAATGGTGATTTCACTACGACCGTGTCGGCAATCACATCTGCCTTCGGTGACCCAACGCGTCGAGCAATATATTTATTCACTCGTGAAACTGAAAACGGTGTTACTACAAGCGAAGTTGCCGAGAAATTCGAACTTCACCCAAACGTCGCCCGACACCACTTAGACAAACTTGCAGCCGGTGGGTATCTCGAAGTTGAGGTCTCTCGCAATGATGGAGCAGGAGCAGGTCGACCTTCAAAGCACTATCGAGCGACTAATCCAAACCAGACTTTAGAGTTTCCAGTTCGTAGCGACGACCTTGTGCTTTCACTTTTAGGTAAAGCGTTGACTTTGCTTACACCTCAGGCGGCAACTGTGATGGCAGAAGAAGTTGGCCAGCAATACGGTCGAGCGATGGCAACAAGTTTGACAGGCTACGACATCACTACGACTCAGAGATCTTTACGGTCTGCAATGCAGGCTGTGGCGGATGCATTAACCGCGCACGGCTTTGCTGCTCACACCGATCAGCGCAACAATCAATTACGAATTGTAAATAATCATTGCCCGTTCGGCGAACTCGCAATTGAGCATCCTGTTATTTGTGCAGTTGATCGTGGCATGGTCAAAGGAATGTTGACTGCTTTGTATGGCGACACGAATCCTGAATTGTCATCATCGTTGCCGATGGGTGACACTTTTTGTGCGACAACTATTTAACTAGAAACTAAAAATCTAGTCGCCCCAAAATCGCTGTTCTAAAAACGGATCACCGTACATGTGGTATCCGTTTTGCTCCCAGAAACCAGGAGCATCAGCATCACAAAGTTCAAGGCGACGCAACCACTTTGGTGATTTCCAAAAGTACAACTGTGGAACTAATAATCGAACGGGGCCACCGTGAATCGGCTCGATGTCTTCGCCTTCATACTGATATACGACCAATGAATCGTCACGCATTAAGTCGGCTAGTGGCACGTTGGCGGTGTAGCCATACTCTGCATGACCCATCACGTGCGTCGCATTATTTGAAATCTTTGCTCTCTCAAATAAATCGCGAACACGCACCCCGGCCCAGACCATGTCGAACTTTGACCATTTAGTTACGCAATGAATATCCGTTTTGATTTCTGTTGCAGGCAATGCTCGTAGTTCGTCTAGCGACAAAGTAAACGGCTCGCCAACCAAACCATCAATTGTCAAACTCCACTCGCCTGGTTTATAAGTTGGCACATCACCAACATGAAGAACAGGAAACCGATCAGTTAAATACTGCCCAGGTGGAAGCCGAGATTCATCAAAACCTTTTGCGGCTAATTCGTCACGATTTCGATCAAAAAATCCCATACGGTAATTGTGCCCTAAATGTTCTGGCAATGCATTAATCAAAGATTTTTAGGATAACTTTTCGCGGTGACTCTTTACATAGTGCGCCATGCCAAAGCCGGAAAGCGAAGCGAATGGGATGGCCCAGACACCCTGCGACCCCTAAGCGACAAAGGTTGGCAGCAGGCGCACGCAATTGCAGAAAAACTAGTTGATCTTAAGCCAAGCGCTTTAATTTCGAGTCCGGCTATTAGATGTATGCAAACTCTCGAGCCTCTAAGCGAAGCAACGAAAATTAAAATTGTTGCTGACGAAAGATTATTTGAGAATGGTGATGTTGCCAAGATGATTGAACTTCTTGAAGATGCGCAAGATTCGACAGTGATCTCAAGTCATGGTGACATGATTCCTGAGGCAATTAAAATTTTGCAACGACGCGGTATGGAAATCGGCTCAAAACCAGATTGGCGCAAAGCCGCGGTATGGGTACTCGAGCGCACAAAAAACGGCTTCAAATCTGCCTTTGTTATGGCGCCGCCGCAGTAATGGCGCCGCCACAGTGATAGCGCCGCCACTGTAATACTTAGCTCAACCCGCAATCGCTGCGTCAACTTCGGCGATGATTGATTCAACAAAACTTTTTACCTCTGCTGGCGGATTTTGCGATTCACAAATTGTTAGTTGCTCGCGAGAGCCGATGGCATCACCTGCCAGGCGAAACCGAATAATGCCAAGAAAGCAATGCGCGTCTGGATAATTGGCATCAATTTTTATCGCTCGCTCGAGATCACTTGATGCGGATAAAAATGCAAGTTGTTTGATTTCGCTACCAGCATCACGAGCAATGAGTGCGAGTAACCACGCGCGATATGTGAGTGCCTCAACATTGTCTGGGTCTAAACCAAGTACCTGTGAATACAACTCAATTGCTGCTTGTGGATCAACAAAATTTGTGGCTCTGGCCCGCGACAATAATGATGCGGTTGAGTCTTCAATACCGCCAGATAACGACTGACCAGACAGTCGCTGACCCGACTGCTGCGCGACTAACCAGCCTGCGCCAGTCGCAACTATCAATACCAGCAACAGTGTGATCACTTTTTGACGAGCTCTCTTAGTCGTCTTGGAGTTCTCACTATTTGAGCTAGTCGGTTCTGGTGATGCAATCTCTTTTATAACTTGTGCCGTGCGGGCAACATAATCTGATCGCAGAGAATTGTAATCGTCAAGATCTAAATCACCAGCTTTAAATTCGGCGTCTAGATCGCGCAATGACTTCAGTAAAAATTTTCGCTGATCTACGAGACTTTCAATGTTCGCATCTGATTTATCCACGACAATTAACTTTCGTCGCCGACTCGCGTTGACTCGGCGAGAGCATTTTTGACCAGCGCCTCATCAGCGACGCTTGGCGCACCAGGCGTGCGACGACCCCAACGAGCAAATGCGCTGACCAATAGCGACAACGCAATAATTAAAACTGCTGCCGGCAGCGACCAAACCAATGAATCAAGACCCGTCGATCGCGGAACCAATAAAACTTCACTGCCAAAACGTTGCTCGATATAGCTGATGATTTCGTCGTCGGTGCGAATGCCAGCACCAACTTGCCGAGCAACTTCGGTGCGAATTGCCTCGGCGGCAGAGGCACGCGATACAAAAACACTCTCACCCGAACACGTTGGACACGCCAAATGCGATGTAACCAAATCAATGCGATCTTGCTGAGTCTGCGGCCCACCAGAGCGAGTCGCGCCAAACGCCAAGAGCACGCTTACCAGCAAAAACATTGCTAACCAAATAGATTTTCTTGTTTTCATGATGTGAACTCTTCGCGCAATTTATCTAGTTGCGCTTCAAGCAAACCTTCACTCAACTCACCCGTAACTCTGATTCGCACTAACCCGTTTGGGTCAATAACCCAAGTTTCAGGAACACGAGCAACACCAAACGCCACTGCGATTGCACCGTTTTCATCTTTTAACTTCGCCCAATCACCGCCATTTTTTGTAAAGAAATTTCGCACAGCATCATCACTGTCGTCATTTACAACCGTGTACAGCTCGGCGCCGTTATCACTAGTCGCTTCGCGTTTTGCAAAATCAACTAGCAAATCGTGCTCATTGATGCACGGAACACAAGTTGAATTAAAAAAATTGAAAACAACCCATGAGCCCTTACGCCGCTGAAGATCAAACGGCTGATCATCAATTGTCGCAGTAACAATTGCCGGCGCCGGTTGACCAAGAAGTGGCGAACGTGCAACTTGGCCATCGCTTGGTTTAGAAACAATTAAAACCCAAAGTAACGACACAAGAACAAGCGCAACAACACTCGACACGATCTTGACGAGATATTTAGAACCCATAATAAATTTTAGATTTTCTCGGCAACTAAAACCGGTGCACTCGTTGCGTCGGTCGGACGGCGCCGACGACCAGGAAACGCCGCAAGAAAAGTGCCAACGGCCATCAACATTGTGCCAATCCATAACCATGTGATCATTGGCTTAATGAACACTTTGATACGTGCTGTGTTCGAATCTTGGCGAACAGGTGGCTCAAGTGTCAAATAGATATCACTTGTTAGTGAAGCCTTCACAGAAGGTGTGCCGACATTCATCCCGATGCGTGTGTACTTAGTAATTGCTGGCTCGTAAGTTTTATCGCCATCAACGATTACACGCGCTTTGACACTCACGCTTCGATCATCGCGCACTTCAATCACATCAGTTAACTCAAAACTGTGACCAGCAAAAGTTGCAGGCACGCCTGCGACTAGCGAGAGTTCTTGACTCTTGCTATAACTGTTTGATGCGCCAAGCGCAACGGCGATAAGAATTACACCGAGGTGCACGATCATTCCACCATTTGCACGACCCACGAGCCCACGCAAACCTTGTCGGCGTGTCGCAAGAATGACTTGACGTAATGCTGCGCCGCCCGAAACTCCGCCGAGAGTGAACGTTAATAAAGGGGCCAGACCGTAAGCGCCCAAAGCAAGACTCGCCACGAGTGCTGCGATGCCAGACCACATCGGCCAAAATAATCTTGTCTGCAAAGTTTCAGCAGATGCTTTACGCCACGGCAACACCGGGGCAATAGACATCAACGTAAGTAGTGCGATACCGATTGGCACTGTAAGTCGATCGAAAAATGGCTCACCAACAGCGATCTGGCGATTTTGCAAAGCTTCAATGATTAACGGAAACACTGTGCCAAGCAAAACAACAAACGCGAAGACTGCGAAAATAACATTATTCGCCAAGAATGCCGCCTCGCGCGACAACGGTGAGTCAATTATGCCTGGGCTACGTAGTTTGTCGCCGCGCCAGCCAATCAAAAAAACTGAAACTACTAATACGACTGCAAAGAATGAAAGAAACCACGCGCCGATACCGCTCTCGCTAAACGCATGCACACTATTTAATACTCCCGAGCGTGTTAAGAAAGTTCCAAGAATTGTCAAGCTGAAAGTTGCAACTAGCAATGAGATATTCCACACGCGCAACATTCCACGTCGCTCTTGCACTAGTACCGAGTGAATATATGCGGTGCCCGTTATCCACGGCAGAAGCGATGCGTTTTCAACTGGGTCCCACGCCCAAACGCCACTCCATCCAAGAACTTCATAGCTCCACCAACTACCGAGCGCAATACCAAATGTTAGAAAACCCCAGGCGAAAAGCGACCAGCGTCGCGTTGCGACTAGCCAACCCTCACCAACTCGACCTGTAACAAGTGCGGCGATTGCGAATGCAAACGGCACAGTGACACCGACATAACCGAGATACAAAATCGGTGGATGAAACATCACCAGAATGTGATTCTGCAATAACGGGTTAGGTCCTGGCCCATCTAAAACTCCTGGTGCTCCAGGCGCAAATGGATTTGCCGGAAAAAATGAAACTAAGAAAAAAAATGCCAGCACAATCATCATCACGGCCATTGCAGATGCGGCAAGTGACTCGCTGAGTCGCTTGCGCATCCAAAAACAAACGGCCAGCGTGTAACCCGCAAGTATTAACACCCACATCAAGATTGATCCTTCGAGTGCACTCCAGACTGCCGCGAAGTTATATAAAGCCGGCGTTGACCACGAGCCAACTTTCTGCACATATGCCAAAGAGAAGTCGCGTGTAATCATCGCGTACTCCATGACTGCGAAGGCTCCAAGCGCCGCCACGAATGCCAGTATGGCGAAACGCGAAACTAATCGGATAACTCGTGGTTCGTTAGTTCGCACACCGGTTATGGCGGCGAATGCTCCAAACACTGAGCCGATAAAACCGACGAGCAATAATGCGCGTCCGATCGTGCCGGTTATCCCTGCACTTGCGAACACGCCGCACTCCCAGGTTTCTCTAGTCGATCTTTATTTTTTGCTTCATACTCATTTGAGTGTTTAACTTCAATTCGATTTGACTCAAGCACACCATTAATCAGTCGACCGTGAGCAACCACTGAAATACATTCTTGAAAAACTCCACCGGGGTCACCCGAATAAACCACATCCAACGATTTACCATTAAACACAAGTGTAAATTCTGTGGTGTTCTCTCTTTTTGCTAACGAGCCTTGTTCAACAGTGCCTTGCACTCGCAATCTTTTGACAGTGTCGCAACCAGAACGCACGCCAACTTCATCGACGTTGCAGTAATAATCGATTGCCGAAGAAAGAAACTGAGTAACGATTATTGCGCCACCTACACCAACTAGCGACAACACAATAATTGGCATCAAACGACGACGCTTTGGTTGTTGAGTTTGAGGTCGAGGTGTTAGATCCATGGTTTGTGCTTGTCTTCAACGAGTTTCGCTGACTCTCTGGCACGACGCAAAGTAACAACTGCAAACAATAAAACCGAGCCAATTGTTAACGTATACGAAGCGATAATGAACCCAGCGTTTTGCATTAGCGGCCGACACCTTCGTTTTGGCGCTCGAGAATTGCGTTGTCGATCGCGCGTTCAATTACAAGATCGCTCAACAACATTGTGCGCTGGCGATGCAAAACGAGCCAGATGAACACGAGAGTAAACCCAATCACACCGCTGAACAATGTAAACAGCATCAGGTCATCCATTTTGACATCACCATTTGGATTAAGAACTGTTGCCCCCTGATGAAGACTGCGCCAAAACACAACGCTGAAATGCACAAGTGGAATCTCAACCACTGCGAGCAACGCAATCACACCAGAGCGTTTTGCGCGCTGTTCAATTGAGCCATCAAGACGACGCACTGCAAGATAGCCGACGTAAGTAACAAATAGAAAAGCCGTTGTCGTGAGACGTGGATCCCACTGCCAAAACTCTCCCCATGTAAGTCGACCCCACAAACTGCCTGTGATCAACGTGATTGCCATGAATATCACGCCGACTTCTGCCGACGCCCCAGCAACGCGATCAAAACCGAGCGAGTGACGTTTGCTAAAAATATAAAATGCTGAAGTGATTGCAGTGACGATGAATGCAACATAAGCAATCCATGCGGAAGGGACATGTACGTACATAATTCGAACTGACTCGCCTTGCACAACATCAGCCGGAGTTAATACGAGTCCGCTGATCACAACCCAAATCGTTACGAGAATCGCGAGAGCACCGATAACACGAGTTGCCTGTGTGCCGGTGTTTGAAACCTTTTGCGGTGTTTGTGTTGACGTTTGTGACATTTTTAAACTGACTCCGAAACTATTAGAACGTGTTTATTAGACCGTGTTTATTAGACCGTGTTAACTAGAACGTGTTTACTAGAGCGTATTATTCGTCGATCAACGGCCCGAAAGCCAATGACCCTCCGATACCAAACACAGCAGCAAAAATTGTCAGAAGACCAACCCAGGCCCAACCTTCAGAAGTTGCTGCTCCACCACTGCCAAAAGCCGCTTCCGTGGCTCGAGTTGCAGCAATGAGAACCGGAGCCACCACTGGCAACAACAGCAACGGAAGTAAAGTTTCGCGACCATTTGCACCTGCAGTGAGCCCGCCGTAAAGCGTACCCACGAAGCCCAATCCAGTTGTCGCGCAGGTGACACAAGTGACTAACAGCACTATTCCGACGGCTGAAACTTGTACTTGGTAAAGCAAAAACGCAGATGCAATCAACACCACATCAAGTGCGATCAGTTGCAAAGTCAGAGCGAATGCTTTGCCAAGAAATACTGCCGATAGATCGATACCAGCAACACGCAAAGAATCGAGAGCCGAGTCATCTGTTTCAATCGCAAAAGACCTTTGCACGATTACGAACAACGAAAAAATTGTTGCCAGCCAAATTAAGCCACCAGCTACGCGTTGCAAAACATCATCGTTGTCAAGGGCAAAGGCAAACATGATCATGATCAAGCCAGCAAATGGCAGTACTTGATTAGTTACTACTCGACTTCGTGCTTCGATTCTTAAGTCTTTAATAAAAACTGCGCTGACTACACGGCTTCTGTTAGTTATTTTCTTCATATTGTCTTGACCGTGCCAGTTGTAACTAACAAACTACGCGTCGCTAAAGCCTGCGCGCGCTCAATTTCGTGTGATGCAAAAATTACAGTTGCTCCTGCATCGCGTGCTGCACGAAGAGTTGCGTCTAACTCATCACGGCCTTGTGCATCAAGCCCAGCGTGTGGCTCGTCTAATAGCCACAATTGCGCACGACGCACGATTAGTGATGCGAGTGCACATCTGCGCCGCTGACCCGCAGAAAGTTTTGCAACTGTTATTCCGCTGAGACGACCTGATAAACCCATCGCATCCATTGCTTGCTCGATGTCTAGTTTGTTCGCACCAACTAGTCGCGACCAGAACAACATATTTTCTAACACAGTGAGATCTTGAAACAATCCGTTTGCATGTCCCAGCAAGCCGACACGTGACCTAACAGCCGAGCGATCGCTTCGTAAATCGCAACCTAAAACATTTGCAGCACCGCGGGAGATTGGCAAAAGGCCCGCACACGCCCGAAGCAAAGTTGTTTTGCCGGCGCCGTTGGGCCCTTGCAGCAAAATAATTTCTCCGGCGTTGACATAAAACGTTGCTCCGGCAATTGCCGGAAAATTATCGTAGACAATCACGACATCATTGAAGTCGACGACTTTCTCACTCGTCATTTATTCGCCCTTGAACTTTGCTTGGCGCTTTTCGACAAACGCACTGCGACCTTCTTCAACATCGCTGCTCGCCCATGCACGATCACGTGCCGACTGCACGAGTTGATCAATTTCTGGCGCTCGTGATGAAGCGTTTAGCGCTGCCTTATGGCCGGCCATTGACAGTGGTGCCAGCAATGCGATTTCATTTGCCCAACTTATGGCATCTTCAAGTTCACCAAGTCGATGCACTGAACCAAAATTCGCGAGTTCGGCACCTGAATAGGTTCTCGCCGTAAGCAACATCGCCCGCGCCACTGGCCACGAGCACTCACGCGCCAATCGCTCAACAGTCCAATGATTTACAACAAGACCAAGTCGCGCCGCTGGCACGCCAATCACACTTTGCGCTGTGGCGACTCGCAGATCACAACTCATTGCAATTTGCGCGCCAGCACCCAACGCAGGGCCAGCGATGGCTGCGATCGTCACGCTCGGTAAAGTTGCGAGCTGAATTAAAAAATTGTGCAATGCGTCGGTGAACTCAGTTTCACGAACACCGGATAGATCGGCGCCTGAACAAAATGCAGGCGACGTTCCAGTAATTATCACAACTCGAGTTTTTCGTGTTACTGATTCGTTTAGTGCACTTGCAAGTTTGAGCAGTGTCGGTTGATCGACTGCGTTGCGACGTTCTGGACGATCAATTGTGGCAACAAGCACCGACTCGCACCAATTCAACTGCACCGTCATTAAAAACCAGCCCGTAACATAAACACAGATGAATTCTCGCACACAACGCCACAAGTCAAATAGTGCGAGCGCTAGTTCAGTAACAAGCGAACTAGATATTTCAATAGCGAGTGATCCAATTCTCGTTAAGCGAGCGTTGATTTCGAATTGGGCTAAGCGTGCCAGCCGTTTGGGATATTCATTGTTTGGAGTCTCAATAATTGCCGTGGTTTGGGGACTAACAATTGAATTCACGCCAAATGCAAGCCGAGTTGCATCTGCAGGGCTAATCGTTGGAAGCATTGTTTTGGCGCCGGCAATCCTTGTGCAATATTCGGTTAAAGCAGCAGTGCGCGATGAGCGCGAACGCGGTTTGTAGAACCATTTAAGGCGATTGCGTGCTCACAGTTAGACTGAAGTAATGCATCAGACCGCTGAGCACCACCCAGCGTTTGAAGAATATTGCGAATGTCTTTACGAACTCGACGAAGATCAAATTGAATTGATTCAAGCGCGTATCGCTGATCGTCTGAATGTTTCGCGTGCATCGGTTTCAGAAATGATCAAGCGAATGCATGCTGAAGGGCTAGTCGATTTAACTGGGCCAAGAATCGCTTTAACCGGAAAAGGAAGAACCCTTGCCGAAGGAGTTGTTCGCAAACATCGCCTTGCAGAGTGTTTCTTAATTGACGTGCTGGGTCTGCCTTGGGCAACAGCGCATCATGAAGCTTGCAAATGGGAGCACGTAATTACTGACGAAGTTGCAGTTGCTCTGGCAAAGATGCTCGGTCACCCAACTGCATGTCCGCACGGCAACCGAATCCCCGGATCCAACTATCAAAGTGAGCCTTTTACAAAACTCAGCAATCTTGAAATAGGAAAGTCTTTTATTATCGTGCGAATCTCTGAAGAGTTAGAAGAGACTGCTGGCGTTTTAGACAGTCTCGAAGCAAACCAAATGTTCCCTGGCCGTGAGGGCGTAGTGACGAACAAAACCAAAGATGGCGAAATTAGTTTTTTGATGAATGAATCAAGTTCTCGAGACTCAGTGACTGTTAGCTCATTTATCGGCAGTCGGTTACTTGTAACAACTCGACAATAATTCATTTAGTTACCCATAAGGTCTAGATATGAAAACTCGTTATTTATATCTAATCTCTTTAATTGTTTTTACGTCAAGTTGCGCTACGACCATCAACCAGTCAGCCGTAACAACAGTTGCGTCAAGTTCAGAATCGACAACTCAAGTAACGATCAATGATCAATTGACGTCTGATGAGTTGCTCAGCGAATTATTGCTTGCCGTCGAAGATTTAAGCAAAACAATGCAAAAAACTGAGCGCCGTCAAGTATCTCAACAACTTGCACGAGTAGTGACTGTCAGTGATGCAATTCGTCCAAAAATATTGGCGACTAGCGAACAACTTGCAGCAGATTTTGATCGCATAATCAACTTGACGAAAAGTGCAGTCGAACGCAACCGCCCTGCCGACGCTGACAAAGCGTTGCGGTTTCTACCATTGATTATTGAATCACTTAAATCTTTAATGTGACAGAGTTACTTTCATTCACTTAATCGCTTTCTCAATCTGAAGGTTGCAATTAAATAAACGAGTGACGCTGCACACGAAATAACTGCAACAATTGCAATCGCAATTCGGATAGGAAAAATTTCGCCGAGCAACCCAGTGGCGATGCTGCTCGACCCTGTCATCAACATTGCTAATCCCATATCGCTCGCCAGTATTCGGCCACGAATGTAATCAGGTGTTGAAGTCTGAAGTCCGTAAGTTGCCATTGTCCATTGTGCTCCACCACCGATATGTGCCAGACCGATAAAAATTACTGCGAGCCACAAACTTGAACTGACGCTTGCCGCCAAATACATCAAGCCCCAGGCGAGACCTGTCATGCCACACAGAAGCAACAGGCGAGACATATTTTTTCGTGCGTAACGCATCAAGATAAACGGCCCAATTGCCGACCCAACACCACGTGCTGCAAGTAGTAATCCACTTCCACCATCACCTGTGCCAAAAGCATCAATCGCAAGAACCGCAAGTTGGCTAACCGCACCAGCCCCGACCGCAAACGTCAATCTTGAAGCCATCAACGCCAAGATGACTTCATTCTTCTTGGCGTAACTAATTGCTTCTTGCATGTCTTTAACTGGGCGAATTCGTTCTCGATTTTCGCTTGAGTTTCGCTCTTGCATCGGAGCCTTGATTAGCCCAACCAAACTGGCGCAAACTAGAAACGTCACGATGTCTGCAGAAAATGTTGCAGTTCGTCCGAAAGTTGCAGAAACTAAGCCTCCAAGTGCAGAACCGATGAATACCATCGCACCCCAACTTGAGCCGAACAAAACATTTGCTTGGCGCAGTTCTTCATCGTCTTTAACCAAGTTCGGAAGCGCTGAGCCAAACGCAGGAATTATTGCAACAGATAAAGAAGAGATAACTAATTGCGCTAAAAATGCCAACCAAATTCTGGATTCATTTGCGAATATGAATCCGACACCGCAAATTGCTTGCATCAACGAAATCGTGATTATCGTTTTTCGCCGATCAAATTTATCTACTATCGGTCCGGCAATCGGCGAGAAAAAAAATGAAGGCAGAACATACGCAGCGAACACAAGCGAAACAAGAAACGTCGAATTTGTTGCGTCTTTCACTAACCCAACAAGCGCAACGTAAGTTAAGTAGTCGCCAATTACTGAGATGTTTTGCGCGATCCACATATTGCGAACGTTCGCATTTGATCGAAGAACGCCGTTTGCTCTGGTCAAATCATTTCTTTTGGCAATGGCTCACTGTGTAGAACACTCAGCTGTTTTGTCGACCTCGTGAGCGCAACATACAGCGCACGCAAACCGTGCATCTGCGCAACAACAATTTTCGCTGGCTCAACGACGATCACTCCATCAAGTTCAAGACCCTTGACCACGCTTACTGGCACAACTGTGAGCCCGGCTTCGATGCCCGAAACCCCAGCGCGCCCATGAGCGATTTGCGCCTTGTCTAGTGCAGTCGAGATAGTTTCAGCCATCGAATCAGGACAAACAATTGCAACATTGCCACCGCTCAGTTCGCCGACCATTCGCTGGGTGTCTTTGACAAGTTCGCTAAAAATTTCATCGACAGTAGTAGCAATTATCTTCGGTATCTCTTCACCTTCACGAACCGAAACTGGCGAAGTCTGTAGTGGCGCAGCAGATTTCAAAACTCGAGTTGCGAGCTCCATTATTTGTCGCGGAATTCGATAGCCGACCGATAGTCCGATAATCCGTGACGGATTCTTTTTCGGCAAATGTGCCAAAACTTCCTTCCACGAGGCAGGGGCATGGGCCGAAGTTGCCTGTGCAATATCACCAACAATTGTCATCGCGCCATTAAGTGATCGACGCGAAATCATTCGCAGTTGCATCGGTGAAAGATCTTGCACTTCGTCGATCACGATGTGACCATAGGTGCGAACTTCGTCTGCGTCGTTGATTCGACCGTTTCGACGAGGCTTTGGTCCGAGTAGTGATAGTGCTTCGTCTAGCACCGCAACATCGGCGTCACTGAACTTGGCTTGCGCCAAAGACTCTGCTCGTTGTCGATGCATTGATTCGTATTCTTCTGTTGTGCAAACTTTTTGGGCAGCAAGTCGCAACAATGCTTTTGACGAATACAAGTCGTGCAACAACTCTGCGGGCGTGAGCACAGGCCAGATGTAGTTGATCACAGCACGAAACTCTGGCAGATCTCGCAACGTACTTCGCATTGTTTCAATATCGGCATCTGGGTTTCTACTTGACGCAATCATCGTGGCGATAATTTCTGTCTCAACCCAGTGGTTTGCTGCGTTGTGCCTGCGAAAACGACGACGACCTTCGCTTACTAGCACCTTGGATTGATTAACGGTCAAGCGTAGATAACCCGCGCCGAAAGCAATTTCTACATCTTTACGCAATGGTCGTTGACGATCTTTAATTGCCGTCGCAATAATTTGCGACATCCGCAGATCACCTTTAATTCGCGCCACGGCTTCGCTGTCTTTCGCGCCGAAATTATGACCGCGCACGAGATCAGCGAGAACGACTTGTTCGACACCGGCTTCACCAAGAGATGGCAAAACTCGTTCGATGTATCGCAAGAAAACTCGATTCGGACCAACGACTAGTACACCTTGATCTTCTAACGGAAATCTGAATGTGTAAAGCAAATATGCTGCACGATGCAACGCCACCACTGTCTTGCCCGTGCCCGGCCCACCTTCAACTACCAGCACTCCTTGTTGTGGTGAGCGAATAATTTCATCCTGCTCAGCTTGAATTGTCGCCACGATGTCACCAAGTTGGCCAGTACGGCCGCGAGATAGAACACTTAACAGCGTGCTGTATCCACGAAGCGTCGGAGTACTTGACGCCGGCTCACCGTCTAAACCTTCATCATGACCAACACCAAGATGGCCCGCACCAAAAAGCTCATCTTCGATGCCAAGTAATTCTCGGCCCTGCACTTCGAAGTGTCGACGACGAGCAAGCCCCATTGGTTCTCGACCTGTCGCGCGATAAAACGGTTCGGCAACTGGCGCTCGCCAATCAACAACAACTGGTTCTCGTGCCGAGTCGGCTACTGCAATTCGACCGATATGAAAACTTTCAAATGAATCAGGCGACTCAGTCAGACGATCTATTCGCCCGAACACGAGTGCCGAATCGCCCAGATCGAGTTGCGTCAAACGACCGACAAGAACTTCGTCAAACGCATTGCGCTCAAAGCGAGCCTGATAAGTGCCGCCCATTGAAGCTTCATTCATCTCGCGGATCTTCCACGCATCGGTCTTGGTGATTTCGAGGCATTCGTAGGCGTGATCGATGAACCTCTGCTCATCCTCAAATTCAGGGTGCTGTTTTGTCATTGTTTTGGTCGCAGGTTCTAAAAAATAAAGTTTTTCAATTCTACCGACTGGCTTTGACCTTTGTAGTAGTGGTGAATTGAGGATTAAATTGCGTCACATTGTTGTAATTAGCAGCACAGATTGACATTTCTGCACACATCACGGACACACTGACTTATCGGCACTCTGCGGGGGCTAATGCTTGATATCAAATTAAAGAAGCCACGACAGCTAAAAATTTTTTCAATTTTAAGTTGTTTGTTTTTCGTCTCGAGTTGCTCGTCAACGCCAACGCTGAGTCTTGACGATTCGGCGAGTACAAATACGACAACTAGTGCAACTAAAACAACTAGTACAACTAGTACAACAAATATAGATACGACTGTCAGCACAAGTGTTGAAGAAACTAAACTTGATAAAGACCAAACTGTTAGACAGCAGTTTCAAGAACTCGTGCAATGGCAAGACAGGTGCTACCAACAACCAAAGTCGTGCCGAGTTGACGATTTTACGATCGTTGGCACCAAGTATCACCAAGCACTTAGCGAACAAATAAGTCTTTACGCCAAAAGTAATATTAATAGTCGCCCAGGTCGCGGCAAGCGCGAAGTTGCGATTGAGTCAATCACATTTGATGACGCTGCCATAGTTGCGCAAGTCGACGCATGCATTTACGACACGGTAATTCTTTATATGGATGGTTTTATTTTTAACGACCATGTCTCGTCATCGCAGACTCGTTGGACACTGCAATTTGATAAGCAACGTTGGAAGTGGATCAACTTTCAAATTCTGCACCGCCAATACAACACAAATATTTGTCAAGAGCAAAAATGAAATTTAAGATTTTTGCTTGTACAGCAGCATTGGGGTTGAGCACTGCTTGTGTTGCTGTTGCGACTACAACTACGGTTGCAAAAGCAGATTCAAATAGTCCGCATGCTGTGATTGACGAATACGGCGCAGTCGTAGACAAAACAATCATCGCCGGGGTGATCGTTCAACAAGGCGATTCGCCCGGCGCTTCCGATTCTTGCCAGTGGTCACCTTCGTTGGCTCGCGACTCTGGACAAGGTCAGGGCGCAGGTGACGAAGTAACAAAACAAGTTGGCTCAGTAAGTTTCAGACTTTACGATCGCGTCTGCGAGGGTGAGGCAACGACTTACTATTGGATTCCAGAAATCTCAACCGAACAAATTGCGCGCTCGGCAGCCAGTGTTGTTTACGATTTGATACCAGCGCCATTTGGCGAATTCGCTCCGCCAGCGCGTCAAGGATTAATCAACATCGGCACTTGGTTTTGGGTTGCGCCAACCGTATGGCAGCCAAAATCAGTAACTGCGTGGGTTCCAACTCCGCAGGGGCCAGTCTCCGTAACCACCACTGCCACGCCAACGAAACTGGTTTTTCATCCAGGCGATGGATTTCGAGGCAATGGCGACAAAACTTGCACAGGTCCAGGCCAAAAATGGGCCGGCATCTTTGGAGATTCATTACCGTCACCATGTATGTATTCGTATCGGCATTCGTCAGCTGTCAATTCAAGTGGTCTGTTTTCGGCAAGCCTGTCAATTATTTGGCGCGTGGCGTGGCGTTCAAGCACAGGCGCATCGGGAACCTTGCCCAATGTAAGCACAGGTTCTTCGCACCAAATGAATATCCGCGAATTTCAAGCCCTGGTGACTTCGTAAACCCATACCTTTTAAGGTCATTGAGCATCGGTCCAATCAAATAAGAGCCCGCCGATTATTAGGAAACATGGTCTCAAGTTGCTACCCTTGATAAGGCGCTTTCGATCATGTCTGCGTAATTCAAATAACAAGAAAGAAGTACAAGCTATGCCAACCGGTACCGTGAAATTTTTCAATGACGAAAAGGGTTACGGATTTATCTCGCGCTCTGATGGAGAACCAGATATTTTCGTTCACTTCTCAAACATTGAAGGCACCGGGCGTCGCACCCTTGTTGCAGGCCAAGAAGTCGAGTTTGAACTCGGCCAAGGTCGCAAGGGCACCGAAGCCAACAACGTCCGCGCTATCTGAGTAACGCGCGTTAGCGCTTCACGTGCTCGTCGAATTTTTCGACTGGTGCGTTTCATCTCATTAGTTAGGTTCACCACCAGTTAATGGTGCATGTATTCGTTATGCCCCGCTAGAGTGCGGGGCGTGTCAACATCAAAAGAACAGATCCTTATAGACCGTCGCTATGCGGCCGTCTTGTCAACAATTTCAGATGATTCACTTGCCGAGTTGGCGAGTAATCTTCCCGAGAAATTGCGGGATCCATTTGCTAAAGTCGCCGGCTTACCAGCCGGCGCACTTAGTACCAAAGAAGGCCTAGGGGCCAAAATTCGTACGGGCTTTATCTCGCGGAAGGCTTTCATCAATGTAGGTATTTTGCTTAGCGAACCTTGCACCGAGCATTGCATCGAGGCACTCGGCAGCGCCGCTGATGACCCGAACATTGAACATTTGCGTTCAACTTTGCCAGAAGCTATTGAGAAATTCGGTCTAGACGCAACTCGCTTAATGGCGATTCAATATTCGGCAAGTTTGAACGGATTCAAACAGTTAATTATGAAAGACGAGCGATTCATGGTGCCGAAAACCGGAAACACTGTTGTTGCTTCTGCGTTAATTGCAGCCAAACCAGGCACCGCCGAAAGTCAAGAAAAGCGCCGAGCGAGACGAGAGCGTCAAGAAAAAGAACGTGAGACAAAACGCGTTGCTGAACTTCAGCGACGAAAAGCCCGCAACCGGGTTTAACAATGGCTTCTGCGCGTTTAGGGTGCGTTGACGGTCGCGCAGTTTTCATAACTACTTCGCTCGCTGGCTACGTCGACGTTGAAAAAGTTTCTGGCGGCAAACTGTCAAGCGACCCAATGGCATGCTTCGAGCACTGGGCTGAGATTTGCAAACTTGCGTCTAATTTAAGCGACACAGATGAAGCAAGTGCAACTGCGCTTGATGTCAACAAACTTGAATGCCCTGTGCCAAGACCTCGTCAGATTTTCGCGATCGGAATCAATTACAAAGCCCATGCTGCCGAAATGAATAACCCGCTACCAATACAACCTTTGGTATTTACAAAGTTCCAGAGTTCGCTTAACAGCCCGAATGGTGCTCTAACGCTTGTTGGCGAGAAGTGCGACTTTGAGGCAGAACTTGTTGCCGTGATTGCCAAAGGTGGTCGAAATATTTCGGTCGGCGAGGCATGGGGTCACGTTGCTGGCTTATGTGTCGGTCAAGATGTTTCTGATCGTGCGTTGCAGTACGCCAATACTCCACCGCAATTTAGTTTGGGCAAAAGTCGTGCTGGCTTTACGCCGATTGGGCCGTGGATTACCGATGCCGCATCACTTGCAACTCGCGGCAACCTCGAGATGACTTGTCGTGTTTCAGGCGAGGTCATGCAGCACACACAAACTGACGACATGATTTTTGATATTCCCGAGATCATCGGTTATTTATCATCTATCTGTGAATTGTTTTCTGGCGATGTCATCTATACCGGAACCCCATCGGGCGTCGGCGCAGGCCGAACACCGCAGAGGTTTCTGCACACCGGCGACGTGATCGAAACAACTATTCAAGATCTCGGCACACTAGTTAATAAATGCATCTGATCATCACTCGCTAAACTTTCAACATGGCCTGCACCCTTATCGCTGAGTGTTGCCAAAACCATAACGGTTCGCGAGAAATACTCAAACGAATGGTGCACGCAGCGGCAGAGTCTGGTGCCGATTATGCGAAAATTCAAGCATTGCGTTCAACCGAACTATCTCAACGTGAGCGTTTCGAAAATGGCATCACTGACGAAGACGGCACTGTGAAAGCCATAAAGCGACCTTACGAAGCAGAGCGAGACCGTCTTGAAAAATTAGATCTCTCTGACGCCGACGAGCAGTGGTTTGCTGACGAATGCAAGCGAGCGGGAGTCAAATCAATGATTACGGCATTTACCCGCTTTTCAACACAGCGTTTTGTTGCTGCTGGTTTTGACGCAGTTAAGGTCGCCAGTTACGACTGCAAATCTGTCGCGCTGTTGCAAGAAGTAGCGGCAAACTTTAAAACTGTTTACATTTCGACGGGTGCCACACTTGATGAAGAAATCTCAACAGCCTCGCAAACTTTCGCAAGCGGTCAGGCTTCGTTTCTGCACTGCGTAACTATCTATCCAACACCACTCGATCAATTGCATCTAAATCGAATGGCTTGGCTGAAGCAATTTTCAAATCAAGTTGGCTTCAGTGACCACACGGCGCCAGCCTCTACAGACTTGCGGGCATCCAAGTTGGCGATCACACTTGGGGCCGACGTGCTTGAGCGTCACTTCACTATTTTGGAACCTCATGAAACACGAGATGGTGCCGTTTCAGCAACGCCTCAGCAAATGCAAGAACTTAGAGATTTTTCGTTGCTGTCTGTAGACGAACGTAAGGCAAAACTTGAGAGTGAATGGCCAGAATGGCAGATCGGCCTCGGCCAAGAGATTCGACCACTTTCGCCAACTGAACTTCTAAATCGCGATTACTACGCTGGCCGCGTTGCCGCTTGGGT
Organism: Ilumatobacteraceae bacterium; assembly: GCA_964203235.1. Taxonomy (GTDB): domain Bacteria; phylum Actinomycetota; class Acidimicrobiia; order Acidimicrobiales; family Ilumatobacteraceae; genus BACL27. The sequence goes on from CAXNLE010000002.1 coordinate 541,874, forward strand.
TGACGGAGAACAAATTTCTAATATTTAGTCAGCTTTCGTTGCGAAAATTGCACGCGCTACCCTAAGGTCAAATTCGGAGTCAATATTTACTGATCTTTCAGGTGGCATAACTAACGCCCTTGATTTCGGACCCTTGAAGGTCATTTCTCGCAAATATTGAACTTTTGTTAAGTAAATAGCGCCGTTACGAATGAATACTTGTCTCAATTCTTGCCGTGGCATGTTTTCAATTTTCTCAGCAAATGAAGGATCAATCAACAAACCCTCCTCAATGTATTTCATCCTCGCCGGATGTGCGCCGTCTACAGCGACAACACTTATCACACTCGAGGCATCTCCAATTATTTCAATTGATTGTTCAATATCTTCTTTAGTTCGAAAAGGAGTTGTTGGCTGAAGCATCATCACAGCGTCAAACTCTTCATCTAGTACATCCAATGCATGATTGATCACATCTATCGCAAGAGCCGAGCCTGTAGCTAAAGCGCCAGGTCTTATGAATGGTACTTCACATCCGATTTTTTTACTGAAGTCAGCAATCTCTAAATCATCTGTTGAAACAATAACTCTAGATAGCGACGTATCAAGTGCGGCCTTAATTGTCCATTCAATCAGCGGCGCTCCCCCAAGATCAATCATGTTTTTTCGCTTAATAGTTTGCGAACCACCTCGTGCGGGGATTAAACCAAGCACTTTCATTTAGGCCTCCTGATTAGATTCCAATGCTCCGCAAGAAAAGATGCCGCGTCACTAATTCCCGTTATTTTACAGTGTTCAAACGGGTCAGAATATTTACTTTTATTGTCAAAGGATATCATTTCACAAATCTGGGCAACAGTTGAAAACTCATCTTGATTTTTCAAAAAGTGTGCCAGACCAAGTTGTCTGAGTTTTTCGGCAATGCACTCGGCTTCAAAATTCTCTTGGTCTCGTAATACGATCATGGGGATGCGCCACTTTACACATTCAGTGGCGGTGCCAACTCCTGGCCGACAAATTACGACGCCAAGTTTTTGCCAAGTCGAATCTTGATAGTCAAAACACATTGAGTCGTCTTCGAGATCCGTATATACGACATGTCCATTTACTCTTAGCAGTTCAGCAATTGATCGAACGTGGTTATCTAGGGTTCGAGTCCCACCACCGTGCACCAAAATCGCTGATCGCTGGCTAGCGCTTTGCAAAACCTGAGTCGACAACTGCGACTCCGAGAATTCTTCAACCATCCATGGCATCAAAACTGGATTTGTCAGCGAAAGAACCGCTGGAGTTGCTAAATCTGCATTGCAAATCATTCTTGGAGCGTGAGTTTGTAACAGATTGATTTCTCTTTCAACAAACTTGCGACATGCTGCATTGCTGATTGCATGTGCGGAAATCACTTCATGCCAAAGAAATGATCCGCTCAAAACGGTATCGGGTCTGGTTTCAAGCACACCGACAAGATTGTCACTCATCACAAAATCGGCATTGATTAATGCTGGCGTTCGTGCTAATTCTGACTCCCAGCCATTTAGATTTGTGTCGGTATAACTGGCTGCGTCATGACGCCAGCGAACACTATCTTCCGTAATACCAACGACCGCTTCTGCGCGAGCACCAAGATTTTCTATCTCAATTTTAAATCTTCGATACTGTGCGTCTGTGACGGCAAAACTAACTAGCAGATTTGAATTATGTTTCAACAATTCTGTGGCGATCAATATTTGGCGACGGATATGGCCATAGCCGTTGGCGCTTACAAGAATTGCAAGATGTTTAGTTCCCGCCATTGAAATACAAGGCTAACAGAAAAGGTGATAACCAATATCTTGCCTCGTAATGGCGAGAACTAAACATATAAATATTGCTAATTAGTTTTTAGATTTGATTAATTCAAATTCTGGATAGGCATTGACACCCATCTCAACATCGAGACCAGCAAGTTCATCTGCCGACGTTGACCGAATGCCACCTTTGGTCAAACGGTTCTGGATCTTGAAGAAACCGAATGACAGTGCAAAGTTGACGACAAAAATTGTTAGTCCACCAAGTGCCTGCGCACCGAGTTGGCCCCAATCACCTTTGATTATTCCTGCAACACCAGTCGACTCAGAGCCGTTCCACGCGGCACCATATGATCCGTTCGCGAAAATTCCAACAGCGAGCACACCAAACAATCCGCATACTCCATGCACACTGATTGCACCAACTGGGTCATCAATGCGAAGTTTTCTCTCTACGAAAAACGATGATTCGATGACCAATACTGCGGCGATGACACCAATAACTGCCGCAGCCCACGGTGCAACAAACGCACACGCTGCAGTGATCGCCACGAGACCAGCGAGCATTCCATTGATCATCATTGCAGGGTCAGGCTTGCCGGTGCGACGCGTGATCCAAAACATTGAAGTGACTGCTCCGAATGCGCCGGCGATTGCCGTGTTGGCAGCAACTGTTGCAAACTGCACATCTGTTGCCGAAAAAGTTGACGCGGCATTGAAACCGAACCAACCGAATAGCAAAATAAATGTTCCGAGCATCGCCATCGGAATATCGTGACCCGCAATCGTGATCGCGTTTCCTTTTTTGTCATACTTTCCGATACGTGGTCCAAGAACCATTGCGCCTGTGAGTGCCGCAACTCCACCAACCATATGCACAACTCCAGAACCCGCGAAGTCGACATAGCCAGCACCAAGCGACATCGTCGCCCAAGTTTTTGCCAACCAGCCGCCACCCCATGTCCAAGCAGCGATTACCGGATAATAAATTCCGCCACAGAATAATCCCCAGATAACAAAACTTCCCCACTTCCAACGCTCAGCCATTGAGCCAGTTGGAATCGTCGCCGTCGTATCCATAAATGCAGCCATGTATAAAAAGAATCCAAGCAACGCTGGTGTGATGTTGCCACCTGATAATGCCCAACCGCCGCCCCAAGCAAAGACCCAATTGCCAGAACCGATGAGCGCCTCGCCCACTGGTGCGTCGAGCCCAAAAGCCGAATAACTAAATCCGCCAAATGCGAGCGGGAAACCAATTAGAAAAAAACCTACGAAACCTAAGCCGAATACGGCGAAGTTTGTGCTGACAACATGGACAGCATGTTTCGCCCTACAAAGGCCGGTTTCGACTAATGCGAAACCCGCTTGCATGAATACGACTAGCGCCGCACCGATCACTATCCAAAGCAGCGAAACTTGCGCGCCTAGAACTGTTACATCCGAATTCATTAATCCTCTTTTCGTTGTTTTGATCTGTTTTAGATCTGTTTTTACTGATGGGCTAGTTAGCCAAAAAATTTGCTAACTAGTGCACGACGCTGTGACTGGCAACAATCTAGAATTCAAATGTTTCAAAAAAGTCCATGAAATGTTTCGGGAGTGTGGCTTTTTTGAATGCCGATTAACTTTTTGTATAACTTCACGAATTAGGCTGAGGAGATGACAATTGAAGCAACCAAGACTCAGGCCTACTTAGATGATCGTGCTCACGTGTTTCATTCGTGGTCAGCACAAGGAACTCTCAACCCAACCGAAATCACAGGTGGCGAGGGTTCATATTTCTGGGATTCAACTGGCAAAAAGTATCTCGACTTCTCAAGCCAATTAGTTAATTTAAATATTGGCCATCAACATCCAAAATTAGTTGCGGCAATTCAAGAACAAGCCGGCAAACTTTGCACGGTTGCCCCACCATTTGCAAATGCTTCACGTAGCGAAGCCGCTCGATTGATTGCCGAACTTGCCCCAGGCGATTTGAACATGGTTTTTTTCACTAATGGTGGCGCTGAGGCCGCAGAGTACGCAACACGCATGGCAAAACTTCACACTGGTCGTCACAAATGTCTTACGGCTTATCGCTCGTACCACGGCTCAACAGCGGGTGCAATTGCGTTAACTGGTGATCCACGCAGATGGTCAAACGAAACCGGAGCATCGGGCGCTGTAAAGTTCTGGGGTCCTTACCCATATCGCTCAGCGTTTCACTCAACGAGTGATAAACAAGAATGCGAACGCGCACTCGAACATCTTGAGAATGTGTTGATGGTTGAAGGTCCGCAAACAGTCGCAATGATCGCACTTGAAACTGTCGTCGGAACAAATGGTATCTTGGTTCCGCCTGATGGCTATTTGCAAGGCGTTCGAGATCTGTGCACAAAGTACGGCATCGTGATGATGTGTGATGAAGTGATGGCAGGTTTTGGTCGTTGCGGCGAATGGTTCGCAGTGAATAAATGGAATGTAACGCCAGATCTAATTTGCTTCGCGAAAGGAGTCAACTCTGGTTATCTTCCGCTCGGTGGTGTCGTCATTAGTCAAAAAATTGCCGACACGTTTAAAGACCGAGCCTTCCCGGGTGGTCTCACATACAGCGGACATCCACTTTCATGTGCTGCTGCGGTTGCATCGATCAATATTTTCAAAGAAGAAAAAATTGTTGAGCATGCGCGAATGTTGGGCAACGACATTATCGGGCCGGCGCTTGAAAAAATTAAGGCGAAACATCCAAGCGTGGGCGACGTGCGTGGACTTGGCGTGTTCTGGGCAATTGAACTCGTCAAAAATCGCGAGACTCGTGAGCCACTGGTGCCGTTTAACGCAGCGGGCGCAGACGCCAAACCAATGATGGATCTTGCTGCGGCATGCAAAGAGCGCAATCTTTGGCCGTTCACACACTTCAATCGCATGCATGTTGTGCCGCCGTGCAATACGCCAGTTGAGGACATCAAGACTGGTCTTGCGATTATTGACGAGGTTCTTGATCTCGCCGATAAACACTGCAAAAACTAGCTAGAACCAAAATTTTGTAAAGAAAGCAGAATCTTTTTGCGTATTGTCTCGTTACTACCAAGTGCTACCGAAATCATTGGCGATCTTGGACTAATTGATCAACTGGTTGGTCGTTCATGCGAATGCAACTGGCCATCGTCTGCAGTGAATCTGCCAATAGTTTCGTTGAGTCGAGTTGATTCACTTGCTTTGTCGGGTCCAGCGATTGATGCTCAAGTGCGTGCGGCAGTAAATAATGGTGAACAACTTTATGCAATTGATGAAGGTTTGATGCGTGAGTTGGCCCCAGATGTGATTGTTACACAAGATCTTTGTCGAGTTTGTGCCGTGTCAAGTAAAGATGTTTGTGATGTTGGCGCACGGGTAATTTCACTTGATCCACATACAATCAGCGAAGTTGCCGAATCTGTGATCACGCTTGCAAATGCTCTTGGTGTCACGTCGCGCGGTCAGCAAGTTGCTGAGCAAATGCTCAATCGTGTTGACAATGTTCGCAAGTCGGTTGCCGGCAAAACTCGTCCACGAGTTTTTATCGCCGAGTGGCTTGATCCTCCATTTGCTAGCGGGCACTGGATACCCGAAATGGTTGAAGCCGCTGGTGGCATTGAAGTGCTGGGCAAACCAGGTGTGCCATCTGTGGCGACAACCTGGCAGGCAGTTCGTGAAGCACGACCAGACATAGTCGTGTTTGCGCCTTGTGGGTTTGATGAAGCTCGCGCAGCAAAAGAGGCGTCCGTGCTCGCACACGAATTTGATCCAAGATGGCAAACTGCGTTCGTCAACGCTGATCGATTCTTTGCCCGCCCTGCGCCATCAATCGCCGATGGTGTTGAACAACTTGCAAAAATTTTTCACAACATTTAGACCAACCATTCACTGCATGCCTAACGAAAACAGAATCACCAAACTTGCAAATCGTTTGCTAACCGAGCCCAATGAGTCGCGACTTTCGCCAGACGCGCACGGCTACGAGAAGATAATCTCTGCTCATGACGAAGCCATGGCTCGTGGTTCTGATGGATACACCGACCCGATTAGTTCGCTTTTTGTGATCACTGCGGCAACGCTCAAAGCCCGCGGCTACTGCTGTACGAATAACTGTCGTCACTGTCCATATATCTAGATCTTAAAGTTTTATCGCAGAAGCTGAATCACAGCAAAAAACAGAAATAAAAAAGGCGGGCCGCCGAAGCGACCCGCCAATTTTTAATTAATTAATTAACTAATAAACTAGTAAACAGAACTAACTCAGTTTCCACCTTCGGTGAGTACAACAGTCTCTGGCATGTATGCCGAACCTGTTGTGTCAACACCTTTGGCGTTAAGCAACGCAAGTGCTGCTGTAACGATGTCATTGGTGTATGCACCGGCATCTGGAGCCTTCGTCAACACGGTTCCACCTTCGAGGTTCTTCGCTGTTTGCGAAAGTCCCGCTGTGCGCTCCCATGCTGCTGCGTCGATCATTCCAGCGCCACCTGCGGCTGGCCAGATCAACTTGTTAACTTCGTTCATTTGCCATAACTGATGACTTGCACCAAGCTTTGATCCCTTCGAAACAACGATGTCTCGGCAAGCCGATGTGTTGTCGCGGCAGAATGCCCAACCTTGAAGTGAAGCAGCAACAAACTTTGTTGCTGTATCAACGTACGCAGCATCTGAGAGACGCTTACCGTCTGCCCAAATTGCGTCTTGCAACATTCCAACGCCTTCAGCCTCGTATGAAACGACGTTGAAGTCTTCGGCTGTGTAGAGCGCATTGGTCTTTGGATTGACTGCTTCGAGAACTTGTGCGTACTCGTTGTAAGTCATTGCTTCTGCTGCATCAATGTCACCAGAGAGCAAGCCCGCCATGTCAAATTGTTGCTGAACAAGTGTTACATCTTTTGCAGGATCAAGACCGGCCTTGGTGAGTGCAGCGAAAATTTCAAATTCGTTGCCGTATCCCCAGTTGCCGATGTTCTTGCCTTTGAAGTCTGCCGAAGTCATGATGTTCTTGTCTTTGAACGAAACCTGCAATGTGCCTGAACGTTGAAAAACTTGAGCGATGTTGACAATGTCTGCTCCACCTTCACGACTCGCAAGTGCCTTGGAAACCCAAGAAATTGCGAAGTCGGCTTCGCCGTTGGCGAGAACTGTTTGTGGTGAAATGTCTACAGCGCCTTCCAAAATTGTTACATCAAGACATTGCTCGGTGTAAAAACCCTGATCTTGTGCTGCGTAATATCCAGCGAACTGTGCCTGAGTGAACCACTGAAGTTGCAACTTCACTGGTGTTGGAGTCACACACTCTGCAGCTGGTGCTGCTGTCTCTTCTGTTGCTGTTGTCTCTTCTGTTGCTGCGTCATCGCTACCGCCACAGGCGCCAGCAATCAACGACATCACCGCGACGCCCGCTAAGGCCATCTTTAATGATCGTTTTTTCATTTATTTCTCCCCCGGGTTTTACCCCGCAATTGTTGTTATTTGCTTTGACCCTTTCGAGTCAAACCCTCCAAAATAATGGAGACTGTGTAGAACGCTAGCCCAAGTAGGCACGCGCCCAAGACGTATGCCCATGCTGCGGCATTCTTAGAATTCGCAATATTGCTTGTAATCCGACTGCCTAGACCGTTTTGTAGACCACCAAAGTATTCACTTACAAATGCGGTGATTACTGACGCTGGTGCAGCCACTTTTAGTGCCGTAAACAAATATGGGATCGCGTTGGGCACTCGAACTTTGCGCAAAATTGCAAATTCGCTGGCAGCGTAACTGCGCATCAACTCAACTTGGATTGAACTTACTTGTGTTAAGCCTCGCGCCACATTCACAAGGACGATGAAATAGACAACCAAGGTGACCATAAACCTACGTGGAATCTCACTTGTAATTGAATACATGTTGTTCAAAACAGCCACGAGGACGAAAATCGGTATTGCGTTGAGCGAAATCGCTAAAGGTGTAACAAGTTCATTCAGAAAACGAAATCTGCTGAGAATGAAACTCATCGCAATACCAAAAATTGTGCCGATACATAAACCAATTAATGCATTGCTGCCAGAGACTGCAGTTGCCTCCCAAATTCGAGTTGTGTTATTTAAAAATTGTTCCATGATCTTCGACGGTGCCGCCAAAAAATATGGCTTTAAATCAAAACCATTAACGGCACCTTCCCAAAGCCCCAAAAATGCAATACCAAATACGAATGGTGTGGCAATATTTTTTACCCGGTCAAGAGTTTTCATTTTTAGATTTTTTCTCAGCGATCTTCTACGCCACGAATTGCTGTACTTGCGACATGGTCTGCATGTGTACCGCGAAGCGCTTCGCGTACTGAAGTAATACTTCTAAAAAACCCATCAGCCGCTCGGGTTAACTCACTTCGCTTTGACCCTAGATTCACAGGGATTATTTCAAGTATTCGACCAGGTCGTGGTGACATTACAACGACTCTGTTTGAAAGATACACAGCCTCAGGGATTGAGTGGGTAACAAACACAACAGTTGTCGCGGTTTCTGCACAAATTCGCAACAACTCACCCTGCATATATTCGCGAGTCATCTCGTCAAGGGCACCAAAAGGTTCATCCATCAGCAATAAAGGCGGGTGGGCGGCAAGCGCACGAGCAATGGCAACGCGTTGTTGCATACCTCCTGAGAGTTGCCAAGGATACATATTGCCAAAATCATGCAGTTTCACAAGTTCTAACATTTCTGCAGCGCGCACGGCACGCTTCTTTTTATCCCATCCTTTTAACTCAAGTGGCAGCTCTATATTTTTACTAACAGTGCGCCAATCAAATAACCCAGCCTGTTGAAAAGCCATCCCATATTCTTGATCAAGTCGAGCCTGCGCAGAAGTTTTGCCATTAACACTTATCTCACCTTGCGTCGGTTCAAGTAAGTTTGCGATCAAACGCAACAATGTTGATTTGCCACAACCAGATGGGCCGATAAGCGAAACAAACTCACCTGGTGCAATTGTCAAATTTACGTCGAGCAATGCATCAACTTGATTATCGGTACCCTCATTAAAAATTTTACTTGCACCAATGACTTCAACTGCACTGATGTTTGCAACAACACTCATGTACTCGTCTCCCTTGGTCGGTTACGCATTAAAAACAAATCAAAAAATGCGACTAGACCCGACATTGTTAGCCCGAGTGCTGCGGCACCGAATACTGCCGTAAAAACTTTCGCTGGGTCGCCAGTTGCTTCGCGAGCATATTCAATAATCAATCGCCCGATTCCACCCTTAAGACCGGTACTAATTTCGGCGACAACGACACCAACTACCGCACCAGATGCACCTAGTTTTAGAGCGGGAACCATGAACGGTACCGCTGCAGGAAAACGCAACTTGAAAAGTGTTTGTCTCCATGAGGCTGCATAACTGCTCATAAGTTCAACAGCGGCCAGAGGCGAACTTGTCAAACCGCGCAGTGTGCCAACTGCAACCGGAAAGAATGCGAGAAACGTGCCGAGAATTGAAGCCGACAACCAACGCGGCCAGACAAAAGAACCGATCTCGAGTTTTCCTCCCCAACTCACAACCAATGGCGCAAGAGCAATCAATGGAACAGTCTGAGACATTACGAGATATGGCAATAGCCCACGTCGAACAGTTTTGAATCGAGCCATTAGCACTGCTAGACCGACACCGATTGTTGTGCCTAGAAAAAAACCGACCAGTGATAATCTCAGCGAAAACCATGCACCTGAGAGAACTACTTGCCAGATTTCTTTGTCCGAACCGCGCACCTCTGGCCGACCGTAGCGACTAAACATCGTCGAAACGTGAGGCATTGCAGTGTCGTTTGCACGGGGCAACACTCGAGCGCCAAATAGGATGCCACCGTCTTGTGGGCCAGTTGCTTTGTAAAGTTCCCAAATACCAACTAGTAAAACCAGCGTCAATAAAAACATAAATGTGCGATACGCGATGCGACGCACAAACTTCATTACTTTTTGGCCTGCGTTCGAGTTGCAAATTCTGGCAGAACATATTTGCCGTAAGCATCTAGCGTTTCTTGTTTGCCATCATGTTGCAAATAAACCGAAAACTGATCAACGCCCAAATCTTGCAGTTCTCTTAGTCGCTTCAGATGCTCATCTACTTCACCAAGAATACAAAACCGATCAACAATTGCGTCGGGCACAAAAGTTGTGTGCGTGTTTCCAGCTTGACCGTGCTGTTTATAGTCGTAGCCTTCGCGACCCTTGATGTAATCGGTGAGTGCTGCTGGCACAGAACTTGAATCGCCATAGCGAGCCACAATATCTGCAACGTGATTGCCGACCATTCCACCGAACCATCGGCACTGTTCGCGCATATGCGACAAATTGCTACCAACATATGCTGGTGCGGCAACGCAGATTTTTACGCTTTTCGGATCACGACCTGCATCGCGAGCCGCTTTGCGAACTGCCTCTATTGTCCACGCCGCTATATCAATATCTGCGAGTTGTAAAATAAAACCATCGCCAACTTCGCCAGTTAGTTGCAACGCTTTTGGACCGTACGCAGCCACCCAAACTTCGCACTTGCTCTTTGATGCCCACTCGAATTTTATTTTCGAGCCGTTGTAATCAATTTCGCGGCCGTTCGAAAGCTCGCGAATTACATCAATACTTTCTCGAAGTGTCGCAAGCGTTGTTGGTTTGCCGTTTGTAACACGAACAGCAGAGTCGCCGCGACCAATACCGCACACGGTTCGGTTGCCGTACATCTCGTTTAATGTTGCAAATAAACTTGCCGTTACTGTCCAGTCGCGAGTTGCAGGGTTTGTAACCATTGGCCCGACAATGACATTGTTTGTCTTTGCCAAAATCTGACTATATATAACGTAAGGTTCTTCCCACAAAATGTGACTATCGAATGTCCAGACATGCGAGAAACCTTGGGCATCGGCTTGTACTGCGAGGTCAATCACCTGACTTGCAGGTGGCGTTGTCTGCAGAACGATGCCGATATCCATTTTGATTACCGACTGTGTGGAAAGCCGAGATCAACTTGCGATGTTCGCGGGTCTGGCCATCGTGAAGTTACGACTTTTCCGCGCGTATAGAAGTTGATGCCTTCTGGGCCATACATGTGTTGGTCGCCAAACAAACTTGCCTTCCAACCACCAAACGAATAGTACGAAACTGGAACTGGGATCGGCACGTTGATACCGACCATTCCGACATTGACTTCATATTGAAACTGTCTCGCGACTCCGCCATCTCGGGTGAAAATTGCAGTGCCGTTTCCGAATTGATTGTCGTTAATGGCTTGCAAACCTTCGTCGTAACTCTTGACGCGCATCACGGTCAGAACTGGTCCAAAAATTTCTTCGTCGTAACATTTCATGCCTGGTTTGACATTGTCAATCAAACTTGGATTCAAGAAAAATCCTTCGTCTTTGGCTTTATCAGTACCGTCGATGACTACCGTCGCGCCTTCTTTTGCTGCACCCGTTACATAGCCAGCCACCTTGTCACGATGTTCACGACTAATCAATGGACCCATTTCACTGGCTGGGTCTGTGCCGGCGCCAACTTTAATATTTGGCACTCGAGTTTTAATTTTGTCAACAAGTGCGTCGGCAACTGTGTCTACTGCGAGCACAACTGAAACTGCCATGCATCGCTCGCCGGCTGAACCGTAAGCCGCACTGATTGCCGCATCGGCAGCCATATCAAGATCAGCATCTGGTAAAACCAGCATATGATTTTTTGCGCCACCAAGTGCTTGCACGCGCTTGCCGTTCTTCGTGCCGGTTTCATAAACATATTTTGCAATAGGTGTTGAACCCACGAAACTCACCGCAGCAATATCTGGATGATCCAGCAAACGATCAACTGCAACTTTGTCACCGTGCACGACGTTGTAAACGCCATCAGGCAAGCCCGCTTGACGCAATAAGTCAGCGATGAACATTGATGCCGATGGATCTTTTTCGCTTGGCTTCAAAATAAATGTGTTGCCGCACATAATCGCATTAGCAAACATCCACATTGGCACCATCGCTGGAAAATTAAATGGTGTGATACCGGCAACTACACCGAGCGGCTGACGAATTGAATAGACATCTACTCCCGTTGAAGCCTGTTCTGAGTAGCCGCCTTTGAGCATTGCGGGTACACCGCATGCGAATTCAATGTTTTCAAGACCTCGCGCGACTTCGCCGAGTGCGTCACTTGGCACTTTTCCATGCTCTTGAGTCAACAAAGATGCAATCTCTTTGCGATTGGCATCTACGAGTTCGCGCATTCGAAACATAATTTCTGCACGCCGCGATAAGTTCGTCGCGCGCCAAGCAGGAAACGCAGCCTTGGCTGAAGCAATCGCTGCATCAACATCGGCAATACTGGCCAAGTCAACTTCTGATTCTTGTTTGCCTGTTGCTGGATTAAATACTTTGCCGCTCTTGCCAGATGTGCCCGCGACAACTTTGTTATTAACCCAATGACTAATGCGATTCATGATTTCTCCTGTTTGTTTTACGATGTTTGCTTAATAATTTTATGAATTATTTTATGCGTTATTTTACGCGAACTTCCACTAATTGAGGTACTGACACAGACCACGCTTTATAAATTTGCCGTGACCTTTGCGACCAGTGTATTTATCATTTTCAATCACAACCATGCCACGTGATAGCACAGTGTCAACTTTGCCATCAATCACAGTGCCTTCCCACGAAGAGTGGTCCATGTTCATGTGATGTTTGTCGTTAATGCCGATTTTTGTCTTTTTATTCGGATCCCAAACCAAAATGTCAGCATCTGATCCAGGCGCAATGACACCTTTTTGCGGGTACATGCCGAACATTCGAGCAGGTGTCGTGCTGCAAGTTTCGACCCAGCGCTCAAGCGACAGTTCGCCCTGCACGACGCCTTGATAAATAAGCTCCATGCGGTGTTCAACACCACCCATGCCATTTGGAATCTTTGAGAAATTACCGATGCCAAGTTCTTTTTGGTCCTTGTAACAGAACGGACAATGATCGGTTGAAACGATTGCCAGTTCGTTCATTCGCAATCCCTTCCATAAATCACCGTGGTGATCATGTTTGTCGTGCTTGCTTCGAATCGGCGGTGAGCAAACGAACTTTGCACCTTCAAAACCAGGTCGAGCAAGGTGATCTTCGAGTGTCATATATAGATATTGCGGACAAGTCTCACCGAATACATTGAGACCCTCGTGTCGTGCCTCGGCTAACGCATTGAGCGCTTCAGATGCCGACATGTGAACTATGTAGAGAGGCACATTGCCAGCGACTTTTGATAAAACGATTGCTCGGTTTGTCGCTTCACCTTCGAGCAAACTCGGGCGCGAGTAAGAGTGATATTTAGGATCAGTATCACCACGTGCAATGTGTTGCTGAACCAGTACATCAATCGCAATGCCGTTTTCAGCATGCATCATGATTGTCGCGCCATTCTCGCTAGCGGTTTGCATAGCGCGCAGAATCTGCCCGTCGTCGCTATAAAACACGCCAGGGTAAGCCATGAACAATTTGAAACTCGTTACGCCTTCGTGATCGACCAGATACGTCATATCTTTTAACGACTGTTCGTCAACACCACCGATGATTTGATGAAAGGCATAGTCGACGGCGCAGTTGCCGCCAGCTTTGCGATGCCACTCGGCTAAACCTTCGTGAACATTTTCGCCGTAGCGCTGAAGCGCCATATCAACAATTGTTGTGACACCACCCCACGCGGCTGCGATTGTGCCGGTTTCAAAAGTGTCAACTGCAGCCGTACCACCAAATGGAAGCTCCATGTGAGTGTGAACATCAATGCCGCCGGGTATTACATATTTACCTTTGGCATCTATAACTTTGTCGGCAGTGATGCTCAGTGAATCTGATTTGCCTCGTTCAAGTAACGCCAAAATCGTTTCGCCTTCGATGAGCACATCAAAGTCATGCCGACCGGTCGGGCTGATGACTGTTCCGTTTTTTATGAGTGTTCGTGCCATGATTCCTCCCGTGGATTTAGATGTGCTTAATGTCTAAGACTATTTTTAACGCTCAACAAGTTCGTCGTACGCATCTGGGCGACGGTCGCGATAAAACGCCCAACGGTCGCGCACAGTTTTAATTTTGTCCATATCAAGATCGCGGACAATCAATTCTGGCTTGTGTGGGTCGCCTTGATTGCCGACGAACTTGCCTTCAGGATCGACGAAATAACTCTGACCGTAAAAATCGTCGTCGCCAAGTGGTTCAATACCGACTCTGTTAATCGCGCCGACGTAGTACATGTTGGCGACAGCAGCGGCTGGTTGCTCAATCTTCCAGATGTATTCGCTGAGTCCGCGACTAGTTGCTGACGGATTGAAAACAATTTCAGCACCGTTCAAACCGAGCGCACGCCACCCTTCAGGAAAGTGTCGGTCGTAGCAAATGTAAATGCCAACTTTGCCCACAGCCGTGTCAAAAACTGGATAGCCACCTGTGCCAGGTGTGAAGTAGTACTTCTCCCAGAAGCCTTTGACCTGAGGGATATGTTGCTTGCGGTATTTGCCGAGATACTTTCCGTCGGCGTCAATGATTGCGGCAGTGTTGTAGTACAAGCCCGCTTGCACAATCTCATACATCGGCAAAACCAAAACTATGCCGAGTTCTTTGGCGAGTGCCTGAAATCGTTTAGTAGTTGGCCCATCAGGAATTGGCTCCGTATACGAGTAGTACTCGGGCTCTTGAACTTGGCAAAAGTACGGACCATAAAATAACTCTTGAAAGCACATAACCTGCGCGCCCTGCTTGGCGGCTTCACGAGCTTGCGCCTCGTGCTTATCAATCATCGTGCCTTTGTCACCTGTCCAATCGGTTTGCAATAACGCTGCTCGAACTGTGCGACCCATGATCCGTCCCCTTATTTTTTGACTTAATTACTTTCTAAACTATCAGCGAGCACGCCCTCAACATAAGTTCGAATTTTTGTGTTGCCAAAGTCGTAGACCATTAATTGATCACGAATCCAACCACTGTCGCGCTCCCACTGTTCATCAGAAACAGTCAATAAATAATTCAATACTCGAGCGATTTCATCTTCTGTCGGATCATTTGTCCAAAATGGACCTTTCTCCCCAAACTCCAGCGGCTTTCCAAATCTATGAGTTTTCTGAAATCGTGGAGCCGCTGCCATAAAACCAATTTTGCAGCCCAGTGCTAATGACTCATAGCCAAGCGAACTCTGATCAGTCAGAACAATTGTTGATGACTTAATAAATTCGTAGGAGGAATTAGAAGAGGTCCGTCGATTGAGAGTCAAGTCTGTTGTTTTGAAATAGTTACCGAAGTATTCATTTTCCTGATGATGTTGCACTGGACCAGATTCAAACCCAATTACTTCTAATTTTTGACCGATTGATTTCAGGACTTTGGCAAAATTTTGATAAAAAATGTCCCCAACATCGTTTTTGCTTGCTACATACGACGATCGAAAAGTTGAAATCCAACTGACATGATTCAACTGAACAGGTTGGGGCTTATCCGAGAACTCATTGGCTTTGACACTGCCGGCGGCAACACCTTCAAATTTTACATAACTCGGAAGTTGAGATATCCACGCTGGCCCAAATGCAAAAAGTTTGTCAATTGTCCAAATTCCTGCAGGTCCTGACTTCTTGAGTAATTGCGGAATTTCAAAACCAACATCTAGACGCCAACCATTTTGCACGAGGGCGACTTGGTAATTTACGTTCTTGCGGCGCTTGAGTTGCCACATAGTTGCGTTGTTGTCGGTCCGAGAAAGAATCAGTTTTGGCTTAACGAAGTCAATATATGCCTCGATGTATGCGAGAGCGCCAAGGCGTATTTTTGGCACAGCACGCAATAGCGCACGCATATTGATACTTTCACCACGAATATCCAATACGTGTGGTTTGTGATGCGCGAACATCTCATCTAAAGGGCTGGCAGTGCCTCGATCAATGATCAATAAACTTGCATGCGGCGGTTTTCGCCACACCCGCTTTGTTCTTTGAAAATACTTATACGCGCGTTTCAAAAATTGCAGAAACGACTTCATATTAAATTACGAGTAGTACGGGTTAGCACCAGTCGAATGATCAGTGATGTCTCGCACTCGAGTAATCGCCGGAACCTGCTCAACAAGCATGGTCTGAACACCTTCAAGCATTGTCTGGCGCGACATCGAACAACCGTGGCAACCACCACCCATCGTGAAATACGCAGTTCCTTCTTTGTCGTGGCCAGAAAAAGTTACAAAACCACCATGTGCAGACAGTGCCGGGTTGACTTCGCTAAACACAATCGCTTCAATCTGTGCGGAGATCTCATCATCTGAAACGAGCCCATCGACATGTGCCTTGAGTGGCTTATTCGGATTGCGAATTAACAAACCTTTAGCGTCATCATGGTCTAATTCTGCGCCACGAAGTAAATCTAAATCTTTAGCACCAATGATTATTTTCAAACCGTCAATTGTGCGCACCTCGTCGGTGAACGCTGCTTTAACAAACTCATCAAAAACTAAGTCGTAACGAAAATCTTCACCAGGTCCTGAGAGAATTTCCAGGCGCAAACCAAGTTTCTCGCGTTCAGTTTCGGCATCGCGCAACTCTATTAAGCGTGCATGTGCGATCGGAGTGATCGTAATGAGATTGTCTTTCAACGTGTCTTTTACAGCCGGCGCAACGCCAGCGAGAGGGCTTGATTGACTCATTAAATTCAAGGCTATCCGTGGGTAATGATTGCTAGTTGTTATAGTGAGGTTCAATACGCACGGGGAGTCCACTGGTTCGGTGGGCTGAGAGGGTGGCCGCCGTCACCGACCCGCACACCTGATCTGGGTAATGCCAGCGGAGGAAGCGATCATGGTCAACACATCTCTAATTTTTGCCGGAGGTCTCTCGCCTAGCGACTCAACTCTGCATGCAGTTCGCAAAATTGAGCAAGTTGAGTTAGTGGTCGCTGCCGACTCCGGATTACACACCGCCCAAAAACTTGGTCTTCGTGTTGATGCGATTATCGGCGACATGGATTCAGTGGATGCAAATGCGCTCGCCGAAGCTAAATCTCGGGGCACAAAAGTTATCCAACACGACCGTGATAAAAATTTTACTGACTTACATTCGGCACTTTTATTCGCCGCCGAATGTGGAACTAAAAGAATCGTTGTTGTCACTGCAGGCCATGGACGGCTTGATCACCAGCTCGGTGTAATTGCTGCGATGTTTGATCCACTGCTTCGGCAAACACAAGTTGAGGCAATTTGGGATAACGAAGAAATATTTGCACTGCAAGGACCGGCTAGTTGTGAATTCTCGGCAGAAGTCGAAGACATCGTTGGCTTGCAGGCTTTTAGCGCCACCGCTATGGGTGTCAGCACAACTGGATTGCGCTGGCAACTACTCAATGAGCAACTCGCAAACCACGAAACCCGAGGCGTTAGTAACGAGGCTACGCAAACTCGAGTCGCTATTTCGGTTCTAACGGGTCAACTTCTTATAATTCATCAAAAGAAAGAGAAAACAAAATGAGCGTGTCAATCAACAAAAAATATTTCAAGAACCTAATTTTGGGCACAGTTCTACTCGCAGCGATTGCGAGCGCATGCGCCAAAGGCTCAACGAATACTGATTCATCAACTGACCAGACGCAAACGTCGTCGCAAAGCGAAAGTTCTGACCCAATCACGTTGACGCTTCTTGCGTATGACTCGTTCACACCATCCGAAAATATCTTTGATGACTTCACACTTGAGACTGGCATCAAAGTTGAAATCGCACTTGGTGGTGACGCGGGAGAATTAGTGACAAAGGCTTCACTCACCGCAGGCAATCCGCAAGGCGATGTGTTATGGGGAGTTGACAACACACTGTTGTCGAGAGCAATTGACGCAAAAATATTTTCAGCATATAAAACAAAAAATATCAATGAACTTGACGAAACAGTTCGCAACTTAGTCACAGATGACGAAGTGTCGCCAGTTGATACTGGTGATGTGTGCATTAACTACGACGTCAAATGGTTTGCCGATCGTAAGATTGCACCACCATTGACTCTGCGTGCATTGACTTCGGCGAACTACGCAAATCTTCTCGTTGTACCGAGTCCAATTACATCGTCGCCAGGTTTAGCGTTCATGCTCGCGACTATCGCCGAATTTGGCGAAGATGGATGGGGCGAATACTGGCAGCAACTCAAACAAAACGGTTTATTAGTTGTAGACGGATGGAACGAGGCCTACTACACAGAATTCTCGGGCTCATCTGGCAAAGGAGACAGACCGATCGTTGTTAGTTATGGATCCAGCCCTCCTGCAGAAATGATCTATGCAGATCCAAAACCTGACACGGCACCGACTGCAGTTGCCGCACTAACTTGTTACCGCCAAGTTGAATTCGCCGGAGTTCTGCGCGGGACAAAGCACGAGCGCGAGGCGCAACTATTAATTGATTACCTAACTGGAGTCAAATTTCAAGAGGATTTACCACTCACTCTGTTTGTCTACCCCGCTAATACAAACGCGAAGCTTCCGACAGAATTTCTCAAATATTCGTTACGCCCAGAATTGCCGCTGCAACTTGATCCAAAGTTGATTGCCGAACGACGAACGGCATGGCTCGATACATTCACGAATACGGTGTTGCGCTAACTATTGGCGATTGATTCTCGATTCTTGATGATTAATTACTGATGATCACTTCGTATCGATCAACAAGTAAATGGCTAGCAGTTTTACCAGTTGTGGCGATGCTGACGTTTGTTGTGGCGCCTACACTAAATATTTTTATAATCTCACTTAACTTTGAGTCGTTTGCAATACTTACGGCGCAAACGACCCGAAGTGTGGTCTGGTTCACAATGTGGCAAGCAATAATCAGCACAATTCTGGTTCTTTTATTCGCAATGCCAATTGCCGCTATGACTGCAAACTTCGATTTTTTTGGACGACGAGCACTAATTTCAGTTATCAGTGTTCCATTTATTTTGCCGACAGTTGTAGTCGGCGTAGCGTTTCTTGAGATTCTTCCAACGAGAATTCACCAAAGTGCATTCGCGATAATTATTGCTCACATATATTTCAATTTTGGGCTTGTAGTGCGAATTATCTCGAGTCGGTGGCAACAAATTAATCCACATTTAGATGATGTCGCTCGCACTCTTGGTGCTTCAAAAATACGACTCTTTGTAACAGTCACTTTGCCCTTGCTTAAGAATTCATTACGATCAGCCGGCATTTTGGTGTTCTTGATGTGCTTTACCTCATACGGCGTCATTCGTATTTTGGGTGGCCCTGCTCGGTCAACAATTGAAACAGAGATTTATTTTCGGGCAATGCAACTCGGGGATGTCTCTGGGGCATTAGTTCTATCAATTTTGCAACTGGTCGTTGTCGGAGTTTTGATTTTATTGACTACACAATTCGGCACGACAAAATCAGCAGAACTTAGCCAGATGGTTTTTTCACGAATTCGTAAACCTCAAACCCCTGGTCAGATAGTTCTTATTACGTCAGTTGCATCAATCAGCACCTTTGTCGTAGTTATGCCATTGGTCAGTGTCGTGCGCCGATCAATTTTGATTGGGCAGAAAATTAACTTTTCGATTTGGCAGAGCATCTTTACAGACGAAGAAATTTCAAAGTCGTTGACGACTTCACTGAAATATGCTGTTTTTACAATTGTTGTCTCAACGACTATTGGTTTGTTTGGCGCATGCTCAATTATCTATGGCTCCGCACGTTATAGATTTTTAAACTTACTAACGGCGTTGCCAGTCGTAGTCTCGGCGGTAACTCTCGGTCTTGGGCTAATCATTACGTTTGATGTCAACCCAATTGATTGGCGCGGAGCATGGCTTATGATGCCAATTGCCCACTGCTTAGTTGCAATCCCAATTGTGATGCGAATAATTTCACCAACAATTCGAGACCTGCCAAATGGATTGCGTGACGCTTCGCAGACATTGGGTGCAACCACTTGGCAAATGTGGCGAACAATAGACTTACGAATAATCAAACCTGCTCTAATGTCAGCAGCAGCAGTCGCTTGCGCCGTTTCGCTAGGAGAGTTTGGTGCGAGCAGTTTTCTTGTGCGACGTAATAACGAAACTTTGCCACTGATGATTTCGCGACTACTGGGTCGTCCAGGTGAAATTATTCAGGCTCAGGCCTATGCAATCGCAACTTTGTTGATTGTTGCTTGCGTCGCGATTATTGGGCTGGTCGATCATCTCGGCACAGAGAAAAACAGATAAACGAGATATCTAAATGTTGGATTGTCGAAACCTTGTCGTGACTTACGAATTAACTCCGGTGCTGCAAAATCTTGCTCTATATATAGGTGCCGGTGAAATCGTCGCCTTGACTGGCCCAAGTGGTTCAGGCAAAACGACCTTGCTGCGATGCATCGCAGGTCTTGAAGTAGTTGACTCTGGCACGATTCTTTTGAGCAACGAAGAGATCACCGCCAAACCGGCACATTCGCGTCGAATCGGCTTGGTCTTTCAAGACAATCAGTTGTTTCCGCATTTGAATGTCGCTAAAAATATTTCTTATTCGTTAATGATTCAAGGCACTAAACAGAAATTAATGGATGAAAAAGTCGCAGAAGTTCTCGAACTCGTTGGGCTAACCCATCTATCTCAGCGCGAAGTATTTAAACTTTCGGGCGGTGAGGCAAAACGTATTGCAGTCGCCCGAGCACTAGTGGCACAACCTAAAGTTTTGCTACTCGACGAACCACTCAGTGGCCTTGACAAAGAGTTACACGCGCGACTACTCGACGATCTTGGCACTTTGCTTCGGCTACGTGGCACGACAACGCTGCATGTAACTCACGACCAAAATGAGGCAAACGCAATAGCTGACCGTGTTTTAGATATTCGCAATCTGATGCTGCACTGAACTGGCAGTAATATCTCGCATAATGTCAAATACTAAATTTGAAGTTGTTGAACTACAGACTTCGGAAACCTACGCACTACGTACGGCGGTCTTGCGCGATAACACGCCAACTAGTGACCCCAAATATGTGGAAGATTCGAATCCAGGAACAGTTCATCTAGGCATTTTTGATCCGTATGAAAATCTGATCGGCACATCAACTTGGGTTATTAACCCTTGGCCAGAAGACAGCACAGCCCAAGCAATTCAACTTCGGGGTATGGCAGTAGCCAAAAGCCGACAGAGTGCGGGACTGGGCGCAATGTTGTTAACTGCTGGCGTTATTCACGCCGAAAAACTTGAGGCTAAATATATTTGGGCCAAAGCCCGCGATTCTGCTCTTAACTTCTATCTACGACACGAGTTTTCAGTTGTTGGTGACGGGTTCACTGAAGGCACTACTCAGATGCCACACCATTTAGTTGTCCGCAAAATCAATTTCTAGTTTTTGATTTTTACAATTTGGCTGAAGCGCAGTGTTCTATTAGTTGCGGGCTTGACAATTAATTCGAGCAACCATTCACCATCACGCGGCACTTGTAAATTCGCTTGAAAGTGATTCACGCCAATGGCTTTCATTCCAATTGGTATCGGCGGGATCTCACCACTTACGAGCGAGATTCGTGCCGTCATTGATTCAATCGGCTCAAGGGTTCCGCCTGGCGGCGAGAACACAACATGCATCTCAGCATTTCCAACACGTGCTGGAGTGATTGTGATATCTGCAATGAAATTTGATTGAACCAGGGTTGCCGTAAAAGGCGTAGCAGTGTTGACGCTAAGTGGTGGAACAGAAACAAGTACTGCTGTTACTGCGAGCACAACTAAGCCAATAACACTTTCTACAACAATCGTCTTTGAGAACTTAATCTTTTTTAAATCTTCACTATCAACTTTTTTGTCCTTAAATATTTGGCGTGCCTTAGTGCCAGCAGCAATTGCCACCACAACAACAAGAACTTTGATACTAAGAACTGTGCCATAAGTTGTTGAAAATAGATTTTGAAACCCTTCCATCATTCGCCAGGCTTGAGCAACTCCAGTAGCAACCATGATCGGCATCGCAATAGTTGCATTAAACGAGAACCATGCAATTACTTTTGGTGACTCGCTTTGCCACTTTCGACCTAATAAAACAATTGTTACTAATCCACCCATCCAAACTGCGACACTTAGAAAGTGAACGATGTCAGTACCAATACTTAGAGATGAAAACTGTCGCATCCCCGGGTGACCTGGAATTGAAAATGTTGCAAACAACACAACGCTCAAGATTGTTGTTGCCATTCGCCAAATCGGTTTTTGATGCAAATCGCGCTTCCAAATAATCAGCAAGAATAAAAGCAGAATTACGGCACGAATGATTAACCAAGTACCAAGTCGTGTCTCTAGAACTTGCCTCACCGACGTAACTGAAACAGAATCTGAAAGCGAACTGCCTAATGCGTATGGTGCTTGCATTACTAGAACTATTGCTGAACCGACTACTGCTACGAACCAAGATGCTTTAATGACATTTTCAATTCGAGACTGACCAATGATTCGAGTCGCAAGCAACATCGATCCAATCAGCACCATTACACCCAAGAAACTCAACCAACGCGCAAAACCCATAACTACTTTTACGAAGTTAGACGCCGAACTATTAGATAAAACTTCGATGCCGAGCGCCGCGAGATTTTTGCCTCGAGCCCCAATTTGAAACCCAAATGCACCTTGCACTGGATGACTATCCACAGATATAACTCTCCAGACGACTAAATAACTTCCAGGCTCAAGAGTGGGCACACCGACACGCACAGTTTTGGCATCCACAACACCATCCGTAAGTCCATAATTCGGCGTAGACAAGGTGATCAACTTTGAATTTGCATCAAATAATCTGATACTGCCAAACGAGATCTCAACTTGCTCGGCAAATTTCAAGATGATTTCTTCTGGTGACTGTTCAAGAACAGACGAGGCGGCTGGTTCACTTGACTTCAACCCCGCATGAGCCTCGACAGGGTTTGCAGATCCAACGACACCGGCACCACAGACAAGCGCGACTATAAAACCAAATCTAAGAAAATTCCTCACAACGGTTCGGGCTTGGCAAGACCATCGACTTCAATGCGACCCATCAACCACGCCAAACGCTGCGACGGCGATAATTTCTTGGCGGTTTCAGGCAAGTCCGTCATACCCATTGGCTTGCGACTGCGCCACAACATAATTTGTTGATCTAATTCAAGTCGCACGTATAACGAAGTCAGGTCGTCGTAGTTAAGCCCGATATTTAGATCAGCGTGATGAAGTTCAACTTCACGCCATCGCATAAAAACGATTGATGACATCTCAAGCACATTTCCATTTAAACCACGTCCTTGACCAAACCAGACTTTTTCATTCGCGCTCGCCCATGCGGCTTCTAAACTATAAATACTGACTCGTAAGTCAATAACTAATTGATTTGCATTTCTTGATGACCCAGACTCGATATCCGCATTTCGTTTTTCAATACTCGGGTATTGCTTGCCTATTTCACCGCGCACGGCACTCTGCAATAAATGCACATGACTATCGGCATTGCGCGCTAGGTGCGTCAAGATATGGCCACGCGACCAATTTGGCAATAACGAGTCTTGTCGACACTGTGCGTCAGTTAAATTTTCTAGTGCTGCCAGCAGTCTTTGATGCGCTGATGCACAACCAACGACGTGTTCGTTCAGCAAGTTTGCGACTTTTCGTTGATCAGATTCAGACATCTGCTACAAACTAGTTGCTGATTGACCTCTGTGGAATTACCACAACAGTGCCGTCTGGCTCGTGGTGAACCCGAGCCGAAACACCGTAGAACTCGGCGAGAATTTCTGAACGCAACACACTTTGTGCGCTACCCGAAGCAACGCAAACTCCCTGATGCATCAACACCAGACGATCTGCATACAAACCTGCCAATGTCAAGTCGTGCATCGCCGAAACGACCGTCAAGCCATTCTCACGGCGCAAAGTATCGACCAATTCAAGTGCATGTTGTTGGTGGCCAATATCTAGTGCTGCGGTTGGCTCATCAAGTAACAACACTGGTGCCTCTTGAGCCAAGGCTCGAGCGATTACTAATCGTTGACGCTCACCGCCAGAAAGCGTGCCAACCAAACGGTATGAGAATCGAGTTAGATCTAATCGCGTCAGGACTTTTTCAATCACAAGTTTGTCATGCGCCGATTCGGAGGCGAAATGCTTGATATACGGGTTGCGTCCGAGTAAAACGTATTCGTAGACGGACATGTCTTCTGGCATTAACGGTGTTTGCGGCACATAAGCAATGTGTTGTGCACGCCACCGTGCCGAAGTTGTCGGAATTTCTTTTTGATCAATTGCAACCGAGCCAGAATATTTAACAAGACCAGCCGCGGCACGTAGCACCGAAGACTTGCCAGCGCCATTAGGGCCGATTAAACACAACCATTCACCCGAATGCAAAATGTTGTTGAAACTATTTACTGCGCAAACTCCGTCATAAGAGATAGTCAGTTCGCAAAACCCGAGCGTACTCATGACAAATTCTTTCTAGTGCGAAGCAAAATCAAGAAAAATGGTGCACCGAAGAAGGCAGTGACTACACCGATCGGTGTTTCGGCTGGATCAGCCAATACACGACTTGGGATGTCTGCCGCCACAAGAAACGCTGCACCTAGTAAAACGCTGAGCGGTAAAACTCTTCGATAACTAGAACCTGCAATTAAACGAACAGCGTGCGGAACAATGATTCCTACGAAACCAATCAGTCCACTTACGGCAACAACTGATGCCGTGCCAAGTGTTGCAGCCAAAACAATCGTTAAGCGAACGCGGCGGATATTTGTGCCTAACGCGGTTGCCTCATCATCACCGACGCGCAACACATCTAAAAGTCGACGATGTAAGAGCAGCACAACGGTACTAATTACGACATACGGCAAGACCAGTCGCACATCACCCCAAGTAGCGCTTGACAGCCGACCGAGCACCCACGAAAAAACTTGTCTGATTACATCGTTGTTGCGTTGCAAAATAAATGTTTGTATTGCCGTAGCCAGTGATGTGACGGCAACACCAGCAAGAACCAGCATCACTGTTGACCGTGTGCGACCGAACGAAGTTCCGACTGTATATGTGATAAACACTGCGACTAGCGCTCCACAAAATGCCGCTAACGGCAGCGGATCAATCAACCATGTTGGCGACTGAGTTCCACGAGAAGCAAAAACCAATGTCGCTCCGAGACCGGCACCAGAAGCAACACCCAATAAATATGGATCAACTAGTGGATTACGAAATACGCCTTGGTAACTCGCTCCCGAAACCGACAAAGTTGCTCCGACAATTGCGGCAAGCACAACTCGTGGCGCTCGAATCATCCAAACGATATTCCAGTCGGCTTTGCTAACTCCACTATTTATAGAAATAAGCGGAAGTTGATTGATCAACTCAAGTGGAATTCGCCACCAAGTTGGCCCAGCAGGACCAATCATCACACCCAACAACATTGCGCAAACCACCAATAGTCCACTCAAAGAAAACCACAACACTGAGTGGTCTCGTCCTTGAGTGGACATTTGGGAAGTTTGTGTCACTAACACCTAAAAAGTTTTAAGCATTAGCAAGGGTCTTCACCACGGCATCACGAATCGCAATAATGAATTCAACTAAGCGTGGTCCCCAGCGTGACGGAATGTCTGCTGGAAGTAAAATTACTTGATTGCTCGTCACGGCTTTCAATTCGCCCCAACCATCCCGCGCGGCAATTATTTCAGGTGTTTCCGTATGACTAATAAAAATGATGTCAGGATTCGCCTTAACGATCACTTCGGCAGAAAGTTGCGGATAATCGTTTCCGGCTTCAACGCCATCAGCAATATTTGTCATCCCAAACAAGCTGTAAACCTTGCCGATGAATGTATTTGAAGTCGCCGAATACAAAGTGTTATCGAGTTCGTGAAAGTATGTCAGTGGCGTCGTTGGCATTTTCACTTCGGCAACAGCAGCAGAAATGTCTGCTTGCATTTGAGTAGACAACGAAACTGCAGTTTCAAGATTTCCAGTTAGCGCGCCAAGTTGCTCAATCTGTGCGTATGCATCATCGAGTGTTACTGCGGCTGGGGCTAGGAACACTGGAATCGACAACGCGTTTAACTGCTCAATAAGTCCGCCTGGATCATTAGCAATGACTACCAAGTCGGGCGTGAAACCAGCAATTGCTTCAACATTCGGTTCGTAGCCTGACAATGCTGTATCGAGTGCGACTGCTTCTGCAGGAAAGTTTGAGTATTCATCAACAGCAACTACTTGTTTGCCTGCTCCAATTGCATAAAGCATTTCGGTTGCGGTTGGTGACAATGAAATAATTCGCATTGGCTGCGTAGCGAGTGTTAAATCACCAACAGTTACTGGGTAAGTTGAACTCGCACTCGTTGTTTCAGTTACTTCAACTACCGAGGTTTCAGTCGATGTGTTACTTCCACTGCAAGCAGTTAACGCTGTCAATAAAAAAAGGCCGGCAATGCCGACCAGAGATTTCTTTCGCATATAATTTCCTTTGTCCCTCTGGCGAGGACTACAAGTTGAATGCAGTACTAGGCGACCGGACTTTGTCCTAACTTCTCAATTTCTTGAGATGTTTTAACAATTACCGTTGCGGGACAGTGCTGGGATCTCACCAGACTTCGCTGAGCATTACATTGCTACGACTATTGCCGAAGCAATACGAGACTATCACTCGTTGTAATCAGAGCAACTATCAACCACAAAAAGTTTGGAAAATTAATGAGCGATAATGACAACACAAATTCAAACGAGAACCCGCCAGAAAACGACCCGCGCTCAAAAGAGCTTCGCACACCAAAATCTTTGCTTTTAGTTCACACAGGTCACGGCAAAGGTAAAAGTACTTCGGCATTCGGGGTAATGATTCGAGGCGTTGCACGCGATTGGAAAGTGGGTGTTGTCCAGTTTGTCAAGTCTGGAAACTGGAATGTCGGCGAAGAAAAGATTGGTCGTCAACTTGGGGTCGACTGGTTTGCTCTTGGAGAAGGCTTCACCTGGGATTCACAAAATCTTGAACAGGACAAGAAAACTGGTGCTGCTGCTTGGAATAAGGCAGACGAACTATTAAAAAGTGGCGTGTACGACTTACTAATTTTTGATGAACTCACATATCTACTTAATTGGAACTGGATTGAAACTCAGCCGGTTATTGATGCTCTGGTGACCCGTCCAGAACACCTGAATATAGTCGTCACCGGACGCGACGCACCCCAACCGCTAATCGACATTGCCGACACAGTTACTGAAATGCGAAATGTCAAACATGCGTACGAAAGTGGCTTCAAAGCAAAGCGCGGAATTGATTACTGATGCAACCTGAAACCAATTTTGACATTTCTTTGCCACTCGGTTTGATTGTTCTACTCGGTGGTGCTCGAAGCGGAAAGAGTTCTCTGGCAGTCGAACTTGCAACACAATCAAATAAACCAGTGATTTTTGTTGCGACTGCTGAAGCTCACGATGAAGATATGAAAAATCGAATCGCAAGACACCGGGCTGAAAGACCGCACTGGCAAACTATTGAGGAGCCGATTGATTTAAATGCGGCCTTGAACAATTGTGCACCGAATGCGCTCGTGATTATCGACTGTTTGACACTTTGGATTTCTAATCTGATGCTTGCTGGCTATAGCGAGACCGAAATACGCACAGCCAACACGCTGGTGTTGTCAGCAATTGATCGACGAGTCGGAACAACTATTGCGATCAGCAATGAAGTCGGACTCGGCATCGTTCCTGAAACACCACTTGGGCGCGATTACCGAGATGGCCTTGGACGGATCAATCAGCAGTGGGTGCGAGCATCGAGCAAATCGCTATTTCTAGTTGCTGGAAGAGCAATCGAACTTCAAAAACCAGAAAGGCTTTTACGATGACACGTAAGTGGATTAAACAGTGCATCAACGCAATGCCTCTGGCCGATGAACCATCGCGGATTGCTGTGCAACAACGCGCCGAAAATATCCTCAGACCAAAAGGTGCATTAAAGGCGCTTGACGATGTCGCAATCTGGGTTGCGCAATGGCAAGCCTCGTCACAACCTGCGATTCATCGGCCATCAGCCTTAGTGTTTGCTGCAGATCACGGTGTCGCACAAAGTGGCGTCAGCGCCTACCCAACAGAAGTTACGGCCGCAATGCTTAAGGCATACCAAGAGGGTAAGTCAACTCTTTCAGCGTTTGCAAAAATTGCTGGTGCAACTGTTAGCGCGATTGATGTCGGAGTCGGTGTACCGACAAACGATATTCAAATTGAGTCTGCAATGTCAAAGATGCGGCTCGATGATGCCATCAATTCTGGGCGAAGCGCAGTTGAGAGCATTGATGCGGATTTGTTGATTCTTGGAGAGATGGGCATCGGCAACACGACGGTTGCTGCTGCGTTGACAGCGGCTTTACTTGGCGGTGAACCTAACCAATGGGTTGGTCGTGGGACAGGTGTTGATGACGAAAAATTTGGCCGAAAAGTTTTGGCGGTTGAGCGCGCCACATCGCGTGTGGCAGATATTAGTGACCCACTCGAGCTATTGCGTGAAGTTGGTGGCACAGAACTCGCTGCAATGGCTGGCGCAATTATTGCTGCACGAATGCGCCGCTTGCCAGTGATCCTTGACGGCTATGTAGTCACGGCAGCTGCACTTGTTTTATTTCAGATCGATCGAAAGTCTCTTGATCATTGTTGGATTGGTCACTGCTCTGGCGAACCCGGTCATCGTAAAGTTCTTGAATATTTAAAGAAGCCACATTTGCTAGACCTAAATATGCGACTAGGTGAGGGCAGTGGAGCAATGGCTGCTGTGCCACTTGTCAAAATGGCATGCGCTGGTATTACGGATGTGCCAACATTCGCCGAATGGTTTGGGTCATGAAATTATTTCGCGGATTTTTTGTCGCATTAAGTTTTCTAACTCGAATACCAGTGCGACATAAACATGAACCATCGATCGGTCTCGCCGCACCGTGGTTTCCAATCGTCGGCGTTGTTGTAGGTGCAATCGTCGGCGCGGTTGCATGGGGTGTAAGCAATCTCACGACACCACTAGTCGGTGCTGCAGTTGCGGTGTTGGTTGGTGTTTTGATTACCGGTGCATTCCATGAAGATGGACTAGCCGATATAGCCGACGCTTTTGTGGGCGGATGGTCTACCGAAGATCGGCTCCGTATTCTTAAAGATCCACTACACGGTTCGTACGGAGTCGCTGCCATGTGCGGGTCAATCGTGCTTCGAGTTTGTGCCTTAAGCGCGATTGCTCCAAACCAAATGTTTACTGCGGCTATCGCTGCGCACTGTTTGGCGCGCGCAGGTGCGCTTGCACTGATGCTCACCACTTCGCTTGCTCGACACGAAGGACTCGGCTCTGATTATGTTAAAAGTCTTCGTGCGTCAAAAGCAATTGTTTCACTTTGTTTGTCAGTGCTAGTTGTGATCGCAATCACTGGCGTCTGGTCAGTCGGTGTCATCGCTGCGACAATCATCGGTGCATCGATAATTCGCTGGTGGTCAATTAAAAAAATCGGCGGAATCACTGGCGATGTCCTTGGTGCCGCTGAACAAGTCAGCGAAGCGTTAATTTACATCGCGCTAAGCGCCCGCTAACCCAGACCTCTTAGCCTTTAGCCGCTGACGAAAGCGGCGAGGCGGTTGATGCCTTCGCGTAGGTCATCGTCACCGAGAGCAAATCCGGTCACGGGCCTACAAATACTGCATTCGAAATGTCTACGCTACAAATCACCTAATTGAAGTATTTTCCTATTTCAATTTTGGCAAAGATTTAAGCTAATACGTCTCATAAAAAATAATCAAATCATTAATCAGTAAAAGAAGTGCTGATGATTGAACGGCGTTGAAGTTCGTCAAAGATAAATTCGGCAATCAACTTATTACCCCGAGCATTCAAATGACACCAATCTAGAAAAACTGACGAGTTTGACATATCAAAAATGTGTGTCGCTGAGACCCCATACGGAACAGTCTTGATCCAAGCTTCATAGTACTTGTAGCTCTCAAGAATAAGTGTTCGCAGGTCTCTATTAAACCGATTAATCAACTGATTTTCGTATCCATGGAGAGTTTGACGTGTGTAGAGGTTAGGTTCCAATATTGCGATCATGTGAACTGAATTAAGATTGCAGAACTCATAGGCATCATTCAAAGTTTCGGTTGCGACATTTACGGCATTGCGCGTCGCTTTGCGATAGTACCACGGTGATATTTTTTCATAGGTAAAATTCGCGACTTCTGAACCGAGATCAACTATCGCTCTTAAAATTCTTAACGGTAACGACACGCAATCAATCACCAATTTTTTCAATTTTCGGTCATACCATCCAAAATCGTTTACCCCAAATACAAAAACAGCGATCGAGGTCGCATCGATCAAATCTTTTAAAAGTTTTGTGCGTCCAAGAACACTCGACCCACTAGCTCCGCCATTCACGACATTAATATTAATTTTATGGTCGTTTGCCATTCTTTGTAGAAACGAAGAACTTGTCAGCCTGTCAGGAACTTCATTACCAACTAGAGGCGAACCTCCTAACAAAAGCACAGTTAGCGAATCTTGAACATCACCCTTGTGTCCATCAGTCGTATTTCGAATACCATTTGAAACAGAATATTCACCACACATGACATTGGTAACTGAATCAATCTTGTGGGTAGCCGTCTCAGTTTGATTTACAATTTTATATTCTAATTTTTGCGCGGCAAGATTACGTCTAGCTTGCCTTTGTTCCAACCAAAATTTCTCAGTTAGATAATCGTCAGGATAACTTCCGGCAGCCTCTTTGGCTTCAGCATGACTAAGTCCGCCACCGCTCCTTCCGTGTCTAAAAGACCCAAGGTTTTTCGAAGTTTTTAAGGCTACGCGGCGGAGGGTTAGTTCAAGAGCAACTACGAGGAGAGATAATACGACTGTGATGATGACAATAGGCACCGCGAACCTGGTTTGCAAAAGATAAATGAATAAAGCGGTCGGCAAACCAAAAGCAAGAGAAACTTGAAAATGGCGAATTTTAGATTTGATTCGTACCTTTTTTAAAAGGCAAAACGTTGACGGTATCGCAACAATAAATCCAGCCGAAATTGCGGCTAGTGACTTCGTCATCATTCACTAAAGTCTAAACGATGTTCGTAATTCTTAGCATTTAGCCGTTGACGAAACTGGCGAGGCGGTTGATGCCTTCACGCAATTCATCATCGCCAAGCGTAAACGAAAACCGCGCATAGCGCGCCAACCCAAACGCCTAAAAAAGTGGATAGTTGAAAGGCGGTTGCTCATCATCACCGCCGCGCTTGGCTAAAAAGCGATTATGCAAACGATCAAATAACTTTTTTAACAACTTCACATTCTGATCATAACTTCGAGTCGCTACTGAGCATCCCTCGACGCTGTAATTCCTCAAAAATAAACTTGGCGACAATCTCATTACCCCGTGCGTTCACATGACACCAATCCAAAAAAACTGGCGCTGTCGCATTATTAAAAATATGCGTTGCCGATACTGCATACGGCGTCTCCTTCACCCACTCCTCATAACGCCTATATGCGTCCAAGACGAGGGTGCGCATATCTATAGAATATCGTTTCTCCAGTTGCCTCTCGTATTGCGACTTGGTTCGCAGTGTGTATAAATTTGGTTGCAATATCGCAACCATTTGAGCACCCCTGCTGACGCAATACTCGTGAGCCTCGTTCAACGCTCCGATTGTGTCAGTGACTGCCGCACGAGAAAACTTCCTGAAACTGTGTGGAGACAACTCCCCATATAACCACCTTGCTGTTTCTAAACCGAGTTCTGACAATGCCTTAAGTGCTCGCACTGCAATCCAAGTTAATTGTTGAATGGTTACTAAAGTGTTGATATGTAGTCCAGAGTCGTTAACGCCAAAATAAAAAACAACATAGTCGCCCTCAATGGCGTCGCTGAGTTCCAGCAACATTCGGACTCGGTCAATTGAAGTCGCGCCTGAAGCACCATAGTTAATCACTTGAATATTTTGTTTTGCTTCATTAAGAAACCTTTGCAAGATAGAAGCATTCGTCAATCGATCAGGAACTTCCTCGCATAAAACAGTTGAACCGCCAAGAAGTGTTAAGCGCTTAATGTCAGTTACACCCGGTACGTCCGTGGTATTTCTAACCCCTTGGCACATACCATAATTCGGACTCTGAAAATCAATACCGGCATGCATTTTGAATGAATTCACCGGAAGACCTGATACATTTTTTGCGATAAAGTCTGCCTTGTGCAAACTACAACTTTTCATAAACTCCTGCTTCTCGAGCCAAAAATCCTTGGTCATATAATCATCTGGATAAGCACCAGCCGCGGCTCTTGCTTCCTCAAATGCAACTCCAAAACCAAATTTGCCATTGCCCAATCCAACTCTATATGCGGTCAATTTTGCGACGAGGCGGCGGAGGGATAGTTCAAGAGCAACAACGAGGAGAGATAATACGACTGTGATGATGACAATGGGCAGAGCGAATCTGGTTTGCAAAAGATAGATGAATAAGGCGGTCGGTAAACCGAGAGCCAATGAAACTTGAAAATGGCGAACTTTAGATTTGATTCGTACCTTTTTTAAAAGCCAAAACGTTGAAGGTATCGCAACAACAAATCCAGCCAAAATTGCAACTAACACTTGCGCCATCATGCACAAGAGTCTAAACGATTTTTGTAAACCTAAGCCCCTAGCCCTTAGCCGTTGACGAAAGCGGCGAGGCGGTTGATGCCTTCGCGCAGGTCATCGTCGCCGAGAGCAAACGAGAACCGCGCATATCTCGGCAGACCAAATGCCTCGCCGGGCACAAACGCAACTTTGGCGCGGTCAAGCACGATGTCAGCTAATGCGAGTGTTGTCGCAGCAGTCTCTCCACTTAGATTGCGATTTAGCAGCCCCGAAAAATCTGGGAAACAATAGAACGCGCCTTGGGGTTGCATGCAACTGACGCCAGGTATTTTATTCAACATCTCATGCATCAACGCCCCGCGACGGGCAAATGCTTCGCGCATCATCGCAACTGCCGATAAGTCGCCAGAAACGGCTGCCAACGCTGCGTATTGCGCAACATTAGAAACATTCGATGTTGTATGACTTTGAAAGTTGATTGCCGCTTTCATCACATCTGGTGGACCGATCATCCAACCCACACGCCACCCAGTCATTGCATAGGTTTTAGCAACACCGTTAACTATCACGCAGCGATCAGCAATCTCAGGCACGACCGTAGGCATCGAAGTGAAAACATGTTTGCCGTAAGTTAAGTGCTCGTAGATTTCATCAGTCACAACCCAAACGTCATTCGCAACAGCCCACTTGCCGATCGCAATAGTTTCCTCACGCGAATACACAGCGCCGCTCGGATTGTCTGGTGAAACAAAAAGTAAAACTTTCGTCTTTGCGGTTTTGGCACGCTCAAGTTGTTCAACCGTGACCTTGAATTCGGTTTCTTGAGTTGTGTCAATGATTACCGGCACGCCACCTGCAAGCGTGATTGCCTCTGGGTAAGTTGTCCAATATGGTGCAGGGCAAATCACTTCATCACCTGGGTCACACAACGCGGCGAATGCAACAAACACCGCATACTTTCCGCCAACTGTTACTAATACTTGCGACGCATTGCAATCAAACTGTGAATCACGTTTCGTTTTAACTGCAATTGCCTCGCGCAATTGTGGCAAACCAGCAGCCGGGGTATAACGGTGTGCCTTCGGGTCGTGTGCCGCACGAACTGCAGCCTCGACAATATATTCAGGTGTTGGAAAATCTGGCTCACCGGCACCAAAGCCGATTACATGTTCGCCTTTTGCTTGCAACGCTTTAGCCTTTGCGTCAACTGCCAAGGTTGCCGACTCATTAATCGTGGCCAAGCGCTTTGAAACTCGAGATTTGGGGTGTGAAGATGCATCCATGGCTGCCATGCTTACACAGTGGAAGTAATTTGTCACGGTTATTTTCTTGGCTATCTATGAATGTTGAAGACGTTCTTGAAGCTGATTGGGATGCAGTAGGAACATTACGCGACCCTGTTCTAGTCATTGCCTTACGCGGATATTTTGATGTGGCTGGAGCTGCTACGGGCGCACTCGAATGGTGCCTTGACGACCGAACAACAATCGTTGTAGCCAATATTGATCCTGATCCATTTTTTGATTTCACTGCTCAGCGACCTGAAGTTTATTTGGACGAAGATAACCATCGTCAAATCATTTGGCCAGAGAATGAATTTATAGTCGCTCGGTTTCCTGATGGAGCGCGCGACTTGGTGGTGCTGTCAGGCGTTGAACCTCACACGAACTGGAATATTTTTGCCGAGTGCATTGTTCAATGCGCTCAACGCCTGAAATGCAGTGTTGTTGTAACCGTCGGGGCAAACGATGAACTGATCCCACACACACGCACTCCGAACGTATTTGGTAGTTCATCCAATGTCGCGCTTGCTCGTCGATTAAAACTAGATCTGCCGAAATATCAAGGACCAACCGGATTGATCGGTGTACTTCACGAAAGATTTGAGCGCGAGCAGCTGCCTTCTGTGTCGTTACGAGTCGGCGTGCCGAGATATTTATTAAATGCACAACATCCAAAATCGTCGGCTGCATTACTGCGACAATTAGAACTTGTGCTCGGCGTGCCAACTCGTCATGCCGATCTATATGAAGAAATCCACAGGTGGTCAGAACTGCACGATGCGGCAGTTGAGGGTGATGAACAGATTGTAAGTTATGTGCAAATGCTTGAAAATGACTTTGACCGTCTGTCACAAATTGATATACCAACAGCCGACGACCTCGGCGCTCAACTCGAACAATTTCTTCGCGACCAACCCGATGACGATACAAAAAGATAATTTGAACACATAACCCGTTGTCCGCTCGTTAGTCTTCTCAATTGCATACGCTTGGTCAATCTCAAAAACCAATACTTCTTCGCCGGCTAGATGCCGAAGCACTCGGCGCGATGTATCGGCCCTGTCATTGCAACTCTGCTGACCTTTTGCAGTTGGGGTCTAGATTGGTGGCGCGTACCGGATCACATCATCAACATCTCTAGCAAACGCTATAACTCTGAGGATAAAAGAAAAGGCCCCGGGGAATCCCCGGGGCCTTTTCAATTTAGTTAATTACTTCAGCTTGCGCCGCACTTCTTTGCCAATTCCAAGGCGCTAGTTGCTGTAGTGCCAAGGAGCGGTGTGTAGGCAAGTGCTTCAGCATTCTTCGGTCCGAAGTCAGTGATTACCCACTGGAAGAATTGCGCTACTACTTTGTTCTTTGCATCAGATGCTGTTTGGCAAAGTCCATAAGTCACTGCACCTAACGGGTAAGCCGTTGGGTTTGTAGTTTGTTTCCAGTTGAACGCGATCAGACCTTTTGCGTCCTGAGTTCCACCTGCAAGATGTGAGTTGTAACCTGCAGATGTTGGAGCAACGTACTTTCCAGCCGCATTCCGAATGTTTGCTGCACGAGCTCCAAGCGCTGCACGTGAAGGGTCAGTGAAATAAGATACTTCTCCATACCCGATTGCACCGTTCGTGTTTGCAATGTAATTCGCCTGGTTATTGCTCTGTGGTTGTCCAACGAAGCGTGAGCCATAGGCGGTGATTCCACCTGGAACGCAACTTTGGAAAGCGTCGTTGATCTTCCAGTCTGGGTTAGAAGCGCCCGCCATGTACTGGCAGAAGTTGTTAGTGGTACCAGATGTGTCTGCGCGGTACACAACTTGAATAGCTTTGTCGGGCAGAGTTACAGAGATCTGAGAATAAGTGGCGATTGTTTTGCCACCGACCTTGATCGAATATTTGTCTTTCGACTTCACATTTGAAGTCATGCTCACTTCGGCTTTCGCTCCAATGGTCAATGTCTTCAATACCTTCTTAGTTGTGTCGTCAATCCACTCGATCTTTTGGCCTTTTGTTGCCTTCAGAGTTGCTGGCAACATTGACACAGTGATTTTTGCCGAGGTCGTAGTTACGTTTTCCCAAAGAGTAGTCGCACCTTTAACATCGGACTTCTTTTTCGAATTACCCCATGTTGGGTTCGTCTTGATGTCGTTCGCGATGCTCGGGTCATTCCAATTTGAAATTACGCCACCGAAAATTCCGTTGATTGTGGCTGGGCTAAGCGAGAGCGTTACACCCTTGATCTCATCCAAGCGATATCCAATAGCAATTGCACCCGCTACGTAAGGGACATAATTCCATCCAAATGATGGCAAGTCGCTTGATCCCACTGCTGAGTCTGTTCCTGCAAACTTAAAAGTTGTTGCTTTAAAGTTTTTCTTTCCAGTGCCAGAACCAGTTGAGGTGTAGGTGAGGTTATGACTATAAGTTTTATTGAACTCTGCAATTGCTGGTGTCAAAAATGAGACAGGAAACGACGCGCCGCCACCCGTAACATCTTCAGCCTTGGCTATCGACGACGTCGATAGGACGCTCGCTGCAGCGATCACGACCGCTACAAAATGCTTTACACGCTTGTTCATATTTCTCCTAATTGTTTTGAAGTTAGTATTAAGCGAAGAGGCTAAGCCGACATGTTTACGGTGCTGTAAATTTGGGGCGTACGATTGGTGAAAAGAAAGTGAACAGCGTCTTAACTGTCAGCCGAATTTTCCTTGAACATAATCGGCGGTTCGCGAATCAGTTGGATTCGTGAAGATCTTTCGTGTCTCATCAGCCTCAACCAGATAGCCAGGTCCGCCATCGGTTAAGAAAAACGCACAGTAGTCGCTCACACGGCTTGCCTGCTGCATGTTATGTGTAACGATCACTACCGTTATTTTCTCTGCAAGTTCCTTAATCGTTTCTTCGATCCGTAGGGTGCTGCCAGGGTCAAGTGCGGAACATGGCTCGTCCATCAACAGTACCTGTGGCTCTACCGCTAGCGAACGAGCAATACACAACCGTTGTTGTTGGCCACCTGAAAGAGAACCTCCAGATGCGCCAAGACGATCTTTTACTTCCTTCCAGAGACCAGCACGAGACAAGCATTGTTCAACGATGTCATCATGGTTGTCCCGCTTCAGGTGAGCCAACTTGATACCTGCCAAGACATTTTCTCTAATCGTCATCGCAGGAAATGGATTCGGTTTTTGGAAAACCATGCCAACTTTTAGCCGGATCAAGGCAGGATCCTCTGACGGATCGTAGATGTCCGAACCATTTAAGAGAATCTCACCCGCCATGGCTGCTGACGGTATAAATTCGTGCATTCGATTCAATAAACGAATAAACGTTGATTTTCCGCAACCGGAAGGGCCAATAAGCCCTGTTACGGATCGTTCTGGGAAATGAAGTGATACATCCGCGAGTGCATGGTGTGTTCCAAACCATGCATGAGCACCTCGGGTTTCAAGTCCCCTGAACTCGGACGCTGCTTCAAATTGTTGAGGCGTCCTCGTCACCGTGTCAGCATTTTGTTTTGTCATATTCTCAGTCCTTTGGCTCATGATTTTTTCTTCAACTTTCTAGCTTTTCGCGAATCAGTCTTTGCATTTTGAACCGCGGTAGTGCTGAGCCTCCGAGCAAGGACGAAGAACCCAAACACCAGCGCAAGTAAAACTAACGATCCAGTCCATGCTCGAGATGTTGAATACTCCGTGCCATACATGAACATCGAGAATATGTAGGTAGGAAGCGACGCGACAGTTCCCCCGACTGGGTTCCACACAAAACCGTTGGTGTTAAGGGAAGTAAGAAGTAGTGGGGCGGTCTCGCCAATCACTCGAGCAACTCCCAAGATACCTGCTGTGATTAGACCAGACTTGACTGTTGGCAATACCACCATGATTGCCGTGCGCCATTGCCGTGCGCCAAGAGCATAGCCAGCACTGCGCAAATCATCAGGTACGAGTTTCAACACTTCTTCGGCAGTTCGAGAAACAGTTGGAAGCATAAGCACTGCGAGCGCAAGACCACCGGCCATTCCCGAGTATTTACCCATTGGCTGTACGATCGTCGTGAAAATAAAGAGCCCCGCTACGACCGATGGCACACCCGCCATCGATTGCACGATGAATCTGACAAGAAATGTCATTCGCCCACGCACTTCGGTGAGATAGATACCGCTCAAAATTCCAAGCGGCAGAGTAATGACCGTTGCGATCGCCACCATGATCAGCGATCCAATAATTGCGTGTCCTGCTCCGCCAATATTGAACTCATCCTCAGGCGTTGACGTACGCATATCCGAAAAGAAATATCCGGGATAGATCGCACGATAACCCTTTAACAAGACGGTAAGGAAAATTGACAGCCAAGGAACAAAGGCGAGGACAGCCAGCGAAGTAAATACCAACCTTAAAACCGCATCTCGACGTTCCTTTACGCCCAATCGTGAAGTTCGACCAACGACCCAAGCGACATTAATAAGAAGGAACGCGACAGCCCATCCATCAATATTTGCTAACGGAGTCATGATCGTTACTAAGAATGCAACTAAGCCGAAAACAATCGAGCGAGAAAAGTTTTTGAGGTTTGTTGAACGAGTTACAGCCCACGGACGAAGAGGCTCAATGCCTAGGTACTGATCTGTAGCGGGGACGGAATTCATGCGCGCGGCGTTGATCTTTGCACGATGCTTGATGCGATCATGTTGACAATTAAAGTGATAACGAACAGGACTAATCCAGCGGCAATAAGTGCCGATATTTCTTTATCGGTTGCTTCTCCGAACTTCAGAGCAATCATTGATGCTACGTTTCCGCCGGCCGAATCCAATATTTGATTGGAGTAGTCAAAAACTAGGTTTAACATCAAATAAATCGCGACTGTCTCACCTAATGCTCGACCGAGACCCAGCATTGCTCCGGCAATTACACCGCTCTTTCCGTAAGGAATGACAACAGAGCGAATCGCGCCCCATTTAGTTCCGCCAAGAGCAAAACAGGTGTCTATTAAATCTCGTGGAGTGCGAGAATATACTTCACGAGCTACCGAAGTTGTAATTGGGACGACTAGAGCTGCGAGTACACAACCTGCCACGAAAGGGCTCCTCGCAAAGTTCTCAAACTCGACGGAAAAAATTGGCAGGAATCCTAGGCGGTCGTTGAGAAATGTCGCCCACCGCACACCAAACGGAGTGAATATTTGAATTCCCCAAAGTCCGAAAATCAACGAGGGAACGGCAGCGGCCAAATCCAAAATCGAAACTAATATGCGGTGAATTCCTTTAGGTGCATAAAACTCGATATACAGTGCTCCTCCCATTGACAATGGCAATGCAATAAACATCGCAATCAGTGCAACAACAACCGAACCAACGATCATTGGGCCTATCGAAAAAACACTTGCGTCTTCTGCCTCTACCAGCGCAGTAGTTGCCCCGCCGAGAGGGTCTTCGCCAGCCGAAAACCACTCTGAGCCAGTGATGAAATTGATACCAAATTCGCGGAAGGTAGCCGAGCTTCGAAAAATGAGAAAAGCAGCGATAAGACCCAACAACATGAGCGATGTGAGTGCACCTGCAGTCACGATCCTGCGGAATATCTTGTCGGCCCGACTATAAACAACCACCATCTGTCGCGGGGTCGGAGTCGATTTCATGGTCACAACCCTTATGCTTGCACCGACTTGTGAACTCGGTCTGACTTAATGATGAACGGACAGTAAATTATTGGGCTAAAAGTCCATTGCCCGCCTTGCGAACGCAAGCTTACTTTGAGGCGTTAAAACCCAATTCAAGGTCAGCCAAGATGTCTTCAATTGACTCAAGGCCAACCGAGAGACGAACTAACCCAGGAAACACACCCGTTGAAGCTTGTTCTTCAGGCGAAAGCTGACTGTGGGTTGTCGAAGCTGGGTGAATCACGAGACTTCGCACATCGCCAATGTTGGCAACGTGACTGTGCAGTTTGAGTCCCGCGACGAACTTTTGCCCCGCTTCAAGTCCACCTTTGATGTTGAACGCAAGCACCGAACCATAGCCAAGACCGCGGCCATATTTCTTTGCTCGCTCATGCCACTTGCTCGTTTTAAGCCCGGCATAAAAGACCTCTTCAACTTGTGCATGACTGGCGAGATACTCGCCGACGCGTTGCGCATTCGCCCAGTGACGATCCATTCTTAAAGACAAGGTTTCAAGACCTTGCAAGAAGTTAAAAGCATTGTCTGGAGTTGTCGCCATGCCCAAGTCGCGCAACATTTGCACGCGCGCCTTAATAATGTACGAACCTGCACCGAGTGCTGGCCAGTATGCCAAGCCGTGATAACTCGGATCAGGTTTTGTGAAGTTTGGAAACTTATCGCCCTTGCCAAAATCGAATGTACCGCCGTCGATAATCGCGCCACCAATACTTGTGCCGTGACCACCTATGAATTTCGTCAGCGAGTGCACGACGATGTCTGCGCCCCACTCAATTGGACGAATCAAATATGGTGTCGGCACTGTGTTGTCAACAATCAACGGAACTCCAGCTTCGTGAGCAACTTTGCTGACACCTTCGATATCGAGCACACTGTTGCGCGGGTTGGCGAGAACTTCACCGTAGAACGCTTTTGTATTTGGCTTGACCGCTGCGCGCCATTGATCCAAATTGTCTGGGTCATCAACAAACGAAACTTCGATGCCAAGTTTTGGCAGCGTGTAGTGAAATAAATTGTAAGTGCCACCGTACAAAGTTGGCGATGAGACGATGTGCGAACCAGCCTCAGCCAAAGTCAAAATTGCAAGCAACTCAGCCGACTGACCTGAACTGACAGCAAGTGCACCGGGTAGACCAACTGCGGTTGTCGTGCCACCTTCAAGTGACGACAAACGTGCCTCAAGCACACCCTGTGTTGGGTTCATAATTCGGGTGTAAATGTTGCCGATCTCGGCAAGTGCAAACAAGTTCTGCGCATGTTGTGCATCGCGAAATACATAACTAGTGGTGCGGTAAACCGGCACCGCGCGAGCGCCTGTTGCTGAATCTGGTTCTTGACCAGCATGAATTTGACGGGTATCAAAGCCCCAATTTGAGTTTGTCATGCAGGCAACATAGCACCCTAATCCCGACTAAACAACTCGGGATTTAAAACGCTTTATTTATAAGGGTTTTATATCGATTAACTAGCGATTTAGCCGCCTGAAATCTCTGAAACCTTCTGCTTGCCCTTAGAAATAAACGGCATCATCGAGCGCAAGTGAGACCCAACTTTTTCAATTGGATGATTCTTGCCAGCGTTGCGAAGTTCAGAGAAACGCTTACGTCCTGAATCACTTTCGGCGATCCACTCTTCGGCAAACTTACCCGATTGAATTTCTTCAAGAATAACTTTCATTCGCTTCTTCGTGTCAGCATCAATAATTCGAGGACCGCGTGTCACATCGCCATATTCGGCTGTGTCTGAAATTGAATAACGCATTCCTGCGATTCCCTCTTCGTACATTAAGTCGACGATTAATTTGACTTCATGCAAGCACTCAAAATACGCCATCTCTGGCGCATAGCCGGCTTCAACAAGTGTTTCGAACCCTGCCATCACGAGAGAAGTTACGCCACCACACAACACAACTTGCTCACCGAACAAATCAGTTTCGGTCTCTTCTGGGAAAGTTGTTTCGATAACTCCAGCACGTGCACCACCGATTGCTTCTGCATACGAAAGCGCGAGTGCTTTGGCGCCACCAGTTGCATCTTGATGCACGGCAATAAGTGCCGGAACTCCGCCGCCTTCGGTAAAAGTTCGTCTCACCAAGTGACCTGGACCCTTAGGCGCAATCATGATCACGTCGACACCTTTTGGTGGCGCGATTCGTTCAAAGCGAATATTGAAACCGTGCGCGAACGCAATCGCTTTGCCATCTGCGAGGTTGGCTTTGATGTGCTCGTCATAAATCTTCTTCTGCTCAGTGTCTGGTGCAAGAATCATGATCACATCGGCCCACTTTGTTGCATCTGCAATTGACATAACTTTGAGCCCAGCAGCAGTTGCTTTAGCCGCAGACGACGAACCGTCACGCAAACCAACAACTACATCAACGCCAGATTCTTTTAGATTCAGCGCGTGTGCATGACCTTGCGAACCGTAACCAACAATCGCGACTTTCTTTGAGCGAATGATTGATGGATCAGCATCTTTCTCGTAGTAAACATTTGCAGCCATTAGTTTGCCTTTCCCTTGGTTTCTTTCACCGCACGAACTCGTGCAATGCGATCTAGTTTTGGCAGCGCAACCCGGCCGGTGCGCTGTGATTCAATGATTCCATATTGTCGCAGCAATTCTGAAAAATCGTTCAATTTCTCCGGACTTCCATCCAGGCTTACGCTTAAAGCCTCAGGGCCAACCCCAAGAATCTTGCCTTCGAAGATATTGGTCAATTCAACTATTTGACCGCGTTGTTCTGGGGTCGATCGCACCGTAGCGACCATTAACTCGCGCTCTACTGAGTTACGCGGATCAAGCTCAGAAATTCGCACTACGTCAACAAGTTTGAACAACTGTTTGACCATCTGTTCGAGAGTTGCACTCTCGAGGTCTACGACGATCGTGATGCGACTGTAATCTTCTTGCTCAGTTGGGGCGACTGCGAGCGAGAAAATGTTGTACCCGCGACGTGCAAACAACGATGCGACACGAGCCAGAACACCTGGTCGGTTTTGCACCAACACCGAGAGCACATGATGATTTGACGCCGTGCCGTGCGGATTATTTCCGGTCATCGCAAAAACTCCCGTCGCTTTTCTTGAGATGGTTGCAACATAATTTCGTCGTTACCTTTGCCAGCAGCAACCATCGGAAAGACTTGCTCAGTTGGCTCGACTCGAAATTCAACTACAACTGGACGATCGTTGATGCTGTTTGCTTTTTCAATTGCTGATTCAACTTCTTCAGGCGAGTCAACACGAATGCCAACGCATCCCATTGCTTCAGCCCATTTGATGTAGTCAGGTACTGTCTCAGAAAAGTGAACTTGGCTGTAGCGATTGTCGTAAAACATCTCTTGCCATTGACGAACCATGCCAAGGTTTGAGTTGTTCAAGATGCCAACTTTGATCGGTATTTGTTCAACTGATGCTGTGATTAATTCTTGAGCAGTCATCTGAAAGCAACCGTCGCCGTCAATTGCCCAAACTGTTTTGTCTGGACGACCAACTTTTGCGCCGATCGCAGCAGGCACCGAAAAGCCCATCGTGCCAAGACCACCAGAATTAACCCACGTGTACGGTTCGTTGAAATGCCAATACTGACTCGACCACATCTGATGTTGCCCGACACCAGACACGAGAATTGTGCCTTCTGGCGATGCATCACGAAGTTTTTCGAGACAATACTGCGGCTTGAGTGCCGCACCTGGCGCACTTGGCTCATAAGCGAGCGGAAAATTTTCTTTCCAACCGTTGACACGACTGCGCCAAGCTGAAATATCCTCTTGCACCATCGTGCCAGCAAGCAAATCTCGTATTGCGATAATCATTTCTTCGATTACGAGTCGACAGTCACCAACGATTGGCACGTCTGGCTTGCGAACCTTGCCTTGCTCAGCAGGATCAATGTCAACGTGAATAATTTTTGCACCAGGTGCAAATGCTGAAACTTTGCCAGTTACACGGTCATCAAATCGCGAACCAAGAGCGATCAACAAGTCTGCTTTTTGTAATGCTGTCACTGCAGTTGCGGTGCCGTGCATTCCTGGCATACCTAAACACAACGGATGATTATCAGGAAACGCACCGCGTGCCATCAAAGTTGTGACGACCGGAATTTGTGTAAGTTCCGCAAGTTCTCGCAATGCATCAGCAGCACGAGCCTTGAGTACGCCACCACCAACATAAAGAATTGGTTGCTTTGATTCGAGGATTAATTTTGCAGCTTCTTTAATCATCCGCGGATGACCTTTAGTAGTTGGCTTGTATCCAGGCAAACTATCTATAACTTCGTCATCTGTTGGCCAATGCCAATCCATCATGTTTTGCAACACATCTTTTGGTACATCAATTAGAACTGGACCAGGTCGACCAGTTGTGGCGATGTGAAATGCTTGACGAATCGCCATCGGTAAATCATCTGCGCTCATTACAAGTTCGTTGTGCTTGGTGATGCTGCGCGTGATACCTACTGTGTCACATTCTTGAAACGCGTCAGTACCGATTGCGCTCGTTGGTACTTGACCAGTTATCGCAACCATCGGGATTGAATCCATAAATGCATCACAAAGCGGAGTAACTAAGTTCGTTGC
This sequence comes from Ilumatobacteraceae bacterium, assembly GCA_964203235.1. GTDB lineage: Bacteria > Actinomycetota > Acidimicrobiia > Acidimicrobiales > Ilumatobacteraceae > BACL27. Next base: position 585,777 of record CAXNLE010000002.1, read on the forward strand.
AGCAGGACCACTCGTTACCATCGCGATGCCTGGGCGACCAGTCACGTGGGCATAACCTTCGGCCATGTGGCCAGCGCCTTGTTCGTGGCGAACAAGAATGTGGCGAATGCTTGACTTGATCAATGGGTCATATGCAGGCAAGATACAACCACCGGGGAGTCCAAACATCACGTCAACATTTTCTAACTCGAGACCTTTGATTAAGGCTTGGGCGCCTGTGAGTTGTTGATTTGATTTCATTTCCGCTCTCCTACTTTTGCTACTTATTGATTTTGGGTAATAAAAAAACCTCCCTGACGGGAGGTTGTCGGCGCACGCTCTTGAGCGCGCGCCTAGAGAATAACTACGACAGATGCGCTATAAAGACCTTTTGTTGTAAACACTTCTCATAGTGTGGCAGCAGATACAAGCCATTAGCAACCTGCGATTCGATGTATCTATTTGGTTACGGCGCAGGGCTAAGGCTCGCTACGAATCGCTAGTTTTTGGCTGAGAAAGATACTCTGCCCATACTCGTACACGGCAAGGAGTTACGGCAATGAAAGTCTTACAAACGCCTGATTCGCAATTTGAAGGTCTCGCCGACTGGCCTTATCCACCGATCTACACAATGATCGAATCTATATCTGACGCTGTCGCCTTACGGGTACATCACATTGACGCTCGCCCACAAAATATGAACTCGGGCGATGTAGTCGAAACCGTTTTATGTATGCATGGCGAACCAAGTTGGTCATATCTATATCGCAAAATGATTCCAAGATTTGTGGCCGCTGGTCACCGTGTTGTTGCACCCGACCTAATTGGTTTTGGTCGCAGCGATAAACCAACTGAAACGACTGACTATACGTATGAGCTTCATGTTGATTGGATGACTCAATGGCTGATTGCCAACGACCTAAAAAACCTGACTTTGGTTTGTCAAGACTGGGGTGGATTAATTGGTTTGCGACTAGTCGCGGCGATGCCAGAAAGATTTTCGCGGGTTGTCGCCGCAAATACGTTTCTAAATACTGGCGAACGTCCTGCGAGCGAAGCATTCATGGCTTGGCGAAAATTTAGTCAAGAGACACCGATTTTTGACGTAGGAAAAATTATGCGGGGTGGATGCAAGGTGAGACCATTCGCAGACGAGTTGCGCAAGGCTTACGACGCTCCGTTTCCTGATGACAGTTACAAGGCAGGTGCCAGAGTTTTCCCGACGCTTGTGCCGATCTCGCCTGAAAGTCCTTCTGCACGCGAAAACGTCGAAGCATGGAAGTCACTTCGCAAATTTGAAAAACCGTTTCTCACTGCATTCAGCGACAGTGACCCCGTAAGTGCCGGTGGAGATAGATATTTTCAGCGTGAAATACCTGGCTGCGCTGGCCAAGCGCACACGACGATCACAAACGCAGCGCACTTTCTGCAAGAAGACGCTGGTGAGAAATTTGCTGATGTCGTCATTCAATTTATTGCAGCGAACAAATAAGAGCGCAATCAATGATCGGTCTTTGTGAATAAGTCTCGCCAAATAGCTTTGGCGCTAACGCTAGATATTTTTAGCGTGTTGCTATTTGTTGCAGTCGGTCAACGCAATCACAACGAAAGCGCAGGCATCTCGGGTGTCATCGAAGTTGCTTTGCCGTTTTTAATCGCACTTATCTTTGGGTGGCTCGTGACTCGGGCATGGCGAGAACCAAATGCGACCAAGAATGGTGTTGTTATTTGGTTAATCACAGTTGTGCTTGGCTTACTTTTGCGAAATTTAATATTTGAACGCGGTACCGCTACACCATTTGTTATCGTCGCAACACTCGTGCTCGGCGTATTAATCGCCGCTCGCCGGCTAATTATGCGAGTTATTCGATGATGTTGGTGATTGCGCCGCGGTCGGCACCTTGGGCAAGTTTCGCGAATTTAGCCAACACACCACTTGTGTAACGAGGCGGGTTCGGCTTCCAACCTTTTTTACGATTGAGCATTTCTGCCTCAGAAATTAGCAAATCAATTTTCAACGACGGTACGTCAATCAAAATTTTGTCGCCGTCATTAATAAATGCAATTGGCCCGCCATCGGTTGCTTCTGGTGCGACATGGCCGATGCAAAAACCCCAAGTTCCGCCGCTAAATCTGCCGTCAGTAATTAATGCGCAGTCGCTGCCGCGACCTGCACCTTTCATTGCGCCAGTAATTGCCAACATTTCGCGCATGCCCGGGCCACCTTTCGGGCCTTCATAACGAATCACGAGCACAGTGCCGGGTTTAATATCGCCCGACATAATTGCAGCCATCGCACCATCTTCGCCGTCGAAAACTCGAGCGGGCCCTTCGAAGTGCATTTGATCGGCTGAGAGGCCAGCAACTTTGACAACTGCACCGTTAGGCGCGAGTGAGCCGCGCAAAATATTTAATCCGCCTTGAGCATGAATTGCATTTGATAATGGATGAATAACTTCGCCATCGGGTGCTGGCGGATTAATCTCAGACAAGTTCTCGGCCATAGTTTTACCGGTAATAGTTAGAACATCGCCGTGTAATAAACCAGCATCAAGTAAATGCTTCATAACTACTGGCACACCACCGACGCGATCAATGTCGGTCATGTGATACTTGCCGCCAGGTTTTGTATCGGCAATGTGTGGCACCTTTGCTGCAATGCGATTGAAATCGTCGAGCGATAATGCAACACCCGCCTCGTTGGCGATTGCCAACAAATGCAACACAGCATTGGTGCTGCCACCCAACGCATTTACGACTGCGATTGCATTCTCGAATGCTTTCTTAGTCATGATGTCACGCGGATAAATACCAAGACGCAATAAGTTGACGACGGCCGCACCGGCGCGTTGCGCATCTTCATCGCGACGCGAGTCAATTGCTGGTGGCGACGCACTGCCAGGCAAACTCATGCCGAGTGCTTCGGCGATACTCGACATTGTGTTGGCAGTGAACATTCCACCACAGGCACCTTCGCCAGGGCAAGCCTCGCGTTCAATTTCGCCAAGTTCGTCTTCGCTCATTTTGCCGGCCGCACATGCACCGATTGCTTCAAACACAGTTGTGATGTCAATGTTTTTGCCGTTGTGAACGCCTGGCAAAGTTGAGCCGTTATAAACAAACACGCTCGGCAAATTGACCCGCGCTGCGGCCATCAACATTGCCGGAATACTTTTGTCGCAACCCGCCAAACCGACAAATCCATCAAAGCGTTCGGCATGCATCACTGTTTCGACACTGTCGCAAATAACTTCACGGCTAACTAGTGACGCACGCATTCCTTCGTGACCCATGCTGATGCCGTCGCTAACTGTGATCGTGCCAAACTCAAGTGCCACACCGCCGGCTTCTCGTACACCTATTTTCGCACGAGCGGCTAAGCGTTTCAATGAAACATTGCACGGCGTTACTTCATTCCATGAGGAGGCGATCGCTACTTGCGGTTTTACCCAATCGTCATCGCCTAAACCAACGGCACGCAACATTGCGCGCGATGCGGCTTTTTGAATTCCATCGGTTACATCGCGACTCCGTGGTTTGATATTTACAGGCGTGCCAGGATCCCGAGCGTTCATATATTACGAGACTAGTTGCCTCGCCGCCTTTGGCCTCTTTAGATATATCGCAAGAACTGGTATCAAGTATGCGAAATATGCGATCACACGGACTCTCTCGGGGTTTGCATGCCAGCCGAATAATCCACGCATAAAGTCATAGAAAGTTCCACCAGCTGACCAAATACCACTTTCAATTGTCCACGCTGACTCGATCAAATAACCGGTTTCTAAACCAAGGAGTTCGCGAAACTCATGCACTGTTTTGCCTGCCAGACCGGCTGCAAACATCAACAACAAGATCGCTGTGACATTAAAAAACGTCTTGAGGTTTACGCGACTACCCGCCTTGAAAACAAAGAAGCCGATTGCAATTGCCACGAGAAGTCCAATTACACCGCCAATCACAACCGACGAACCAGACGCGGTTTCGGTTTTCGCACTCAATAAGAACAGTGCGGTTTCTAATCCTTCACGCGCAACAGCGACAAACGCGATAGTCACAAGAGCCGTCTTTGATGAAGTCTCAACTTTCTTCCGCAAATCAGCAGTCATATTTCGTGCGTTGGCTCGCATCCAGAAAATCATTTGTGTCAACACAAGCATTGCTGCCAGTGCCAATGTGCCTTCTACGGCGTATTCAACATTGCCGTTCAGGCCATCAACGAGTACATAAACAGCAATACCGACAATTAGACATGCGACGGTCGCAGCAATCGTGCCGAGCCATACTGACTTCTTCTCGCCTTGACGATTAGTTTTGGCGAGATAGGTCAGCAAGATTGAAATAACCAATGACGCTTCGAGACCTTCGCGTAAGGTGATCAAAAAACTAGAACCCACAATGACTCCTTAATTCAGTGAATATTTTTATCAGTTAGGCAACCCTAACACGTTGTTAGGCTAACCTTACAACTCGGCAACTCAATTTTCACGCTGTCTTTTTCGCCTGCAAAAGTGCGGTAATCACTTTGCCGTCGGCCTTTCCTTTTGAAGATTTCATCACTGCGCCGACTAACGCACCAAGTGCTTTTTCTTCTCCGCTGCAATATTTTTGCCAAGCACCAGGTTCGGCTGCAATTGCGGCATCGACCATTGCCTCAACCGCACTTGTATCAAGTGCCTCGAAACCACGTTTTGCCGCCATCGCTAAAACGTCACCACCACCAGCTTCAATCAAATCTGTGAGCAAAGTTTTTGCTTGAGTCGAAGTTACTTTTGCGTCGCGCTCTAAAACTGTAAGTGCTGCTAAATCTTTTGCCGATACTTTTGGCGATGCGCCCTGCTCAGCAAACGCCTGTTGCACATATATCACCGCGCGTCGCGCATCACCGCCAGCAGAAATAACCTCTCGAACATAGTCATCTTGTCCGCGCTCAACGACGACAATCGCTGATTCTCCGTCTTTGTCAACTCCACAAAGTTCAGCCAATGCTTGCCGTCTTGCTGCTGGCAACACCGGCAACGCAGCACGCACCGCTTCGATCCAAGACTGGTCAGGCACGAGTGGCACAAGGTCGGGCTCTAAAAAGTATCTGTAGTCGTCAGCGTCTTCTTTGGTGCGCAAAGTTTCGGTGCGACCAGTTGAGTCATCCCAGTGACGTGTTTCTTGGCGAATTGTGCCGCCACTTTCAATTAAATCAACTTGTCGGCGTGACTCATAATCAATCGCCCGACCAACAGAGCGAATCGAGTTGACGTTCTTTATTTCGCAACGCGTGCCAAATGGTGTGCCAGGTTTGTGCACCGAGACATTGACGTCGCAACGCATTGAACCCTCTTCCATTTTTGCATCGCTTGCACCAACGGCCAACAAAATAGAACGCAACTCGGCTACATACTGTCGGGCTTGCTCTGACGTTCGGATATCTGGACGTGAAACAATTTCAACGAGCGGCACACCAGCGCGGTTGAAATCAATTAGCGAATAATCACTGCCGTGAATACGTCCGGATGCGCCACCAAAGTGTGTTGACTTGCCAGTGTCTTCTTCGAGGTGAGCGCGTTCAATGCCGATGCGCACATCGCCTGGCAACATTAAAAAACCGTCAACGTTCAATGGATGGTCATATTGCGTGATCTGAAAAGCCTTCGGCAAGTCAGGATAAAAATAATTCTTGCGGTGAAAAGTACATGGTTGAACTTTGCAGTTAAGTGCCAAACCGATTCGCATTGCAAGTTCAATTGCATGTTTATTCAGCACCGGCAAGGCACCAGGTAAACCCAAAGTAACTGGATCAATATTTGTATTTGGCTCGTCACCGAAACGATTTGCACTTGCACTGAACATTTTTGTTTTCGTGGCGAGTTCAACGTGAACTTCAAGGCCAACAATTAATTGCCAACCGTTAGGAAGTGCTGCGACTTCACTCACGACGCACGCTCGAGTTCTGCTGCGACTTTGAACATTGCTTGTTCACCCAATGTTGGAGCCAAAACTTGAATACCGACGGGCATCGAATCTGCACCTACACCAAATGGCACACTCATTGCTGGGTGACCAGCCAAGTTCGTCGGAATCGTAAACACGTCACACAAGTACATTGCTAACGGGTTGTCAGTTTTAGAGCCAAACTTAAATGCCACTGACGGCGAAGTTGGCGTAAGAATCGTGTCAACATTTTGGTACGCACGCGCAAAGTCATCTGAAATTAGTCGGCGAACTTTAAGCGCCTTGCCATAATAAGCATCAAAATAACCTGCCGACAAGGCATACGTGCCGAGCATGATGCGACGCTTTACTTCTTCACCGAAACCGGCTTCGCGAGTTGCGGCATACATCGAATTTAAATCCGCTGCATCAACTCGATTGCCGAAGCGAACGCCGTCATAACGCGCCAAGTTGCTGCTGGCCTCCGCGGGCGCAATCAAGTAATAGGCAGTCAAGCAATACTGCAACGACGGCAACTTGACATCAACGATTGTCGCACCAGCGCTTCGCAACGCATCAAACGATGCTTCAAGACGCTCAAGTACATCTGGTTCACAACCTTCGGGCAAATCAGTGACTCGCCCAACTCGCATACCTTTAACGCCCTGATCGAGAACAGAAACTAGCGAGAGCGCAGGTTGCGGAATCGACGTTGAATCCATCGGGTCGTGACCCGAAATAGTTTCGAGCAAAGTTGCCGCGTCGCGCACATCGCTCGTGAATGGACCGATTTGATCGAGACTGCTAGCAAATGCAACTAGCCCATACCGCGAAACAGTTCCGTATGTTGGCTTTACACCAACTACACCGCAAAGAGCAGCGGGTTGACGAATGCTGCCACCAGTGTCGCTGCCGAGTGACGCTGCTGCGAAACCTGCAGCGACCGCAGCCGCACTACCGCCGCTTGATCCGCCTGGCACACGCGAGATGTCGTATGGATTTCTTGTCGGGCCAAACGCCGAGTTCTCGGTGCTTGAACCCATCGCAAATTCATCGAGGTTTGTCTTGCCGACAATAACAGCGCCAGCGTTGCGCAATTTAGTAACAACAGTTGCATCGTATGGTGGCTTCCAGCCTTGCAAAATTTTTGAAGAGCAAGTTGTCTCAACTCCACGCGTGCACATGTTGTCTTTCAATGCAATGGGCACGCCAGCAAGCGCACCAACTTTTTTGCCAGCCTTGATGTCGTTATCTATTTTTTCGGCGTCATGCCGCGCTTGTTCTGCTGTGACCAAATTAAACGCATGAATCTCAGATTCTCTGGCACTGATTCGCTTCAAATATTCTTCAACTACGTCAATTGCCTTCAATGTGCCGCCGCTCACACCTGATGCAATTTCAACAAGCTTTTGCATTTGTTAAACGTCAAAACCAATAGTTGGTGGCACTCTAAAACGTCCACTCTCGGCAGTGGGTGCTTGACTAAGAACTTCATCGCGATCTAACGATGGTGCAATGACATCTTCGCGCACCACATTTTTAAGTGGATATGGCTGCGTCATCGGCTCAACATTCGCAAGATCTAAAGCGTCAATGTCGCGAAAGTGTTCAAGCATCCCAGCGAGTTGTGCTGTCATTTTTTCTACTTCGTCTGTATTCAAGCTCAGCCGAGCGAGACGCGAAACTTTAATTACTGTTTCTTGAGAAATCTTTTCGGCCACGACTCTAATTCTACGAGCCGATCGATAATTAGATACACACAAGCAACTGCAAAAACAATGATTGATGTCCATTGATTTAATCTCAAACCGCCAAAATATTTCGCTGTGTCAACTCTCAATGACTCTACAAAAAACCTTAAAACCGTATAGGCAGCTACGTACATGGCAAAAATCCGGCCATATCGCGGGCGCCATTTTTGATCAATCTTGATTAAGGCAACACATATAACGAGGCAGCCGAGTGACTCGTATAAAAATGTTGGATGAAAAGTAGTTCCGGCCACAAAGCCTGCAGACTTTGCTTTGATATCAGAAATTTCTAATGCCCATGGCAACGTTGTCGGTTTTCCAAAAAGCTCTTGATTAAACCAATTTCCCCATCGACCAATCGATTGAGCAAGGGCGAGACCAGGCGCAACACAAGTTAAACCAACAGCAATATCAAGTTTGCGTTTGCGTGCGACAAAGATTCCGGCAATAACACCGACGAAAATTCCTCCCCAGATGCCTAGGCCGCCTTCCCAAATTTTTACAACATCAAACCAACGCCCACGAAATCTTTCTATGTCGGTGAGCACATGATATGCACGAGCACCAACAATACCGATTGGTACTGCTGTCATCGCGATTGAACCTGGATCATCCGGGTGCCCTACGCCATGCGCTAGCAAACGTTTTTTAAATAACCAAACTGCCGCGACAACACCAAGTGCAATCATTAGTCCATAAGCATTGAATCGCAGGAAAAAAATCTCAATTGAGCCCTGCGATGGACTTGGAATCGAAGTAATCACTGACCACACAATAGATTTCTTTTGCTAGCCCGAGCGAATTGATACGTTTAAATAGAGCGTTCGACCCGCAGTTGCTGTGACATGCTCATTGCTGGTCTACTTGATATGTGACAACTGCAAAGCGTCAGGTTGAAATGGCAGCCATCACTTCGCTCGCACCCGTAGCGGCACTGTTTCCGACCTGGCTTGTCGCAATCGGAATCCTATGGATTCCATTTTGGCATTTTACTGATGTTTCATATTCGCTATTTGCGTTCGCGGCAATCGCAATGGGAATAGTTTTATTTTCTAAATCCGTGCAGAAAATTTTTCTTGCACGCCTCTTAGGTGCACGGCAACCGAGTAATGCAGAGGCGGCAACTTTGTATCAAGCATGGCGCCGAGTAGCAAAAGCCAATCACATCTCACTTGACAGTTTTGTTTTGAAAGTTGTGGATACCGGAGAGATCAATGCTTTCGCTTCTGGTGGACATCTACTTGTCGTCTCATCGTTCGCCGTCAACCAACTTGATAATAATGAACTAACCGGTGTGCTCGCTCATGAACTTAGCCACCATCTTGGTTCGCACACTGTTGCACTAACGATCGCGCAGTGGCTGAGCATGCCAATTCTGCTACTCGCAAAAATTGGATTCTTCTTGCAGTTTATTGCTGAAACAGTTACAAATACTTTTGGTTCGCGCTTGAGAATTATTCGACTCTTTGGATTGCTTACTGCGGCGGCGCTGACTGTCGTCTCTTCATTATTTGTGGCAGGACTCGTCGTTGCTCAATCACTAAGTAACGCAGTTGGCCACGGATCAGAATTTCAAGCAGACAGGCGAGTCGTTCAAATGGGCTTTGGGCGTGAACTATTGACTGCGTTAAAGCGTGTCCAAACTGACTCGTACTTTTTTGACGAAGTATCAAAAAGTTCATTAATGGTTTCATCGCACCCGCCAGCCGAAGAACGCATCAAGAGACTCGAGTCTTTGATGCGAATTGAAGATCCGTTTAGATGACTAGTTCAAAACTATTCGAAAATAAATTAAATCGATTAATTCTTGCTCTCGTAGCCGGGCTAACAGTGGGATTCTCGCTTCCTCCATGGGGATGGTGGCCGTTGTCTTTTTTCGGTTGCGCACTATTTTTTCAGATGACAAAAGTCGCTCGAGACTCTTACGAAAAATTTCTAATCGGTTTTATCTTTGGCTTTGCTTGGTTGGCGCTTGGCATGAGTTGGATGTGGTTTTTGACAGCACCGGGTTACTTTGTTGTAGCGCTTTTGTTTGCAAGTTTTCATGGCATGGCCGAACTCATCGGCTCGCGTTTCAACTCACCAATGTTCGCCAGACCAATCGCTCACACATTGGCAGAAGTCTTGAGATTTTCATTTCCGTTTGGAGGTGTTCCACTAGCGACATTGCCAATTGCGATTGCGCCCACTCGACTTGCGGATATCAGTTCAATCGGCGGGCCGATCCTTGTGACATGGTTTGTGTTACAAACTGCGGCGTGCATTGTTGGCTATTTCAATAGACGCCAAAGTCGCCAACCAGTTGCGATTATTTTATTGCTTTTGATTATTTTGCAAATTTTTGGCCAGAATTTCAATTCAGTTAATTCAACAAATAAAACTCTGCGCATCGCAGCAGTGCAAGGTGGTGGACCGCAAGGTGTACTTGCGATTTACGCGAGTGCACGTGATGCGTTTGACCGACACTTAAAGGTCACCAGAACTTTGCAACCACAAAGCAATCTAGACATCGTTTTGTGGCCGGAAAATGTGATTGATGTTGCCAAATTTGCGAGCAGTCCCGAATATTTGGATATTGCCAATGAGGCAAACAGGCTTGATGCTCAATTCGTAGTTGGAGTCACCGAAGACGCTGGCGCGAATCGTTTCACCAACGCCCAAATCGTTGTACAACCAAACGGTGACATCACATCGCGGTACGACAAAGTTCGTCGAGTGCCGTTTGGCGAATACGTGCCACCAGGTTTACGAACTTTTCTTGAATTGATTGGTGCACCAGTAAATCAAATACCTAGCGACGCCGTGGCAGGCAAAGAACCAGCGATGCTTACTCTGAAACAGACAGATGTTGCTGTAGTTATATCTTGGGAAGCCTTTTTTGCTGGGCGTGCAAATAGCGGTGTCGAATCTGGTGGAACTATTCTTTTTAATCCAACTAATGGGTCAAGTTACACTGGCACGATTTTGCAGTCGCAACAATTAGCAACCAACTCACTTCGAGCGCGTGAAACTGGTCACTGGACAGTTCAAGCAGCGACTACTGGTTTTAGCGCGGTGATCACTCCACAGGGCGAAATCACCCAAAGACTTGGCATCGGAGAAGCAAAAGTGATCATTTCGGATATTCCTTTAAATACTGGTCGAACTATTTATTCACATCTTGGTGATGGAGTGTTTATAATTTTGCTCATAACTAGTTTAATTTTTTGTCGGCCAGTGCGACGCATCAAAATTCAAAATGACCTCTGACGATCTCGTTATCGCTAGCGAGAATGTGCGCTGCATAGTTAGCCCAAATGAAGGTGGTCGGTTGTCGTCAATTATCGCTTTCGGCCGAGAATTATTGATAACTAAAAACGACGAAACAAATCTGCAAAAGTGGGGTTGCTACCCGATGGCACCATGGGCAGGCCGAGTTCGTAACGGAGTTTTCTCGCATCAATCAAAACAACATCAACTTGAAATCAATATGCATCCTCATGCAATTCATGGAACTGTTTTAGATCGACCATGGAAACTAATCGACTCTGATTCAACAAGCGTTGCCATGAAAATAGATCTTGGAGCCAACTGGGGATTCGTCGGTGAGGCGACTCAAACTATTTCGCTAAATGACGACGTGATCGAATTTCGACTGATGGTTGAGACTGATGATGCATCAATGCCAGCGCAAGTCGGCTGGCACCCATGGTTTGCTAGACCATGCACATTAGAAGCCAAATTTACGCATATGTATCTTCGTGACGAATTCGGTATTCCAACTGGCGAAAAAATCGCACCACCAGCGGGCCAATACGACGATTGTTTTTCGGGTTCGCTAACTACGCCAACGCTCAATTTTGCTAACAAAGTTCAACTAGAAATTCAAACTGACTGTTCTCACTGGGTCGTATACGACGAACCGCAACATGCAATATGTGTTGAGCCTCAATCTGGTCCGCCCGACGGATTCAATATTGAACCGCTGGTAATCACTCCTGAGATTCCGCTCACCCGATTTATGAGGCTTGTAGTCAGCAAACTATAAAAAGTGTCATGATGGTTCGCTAATAGATTGCCCAAATACCAAATAGTAGGATTTAATAATGACGAAACCGTTTGATGTCAACGGCCCGTTGCGAATCGCGTACCTTACTTACCGCGGCAAACCACATGTTGGCGGACAAGGCGTTTACACACGTCATCTAACAAAAGCTTTAGTCGACCTCGGTCACCATGTTGAAGTATTCAGTGGTCAGCCATATCCGGTTCTAGATGAGAGAGTTCAGTTACACAAGTTGCCGAGCCTAGATATCTTCAATGATCACAACCCCGGGCGATTTCCTGCTTATTGGGAGTTAAATACATGGCCAAACTTTGTCGAGGCTGCGCTTTTTCTCAAGGGCACATTTGGTGAACCACTTTCTTTCAGCATGCGTGCCCACCAAGTTTTGCGCCAGCGAATAAATGACTTTGATCTGGTGCACGATAACCAATGTCTTGGATCAGGAATATTGAAAATTGAGAAAATAATTCCGACAATTGTGACTTTGCATCATCCGATCACAAAAGATCGGGCGCTTGAGATGGCCCACACGCCAACTTGGTGGAAACGTAGAGCAATCGGTCGTTGGTATTCGTTCGTGTGGATGCAGGGCCGTGTCGCAAGCAAGATGCCGCGCGTAGTCGTTGTCAGTGAAAACTCAATCAACGACATTCACACTGATATGGGCGTATCAAAAGATCGAATGCGACTTGTGCCAGTTGGTGTTGATCCGGATTTATTCAAACCAATTACATCTATAACAAGAAAGCCTGCGCATCTAATTACGACAGCGTCTGCAGATGTGGCTTTAAAAGGTTTGTCATTTTTACTTGAGGCTGTTGCCAAGCTTCGCACCGAGCGAGATATTCATTTAACAATCATCGGTAAACCTCGAGCTGGAGCAAGTGCTGATCTAATCAAATCACTCGGACTGCAAGACTGCATAAGTTTTGTGTCGGGTGTAACCGATGAAGAAATTGTCGAGCTATACGCACAAAGCGAACTCGCAGTTGTACCAAGCCTCTACGAAGGATTCAGTCTTCCAGCGATCGAAGCAATGAGCACAGGCATCTGTTTGGTTGCCACCACTGGTGGCGCACTACCTGAAGTCACAGGAATTGACGGTGAAACGGTTTTGTCGTGTGTCGCTGGTGACGCAGATGCACTTGCTGCAACTATTCGGCGCGGACTTGACGACAAACATTTGCGCGAAAAAGTTGGGCTGGCTGGACGTGCAAGAGTTGCCGAGCGATGGTCATGGCGACATTGCGCGCAATTAACTGTCGATCAATATCGCGAAGTTTTGTCGATGCCTGACAACCAGCGAAAAATTGCGAAACGACAAAGCGCTTAAGATGCTGACGATTAAATTTGACAGGCTAAATCTAAAACCAGGTGATGCATTTCTTGATGCTGGCACAGGTTTTGGTCGGCACGCATTTGAGGCTGCTCGCCGTGGGGCCCGCGTGATCGCACTTGACTATGCACAGCAAGAAGTCGAAACCACTCGAGCAACGTTTGCGGCAATGTATCAAGCAGGCGAACTTGACCCGAGTTCGTTTACGGGTGTGGTGCGCGGTGATGCAACTTGTCTACCGTTTGACGATGCAACATTTGACTGCATCGTGACTTCTGAAGTTCTAGAACACATTGACGATGACACAACAGCGTTAAGCGAACTCGTTCGAGTTTTACGCCCTGGTGGTGTGCTCGCGGCAACTGTGCCATCGTGGTTTCCTGAGAAAATAAATTGGGCACTTTCTGATGAGTACCACGCACCATTTGTCAAAGGTGGCCACGTACGAATTTATCGAAGTAGTGAACTGCGTAAAAAAATTTCACAAGCAGGGCTTGATGTCGGCGACTCGCACAAAGCACATGGGTTGCATTCGCCATACTGGTGGTTGCGCTGTGCGGTTGGTCCACAACGCGACGACAACAAAGCAGTTGCACTGTACAAAAAATTTCTTGAATGGGACATAGTCTCTGCGCCACGAATTACTCGCGGACTTGATCGTGTACTCAGCCCCGCAATTGGCAAGAGTTACGTTGTCTACGCAAAAAAGCCACGAAAAGTCAACAACTAAAATGCTTAACAATATTTCGGCTAAAGATATTTCAGCGAAAACTGCAGACCCACTAACTCTTGACGAACTCTCGTTGACTGCTGACTCAATTGCAAAACTTCAGCTTCCTAATGGAATGATCCCGTGGTTCGAAAATGGCCATTGCGACCCATGGAACCATGTTGAGACGGCAATGGCGCTCGATGTTATGGGTCGTCACGAAAATGCTCGACTTGCTTATGAATGGCTGAGAACAACTCAACGATCTGACGGTTCTTGGTTTAATTATTTTCATAGTGATGGCAAAGTTGAAGAGACAAAACTTGATAGCAATGTTTGTGCTTACATCGGCACAGGGCTTTGGCATCACTGGTTGTGCACACAAGATCTCGCGACATTAAAACATTTTTGGCCGATGCTCGAAAGTGCAATGACTTGGGTTCTCAAAATGCGACGCAGCGACGGCACGATTCTTTGGGCCAGAGAAGAGAACGAAAAACCATGGGACTATGCACTACTAACAGGCTGCTCATCAATTCGTCACGCACTAATTTCTGCCAGCAAGATCGCGGCTCTACTAAATACAAATAGACCTGAATGGATTGAAACCGCCGCGCAAATTGATCTAGTGATTCAAAATGATCGAGATGCATTCGAGCCCAAAGATCGTTGGGCGATGGATTGGTACTACCCCGTGCTTACCGGAGCGTTAACTGGTGATGCTGCGAAATCTCGGCTTGCAGAACAATGGAATACATTCGTGATGCCAGAACTTGGAGTTCGCTGTGTGAGTGACGAACCGTGGGTAACGGCATCTGAAACTGCCGAGTGTTCACTCGCATATTGTGCAATCGGTGATTTTGATACTGCGCAGTATCTTTTGAACACAACTATTCAACATCGAACTATTGACGGATCATATTTAACCGGGCTTGTCTATCCGAATAAAGTTGTGTTTCCAGCTGATGAGCGATCTGCGTATACCGGGGCGGCAATAATTTTGGCTGCTGATTCACTTGGCGAAATATCACCAGCAGCACGAATTTTTCGCTACGACGAAACAGATAGTTACTAACCCAATAGTTTGATTCGCTGTAAAATTCTTAGCGAACCAGTTGCCGATACTTCAACAAATTCACCAGAGTCAAGTGCGGCCTTATAAATATATTTATATGGTGCTTGACCCCCATCTTTAGGATCTGCGAATACATCATGAATTGCCAAAAATCCTTTAATTGCAATTTTCGGCACCCAATTTAAATAGTCACTGCGAGTCGGTTCGTCACCGTGTCCCCCATCAATGAAACAAAATGCTAACTTTGCTGACCATTGACTGCTGATAACTTTTGACTCGCCCACAATCGGAATTACAACATCACAGAGTCGTGTCCTTCGCAAAGTCGCTATCAAACTCGGCAAAGTGTTTAATTGATTTGTTGCTGCGTCGAGCAACGACCCATCAAACCACTCCCAGCCCTGCTGATTTTCTTCGCTACCGAAATGATGATCAATCGTAAAAACTTTGGTTTGATGTTTTCGTGCAGCCGCACCTAGCCAAACAGTTGACCGCCCACAATAAGTACCGACTTCAACAATCGGCAAATTTGGCAACTCTCGACAAGCAGCACATGCTGCCAGATAAAGCGCATCACCCTCATCTGCAGGCATGAAACCTTTAGTCGCTAAAGCCTCAACTCTTAAAAACTTAGCTATCACAATTGTGTTATGACTTTAGTAATTCACTGAATTCGCGTTGCCACTGCGACTTCCAGTCGATCGAAAAGTTTGCAAATTTTTCGGCAAAGTTTGTTCGAGCCAACTGAACATCTGTTGAGAGCCACCAGCTTTGAATATTTCCATCAATTTTATTGGCATGTATTGCTGCACTTTTACCAGAAGTGTGCAGGATTCCAACTTGGGTTAGTGCCTCAATTAAAGATTCAGCGTCAGACCTGAACTTGTATGCGTCCGGATCATAGAAACAAATCGTTGGTGTATTTATGCCTAACGTTTCGAGCCATGAAGTACCCAAATAACTGTGAAATACAATTCGGCTGACTGAATACTGATCGAAAATGTCACCAGTGATACCAAACTGAGCATCAGGTTTAGCAGCGACGATCGCTTGACGCTGTGCGTTTCCATAATCACCGGGAAACATTCGGATCTTTAAATCGGTTTTGCTTTCACGTATTTCTACAAATTCAGAAACTTGTTGATACATGGTTTGCAGCGTGCCCGGTAGCGGAAAGTACTGCAACCGATATATTTGCTGCGGCTGATCAAAGCAAATAAGCGAGTCGCAAGATTTTTTTTGACTTCGTGGTGAATTAACTAATGGCGAAAGTACGTGCGTGTGCTTGTCGCCACGACTCCAACCCCAAGTGAAATAAGAATCTGAAACTCTGCATTCATATCGTTCACCTACATGTAAATCATCCAACCCGTACCAGCCACCATGTTGGTGATAGTGCAACTTTGTGCCGAGTTCGCACCACTCGGCAGCCAAAATCTTGAATTCAATATGGGTCCACAAAGACTGCGAAGAATATAAATGATCAGGGCGATTTGGCCGTGCTTCAACCACCTGTCGTCGAATTGACTCAAAGGCTTCAAGTAATGACACCGGAAGATAGACGCTAATCAACGCGCAACTAATTTCGGAAAGTGAAGAGTTACTATCAATTTTTGAAATCTTGCTCTCTCGCCACGAACTGTCTGGCACAACTTCAACTTGATATTTAATTTCTAGTTCATCATGCGTTGCCCACGAACGCCATGCAGCCATCGCACCAATCCACGAAACCGGAATTCGCCCTGAAAATGGTCTTACGAAGAGAACCCGCGCCGGCTTCGCAAATCTCAATACGCGCAACAGGCGCAACAGGCGCACAATTAATTTGTCACGGCGCCCACCCGAAACTGAGTTTTTAATGACTATTGCATCTGTTGCAACCAACACTCCAGATGTACCAACTTTTGTTAGCGCGCGCAAAGTTTTTAAAGTCAGTGTCGGTAATTTTGCATAATCCAAAAAGAATTCAAGAGTTGTCCGAATGGTTTGAAAATTGACTTTTGAAGAGTTGTCTTCACTAGAACCAGTTTTTGTAAGGGACTCAATTTCTGATTTCAGGTCTTGCGTTGCAACGTACACGAGGTGCAAATAACGTTCGACGAAATCACCCAACAAAATGTCGTAGTACCGCTCAGAGCGCACTACCCCGTGATATTCGTCTAAAAGCTTTTTGACTTGATCAAATAATGCTGGTCTAGCTAGTTCAATTTCATCTAGTCCAGCACTAACTCGATGTGCGTTCCAGACGATACTCACTCGTTTAATCGTACCCGTGACCTACGACTAACAGAAGAAGTCTTGAGTCAAGTGAACATACATAATTACGTGTCAGAATAGAGCAGTGCAATCACCACTTGATGACCTCATAAAATTGTTAGATCTTGAAGTTATTGAAGTAAATATTTTTCGCGGTGTATCGCCTGACGAAAGTCGGCAAAGAGTTTTTGGCGGTCAAGTTGCTGGCCAAGCTTTAATTGCTGCATCTCGAACAGTTGACGATAAATCACGACATGTTCATTCACTACACGCATATTTTTTGCGCCCTGGTGATCCGAGTGTGCCGATTCTTTATGAAGTTGATCGCATTCGTGACGGCAAAAGTTTTACGACTCGTCGTGTGATTGCAATTCAACATGGCAAAGCAATATTTAACTTGCAGGCAAGTTTTCAAATTCATGAAGAGGGTTTGGAACACTACATATCGATGCCAGGCGATTTACCAAAGGCCGAGACACTTCCAGACTTCAAAGAAAGGATGGCACCATACAAAGAGCAAATGGGTGATTGGTACGATCGCCCAAGACCAATTGATTTGCGATATATCGATTCTGATCCGATCTCGCGAAAAAAGAAGGTGGGTGCAGGGCAGAAACTTTGGATGCGTGCTGATGGAAAGCTTCCAGATGATCCTGTGCTGCATGCATGCATCGTTACTTATGCAAGCGATATGTCGCTTCTTGACACCACACTTCTACCCCATGGTCGATCATGGACTGACCAAGGAATACAAATGGCAAGCCTTGATCACGTTATGTGGTTTCATCGACCGTTTCGAGCAGATGAGTGGTTGCTATACGACCAACTTGCAATTTCATCGTCCAACGCCCGTGGCATCGCCAGTGGTTCAATTTTCGCAGAGTCAGGTGAACTTGTGGTCACCGTTGTGCAAGAAGGACTTACACGACTAGTTAATTAACTAGTTAATAAACTCTGTTACTCATTTCGATCTCGGCGCGAGTCCATAAATAACGAGCGCAACTCGGAGAAATTCTCAATGCAATGACCAGCGCCGAGAACCACGGCCTCAAGCGCATCGTTTGAAAGAATTACTGGAACGTTCGTATCCATTGCGATGCGCTCTCCCATTCCAGTTAGAAGTGCTCCACCACCGACTAAATACATTCCAAGCCTCAGAAAATCGTTCGCTAACTCTGGAGGAGCATTCCCAAGACAACGAATCACAGATTCAACCATCTGAGTCACAATCGGATTAATTGCTTCACGAATTTCGGCGTCTGTTAAAACAACTGTCTTGGGTAAACCCGAAACTAAATCTCGCCCACGCACTTCGGCATCAGTGAGATTTGGCATCGGTATTGCAGTTCCAATTGTTTTTTTGATCATCTCAGCGGTGCGTTCGCCAATTGCAATGCCGTGACTACGACGCACATACGCTTGAATCTCAGAATCAATATCAAAACTTCCAACACGCACGGCCTCAAGGGCAACTATGCCTCCCAAACTGATGACTGCGGTCTCAGTTGTTCCACCTCCGATGTCGATAACCATGTTTCCAAGGGGCTCGTCAATCGGTAAATCTGCGCCAATCGCTGCAGCAATTGGTTGCTCAAGTAACTGTGCATCAGCGGCACCCGCTCTGCGTGTTGCGTCGGTAACCGCTCGACGCTCAACTTCGGTAATTGCTGACGGCACACAAATCAAAACTTTAGGACGAGAAAATCGAGACACACCAGCACGTTGCAGCAGCATCCGAATCATTTTTTCGGTGACGTCAAAATCGGTTATTGCACCACCACGCAACGGGCGAACGGCAACGATATTTCCCGGCGTTCGTCCGATCATTTCCCAAGCTTCTTCACCGTGAGCCAGAACCTCTCCGGTTTTTCGATTAACAGCAATCACGGTCGGTTCATTGATTATAATTCCGTCACCTTCTCGATAAACAAGAGTGTTTGCGGTACCGAGGTCAATTGCAAGATCTTTAGCCATTATTGATTCTCTCTTGCATTTCGCTCATTGACGTCGCGCAACTGCCTGCGAACTTTGTCGCGCGAGAGACTTGAGAGCGCATTTAGGTGACGATGAAATGCTTCGGGGCCTTGAGGTGAAAGTGGATTTCGTTCTTGAGTTAGAACCAAGAATGCAAGCGTGCACGCACTGACGATTGAAATTGCGGCAAAAAGAACCGCTAGTGAAGAGGCTGCAAGAATCATTGTCAAACCGAACTGTCTACTGAGCGACTAGTTCGTGGGCGAGAAATTTCGTTGCTATTTGTGCCCCAATCGGAACCTTGTTTCCAATGTTCTTGTTTCCAAATCGGTACTGATTCTTTTAACGTGTCAATTGCAAATTGTGCAGCCAAAAAAGCTTCGGGACGATGAGGCGACGATACTGAAACTAAAACTGATGACTCACCGAGAGAGAGATTTCCGACACGATGAATTAACGCGACGCGTCCGAGGTCGCTCCACCGCACACGCATTTCATCAACTATTAATTGAAGTTTAGAAATTACTTGGGCGTTGTAAGCCTCATAGGTCAGTGAAGTGACATCTGTTCTGCCTTCAGCATGATCACGCACTACCCCAGAAAAAACAACCACAGCGCCGCAAGAAGGAAGCACAGACCAGTCGTATACGTCGCCAACTTTCAAAACATTTTCAGTTAATTCAAGCCAAGTATCGTCGCTTTTGAGAATTTGCTTATTCGACATCGTGTTTAAGTGTACGGTCTGCGTAGCATCAGTCCATGTCTCACGATCCATTTGAGCAAGAGCCATCGGGAATTCCTTTTTTCTCGGAGATTATTAAGGCGATGTCAAGTCAAGCCCCAGTCCAGTGGGATATGGCGCGCCAGTTTGCGATGACAACCGCGATGAATTCAACTTCAAACACAATTAGCGAACCAAATGTTGACCCCGCCGACCGTATTGCGATTCAGCAACTCGCTGCAGTTGCCGATCTGCATGTTCGCGACGTAACTGGTTTATCTACTAACCGCACGGCAGAGGTGCCCCACATCGATGTTGTGAATCGATCAATGTGGGTACACCACACGCTCATTGCATACAAACCGCTGTTTACAGAATTCGCAACTTCTATTTCTGGACAAACTGTTATACAACCAGTCGTATTAGACGGTGAGTCTAGTGAGACCGATCACACGGGCGAGATAAACGCGATGATGGGCAACCTAATAAAAATGATGGCACCAGCAATGCTCGGCATGTCAGTTGGCTCGATGATTGGGCAACTCGCATTGCGTGCCTTCGGACAATACGATTTGCCGTTACCGCGCGAACCGCACGAGCAACTTTTATTTGTTGCGCGCAACTGCGAAGAGTTTGCCAAAGATTGGAGTATCAACATCTCTGATATGCAAATGTGGCTTCTTGTGCAAGAACTTACTTTTCATGCCATTTATCAGAATCCATTTATTCGCGCCACAATCACTGATGCGGTTAAGAAGCACGTAAGTGGATTCAGACCCAGCCCAAATGCTCTCGCTGAACGTTTAAGCAATATTGATGTAACTAACAGCGACCCAGCCGCAATGATGCAAAAACTTCTTGGTGATCCAAGTCTGCTACTTGGCGCCGTGCGATCACCAGAACAAGAACTACTTGCGCCAAAACTTGACGCGATGATAAGCGCGATAGTGGGATATGTTGATCATGTTGTTGATACTGTTGCCGAGCGAATTATCGGTACTGGCTCACAAATTGCAGAAGCCGTGCGCAGGCGCAGGGTTGAGGCTCGCTCTCAAGATCAATTTGTTGAACAACTTCTTGGCTTACGACTGACCACCAAACAAATGGCTGAGGGTCATGCGTTTATTAGTGGAGTAATTGAACGCGCTGGTTTTGATGGTCTCTCAGGTTTGTGGACAAAGCCTGGCAATTTGCCGACACCAAGTGAAATTGTTGCACCCGGCTTATGGTTAGAAAGAATCAACTTTTAGGAACAGCAAAATCGGCTGAAAGAAAATATATCAATCCCATTGCACTTGCAACACCAACAATTGCAAAACCGACTGCGCCAGAAAATGTAAAAACTACTGCGGCTAGTCCAGAACTTACCCAAACAAGTTGATTGATTGTTTCGAACTTAACGAAAGTTCGGGCACGATTTGCGTCTGGTGCTTCACGCTGGACAATTGCTTCAAATGCCAAACGACCAATTGAACCCATGCCATTACAAACTGCGATCAAAACTATTCCTGCAGTGATACCGCCGAACACGCCAGCGAGCACTCCAGTCACACTGATCACTGTTAGTGAAACTGTCATCATTGCTCGCTCAGAAATCAAACGACGCAACATTGGCGAGAGTGCGTTGGCGAGCATTGTTGCAAGCGACGATAAGCCAAGCGCAAGTGCAAACCAAGCAGTACCTGCCTGTTCGTCACGCAACCAAAACGCAACATGAAAAAATAAGAAGCCGACAATTCCGCGCAGAAGCATCATTGACAGTGCTGCGTGACGAACGCCCGAACCGTGTAGCTCACTAATTTCAGCAGCGTCAATTGTTTTAGGTGTCGTCGCAACATGACGTGGTAACTGAAGTGATACGAGTCCTGCTAACCCAAACATCACCGCCGACATCACGAGCGTTAAACGCGAGTCAACTAGTTGTAGCAATCCAGCTGGCACAGCGGCACCGAACCCAATCAGACCGGCGAGCAATCCCAAACTTCCATTTGCAGCAACCAACTCTTGATCACTACTAACAAGAGTTGGGACTAGTGCAGTTTTGCTGACAGCGTATGTTCGCGAAAGTATAAGTGAGATAAATGCAAGCGGAAATAGCGCAACCGAATTAATTCGCGGAACCATCAACACAACGGTGATGCATCGCAAAACATTGACCATCAACACAGTGATTCGCCTTCCACCAGGGACACGGTCAATTACTGGGCCAATGAATGGTGCGATCACTGCAAATGGTGCGAGGCTGATCGCCAGAAACATCAAAACTTTGCTACGCGCGGCATCTGGGCTAATAGATAGGAATAGCGAATCAGCGAGAGCGATCGCAAATGCGGCTTCACCACATGCAGTAAATGCGTGAACTCGACCGAGTCGCCTAAGAGGTGATGCTGGTGTGAGCCCTGATTTCGAAATTGCTATGCGACTATTTTCTCGTATTTATAGCCGAGTCCGCGGATGGTCACAACTAGTTGCGGTTCTGATGGCTCTACTTCGATTTTGGCACGCAGTCGCTTGACATGAACATCTAAAGTTTTCGTGTCACCGAAATAGTCAGAACCCCAGACACGGTCAATCAGAGTTTCACGTGTCAATACGCGACCGGCGTTAGACATCAAGATGTATAACAATTCGAATTCTTTCAAAGGAAGTTTCGTGACATCACCACGAATTGTTACTACATGTTGTTCAGGGTCTATCGAAATGCTGCCTATTGCAACTGTTCCGACTCCTGCAACCTCTTCGCCTGTGCCCGAGAGTGCTCCACGACGAAGTGCCGCTCGTAATCTCGCAACTAGTTCTCTAAGCCGATATGGCTTAACAATGTAGTCGTCTGCCCCAACTTCTAAACCAACAACAGTGTCAATTTCTGCACCTTTCGCTGAAACCATGATGATCGGCACCGTGCTCTTTTTTCGAATTTCACGACAAACATCTGTGCCAGAGACCTTTGGCAACATCACATCTAACAACACAGCATCTGGACGAATTGCGTCAAAAACGGCGAGCGCTTCGGCGCCATCTCGCGCGACCTCTACGCGAAAACCCTCGCGCTTCAGACCAACTTGAAGTGCTTCGATAAATGATTCTTCGTCATCAACTACCAGAATCGTCGGCAAAGAGTTGCTAATACTCATATTAAGGCTCCTGTTTTATTTGGTACTACATTTGTCATCTCTGCCAAAACGTGCGGAAGGCGAATAGTAAAAGTTGAGCCGACTCCTTCTTCCGAGACCACTTCAATTGCGCCACCGTGTTCTAAAACTATGTGACGAACAATCGAGAGGCCTAAGCCAGTTCCACCTGTGGCTCGACTACGAGCTTTATCAACTCGATAGAAGCGTTCAAATATCCGATCTTGCTGCTGTTTGGATATACCGATTCCGTGATCTGTTATCGCCACGACAACTTCTTCCCCGACAATTGAGCTTGATACCGAAACTATCCCACCTGGTTCACTGTATTTAATCGCATTATCAACAAGATTTGAAAAACCTGATACCAATTGTGATCTATCGCCAAGCACATTTAGTTGTGAAGCACCAGTTAGTGAAAGTCCGATACCTTGCCGCTTTGCAGCATGTTGATTAGTACTTACAACTTCAACGAGTACCGGAGCAAGATCAACTTCGGTCCAATCTTCGGTACCACTGAATTCGATTCTCGATAAGTCGAGCAGGGCATCCACGATTCGTGCCATGCGATGAGATTCGGAAACAATTCTTTCGGCAAGCCGCCAAACCACTTCAGTTTCGGTCTCGCCAGCTAAAGAATCTGCCAGCGCAGCTACTGCGCCAATCGGAGTCTTCAATTCGTGACTCAAATTAGCAACGAAGTCGGTTTGCACGGTTTCAATTCGTGACTTCACTGTGATGTCTTCAACAGTTACAAGTATGCATTCGTTTTTTAAATCACTGCCACGAATTTGAAGAAACCTCGTTGTCCCTGCGACGGCCTCAAGAATTCGACTTCCTGAACCTTTCTGTTCAACTTGCTTAATCATCTCATCAACTGCTTGATCAATTAAAATATCGACATATCGAATGCCAGTCATTGCAATAGCGGCTTTATTTCTGAATTTATGATTTGAGTTGTTATCAGCGACAACAATGCCGGTTTCTAGAAAGTCAAGAATTTCAAACAGCTGTACAAAACTGTCTCGCGTATTTGGCTTCGTTACCAAACTCTCATTAGTCAATGCACGCTGAATCTCTCTAGTTGATCGTTTTGAAATCAGAAAAGCTATTGCAGTAGCTATTAAAACTCCAACTAAAAAGTAAACGACGCCCATATCAGAATTTGGGCTGAACTAATTCTGCTCAAGATTCAAATTAAATTCTCCAGTTTGATCGCCAATACGAGCTTTATAACGATTAATGCCATCACGTTCACGAACCCAGCCAGTCACGATGAATCGTGTTCGCTCACTCACGTTGACTGCGTGATCACCAATTCGTTCGTAAAAGCGAGCAACGACTGCCAATTGCACAGCAACTTGGAGGTCAATTTTCGAGTTTGAGTGCGATTCGAAAATTTGCTGAATGAATTGGCGATGCAAACTATCTAAGTATGAATCCATGTCGTCAATTGCCGCAGCTTTAGCGGCATCATTCTCTTCAAATGCTTCCATTGTTGACTCAAATAACTTTTGTGCCTGTTCGCTCATTTTAGAAATTACCCCGCGCAACATTGGGTCAATATTGTGGCCATAAATACGCCGGGCTGCTTTACATATGTTCACAACAAGATCGGCTGAGCGCTCAAGTTCTCCGGCGATTTTAATAATTGCAATAACTTGGCGAAGATCGGCGGCAACTGGAGCCTGAAGTGCCAATATTTCAAAACACAACGCCTCAAGTTCGGCAGATCGAGCATCATATTCATCATCGGCTTGAACTAAGTAATCTGCTCCCTCAAGATCTCCGCTCAACAAAATTGCTGTCGCGCGCGGAATTGATTCAGTTAAAGAAGCCCCTAAGCGAATTACCTCGGCACGCGCCGCGTCAAGATCATTATGGAAGTTTTTGCGAATTTCGTCCATTATTCATCACCCCAAATTTCAAGATCAGTTTCAACTGGCTATATCTTATGAATTACGGTAGTCCTTGTTTGATGAACTGCAGTCGTCCATCAAGTGACTTAACGGTGAACAGAAAAGCAGTTTTAGCGCAATTGGGTTGCCACTACCCACTCATGCAAACTCTGCTGCGCATCCCCCATGCGCTCTCCACCAGAAACCTTGGCCCAACTATTGTCAGATCCAAGTGCAAAGTGTCTTACGTCTTCTGCCAGTAAAAACCCAAGTACCTTATCTAGCCATGCCCGATGTTTTGGGTGAGTTAGAGGCACGAGAACTTCAACTCGACCATCTAGGTTTCGACCCATTAAGTCTGCTGACCCAATTAAATGCAACGGGGATTGATTATCAAAACCGTGAGCAAATCGATAAATCCGAGAATGTTCTAAGTACCTACCCAGTACAGACCGCACCGTTATGTTCTCAGACATTCCAGGTACACCAGCACGTATACAGCAAATTCCACGGACGATCATATTTATTTTTACCCCAGCAGAACTTGCCGCGTATAACGCATCAATAATTGCAGGATCAGAAATAGAATTGAGTTTTATCGTTATATGACCAGCGTCTTTAAATGTTGCTTCACGATTAATCAGTTCGAGAAGTTTTGGTCGCAATTGATGTGGCGCAACAATCAATCGCTGATAGTCCGGCTCACGGGCATAGCCGGTGAGATAGTTAAATAATTCTGTCGCGTCCGCACCGATTGCTTCTTCACAAGTAAAAAAGCCGATGTCTTCGTACAGCCGTGCTGTTGTTGAGTTGTAGTTTCCTGTTCCGATGTGAACATATCTGCGCATCTGATCACTATCTTCACGAACAACCAAAACACATTTTGAGTGAGTCTTTAAACCGACGATGCCGTAAGTTACATGCACACCTGCGTATTCAAGTTCTTTTGCCCAAGCGATATTTCTTGCTTCGTCAAAGCGCGCTTTAATTTCAAGTACTACTGCAACTTGCTTTCCCGACTCGGCGGCACGAACTAAGTACTTAGCAATTGACGAATCGCCCGAAGTGCGATACAAAGTCATTTTTATTGAATGTACTTTCGGATCACTTGAAGCCTGTTCAACAAATGCCTCTACAGAAGATGTAAATGACTCATGTGGATGATGAACGAGGAGTTGTCGCTCACGAATCACTTGAAAAATACTTTGCCCGTTAAATTCAGCCGCCGAGAGACGCCCAGCGGTTAGCGGCGGCCATGGCTGAAATCGCAAACTCGAAATGTCAAGTGACGCAAATTGAGAGAGAGAGTTCATCTCAATAACGCTGTGATGGTAAGTCACATCATCTGCTTCAAGTTCAAGCTCTTCGCACATTAAGTCGATAACCGACTGGGCTGTGCCGTGTGGAACTTCAAGTCGCACGGCACGCCCAAACCTACGACGCCTCAACTCTATTTCGACTGCGGCAAGAAGGTCTTCAGCATCTTCGTCATCAAGCGAAAGATCTGCGTTGCGTGTAACACGAAAAACAAAACACTGCTCAATCGTCATGCCCTGAAACAATCGCGAAAGATTCGCTGCGATCAATTCTTCAAGCAACACAAAGTTGTTTGACTTTCCGACTCGCATAAACCGACTCATGTTTTTAGGAATCTTCAATCGAGCAAATCTTTGCTCGCCAGATTTCGGATCACTAGCAACTACAGCCAGATTTAATGCAAGGTTCGAGATGTATGGAAATGGATGCGCAGGATCAACTGCCAATGGGGTCAGAACCGGAAAAATTTTCTGATCAAAATCTTTCGAAAGTTCTGCTTTTTCGTTGGTCGAGAGTTGCGCCCAGCTTTGTACTCGAACGTCAAATAGTTCAAGTTGAGGTAACAATTCTTTTGTCCAGACATCTTCTTGTCGCTGAACAAAACTCTGCGTGCGCGCAGTAATCTCGCTAAGTTGCTCAAGTGGTGAACGACCGTCTGGAGTCTTTATTGAGATGTCGCCAGCGATTTGATCTTTAAGAGCCGCAACTCTAATTTGGTAAAATTCGTCGAGATTTGACGAACAAATCGCCACGAATCGGCAGCGCTCAAGCAGCGGAACATTCTCGTCACTGGCCAGTGCCAGCACTCGATCATTGAAGTCGAGCCAACTTAACTCTCGATTTATATAACGATTTATATCACGATTTATATTTTTTGGTTCAATGTTTTCAGCGTATAAATCTTGGGCGGATCGATAAAGCGTTAATAGTCGATTTCGCCAAGATGTCACTTTGATTTCATTTCAGCGACATCTTGGGCCGTCGCAACTCGTGACTGGTTTTTGCTGTTTAACGGCAAACTTTGGATACGGCTATTCGCTTGGCACCGCGGCTACATCATCAATAGCATTTACTGCTGGCGTTGACGCTGTCTCTGACGAAACTGGATAGCCCAACTCCCACTCAATGCTGATTCGTTCTCGCTCAGCATCCTTGCTAACACGCTCTTGATTTCGGCGGAATTGAGGATCATTTCGCGGCAAAAGAATCAATCTCGCAAGCACACGAGCTCGGAAATCTTCAAGTAGGTTCTGGTCTCCATAATCGCCATAAACCTCCCAGTGAGGAGAAACTGAGCCTAAGTAGACAATTCGCGCGTGCCCGCGTGGCGGCTCGTTAAGAGTTGTTGGTTCAGCAAAGTTCGACATATGGTGCCTCGATTCGACTTTGAATCCTACCGTCAAACAATCTCATTCTAAGATAAGTAGTTGTGTGGTCTAAATCTGAGGGAATGTTTGCCGCACTTGATATCGGAACAAATAGTTTTCATTTGGTTGTCGCAAAACCTGTCGAAACTGGTTTCGAGGTAATCGCAAGTGAAAAAGAAGTAATTCGCTTAGGTCACGGCTCAGGGGATATGAAGCTACTTGAGCAGGATGCAATGGATCGAGGTATCGCGGCGCTGACACGTATGCGGGCGATCGCTGATGTACATAACGCAAAATTACGTGCGGTCGCAACAAGTGCCGTGCGCGAAGCCCAAAATCGAAACGAATTTATTAAGCGCGCACGCAAAGAAGCGGATGTAGAAGTTGAGATCGTTTCAGGAATCGAAGAAGCTCGATTGATTCATTTGGGCGTCAGACATGCAATTGCGATCGGCGATTCAAGGATGCTGATGTGTGATATCGGCGGAGGTTCAACCGAGATTGTGATAGCAACTGGCGAGAAGATTTTGCTGTCGCGAAGTTTTAAACTTGGTGCAGTTCGCTTAACAGACCGATTTTTTGCAACTGAAGTGTTGCACCCAAGCGCAGTAGGAAGTTGTCAAAAATTCGTGCGATCAATGCTGTCAACAATTGAACCGCAAGTTGATCAACTTGGGTTTGAAGTGGCGGTTGGCTCTTCAGGCACAATTGAAGCGATCGCCAAACTTATTGCCAAGCAGAATAAACAACCAGAGCCGAAGTCATTCAACCGCTATGAGTTCGCAGCTAACGATGTCAGCAAAGTTGTTGAACTACTGGCCGACCAACCATCTGTAAAGCAACGAGAAAAAGAATTTGACCTTGAGTCCTCTCGCGCTGACATTATTTTGGCTGGGGCAATAATTTTAGAAGGTGTCGCATTGTCTTTTGGGGTCACGAACTTTACGTACTCAGACTATGCATTGCGCGAAGGCGTGCTCTTTGACACTTTACAAAGACGAAACTTACTTGACCATCCAGATGGTGTTGACCCGGCGCTTGCGAGTGTGCGGCAACTATCAGATCGTTGTGATGACCAACCAGCGCACAGCAGAAATGTTGCCAAAATTGCCTTATCGCTTTTTGAAAACTTACAAAAGAAATTAGATCTTGATGAATCATGTCGAAGATATCTTGAGGCTGCAGCACTTCTAACAAATGTCGGCGTGGTCGTCTCACATTCGAAACATCATCTGCATTCATATTATGTAATCCGCAATTCAGAACTCGCCGGGCTTACTGATCGCGAAATTGAGTTGATCGCACAGATCGCTCGCTACCACCGAAAGAGCGTGCCAAAAGATTCGCACCCTGAGTTCGCTCTGCTATCTGAAACTGACCAGCACATTGTGCGCTCACTTGCCGGCTTGCTACGAATAGCGATTGGGCTTGATCGCACTCAAGATGGACGAGTGAAGAAAGTTTCTACCCGATCAGAGGATGAGCAACTACTGATTCTTGTTAAAGCTTCAACAAAATTTGATTTAGAACTTAATCTCTACGCAGCAAATGAGCGACGAGGTCTACTCAGCGATGTACTCGGGACGAAAGTAAAAATCGTCGCGATTGAATGAGCGAATTAATTGCTGTCGGTTTTTGGAGTTTCGTCTTTTTTCGCCTCGGCAGCGCCCTCAGCAAGCCCTTTTTTGAGTTCGCTTTGAGCCTTACCTAGGTTTCGAGCAATATTTGGAAGGCGCTTGCCTCCGAATAGCACTACGACGAGCAAGATGATGATCCAAATTTCAGGTCCGTTGAACATGCCACAACTCTAGCATCACCCACCAAAAGTGCGCTAAGAATTACAGATGCTTGAATGCGTTATAAACATCAGTGAGGGACGGCAACTAGACACGATTGCCAAGATTCGTAGCCAAATCGGAAACGATGTCTTGGACATTCATAGTGATTATCACCACCACCGCAGCGTATTCACAATCGTGGGTTCTAAAACCCCCCACCAACTGGCTGAGCTTTGCGCGAAACAATTTGATCTATCTGAACATATTGGCGTTCATCCACGTATTGGAATTATCGATGTCGTGCCATTTGTGCCACTTGATGACTCAACGATTGAAGATGCGATTAATGCGCGCAACGAGTTTGCTGAATTTGCGGCAAGCGAGTTAAAGATTCCGAGTTTTGTATATGGGCCTGAGCGTGACCTGCCCGAGGTTCGCAAGCGAGCATTCGTTGACTTAACGCCAGATTTTGGACCAAACAAACCTCACCCAACAGCTGGTGCAATTTGTGTGGGTGCAAGGCAAATTCTCGTCGCTTATAACGTCTTCTTAAAGAACTCGACTATTGAAGAAGGTCGCCGAATTGCTCGTGAACTACGCAGCAGTGAAGTGCGCACGCTAGGACTAAAACTTGGTGATGAGATTCAAGTGAGCATGAATTTGATTGCCCCAGATGTTGCCGGACCTGCATTCGTTTTTGACGAAATTGCCAAGCGCGCAGAGATTGATCGTGCCGAATTAGTCGGTCTCGTGCCAGCACGAGTGTTGACTCAAATCGCAAAATCGCGATGGGCTGAATTAGATCTGAGTAAAGAAAAAACTATTGAGTGGTGTCTGGCCGCGCGAAACCGCGCGATGCAAAACTTCGAGTAAAACTTTTAAGCGCTGGCGATTAAGCGCTGGCGATGTTGCGGGTGCCTTGCGCACGTTGACGACGCAGACGGCGACGCTCACGCTCAGAAAGGCCACCCCAGATACCGAACTTTTCGCCGTTTTCAAGCGCATATTCGAGACAGTCGTTCTTGACTACACAGCCACGACAAACTTCTTTGGCTTCACGAGTTGATGCGCCGCGCTCCGGGAAAAAGAGGTCGGGATCAACACCTAGACAGTTCGCTTCGTCTTGCCAAGCATGGTCACTACTTGATGATCTGTTCGCTCTAAAATCCAATTTGACTCCCCAATTAAATGGCTTCTGTAATTTGCTTCTGTTTTAGCGACGAGAACTAGTCGTGCTAGCACCTTGTAACTACAGGTATGTAATTTAGCCCGAAACTAAAGAAAATGCAAATATTTTTCAGCTGGCGCGACGAGAACCCCGATGGCGAGAAAGTTGTCGCTTGTGTTCGATGAAATCAACAAGCAAATATTCGCCGAGATTTTCTGGGCTCGTAAAAAATGCCCGGCCATGATTGATCGCAGTTAGTTGCTCAATAAACGCCTGCAACGCATGTGATGCGTCAAGCATAAAAGTGTTTATCCGTATGCCTTCGCGGGTCGCCCGCATCACTTCGCTCAATGTCGCTTCAACTGTTTCACGAACTGGTGGGTAATTGAAAAATACATCGCCGGACTTCGAAATATGGGCCGTCGGTTCGCCATCGGTAATCATAATTATTTGCTTAGTGCCACTCTGGCGCGACAACATTTTGCGGGCCAACATAAATCCGTGCTGCATGTTGGTGCCGTAATCAAAATCCCAAGACACCTCAGGCAATTGCTTTGGCGTAAGTTCGCGCGCCACCCTGCTGAAACCAACAATGCCCAAATAGTCACGCGGAAACTGCGTGCTCATCAACGAGTGAAGTGCCATGGCAACTTTCTTCGCAGGCAAAAAGTAGTCGCGCATCGGCATCGACATAGAAAGATCCAGCATCAACACAGTTGATGATCTTGTTAAATGTTCTGTCTGCTCTATTTCAAAATCATCGGCCGAGAGCCTAAGCGGAACTGTCGAGCCTTGCCGTTGCAAAGCATTACGCAATGTTCGCTGCAGATCTAATTGAAACGGGTCACCATATTCGTATGGCTTTGTGTCGTAAGTTCTTTCGTGTCCGACACCTAGACGCTCAACTTGGTGTTGCCCAAGACGGTCTTTTTCTAGGGATCCAAACACATCGCGCAAAGCGTTAGCACCAATTTTTCGCAAACCGCTGGGTGTAAGTTCAAGTTTGCCTTCTACCCGATCAATCAACCCTGAGTCTTTTAATTTCTTTGTCAATTGAGCCATTTGCTCAAGCGACTTTGCGAAATCTTCACCCAACATTTCTCGAACACGATCTAAGTCGGCTTCAGCCAAAGCTGATGGCGATGATGCATTGCGCAACAAATTATCTAATTGGTCGAGTTCACCGAGCTCTTGCATCGCTTGAATCGCCTGACCAAAACCCATCGGTTCATCGCCAGTGAACTCGTGCGACTGACCCCAGCCTTTTTGCGGAAACATTCCCTGTAGTTTTTGCGAAAGTTGATCCATTTGCCATCGCAGATCCATGTCTTCTAAAAGTTTTTCGCTAAGTTGGCGCATCTGATCACGCTGCTCGGGTGTCATTGAATTCAACATCGCTTGGGCATTTGCCATTCGTTGAGCCATGATTTCAAGTAATTCATCAAGTGTCTGCGGGTTTTCAGGAAAAAAATCTCCAAAATTCTCCATGAACTGCTCAAATTTGGGATCTTCGCCGCGTTCGCGGGATTCAAGCATTTCATTTAATGCCGCCATCATGTCTTTCATTCTCTGCATATCTTGCGGAGTCAGATTTTCTACCGCGCCAGACATTTGGTCAAGCATCTGTTGCATTATTTGTTGCCGGAGTTTTTCGAGAAGCGCTTCAAATCGTTGTTTTGATTCAGACGATTGAAAGTCATAATGTTCGAGTTCGTTGATTTTGCCCGCCAAATCACTTGGCAACATGTCAAGGCGAAAATTACGATCTTGCGCCGACTCTTTAGCAACTTCAGCGCGCCGTTGATCGCCCGATTGTTCTGCCGCCTTGAGAGCATCGTCTATTGCATGCCGTTCTTCATCGACGAGATCATCTAGTTCTGCTGAGATTTCGCTATAAACACCACCTAGATCGCCACGATCTTTTATCTCTTCGCGGCGTTCACGTAGTCGCTGCATCATTTCTCGAAGTCCCATTAATTGGTCGCCACGTTCGTTGCGCATACCTTCTTGCATCAACCGACGCAACGCGGCGTTCACATCACCGTGGTACAACAGGTCGTCAGTTATTTCATCAACGATGCTTTGCGCATCGAATTCAAAACCACGTTGTGTTCCATCCCAACGTGAATAATTAAAGCGACTAACCACAATCGCACGCTAGTACTGACGGCCGTAGACTGATAACTCGTATGAGATTTCCAAGGACCTTTATCTTCGTAGACCTTTCTGGATTTACGAACTATATGGAAACCAATGGTGACCGCAAGGCGACTGCGTTACTGGCCGAGTTTCGCGCCGTAGCTCGTGCAATTGCTTCAGAACGTGGCGTGCGAATTGACAAGTTTCTCGGCGATGGCTTGATGGCCGTGGCTGTTGAGCAAATTGAGGGCATTACATTTGCCTTAGAACTTGACCGCCGAGCCGAAACAGTTTGCGCACCATTGACACTGCGTATTGGCATTGCCACGGGTGACACAATGCTGTTTGAAGGCGACGACTACATTGGGTCGGCACCAAATCTTGCGGCACGACTTTGTGACCAGGCAATCGGAATTGGAGTTTTGATTGCGACTGAGCAGATAATCGAACTTCCGCTAGGCGTCAAGACAAAACGACACGATGCAATCAAACTTCATGGATTCAATGAACCTGTCAACGTTTCGGTACTTGTGGGTCGACCGATTCTTGCCGAGCGCCATGACACAACCGAAATCTGGACTCAGCGACTAAATATTGATTAATTTTCAACGCGCTACTTAATTTTTAGCGCGATAAACCGCCCGGCCGGCCGTGGCATCTTTGTTTAAGCGTTTCGAGAGATGTAAACCTTCAAGCACGAATTCGACGGCACTTGCGATTGTCGCCGGAGACTCATCACCATTTGTGAGCCCATTTATAGTTGTGCGAAGCGCGGGCATTTTTTCGAGAAGCGCAACATAATCTGTCGAAATAATGTCTTCACCAGTTTGCACAACCACACCCTCACTAAATTCTTCTGCAACTGCACGAAGATTTTCTGAGTCACTGTGTTGTTTGAAAACTTGCAGTACTGCTCCGCGCACTAGTTGCTGAAAAATCTGACCTTCGCGACCATCTTCAACGGCGTCAATTTCAATTTTTCCTGCAGTTGAAGCCGCGATTGCGTCTAGATCACTAACTCGCGGAGCCACATCAGTTTCACCGGCACGCAACGCTCTACGAACTGCATTTGCACACAACAGTTCTTGATTACTCGTAGTTAAACGAACACTTACGCCACTGCGTTGATTGACCTGACTGTTGGATCGGGCGAGATGGCTGATTGTGGCGATGATTTCTTCCATGAACTTTGGCGTTCGAACTTGAACTGCGCCAATGCTGGCTGGACGCGACTCTTGTCGCACAACTGCAATTTCGGTTTCAATGTCAAGCGGATAGTGCGTGCGAATTTGGCTACCAAATCGATCTTTAAGCGGGGTGATAATTCGCCCACGATTTGTGTAATCGTCAGGATTGGCTGAGGCGACCAACATCACGTCTAGCGGTAGACGAATTTTGTATCCGCGAATTTGAATGTCGCGTTCTTCAAGAACATTCAGCAACCCAACTTGAATTCGTTCTGAAAGATCTGGCAGTTCGTTTATCGCGAAAATACCGCGATTGCAGCGTGGAACTAATCCGTAATGCAAAGTCAACTCATCGCTGAGATAGCGGCCCTCTGCAACTTTGATTGGGTCAACTTCGCCGATCAAGTCGGCGATAGATGTATCTGGTGTTGCAAGCTTCTCGCCGTATCGCAAGCTTCTGTGTACCCACGAAATCGGTGTTGCATCGCCGTGCTGAATAACCAACTCGCGCGATTGACGCGAAACTGGCGCATACGGGTCATCGTTGATCTCACTGCCTGAAACAATTGGCATCCATTCGTCGAGCAAAAAAATTAGCGACCGAATGATTCGCGTCTTTGCCTGACCGCGCTCTCCGAGAAACACAATGTCGTGGCCAGCAAGTAACGCGTTTTCGAGTTGTGGCATAACTGTTTCTTCAAAACCAAGAACTCCTGCGAATAATTGTTCGCCAGCAGTTATTCTCACTACTGCGTTTTTTCGAATTTCTTCTTTAACTGCAACTGATTTCCATCCGACTTTTTTTAATTCGCCAAGAGTTTTTGCAAGATTTTCTGGGATCTCAAGTTCAGTCATAACTTGACATTAGTTGCATGAATCAGACTTTTACTAAGCCAACAACAATTTCTGCTGTAAATCTTGTCTACTGGCCAGCTTTAGAAGCGGTGGTATTTGAAGTAACTGCCGCTTTAGAAGTAGCAGCTTTAGAAGTAGCAGTTTTATTAGTAGCAGTTTTATTAGTAGCAGTTTTATTAGTAGCAGTTTTATTAGTAGCAGTTTTATTAGTAGCAGTTTTATTAGTAGCAGTTTTAGTGCTTGCGCCGCTATTTGCGTTCTGCTTTGACGAACTTGACCCGATCGCAACTGTCTTTTTTGGTGATGCTGAAACAGCACCATCTTTATCAACAACGACAATCTGGAATGTGTTTACGCCACCTGGATTATCTGCAACTTTGATTGACGCTGCAGCAGATGCAGGAACAGTCTTCACAAGGATTCCGTTGCGGTAGATATTTACTGTTGCACCAGTTTTCGCCGTCACTTTAAATGTCACGGCATTGCCGACTGCTTTGGCGGTTGCTGCTGCTGGTGGAGTATTTACTAAAAGAGGCGGCATTGGTTGACCCAGTGTTGGAATATTTGCCCTGTCACCATTTGAAGTTTGAAACCCTGTCGGAAAACCGATTGGAACTATCGGTGCACCTGCACCAATTGGTACAACATTTGGAACTGCACCGTTCAAATTCGGAATTACACCGTTTGAATTCGGCAACGATGTCAATGTATTCACAGGAATCAACGATCGAATTAGAACCGTAGTCGTAGTAGCACGGCTACTACTGCCACCGCCACCGCCACCGCCACCGCCGCCACCGCCACCGCCACCGCCGCCGGACGAAGGTAAGGAAGTAGGAGGTGTAGTGCCGCCGCTTGTTGTGAACGAATAATTACTAATTGTTGTACCCCGAGAGTCAGTAACGGTTGCAGATGCAAAGTAAGTAGTGCCGCTATCAAGTTCTCCGAGTTGTGAGATTCCATATCCACCACCACATGTCGACCCGCTACCGCTGCCGGTGGCACGAGCAACAATGTTCGTCAGCGCAGCGTTTCTCGCCAAGACACCACTCGTCATATGCCAATCAACGCAAGAGAAATTAAATTCAACGACACCGTTATTTAGTGTCCAAGAGACTGTCGGACGACTCG
This sequence comes from Ilumatobacteraceae bacterium, assembly GCA_964203235.1. GTDB lineage: Bacteria > Actinomycetota > Acidimicrobiia > Acidimicrobiales > Ilumatobacteraceae > BACL27. Next base: position 621,519 of record CAXNLE010000002.1, read on the forward strand.
GGATTGTCGTCGTAGTCGTAGTGGTCGTCGTAGTTGTAGTCGTTGTTGTCGTTGCGCCAGTTAATGAACCTGCTGGTGGCGAAGCACTCAACAATGAATACGCCAAAATATTTGGTGAGCCACTACCTGGCCCAGTAACAACGCCAGCGGTCGCAGATGAAGTTATCCATGATGCAACACCCGCAACTGAAAGTGCTGAATTCGCGCTGAGCGCCAAGGCCGCAACCCCAGCAACGTGTGGAGACGCCATTGATGTGCCGGAGATTGTGTTAGTTGCACTGTTTGATGTGTACCAAGAAGAAGTGATGTTTGAGCCCGGCGCAAACACATCAACGCATGAGCCATAATTTGAAAAAGACGATCTATCGTCGGCCGATGTGGTTGAACCGACAGTTATCGCTGAAGAAGCAGCCGCTGGAGAATAGTTACACGCATCTGCATTTGAGTTTCCTGCTGCGACAACAAATACAACACCATCATCAACGCCGCGAGATACTGCGAGATCAAGTGCGGCCGACCGAGAACCACCAAGACTCATGTTGGCAACAGCAGCCACACCACTTTGGTGATTCTCGACGACCCAGTCAATGCCAGCAATTACGCCTGATGTTGAGCCAGAACCACCGCAGTCAAGAACGCGAACTGCAATCAGTGAGGCGCTCGGTGCGACACCATAGTTAGAACCAGCGACCGTGCCGGCCACGTGAGTTCCGTGACCGTTGCAGTCTTCTGATCCGCGACCGTCGGAGATTGAGCTAAAGCCAGGCGTAACTCGCCCACCAAACTCACCATGGCTAGCCAAAATACCGGTGTCAATTATGTATGCGTTGACACCAGCACCCGAGTAATTTCTCGCGTAAAGACTGTTGAGTGGCAGGTTGCGTTGATCAATTCGATCTAAGCCCCATGACAATGCGGTTACTCCGCCGTCAGGGTTCGCAGCCGGGGTCACAGCACTAGATGCAGCCGACGAAATTGAAGTGCCTGCCGAGTTAGTCGCAGTAACAGTAAACGTATACGCAACGCCGTTGGTTAAACCACTAACTACACAAGTCAAAGCACCAGAAGTTGAGCAGGTCTTAGCCCCAGGTGATGACGTTGCGGTGTAACTAGTAATTGTTGCATTGCCGTCGCTAGAAGGAGCAAGCCAATAAAGATTTGCCGATGCGTTGCCAGCACTCGCACGAACATTTTGTGGGGCAGTTGGTGCTTGCGGAATAGGCGCCGCGGTGTATTGCCAATTGAGACGAGTTGAACCTTTTTTGCCGCTGTAACCGTCGATTGCAATTTGATATGTCGTGCCACTTCTGACAGCAACTGTTACTCGACTCCATACACCTATTTCACCAACTGCATCATCGTTAACCGCGACCGTTGTCAAACCGTTGACTGCAGAACCTGTATAGACGCCAAGAAGCGTGTCAAAGTTGCTTGACAAAGTTGTTAAAACTAAAGTGCCGGTTTCGGTCGCAACCCACTTGTACCAAATTGATGCACTCGGCGCATAACCACCGTGAGTTGGTTCACCAGATTCACGAGTTGAAGTGAGTGTCGAACTTTCTGTGAAACTATTCGCGCCCGAGATAGCGATCGCGCCAGAAAACGGATCGTTCGAAAGTGACCCAATTGTCGTTATCGGTGTGGTCGCATTTGTCGGCACACCTGTACCTGCTGAGTTAGTCGCACGGACTCGAAAAATATGACTAACGCCAACGCTGAGTGTGCGCATTGAAACAAAAGTTGAAGTGCTCACGCCGTCTACGAATGTTGTCCACGTTGTGCCTGAATTAGTTGAATATTGAATCGTGTAGTCGGTAATAAATGCGCCACCATCAGACGTTGGTTCTTCCCAATCAAGATCCACTTGACCAGTGCGAGCAGTAACCGTCAGACTTGTCGGTGCCCCAGGAGCAATCGGTGTCCATGGAGTGGAAGCATCTGAAGCTACTGACGGCTGACTCAACCCAATCGCGTTTTGTGCGCGAACACGAAAAATATGCGCAACGCCATCAGCCAGTGGGCTTACCGTTCTAGCAACATTTGCGCATACGCAACCTGCAACACCTGTCCATCCACTCCAAGTTGTCCACGTAACGCCATCGTTAACTGAATATTCGATGACATAATTTGTGATTGGCGAACCACCGTTAGAAGTTGGCGCACCCCAACGAATAGCTACATAACCGGGCCCAATTTGGGCGTCGTTTACACAACACGGCTCAGAAGGAACACCTGGTGCAGCGGCAGCCGATGATGCCGACACCGCACTTGTTCCGGCGCCGTTAACTGCACGAACTCTAAAAATATAAGTGGTGCCACTAGTTAGGCCCGTCACAGTCACAGAAGTGTTTGGCGTAACACTCTCTGCAAATATTGTCCATGACACACCTGCATTGCTTGAATATTCGATGACGTAGTCGGTCACCGAACTTCCGCCATCGGTGAGTGGTGCTGTCCATCGAATTGCAATTTGTTCTAACGAAACTGTAGAAATCAAAACATCGCGTGGCGCGCTAGGTACAGCCACGCTCCATGGAGTTGCAGAAACCACACCAGATGCCGGACCGGTACCGATTGAGTTAACCGCTTTAACCCGAAACAAATACGACGTACCGTTGGTTAACCCAGTAACAGTTGTTGCACGAGATGTTGAAACCCCATCAGCGAAAACCGCGTAACTCGTGCCGGCATCGCTCGAGTATTCAATTACATAATCTGTAATCACAGAGCCGCCAATTAGTAACGGAGCACTCCAAGTCAAACCAATACTTAGGTTGAGCGCAGTAGGCAAAAGCGATGTCGGCGCACCAGGAATACCAATAGTTGCTGTTGTCGTGCTTGAAGGACTACTCGTACCCGCGCTACTGACCGCGCTCACCCGAAATAAGTAGACAGTTGAGTTGATTAAACCAGTTACGGTCGCCGAAGTTGATGCTGATGTGCCGTCATTAAATGTTGACCACGCTGCACCATTATTCGACGAATATTCGACTACATAATCTGTAACTTCGTTGCCGCTACTAGAGGTTGGTGCAACCCAACTTAAAACAGCGGAGGCGTTACCGCCGATTGCAAGTAGATCACGCGGGACACTCGGCGCGATCGGCACAGGTGCCGACCATGCGGATTTTGTATAAACCAATAAGTTGACAGAACCCGAACCAGGACCACTGATCGCATCAGGGGTTGCAAACGTAATTAGTTTTTCTCTGACTGCTGCCGGCGACATTGTTGAATCTGACTCAAGAAGTAAGGCTGCTGCGCCCGCAACATGTGGTGATGCCATTGACGTGCCCGATAACGAACGGATTGCATTAGACGACGAAAACCATGACGAGACGATGCTTGAACCTGGCGCGAAAATATCTAAGCAAATACCGTAGTTTGAGTAACTAGCACGCGCATCAGCCGAAGTAGTTGCGCCCACCGTGATTGCGACCGGTGCAGACGCAGGTGAATAATTGCAAGCATTTGCATTGCTATTGCCTGCAGCAACTGCCATCACGATTCCATCGGAAACAGCATTTGCAACTGCTGCGTTCATTGCGGATGAAAACGAACCACCAAGACTCATGTTGGCAACTGCGGGAACCCCAGACTGGTGATGAGTAATCATCCAGTTGATACCCGCAATAACTCCAGATGTTGAACCACTACCAGTGCAACCGAGCACACGAACCGGCACGATCGACACCGATTTTGCTACACCGTAAGTTGAGCCACCGATTGTGCCAGAGACATGCGTGCCGTGACCATGACAGTCAGCCGAACCACGACCATCACTGATTGATGTGTAACCGACTGAAACACGGCCAGAGAATTGCGAGTGATCGGCGCGAACACCAGTATCAATGACGTATGCACTAACGCCGACGCCAGTGAAGTTATATGAATAATTTAAATCGAGTGTGACACCGCGTTGGTCAATGCGATCTAAACCCCATGACGGTGGGTTTGCTTGATCGCCGTCAACTGAAACTATTGCGTCTTGTTCGATGCTCAATACACGAGAGTCTTTTTCAAGTCGTAATTTTTCTGCACTTGTTAAGACAGCCAGATAACCATTAATTGCCTGCGTGAAAACTTGTAGAACATTGACACCGAGACCTTGCTCAGCAGATACAAATTGTTGCACCGGAACATCACTGCGCAAACTAATAATGTAAGAGTTCGGTACTGGCTCACCTGATTCACTAACCGTGACTGGCACTGTTGTACTAGTAGTAGTTGAAGTAGTGCTTGTACTAGTTGAAGTCGTGCTGGTTGTACTTGTGCTCGAACTAGTTGTACTCGAGCTCGTACTAGTTGTACTAGTACTTGAAGTAGTCGTGCTTGAGCTAGATGATGTTGTGCTAGTTGAGCTAGTCGAACTTGTCGTGCTCGTCGTAATACTTGAACTAGTTGTACTTGTTGAGCTAGATGAACTAGTAGTTACAGAATCATCATCAAGTTTGATAACACGGTCAAGTTCAACAACCAATACTTCGCGATCTGCTTTTAGTCGACGCACATCAGTGGCATCAAGTTCGGCGACAAAGCCGTTTGCTGCGTTGTCGTAAACTTGACTAATTGAATTACCTAGGCGGGCCTCTTTGGAAATTTTGGCTTGCAAATCTGCGTTATCCGAAAACATAACTATGAAATCGTTTGTTGGCGCATCAGCACCCGCAACTGGTGTCGGAAAAAACTGCACACCCAACGCGCAGATTAGCCAAATCGAAAACCAGGATCGCCACTGCGATCGTGCGATTTTTGCTTGATACATCTATACGCAACCTACCCGAGAGGTGTTGCACATAATTTTGAGCAAGCGAGTTTGAGCAAGCCTGCTCAGGCGAAAATTCACCTTAAAGTTGACTTAATTAGTCGGGATTAAGATACGATGTTTAACCCGCAAGCCGAAAATCCCATCACTCAAGATCTATATGTAAAAGGAACAGAAAATCATGACTATCCGTTTAGGCGACACCGCTCCAGACTTCACAGCCAACACCACACAGGGCGAAATTTCATTTCATGAATGGCTGGGCGATTCGTGGGGCGTACTTTTTAGTCATCCAAAAGACTTCACACCGGTGTGCACAACCGAGTTGGGGTATGTGGCAAAAATCAAACCAGAGTTTGAAAAGCGAAACGTGAAAGTTATTGGGTTGTCAGTTGATTCTGTTGAGTCACACTTCAAATGGGAGGCTGACATCGCCGAGACTCAAGGTACACCAGTTAACTTTCCGATGATTGGTGACTCGGATCGCAAGGTCAGCGATCTATACGACATGATTCACCCAAATGCGAATGACACACTTACTGTTCGCAGCGTGTTTGTTGTTGGTCCAGATAAGAAAGTAAAACTTTCAATCACCTACCCTGCGTCAACAGGTCGCAACTTTGACGAAGTCTTGCGTGTCATCGACTCGCTGCAACTGACGGCGAAACACAAAGTTGCAACGCCGGCAAACTGGCAAAACGGCCAAGACGTAATTATTGGTGGCGCAGTTTCAGATGAAGATGCGAAAAAATTGTTTCCGCAAGGATGGAAAACAGTTAAGAGTTACTTAAGAATTTTACCGCAGCCGAAATAGTTACCTGTTATTCGCGAAATAGTTACCCGCTATTTGCGAGTCACCTGAGGGTTGATCGCTAGAATCTTTCGTCATGACAACTACTAATGTTGATACAAATATTGCTGCGCGTGCCGACTCGGCATCAAAAATTTATGGCGGTGGCGAAAGCGAAGTTCGTGCCCTCGACAATGTCAGTGTCAGTTTTGAGCGTGGCAAATTCAGCGCGATCATGGGCCCAAGCGGCTCGGGCAAATCAACACTGATGCACTGCATCGCGGGCCTCGATTCGCTGACATCTGGCAGCGTTTTTATTGGCGACACCGATTTATCGAAACTAAGCGACAAAGAAATAACGAAACTGCGCCGCGAAAAAGTTGGGTTCGTCTTTCAAAGTTTCAACTTGATACCGACACTTAGCGCATACGAAAATATCGTCCTGCCGCTTTCGCTCGGCAAAAACAAAGGCGACAAGGTGTGGATTCAACAAGTCATCGACACAATCTCACTCAACGATCGACTCGACCATCGCCCGAGCGAACTTTCAGGTGGACAACAACAACGAGTCGCAGTGGCGCGCGCACTCGCAACACGGCCTGAAATTATTTTTGCCGACGAACCGACCGGTAACCTCGACTCGAAGTCAGGCACTGACATTCTTAAATTCATGCGTCGCGCCGTCACCGACTTGAAACAAACCATCGTCATGGTCACCCACGACGCGGTATCGGCCAGTTATGCCGACCGTATTGTTTTTCTTAGCGACGGCCATGTCGCTGGAGAGATGACTGACCCGACACCCGAAAAAGTTCTCGACTATCTAAAACACTTGGGCGAGTAAACAGTTCAATGTTTCGACTTTCACTCAAAATGACCCTCGCCCGCAAGGGGCGGTTGTTGCTGACTTCGCTGGCAATTATTCTCGGCACTTCGTTTTTGTCGGGTACAACAATTTTTTCAGACACGATCAACAGCACTTTTGATCGACTGTTCACAGATGTGTTTCGCGGTGTTGATGCATATGTTCGATCAACCGACTCGGTTGACACTGGCTTTGGTGAGCAGCGTGCACCATCCGCAGTTTCGGCACTCGAAGTGATTCTCAAAGTAAAAGGTGTAAGCGCTGCAGTCGGTGACATGCAAAGTTACGCCAGAGTCATAGACAAAGACGGAAAACCGATCGGCCAAGATCAAGGTCCACCGACATTCGGCGGCATTGCCTCAGAAAGTAGCGCAGGCTTATGGAAAGTTGAAGATGGACGCTTGGCAGTCGGGCCAAAAGAAATGATGCTTGACCGCGAGACGGCAGAAAAAGGCAAGTTTCAAATCGGCGACACAGTGCGAGTTAACGCGCTTTCTGGAACGCGCGAATTCTCGCTCGTTGGCATCGCCAACTATGGCGATGTCTCTTCGCCAGGTGGCGCAACATTTGCATTGTTCGATCAACCCACGGCTTCAGAGTTTTTGCTCAAGCCTGGTTTTGTCGACGCGTTTTTGATTAAAGGTGACGGCACGCTCAGCGATGAAGAATTAGCAAAGGCAATCAACGCTGCATTGCCAGCAGATGCGAAACTTGAAACGCTCACCGGCGCAGAAATAACCGAAGAAACAACCAGCCAAATTAAATCTGTCTTGGGCTTCTTTACTACATTTTTGACTGCGTTTTCATATATCGCGCTTGGCATCGGATGTTTCGTGATTTACAATGTCTTCTCGATCACCGCCGCACAACGCCAACGTGAGAGTGCGTTGCTACGCGCAATCGGCGCGAGTCGTCGTCAAGTCACGATTTCGCTGCTAGTTGAAGCGCTAATTGTTGGCGTGCTCGGTTCTGTGATTGGTTTTGTTGCCGGCATCGGTCTTTCGCGCGCACTAAGTGCGTTGCTTAACGCGATTGGGCTCGAAATTCCGACATCGGGTTTAACTATCGAAACTGGCGCAATAACACGCACAGTGTTGATCGGTACAGTGATCACAATTCTTTCGGCAATTCTTCCGGCGCTCCGATCGGGTCGGGTGCCTCCAGTGGCTGCGATGCGCGACACCGCACTTGATACTGTTCAAAAACTTACCCGTCGAGTAGCGATTGGTCTCGTACTAATAGTTGCTGGTGCAGTCGCACTGTTCGCTGCGATGAACGATGCACCCGTCACGATTTTGGGCCTTGGCGTACTTGGTGTGTTCGCGGGCGTTCTCGTTATCGGCCCCGCTCTTTCAAAACCAGTCGCTGTTCTGCTCGGCAAACCTGTTTCGGCATTTCGTGGCGTAACAGGTGCGATGTCGCAGCAAAATGCGGCACGCAACCCGAAACGCACCGCCCGTACGGCGGCGCCAGTTCTAATTGGTGTCGCACTCGTTACCGCATTTACCGCACTCGCAGCAAGCATCAAAAGTGAAATTCGTGAATCAATCGGCAGTTCATTTCGTGGTGACTACGCGCTCAGCGTCAATAGTCGTGGTTTTGGTGGCATACCGATCGTTATCACCGATCAACTCACGCAACTTGCCGAAGTCGATCAAGCCACTGGCGTCGGTTTCATCGCTGCCAAAGTTGGCGACGAATCGCCGTTCGTCTTGGTATTTAATCCAAAAACTTCTGACGGTTTATACGATCTTGAAATGGTCGAAGGCACGCAACAAGGTCTGGCCAAAAACGAAATACTTGTCGAGGCTGACAAGGCGCTCGAAAAAAATCTGACTGTTGGTTCTAGCGTGCAAGTCACTCTGATCGATGGTCGGTCTATGCAACTAATGGTTGCCGGCACATACACAGATGCATACGGCAACTATGCGGTTAGTCGCGAACTTTTTGAAGGATCAAATACGCCGCTGTTTGACAGTTTCGTATACATCAAAGCCGCCAAAGGTGTCAGCGACGAAAATGCGCGAACTGCGATCTCGGCGGTCAGCGAAGATCTCGGCATCGGCAAACTTGAAAGTCGCGATGAATACATTGACACTCAAGCTGGGCAGGTCGATCAATTTCTCGCACTCATCTATGGCTTGTTGTTCTTGTCGGTGATCATCGCGATTGTTGGCATCATCATCACGCTGTTGTTGTCGGTTTTCGAACGCCGACGCGAAATCGGTTTGTTACGAAGTGTGGGTATGACTCGCTCACAAGTGCGCACGATGGTGCGTTGGGAGAGCGTGATTACTTCGTTGTTTGGCGCGATCACTGGTGTGGTGCTCGGCATTTTGACCGGCATCGTAATCGTCGTAACGCTCAACGACTCAGGCTTCAGTGCATTTACGTTGCCGATCGCCAACACGTTCATAATATTGTTTGGCGCCTTTGTAATCGGCGTGGTTGCTGCTGTGTTTCCTGCGTGGCGTGCGACGCGCACAAATATTATTGCTGCAATAGCCTCAAACTGATCTGCGAACCTTCGCTAACTCAGAAAGATAAAGATATTCTGCTGGGTGAACACCCAGCGGCGCGTCGTGTTTTATTACATAGCCCTGCGAAGTTACGTCGGTATGTCGCACTTGGCAATCAACGCACCAGTAAAGAACTCTGTTTGCTTCGCCGTGGTGAGTAACCCGGACTTGCCCGCTACAACGACTACAAATTTTGCCATGCTTGCCGTAAACCGCTAGTTCTGTTGATGCAAGCAACGAGTTGCCTCGCAGAACTCCAGCAGCAAGCGAAACCAGTTCTAAACATTCATCAACACTCAGCGAGCCAACTTTCGCCCACGGATGTAATTCGCATGCCCAAAGCAACTCGCAACGGTGAACATTGCCGATGCCACGCATCACACGTTGATCAAGTAAAACATCGGCAATTGTTTCATCTGGGTTTTCGTAATTCATTAAACGATCTACACAATCATTTAGATCAACACGAGGGTCGGCTAGTTCAGGGCCGAGTCGACCGAGCATCGGATGACGACGAGGATCAAAGTCGTGATATGCCTCGATCTCGCGTGCACCAAAACAAACTACAGACAATTGATCTACACCAATAATTACTTGAGCCGATTTTTTTGTCTTGCTCCATTTTTCTCCATCATGAAAAATTCGCCACGAGCCGCGGAACTTCATTTCAGTTTTTAGGGCGAGACCGTCATCCCAGATAATTTCAATACTTCGATTTTCTACTCGCAATTCTTCAATCGTTCTGCCAATCTTTGGAGAAACAATTAGTAATTCACTAGTTTCAAAACTGGACATCTTTTGTCCCATCAATGCAGTTCGTAATGCTGAGGCATTATGTTGCATTGACTTAACTCGCATCTTCAAATAGTAAGTGATAAACCTGCGCCAAGTTTGTATTACTAGGGCAACACTCCGACCGATGCCAGCGCGAGTCGTATCAAACGGTCATGACCACTTGTCATTTCAAGTTTCATCTGGTCACTTGTTGCTTGCTCTGGCGTGTACCAGCCAAGGTCGAGCGCCTGCTGCGATGGTTGACAGTCGCCCGAAACCGGGACAACAAAAGCCAAACTCACCGCGTGGTGTCGTGGGTCGTGAAAGCCGCTGATTTCTGGGTCGGTGAAATATTCAACGATCGTAAACGGTGCCGGATTGAGTGGAATGTTAGGCAATGCCATCGACCCAAGATCTTTCTCGAGGTGGCGTAGTAGCGCTTCACGAATTCGCTCATTGAGTAGCACGCGACCCGAAACCACTGTTCGCGAAATTGAGCCATCTGGGGCTTGACGTAAAAGCATTCCGACATGGGTGACGACACCGAGTTCATTAACCCGCACGGGTATCGCATCTATATATACGAGTGGAACTTGGCCACGAACTAGTTCAAGTTGATTGGGATCAAGCCAATTCGTTCGCGTATCGGTAATTTCGCCCAAAGTATCTCCAAAAATTATTGCCTGTTAAACATTGTTCCAGATTTTGTGCTCAATCAGTGGCATCATGTTCGAATGTTAAAAAAATCTCTGCATTTTCGGCGCAGATAATGGCAGCGTTTCTTGGTTTCGCTGGTGTGGCTCACTTCATTGTGCCCGATCAGTTCAACCCTCTCATCCCGACTTGGTTGCCTGGCGATGCAACTTTTTATACATATGCGAGCGGAGTTGCCGAAATCGCTGTGGCAATAGGTTTATTTATTCCGCGCACGAGACGACTCGCAGGATGGGGAGCAGTATTACTTTTTTTGGCCGTCTACCCGGGAAACATATATATGGCCTACGACTGGCGCGATCGAGAGATCTCACAGCAATTAGTTGCGTATTTACGATTGCCGTTTCAAATTCCGCTTATTTGGTGGGCAGTTAGCATCGCGCGCAAAACGCCACGCGAATAATTTTTACCAGTTTCCCGCAACGTATTTGGTTTCAAGAAAAGCCAATAATCCATCGTGGGCACCTTCGCGACCAATGCCAGATTGTTTGACGCCACCAAATGGTGCAGCCGGGTCTGAAACTAGCCCGCGATTCAAGCCAACCATTCCAGACTCGAGCGATTCGGCAACTCGCATGCCCCGACCAAGATCGCGCGTGTAAACATACGAAACAAGTCCGTGCTCAACATTGTTGGCGTGCATCAAAATATCGTCGCTGTCTTTGAATCGCACCAGCGGCGCAACTGGCCCAAAAATCTCTGTCTGCAAAATTGGTGCATCAAACGAAACATCTGTGAGCACTGTTGGAAAGTAACCGAAAGATCCATCGGTTGATGCGTTGCCACCACACAAAGCTTTTGCCCCAAAACTTTTAGCCTGATCAACCAACTTTGCCACTTGTTGTTGCTGTGACTTAGAAACTAATGGGCCAACGGTTGTCTTAGCGTCGAGCCCATCACCCAAAACGAGAGCGTTCATCCGCGCTGTCAAACCATCGGCGAATGCGTCATAGATTTTTTCGTGTACAAAGAATCGGTTGGCGGCTGTACAGGCTGCGCCACCGTTGCGCATCTTGGCCAACATCGCACCGTCAATTGCACTGGCAAGATCAGCATCTTCGAAAACAATAAATGGCGCGTTTCCACCAAGTTCCATAGTGCAATTGATAATTTTTTCTGCCGCTTGGGCAAGAAGCAACGCGCCAACTTGCGTAGAGCCAGTAAACGAGAGTTTGCGAATTTTGTTCGATTGCAACATCGCACTAACTGCTGGTCCTGAGGGGTTCGGCACCACAACATTGACTACACCGTCGGGCACGCCGGCGCGTTGCATGATTTCGGCAATTGCAAGTGCAGTTAAAGGCGTCTCGCTGGCAGGTTTTAAAACAACTGTGCAACCTGCCGCCAACGCCGGACCAATTTTGCGAGTCGCCATTGCCGCTGGAAAGTTCCATGGGGTTGCCAAAAGTGCAACACCAACAGGTTGACGCGAAACCATCAACCAGTTGGCACCACTCGGCGCGCGTCGATAATCGCCATCGATGCGCACTGCTTCTTCGCTGAACCAGCGAAAGAACTCAGCAGCGTATGCGACTTCGGCACGAGCATCACTTAAAACTTTGCCGTTCTCACGTGTGATCAACCGCGCCAGCGATTCTTGTTCGGCGATCATAATTTCAAAACTTTTGCGCAATATTTCGGCGCGTGCACGTGGCGCAGTCGCCTTCCATGATGCAAACGCGTTTTGTGCCGCATCAACACCTGCCAAACAATCGTCAATACTCGCAGTTGAAATCTGCGTCAATGTTGAACCATCAACTGGGTTTGTTACATCTGTTTTTTTTGAATTACTAATCCACTTGCCACCGATCAATGAATCAAGCGGTTGTGTTGTGCTGAGTTTTTGTTCGCTGTTTTGCATAGTGTTCAGTCTTGCGCAACTAGCGCGACATCTTGAAACAGTAGAATAATTAGGTGAGCAAACAGCGAATTGTGATGGCGCTGCTGATAACAATTGGCGTATCTTCCTGTCTTTATGGCGTTATGTTCACAATGCTTGATGACTATCGCAACAGTTTTGGCATCACCGAGTCGGCGCTTGGCTTGATAGTCGGCGTGGGTTTCTTTACTTCTTTTATCGGACAAGTGAGTATTGCTCCACTAGCCGATCGTGGTCGCGCTCGGCAATTAATTATGTTGGGTTTGAGCCTCGAAGTTGTCGGTTGCATCGGTATGGCGTTTGGTGAAACATTTCAAGTACTTTTGATTTCACGAATCATCATGGGGTTTGGTGCTGGCGCTGCCCTGCCAGCGTTGCGTCGCGTGATCATCGTTGCTGACCCAGAAAACTTTGGGCGCAACCTTGGTCGAATTCTTTCGTTTGAAGTTGCCGGTTTTGCTGCTGGTCCAGTTTTCTCTGTTGTGCTAGTTGCGCCATTTGGTATTCCTGGCCCATTTATATTTCTCGCGACAATAATCTCTTTGTTCATACTCGTCGTTAGCCGCATCAAAGTCCCCGAGACTGCAAAAGAACACCAACCCACAGAGCGATTCGCAATTGACTTGCTGAAGAATCGTGCTATCGCCTCGGGTATCTTGATCGGCGTCGCACTGTTTTTCATGATCGGGGTTTTCGATTCACTGTGGGTGCTAATGATGGACGACCTCAAGGCAGCACAGTGGATGGCTAACGTCGGCGTTTCTGTTTTCGTTCTGCCGTTAATTTTGCTAGGCCCATTCGGCGGCAAATTCGTACAACGTATCGGGCCATATCGTGCGGGAAGTTTCGGCATGATTCTCGGTGCACTTTTCATGGCTGGATATGGCCTCGTTGCTACACCAGCGTTGATGATGGTTGTATTTTTCTTTCACTCAACCAATGATGGTTTTTTTGTAACTGGCGCGGGCGTCGCAGTCGGTACCAGCGCACCTCTCGAACGACAGGCCGGCGCACAAGGTCTGCTTGGTGGCATGGAAACTTTGGCCGGCGGGGTTGCCGCAAGTTTCGCGGGTGTTGCCTACGATCACCTCGGTCGCGCGACAACATTTGTTGGCACCGGCGTAATCATGCTCGTGTTAATTGCTGGTGCTCGAATCTTGGCGGGCGACAATTGGCATATTCGCAATGTCGTGCCAAAATCGGCAGTCGCGTTAGACATCGTTTCGTAATACTGTTATCAGTTATGGGATTACGCGACGGTGACGGTTGGGTTGATTGTGATTGCGGCTTTCGCCATTGGGGTCGATTTGGTGCGGCAGGTTTATTGCTAGTTCGTCGCGACACACCAGAACCGCAAGTGCTGTTACAACTTCGAGCCGAGTGGACTCACGGTGGCGGAACATGGGCACTGCCTGGTGGCGCAAAAGATTCTCACGAAGATTCGGTAACTGCAGCACTACGTGAGGCTCACGAAGAAATGGGAATTGAAGAATCGGCGCTGACCGTCAAGCATATTTTCTCAGACAACCATGGCCCATGGAGTTACGACACGGTTATCGCGCACTCAATGAGCGATGCTGGCGCTCACATCGCCAACCCAGAATCAACTGCTACAAAATGGTCTTCAATTGACGAAGTTGAAACTCTCAACCTTCACCCAGGATTAAAACAATCTTGGGTTGCGCTAAAGCCGCTTACTACTGATTCGCTGAAAAACTAAAAGTTTTACAACGCAGTTGCGTAGAGTTCGTGAATTTCACCACGTGTTGGGTAGCGCGGTGTATTCAAAATAATCAAGTCACGCAACGCATCTTGCGTGAGCGCAGCGATGTTGTCGCTTGTTGCACCAAGTTCGCTGAGTTTGCGATTCGTACCAACAGTCTTTGAAAGTTTTTCAACTGCCAAAATTGCCGCTTCTGGATCAAGTTCGCTGCCTAATGCTTGACCGACATTCGCATATCGCTCGGCGATACCTTGTGCGTCGCGATTGAATCGCATCACATGTGGCAACATCGTCGCCAAAGTTTGTCCGTGTGCTTGATGTAACTGCCCTGAAATTGGGTGACCAGTTGCGTGCACAAGACCGAGTAGCGGTCCACTCGAAAATGATCGGCCAGCCAAATGTGATGCGAGTTGCATCTGAGCACGAGCTTCAAGATCGGCGCCATTAGTAACTGCAGTCGGCAGATATTTTGCAACCAAACGAATCGCGTGCAGAGCCAATGCATCTGCATATGGGTTTGACTGCACCGATGTGTACGACTCAATTGCGTGAGTTAACACATCCATTCCGCAAGCAGCGGTGCCTTTTGATGGCATACCAACAGTAAGAGTCGGGTCTAGCAAAATTGTTCGCGGTTGAACTGTCGGATTACTAAATGTAAGTTTGCGATGATTCGCTGGGTTTGTAATCGTGTCGGTGATTAACCCGCCACCATTTGTTTCTGATGCAGTACCTGAAGTTGTCGGTATCGCAATTGTTGGCAAGCCCGGCTTTGAGGCACTGGCTTTTGGTGCAAGTGTTGAAAAATCAATTCGATCATTGGCATCAAGATCTGGAGCAAATGCCAAGCCAACGTGGTCGACACCATTTGGTGCAGCAAGCGCGATGTATTTTCCGCAGTCCATTACTGAACCGCCGCCAATCAAGACGACAACTGTGCCGTCAAGACCAAACTTATTTATCGCTGCCACTCCGGCAGCAACATTGATGTCTGTTGGATTTGGAGAAACTTGATCGAATACTTGCCACTTCATGCCAGCAGTTGTCAATGCATCAGTAATCGGTTTGACGATTCCAGTTGCGGTGATTCCGGCATCAGTGATAATAAATGCACGCGAACCAAGCGGCGTTACATATTGCGCGAGCGTCACGGCAACATTTGGGCCAGAAACTGTGTTCGACATTGGCGCGAGACCGAAAGTGCTTACTGCTGGATCCATTATTTTTCCCCTGTTGTTCGTGCCGAGTTTATATTTTTACCTAAACTATCGGGTTCGTAGCGCGAAATTTCAGCGCGACCAACTACTTGCCAATGCACTTCATCTGGGCCATCGGCAAGTCGAAGTGTGCGCTGACCTGCGTACATGCGTGCCAACGGTGTCCATTGAGAAATGCCAGTCGCGCCAAAAACTTGCATTGCTTCGTCAATGATTTTGCAAACACGCTCAGGCACCATTGCTTTAACTGCGCTAACCCAAACTCGTGCTTCGGCATTTCCCATCGTGTCCATCGCGCGAGCCGCACGAAGCACCATTAACCGCATAGCTTCAATTTCGATTCGCGCTTTGCCAATGACTTCAGTATTTTTGCCGAGACGAGCAATCGGTTTACCGAAAGCTTCGCGACTGAGCCCACGACGCACCATTAATTCAAGAGCACGTTCGGCAGCACCAATTGAACGCATGCAATGATGAATTCGACCAGGCCCAAGTCGTACTTGAGAAATTTCAAAGCCACGACCGATACCCAACAACATGTTTGCTTTTGGCACACGCACATCGGTGAACCGTAAATGCATGTGTCCATGTGGTGCGTCATCTTCGCCGAATACATGCATCGCTCCAAGAATCTCGACGCCAGGTGTATCCATTGGCACCAAGATTTGCGAGTGCCGACCATGTGGCGGTCCATCTGGGCTGGTCTGCAACATGCAAATCATTATTTTGCAACGCGGATCCCCAGCGCCCGAAATATAAAACTTCTCTCCGTTAATCAACCACTCTTCGCCATCAAGAACCGCGCGACACTCTAAATTTTTTGCATCTGATGAAGCCACATCTGGCTCAGTCATCGCATACGCCGAACGAATCTCTCCGTTCATCAGCGGCTCAAGCCATTGTTTCTTTTGCTCAGGTGTACCAACGCGCTCAAGAACTTCCATGTTGCCCGTATCCGGTGCGCTGCAATTTAAACATTCAGAAGCAATCGGGTTTTTGCCAAGTTCAGCCGCGATGTAGGCATAATCAAGATTCGATAAGCCCTGACCAGTCTCTGAATTCGGTAAGAAAAAATTCCATAATCCGTTGGCTTTGGCTTTGGCCTTCACCGATTCAAGCAACTCAAGTTGACCTTTGCCATATTGCCATCGATCTGGACGACCTTCGCCAAGTTTGAAATATTCATCAGTCACTGGATCAATTTCATTTTTAATAAATGCAATCACTGCTTCGTATAGAGGCACTGCGCCGGGCGACATCGCCAAGTTCATTGAGTCGTCGGTGGTTATTCCTGAATGCATTCGTGGTGCTGCCATAACCCCACGCTAGTGCTCTAACCAGATATGGCTTTTAGTCAGAGATGATTTCTTGTTATTCGGCTAGAAGGATCAGGGGGATTTCTCGTGAGGTGCGAGTTTGGTATTCGCCGTAGCCCTTGTATTTCGTCGTGATTTGGGGCCACAAAGTTTCGCGCTCTGTATTGCTTGCGATTCGCGCCGTCATCGACTTTTTATCCCCGCCCATGTAGCGAACTAAAACTTTTGGATTATCCCGCAAGTTCACAAACCATGCTGGGTGCTGATCATCGCCTCCGCGCGAAGCAACGATCACGATCTCGTTATTTATTTGCAACGGCGAAGTCAACATCACAGCGCGTTGCTTGCCACTCTTTCGACCCGTAGTTACCAGTTCAAGCACTGGCATGTTTGCCATGAACCAACCTTTGCGTCCGCGTGTGACGCCTAGCAATAATCTGTGAACCGTATTCATTGCTTTTAGTGTGATGTCGCTTGGCATATAAATTTTCTAGTGAACTGGTGCGCCGGCATGAGCGACGGTGCTTGAAACATATTTCGGACGAAACATCGTGACAAATATCAATCCGCCAAGAGCAATGCACACCGACGAAACGATGAGCGGCTGACTAGAAGTAATACCTGACGTGATGTAGCCAACCAAAATTGATGCTGGTACTTGCGCCAAACTTTGCACGCTGCTGTAAATGCCCATGGCTTGACCTTGTTGACCTGGTTCAGCAGAGCGACTGACCAGGCTCGACATATTGGCCATTGTCAAACCATTAAAAACAGTGAAGAATGGAATCACCATATATAGGTATGACGGCGACGATGTGGGCGTCAAAAAGTAAGCCAACATCATTGCCGCATTACCTAACAAACTAAATCGCAAAACCTTGAAGTCGGCAAGTTTTTTTGCGACGCGGCCAACTATGACTGCTTGCGAGATTGCGATAAACAAACCAACGATTGCGAAATAGTCACCAATTTTCGCAGAGGAGAAGTCGAAACTATTTTTTAAATAAACCCCAAAGAATGTCGTAAAAAATGTGAAGCCCGCATTAAACAAAAACGCAGTTGCAAGTATCACCCGCAGTCGATCTGATTTAAAGCCAGCAGCGACATTACTAACTGCGCGACCTAATTTAATTCGTCCACCGTGAAACTTTTCTTTAAGTGTTTCAGGAAACGTTGTTAAAACGCCAAGACAATTCGCCATTGCAATTATCGCAGCGAACCAAAATGGAGTGGTTGCTCCAAACCAACTCGGAGTGTCAAACAATCCATAGAAACTTGCATCGGGCGAACTAAGTCGTCCGCCAAGATATGGCCCGATGATAAAGCCCAATCCGAATGCTGCGCCAAGAAAGCCGAAGTTCTTGGCGCGATTTTCGTTCGTGCTTACATCGCCAATTGCCGCTTGCGCGACTGCCAAGTTGCCACCAGTGATGCCATCGAGTGCTCGCGCCACAAACAGCAATGGAATGTTCGCCGTACTAATGCCGATTGCAAACAACACGTAGCCAATTGAGGTGCCGAAGATCGAAGCCGCTAGAACTGGTCGACGCCCGTGACGGTCTGACATTTGACCCAAAATCGGCGCCGCAAGAAAAATAAAAAATGGATAAATCGCCTGTAGCCAACCCAGCATGATTAAGCCCTGAGTAAACGACCATCCTTCTGGGGTTACTCGAAACGGAGAACCTGGACTAATTAATAATGGGAAAACTGGAATCAAAATTCCAAAACCCAATAAATCAATAAAAACAGTAGTAAAAATTGCCAACATTGGGTTCTTTCGCATGCGCCAAGACTACTGCTCGTATCATCTTTGAGATGAAAGATCTCTTCTCACTCAAAGGTCGGGTTGCGCTAGTCACTGGCGGGTCACGCGGAATCGGCGCAATGATTGTGCAAGGTTTTCTTGAACACGGTTGCTCGCGTGTTTACATCACTGCTCGCAAGGCTGCGCAGTGTGATGCTGCTGCTAAAGAACTTTCGCTGTACGGCGAATGCATTTCGATTCCTGGTGACATTTCAACTCAGGCTGGTGTCACTGCATTAGCGGCAGCAATTGCCGAGCGCGAGCCGACACTTGACATTTTGGTGAATAATGCTGGCGCAGCCTGGATGGCCGAGTTCGATGAGTTTCCTGAAACAGGTTGGGACAAAACAGTTGACATAAATATGAAGACACCGTTTTTCTTGACGCAAGCACTTGCACCACAGTTGCGAGCTGCAGCAATTAAAAATAATCACATTGCGAAGGTCATAAATATTGCTTCAATTGACGGCATCTCAGTCAATGAGATGGAAACTTACCCTTATGCAGCCAGCAAGGCTGGCTTGATCCATATGACAAAACGGATGGCGTTACGGTTGATTAAAGACAACATCGGCGTTAGCGCAATCGCGCCAGGTGCGTTTGCCTCAGACATGAACAGAATTGCTCGCGATCACGGCGATGTTGTTGCGACGCAAATACCCGCAGGTCGCATCGGTACACCTGAAGACATGGCTGGGGCTGCGATTTATCTCGCATCTCGCGCGGGTGATTATGTTGTCGGCTCGACAATTATTGTCGACGGCGGCGTAACTTACGCTCGCTGATTATTTTTTCGCTGGGTCGTAGGTCGACAAGAAATTACCAAGCCGACCGATTGCTTCAGTTAAATCTTTGGCGTAAGGCAAAGTAACAATCCGCAAGTGATCTGTGCTCGGCCAATTAAAGCCAGTGCCTTGCACAACAAGCACATGTTCAGCGCGCAAGAAGTCAAGCACAAATTTTCGATCGTCGGCTATCGGATAAATTTTTGGATCTAATTTTGGAAACACATAAAGCGCACCTTTGGGCTTTACACATGAAACACCTGGAATTTCTTCAAGCGCTTTTACCGCAGCATCGCGTTGCTCAAGTAATCTTCCACCAGGCAAAACTAAATCTTTAATACTCTGTCGCCCGCCAAGTGCAGTTTGTATCGCATGTTGTGCCGGCACATTGGCACACAATCTCATGTTCGTCAACATGTTGATGCCTTCGATATAACTTGTCGCATGTTTGCGTGGCCCAGTCATCATCATCCAACCAGCACGAAAGCCGGCGAGACGATATGCCTTTGAAAGACCGTTAAACGTCATCGTAAAAACATCAGGCGCAATCGCGGCAAATGTTGTGTGCACCGCATCGTCGTAGAGAATCTTGTCGTAAATTTCATCGGCCATCACGATAAGTCCACGTTCGGCAGCAAAATCTGCGATCTCACGCAAAATTTCTGGGCTGTACACAGCACCTGTTGGATTATTCGGATTGATCACAACAATTGCTTTTGTCCGATCACTGACTTTGGATCGAATGCTCTCCATCATCGGCATCCAACCGTTTGACTCGTCACACAAATAATGCACTGGTGTGCCACCAGCGAGACTTGTTGATGCTGTCCAAAGTGGATAATCAGGTGCAGGAATCAAAACCTCGTCGCCCTGATCAAGTAACGCATTCAATGCAAGTTGAATCAATTCACTGACACCATTACCCAACCAAACATCATCTACATCTGTGATATCAATTCCACGTTCTTGATAGTGCTGAACAACTGCTGTTCGCGCAGACAAGATGCCTTGCGAATCTGAATAGCCCTGTGATGTTGGCAAGTTGCGAACAACTTCGACCAAAACTTCTGGTGGCGTCTCAAAACCAAACGGTTGCGGATTGCCGATATTTAGTTTGATAATCCGATGACCTTGCGCTTCAAGTCGCTTGGCTTCATCAAGCACTGGGCCACGAATGTCATACAGCACATTGGCTAGTTTCTGCGACTGCATGATTTCCATGATTAATAAGGCTACGCCGATAGTTCTGCGTAAAATCTCGCATAAAATTGTCTATATAGAACCTTCAAAAATAGTGCTGTTTTATAAGTTCACGCCGCTGGCAGACCCAGACGCAATTCGACTTTGGCAGCGTGCGCTATGCGAAAGATTTGACTTGAAGGGCCGAATCATTATTTCTAAAGATGGCATCAATGGCACCGTCGGTGGACTAATGACGGATGTAAAAAAATATGTCCGTGCCACAAAAGAGTTTGCACAGTTCAAAGAAATTGATTTCAAGTGGTCCGAATGCGTAGGTGACGAGTTTCCAAGATTAGTGATTCGCGTGCGAGATGAAATAGTTACTTTTGGCAAGCCTGAAGAAATTATTGTCAATCAAGACGGCATTGTCGGCGGTGGCATTCATTTGAAACCAAGTGAAGTGAATGAGCTTGTTGCACAACGTGGCGATGATGTTGTTTTCTTCGACGGACGCAGTGCACATGAGGCGCGCATCGGCAAGTTCAAAAATGCAGTCGTCACAGATGTATCAACGACACCCGATTTCGTTGGTGAACTCGAAAGCGGCAAATACGACCATCTTAAAAATAAGCCGGTCGTTACTTATTGCACTGGTGGAATTCGTTGTGAAGTGCTATCAGTGTTGATGAAGAATCGCGGCTTTAATGAGGTCTACCAAATTGAAGGCGGCATCGTGCGTTACGGTGAAGAATTCGCAGACAGTTCTTTGTGGGAGGGTTCGCTCTATGTTTTCGACAAACGGCTGAAGATCGAATTTAGTGAAAACGCAAAAGTATTGGGGTCTTGCGACTATTGCGGGTCAAGTACAAATCAGTTTCATGACTGCGCCAACCTTGAGTGTCGTTGTCAGTTTTTAGTTTGTGCAGAGTGTTCAGCCAAGACTTCAAAAATTACTTGCCCGAGTTGCCGCAGCAGGTGACTCGTATAACGACACGGCGATGTTGGGCACACCCGATTTTGGATTCTTTTTTCACGCCTCAGACAACATCACTGCCTTCGCAAGATTGTCCAAAGTAATCTCCATGTTCTTTTTGTTATGTGTTGCACGGTCAGCAACGCCACTCACAACCCTCCCCAGAAATCCGGCGACCGCACCGCGGTGATCAATCCAGCTGTGTGTCACTCTGCTGCCTGCAGCATTCGGCTCAATCTCGAACACCCAATCACACCAGTTTTTTTTAAGCACCGTCAATCCAAACGAAAATTTCTTTGGCGCATCGCATGCATTGACTACGACGTTTGTTCCCCACTTCTTCTTGCCATTTTTGTTACGGCCTTTAAACGTTGCGCCAACTGCTGGTCCCGTTGCCCCCTTGGCCCACTTGCCGCCTTGGTTTTCTGGCGACCACTCACCCATTCGCGGCAAGTCAGTGACGAGTGCCCAAACTTTTTCTGGAGATGCTAAAACTTCTCGTACTACCGCAACGTTGTAAGTCATGAAGAATATTTTAACGGAGTGACCGTTAAGCGCTTTGAGTATATGAATTTACGTAGTCCGAGATTTTTTGCCATAATGCAGCTCGGACAGTTTTGGTGTCACTTTTTTTAGTGCGCGGTGACTTGTGTATTGGTCGAATTTCTCTATCAGACCAAAAAGACCCGCTCATACCTGGGAGTGGCTGAACGGCAGCCAGCCAAGCAATCGTGTCTGCACCCTCGCCGGCCGAACGCAAAATTGGTGCAGTTATTCTTCGAAACCCCGGGATGCTTTCTTGCACTCCCGGAGTGTCTGCCCAGCCAGGATGCATTGAGACAAACTCTGTTTGGGGCTCGTGTGTAGCCCACATTTCGGTCAGCGTTACTTGTGCTCGTTTAGCAATTGCATACTGTTTTGATCCAGCATATTTATGAGCGGGCATCTCCAGAGTTTCGCCGTTGTCAAAAATGGGAAGCGAGCTGGTGTACATGCCACCTGATGACACAGTTACTACTCGACCTCCGACCAACAATGGAAGAAGCAGTGTGGTCATAAGAAACGGACCAACCACATGTGATGCAACAGTTTGTTCAATTCCCTGCGGCGATATTTGACGAGTGTTTAACAATGCACCTGCATTGTGAATTAATACATCTAAGTGAGTGAATTGTTGCTGTATCGCTGCGCATGCACTGCGAACTGATTCAAGATCTCCCATTTCTGCCTGAATAAAAACAGGTTTGTTTCCCGTGCACAGTGGTGCAATTTCGCCAATTACGCGTGCACACTTTTCTTCGTTACGCGCAACCAACACCAAGTTTGCTCCAGTGGCTGCAAGTTGGCGAGCAACTTGTTCACCTAGCCCAGACGTTGGACCTGTGATTACGACAGTCTTACCGCGTAAATCAAAGCCTGAAATCGCTTGCCAATTGCCAATCCATTGGCGAACTCTGTAACCAATTTTGGAAAACCCTGGCACTACAGCAGCATCGAGTGCGCTACTGATACACGAAGAAACCTTTTTTATTTGTGTCATTCGTTCAGTGTGCCACAAATACATCAAGTCGCGTCACACCGCATCGATGTAGTTCTCATTAATTCTCTGAGTTGGCACTATTAATGATGTGAATCTTGGCATCTTCGTGCGCAAGATTGCGGATAGCGACTGCCGAAAATTACTTGCCCGAGTTGTCGTGCAAAAAGTTCTAACTAGTTAAAAACAGTTTCTTCCAGTCTTGAATATCCTTGGTCAATCCAGCTCTGATTGCAGCGAGAACATCACCACGCAAACGATTCTTGCTCGCTGAATGTGCCGCAGCATTTAGCGCAGTACTCGATTTTGCAAACTCAACTGCCGCGGGCATCAGTTCAGCCTCAGTGGCCACGACCCGATCAACGAAGCCTGTCTCGACACCATTTTCAGGAGTAAAAGTTTCGGCGAGAAGAACTGCCCGCGAAAGTGCAGCTGGTGTAATTCGTTGACGTAAAATTTCTATAGTCGAATGCGGCATCGTCATGCCGATCGCTACTTCATTAGCGAGATATTTATAGTTACCGGCTACCCCAATTCGATAGTCACAACTTTGCAAGAGAAAAACACCCATTGCAATTGCATGACCCGGACATGCGATTATTACTGGGCTCGGAAAGCTGAGCAGCCGTATTGCTAATTCAATACCACCATTCAGCATGTCAAAAGCTGGTTGACCACTAGCAGTGAGCGTCTTCAAATCAAATCCAGCAGACAGGATGCCCGAGCGACCGGTTAACACAACTGGAAGTCTTGCATCGAGTGCTTCATCAAGCGCCACATTTACGGCCGCTTGCATTGAAATCGATAGAGCATTTGCTTTACCGTCATCCATCGTGATGACAGCGACTCCGTCACTGACTACAAAAGTTGCGGGATTATCCATAATTATTTAACTGCTTTTAGCAAGTTGTCGAGCGTGACACCCATAGTGCGAAGGTTGTGAGTAGCACGGTCTTCCACTCCACTGATGTCCTTGCCAAACGGTGCAAATTGTTCCCAATGAGTACCCGCAACCCACGCATGTGTCAAACGACAGCCGTTCGGTGTTGGTTCAATTTCATACACCCAATCACATAAATGATTTTCTTTGTAATTGAGAACGAACATAAACTTCTTTGGTGCATCACAAACTTCCACACTCACCGTTGCCTGCCATGACTTGTCGCCATTCTTGTTGTTTCCTCTAAATTTTGCACCTACAGCAGCACACGTAGCGCCGTCGAGCCACTCTCCTCCCAGGTTTTCTGGTGACCACTCACCCATGCGAGGCAAGTCGGTTACCAATGCCCACACTTTTTCAGGGGATGCTGAAACTTCTCGTACTACCGCCACTTTGTAAGTCATGAGACTTAATTTAGTCGCCCCAGTGGTCACTTATAAACGAGCGCAACAGGCAAAGCTTCTGGGTCACCTGAGAACTGACCGATTTCGCAGTTCCATAATCCTTGTTCAACGAACCAACTGTGATTTTGAATATCGCGTGTGGCGAAGTTTTGAAACGGTGCCTCACATTCAACCTGCAAAGTTTCACCCGCACGAACTTCAACACGTTTGAACGCGACCAGTCTTCGTTTCGGTCGCTCAATCACTGAGTTGTTGCGACCTGCATAAATTTGCACGACTGTTGCGCCATCGCTTGAACCGACATTGCGAACCGCACAGCGAAACTTCACCGTTTCAGAAACTTCAATTTCAACGTTTGAAAAAGAAAAGTTCGTGTAACTGCACCCATAACCAAACGGAAACATCGGTTTGTTACCGTCACGATCGAGTTTCCATTGTCCGTGCCAATAATCGTAAGTAATACTTCTGGCGTCGCGATCAAAAAATGGTAAGTGTGATTCGTCATTCGGAATCACAAACGGCAAACGCCCCGACGGATTTACTGCGCCAGACAAAATGTTGGCCAGTGCACGACCGCCATTGCTTCCGCTGTACCAACCCATCAACACTGCCGGTACTTCGTTGATCCACTCTGACATCACAACTGCACTGCCCGCGACAATCACAACTATGACTCTCGGTTGTACTTTTGCAACAGCGTGAATCAATTGAACATCAGCATCTAACAAACGAAGTGATTCTCTATCACCGCCAATTGAGAACGTGCCGTTTCGCGATTTAATCCGCAATTCATCTGGCGCATAGTGATGGTTTTCAATCATGTAGTTTTTATATTCGCTCGCTAATTCTGGATCATCTTGCCTCGGAATCAGCGCAGCCATCGAAACAGTGTCTGGCGAGTCACCAATAAATTCACCTTCTTCTTCTCTTGTGTAGCCAACAACAACAATTGCTACGTCAGACTGCTTGGCCTGCTGCACCTGAGCTTCAAGAGTGGCCTGTGATTGGTAAATGATTTCGCAATGAGAGAAGTGTTCGCTAATGCCTTGCAACGGGGTCACAACATTTGGGGCCATCACATCGCTGCTGCCACCGTCGCCGATGTTGCGCACCCCTGCAAGGCGACCAACGACGGCAATTTTTGAATTATTTTTCAGATTCAGGGGCAACAAAATTGCGCCATCAACACTTTCGTTCTTTAACAACACCATTGACTTCTCGGCGACTTCTTGACTAAGAAGCACGTGTTCACTGCACAGCAAAACAGAACGATCACTGACTGGTAACTTTCCAACTCCAAACTTCAGCATTGTTGTCAAAGTGCGCGTAACTGCACTGGCGACAAGTTCTTCGGTGACGAGACCGTCTGATAGCGCGGCAACAATTGGCGCATTTCTAATCATCCGATAAGGCATTTCAACATCAAGACCAGCGTGTAACGACTGCACACCATCGTGCACTCCAAAAATCCAGTCTGAAATAACAAAACCCGCAAAGCCCCATTCACGGCGCAAGATATCTTCAAGTAAAACTTTGTTCTGGCTGCACCATTCGCCGTTCACAGAGTTGTATGCCGTCATTACGCAGGCGACACCTTCGTCGACAATGTGTTTGAAATGAGGAAGATACACCTCGTGCAGTGCACGTTCGTCGACTTTTACATCTACGCCGAATCTTGCGTTTTCCATTGAGTTGAGTGCAAAGTGTTTCAGCGTTGCCATCACATGTCGTTGCGCACCACGAGTAAGACTTGCGCCCATCTCTCCAACATGGTGCGGGTCTTCGCCATAAGTTTCTTGTGCTCGTCCCCATGCTGGATGTCGCAATAGGTTCACACATATTCCGCCGTAGAGGTCTGCGCCAATTGCACGAAGTTCTTTGCCGATCGCATCGCCAACTCGCACTTCTAGTTCTGGGTCAAAAGTTGCTCCGCGCGCCATCGAAACCGGAAACGCAGTTGCTTCGCCAACTACGAGACCACGAGGTCCGTCAGAAAAGTGAAAACCAGGTATGCCGAGTCGGTCGATTTTCGCTGCTCTGAAAGGACGACTGTGATAGCCACCCGTTGTTATATCTTTTATGCCCACCCAAAACGGAACTCCGCCGTCTAAGCAATGAATCTTTTCGTCAAGCGTCATTAACGCAACAAGTTCGGCGGCGGCTAATTCGGGCTTAGTTCCGGTTTTGGTTTTTTCAAGTGCAAGTTCATACGCAGTTGCCACGTGACGAGACTAGTTGTTGAATTTAACTCGCCGAAAGCAGCACAGAGGATTCTTAATCCATTGATCTAAAGTTTTAGCGTGAGCGGATATTGGAGAAGTTCTTGGTCAAGCGAAGATGGCGGACCGCAACGTCTTCAGATTGCTAGCAATGCGCTCATCCCAAAAATTTCGGCTAGTAGCCAACTCGATGTGATTTCGCGCGACGCCATTGCCTTAACGATGGCCGTCGTAGGACCTAGTGATGAACTTTTTCTCCAACGGTTTATACCTGGGCCAGTTGTCGTCTCGTGGATTGAAAAAATTAATCCAGTGACGCTTGAGGTCATAACCGAATCTGAAAAATTAGCTGGCGGCCCAATGTGGCCGGGCGGAATTGCGGCGCACGCCAACGGTTCGCTATACGTCGTGTTCGGTAGCCATGCACACCGCTTGTCAACAGATCTGAAAGTCATTGCTTCTGTCGAGTTGCCACGTGTTCGGCCGTATAACAGTTTCGTGATTTTGCCGAGTGGACACTTAGCAACCAAAGATTTCTCGGGTGCGTTACCCGGTCAACCCAACGGCACACCAATGAGTCCAACTGAGTTGCTTATTCTCGACCCTGAAGATTTGCAAATCGTCGAACGATTTGAACTTGCTGAACCCTCAATTGCTCGACTCTCTGCTGACGGAAATGATCTTTACGTTGTCGGTGATTATTCGTTGATACGTGTGTTCTGGCGCGATAAAAAATTAAGCGTTGATAATACATTTGATGCTCGCTACCGAACTCTCGAAGGTCAAACTTTCGGTTGGGATGCAGTCATCACTGATAATGACGCGTGGTTTTTGGATAATGGCGAAGGCACACAGCTCTTCACAGGTTCGTTTCGAGGTGTTGGTATTTCGTCAGCACCATTGCATCTCGTGCGCGTCAATAAAAAGTCGGGAAGGGTAACGCTCGCTGAGATTTGCGGATTGTCAAACGGGATCATTGCCAATCCTCCAGTTGTTGACATCAAGCGCCAAATCGTGGTCGGTTTCGATAGCGGAAACGGTGTGATCAGTGGCTTTGACTATGACGAAGATTCGATCACACGCCGCTGGAGTCGCGAGCAGAATCATGCCTGTCATATGTTGTTGTCGCCCGAGTCAGGACAAATTATTACCGCAGATTATCGACCCGAACTTGGTTGCGAACAAGTTGTCGTGCTTGACATCACAACTGGCGAAGAGGTGGCACGAGTATCAACAACTAGTCCGATTCAATCAGCGGTATTTCCTGCCGTCGGATCTCACGGTGATATTTATTGGTGCAGCATGTCGACTATCACGCGAATCTCAGTTCACAACGCAGAACAATCCGAATAGCCCGAGTAACAAAAAATTTCTACGACTTGCGGATGACGCCATCTTTCACCGCTGCGGCGGCGACCGCTGGCGCAACACGTTGAACAATGGTCCGATCAAACACTGATGGCACCACAAAATCTGGCGACAATTGGGCATCGGTTACCGACTCGGCAATGGCGATTGCGGCCGCTAATTTCATACCCTCGGTAATGTCTGTTGCATTTGCGTCAAGTGCGCCACGAAAGATGCCAGGGAATGCAAGCACGTTATTAATTTGATTCGGATAATCACTACGACCTGTTGCCATGACGGCAGCAAGACCATCTACCTGCTCTGGACGAATCTCTGGGTTTGGGTTAGCCATCGCAAAAACAATGGGGTTCTTTGCCATCGATCGCACATCAGCTGCAGTAACTAGATCGGGCCCACTCACTCCGACAAATACGTCTGCGCCTTTCATGACGTCACTAATCGATCCCATTTTTCGCGAAGAATTTGTGTTTGCGGCGAACCACTCTTTTGCAGAGTTCATTTCACCTCGACCGGTATAAATGGCACCCACGCGATCACAACCAATGACATCGCCAATGCCGGCATTGAGAAGAATCTTGCCAATGGCAACACCTGCAGCACCGACGCCAGCGATGACAACCGTGAGGTCTTCCATTTTCTTGCCTGTGATTTTCAGAGAATTCCACAGCGCCGCCAATGTCACCACTGCTGTGCCATGTTGGTCGTCGTGAAACACAGGAATGTCAAGACTTGCTCGCAGCCGTTCTTCAATTTCGAAACACTCGGGTGCTTTTATATCTTCCAAATTTATTCCACCAAATGTTGGCGCAATGCGCTGCACAAAATCAACGACCTCATCAGCAGTGCGCGCATTTATGCAAATAGGAAATCCGTTTACTCCACCAAACTCTTTAAACAGCAATGCCTTACCTTCCATGACAGGCATTGCACCCTCTGGGCCGATGTCACCAAGTCCAAGCACTGCTGTGCCATTGCTAACAATTGCAACCGTGTTTTTTCGAATGGTGTACTTATGCGAGAGCAATGGATCGTTTTCAATTGCAGTACAAACACGAGCAACACCCGGCGTGTATGCCATTGACAAATCATCTCGATCGTTCACAGGAGCCGTGCTGATGACTTCAATCTTTCCGGCCTCATGCATGCGAAGGGTTCGGTCCCACCAATCAAGAACTGTTATGCCATCTAGTTTTTGCACCGCAGCAACAACTGCAGCTTGATGCGCTTCATTTCGACAATGCACAACAAGACTTCGACGAAGCACCGGGCCACGAACATCAAAACCATCAAGGGCTCCAATGTTTCCGCCTGCCTCGCCAATGGCGGCACACAACCGCCCAAGCGTGCCGGGCACATTGTCGAGCTGACAATCAAGAGCGATTGAAAATGCAGCGTTAGGGCGAATTGACATATAGCTCGTCTACGTTACGGACTTGGCAACCAGTTTTTATTCGACGCGCAAGCCAGAGATTGCACGAGCAATTACTAGTTGTTGTATCTCTGAGGTGCCTTCGAAGATGGTGTGAATCTTGGCGTCACGGTGCCAACGCTCTACTGGGTATTCACGCGTGTAGCCATAACCACCAAGAATTTGAATCGCATCATTTGTGACTCTGACGGCCATCTCTGATGCGTAGTACTTGCTTTGTGACCCTTCGGCGTTTTTGTAGCCGCCGTTTTTAGCAAGCCACGACGCACGCCAAATCAGCAATCGTGCCGCATCGATCTCGGTGATCATGTTGGCAAGTTTGAATGCAATTGCCTGATGCATGATGATCGGCTTACCGAATGCCTTGCGCTCTTTGGCATAGTCAAGTGCAAATTCGTAAGCGGCACGCGCAACACCAAGTGCTTGAGCACCAACGGCTGGTCGCGTTGCTTCAAATGTTGCCATTGCAGGTTGCTTGCCACTCGAAGTGCCTTCGCGATAGCGCGCGAGTTTTGCGTCAAGTTTTTCTTTGCCACCCAACAGACAACGACCCGGCACGCGAACATCTTCGAGCACAACTTCGGCGGTATGGCTGGCACGAATACCGTGCTTCAAATATTTTTGACCCTGCGAAAGGCCTTTAGTTTTTGGCGGCACGATAAAACTCGCTTGGCCACGACCTTTAAGTTCTGGATCAACTGCAGCTACGACAACATGAACGTCGGCGATACCACCATTCGTTATCCATGCTTTAGTACCGTTAAGTACCCATTCATCATTGGCTTCGTCATATACGGCTCGCGTTCGCAAGTTTGAGACATCGCTACCGGCGTCTGGCTCACTCACGCAGAATGCTCCAAGTTTTACATCATCGGCGGTGCCATAACACTGCGGCACCCACTCGATCATTTGTTCTGGTGTGCCATTGCCGGCGATACCTGCTGCAGCAAGACCAGATCCCATGATCGCCATGCCGATACCAGCATCGCCCCAAAAGATTTCTTCAATCGCAACAACCATCGTCAAACCGGTTGGATCAGCCATTGCGTTCATGATGAAGTCGAGACCGTACAAACCGATCTTGGCGGCTTCTTGCACAACGGGAAACGGAAACTCTTCTCGTTCATCCCATTCGTGCGCTACTGGTCGAATTACATCAACTGCAAATTCGTGGATCCAGTTTTTGATTTGAAGTTGGTCATCGTTTAGAGCAAGTGAAAAATCAGCCATGGATATAAGTTACCTGCGTAGCAGTTGCAACTAACAAGCGGAAACAATTGAATGCATTACGCGCGGCGCAACTTCTGAAGATCAGACTCGAGGTCACGGTCACGCGAATAACCACGCTCAACCACTAGTCGCACTGCATCATGTGCCCGTTGCCACTCAACCTCGTCAGCCACATGAGCGAGATTGCGCAAATCAGAATGATCAGTTTCTCGACCAGGGGCAACTGACAATAGTTTTAACGCAATTAAGTGTCCAACTCGAGCCACTGGCAAAATAATTTGTTTTACAACTTCAAGTTGCTCAGCAGCAGCAACAACTTCTGCTTCGATGCCGGATGACGCAATCAACAAATCAATACTTGTGTCATCAGAAGTAATGAGTCGAGTCATCGCTAATCTCTTTTGCGCTTCTTGCTCGACTAACGCATCAATGCGAAAACCTAACTTTGTCAGCGAGTGAACCAGTGCCTCGGCTTGAGTGTCGTTCTGAAGTGCAATAGCAAGATCAACATCGCGTGTGAAACGTGGATCACATCGAACCGAAACTGCGAGCCCACCAACGAGACAACCCGAAACTCCCTCGCGCCGCAAAAGCGTCAAAACTTCTGACGCTGTGGCAATGAGACTCACAGTGCCCTGACGCGCCCCGGAGCATCAAGTGGTCGATCGTGCAGCCACTTAACCAAAAATTTTTGAATCTGAATTTCATCTGCCTGCGGATTTTCACGACGCAGTTGCTCGCGCTTGATCGCCAAGCCTTCAAGATGCATCTGATCAACTGGCGCAAGTGGCGAAATCACACCTTAATTCTACGCTCTTGAGTGACTCACAGCGCGGCGTGGTTCGTACAACGGTTACGCGCGGCGCAGGGTTGTGCCAGCTTTAGTGGTTTCAACGAGCCAACCGAGTGTTTGTAGTTCATTCCGAATCTCGTCGGCTTTGGCAAAATCTTTTGCGGCGCGAGCAGCATCAAGTGCTACAGCCTTGGCTTGTGAATCAGCATCAACAACATCAGCCGCGTTAAGTTGCAAACCAAATGCAATGCAGATTTCGCGTACGGCCAAAGAAAGCGCTCCAGCAGTTTTTGTGTCACCAGAATCAACAGCAACATTCGCGCGACGAATTGCATCAAACATCACGCCGACTGCAACCGGTGTGTTTAAGTCATCATCCATCGCTGCACGAAATGCGGTGAGCGTCGCGTCGTCAGGCGAAGCCGAATCAGAAGAAACAGTAAGCGAATTAGTTCGCGCAGCAAAAGAGTCAACACCAGCAAGAGCATTGACAGACGCATCAATATTGTCGAGACCAACTTTTACAGGTGAGCGATAGTGCGTTTGCAGCAACAACATGCGATACGCACGCGCATCATAACGATCTAGCAAATCAGGCAAGTTAGTGACGTTGCCCAAACTCTTGGACATTTTCTCGCCTTCGGTGTCGACAACAAAACCGTTGTGCATCCAGTGATGGGCAAAGTCTTTGCCAAGTGCAACTGCTTGCGCGCGTTCATTCTCGTGATGTGGAAACCGCAAGTCGGCACCACCACAATGCAAATCAAAACCTTCGCCAAGCAACTCAAGACTCATCACAACACACTCGCTGTGCCAACCTGGTCGACCTTCACCCCACGGTGACGGCCACGCGGGCTCACCGGGTTTTGAAAACTTCCACAACACGAAATCTGCAGGATGCTTTTTCTGATCGGCGCCAAATACCGCTCGGTCACCACCACCAACAAGCATCTCGTCAATGTTTTGTTGAGCAAGCAAGCCATAATCCTTGACGACACTGGTACTCATATATATGCCGTCATCTGTCTCGTATGCCGCATCTTTTGCCACGAGTTCGGCAATCAGCCCAACTATTTGATCCACATATTCGGTTGCACGCGGCACTTCGGTTGGACGCAACACACCAAGTCGCGCCATCGATTCAAACCACACTGTTTCGCACTTTTGAGCGATATCCAACCACGGGCGTTTCTCTCGCTCAGCGCGATTAATAATTTTGTCGTCTATATCTGTGATATTTGAAACAAGCCGAACTTTAATACCTGTCCACTCGAGGTAGCGGCGCAAAATATCGTACACAAGCGTGGCTCGCCCATGGCCGATATGCGGGGGCCCATAAACCGTTGGCCCGCAAAGATAAATGCTTAATTCGCCAGGCTTACGTTGCTCAAGCAAGCGAATTTTCGAAGTTGCGGTGTCGTATAAATTCAGCACAGATATTAAGGATAGGCGAGTACCGTTATTTCGTCATGTCACGCGTACCCGAGAAGCCAACAATGGATGGAGTTGATGCTCGACTCGTTGAACAGTGGGAGCGCGACGGCATTTACCGTTTCGATCGCACAGCAGAGCGCAAAAATATTTTCTCAATTGATACTCCGCCGCCGACAGTCAGTGGTTCGCTACACATGGGTCACGTTTTTTCGTACACGCACACAGACACGCTGGCTCGCTTTTGGCGAATGCGTGGCAAATCTGTTTTTTATCCAATGGGATGGGATGACAACGGTCTGCCAACCGAGCGCCGAGTACAGAATTATTACGGCGTGTCGTGCGACCCTTCGCTGAAATATATAGCGAATTTTGAACCACCGTTTCGCGGTGACCCGCCAAAAGATTCGCGCGCAATACCAATTTCGCGACCAAACTTTATTGAACTTTGTGATGAGCTGACTGCACAAGATGAAAAAGTTTTTGAAGATTTATTTCGTCGTCTCGGGCTATCGGTTGACTGGAGTTTGCTTTATACAACTATTAGCGAACATGCTCGGCGCACTGCGCAAAGTGCATTCTTAAAAAATCTTGAACGTGGTGAGGCTTACACACAAGAAGCACCGACACTTTGGGATGTTGACTTCGGTACGGCAGTTGCACAAGCAGAACTTGAAGACCGCGAGCGACCTGGCGCATTTCATAAATTAAAATTTCATGTGCCAGACGAAAGTCGCAGCGAGTTTGTAGTTGAAACTACTCGCCCAGAATTAATTGCGGCCTGCGTCGGACTGGTCGCACACCCTGATGATGCGCGATATCAACATCTTTTTGGCAAAGTTGCGCATACACCAATTTTTAATGTTGAAGTGCCGGTTTTTGCTCACCCTCTTGCGCAACAAGATAAGGGCTCGGGCATTGCGATGGTTTGCACATTCGGAGATTTAACAGATGTGATTTGGTGGCGCGAATTAAATCTCAACACTCGCCCAACAATCGGACGTGACGGACGATTTGTTGCAGATGCTCCAGTAGTAATGTCGGATAAAGCAAAACTGCAATATGCACGACTTGCCGGCAAAACTGTAAAGCAAGCACAAACATTGACGGTAGAAATATTGCGTGAAACTGGCGAACTCATCGATGAGCCACGAGCAATTACTCATGCAGTTAAGTTTTATGAAAAAGGCGATCGGCCACTTGAAATTGTTACAAGTCGACAGTGGTACATCCGTAATGGTGGTCGCGATCAAGCGCTTCGCGACAAGTTGCTTGCACGCGGTGACGAACTCACTTGGCACCCAGATTTCATGCAACACCGTTATGCAAACTGGGTCGGCGGTTTAAACGGCGACTGGCTCGTAAGCCGTCAAAGATATTTTGGTGTACCGATACCGCTTTGGTATCGCCTTGATGCGCAATGTGAAATCGTTTATGACAATCCACTGGTGCCAATTAAAGATCAATTGCCAATTGATCCAAGTACAGATTTGCCAATTGGTTTTGTTGCCGAGCAACGCGGGCAAGCCAACGGGTTTGTTGGTGACCCCGACATCATGGATACTTGGGCGACTTCTTCACTTACTCCACAAATTGCCGGTAGGTGGATAGATGATCAAGATTTGTTCACGAGAATTTTTCCAATGGATGTTCGACCACAAGGTCACGACATTATTCGCACGTGGTTGTTTGCCACGATGGTTCGTTCAAACTTCGAACACAATCAAGCACCATGGAAGAACGCCGCGTTGTCTGGCTGGATTCTCGACCCTGATCGCAAAAAGATGTCGAAATCAAAAGGCAATGTTGTAACGCCATCAGATTTATTTGATCAATACGGCAGCGACGCTGTGCGATATTGGGCTGCATGTGCACGACCTGGTGTTGACACAACTTTTAGTGAAGAACAAATGAAAGTCGGGCGAAAACTTGCAACAAAGCTTTTGAACTTGACGAAGTTTGTTCTTGGTGCCGGAGAGTTGACCCCGGATTCAAAGCCGACTGATTTGATTGATCATGCAATGCTCATTCGCCTGGCTGCAGTAGTTGATGAAGCCACACTTGCCCTCGAGCAATTTGATTACGCCCGAGCGCTCGAACGAACTGAAGCTTTTTTCTGGTGGTTCTGTGATGATTATGTCGAATTGGTAAAAACTCGTGCCTACGGCGAGACTCACGATGCATCATCGGCAAGAGTTTCTTTACATCGCGCCTTGAGTATTTTGCAACGGTTGCTTGCACCGATGTTGCCATTTGCTACAGAAGAAGTTTGGTCTTGGCTAGAGTCAGGCTCAATTCATTTGGCGAACTGGCCAACAACTCAAGAGACTCTTGCCGACTTTGTTGCTTCAGATGATGCAAGTGCGTTACTTGACGCAACTTGCGTTGTGCTTGCGGCGGTGCGGCGTGCCAAAACAGAAGCAAAGGTTTCTCAACGTGCTGAAGTTTTGCAACTTGTTGTTACGACGTCAAGTACAACGATTGATCTATTGGAAGCAAATATTCTTGACTTGCGTAATGCTGGAGCATTGCAAGAAATAAAATTTGTGATTTCTGCCTCGCAGACGAACACGCAAGACATTGTCGCGCAGGTAACTCTTGCTACTCCACTAACCTGATTAGTGCATGTTGCGAAGGTTGATATCTAAACCAAAATTTGGTCCAAGACCGAAATCGCATTATTTCGTACTGTCCCTAAATATATTCGTCGTTACTTTATTGGTATTTTCAGGGTTCGGAATGCTTTGGGTTAATGGTCGTGTTAATCAACGACTAATTGTTACCTTGAATAATTCTCGAGAGAACACAGACAACCAAACGCAAACCGCAAATGATTCACCAACTAATTCAGATGTAGTTCTTGATCCAAAAAGTCTGGACGCAAAAAACTTTTTATTGACCGGTTCAGACAATGGCTCATGCGCCGACGCCAAAAGTTCAACCACGGGGGGCATCGGCGACCGCACAAGTCTTGGCGAACGTAGCGACACAATCATGATTATTCGGATCGACCCGAGTTCAAAGCGTGCAGCGATTCTCTCGTTTCCTAGAGACCTATGGGTAAACATCGCTGGCACAACTCGACAAAACCGAATCAACTCTGCATTTAAGAGCACTGACCCAAATCGTTTGGTTGACACGATTGAAAAAAGTTTTGGCATTCCAGTTGATCATTATGTGAATGTTAATTTTTGTGCGTTTAAAGAGATTGTGACAGCAGTTGACGGAGTCAAAGTTCCATTTCTGTATCCGACGCATGACAAGAAGACTGGCCTCAATGTCACTACACCGGGATGTATAAATTTTGATGGTGACCGCGCGCTGGCATACGTTCGCTCAAGATCGGGCTATAGATATTTTGATACGACCAAACAAAAATGGTTAGAAGACCCATCAGGCGACCTTGGTCGCATTAGTCGACAGCAAGATTTTTTACGCCGCTCTATGCAACGAGCACTCGATAAAGGTTCGTCAAACATCGGGGTTGCTAACAACTTGCTGAACGCGGCTTTGAAAAATGTGATCACAGACGATCAGCTCACGCCTCGCGGAATGTTAGACCTGGCTCAAGCGATGCGAGATCTGAATACCCGCACGGTTGCTACCTACACGATTGACTCTTATCCAAAACGTATCGGTGAACTTTCAGTTTTGATTCCGCAAATCAAATCTGAATCAATGAAACAAGTTCTTGAGATCTTTCAAGGCCGATCACCACTGACAGCTCAAAAAGCTTCGATTCACACCCAAAACAAGCCAACTATTGTTCTTGTCGCTCAAAGAATTGCAATTGCCACGACAACTTCTCTCGCGATACCAGAATCAAGCACGACTCAGACTCCGCCGACAACAATCCCGACTTCAACCGTCCTGCAAAAGACGGTTGGCGTTGTTCCGCCAGATGATCCAACTTGTCGCTGACTCTCTGACCAGTCATACAAAACCAACTTGATTACAATAACGCAGGGGTATTAAATGGAAATTCTGATCGCAATCGTTGTCGTAATTGTTTCATATTTTTTTGGCACGTTTCCAAGTGCGGCAATTGTTGCTGGTCGAAAAAATCTTGACATCACAACTGTTGGCTCTGGTAACCCGGGCGCATCAAATGTCATCCGCAATCTCGGATGGAAAGTTGGGCTAGCCGTTTTCTTAATGGATATGGCCAAGGCTGCACTCGCTGTCGGTCTGGCTTGGGTCGTTACATCTGACCAGCGAAGTCCATTGTCATATGTTTGTTTGTTCGCAGCAATCATTGGTCACTCATATCCTGTGACTCGCAAATTTAAAGGCGGCAAAGGGGTTGCCTGTGGTGGTGGTGGAATGTTTATGTTGTTTCCACTCACAAGTTTAATTTTATTTAGTTCATGGTTTGTTCTTACCAAGGTAACTCGTAAAGCCTCGATTGCGTCTTTGGCAATTTCAATTGCGCTTCCGTTTGGTATTTCGTGGGAGAAAGCAGAGAACTGGGAGATCATCGCAACGTTGGCACTGGTCGCGTTTATTATCGCCAAACATTTACCGAACTTACGACGTTTAAAATCTCATGAAGAACCTGATATTTAGTTTGAGCAAACTGGTAGCACCATAATTTCTCGCTAGGGTTTTGTAATGCTTACTGTTGTCAATACTTTTTTTGACTGGCTAAAAGAATCTTCGTCGTCACCATGGTTCTATTTGATTATTTTCGGGGTTGCTGTATTCGACTCAGTGCTACCGATTGTTCCAAGTGAAACACTTGTCATAATTGGCGGTGTGAGCGCTGGTTCTGGTTCACTTTCAATTGCATTAGTCATTCTTTGCGCCGGAAGCGGTGCATTTGTTGGCGATAACTTAAGTTATTTCATCGGACGTGAAGCTAGTGATTGGGTGATCAAGCGACGAACACGCACAGAACGTGGTGCGAAACAAATGGCAAACATAGTTGACCAGATTCATGAACGCGGTGGAATGTTATTGATCACTGCGAGGTTTATCCCTGGTGGACGAACAGTTCTTACACTTTCATGCGGAGTTACCCGTCAGCCACGTAAATGGTTTATTGGTTGGGCGGTTGTAGCTGCAAGTGTGTGGTCGCTTTATGCATCACTACTTGGATACATAGGCGGAAAGTCTTTTGCTGATAATCACACCAAAGCTTTTTTGATTGCATTCGCCGGAGCCTTCGGTGTAACGATAATTATTGAGGGTTTCCGCGCCATCTCACACAGGGTTAAACGGCAAAAGTCACTCAGTTAATAAGCGGCTGTAAAGTTAGTTGCAGTGACTCTGCGATTAAACGTTGACTCA
Organism: Ilumatobacteraceae bacterium; assembly: GCA_964203235.1. Lineage (GTDB taxonomy): Bacteria > Actinomycetota > Acidimicrobiia > Acidimicrobiales > Ilumatobacteraceae > BACL27. Next base: position 659,468 of record CAXNLE010000002.1, read on the forward strand.
ATTTCATGGAAGCGTCATTTTCGTGAAGTTGCTAATGGCTTTGGTGATCTCATCCCAGTTGTAAAAGGCAACGGATACGGTTTTGGACGATCGACGTTGATTCAACATGCGGTGACACTTTCTAGTGAAATCGCAGTTGGTTCTGTTTATGAGGTACATGATGTGCCCGAAAATTGCGTTGCGATCGTTCTAACCCCAGCAGGACGCGAACTGCCAGAGTCTTTGCCCCAAACTGCTGTATTAACAGTTGGCTCACTCAGCCATGTAGAGAACCTCAGAAATAATTCTTGGCGTGGTTCGGTAGTCGTAAAACTTCGCTCAAGCATGAACCGTTACGGTGCCAATAAAGATGAACTGACAGACGTTTTAGCGGCACTTAAAAATGCAGGACTGACTCAGGTTGGTTGGTCAATTCATCCACCTCTTGATGGAGAGCCAAGCGACCATCTAGCTGAAATTAGAAACTGGATGTTAAAAATATCGTCTGACATACCTTGGTTTGTTAGTCATGTTGACGCAAGTGGCATTAAACAACTGCGACAAGAGTTCGTCAAAAATAAAATTCGTGTTCGCTCGGGTACAGCACTTTGGCTCGGTGATAAATCTATGACTCACCTGATGGCCGATGTGCTTGATATTCGATCTGTCGGTCAGGGCGAAACTGCTGGTTATCGAAACGTGAAGATCACACAAGACGGTGCTATCGCAATGATCGGCGCCGGCACAAGTCATGGCGTTCATCTAGTTGGCGCAGAACTAAGCCCTTTTCATTTCAATCAACAGCGACTTGAACTTGTTGAGCCATCACATATGCACACTTCAATGCTTTTTATCCCTAAGGGCGACAAATTACCGCAGGTTGGCGACAACATTGACGTGCAACAACCTCTCACGCGTGTGTATCCAGACATTATTTCTTGGATCTAAAAATGTCGCTTGACTCGAGTACGCGTGAAAACGATGTTCGAATAGTCAGTTTGGATGTGATGCGAACAATTGCATTGTTCGGAATCATCGTGCTCAACTACCACGGCTACTTAAATTTCTCTGGCGCGCTAAGCACTACTGAGCCTTCAATCTATGAACGATGGTGGCATCCATTTAATGGTGTCCTTGCTAATCCGTTTCCTGTTGGATTTGTAATGGTTGCGGGCATGGGTGTTTCACTCATGATTGGCGCGAAAAACACAAAGCAGGTAATAACCGAAACGCGGTGGAGGCTCGCACGACGTGGCTTGTTCTTGTTCACACTTGGATACGGCATTGAATGGGTGTGGGCGGGCACAATCTTGCCCTATTACGGTGCTTACTTTCTTATCGGCAGCATCATCGCAACTTGGTCGCGTGCAAAACTGATCTCACTCGGTGCATTTTCGGTCTTGGCAGCAGCACTTATCGAGTGGTGGCGTCTTGAGCAATCATTCAACGGCAACTTGACTCTTTGGCTCTCGCCTGCCACACCCAACACACCACGCGACTTACTTATTCGTCTGTTGATTGACTACACGCATCCAATATTTCCATGGTTGATGTTTTTTATCGTCGGCATTCTGCTGGGTCGGGTGTATTCGCAAATTGCCGCACTTCGAAGAACGCTCTTTACATTCGCTTCTGCAGCAGTGGTCATTGCCTACACCCTTAACTCAATCGTTCGCACACGAGTGGTTAATGAGTCTGGTTCTGGTGAACGATGGTCGCATCTCGTTTCGACTCGGCCGTTTGACCGAGGGATACTTTATGTTGCCGCTTCAATTGGCGTAGTGGTCGCGGTGTTTGTAGTTTTACATTTTCTTTGCGAACGTTACGAGAATTCACAAGTTATTGAGACCGCAAGGATCACGGGCCAGATGACACTGACAATTTATCTCGCCCATATTTTTATCTTCAATACGGTTGTGAACAGATTAAAACTTGTAACACCAACTGGCTTAGATACGGCAATGATCATGAGCATCGCTGTTTACACTTCGTCAATTGTCTGGGCTAACTGGTGGCACAATCGTTTTGGCCAAGGCCCTGCTGAGCGTGTTTATCGCCGATTCGGTGGCTAATTAAATAACCGAATAAATTTCAACATCACGTAACTCGAGTCGACGCCTCGCCTACCTCGAGATATTTTTTAGTCGCAACTAGATCACGTATTCGTTCAAAACCGTCAAAAACTTCGACATAACTAGTTGGTAAAGGTGAAATCGCCAACCTGATGCAGTCTGGTTGGCGAAAGTCGCCGATTACGTTTCCAAAAATTCGCATAGCTTCAGAAATTTTTTGCGCATCTTGGTGGCGCACAGAAATATGACCACCGCGCCTTTTTGAGTCGCGCGGCGTGACGACTGAGAACCCGAGTGGTGCGAGCCAAGCATCATGCAATGCCAGCATTAACTCGGTGCCTTGTGCTGCCTTTTGTGCAATTGCCGACAACCCCGCACGTTCAATCATCGCGAATGCAGTGGTCACGCAACGCATTCCGATAATGCTCGGGCTTGCGACTTGAAATCCGCGCATTCCAGAGGTGCGATCAAAACCTTGCGCCATTGCAAACTGATCGTTCTGCGCGAACCAACCTTGAATCGGTACCTGCAACTCGCTTTGCATCCGGTGCGAGACATACAACCATGCGGGTGAACCTGGCCCAGAGTTGCCGTACTTGTAAGTGCAGCCGACGGCAAGATCAACTTTGTCACGGTCATATTGCATCGGCACAACACCAACTGCGTGGCTTGCATCCCAAACGAAAAGTGCGCCTGCGTCGCGCGCAAGTTGAGTTAACTTTGCGACATCATGCAAAACTCCAGAGCGATACTGAATAACAGAAAGCGAAACGAGCGCAACATCATCGCTTAAAACTTCGGTGAGCATTTCTGGAGAAATATATTCTTCGCCACTGTCGTCGTCGATCACGACAAGTATTAATCCGCGTTGTTTACAGATGCCTTCCAAAATGTAACGATCAGTCGGAAAGTTTGCCGTGTCAGTTATTACTGTTTTGCGACCTGGTCGTGCGTCAATTGCGGCGCAGCAAAGTTGATAAAAATTCACACTTGTTGTGTCAACACATAACATCTGGCCGGCAGCGGCACCTAACGAAGCACGACCAATCAGATCGCCAACTGATTGAGCTTCATCAATCCATTCAGACCAGCCAGAAACTAGTTTCGTCGCCCACTCTGTACGCAAATACTGGTCAACAACATTGACAGTTTCAGTTGGCATACGCCCAAGTGAGTTGCCATCGAGATAACACAATGACTGGTCAACAATCATGAATTCGTCTCGGTACTTGGCTAGTGGGTCTTTGGCATCAAGCTGCAGGGCCATACTTCGCGAAGTCAGATCATTTGGCATACGCTCACCGTATATGAATTCGGCAGAAAATTCTGAACAATTTAGTTCTGCTGTTACATATTCGTCGTATTTAAGTGTTGATCAATTGCTTGAACTGCAAAAACCTCGATCAGATGGTCCAGAACATGACGAAATGCTATTTATCATCGTGCATCAGACATATGAGTTGTGGTTTAAATGCGTTTTGCACGAACTCGCTCGGGTGCAATCACTGTTAGAAACTGGTGAGACGCACGCTTCGTTATCTGTATTTGGTCGTATTCGCACAATTTTTAAAGTTCTTGTCAGTCAAGTTGACATCTTAGAAACAATGACGCCTCTGCAATTTAATTCTTTTCGCGATCGCCTTGAGGCTGCAAGTGGTTTTCAATCCGTGCAGTTTCGCGAACTAGAAGCAGTACTCGGGCGACGAGACGCAACAATGGCTGACCATCTTGAGCCAAATAGTCAAGCACGCATGCGAGTTACAGATGCAATGAGTCGTCGATCACTTTGGGATTCAGTTGTTATTTATCTCGTACAACATGGTCATAAAATGCCTAGCGAGATAACGCAACGAAATTTCACCGAGAGTTATGTTGCTAATGATCAAGTTCAAGAATCACTCGCGATTGCTTATCGTCACGACCCACAAGTGGCGATGTTGCTTGAACGCTTACTCGACATTGACGAAGGGCTGCAAGAGTGGCGCTACCGCCATGTCAAAATGGTTGAGCGCACGATTGGCTTGAAGCATGGTTCGGGCGGGTCAAGTGGCGCTGCATACCTTGCCACAACATTATTCAAACCAGTATTCCCAGACCTATGGGCCGTGCGCTCACGCTTCTAAAAATTTAGCGATGCAATCTGATTGGGCTGGGTTACTTAAATCTGAATTCGAAAAGTCTTATTTTAAAAAACTGCAAAAATTTATTGCGGATGAACGAAAAATGTTAACTATCTATCCGCAATATGAAGACGTATTCAAAGCATTTGACTTAACAAGTTACGCAGACACGCGAGTAGTAATTCTTGGTCAAGACCCGTATCACGGGGTTAATCAGGCAAATGGTTTGTGCTTTTCGGTGCAGAGCGACGTTGCAGTACCGCCATCATTAAAGAATATTTTTAAAGAATTGCAATCTGATTTAAATTTCACGCCGAACACAAAGATCACTGAAAATGGCAACCTCGAGCAATGGGCGCAGCAAGGTGTGCTGATGTTGAACACAACGCTTACAGTTCGGGCAGGTGAGGCTGGTTCGCATCACGGTTTGGGTTGGGAGACGTTCACTGATCAAGTTATTCGCATCATCAACAACAAATCACACTCGGTTGTATTTGTGTTGTGGGGCGCGATGGCTCGAAAGAAAAAACTGCTGATCAATTCTGACAAGCATCACATTGTCGAGAGTGCACACCCGTCACCATTATCCGCGCATAATGGATTCATTGGTTCTCGGCCGTTTACGAAAATTAATAGTGCGCTAGCGATAGCAAACTTCAAACCAATTAATTGGCGCATCAATTAACGCGATGATAATTTGAACGACTAGCAACCGCACCTGCGAACTAATTAAGATATAACGACCATGGGCACAGTTCGAAGACACGCATTTGTTGAGTGCAACGCTGACAAAGTTTGGGCATTTGTCGGCGCACCAGAACGCCTACACGAATGGTTTCCCATTACTGAATGCCGAGTTGAAGGAAATAAGCGGTGGATAACTCTCGCCGCTGGCATTGTTTTTGAAGAAGATATCGTCACGCTCGACCATGACTTACGCAGGTTTCAATACAAAATAGTTAATAACCCGCTGATCAAGTTTCATCTCGGCACCGTTGACGTAATACCCGACACCGAGAATCGCTGTTTGGTGATGTACTCAACAGACATGAATCCAGAAGTGCTCGCACTGCCAATTGGCGGAGCCGCCGGAGTTGGCTTAGCAAAAGTCAAAGAAATGTTCGACGGTAAGTAATAATGGGTCGCAAGATTCTTTTCATTACTACCGACCAGCAGCGCTACGACGCGCTTGGTTGTAACGGTGGTGCAATTGCGCGAACTCCAAATATTGATGCGTTGAGTAAATCTGGCATCACATTTGATCGCGCGCATCCACAAAATGTTGTGTGCATGCCATCACGAAGCACAATGATCACTGGCCAACATGTCAGCACGCACGGCGTATGGATGAACGGAGTACCGCTGCCTGTAAATGCGCCGAGTGTCGCCAGCGATCTACGCAACGTAGGTTACGCAACTGCACTGATCGGCAAAGCACATTTCGAACCGCTGCTTGATCCATTTTTAAGATTTACAGAAAACCGGTTGGGTAACGAGCGTCAAACTACTAACAACCCTGCTGATCCGCATCGTGGTTTTGACCACATGGAGTTGTCAACGCACGGCGCAGTTGGTCAATTGCATTACTCACAGTGGGTTCGCGACAATCACCCTGAGGCGATTTCGGGTTTTTATAGAGTTCTAGACAACGAATTGCAAGTAAACGCTCAAGGTGGCGGCGACACAAATGCGCCGCAACTAAAAATTAATCCAATTCCAACTGAGTGGTATCACACGCATTGGGTGGCACAACAAACAATTAGCTGGTTGAACTCGTTGCCTGCTGACAAAGATTGGTTTTGTTGGATGAGTTTTCCAGATCCACATCATCCATGGGACCCTCCAGCATCAGAGTTGCATCGCGTGCCATGGCGCGATCTTGACCTGCCAGATGGCTACGTTGCAGATAAATCAAAACGCGAAAAAATTCTCGATGATAAATTGCGTCATTGGCGTGGTTGGTATGACGGTACTTTTGTTTCTAATTATGAAGCGCCGGCACATTGGGTTCCTGCCACATTGACCGAAGACCAAGTTCGCGAAGTAAATGCGTTCACTCATGTTGAAAACGAATTGATTGACGAAGCAATCGGCGATGTGCTCGGTGCAATCACCGCACGCGGTTGGGCTAATGATCTTGATGTCGTCTACACAACTGACCACGGCGAGTTTCAAGGTGACTTCGGTTTGCTATTCAAAGGTCCATATCATGTTGATTCGTTGATGCGGCTGCCTTTAATTTGGCGACCAGCGCCGAGTTTGAATATCACTCCTGCGCGAGTTAGTGCACCAGTTGGATTAGTTTCACTTGCTGCAACATTCGCACATATCGCCGGACTTGAAAAACCTTCGTATACAGAAGCACCTCGGTTGCCAGTCGATAATGCCGACGCTGAAAAACTCGGCCACGAACGCGTGCTCACAGAATGGGACAGCGTGCTGTTCGGAAAACTAGTTCACCTACGAACAATTTGTCGTGACAATTGGGTGTGCACTGCTGCGCTTGACGGCACGATGAATGAGGCTGGCGAGGGTGAACTTTACGACTTGGCCAATGATCCATTACAACATGTCAATCGCTGGAGCGATGATTCGGTGCGGTCATTGCGAGATGATCTACTTAGCGATATGTGGGGCAACCTGCCAGCACAAGTTTTGCCATTGCGCACCATGGATGCCCCTGTTTAGCAACTAATCTGCGTTAATGAACATTGGATTCATTGGCCTCGGAAATATGGGCTTACCGATGTGTAAGCGTTTGCTTGCTGCCGGGCTGAATGCAAAAGTTTTTGACATCAACTCTGGCGCCGTATCACTCGCCGTTGATCATGGCGCCACTTCGACAAAATCGGTCGCCGAGTGCGCGTCTCAAGTTGACGTGTTGTTCACATCTCTGCCCCGACCCGAACATGTCGAAAAAGTCATGGTCGAAAACGACGCATTGCAGAATCTCAAACATGGTGCGATCTGGGTTGACCTGACGACAAATCGAAAAGAACTAATTATCGAGTTAGCGAGCAAAGCACCAACAGGCGTTTCAGTTTTAGATTCGCCCGTAACTGGCGCAGTCGACGGGGCGCGAAATGGAAAATTGACATTATTTGTCGGTGGCGACAAGCAAAGTCTCGACAGAGTAAAGCCGATACTAGAAAACCTTGGTCTTGTTATTTATTGTGGCCCGCTCGGCACAGGCAACGTTGTCAAACTTGTGACAAATCAACTTTGGTTCATCGCCGCCGCTGCAATCGGCGAAGGCTTTGCAACTGGCATCGCCAACGGAGTTGAACTTGGCACGCTTTGGGGTGCAATCAAAGAAAGTGTTGGCGATAGTTTTGTCGCGCGGCACGATGCGCCTTCAATATTTGCAGGTCACTACGACCCGTCTTTCTCGCTTGAACTTTGCCTAAAAGATTTGGGACTAATTAGCGAACTTGGCAAACAAGTCAACTCAGATCTACCCATGACTGCTGCTGCAGTGAATGCATTTACGATTGCCAGCGAACGTTACGGGGCCAGCGCAGCCGAGTTACATGTAGCCAAACGAATTGAAGATGATGCAAAAATTTCAATGCGGCTTGAAGGTGACTGGACACCACCCTGGGAATCATGAACTGCCCGACAAGATGACTCGTTCATATCGCGTTGATGATCTTGTTGATTTCAACGTCTATCCGCTTGACGAAACTGCGAGCCCTAAATACAAAGTTGCACTATCTCATGCCCGCGAACAACTACAACACGACGGTTGTGCCGTAATCAAAAATCTACTTCGTCCGACTGCCGTGCAGATTATTAGCCAAGAAATCATCGCGCGTAAACAGACAACTCACTTTTCAACGTCGAGCATGAATCCGTACTTCCATTCAACAAAAAACCCTGAATACCCAAATCATCACCCGGTCAACACATTCACCGAACGCTCCAGTGGTTTTATTCCTGGAGACTCTTGGGATTCTTCACTGGCAATAGATGTGTTGTTTCGCAGCGAAGCATTGACAGCATTTATTAGAGATTGTCTTGAGACTGAATCTGTTTACTGTTATGCAGATCCTTTGGCAGGTTTGACTGCGAATATTCTTGACCCTGGTCAACAATTTGCTTGGCACTTTGACACAAACGAATTTGCAGTAACGGCGATGATCGACGAAGCAGACGAAGGTGGACTATTTGAATATGTTCCAATGATTCGAACCCCAGATGATGAATCATTTGAGCGAATTCAAAAAGTTCTTGACGACGACCGTTCACAAGTTAAAACTCTTGAACTTCATGCTGGCGATTTACAAATTTTTCGTGGTCGGCATTCGTTGCACCGCGTAACCAGAGTGCCTACATCATCCAAACCCCGTCACGCTGCGATTTTTGCTTACACCGCCGAACCAGGAGTTATCGGTCGCGTTGAGCGCACTCGGCAACTGTTTGGCCGAGTACTCGCTGCTCACGAAGAAGCAGAACAACGCCGAGTGCGAAGCGATGCATTAATCGACTAGTTAGATAGCCGGCACTTGTTGCGTGATACAGTGAATGCCACCACCACCATGCGCAAGAATTGCACCAATTTCTAAACCGACAATATCTCGATCAGCAATATATTCGCCGAGTAGCGCAAGCATTTCGTTGTCAGCATCATGCCCACATACGGGCACGATCACTGCATCGTTACAGATATAAAAATTCAAATATGGCACTGTCGCTCGCACGCCATCAGTTATGACGAACGGCAGCACAGGTATCTCGTGCACGATTAACCCTGCGTCTTTCGCTGCTGCAATATTTGCCGCACAGCGCACGAAATCTGCTTCATTTTTGTCGTCGCAACCTTGCATAACGACAGTTTTTGGGCCGATGAACGCCGCAACATTATCGACATGACCGTCGGTATCGTCATCAAGCGCCAACCCAAATGGCAGCCATATGACTTTTTGCTGGCCGAGTTCTCGACAAAGTTGTTCGGCGATCTGCTCACGCGAAAGTTTCGGATTGCGATTCGGGTTGAGTAAACACTGTTCGGTTGTGATTAGCATTCCGGCGCCGTCAACATTTAGCGACCCACCTTCAAGCACCATTTCAATTTTTCGCGTTTTATGACCTGCGTGGGCGGCCCAACGCGACGCAATCGTCGCATCTTTATCGAAAGGCACAAATTTTTCACCCCAGCCGTTGAATTGCCAGCATGTTGCAATTAATTCGCTGTTTTCAATTATGTAATTCGGCCCGGAGTCACGAAACCAGGCATCATCGATTTCAAGAGCAACAACATCCACATTTTCTGCACAGACGCGTCGTGCCGCTGATTCGTCTCGTGGATTAACAATCATCGTCACGGGTTCATAACCCGAAATCGTGTTTGCTAAAGCGGCGTGTGCAGTTTGCGCTTCAGCCAGACGTTGACCATAAATTTCGGTTCTTGCTGGCCAACAAATAACAGTTCGTTCATGCCGAGCAAACTCGGCGGGCATGCTCACGCGTCAAAGCCGTCTAGAGTCATTAACGGCTTATACAACTCAGGTCTCCGATCACGAAATAATCCCCAAAAAGTTCGTGCAAGTTTCTGTGCTTCAAGATCAAAAGTCGCCAGCAATACAGTTTCTTCAGTTCGATTTGCTTCAGCAACTTTTGCTCCAGTTGCATCACAAATAAATGAACATCCGTAAAAAGTGATCTCTGTCGCACGACCAACTTCGCGCCCTGTGCGATTGGCAGCCATAACTGGCGTCAAGTTACTTGCCGCGTGGCCTTGCATCGCTCGCTGCCAATGACCGGAAGAATCAAGTTCAGGATTTGATGGTTCGCTACCAATAGCGGTTGGATACAACAAAATATCTGCACCACGCAATGACATCACCCGGGCAGCTTCTGGAAACCATTGATCCCAACAGATGCCAACACCAATTTTTGCATATTTGGTTTGCCAAACTTTGAAACCCGTGTCACCAGGACTGAAATAAAACTTCTCGTTATATCCCGGCCCATCTGGAATATGACTCTTGCGATATGTGCCAAGCACTTTGCCGTCGGCATCAACTATCGCTACCGAATTAAATAGCGAGTTGTTAGCCCGCTCGTAAACGCTAATCGGCAAAACAACACTAAGTTCTTTTGCAACTTTGGCAAAATGTGCCACCGTCGGGTGCGAAGACATCTCAATCGCACGATTCAGGTCTTGCGTCGTTTGATCTTTGCAAAAATAATGACCCTCAAATAGTTCTGGGATCAAAATAATTTGTGCGCCCTGCTTTGCCGCACTTCGTACAAGTCGTTCAGCAGTTGCAATATTTTCGGCAACTTCAGTTGACATCAACATCTGCAAAGCAGCGACAGTAACTTTTGCCATACTTATTTGGCGAGCTGATCTTTGATTGCAGTCATAACTTCTGCTGAGTCAGGTGTTGTTTGCGGCTTAAACCTTGAAACAACTGCGCCATCTCTGCTCACCAAAAACTTTTCAAAGTTCCAGCGAATGTCGCCCGAGTGACCCTCGCCGTCTGTAACTTGCGTAAGCGTTTGGTATAAAGCGTGACGGTCTGCGCCGTTAACTTCAACTTTTTCGGACATCGGAAAAGTAACGCCATAATTTGTCGAACAAAAAGTCTCGATCTCGCTCGCCGAGCCTGGTTCTTGAGCGCCGAACTGGTTGCACGGCACGCCCAACACAGTGAAACCTTGTGCCGCAAATTCTTTCTGCAGCGCCTCAAGAGCCGTATATTGCGGAGTCAAACCGCACTTGGAGGCGACGTTTACGACGAGCGTTACTGAGCCTTTTAGCGAACTCAGCAGATCATTCACGCCAGTCAAACCAGCAATTTTTGTGTCATAGACCGACATTTTGTCTCATTTCTACTTGGGTTATTTCTCGTGTGGCAAGGCTACTCATAAACCTGATACACAACACAGGTGCCTAGATCGCAATTCGATGCCAGTTTTTTTAAACGCTTTTATTCAACGACGCCCATGCATTCGCGTCGAAAGATTGAAACACTCGCATCTGGTGTGCATCAGTTTTGCAATTGGTGGGATATTCAAGTGCGATCAGTTTTAGACGTTGGCGCAGGTGTCGGATATTGGAGTGACTGGTACCGCAAGAATTACGAACGCACAAAAGTTGTATCAGTAGACATTAGCGAACACGCCTGCAAGAAATATGGTCATGAACTTCGTGATATCAGTTCTTGGGCGCCGAATAGAAAATTTGATCTCGTTATTTGTCAAAGTGTGTTGCAGTACCTCGACGATCAGGCCGCTAGGTCTGCGATTAAGAATTTGGCGAAAGCGACGAAGCATATTTTATTTTTTGAAGTGCCGACGGCAAGCGACTTACGAAATAATGTTGATCGAGATGTAACTGATTTTGAGATTTATTCACGTACTGGTATTTGGTACCGTAACGAACTTGCAAAATATTTCAAGCAGGCTGGCGCTGGTTTGTGGGTAGCAAAATCAAGCACCATTGTGTTGTACGAACTTGAAGGCTCTCTAAAATAAGTCAAAGTTGAAAGATCGGCATAGCCTTTAGCCATGAATTCTGCGACTGAAACTAATCCTTACGAATTAGCCAAAGTTGCCGCCGAATTTGTTGTTGATAAATTCGGTTCAAAACACGACATTCTTGCCGTTTTAGGTTCTGGTTGGGCACACGCAGCATCTGTACTTGAAGCAACGAATGAAATTTCTGTAACCGAGATTCCTGGTTTCACAAAGCCGTCGGCCATTGGCCATGGCGGATCTTTGAAAAGTGTTTTGGTTGGTAAATCTAAAGTGTTATTGCTCACTGGTCGAACACATCTTTATGAAGGCCACGGAGTTAATTCGGTCGTGCACGCTGTGCGAACTGCAGCGTTTGCTGGTTGCAAGACAATCGTGTTGACTAACGCTGCTGGATGTTTGCGCACCGACTGGGGCGTTGGCGCAACTGCTCTAATTTCAGACCACATCAATCTGACAGGTTTCTCGCCACTAACGGGTGCCGATGCGCCCGCACCTTTGCATGGACGATTTGTTGATCTAACTGATGCATACAGTTTGCGATTGCGAAAAATTGCGCATCAAGTTGATTCAACTTTGCATGAAGGCATCTATATGGGATTCCACGGACCGCATTTTGAAACGCCTGCGGAAATTCGCGCCGCACGGGTCTGGGGTGCCGATCTGGTCGGCATGTCAACCGTGATGGAGACAATCGCTGCTCGGCATATGGGCATGGAAGTTCTTGCGCTATCACTTGCAACAAATCTCGCAGCCGGGATCTCTGGTGAAAAATTATCTGGTGAAGAAGTACTAGCAATAGGCAAATCATCAGCGACTCGAGTTGGCAGTTTGCTAGCAAACATCCTTAAACAAATTGATATTGAAAGCCAAAAATTATGAGCGACCGAAACACAAATCAAGACCGAATTGCAGTTATCAATGCACAAATAGTCACTGTTGATACAAAAGGCTCGGTGATTGATGAAGGTTCGTTGGTTGTGGGCGCAGACGGTGCTATTAGAGAAATTGCGAACGGAAAACTAGAGCACACTGCTACTGAAGTTATAGATGCTCGCGGGGCGATCGTGATGCCAGGTTTAATTAATACTCACGCTCATCTTGGCATGACGCTCTTCCGTGGGCTCGGTGACGACATGAGTCTCGAAGATTTTCTTGCTCGTCTAATGCCTGCAGAAATTAAAGTTCTCAACCATCAGGCAGTTCATGCAGGCACAGAACTCGCAGCACTCGAATCTTTGCTTGGTGGCATTACGACTTCGCTCGACATGTATTATTTGCCAGATGCGGCACTAGAAGTTGCCAAATCAAGTGGCATGCGAATTCAAACTGGTCCAAACTTTTTAGAATCTGATGGTCCAGAGCCGTTGCCATTTGATGAGCGTCTCGTATGGGCTACAAAATGGCTTGAAGCCCCGCGTGACGAACTTGGCTCAACGGGTTGGGTTGCTCCGCACAGCACATATCTGCTCAGCGAAGATCACTTGCGCACTCTCGCCGCATTGGCAGCAAAATATGAAGCCCGCATTCATGTGCACGCGGCTGAAACTGTAGGCGAAATGAAACTGGTTGCGAAGCGTCATGGTGGTCGAACACCTATTCAAGTTCTTGCGGATACAAATTTGTTGCGTCGAAGCGTTCTTGCGCACGGAGTTCACCTCAGCGATGATGACATTGCACTGATCGCCAGCAACTCAGCAACGGTTGTTCACTGCCCTGCATCAAACTTTAAACTCGCAAGTGGCATTGCTCGAATTTTGGATCTGCAAAGGGCTGGCGTCAATATTGCACTTGGCACCGATGGCCCTGCGTCAGGTAACGACCTTGACCTTTGGATTGCGATTCGCCTGGCCGGTTATATGCAAAAAACTATTGCTAAAAATGCTGCTGTATTGCCGGCACTCGACATCGTCCGGATGGCAACAATTAATGGTGCACGGGCATTGCAACTAGATCATTTGATCGGCTCTCTTGAAGTCGGTAAGCGAGCAGACTTGATTGTGCTTGATGCAGACTCGCCTTCGCTGACACCTAACTTCAATCCACATACGACTATTGCGACATCAGTTACTCGTGCTGATGTACTCCATGTCGTAGTTGACGGCAAGACAGTTGTGCGAGATCGCAAATGTTTAACAATTGATCACAACGCAGCAGTAAGTGCGGTCAAAGCACTCGGCAAACAAGTGCTGGCGAGCGTCAGCAATAGCTAAACGATTAATTCGCACTACTGTGGTTTAAACATGGAAACTCAAATTGACTGGAAGCTTTTGCGGACAACCGCATTAGCAGTTGCAAAAAATGCTTACGTGCCCTATTCAAAATTTCATGTAGGTGCGGCTGCACTTGTTGACGACGGAAGAATAATCACTGGATGCAACGTTGAAAATGCTTCTTATGGATTAACCCTTTGTGCTGAATGTGGTTTGGTCAGCGAATTAATCAAATCGGGTGGCGGAAGACTCGTCGCAGTGTGCACAGTCGGTAACGGCGAGCCAGTCACACCATGCGGACGATGTCGACAGTTGTTGTGGGAGCATGGTGGTGCAAACATGTTGCTAGAAGTCAACGGCGTGCCACGAAAACTCAGCGAAATGTTGCCGGTTGCGTTTCCTGAAGAGTCAGTATTTGTAAACCCGGGCGATTAGGCAAATCAGATGATGACTCAAGAAGGCTTGACAGCGAAACAAACAGAATTCTTTGATCAAAATGGTTATCTAGTTTTACCAAACTTTGTCGATGAACAGGCTTGCTTAAATCTTCGCGATCAAGCCATGGTTCTTGCAGAAAAGTATTGCCCATCCCCAGAACAAGCAACTGTGTTCACTGCCGACGGCACTGCAGTTCATGCCTCAGATGATTACTTTTTAACGAGTGGCGACAAGATTCGTTGCTTCTTTGAAAAAGATGCATTCAATGAGCGTGGCGAACTTCGTCAAGATGCACACTTATGTCTCAACAAACTGGGTCACGCGATGCATGATCTTGACCCGGTATTCGATGAGTTCAGTCATTCAAGTCGCCTTGCTGCGGTTGCACGGTCAATCGGCATGAAGCAAGAAAAATTGTTACAGTCGATGTACATATTCAAACAACCGCGGATCGGTGGCGAGGTCACTAGCCATGTTGACCACACGTATCTGTGGACTGACCCACAATCTGTAATCGGTTTTTGGTTTGCAATCGACGACGCGACAACACAGAACGGTTGCATGTGGGCACTTCCTGGTGGTCATCGTCTGCCAGTTAAATATCGCAACCGACTAACTGCAGATCGAAAGTCAACATATAACGAAGTTTTTGACTCGACTCCGTACCCGACTGAAGGTCTGGTGCCGCTAGAAGCAGCGCGGGGCACTCTTATTTTACTTAACGGAACTTTGCCGCATCGCTCAGGACCAAATACAAGTGACAAACCGCGACATGCCTACACACTTCATGCAATCGACGGCACGGCGAATTATCCGAATGATAATTGGCTTCAACGCACTTCATTGCCGATGCGTGGTTTCTCGAACTAAAACTAATCAGCGAGGATCGCTTGAGTTGCAGAAGTTCCGAGACGAGTAGCGCCAGCATTAATCATTGCTAGCGCCGTTTCGCGCGTGCGAATTCCGCCGCTGGCTTTAACACCAATAGCGTCACCAACGGTTACTCGCATTAGCTTGACTGCTTCAACGGTTGCTCCGCCTGATTTATGAAACCCAGTCGAGGTCTTAACAAAATTTGCACCACTTGCAACAGCCACTCTGCAAACCGTGACTATTTGTGCGTCTGTCAGCGCAGCCGATTCAATAATTACTTTGAGACAAGTTTTTCGGGGTATCGCAGCGCGAACTTGAGCAATCTCATCGCCAAGTTCTAGCCAATTTGCTGAAAACACAAAACCCAAATTCACGACCATGTCAATTTCTGTTGCGCCATTTTGTGTGGCGTGTCTCGCTTCGAAAGCTTTCACTGCACCTGTATGTGCGCCAGAGGGAAACCCGGTTACGCACGCAGTCTCAACGCCTGAAGTTGAAACACCTACCGGCAACGGCAAAAATGATGGCGAAAAACAAACTGCGGCAACATTGAACTTTCGAGCTTCGTCGCAAAGTTTGACGATGTCGAGTGAGGTTGCTTCGGGCGCGAGTTGTGTGTGATCAATATATTTTGCGAGTTCTTCAGAAGTCATTAATAATCACGTTAATTCACCAATTCACCAATTCGCTTTTTTAGTATCAGCAACAACAGAGTATTGTTTTGACCTGAGATGGCAACGTTACGGTTTAACTACGGGACAATGGGTTCAGGTAAAAGCACGCTGGCGTTGCAAATAAATCACAATTTAACTAGTCGGGGCCTGGCCGGTTTACTTCTGACAAAACTTGACCGAGATGGTGGTCAGGTAACAAGCCGACTTGGTGTGTCGACGCCAGCAATTGAGATGGCTCCAGAGATTAATTTATTTGACTTAGCCGTGTCACGAATGCCGTTGCAGTTTATTGTTTGCGACGAGGCCCAATTCTGCACTATTGAGCAATGCGATCAACTCGCATTAATTGTTGACGATCTTCATGTTGATGTTTATGCTTTTGGCTTGATCACTGACTTTAAAGGTTTGCTATTTGATGGCACAAGGCGATTACTTGAAATTGCCGATCAGCGAATTGAAATGCAGGTTGAGGCTCGTTGTTGGTGTGGTGCTCGTGCAACGAATAACGCGCGTTTGGTTAACGACAAAGTTGTATTAGAAGGCGAAACTGTGATGGTCGGTGACACCGATAGAAATACGGTCGCGCCATTGTTTGGCGATGTTGTGCGTTACGAACTACTTTGTCGAAACCACTACCGCAAAAAACAAGTCTCGGCTGACTAAAAGACGTTTAGTAAATCAACAACGAACACAAGTGTTTCGCCGCCCTTGATTACTCCGCCGGCTCCCTGACTGCCATAACCCATGTCTGGTGGGATTGTGAGTTTGCGGCGTCCGCCAACTTTCATGCCAGCAACGCCTTTATCCCAACCTGAGATAACTTGTCCGGCACCCAAACCAAAATCAAACGGTTCATTGCGATCCCATGATGCATCAAATTGTTTTCCTGTACTCCATGCCACACCGACGTAGTGCACAGAAACATTCTTGCCACTAACAGCTTCAGCACCGTCGCCAACCGTAATATCTTCTATTAATAACGTGCTCGGAGCAGGTGTTTGTGGAATCACAACTTCTGGTTTTGTATTTGACATCCCTGCAGACTACTCAAGAATTCTTATATTTATTGAAGGCATTAACGATTTCTGCTGCACTTGACGCAGTAGTTATTACAAATTTCTTGACGAATTCATCTAACTGTTGCATTTCTTGTGGAGTATCAATGTCTAATTTAATTTCAGGAAACGCCAACTCTGCTGGTGCGGCTACCGCCTGAATTTTAAATTTTGCTGCATTGTCCCAGATGTAACTTGTGACATGCTCGCGATGCGATTGCTGGGTCGTCAAATCTGCAATGTCGTTTAACAGTGCTGTTGAAAGAATCTCGGCGCCAAAACCATCGGCATATCGGTTGTTAAGTTTTTGCTGATGATTGCACGAATAGTCATAGTTGTCAGATTTATGGGCAACTACTAATCGATCTATCTCTTCGGCAGCGACAAACGGATTGTCGGCACAAACCCGAACGACGAAATCTGCTTGTGAAACTTTCGCCGATTGTACGAATCGATCTAAGACATCGTTTTGGCTGCCCCGAACTACAAGCACATCAAAACTTGCTGCTGCATTGGCTAGTTGATCGTCGTCACGACTGTCTGAAGTTGCAAGCACAACTCGATCGAGTTGTTTAGCGTCACACACACGAGTCAACACCCAACTCAACAAGTCACGTTCACCAAGTTTTGCCAACATCTTGCCTGGAAACCGCTGTGAACCCATGCGCGCCTGCACGACGGCAACAACTCGGGTCATGATTTAGTTAGGTCATCCCAAGTCAGAATATGGTCTTCTGGTAAATCACGAACTACTTTTTTGCCAATTACTTCATCCCAACTGATCGGACTAACACCAGTACCAGGACGTTTTGCAACTAAATCACTGTCGACAATCTCGTGCCCAGATTTGAGATCACGTGTTAAGACGATGCTGCGTCTCGCATTAAGTCGTGAAATATCCTCTGTGGCGATTGGCGCTTTGTCTCGTGTTGGCCCAAGCAGTTCGTGCACTTTTTTAACTTTGACTTTAAATCTTGCCAAATCAAATTCATCCATCGCGTGGTAGTGGTCGTTTCCAGGCAAAGTCTTATCAAGACTGAAGTGCTTTTCAAGCACAACTGCACCAAGCAAATGTGCACTAATCAAACTCATCATTTCTTCAGTTGGCAACGTGTGATCCGAATATCCAAGCAATAAATCCGGGTAACGATTGTGTAAACCCGTGAGCATTCCTAGATGAGCGTTTTGGTCACGGGTTGGATAATTAAGAATGCAATGCATCAAGCAAATCTGTTTTGCACCAGATACGCGCAAAATCGCTAACGCTTCATCTATTTCGGCAATCGTTGATGCCCCAGTAGACAAAATAATTGGCTTACCAGTTGCGGCAACTTTCTTAAGTAACGGTGGGTTCGTAATGTCCGCTGAAGCAATTTTGAAATAATTTACCAATGGGTCAAGCATCTCAACAGCGCCAACATCAAAAGGTGTCGAAACAAATTCGATCTCGAATTTTTTGCAATGATCTGCAAGCTCTTTATACTCGGCTTCGCCAAACGAGTCGTATTTGGTAAACAATTCGTATTGGCTGGTTGTTGGTTCTTCGCTTGTATCCCAATATGACGGTGAAAACTTCGAAGCGATCAGTCCCGCTTTGTAGGTTTGAAACTTTGCAGCATCCGCGCCACCACGCTTGGCGGCTTCAATTAAAAGTTTTGCTGTCGCGAGCGAACCCTCATGGTTGACCCCGATTTCAGCGATGACGTATGGTGAGTCGTGTTCGCCAACTAAACGATTACCAAGTTGCATAGAAATCATCATTGACCGGACCTTTCGGCGTGCTTTTCGCCGTGCTTTTGGATAATTCGCTGACGATGATGCTCCATTGCCTCAACATCATTAGTCGAGTTATTGGCATGTCGACGATATCGATACAGCGGTAGTTCAAGTCGATGGATTTTATACTTCTCGGTAAACCTCAACCGAAGATCAGTTTCTTCATGCAACAGAAAAGACTCGTCGTAAAGACCAATATCAATCAGTTGCTCAGTACGAAACATGATTCCGCAAGCGATTGGTTCAGTTAAACAATTGTTTCGAGCGAGAACTTCTTCTTGCTCATCAACCAACAAATAGTCACAAGCGATCGCATCCATGTATTTATTCTCGCGCAAGAACTCATGCAGTAGATGTAGAAACTCATTATTTACATAATCATCGGCGTCAACGCGAACTACATACGGCGCTCGGGCTCGACGGATCGCTTTATTCAAAGATGCAGGTAAACCAATATTGCTTTCATTTGTAATCAAAACTATTTCGTCATTAAATTCTTTCAATACGTTTGCACTGTGGTCTGTGCTGCCATCATTGATGACAACAATTTCAAATCTGTCACGCGAGAAACTTTGCGCAAGCAATGACCGTAAGCATCGTGTCAAATATCGCTCTTGGTTGTAGGCGGCTACTATGACTGAGATGACTGGCTGGGTCATGGTCTTGTTATTTCAAAACTTTTGATAGTGCTGTGTGCAATCTTGCTGGGACCGTCTCATCCATTTTTACAACAACCGGTAGCGAAACTGCACGTTCGAGTCGTGACCGCGATGGCTGAAAGGCTTTTGCTAAGTCACCACCATGACGAGCCACAAGTTCAGGCATGTGCGTCCAAGTGCCGGCAAAATGCCAAGTGACTGCCTCAGGCAAAATTTTGGTGGACAAACCTTCGTTCAACAACGCATCACGACATTTTAGAGCAGTCGCATTATCGACAACACTGAAAATCAGCGCATCAGCAGTTTCATGAGACCCAGCCGGAACTTCGCGCGGAATAATCTCGGGAAGATTCTTAATCGCCGCCCACATTGAATCTCGATTTTTGCGTTGCATCGTCACTACATGAGAAAGTTTTTTCAACTGGGCCAATCCAACTGCGCCTTGCATCTCTGTCATCCTAAAATTGAAGCCACTGCTTGCGCGGGTGTCTTCCCAGCGTGGCACACTCGGATTGTTCTCGTGACCGTGATCATGCCATGCTGCGGCAACTTTGTAATCGTCTTCGTTATGAAACACAATCATTCCACCTTCACCGGTGGTCATTGTTTTCGCAAAGTCAAAACTGTAAGTCCCCATTCGACCCCAAGTGCCAAGAGGTCGTCCATCAAGCGAGCCGCCGCATCCCCACGCGGCATCTTCAATGAGTGTGAGATTATTCTTTCGACAAATATCATCAATTTCAAACAGCCGAGCAGGCGTACCCAGCATGTGCACTGCAATCACGGCCTTAGTTTTTGGTGTGATCAACGACTTCAATGATTCAGGATCAATATTCAGCGTGCCGTCAATTTCTGCACACACCGGTATTGCTCCCGCTTCGATTATCGCTTCAACGGTGGCGACGAACGTAAAACTCTGGGTGATTACTTCGTCGCCCGGTTGTAAATCTAAAACAGCAAGTGCGACGCGCAGGGCTGAGGTACCAGATGTAACCGCAAGAGCGTGCGGCATGCTGACAGATTTTGCAAACTCTCGTTCAAAATCTCGAACTTTCCAGCGGTCTTGGCGCAAATGATCAAAAGAGTGACGAAACAGCACACCACCGTGTTGGAAAATATCGTCGACCTGAGCCTGTTCTTCAGCACCAATAAGTTCGTACCCAGGCATGTGTTGATTTTACTCTGAGATCTTTACATCTTCTCGAACAGCGAGATGATCCTTGCATCCGTGAGCGTGGCCCGAAACTCAGTACCCAATGCGTTAGTAAGTGGCTTTTCATGTTTGATCGTTGCGGCAATCAAGGCTTGGCGAAGATCATCTGTGAGGTTTGCACACACACCGCTTGGTAGTTCAACTTTTTGCAACTCAATCATCTTTCGAAACTCACTATGTGCTTGCGGATAAAACTCGCTCATCGCATTAAGCACGACACAGTTTGCGACACAATGATGCATACCAAAGACGACACTCAACGCTGCTGAAAACGGATGAATTATCCCGACATAACTCGTGGCGATTGCGCACCCACCCAAATAACTGGCGACCATTAAGTCACTTCGTCGAGCATCAGCCATCATGTCACTACTTAAAAATATATTTCGACAAAGATTTACAGTTTCTCGAGAATACGCATCACCAATTGCATTTCGGTACGAACCATCTAACGCTTCAATGCAGTGAATATACGCATCCATTCCCGTATAGAAATATTGGTTTCGTGGAACAGTGCTGGTCAAACCTGGGTCCAAAATAATGTGATCAAAAACTGTGTAGTCGCTATTCATGCCTAACTTGAGGCCGGTTTCAAGATTCGTCATCACGCACGTGCGTGTTGCTTCAGCACCAGTGCCCGAAATAGTGGGTACACCAATTTTGTGGATTCCAGGTACGCGCACTAAATCCCAACCTTGATAGTCGGCTGCCTTGCCACCATTTGTTAATAGGTTCGCTACAGCCTTTGCAGTGTCAAGCGTGATGCCACCACCAATGCCGACAATTGTTGCTGGATGATTATGACCCGACAATTGAAGTGCACTTACAAGTTCATCTATCCCTTGGGTTGTCGGCTCTTTTGCAGTTTTTATAAAGTGTTTCGCATCACCCGCAATTATTCCTAGCGAGTTAAGAACATCTTTACTGTTTTCAAAAAACTCATCAATCAAATAGACCGCATTAGCTGAATCTTTTGTGCGTTGTAAATTTACTAAATCTGCAACTCCTGAAATTGAACCATCACCAATCGTGAATCTTCCAACATTGCGAACAACTTTGACACCTGTATCAAGGCCCGTCATCACAGCCCTCGCACAGCGTCGAACATTGACACTGATGCATCAAATTTGCCGTTGCTTGCCACTACTGTGCATGGCTCGCTAAAGACTCGCTCGGGCAAGTTAACTCCTTCAATTTCGAATGTGCCTCCTGCGCCATTCACGATTGCTAATCCGGCGGCAACATCCCAAAACATAATGTTGTGCTCGGCATAAACATCGGCTGCGCCAGTTGCGACAAGCCACAACGAGGCTGCTGCTGCACCGATCATCCGTATCTTTCCGAACGAGCGCATTGTTGTTGCGAAGGCTTCAACGGCTCGCGGGTCGTCAATTGGAAACCGACTTGGAAACCCAGTGCACAGTGTCGCCTGACCACGTTCTTCACGATCAGACACGTGCACAAGAACTTTTTCAACGTATGCGCCGATTTTTGGCCCACCAAAACTCAGTTGCTTTGTTACCAAATTGAACAGCACACCCAGCACGGGCTCATTACCTTGCCATAACGCCAACGAAATCATCGAAGGTCCGAGGCCTCTGCTGAAGTTGTAACTGCCGTCTAATGGGTCAATCACCCAAAGCAAATTTCTGAATTTACCTGAATCAATAAACCCAGTTTCTTCGCTGAGGATAGGAAAGCCGAAACTGTTTAATCCTTTAATCAGTTGCTTTTCTATAATTTTGTCGGCGGCAAGTTTGATTTCGCGCCCACCTACTTGAAGATCAACTACTTCTTTGGCTTCTTGGCTATTTGCCCGGATGAATTTTTTACCAACATTGCGCACGAGTTCTGTCGTCGCGATCACAAGACCTTGAATATCGTTAATTGTCAGATCGGTCATCGACAGGTCGGTCATTGACGTATCGCTCATTGGGGTACCTCGGGGTTCTTTATCTCAAATTTGTCTCGCCAAATTGGATCGGCGTAATAAATTTTATAGACAAGTTTCATCGTTTCGAAGGCATCGCGTGACGTGCCGTTTTGAACGGGTTGATTATGAAGAATACTTTGCGTGAACGCTGCAATCTCAGAATCCCAAGATGGGTCGTCTTTGTATTCAAAAAGTTCTTCTTTCGGGTCACCGTTGTCTCGGTCTGGGTCGGCAGTTACGAGTGTCATCGTCTCGTTTCCATAACTTTTCGAACCAGTCAAAATTCCTCGCAAAATCACACCGCCGCGTTGCATATTTATGTCAAGACTAAATTGATGTCGCCATTGGGTTGCAGATGAATTAAGCATCGCCACGACGCCATCATTGGTTCTCATTAATGCATACGCATTATCTTCGACGTTGTATCCCCAATGACCGTTTGAAATAAAACTTTGCACATCAACGAACTCACCAGCCATCAGACGCATTAGATCAACCATGTGAATGCCTTGATCTAGAAGCACTCCGCCGCCGGCAATTTCTCTTTTGGCTCGCCAGTCGGCTTGATTAAAAGTTATTAACTTTGATTTTCCGTAAACACCTCGCATATTGATGATCTTGCCAAAACGACCAGAACGAATAATTTTCAGTGCGTCTTGAACCGAATCGTGATAACGGTGGTTGAACCCATACATCAACCGACAATTTGGATTTTTCTTTTCAGTTTCAATTACACGAGTGATGTCTGAAATATCACGACCCGGCGGCTTCTCACAAAACACATGAAGACCAAGGTTCAAAGCCGCTTGAGTAACTTCGGCAGCAATATCATTCGTTACACAAACAATCAAAACATCCAATTCTTGTTCTAGAAGTTGCTGGTAAGTACGAAAGTGCTTGACGCCGTTTGGCAATACCCCGTCATCTTTGAATACGCGATCGCAAACCGCGACGAGTTCAAGATCAGGGTGTCGTTCAACACAATCACCACGGCGCTTACCAACCACGCCATAACCAGCGATACCAACTTTTAAAACTTTTGCACTCATAGCGTGAAGTTTAAATACCTAGTCACTGTACAAATTTTGATCACCGTTCAAACTTCAATCACTGAGGCGCAGTCGCACCCAAGTTTAAAAATACTGTATCGACGCCGTAGGCAATGAACGTATAGCCTTCGCGAATTCGTTGCTCAAGCATTTTTGTATCTGGCTGAACAACATGCATTCCACATGGCATCTTATGTTTCGCACAAACTGCAAGAATTCTCGAAAGTGTCTCAAGATATTTTTTATTTTCAAAGTCGCCAGTAATGCCGAGCGATGCCGACAAGTCATATGGACCGACCATGATCGCATCCAAACCATTCACAGCGACAATTGATTCAAGGTTGTTAACGGCATCAACATGTTCAATTTGGGCGATGACAAGAGCCTCTTGTGATTCTTCTAGATACGTATCAAAAAACTTTCCGAAAACATTTGCTCGTTGAAAGCCCACTCCGCGTCGGCCACGAGGCGGCCAGTGGCATTCACTGATAATTGATTCGAGTTGTGAGGCCGAAGAAATCATCGGAATCACCACGCCTGCAGCGCCTTGGTCAAGGGCTTGTCGACAATTAATCGGTAACGGGCTAGCCACACGCGCCAACGGAAGTGTGTCACCAAGTTCAAGTGCACGAAAAATATCTGGCAGCTGGCTAACCGAAACGGGCCCATGCTCCATGTCGATTGCAACCCATTGATAGCCGGCGCGACCCATAATCTCTGCAATATTCGAATCAGGAATTTGCATCCAACTTCCGACGACTGCCGAACCTGAACCCAATGATTTGCGAATTGTTCGCACTCGTTCAAGTCTGTTCATGGATACCTCAACTTACTGAGAATTGGTGGCGGGGGTAGGATTTGAACCTACGACCTTTGGGTTATGAGCCCAACGAGCTACCGGACTGCTCCACCCCGCGTCGTGCCAGTCAGGCTACCATCGGCATGCCATAATCACAGGTGCGATGGCACTCTTCAACCGAACTCCAAAAGCCTCACAGTCTGACTTAGAAACCCTAAAGACAGAACTTGTCGAACTGCGCGAAGAATTAACTAAGCGAACGAATGCTTTATCGCTCGTAACAGCAATGACAAACGGTTTGGACCAAAAAATTTCTATCATCAGTCAACGAGTTACCACGATGACCACCGAACTTTCACATCAGATTCACGAACTTGGTTCAGAAATTGAGACTTTGACTAAGACTTCACAAGACAATGCTTCGCGAGAAGCATTAGAGCAACTTCGTATTAATCAAATAAGAATCGCCAACGAGCAAGCACGATACGAAATTGCCTTCAGGCAAGACCTTGCCGAACTAGTTGAACAAATTCGTCGAGCTCAATAATTCTAAAACTTGCTCTTAGAAAACTCTCAGCCGCCAATTAGTGAAATTGCTTGACTAATTAAACTTCTAGCTTCGGCAAGTTTCTGCTGATATAAAGAGAAATCTGGCGGAGTATTACCAAGTGCTGCGTCGGCTTCTGCGAATAACTCTTCTGCTTTTGCGAGCAATGCGTTCGGAGTATCCAATGCTGTATTGCCACCAGTGCTTGACGGCAAAGTTGTATCAGTCGTTGCAGTGCTGTCAGTTGTTGCACTATCTGTTGCTGTGTCTTCGACTGGCGTAGCAGTACCGTCGTTAATTCGGTCGCCAAGATTATCTTTGAAGCCCGGAAACAATTTAGCAATTGCCGAAGTTAGATCGTCAGCGAGAACCACTTTGTTGTTGTATGACGCAAGAAATTTTCTAACAAATATTTGCTTTGCCGATGGGTCATCAGGTCGCACGAATAATGGCCGAACATAGACCAAACCTTTTCCGATGTTGACTATTTGCAAGTCACCATAAATTACTCGAGAGCCTCTTTGATCGAGCAAAGTGATCTGTTGAGAAACCGCAGGGTCACTGCCAATTTCTGCGGCAACTGTTGCTGGTCCTTCTGGAAGCGGATCATTTATTTTGAACACTGTCAACTGACCATAAGTTGCTGGGTCGCTTGAAACTGTCATGAACGCACGCAATTCTTTTCTTGCGTTATCTGCCGAGAACGGCACAAACGGACGCAACATTGAAAACACACCGGTTTTTTGAGCGCTATTTGGCTCATGAAACATCGTGTAATACGGTTCGAACCGCGCCACACTTGCGTCACGCACGTCACCAGTATTCAGTGAATTTAAGTCATCTACGAGTCCGCCAGATACTGCGCCACTGACTCCCTCTGGTTCAATTGCAGGTGCTTGAGCAACACTCCATGCAGCGTTGCGATTAAAAAACATTGTTGCGTCATCAAACTGATATCGACCGTAAGTATTTGTTTGCACTCTAAATAAATCCTCTGGATATCTAAAGTGTTCGACAAGTTGCTTCGGTGCGAGTGCCACTGAAGTGAACAACTTTGGATAAATGGATTGCCAAGTTGAGATAATTGGATCTTTTGGATCTACGACATAAAACTTCATCGAACCGTCATAGGCATCAACGACAACTTTCACACTGTTGCGGACGTAATTAAAGTTTGTGTTTAGTCCACTACCACTACTCAATTGATCGATATTCGCTCGTTGCGCATACGGATAACGATCGGTTGTCGTAAATGCATCCAACACCCACATAACTTTTCCGTCGACAACGACCGGATACGGGTCAGAGTCCATTTTTAAGAACGGTGCAATTTTTTCTGCACGCTCACGGACGTTTCGAAAAAACATAATCTGCGACTGAGATGTGATCAAACCTGATCCCACGAGGTTGTACTCGCCAAGATGAACGGCGAATGCTGCTCGGCGAACGAACGACGAAAGTTGCACACCACCTGTTCCAGAAAATGCACTTGTTTTGCCATCAGCACATGACTGTTCTACTTCGCGACTATTTACCAATGCGTACGAATTAAGGCCTTCGCCAAAATACAACTCAGGACGTTTTACATCAAGGTTTGTATAAATCGGTCGGCCGTCAACCGTGACTTTGCTTGCCGGTGCAACAACCAGGCCGCAACCATGTGTATAAAGAAGATGACGTGAAACCCACGTGCGGTTTGGAATGCCGTCAGTATTTAACTCTCGGGCACCAACAAGCACTTGTTGAACTCGTCCGTCAATCGCATACCGGTCAACATCTAGATCACGAATCGCATAATACGAAGTTTGCCCTTCATCCAAAACAAACCGATCACGCATTTGCAGCGGGTCGAGTTGCCGAACATCGCGCAACGGTTCAGCATCTGCAGAAACATCTGCTGCTGTGATCAAGTCATATTTGACATCAACTTGTTTGACATCGCTCAAGCCCATTGCATTCTTTGTTGCGATCAGGTTGCGTTCGATATATGGAAGTTCTTTTGTACTGACGTTGGGCTGCACAGAAAAACGCTGTACAAGCGAAGGGTAAATTGCGCCAGCGACAATTGCGACAACTACCCAAAGCATCGTTGCCAGAACGGGTAAACGCCAGCCTTTTTGCAAAACATTCCATAAAAATAAAGCCGCTACCGCGAGCGAAACAAGAATCATCAAATTTGTTGCCGGTAGTTGCGCAGTTACATCTGTATAAGTTGCGCCCTGCACCACGCCACGAGTTGATCGTGTTAGTTCGAAGCGACCGAGCCAATATGACGCCGCTCGTGACAATGCGATTAGAGCGAACAATACCGAGAGGTGGGCTTTTGCTTGCGGAGTAACCCGACGACCTTGCATTTGCAACTGAATCGAACCATTTAGATAGTGGATCATCGTTGTGACGAGCGTGATTAGTACGAGAGCCGCCAACGACCAACTAACTAAAAATTCAAAAAATGGTAGACGGAAAATGTAGAAGCTTAAATCGCGCGAAAATAGTGGGTCTTGTATGCCAAACGGTTGAGCATGACGAAACAATTGCCAATCTTGCCACTGTGCCGCGGCTGGCAGTCCAACCAGAAGTCCGAGCACAACTGAAACCACAATGCGAACAAGCCATTGGCGCTTTGCGACTAACTGCCGATAACCATCTAGCGCTCGTTGCTCGGCAGACACCGGCACATTTTCTGGCGCAAGTCGGTCGGCCAGCCACAGATTAATCAACATGACAATTGAGAAAACCGCCACAAATATTGCGGCCAGAGAAATCTTCGTGGTGATTACTCCCCAGAAAATATCTGTGCGACCCAAAACATCGTGCCACAACAAGTCAACATAGAAACCAGAAATACTTCGAGCCGAAATTCCACCGACTACAAAAATTGCGAATACAACACTCCAAATTGCTCGGCCTTTTTTAAACGCGTTGAATCCAAAGCCACCTGTCGAATTACGACGAGGAAACGGAGATCTTGGTAAGTCGGAGGGGTTTCTCACAAAAAAAAGACTACCGCTGCGATGGAACTACAAGACAACGACATCCTGAGTGAACAACAGGATGTTCGTGCCCCGTAGGAAAGTTTTCTCCAAGTGCGATTGTGCCGGCGAGCGAATTATCTTCAGCATCTGAACATGCAGGACCATTCGGATCAACCATCCAGCAGACTTTTGTTCCCGAATCAAGAACTAGATAAGCGCCTCGACTGTAGGCGAGACGAGCAATGTCGCTGACAAGTTTATCTATCTGCTGCATTTTCCATTCGCGGTACACAGTGCGAATCAAACTTGTCATCTCACTAGTGTCGCCGGCACTTTTCTCGACGCATTTCTGAATTCGCGTTCGCAATGGAAGCACAATTGCATCGGCAAGTTTTTTAGACATAACTTGCATCACGGTCGTGTTACTGATCTTTTTTCGAAGATCGGCTTTGAGACTTTTTGAAAGTGATTGCGCACCAGACATTGCTGCTTCAATCAAATCTTTGCTGGTGGCTTCAACAAATGATTGAACTTGACTATCAAAACTTGGCAGAACTGTCTCTAATGCAACTTGAGCTTTTTTGTTTTGCAGATAGTTAAGTACTGAGTTCTCTTCGTCTGCGAGAACACGCTTAAGTTTTTTAGACAGTGCTTCGACTATTGGGGCTAGTGCTTCATCACGCTTGGTAAAAATTTGCGGATCTGGCTTCACCGAAACTGGTGCTTGGATATTTGTACTAGCTGTACTTGTTGTCGTAGTCGACTCGTCAGACTTAACGACTTTTTTCTGAACAGGCTCAGCTTGTTTAATTGAACTTGCTACAGAACTCGCACCAGCCTCGCGTAATTTCGCAAAGAGATCGTCCACATTTGACTTTTTTGGCGCAAGTACTGCAGGCTTTTGCTCCGACGTCGTATTTGTGTCGAGCGCTAAGGCAGCTGGGTTTATTTCTGGCTCTACTTCTGGGTTTACTTCTGGCTCTACTTCTGGTACTTCAGATACTTGAGATGGCGGTACATCAGTCGATGGATGCAAGCGACGTGAAGTCCTGCCGAATAACTGAATGACATTCGCTCTGTGGCCCTCTTCTGGTTCTGGCTTTATTTCTCGTTTTGTCTCTGGCGGTGCCTCTGCCTTTACTTCTAGTTTTACTTCAAGTTCTATCTCTTGCTGGACTTCTAATTTGATTTCAGGCTCTACTTCCGGCATTACCTCTGGCTTTACTTCCGGTTGCGTTATTACTAGTTCTTGCAACAAACCAGATTCGAATTGCGATTCGCCTTGTGATTCAGTTGTTAATGTCAGAAAAGGTTCTTCAGTAGTAAAAGTTAACTCTTTGTCATTTGTAGCGAACGAAATTTGTTCAACCTGATGCGCTGATACAAAGCCAGATGACTTGGCAACTTCTGGGCGTAAATTATCTAAAGTGTCATCTTCAAATTTTTCTCGATCAAAAAGAACTACGTTGTGTAATGATTGGTCAACTAATCCCTCAGGGATTGCTTGCTTTAGATCTCCGGCCGCTTCATCAAATTCAGTCAAGTCACCCATCACATCATTGGCTGCTAGACGTGCGCGTTCAAATGCTGACATCAACCGATCACGATCGCGAACTAATTGTTCAATTTGCTGTTTCGCAAGTTCGCGACGCCGAGCGAGCGCAGTCAACATTCTCTCTTTGTATGCGCGAGCTTCGTTGATCATTTCACGACCTTGCTGTTTAGCAAGTTCAATTTCAGATTCACTGTCATCTAGAGCATCGCTTCGCCGACGTTCATTTTCAATTTCAGCTTCTTCACGCAACCTTGCAACTTCAGAAGTTGCTTCACGCACCAATCTCTCAGCGGTTTCAGCACCACGCATTCGCATCTGTTGTGCGGCTTCTCGAGCAACAGATAAAACACGGGCCGTCTCTTCGCCGAGCAGCATCGTTACCGTTGCTTCATCTAGAACACCGGGATCAGACAAGCCACGAGTTTGCATCGCGCGCATTTCGCTTTCTAAAAATCTTTCTCGCTCTTGAAGTCTGGCCAACTCGGCCGAGACCATCCTCAAGAAGTCACGAACTTCACCTTGGTCATATCCGCGCCTCGCAATATTAAATTGTGCTGACCCAACCGCACCAGGGGATGAAGGGTCAGGGCGCGAGAATGTAATCGCCATAGTTATCAAGGTTAAACCTTGACTAGAGCTCTATTGCGTCATTAGAAATGTCACTGCCCCCCATCTCTTTGAGAATTGCGAGTGCTTCACCAAGATTTGCAACTGGAGCAATCCGCAATTTTGATCCTGCAATCCGCTTGGCCACCTCAATTTCTTCTGCTGTTTGCGAACTCGGCACGAAAAATACCTTGGCACCAGAAGCTTTAACGGCAACTGTTTTCTGACGCAACGCACCAATCGCGCCAACTGTTTCGTCGCCGTCAATCGTGCCGGTTGCGGCTACCTTAACTCCACCTGTTAAATCACCAGGAGTTAATTCGTCTAATAAAGCCAACGTGAAGGCAAGACCGGCAGATGGCCCACCAATCAGGTCGGTGTCGATTTCAACTTCAAATGGCAAATTAACAATTCGCGTGTCAGCAGGCCATATGCCGATAATCGTGCGATTTGGATCATCTGGACTAACAATCAACTCAATATCTTTGGTAATTGAGTCGGTAGTTCTGTGAGGTGTGATTTCCAATTTAACGACATCACCTGGTGAATAATTTTTCATCAGCGGAAGTAAGTCAGCCAATGTTGGAATCTCAATGCCATCAA
This sequence comes from Ilumatobacteraceae bacterium, assembly GCA_964203235.1. GTDB lineage: Bacteria > Actinomycetota > Acidimicrobiia > Acidimicrobiales > Ilumatobacteraceae > BACL27. Next base: position 690,089 of record CAXNLE010000002.1, read on the forward strand.
AAGATGTGATCGTGTCGCCTACTCCAAGTTGCAAACACGCGCTAAGTGGACGCGGTTCGGCCTCGCAAACAAATCGGTCAATAATTAATTCTCCATAATTTATAGACACTTCATAGCCCAAACGATTCATGGCGACATATTCTGCAATTTGTTTTGCAGTTGTCATTGACTGATATCCGAGGTTTTTTTGTTGATCAGGTGTTGAATCGCCAAATTTCTGTACGCGATTCAATACATCTACATCTGGGTCTAATGTGCCGAGCAAAGCATCAAGCGCAGAGAGTTTTGATCCAAATGCAGTGACAAATAAAACTGGCGAAGTTGGCTTGTACCTATCTGCAAGCGCAAGAGCATCTTTGTCAAACGAAAATCTAGAGTTAACTTGCTCGGCTGAACCAGGTGCAACTTCCCAATAGTTAACGCGAACCAATGAAGAAATAATTATCGCACTCGTAACTAGCCAGACAATTGTGAACATTGGTATTGCCCACCACATGTTTGACTGACGCGGCGCAATAACTACTTGATTTTTGTCTTGATGCTCTTGAGTTGCCTCCAGCGATACGCTAGAAGTAGTCGTGGTTGTGTCGATACTCATATCACTCACCGTCCTTGATGTTACGGTCATGTCTCTTGAGGTCATCGTGCTGAGCCTGATTATGTTGTGGTTGGTCACAAAAAATCGAAATTCTGATAAAACTAAATCGCAGGCTTTTCGAGTGGTAAATCAAGATTCCAATTTAACCTCACCGACGACAAATTCTTGGAATATTCGATCGTTTGGTGCGATCGCCATCACTAGCATCTTCTCTGGAGTCGTATTAGCAGTTTTCATTTCAGTGATAGTGGCAGTTTTGGTCTCCAAACTGACCGGTTCAATAGGTCAATAGGTCAATATCAAATGAAAATTCTCGTAACTGGCGCAGATGGTTTTATCGGTTCGCATTTAGTAGAAGCACTTGTGAAACGCGGACATCAAGTACGAGCGTTTGTTCTTTACAACTCATTCAATTCGTGGGGATGGCTTGACGATGTAAACCAGTCCGTTCGTGACAGCCTTGATGTTTTCGCCGGAGATATTCGCGATCCACACGGTGTTGATGCTGCAGTATCTGGTCAAGAAGTAATTTTGAACCTCGCAGCATTAATCGCGATTCCATATTCATATCATTCGCCCGACACGTATATAGATACAAATATTAAGGGCACATTGAATATTTTGCAGGCAGCGCGACGACACAATATTTCGCGTGTTGTACAAACTTCAACAAGCGAGGTTTATGGCACTGCGCAAAATATTCCAATTGACGAGAAGCACCCATTGCATCCACAGTCGCCATATGCCGCATCAAAAGTTGGTGCTGATCAACTTGCGCTAAGTTTTCATGCTTCGTTTGATTTGCCCGTCGGAATTCTTCGACCTTTCAATACGTACGGGCCAAGACAATCTGCGAGGGCAGTTATCCCAACAATTATTAGTCAACTCGCAACAAACCGAGAAGTAAAACTAGGGTCGCTTTCGCCAACGCGTGACTTCACATTTGTCGAAGACACAGCATCTGGCTTCATCGCTGCTGCCGAAAGCGACGCAATTATTGGCGAAACAATCAATCTTGGCAGTGGTTTTGAAATCTCTGTTGAAGATACTGCCAAAACAATCGCCAAACTTATGGGCGTTGATCTAAATCTCGCCAATGACAAACAACGTGATCGACCTAAAAATTCTGAAGTTGAAAGATTGCACGCTTCAATTGAAAAAGCCGAAAAACTTCTCAAGTGGAAGCCGTCGTTGGATGGCGTTGAAGGTTTTAAAATCGGACTACAACGAACAATTGACTGGTTCTCAGACCCAAGTAATTTGTCGCGATACAAGGCAGATCGGTACAACATTTAAATAGATGACAACTTACGATCTACCGACGCGAGAATTTCTTGAAGTTTTAACTTCCGTACTAGGACCAGTTGAAAAATCAACGATCGCTCTGCACGAGCCAAACATCGGTCCTCATGAGCACAAAATGGTTGCCGAGTGCTTGTCATCTGGTTGGGTGTCATCAGTTGGTGAGTTCATCACTCGTTTTGAAAATCAGCTTTCGAAAATCACTGGTGCCTCACATGTAATTGCGATTGTTAACGGCACCTGTGCACTTCATCTTGCGATGCACTCGGTGGGCATCAAACCTGGTGACGAAGTGATTATCCCGTCGCTGAGTTTTGTTGCAACAGCCAATGCAGTGGCACATTGCGGTGCAACCCCACATTTTGCCGACAGCGACCCAGTGACACTTGGGTTAGATCCAATTGCTCTGCGAAAACACCTTGCGTCAACGACAACTCAACAGGGCGATGATTTGGTTAACACAAAAACGGGTCGGCGCATCGGCGCAATTGTGCCGATGCATACGTTTGGGCACCCAATGCAGATTGAAGCACTTATTTTGGTCGCCAAAGAATTCGGTTTGCCAATAGTTGAAGACGCAGCCGAGTCGCTCGGAAGTTACGTTGGCAAACAACACACTGGCACATTCGGTCGCTGTGGAATTTTAAGTTTTAACGGCAACAAGACCATCACAACTGGCGGTGGCGGTGCAATTCTTACGGATGACGAATCGCTTGCTGAAAAAATTCGCCATCTTGCTACAACCGCGAAACTCGCGCATGAATGGGAGTTCATGCATGATAAAACTGCTTGGAACTACCGAATGCCAAATATTAATGCCGCTCTTGGCTGCGCTCAACTTGATCGACTCGACGAATTTTTATGCAACAAACGAAATCTTGCAAATAAATACGACATCGCACTGAAAAGTTCAGAGTCTCTCGAATTTGTTGGCGAACCAAAAGACACAACATCTAATTATTGGCTGAATACCGTTCGGCTCAAGAAACCAAACTTGCAGATTCGAAATGAGTTGCTCACGGCTTCACGTACAAAAGGTTATTTGTGTCGCCCTGCATGGAACCTGCTGCATCAGTTGCCGATGTACGACAACTCGCCTCGTGCAGAATTACCAGTCGCACAAATGCTTCTTAGTTCTTTAATCAATGTGCCGAGTAGCGCAAACTTAGGATTATGAGTTCAAACCGAAAAATTTGCGTAGTTACCGGAACTCGAGCCGAGTATGGCCTGCTCGCGCCATTGATGAATTTACTTAAGCAAGATTCAGAAATAGATTTTCAACTTGTTGTCACTGGTGCACATTTATCTGAACAGCACGGTTCAACAATTAAATTCATAGAACAAGATGGGTTCATCGCCGATGCTTTAGTTGATATTGAACTTTCTGATGATTCGGTTCTTGAGACAGCCCATGCGCTGGGTCGGGCAACATCGCAACTTGCCGATGCATTTGTAAAACTCAAACCAGACCTTGTCGTCGTATTAGGCGACAGATACGAAATTCTTGGTGCAGCCCAAGCGGCACTGATTTTAGGTATTCCAATTGCGCATATTCATGGTGGAGAAGTTACCACCGGTGCATTTGACGACAGCATCAGACATTCGATTACGAAAATGTCTAACCTTCATTTTTGTGCGGCAGAAGATTATCAACGCAGGTTGATTCAACTTGGTGAATCGCCGAACACAGTTTTTAATGTTGGAGCACTCGGAGTTGACGTGTTATTGAATCTAGAAAAAATGACACGTGATGAATTGGCACCCTTGATTGGTATTGAAATTCGACAAGAACTGTTACTGGTAACGGTTCATCCGACGACTCGAAGCGAAATGTCTATGACTACTGAAATCACCGAATTGCTCACGGCGCTTGATCATTTTGCTCAAGCAACAATCGTGTTTACTGGTGTCAACGCCGACCCTGGATATAGATACGTGAATGATGAGATAACGAAATTTGTATTACGCGAGCCAAAGCGACGAGTTATGCACAATTCGCTAGGTCAGAAAAATTATCTCAACTTAATGAGAGTTGCCGATGTTGTTATCGGAAACTCTTCAAGCGGAATCATTGAATCTCCTGCACTTCATGTGCCAACTGTCAATATCGGCTCGCGCCAAGATGGTCGGCTTCGCGCTGATTCAATTATTGACTGCAAGTTCAGTCAAAACGAAATTCGTACCGCGATTGAGACAGCGCTTTCGCCCTCATGGAAGACCCGTTGTCTTGCAACCACAAGCAAATACGGCTCTGGTAATACGGCAAATAGCATCGCCGATACGCTAAAAAATACGAAGTTGACAACACAAAAAATATTCTTCGACAATATTTAATGACAAACACACCAGACACATTTATTATTGCCGAAGCAGGAGTGAACCATAACGGTTCAATTAGTCTTGCTCGCAGTTTGGTCGATGCGGCGGTTGCTGCAAAAGCAGATGCAGTTAAGTTTCAGTCGTTTGTTGCCAGTTCATTGGCTACGACTAGTGCCAAAAAAGCCGACTATCAAATTGCACAGACAGGTGGCCAAGAAACCCAACTAGAAATGTTGCAGCGCCTTGAGCTGTCGCACACTCAGCAACGTGAACTATTTGAATATTGCAAAACTAGCGGTATCGAGTTTCTCTCAACACCATTTGACAGTGACAGTCTTAGATTTCTGGTTTCTGATCTTAAACTTTCAACAATCAAAATTGGATCAGGCGAACTTACCAATGCGCCATTTTTATTAGAAGTTGCAAAGTGCACTGACAAAATAATTCTTTCAACGGGCATGAGCACGATTGACGAAATTGAGCTGGCGCTTGGGGTTATTGCTTTTGGTATGACCACCGAGAAAACTTCTAAACCATCAACTGCTGCCTGCATACAAGCTCTGTCTAGCGACGCCGGAAGACACGAGTTAAAAAAACGAGTCACACTTCTACATTGCACTACTGACTATCCGACTTCACCAGCCGACATAAATCTTCGAGCGATGTTAACTCTGATCGAAAAATTTGGCTGTCGAGTTGGTCTTTCAGATCACTCTGTTGGCACACACATTGCAGTTGGTGCAGTTGCGATGGGTGCAACCGTTGTCGAAAAACATCTCACGACTAGTCGTGATTTAACTGGTCCTGATCACCAAGCATCGCTTGAGCCGAACGAGTTCAAGAGACTTGTCGCAGATATCCGAGACATCGAAATTGCTTTCGGCAGTGCGGAAAAATCAGCAACAGTTAACGAACAAAAAAATCAGCAAGTTGCACGTCGAAGCATCGTTGCAAGCAAACCAATCAAATCAGGCGATATTTTCACGACTGAAAATATCGTCGTTAAGCGGCCCGGCACAGGTATTTCGCCTTTCAAATATTGGGATCTTCTCGGAACAAAATCAACGCGTGATATCGCCGAAAACGAATTGATCTAATTCAATGTCAAACGAGAGATATTTGATCGCATGTGGCGGTCACGGTCGAGTTGTGCTTGATGCACTCCTTGCATCAGGCAACACAGTTAACGGAATAATTGACACGCAACTTGAACTTGGTAGTCAAATTTTTGGCGTGCCGGTTGTTGGCGACGATAATTTCATTAAATCTCTTGATCCGAAAAAAACTGAATTAATTAATGGTCTTGGGTCTACCAAAAACACTCAAACACGTCAGGAAATTTATAATCGACTAACCAAAATTGGTTTCAAATTTATTGGTGTCCAACATCCATCGGCGACTATCGGTGCAGAATGCAAAATTGCCGCGAGCACACAAATCATGGCAGGCGCGGTTTTGCAAAACAGAGTAAGAGCGGGCGAAAATTGTGTAATCAATACTCGGGCATCAGTTGATCATGACGTAATAATTTCTGACAATGCAGTTATCTCTCCTGGAGCAATAATTTCAGGCTCGGTAAGAATTGGATTCGGATCATTTATTGGTGCGGGGGCCGTAATCATTCAAGGCGTAGAGATTGGTGATAATTGTGTTGTCGGTGCTGGTGCAGTTGTTCGTCATAGTGTTAACGATTCAGTGACCGTAGTAGGGAACCCCGCAACGCAATTAGAATAAAGACAATGTCTAATTGGCGAGATGCACTCGTATCGAGTTCGATGACACTTCGTCAAACAATTGAAGCGATTACGACCTCAAGTTTACAAATTGCGCTGGTAGTAGACGAAAACAACAAACTTCTCGGCACGATCACTGATGGCGATATTCGCAAAGCTATTTTGGCAGGCAAAGACCTCGAGATCACTGCTGCTGAAGCAATGCGAAAAAATCCGGTAACAAGCGCAGCAACTACGCCTCGCGTGGCGATTCTAAAATTGATGCGCGAACGAAGAATTCACCAAATGCCACTCGTTGATGAATTAGGCAAAGTTGTGGATGTCTTGACTGTTGACGACATGCTCGGTGCAAAACAAAAATCGAATGCGGTTGTAATCATGGCTGGCGGATTAGGTACTCGTTTGTATCCACTTACTCAAGACACACCCAAGCCAATGCTAAATGTTGGCGGAAAACCAATTCTTGAAACAATAATTCAATCGTTTATCGACCAGGGATTTATAAATTTTTTTGTTTCACTAAATTATAAAGCAGAAATAATTTCTGATTACTTCGGTGATGGTTCACGATTAGGCGCTTCGATCACTTACTTACACGAGACAACTCGACTTGGTACAGCCGGTGGGCTTTCACTTCTGCCAAGCAATATTGACTGTCCGGTGATCGTTATGAACGGTGACTTGCTAACACGAATTTCTGTTGACTCACTGCTTGACTTTCATGAACGCGAGAACGCAATCGCAACCATGGTTGTGCGAGAAGATAATTACCAAATCCCTTTTGGTGTTGTTGAAGTTAATGGAACCCAGATCGTCGGTGTTACAGAAAAACCAACTCAAAGACATCTCGTTAATGCTGGAATCTATGTGATCAGCGCAAAAGGTCTAGAGAATATTCCAACCGAAACTTACTACGACATGCCGACACACTTTACAAAACTGGCTTCAGATGGCCATCGAACTGCTGCGTTTCCGCTTCACGAATATTGGGTTGACATTGGTCGGCTGGACGAACTTGAGCGCGCTCAGCGCGAATGGCCCAGGGAAGTTCAGTGAACATCGCCGTAATTGGCGCCGGATCTATCGGTTCAAGACATGCCAGAATTCTTCGTGAATTAAATCATGAAGTAGTCGTAGTTTCGAGGCGATCAGGTGCAGGTAAGTACGAAAAAATCTCAGTTGCGCTTAAGCACAAAAAATTTGAATACGTTGTTGTCGCCAGCAAAACTTCACAACACCTTGACGATATACGCGAACTAAGTGCTTCAAAGTTTTCGGGCAGAGTATTAATCGAAAAACCAATTCTGACAAGCTTGAAAAAGTTTCCAAGAAATAATTTTGACTTTACGGCAGTTGGCTACAACTTGCGCTTTCACCCAGCCATCGCATGGTTGCACGACACATTGCCACAACTCGGATACATCTCATCTGCGAATTTCTATGTCGGACAATATTTACCCACATGGCGCAAAAACGATAGATATCAAAACTCAAGTTCGGCAACGATCGCAAACGGTGGTGGAGTTTTACGAGACCTAAGTCATGAACTAGATCTAGCCCAATATGTTTTTGGCAACTGGACTCACTTGACTTCAACTGGAGGAAAGTTCAGCAACCTTGAGATTGAAACAGATGACACGTTTTCTGTATTGATGCAGACAAAAATATGTCCAGCGCTATCAATTCAGATGAATTATCTCGACCGTATTAAGCAACGAGTAATCACGATCAACGGTGACAAAGGCACGATACGAATTGATTTGCTCTCTGGATTATCGCAATTCAACCAAACAACTCAAGTATTTAATGTTGACTCAGATCACACTTACTTAGCCGAACACAAAGCGATGATTGCTCAAGACCCAAAAACAGTCTGCTCGATTGCCGAGGCATTGAATGTTGTAAAAACTATTGAAGCAATAGAAACCGCATCATCAAAACGAAAATGGATAAAGAAATGAAAGTTCTTTGCACAATTTGCGCACGCGCCGGTTCTAAAGGTGTCGCCAACAAGAACCTGCGACTAATCAATGGAGTGCCTCTTATTGCCTATTCGCTGCAACAAGCAGTTGAATCTAAATTATTTTCTCAAATTGCTGTTAGCAGTGACAGCTCAGAAATTCGCACTACAGCACTGGCTTACGGTGCAACATTTGTTGTAGATCGCCCTGCACAAATGGCATCGGATACTGCGCCAAAACTTCCAGCTATACGACACTGCGCTGAAACATCTGAAAAAGAATTCGGCAAATTCGACATCATCATTGACTTAGATGCAACTGCTCCTCTTCGTATTGCCGCAGACATTATCGGTTCTTTAGAACTTCTAACAGCGACCAACGCCGACAATGTCATCACTGGCACACCAGCACATCGATCTCCTTATTTCAATCTTGTTGAACAAGACGAAAATGGAATCGTTCAGCTTTCAAAACCTTTAAAAAGTTCTGTAACGCGTCGTCAAGATTCTCCAAAGTGTTTTGACATGAATGCGTCAATTTATGTTTGGCGACGTGATGCGCTTTTGAATAATCCAAGTTTGTTCGCGTCTAGCACCCGGCTGTTTGAGATGCCTCGAGAACGCTCGTTAGATATAGATTCTGAGGCAGATTTTGAAATGGTTGAATGGATGATGTCGAAAGGCGCCACATCATGACGACCAAAGAAGCGACAGATCTTTTCAGTCTCTCGGGCAAAGTCGTCTTAGTTACAGGCGGTGCCGGCCTTCTAGGTCAAGTCTTTTGTCAAGCGTTTGCAGTTAGTGGAGCTGATGTTGCCGTGGTTGACATAGATGATCAAGCCGCGAAATCAGTCGCTGATGCTGTCTCTAAAAAGTCTGGTCGAAAAGTTGCTGGCTTTGGCTGCGATATAACTTCGCCTGAATCTGTTGCACAGATGGTTGCAGCAGTCGTCATTAATTTCGGTCGGATTGATGTACTAGTTAATAATGCTGCGTCAAAGGGTTCAAACCTTGATGAATTCTTCAAACCATTCGAAGATTACTCACTGCAAACTTGGCGCGAAGTTATGTCCGTAAATATTGACGGGTTGTTTTTAGTTGCCCAAGCAGTCGGAAAACAGATGAAACTCCAAGGTGGCGGCTCGATCATTCAGACATCTTCTATTTATGGCGTTGTCGCTCCAGACCAACGTATATATGAAGGTTCGCAATACAACGGAAGACCTATTAATACTCCTGCTGTTTATTCGGCATCAAAGGCGGCCGTAGTTGGTCTCACAAGTTATCTGTCAACTTATTGGGCTGATAGTGGTATTCGAGTTAACTCTTTAACTCCAGGCGGAATCTCGTCTGGGCAAAACAAAACTTTTGACGATAAATATTCAAACCGAGTTCCGCTTGGGCGCATGGGTCAAGCATCAGAACTTACCGGTGCATTAATTTATTTAGCATCAGATGCATCAAGCTATGTAACGGGTCAGAATCTCATAGTTGACGGTGGTCTATCTACTTGGTGAGTGAGATCTAAAGAATATTTACAAAACAATGGTTAAAGCTGAGCCCATATAGAATACTTTTTGCATGAGTAGCACTTTTCCTAAGACTCGAAATATTGATACTTCTCAGTTCATTAATTCGGACAAAGACTTAGCACCAAAATATGGTCTGCCAAAATCTGTCTTGTTTTGCAAGCGGTGCATCATATCCAATCAAAGACCAAACTCGGCAATTGAATTTTCCCATACCTCAAACTCTAAAAAAGACACAATTGGTTTCGATAGTGATTTGATTTGCGATGCTTGCAAACTTGCAGTAAAAAAGAAAGAGATCGACTGGGAAGCTCGCGACGCCGAATTACGAGCACTTTGCGACAAACATCGCAGTACCGATGGTTCATACGATTGCCTTGTTCCTGGCTCTGGAGGCAAAGATAGTTTTGTTGCTGCACACATGTTGAAATACAAATATGGCATGCATCCTCTAACAGTTACTTGGGCCCCACATGTCTATACAGAGTGGGGTTGGAGAAACTTTCAACGTTGGATTCATGCTGGTTTTGATAACTATTTATGCACTCCAAATGGTCGAGTCCACCGACTTTTAACTCGACTCGCAGTTGAAAACCTTTTTCATCCATTTCAAGCATTCGTTCTTGGACAAAAGTCTTTGGCGCCAAAGATGGCCGTCCTGCATCAGATCCCGTTAGTTTTTTACGGAGAGAACGAAGCCGAATATGGAAACCCGATCGGCGATGCTGACTCGGCGTTACGACAATGGAAATACTTCTCATCTCCAGAAAAATCAACCATTCATCTCGGGGGAACTTCATTAAAAGATCTGACTACAGATTTTGGTTTAGAAGAGGTTGACCTAGACCCATACTTGCCAGCCAACCCAATAGGTCTTGAAAAACTTGGTATTGAAGTCCACTACCTTGGTTACTATTTGAAGTGGCATCCACAAAGTTGCTACTACTATTCGGTAGAGCATGGTGGATTTGAAGCATCACCCGAGCGGACACCTGGTACCTATAGCAAATACAACTCAATTGACGACCGAATTGACGATTTTCATTACTATACGACATACATCAAATACGGCATCGGTCGAGCAACATACGATGCGGCACAAGAAATTCGCTCTGGGGATATCAATCGCGAAGAAGGTGTGGCGCTCGTGCAACGCTTTGATGGAGAGTTTCCGACTCGTTTCGCTGATGAAATCTTTACTTATTTAAGTATTTCTGAAAAAGAGTTTCCGAAGGCATCAAAAATGTTTGATCAACCTGTAATGGACTTGAATTACTTCAATAACTTGGCTGACTCGTTTCGCTCACCACATTTATGGTCATACAATAATAATCAGTGGTCTCTTCGTCACCAAGTAAGTTAACTTCGCCACATCCAAGTCAAGTTTTGCGGCTAATCGCCAGACTTGATATTAAAGGCGCCAATTTAATTAAAGGAATTCACCTTGAAGGATTGCGCGTTGTGGGTGACCCGCAAGATCGTGCTGGAAAATATTATCAAGACGGTGCTGACGAAATAATTTATATGGACACAGTCGCCAGTCTTTACGGACGAAACAACTTAATAGACGTGGTGACAAGAGCAACTGAGCATGTTTTTGTACCGATGACAGTTGGTGGTGGTATCCGATCAGTTGAGGATGCGCGCGCGTTACTACGGGCAGGTGCAGACAAAGTCGCAATTAATACTGCTGCGGTAAAAGATCCTGCATTGATCAAAAAACTTTCTGATGTTTGGGGTTCATCAACAATTGTGCTTTCGATTGAAGCAAAAAAAACTGCAGAAGGAAAGTGGGAGGCCTACACAGATAATGGTCGCGAACGCACTGGATTAGACGTTGCTCAATGGGCCCAGCGTGGAGCCGAGTTGGGAGCAGGTGAAATATTTTTGACATCCGTTGACAAAGAAGGCACTAGAAAAGGATTTGATTGCGAACTCGTAAGTGAGGTCACTAAGTTCGTTGATATTCCGGTAGTTGCCAGTGGAGGATTCGGGGAATTTAACCACATAAACGATGTATTGCAGATAGGCAGACCATCTGGAATTGCCTTTGCTGATTCTCTACATTACAACAGGATCAGCCTGACGGAAATTAGAAACTTTTGCGCCAGAAACAACATCTCAACACGAATACAAAGTTTTGTGGAAACTAAGAAAACATGAATTTGGAACTAAAGCACTTCAACTCATTTACAAATGACATCATTGTTGTGGATGGTTTTTGGGGTGGAGGAAAATCAGTAGTGACTTCAATCGTTGGTTCACTGTCTGGCGTTGAAAAGAAGAAAGTTGAACACGTCTACGAATATGTATGCATTGCGCATGCGGCTGGGAAAATGAACTTAGACGCAGCAATGGCTTTTTTGAAAATTTATGCTGACTTATCGCAATACAACAACTTAATCGGTCGCGAAGTAAACCTCCGGTGGGGCGATGACTCAGGTTTTCGAAATAACCCGGGAAGCATTGCTTACTTAAAAAGACTGTTTCACAAAGGCGGCGACGCTGTTGCCGAAACGATCAATTCTCAAAATTTAGCTCTTCTGATTGCATCACACGAATTACTCACAGTTTCAAATTTGCTTTTTGATTCTTATGGCCCAAGGCTCAAGTTAATCGAAGTCGTGAGACATCCAATTCATCTATTCAATAACGTCCGTGATTACACTGCCGCATTCGAGCGTTCGCGCGAATTTACTCTCTCATTTGACTTTAAGGGCTCAAAAATACCGTGGTTTGCTGCAACATGGGCACAAGAGTTCGCAGAAGCATCCATCGCTGATCGTGCTTTACTATCGATTGCTCGAATGCAAAAGTCAATGATCAACGCGATTGATCTACTTGCTTCAACTGGTAAGCCAGTTCTTGTTCTGGCTTTTGAAAATACTGTTCTGGATACAGAAAACGCTTTGTCTCAACTCGAACAATTTCTAGGTCGTACACGAACAAAACGAACCGAACGAGTCCTCCGACAACAGGCACTGCCTAGAACTCAGATCTCTGCAGGAAAGCCAACTTCGTCTTTCTCCTTCAATTCGAAGACTTCAACTACCGAAGTGCAAATCTATGAGCAAATCGTAGAAACGATTACCAAGACAGGTTCAGCAATTGCAATCAACGAATTTCGCGATGCAGTTTCAATTTATGATTCAAATTGGTCAAGTCCCCTTTCAGGGCTTAATTCTTCTTGGCTTAAATGAACCAAACTTTGAGACTTGTCAAGTCTTTAATAAAACTACGCTGGAAAATACTTCCACCTCGACGCGCGAATGTTTTACTTTATTTTTTGACAGGCGCAGATGTTATTAAGCCATACTTTGCGAAAAACGAGTTGCGAATTCTTGATCTCCGTGAACGTGAAGTGAATATTTTCGTCGCGCTACTGTGTCTGATCGATCGAGATCTAAGTGCACAAAATTATGCAATTAGATACATCGGTATTGTTAAACCAAAATTGGTCTTGACTTTTATCGATAACTTTCCGCCATTTTTTCAACTCAAAAACCGATTTCCCGAAATTCAAACAATACTTATTCAAAATGGGATACGTAGTGAACGCGGTGACTTATTTGGGAGGTTGTTAGACAGTCTCAAATTAGAAAGCAACCACGTTGACCAAATGTTTGTCTTTGGTAGAGCAGTTGGCACGCTCTACAGCAAATACATTTCTGGCGAAATTGTGCCGATTGGAAGTTTCAAAAATAATTTAGTTCCAATATCGGCGACCGAATCTAAATCAATTGCATACATCTCAACTTACAGACCAGGAATTTCTAAAGATTTCGTTGTTCCCGATTCTTCGCCTAGCAACCCTGTTACTTACCAACAGATAACAGCACGCAGAGAAAGAGCAATAATTTATGTCGCGGAATATTGTAAAAAACATCAAAAACAATTCGTGATTGTTGGGAAGGACGAAGATTTTAGTGAAGAGAATCTCTATTATCAAAAATTACTAGAGAACTATCCGTGGAAACTTGAACCGAGACTTACTTCAATGAATAGTTACGAAGTTTTGAATAAGTCTGAAATAGTTGTTTTCACCAGTAGCACTCTTGGATACGAAGCGCTCGCTCGAGGTATAAAAACGGCTGCGTTTCTTATTGATGCAAAGTTGCTAGATGCACAAGCTCTTAGATTTGGGTGGCCGGCTGTAGTTGCTGATGAGGGAAAATTCTGGACGCATCAACTTGAAGAGAAACGTTTTGCCGAGATATTGGATTATCTGACTTCAGTTTCACAATCTGACTGGGAGCAAACTTGTTCAGAAACAATGAATGACATAATCACATACGATGCAAATAACTCACAATTTGTTGAGATGGTTCAATCATTGCGTGCCGATTGGTAGCACTAACAATTATTTTGCAGATTCCCGACTAGCGTTAACTTCAACATCTAGGGAGTAAAGCTTTGCAAGTATTGATATCTACGTCAAGTTTTAATCTGGATAACTTCTCACAACTGTCAGATTTAAAGAATGCCGGGGTCGAGGTCAAACTCAACCCATTCGCGGCTCGTCTGACCGAAGACCAAGTCATTGAGTTGCTCGGCACTGACACGATTGGCCTAATCGCTGGTCTTGAGCCTCTAACAAAGAGTGTTTTACAAGCAGCAAAATCACTCAAGGTTATTGCCAGAGTAGGAACAGGCTTGGACAGCGTTGATCTTGCGACTGCAAAACAACTCGGAATCACTGTTTTAAATACACCCGACGCACCGACGAAGGCAGTTGCCGAATTTACACTTGCTCACATTTTGGGTTTATTAAGAAACGTTTCGCAAGCAGATCGCCAAATTCGTAGCGGAGTCTGGAAAGGCCTAATGGGTTCGCTGCTTGAAACCAAAACAGTTGGGATAGTTGGCTTTGGCAGAATCGGCAAACGCGTCGCGACTCTGCTCTCGGCTTTCGGTGCCTCAGTAATTATTAGTGATGCCCAAGTTGAACAGAGTGATTACCCAAACGTTGAGTTAGATGAACTTTGCATCAAGTCGGATATTCTTAGTTTGCATTTGCCTTATAGCGAAGCAACTCATCACATAATTAATGAAAAGCATTTGAACCTTATGAAGAAGGGTTCATACATATTAAATATTTCTCGCGGAGGATTAGTTGATGAAGAAGCTTTGCTCACGGCGCTGAAATCTGGTCATCTTGCAGGTGCCGCGCTGGATTGTTTTGAAGAAGAACCTTACGAAGGCGAGCTATCTAAACTTGAAACTGTGCAGATCACTGCACATATGGGTTCGTACGCCCGTGAAACTCGTGACTTGATGGAGCGAGAAGCAAGTCAATTATTGGTTAACGCACTACACGAAAAGAACCTTCTCAAATGAAAATTATCGCGATAATTCCGGCTCGACTCGCAAGCACAAGGTTTCCAAATAAACCTCTCGCGCAGATACTTGGCAAGTCAATGATTCAACACATTGTTGAGCGCGTGAAACTTTGTAACGAAGTTGATGAGGTTGTTGTCGCCACATGCGACCAAGAGATTGTTGATCATGTGCAATCACTTGGGCACAAAGCGATAATTACAAGCAACCTTCATGAACGGGCTTCTGACAGGTGCGCTGAAGCAATTTCAAAAATCGAGAACGCCGATTCGTCATCTTTTGACATCGTTGTGATGGTGCAAGGTGATGAACCAATGACAGACCCACGAATGCTTTCTGATGTGTTGCAACCATTCACAGATGCTCCAAAACTCGAAGTCGTAAATCTCTATGCGGATATTCAACCTGGCGAATTTAATAGTCCGAACTGCGTCAAAGTTGTGATGGACCTCGTTGGAAATGCCTTATATATGTCACGCGCTCCCATCCCAGTATCTACAGATGGCGTTGAACGCCCATCGGGTAAACAACTTGGCCTCATCGCTTTCCGACGCGGTGCCCTGCAAAAATTCACCGAGTTAGAACCAACGCCATTAGAAATATACGAGTCAGTCGACATGCTTAGATACCTTGAACATGGGATCAAAATTCGAATGCAACGAACGGCTTACCGCACACACGCTGTCGATATCCCAGCAGACATCCTCGAGGTTGAGCGTTTGATGAAGTTGAAAACTAATTAACAAATAGATGTACAAAATTTTTGGAGTTGACGCCTCAATTTTGACGATCTGGGACACTAACCAGACGCTCCAGCAAAATATCAATGATCACGAATCTTTGTTGCTTTGGCAACACTTCGCTAGTTTGAAACACCCAGTGAGTGCAGTTTCTATCAGTGATGTATTAGAACAAAACGCTGTCGAGATCAGAGCAAGGATTCTCGACTTTATTTATTGTGTTGGAGAGAACGTCGCTAATTCTTCAAAAACAAAACTTAAATTTGAGTCAGGCTTTGATTATTTTTGGATGACACAGTTTCAGTCTCGGCCGTACACGCAGTCTGCACAGTTAAATAATTTGGCGAAAATTTTCGCCGTGATAGAAATTGTTAAACAGCACAAATTTGAGCAAATACAAATCTGCACCGCAGATAAGAACTTGAGTGCAATTATTGCTTCTATTGCTAAATCAAATTCTCTGAGGTTTAGGGAAATCGCGTTTAATGGTGATATTTCTCCGACATCAACTAAATCGCAGTTTAAGAAACTAACGCCGAAGTCGTTACTCGCATTTATTTCTCTATTGCAACAATCTCGAGTCGCGGCAAAACTGAAGACGAATAAAACTTCACCAACTCACACAACCCTCTCGGGCTTGATTTCCTTTTTTGATTATTGGTATCGCTTCGGAGCCACAGTTAATGAAACGCGAAAATTTGAGTCACAATATTGGACAAACCTCGTTGGTGAGTTGAAAAACACAGACGTAAATTGGTTGCACAATCTTGTAGATCAGCATAAAAAATCTGACCTGCTTCGCATCAATTCGTTAAGAAATGATTTTAATCTCGCAAATACAAACAATCAACATTTAATAATTGACTCAATTGGTGAGTCAGCAGTTGTTATTAAGTCAGTAAAAAGTTATTTAAAACTTTTAATTCGCTCGCTTCAGATCAATAAATATCAGCCTGCGTTTACGCTCGGTGAAACTACTATTAATTTTTGGCCACTTTTTAAAAATGAGTGGCTCAATTCTTTACGTGGCTACGAAGCAATGATCAATTGCATACGATTTCATCGCCTTGAATTTGTTTTGCGACGACTACCCAAGCAACGACACGGCTTCTACTTAATTGAGAACCAACCATGGGAGATGGCGCTTATTCATCTTTGGCGTAAATACGATCACAGTCAACTTGTAGGTGTGGCTCACTCGACTGTGAGATTTTGGGATCTGCGACTGATGTCTGACCCACGCAGATTTTTGGACATCAGTAAAAATACGATGCCGAGACCCAATTTGGTGGCAGTTAATGGACCACTTGCACATTCATCGCTAGTTGATGCTGGTTACCCAGAAAATGAACTCGTAGATGTTGAAGCGTTGATGTATCAACACTTGGAAAAAACGCCAACTGACAATCGCGAGAAGTCAAGTAACTCCTCAGAACAAATAACAATTCTGGTAGCGACAGATTTTCTTGAAAGCGCTACTCAAACGCAAATGAAACTTCTAAATGATTTGTTACAAACAACCGAATCTAGAAATTTACGCGTGTTACTAAAACCGCATTGGAGCCAAACATTTAAAGATCTTCATCCACGGATTGAAGTCGTTTCGGGCAAAGAAGACCTTGCTACATATTTTAGTCAATGTGATGTTTTGTACTGCAGTGCGATCACTTCGGCAGTAATTGATGGCGTATGCGCAGGAGTACCAGTGATTCAATGCTTAGATCCGCAATCATTTAACCTGAGCCCACTTCGTGGGCGTGTCGAAGTACAAGTGGTGCGGACAACCGAAGAATTAAGAAGTGCGCTCAATAATTTAGGTAGTACGCCGCCGATTATTAAGCCGAACACGCTGTTTAATCTTGACCCTCAACTTCCTAAATGGAAAGCGCTTATCGCAACAGAAGCAACGAAGAAATAATTATCGTAGAATTAAAAAGTGGCGATCAACGATAGTTTCTCTGAAACTGATTCGCGTCTGAAACTTTTCGCGACCGAATCTGAAGTTTTTCAATTTACAGCAAAGCTTTTAACTGAAATTATCAAAACAACTGTTGGCGAACACGAAGACTGCAATGTAATAGTTGCTGCAGGGCGATCCATCACAAAAACTTTAGAGTGTCTATTACCCAATTCAATAGATTGGCGACGAGTTAACTGGTTTCTTGCTGACGAGAGATGCGTCGCTAGTGACGACCCGCAACGCAATGATCTACAGATTCGGCAAGTTTTACAAAGAACTCTTGGCAACTCATACGGCAATGTGAATAGTTCACGAACCAATACAAATCTTGAAGAAGCAGTCAAAGAATATGCAACTAGAATTGACCAAATCAATATGTTTGACTTTTGTCTTTTAGGTATGGGCGATGACGGCCACATCGCAAGCCTTCTGCCGGGTCATCGGGCACTTGAATCAACCGATAGCTGTTGTCTAGTTAGCGACTCACCTAATCCACCAAGTCAAAGAATTACCCTTTCCATGAGCACACTACGTAATACAAAGAATCGAATTGTTGTCACTACTGGTGCAACAAAAAAACAAGCGGTGCGCGAATTTAGAAATAATCCGCAAACACCAGTAAGAATTTTTGCACCAACTGTGGTTGCCTTAGATCATGGAGCATCTAAATGAAAACTGTTCTACTCTGCGGAGGTTTTGGCACCAGAATTAGAGATGTCGCCGATGACATTCCAAAACCATTAATCAAAGTTGGCGAGATGCCGATTTTGTGGCATCTGATGGGCTACTACGCAAACTTTGGTTTTTCTGAATTTGTCTTGTGTCTGGGTTATAAATCAGAAACAGTTGTTGATTTTTTTCGCAAACAAAACGGAGAGTTGACACAATTACCAATAAAGCCTGAGTTGCCAAATATCCACGAATTCAGAGGTTTAATTAACCGCCATAACTGTGTGGTGACACTTGTTGATACTGGGCTTGAGGCAATGACTGGTGCGCGGCTTCGAAAGATACAGCAATTAATTGGCGACGAAACCTTCATGCTTAGTTACGGCGATGGCTTAAGTGATGTTGACCTCGGCAAATTAGTTAAACATCATCAAGACAACAAAAAGTTTCTCACGGTCACTGGTGTGAGGCCACCAAGTCGTTTTGGCGAGTTGCAAGTTGATGAAACGAATAATGTCACAGGTTTTAACGAAAAGCCTCAGGCATCTGGCGGAAGAATCTCGGGTGGATTTTTCGTGTGTGAACCAAATGTTTTTAATTACCTTGAGCCACGCGAAGATCTTGTGTTTGAGAAAGAACCAATTCAGAAAATTGTGCACGAGTCACAGATGACGATGTACCCCCACGACGAGTTTTGGCAATGCATGGATACTTACCGCGACTGGGAGTTGCTTAATCAAATGTTCAAATCTGGGAAGGCTCCATGGGTTCGCTCTTAGAAGCAGTCGCAAGCTTCAAGGGGAAGCGCATCGTGGTTACTGGCGATACCGGGTTCAAGGGATCTTGGCTCTCGTTGTGGTTGCATCTTGCTGGCGCGGAAGTTTATGGTTACGCCCTACCGGCCGAATCTGAGCAAAGTCACTTTGAACAACTCGGTTTAAAAAAACTCATCCAACACCAAGATGGCGATGTTCGTGATTCTGAAAGTCTTAATCGCTTCATCAAATCTTCGAAACCTGAAATTGTTTTTCACCTTGCAGCACAAGCATTGGTTCGCCGCTCATACGCAAACCCAAAAACTACCTACGACACAAATATCGGCGGCGCAGTCAACCTGATGGAAGCAGTAAAAATCTCTGATTCAATTCGATCACTGATTTTTGTTACATCCGATAAGTGCTACAAGAATAGAGAAGTTCGAGATGGATACCGCGAAACTGACGAACTGGGTGGACGTGACCCATACAGTGCTTCAAAGGCTGCGGCTGAACTTGTTTTCTCTTCATTTTTTGATTCGTTTTTATCAACTCGAGAAAATTTTGGCGCAGCTACGGTTCGTGCAGGAAACGTAATTGGTGGCGGTGATTGGGCGCAAGATCGAATTATTCCTGACTGCATTCGGTCGCTTTCAACAAATCAGCCGATCGTGCTGCGATATCCGAATGCCACTCGCCCATGGCAACACGTTCTTGAACCACTTTCTGGATACGTTCAACTCGCCCACTACCTCGGTGAGTCACCGAAATCTTTTAATGGTGCCTGGAACTTTGGCCCAGATGAGTCAGATGCCTACAGTGTTAACGATGTTGCGAAACAGGCTGTGAAGATCTGGGGATCTGGCGAAATAAAAATTGACACACCGGCTACGCAGATGCATGAGGCTGGTCTTTTGCATCTGAATTGTGACAAAGCAAAACAACAAATGGGTTGGAAACCACGTTGGGACTTCTTACAAACCATGTCAAATACAGTGTCTTGGTATCGCGAAGTTAATAATGGAAACTCAGTCAGAGAAATAACGGAATCTCAAATCAACAAATATATGGAGCAAACAAAATGATCGATGGCGTAATTATTACACCTCTGTTGCAAATCGCTGACGAACGGGGCAAGGTAATGCATATGTTGAAAAGCACCGATAAAGCCTTTCAATCTTTTGGCGAAATATATTTCTCATGCGTGTTTCCTGACGCCGTCAAAGCCTGGCACTTTCACGACAAAATGATTCTCAACTACGCAGTTCCACATGGACGAATTAAGTTTGTGCTCTACGACGATCGACCTGAGAGCCCAACAAAAGGTGAAGTGCAAGAATTATTTCTCGGGGAAGAAAACTACTGGTTAGTAACAGTTCCACCAAAAGTATGGAACGGCTTCAAGGGAATCGGAACCGAGATGGCTATCGTTGCGAATTGTGCGGGCATTCCACACGATCCATCAGAAATACATCGCCGCGAACCAACTGATCCGCACTTTCCATATAACTGGCAACTAATTCATCGATGACCAAGAATGTCCTTCTAACTGGGGGGTTCGGAACACTGGGCGGGCGAATCTCGGCCGACCTATCTAAAAACTCCGAAATCAATTTGCGATTAGCTTCGAGACAAAAGCGTCAACCCCCAAACTGGGCACCAAAAGCCGAAGTCTGTGTAATTGATTTTGAAAATCAAAACTCGATTAAACAAATGCTTCAAGAAGTCACTCATGTGGTTCATCTTGCTGCGCTAAATGATTATGAGTGTCGTGCAGAGCCAGAAAAAGCACAGCTGGTAAACGTCGAATATACGCGTCGAGTTGTTGAGCAAGCCAGCGACATTAAAAACCTGCGTTTTATTTATTTTTCAACTATTCAGGTTTATGGAAATAATCTGAGTGGGGTGATTTCAGAAACGTCACCTACTTACCCTCGAGATGCCTATTCACAAACACATCTTGATGCGGAATTGATAGTTGACCGCGCGCACAGTATGCAACAACTTGAGGGAGTCAGATTGAGGTCGGCCAACGGCTTTGGTGCACCAATGTCACCGGATGCCAAGATCTGGCAGATTATCGCCAACGACCTTTGCCGCCAAGCAGTTGAAACAAAAAAATTAACACTCAAATCGCATGGGCTACAATTTCGCAATTTTGTCCCGTTTACTGATATTTGCTCGACGGTTAATCATCTGCTTCAACTAAACAAACAACAAATTGCCGACGGGCTGTTCAATGTTGGTGGCAGAAATTCTCTACAGATAATTCAAGTGGCAGAGCTCGTTGCAACACGATGTGAAGTTGTTTTGGGTTTTAGACCGAAGATAGAAAGACCGAACGAAATCCCAGACTCTGTGCCACCTGCGTTTGAATATAGTTGCGCCAAACTTCTCGCAACAGGACTCCATCTAGACAGTGAAATCGAAAAAGAAATAGATTTGTTATTGCAAAGTTGTAAAAATTGGTTTAAGTTTCAAAACTAATATGACCACCAAGCCTTACGTGTCGGTGGTGATCCCAACTTTCAATCACGCAAAGTTTTTGAAAAAAGCGCTCGATTCGGTCATTGCGCAAACTTTTCAAAACTGGGAGGCTGTCGTTGTAAATAATTTCTCAACTGATGACACTATTGAAGTTGTAAATTCTTTTGCCGACCCGAGAATCAAACTTTTTAACTTTAGTAATAACGGCGTAATTGCAGCCTCACGCAATCACGGCCTGAAAGAAGCAACTGGAGACTTCATCGCTTTTTTAGATTCAGATGATGTTTGGTATCCAAACAAACTTCAAAAATGCGCTGAACTAGCTGCGGCTGGTAGTCAATTTATTTGCCACGGCGAACTGTGGATCAACAGTGACCTTACTCAACGCACGGTGATGTACGGGCCGGCCTCAAACGCAACCTACAACCGTCTTTTATACAAAGGCAACTGCATCTCAACTTCAACAACTTTTATCGCCAAGCCATTACTTGACTCTGTTCAAGGCTTTGATGAAAATTCAGAAATTATTACAACCGAGGACTACGACCTGTGGCTGCGCTTAGCAGCCGAAAATCCACGAACTTCTTTTATCCCTGAAGTGTTGGGTGAATTTCATCGACTTGCCGACAGTGCGAGTAGCAGTGTCTTGAGAAATTTCGCCGCTGAACTAATAGTTTTGAAAACTCATTTCAGCACACAACCCCGAACGATTATAAATAGGCTTCGCATGCGCCATCGGTGTGCGATTGCTCACTATGGGGCCGCCAGACAATTGACTACTCAACCAGCTCAAGCGATTCGACTGTTTGCCCAGGCCTTTAGGTTGTCGCCATTTTTTGTAAAAATCTATCTAGGCACAGCGATTACGCTTTGGCGTGCAATCACCACAACTCAAAGCCCGAAGGGCTAGTAGCAAAATGAATCTAGCCAAATATCGCGTGGCTCAAGTTGTTAGCACTGCCAATTTGGTTTCTAAATACAACAAGCAAAATTGGCGACGAGTTTTGATGTATCACTCGGTTGTCAAAAATACAGAACCTGCGTTTCAAAAGTCAGATATTTATTCAATTTCTGAAACCTACTTCACTAGTCATGTTGAATATTTGGCAAGCCAATCCAATTCGGGCGGCAATAAAGTCGTCTCGCTTGAAGATTCGTCTTCGTCGGGCATCTCGGTCACTTTTGATGATGGTTATAAAGACACCCTGACAATTGCTGCACCCCTTCTGTGTAAAAATAATCTTCCATTTCATGTTTTCGTTACACCGGCAAATGTGATTTCTGGTGACAAGAAATATTTATCTGAAACCGAATTGGTGTCTCTGAGCAAATTACCTGGAGTAACTATTGGTGCTCATGGGTTCTCACATCAATATTTGAACACTCTGCAAGCAACTGAAATCACTGATGAATTAAAGTCGAGTAAAGAGTGGCTTGAGAACTTAACCCAAAGAAACATCACAACTATGAGTTACCCACATGGCGCGTTCAATTCTCAAGTTCAAGAAATTGCGGCATCAGTCGGGTACCTCTACGCCGCAACAAGCAGTTGGGGTTGCTACCAAGTCGGAGTCAAACCACTCGAGATTCCACGCATTGATGTTTGGAATCTTGATAATCAAACAACACTGAAACAGAAGTTAAATGGTCAATGGGACTGGATTGGTAAATTACTATCACCACTTCAAGCGACAATCAAAAAATGATTCTTTTCATTTTTCAAGCAGTGCTCTTAGGTGTCGTTCTAATGCTCTTCGCCAGGCGCTCTGGCCGTTATGACCTGTACCTCACATTATTTACGGCAGTTTGGGTGCTCGCAGTAATAGTGATTCGAATTATTTACGGTGTCGATCATGCATCGTTTTATTCAAGCGACCAAGGCACTCAGATCGAATTACTGACTAAGTTCAAGGATCAGGGTATTTCTCTTTCGCTGGACAGATTTATCGGTGGTCGCTACATTGTCGTGGCACCAGTTTGGCTTTTAAACACAATCGGGTTTGATGCATTGCTGGCTTTTAAATTCCTCCAGGCACTTTCTCTGCTTTTTACTTACAGAGTTTGTTCTGACTTCATCAGCAGTCAAGGAATAAAAATTAAATTATGGAACGTGATTTTATTTTCTGGACCACTTTTCATTTTTTTGTCTTCACTTGGTCTTCGAGACTTACCAATTGTTCTTTGTGTTTCGTATTTTTATTTGGGAAGAGTGCCATTACTGCGGTTCGTCGCTATTGGCGTTTCAGCCTTACTTCGGCCCCACTTGACTGTTGCTCTTATTTTTGCATGGCTGATCGGTCAGTTGCTGAAACGACACCCTCTAAAACGAGCACCACTTGCTCTAATTGCAATCACAGTTGTGGCCTTTGTGGCAGGGGGTTTCGGATTCGCCTTAGGAGGTTTCTTCAAGTATCAAAATAGCTACAGTTCTCCAAAGCTCTTTACGCAAGAAACATGGTGGAGATTTTTTGCAAACCTTCTAGGTTTGCAATTTCTCACTTTTGGCCGAGACGTCGTAACACTTACAGTTCCACAATTGCTTGCTCTGAGATTATTTTTCGTTGATACTTTCATGATTCCAATTTTGTTTATCGTCACATTGTTGAACAATAAACTCGCGTATTCGGCACTCAGAACTGAAGTGTTTGTTGCGTTCGTATTTTTTCTTGGTTTGGTCTCACAAACTAACTTCAACTCATCGCGCCAGAATCTTCCTTTTCTATCAATAATGGGAGTTCTCGCACTCTTGGGAATCTTGCAATCAAGAAAACTAGATGCTGAAAATTAAAGGCGAGATTGTCGACAAAATAATCGTTAAAGATAAGTACAGCGTTTATGATTCATTTGTAACAATATGAAAATTCTCGTAACTGGCGCAACCGGCTTCATAGGCACCCAACTCGTGCCAAAACTTACGCAGTCACACGATGTAAAAATTCTTGATGCACGGCAAGTCAGTGACACAAATTCGCAGTGGCACCACCTAGTTGATGACTGCGAAGTTCTTATTCATCTGGCAGCACGAGCACACGTCACCAGCGACGGCTCAAATTCTCAACATGACTTATACCGTTCAACTAACTCACTGTTGACAGCTCTACTTTCACAACGATTAGCACTAGGAAATCACAAGCATTTTATTTTTATGAGCACAGCTAAAGTGCTCGGTGGTTCAACTCAAAAAGGCACGCCATTCAAAAGTATTGACCCACTCAAGGCGACAGATCCATATTCAAGTTCTAAGGGAGAAGCAGAACAAGAATTGCAAGATCTTTGTAGTCGAACCACCCTCAAATTCACAATTATCAGACCACCACTCGTCTATGGGCCACACGTAAAAGCAAATTTTCTTTCGATGATGAAGTGGGTCAATGACCAACGACTTCTGCCTCTGGCAAATACTCAAAACTTGCGCAGTTTTATAGGGATCAGAAATCTCATCAGTCTGGTTGAAACTTGTGTGACAAACGACAGTGCGCAAAATCAAATACTGCATGTTTCAGACAACCACGACCTATCAACAACTGAGTTACTCCAGATCTTGGCTGAAGTAATGGGTAAAAGATCTCGACTTGTTTCGTTTCCCCGAGTATTTTTGCGTATTGCCAGCCAAATTATTCGCAAGCCTCGTATCTACGAGCAACTTTGTGGTTCATTTCAACTAGACATTTCAAAGACTTGTGAGTTGCTGAAATGGTCGCCACCATTTACGGTTAAACAAGAACTCGAACAAACAGTGACATGGTTTAACTTAAAACCTGAATGAAATTTCTAATTCTCACTGCAACAATCACAATAAGTTTTGGGCTCACTCACTTAGTCCGCAAAAGTGCGGTCAAACGTAATAAATTTGATATTCCAAATGAGCGTAGTTCGCACGAAAATCCAACTCCTCGCGGAGGTGGTATCGCAGTAGTTGTCGCGTTCGTTTTTGGTTTGCTGGCACTTCTGATGCGAAGAGACATAGCCACAGAATCTTTTTGTGCGATTGTTTTGCCTGGGTCACTTGTCGCGGCTATTGGTTATCTAGACGACCTCGGTCACGTCACTGCCGCGCGCTTACGACTAATCGGCCACTTCGTTGCAGCAGTAATCGCAATTTACATTTTGGGCGGTTTGCCGCCAATGCCATTGTTTACTGAGACTCTGAGCCTCGGGGTCGTCGGCAACATAATTGCAATTCTGTTTCTCGTCTGGATGTTAAATCTATTTAACTTTATGGATGGGATCGATTCAATAACTGGAATCGAGGCTTTGACTAGTTGCCTAGTTCTGACGATTTTTTTATTCAACTTTTCTGAGACCGAATTGTGGCAAGTTCCAGCGCTTTTGTGCGGAGCCGTCATCGGGTTTTTATATTTCAATTGGCCACCGGCAAAAATTTTTCTTGGGGATGTCGGCAGTGGTTTCATTGGCTTTACGATTGGCGTAATTTCGCTTGTCATCGCGAAAACACAGCCGCGAATAACTTGGGCAACGATCATCTTGCTTGGAGTATTCATAGTTGATGCAACTGCGACGTTGATTCGTCGCATAATTAATAAACAACAAATTTCAAAAGCACATAGATCGCATGCATTTCAACACTTAGCAAGCAGTTCAGACCGACACCTAAAAGTCTCGTTGTCAATAGCCGCAGTAAATATATTTTGGCTTGCGCCGATTGCGTGGCTGGTTGTTGATCAACGAATCATGCCAATCGTTGGCGTTGCAATTTCTTACGCGCCACTTTTAGTTTTGGCAATCTATTTCAAAGCCGGCAAAACAGCTAGTTAGTTTTTACGAGTGAGTTTTGCGAGTTAATTTAACGAGTGGTATTCGACGTTCAGTCTTCACTTGGTAGTTCGCGAAATCTGGCCAAATTGCGACCATTTCATCCCATATCTTCTGACGATGTGCAAGATTTTCGGCATCTTCGCCATATGTCGTAGCGGTGCAAGTAAAAATATCTGCACCGACCTGCAGAGTGACTTCAGGAACCGTGACGAGATTTTCATACCAGAGCGGATTCGTTGCACTTCCACCTTTTGAGGCCACGATTACATAGTCGTCACCATCTCGACCATAAATTAATGCCGTCCTTCGACCAACGCCCGACCTGCGACCGAGTGTTGTCAGTAAAAGTGTCGGCACTCCGCGCCAAATGTGACCTTCAGTTCCGTTGCTTTCAACATAAGTTTTGATGTGCTCAGCAACAAAACCAGTTGGGCTATCTATAATTTCAGGTCTTGACATACGGCTAATACTAACTACACCCCCATGCCACACTGTGATGATGGAACTAATTATCGGATTACTAGTAATTGTCGTTTTGGTCCTCGCCGTGATGGTGATGCGCCAAGGCAATAAATCAACTTTGCTACCAATAAACCCACAAAATTTCGATCAGGCCGCATTAGTTGATGCAGTACGCACAGCAGTTGACGCACAAGTTGGTAAAGCGACGCAACAAGCTCTTGAAAATGTCAACTCTCAGATTGACCGCACGTATCAAGCACGTACACAAACTTTGACAACTGAAACCAAAAGTCTTCTAGACCCGGTCGCAATTCAAATGAATGAACTTCGTAATGCTGTAACTGCATTGC
This sequence comes from Ilumatobacteraceae bacterium, assembly GCA_964203235.1. GTDB lineage: Bacteria > Actinomycetota > Acidimicrobiia > Acidimicrobiales > Ilumatobacteraceae > BACL27. The sequence goes on from CAXNLE010000002.1 coordinate 717,066, forward strand.
AATCGAACTACACGAATACAGTCGGCGTAACCCAAACCATCAGCAAGCAAATTGATTCGCTGAACCAAACAACTTCAGCACTTCAATCAGCACTCAAATCGTCAAGCGCCCGAGGCGCATGGGGTGAACAACAATTGCGCAATGTGATTGAACTCGCTGGCATGTTGCCGTATTGCGATTTTCTTGAGCAAACAACCGTCACTAGCAACGACAAGACGCAACGCCCGGATGCGGTAATCAAATTGCCAAACGATGGATGTGTCGTAATCGACTCAAAGACTCCGCTTGATGCATATCTCAGAGCACAAGAAACATCTGACGTGACATTGCACCAACAACTGCTCAATGAGCATGCCAAAGCACTTGCAGGTCATGCCAAAGTATTGGCTGACAAAAAATATTTTCAGCAGTTTGATCGCACACCTGAATACACGATCATGTTTATTCCTGGTGAATCATTTTTGGCTGACGCGCTTCGCGCCGACGCAAGTTTGCTAGAAGTTGCGATGCGCAGTCGAGTCTTAATCGCTTCACCCGTTAACTTGTTGGCGCTTTTGCTTGCTGTTGCTAAAGGTTGGCAAGCATTTCAGATCGCCGAAAATGCCGAGAAAATAGCCGCGATTGGTCGCGAACTTTATGAGCGTGTTGACACCGTGCTTGAAAGTGTCGAAAAAACTGGGCGCGGTCTTGAGACTGCAATCGGTGCCTACAACAAGATGGTCGGCTCAATTGAAGGTCGAATGTTGTCAACACTTCGTAAATTCAAAGATGTTGGTGTGACATCCTCCGAACTCACAGAAATTTCAAACATCGAGTCGGCACCACGTCGGCTTTCAGCGCCAGAACACACGAAAGAACTTGGCAGTTGATTGGTTTGTCATTCGATTAATCGCTAGCATTATCTAAATGATTTCAGCAGTTGTTTGGCACTGGTGGTTAGGGGCAGGTCTATTGATCGCCGGCATAGGCGCAGTTATTAGTGTCGTTTTGGGTTACATCAGCCAAGTAACAGCGCAGAAGTATCCAAACCGTCGACAACGACAAGCACAAAAATAACTTAATTGGGCCAATGACCGCCCGACTTATTCAACTAGAAAAACATCCTCTAGTTTTTGATTTGCTTGCGAAGTGCGATTTTCCGTCATCTGGCACAAAAATCTCATGCGCCGTTTCGGGTGGTCCAGACAGCATGGCATTGCTGATTCTCGCTACTGCCTCCGCGTGTGAGGTAACAGCAATCCATGTTGACCACGCTCTAAGAACTGACTCAGAAAAAGAATCTGCAGTTGTAGAAAAACTTGCAACAGAACTCGGTGCACAATTTATCTCGCGAACAATCAAGGTTGAGCAGGGCACCAATCTTGAGGCTCGCGCACGAACCGCCAGATACGAAGTTATGCCGCACGATGTAATGACTGGCCATACTGCCGATGACCAAGCAGAAACAGTTCTAATTAATTTATTGCGCGGTGCCGGATTGTCAGGATTGTCCGGAATGCAACGTAATCAGCGCCACCCAATCTTGGCGCTTCGCAGAACTCAAACGCATCAGCTGTGTCGTGAACTCAAAATTGAAATCGTTGAAGATCCATCAAACATGGATCCGAAATTTCAACGTAATCGAATCCGTCACGAGTTAATCCCGCTGATGGACGCAATCTCGCAACGTGATGTGGCGGCAATACTTGATCGACAAGCCGACTTGTTTCGTGAAGATTCGATGCTGCTTGACGACTTGGCCAAAAAAATTGACGTAACCGACGCAAAACTTCTTGCTGCTGCCCCGGTTGCTTTGGCGCGTCGCGCAATTAGGCAATGGCTTACCGAGATTTATCCACCAGATGCAGCGACAGTCGAACGAGTCTTAGAAGTTGCTCGGGGTACAACCTTGGCTTGCGAGATCGGCTCAAATCGCGAAGTGCGTCGAAGTCAACAGCACTTACAAATTTTCACAAAATAATAAAAACAAAAACACCAAGCCAATTTGCTGTGGTAAAGTTATCGCTTGATGTTGGTCGTTTCTCAAGTAATTGGCACATCTGAAACAAAGGTTTACTGATGCCACCAAAACTTCGCGGTAAATGGGCCCTAGGTATCACGCCTCGTAATCTGACTTGGATTATTAAAGACAAACTTGCTGTCTGCGAGCGTCCTGGTGGATTTGGCACAAATCACCGAAGGGTCCGGCGTCAAGAAGAGATCATTTGGCTGCGCGAAAACGATTTTGGATTTGTGATTTCAATCAGCGTCGCACCACACAATTTACACAGTTACGAAGAGTTACAAATGCCTTACAAGCACCGACCAATTGCCAACTCTGATGAGTTAGACCAATGGTTAAAGGCGTTTTATACCGAACTTTCGGTGCTGATTCAAAGAGGTCTGAAAATCATTGTTCACGCTGAAGAGGTAAGCGAGCGGTTGCATGGTTTGATGGGTGGATACATCAGATGGTCTGGTTTGGTAGATGACTCGGCGCAAGCAATAATTCTCACCGAAAGAATTGCTGGTCGGCAGTTAGACCCAAATTCTCGCGAACTAATTCTTCGCGTACACGAACTTCGCTAAAATTAAATTTCTGTCGAAACAATTTTTAACGAATAACCGACTCTAAAAGAATACGCGGTGCCAAGCGCATCGCAGTTGTCGCACTTGACGATGGCAATTTGTTGCACTCAGTTTCTGCAATTGATACATATTCAAGTGCAGTTTCGATCGCACTTGCAATGCCCGAATTAGAACGAACGATTTGTAAAGCTTTATCACGCTCATCACTTGTGAACGGCTTACCGAGAAGATCTCTCAACTCAATTGCGTCAGTTGAATCTGACGACAATGTCAATAGAACTGGCAACGTGTAGACACCCTCTTCCATGTCATGGCCAGCGCGTTTGCCGAGTTCACCATCAGTCGCGATTACATCCAAAATGTCGTCAACGATTTGAAACACCATGCCGTATGCGGAACCGTAACTTGTTAATGCGTCAACTATTTTTCGATCGTGCCCAGCAACGATCGCACCAATGCGAGCGGCTGTAGCAAACAATGACGCAGTCTTTCCTTCAATACTGACAAGATAAGACGGGATCGATCGAGAAACGTCATAAGTATGACGAAGTTCTTCGATCTGTCCTTCGCAAAGTCTGCCGATTGTCTGCGCAAGCAAAGTTACGACTTCAGTTCCGAGTGCAGCCGAAACCTCGGAAGCTTTCGCCAACATAAAATCTCCTGCGAGAATTGCTTGCAAATTTCCCCATCGTGCATTCACCGTGTCAACGCCACGCCGTGTCAGAGATTCATCCATCACATCGTCGTGATACAAAGAACCCAAATGCACAAGTTCGCAGGCAATTGATCCTTGAATTACTTCGTCACTAACCGGTGATTCGTTTCCGACTTGAGCAGCAGCGATTGATAAAACTGGTCGCAATCTTTTGCCGCCGGCAATTATTAAATGCGACGCAAGCTCATTTAAGTGTGTATCTTTTGTCTGAACCGCATTACGTAATGCAAGATCAACGCGGTCACGATCCAACGCCATAAACGGCAGAGAGAGCAAAGGCGACGCGGTGGCCATATCCACAGGCTAGGAGAAGTGCCTTGTGAAACTAGCGCTTTAGCGTCGCGCGTCACATCTACAAATCTTTCACAATTACGGGCGTCGTAATCCGCCACACACTCACCGATACACTTTAGGAAAGTTCACTGACACATAAGGCGGTCAAAGTTGTTCGAACGGTTTACAGATAGGGCACGCAGGGTCGTTGTTCTCGCCCAAGAAGAAGCTCGCCTGCTCAATCACTCATATATCGGCACTGAGCACATTCTGCTTGGCTTGATTCACGAGGGCGAAGGCGTCGCAGCCAAAGGTCTTGAAGCACTTGGCATCTCACTTGAAGCGGTGCGTGCACAAGTCGAAGAAATTATTGGTCAGGGCGGATCATCACCATCTGGTCATATACCTTTTACGCCTAGAGCGAAAAAAGTTCTTGAACTGTCATTGCGCGAAGCTCTTCAACTAGGGCACAACTACATCGGCACCGAACATATTTTGCTTGGCTTGATTCGCGAAGGCGAAGGAGTCGCAGCACAGGTTCTTGTAAAACTCGGTGCAGACCTTGGTCGAGTTCGCCAGCAAGTGATTCAACTACTTAGTGGTTACCAAGGCCCTGGCGGTAAAGCCGAAGGCGAAGCACCTGGTGCAAAAGACACACCTCAAGAAAAAGGTGGCAGCCAGATTCTCGATCAGTTCGGTCGCAACTTGACCCAACTTGCCCGCGACAAAAAACTTGACCCAGTTATTGGACGCCAAAAAGAGATGGAACGCGTTATGCAGATTCTTTCTCGACGCACCAAGAACAACCCAGTATTAATCGGCGAACCGGGTGTAGGTAAGACCGCGATTATTGAAGGCCTCGCACAAAAGATCGTCGCCAACGAAGTTCCTGAAACATTGACTAACAAACAGTTGTACACACTCGACCTTGGCGCACTCGTTGCAGGAAGTAGATACCGCGGAGATTTTGAAGAACGTCTCAAAAAAGTTCTCAAAGAAATCAAAACTCGTGGTGACATAATTTTGTTCATTGACGAAATTCATACACTTGTTGGTGCAGGTGCCGCCGAAGGCGCAATTGATGCAGCGTCAATTCTCAAGCCGATGCTTGCTCGTGGCGAACTTCAAACAATTGGAGCGACAACACTCGACGAATTCCGCAAACATTTCGAAAAAGATGCCGCGCTTGAACGCCGGTTTCAACCAGTCAAGGTAGATGAGCCATCAGTTGCCCACACGATTGAAATCTTGAAGGGAATTCGCGACAAATACGAAACTCATCACCGAGTAACGATCACCGATCAGGCGCTCGTTTCGGCAGCAAACCTTGCCGATCGTTACATCTCTGATCGGTTCTTGCCAGACAAGGCAATCGATCTAATTGACGAAGCCGGAAGTCGCCTGCGCATAAAGCGAATGACAACTCCACCTGATCTTAAAGAAATCGAAAACAAAATCAACGATGTTCAAGAAGCAAAGAAGAAGGCTGTCGAAGAACAAAGATTTGAAGAAGCGGGTCGTCTGCGCGATCAAGAGCGAACACTGCTTGAAGAGCGTTCACAAAAAGAAGTTGATGTTAAAGCTCAAGGCATTGATCTTTTCGACGAAGTTAGCGAAGAATCAATCGCTGAAGTGTTAAGTATGTGGACAGGTATTCCGGTGTTCAAACTCACTGAAGAAGAGACCGCCAAATTGCTCAACATGGAAGGCGAACTTCACAAACGAATCATCGGCCAAGAGAACGCAATCAAAGCAGTCAGCCAAAGTATTCGTCGTACTCGTGCCGGACTCAAAGACCCAAAACGTCCGAGTGGTTCTTTTATTTTCCTTGGGCCAACTGGTGTTGGTAAAACTGAACTCGCCAAAACACTTGCCGAATTTCTATTTGGTGATGAAAACGCACTGATTGCTCTTGACATGAGTGAATACATGGAGAAGCACACAGTCAGTCGCCTTGTTGGTTCGCCTCCTGGATACGTTGGCTACGAAGAGGGCGGTCAACTTACCGAGGCTGTTCGTCGCAAGCCGTTCTCGGTTGTGTTGTTTGATGAGATTGAAAAAGCACACCCTGACGTATTTAATACGCTGTTACAAATTCTTGAAGAAGGTCGTTTGACCGACGCACAAGGTCGTAGCACTGACTTTAGAAACACTGTTTTGATTATGACTTCCAACTTAGGCACGCAAGACTTGCGCAAAGCCAATGTTGGTTTCGGCAAAAACGATGAAGCGCTTTCATACGCTCGAATGCAAGAAAAAGTCAACGAGGCTCTCAAAGTTCAATTTAAGCCTGAGTTTCTTAACCGCATTGACGAAGTGATCGTGTTCCATGAACTTGCGATGGCTGAAGTAGTGCAAATGGTTGACTTGATGAGCAAGCGTTTGACCGGCCAACTTGAAGGTCTTGGGCTCGGGTTTGAACTCACAGAAGCTGCCAAGGGCCTTCTTGCCAAGCGTGGTTATGATCCACAACTCGGCGCACGACCACTTCGTCGAGCGTTGCAACGATTCATCGAAGACCCTCTTTCGGAGAAGTTGCTACTAAAAGAGTTTCATGCCGGTGAAATAATTGTTGTCGGCGTTGAAGACGATCCTGATCAAAAAGATGAACAACGATTCACCTTTAAAGCTGTCGAAGGCTTTGTGCCACCGAGTGCAGTAGTTCTCGCTGGCGCTGGTGACGCAACACCATCTACAACCGAGTGAGTCAAAGCGTGCCAAGCGCGCGTCGTCGACTCGCCTACTTGCGAGTGTCACTGGGTTTCTTCGGAATTTTCGCGCTCACTGGGTGTCAAGTTGATTCTGTAGTCACTTTAGATGTAGGGCAAACCGGGTCTGGAGTATTAACCGTGAGCATGACGGCTGATAAACAAGTAGTCGACCAAACACCACGCCTGATTTCTGCGTTTCGATTCGAAGACGCGACTGCTGCAGGCTGGGTGGTTTCTGGGCCTAACGTCACTGCTGATGGTGGCATCCAAATTTCGATCAGCCATGCGTTTAGTGATCTTGACCAGGCGTCACAATTGTTCACTCAACTCGGAAGCACAAGCGGCCCATTTAAACAATTTTCAATCACCCGCAAGGGAAGTCTCAATAATTCAACTTATAAATTGGACGGTGTTTTGCAAGTTGATGGTGGACTTGCGGCGTTCTCTGATCCTGAACTGTTAAAAGTTCTTGGCGCTGAGCCATTCGCTCAAAATCTTCAACTTGCAAATACTGATCTATCTAGTGCAATGAACATTGATTTTGTCGCAAAACTTCCCGGCAAAACACAGCAATCAACTGGCTTGGTCACCGACAATATTGTTACTTGGCAAGTGCCACTTGATGGCAGTGCGCTATCAGTGACGTATACGTCAAAAAACACAGCAATAAGGGCAATCGCGGCCCAATTTACATCGCTGTTTTTTAAACTTCTTCTTATACTTTGGCTCGTCGGTATGACGATAACAATCCTGACGATTGCTTACAAACGCAGAGGTGAACTCCGCACACCCACCGAATAATATTGTTCACGAAATGGTAAAACTTCGCACCGTATATAGATGCACCGACTGCGGAGCGGCAGTACCAAAATGGGCGGGGCGATGTGGCTCATGTGGTTCATGGAACAGCCTTGTCGAAGATGTCGAAGGTGACGATGAAATTATTTCAATCGCAACCGGTATGGCGTTGGTACCAGCTGGCATACCAAAGCCGATTGACTCTTTGGACGCAACAATTTCTAAGCCCCAAACAACTGGTGTTGAAGAACTCGATCGAGTACTTGGTGGCGGGCTCGTGCCTGGTTCTGTCACTCTCTTGGGCGGTGAGCCAGGCATCGGCAAATCAACTTTGCTGTTACAACTTCTCGCTGCATGGTCTGGCCGAACACTTTATGTAACTGCCGAAGAAAGTGCCCAACAGGTGCACATGCGTGCCGAGCGACTCAACGCAATCAAGCCAGATTTATGGCTCGTCGCAGAAATGTCGCTAAACAACATCATTAAATCAATTGATCAAGTTGAGCCACAACTAGTCATAATCGACAGTATTCAAGCGATCGCCGACCCGCTCTTAAACTCTGCGCCCGGTTCGGTTTCACAAGTTCGAGGTTGCGCGCATCGACTTGTTCAAGAGGCCAAGGCCCGCGATCTGCCAATTGTTTTGGTTGGTCATGTCACTAAAGAAGGTGGACTCGCTGGGCCGCGTGTGCTTGAACATGTAGTTGACACTGTTTTATCTTTCGAAGGTGAACGTCATCATGCTTTGCGTTTATTGCGTGCGGTCAAACATCGTTTCGGTTCAACTAACGAACTTGGCTTATTTGAAATGACCGAGATGGGCTTACGCAGTGTGCCCGACGCCAGTAAATTATTTTTAGCAGACCGCCGAGCAGGTGTGCCTGGTTCAATCGTTGTACCAACACTTGAAGGGCATCGACCGCTACTTGTTGAAGTACAAGCATTAACCAACCTTTCGCCATCACATGTTTCTCCACGACGGTCAGCCCAAGGTGTTGACTCAGGGCGACTAGCAATGTTGCTCGCAGTTCTCGAGCGGCGAGCCAATGTCAACTTGTCGCAGCACGAAGTCTTTGTATCCGTTGTGGGTGGTGTCAAACTTGGTGAGCCTGGTGCAGATCTCGGTTTATGTTTAGCTCTTGTTTCAGCGTCTACAGATCGACCACTGGCAGAAAACTTAGTTGCGTGCGGCGAAGTTGGCTTAGCGGGCGAATTGCGCCAAGCCAGCAACACTGCGCGACGGCTTGGCGAGGCGGCGCGATTAGGTTTCACCCGAGCAATTATTCCGGCGAGCAGTGCTGTCGATATAAATATTTCTGGCATCAAACTTGAACCAGCGCACACAGTTGCTGAGGCTCTAGCACTTGCAGGTTTATCAATCAACTAGCGTTAAACCAATGCGAAGCGTGCTGATCGTGCCAACCTATAACGAAGCCGCGAACATTGAACGGTTTTTAACCCAAGTTCGCACCGATGCACCGAATACAGAAATTTTGGTAGTTGATGACAACAGTCCAGATCAGACAGCTAAAATTGCGGAGAGTACGGCCACGAAACTTGGTTCAATAAAAGTGCTTAATCGAACTAGCCAACGCGGATACGCTGCAGCCAGTCGCGAGGCAATGCTTAAAGCCATCGAAAGCGGATACGACGTGATCGCCACAATGGATGCCGATTTTTCGCACGACCCAAAAGTTCTCACAAAACTTATTTCGTTAGTCGACGCAAATACAGCTCTGGTTATTGGCTCAAGATACGTGCCAGGTGGCGGAGTTACAAATTGGCCGTTGTTTAGGCGCTTATTGTCAAAATGGGGCAATACATACACGGCATTTTGTCTGCGCCTAAAAATTAAAGACTGTACTTCGGGCTTTCGCGCATACTCAACAGCAAGTCTGAAGGATATTGATCTTGCAAACCTGACGGCGGATGGCTATGCATTTCTTTCTGAGATGGCATTTGTGATTTCGCGCAAGAAACTCGGCTCAATAGTTGAATCACCAATTGTGTATGTCGACCGAGCATTTGGTGACTCAAAGATGAACACCCGAATTATGCGCGAGTCGATGGTGCTGGTGACTCGCTGGGGTTTCGCACTACGCACAGGTATCGGCCGTAAACACTTACCGCGCTAGTAAAACTGGCGAGCCACTATTTATCTTGCTATATAAATTCACAAGTTTTTGAGATGGTTGACTATTCGCCCATGAATCTGCTTTAACCGCTCGCTCATACGAGTGCCATTCGCCCCGAACTCCAGCAAGATCTCCTCGCAAGGCATGAGCTCGCATTCGCAACGCAATCAATTCTTCGTGAGCACCGAGAACTTTTAATCCCTTTGCCGTGGCCCAAAATACACCCTCAATTTCGCCTCGTTGAAGATCTAACTCACCAGCCATCGCTGAAGCGGTAATTATGTTGAGCACTAATTGCGATGTGATTCCTTCGGCGTCTGGCCATAAATAACCAGTACCAGAGAACGGCAGATCACGAACAAGTTCGAGGCCTCGATGTAATTCGTCAATTGCCTGACTAGGCGCAAGCTCTTGCGCCCGAGCGATACACGATTCAAGAATTTCGCCATCACTAATTATTGAGATGTGAAACGGCAATTGATCATTAAAAGTTCTTGGTAGCCACTCTTCGCTAATTGAAATTAGATGCGTCTGATTAAGTGCTCGCCGCGCATCTGAAACCACATTTGTGAAAGTTGCATCAGCCACATTGACTTCCCACAATGCCGTACGCGCTGCACTTCGCGTCGGGCGGGCACGGTGACTCGTAAGCCAAGCCAATAATTCTTTGGTCTTTGATTTTTCAAAATCAATAATCGTGCCATCAACTAATTGAACATCAACTGGTCCTAGAGTTCGCACCATTACATTCCAACTTTGGTCTCCGCGGTGAGCTCGTTGCAGATGTGACGTGACTGTTTCGGATTCTGGCAATAGCACACGATCTACATCTATTAATAGTTCAGTAATCGCAGTCGCTTCATTGACTAGTAACCCATATGGTGTAATCACCAGATTGTCTGCCAGCAATCGCCACGAAATAGTAGTTGCTTGCAAAACTGCAGTCGCCAAGTTCGTCGCCGAACCGCAAACAATTGCACAATTATTGGCAAGTAATTCGTCGAGGTCAAAGTTGCTAATTTTTGTATCACTAAATAGAACACAGTGTTGTGGGCAATCTTTGGCGATACGAATTGCTTCTTGAATCGTTGAAATAACTTCAACTTGAGTAAACACCGGATCTGCTGTGTTTACTGAGTCGCCAGCATCTTGCATTCGCAACAGTATCGGTTTAATTTGTGAGCTACTGCCAAACAATGTCGCGGCAATAAGTGCACGAAACACTGAAGATTGAATGGGCGCATCAGCACAAATGTTGATCACAGATTGTTTACCAATATCAACGAGAACAATTTTTGAACTACTGATACCCAAGGGCACAAAAATTGGGCTTACAGAATTCGCTTGCAGATAGATTGACTCGAGTTGGGGCGATTTGATGTCAAGAGTTGCGCGCAGTGCTACCTCGGTTCGCACGGCTGTTGCTGACGGATGACTAAGCCTTGAATTAATTTGAAGTTGGCGAAGTTGGCATCCACGGCGTTTGCCGATCTCAAAAATCAATCCTGCCACCACTACGGCACATGACAACATAGAAATCAAATCTTGAGTAGGTTGCGATGAGGGCACTGATTCTGGGTGCGCATCTGAATCAGCGACGATTTCAATTGTTGTTGCCCGCGCAACTTGGCCTCGCGAAATAAAAAAAATACTTGCTAGCCCAAGAACCGTTAAAAACAACCAACTTTTTGGCACAAACGATTCACGATGCGAGAACCGAAATGCGAAGTATCTGATTAGGTCAAATAATCCTCGACTCAGAACCCACACTAAGACAGCAGACAAAATGAATAGCAGAATAGCTATGGCTAATTGTTGTTGCGACAAATTTGATAAGTTGCGAAAACTAAAAGAGTTAATAATGCTCATTGGTCGCGCGGTTCTACTCGCCGAGTAACGCTGATCAAATGATCCCTTGCGCCAAACAACTTCAATATTGACATCTCTACAGTTTGCGAAACTGTCACAGATACAGAATTTGCACTCGTTGAAATGTCTCCAGTTAAATTATTTTCGTTGAGATATCGCAACGCTGAACGTTGAGCCGCTTGTTGATCAATTTTTGGAGAACCAGTACGCAGCGATGTCAATTCTTGTGCCGCCAAGCGAGCAACGTTTTCAGCATGATCCGCCAAAGTTAATCGAGCAGCAACTAATCGCCCACCGTCGACACCCAGCCCAGCACAAACTATAAAAGTCATCAAGAGACCAACTACGAATGCTGTGACAACACCATCTTGAGAATCTTTGAATTTCTTAAAGTCAACAAAGGTATCGGCTTTCATGTGTCTACTCGCCATCTATCTATCACTTCAACAGACGATGCGCTGACAACTCGAGGGCGGGTGCCAAGTAGCGACAAGTCCTGACTTTTGATTTCACAACTAACTTTTACTAATACCGCTAAATCTTGGCCTTGGCTGATGACGGTAGTTTCAATATTTGTTTTAGTACAGGATGTGCCACTTATGTTTAATGCACGCTCGGCTATTTGCATCGCTGTCGACTGCATTTGTGAGCGACTACCTTTTGACGCAGCCCTGGCGGCTTGATCTGCGGCATTTCTAACTTGAATTAGCGACTCAGAAGCGCGGCCTGCATAAATACCAAATAAAACCAAAATCATAAGCAACGGTGTGAGTAAGACCAGTTCAACTGTTACTGAACCTCGTTGCGAAATCATCGTTCGTCTTCTGGGACAAAGTCTTCTAATGGTTCTTCACTACCGCGTTCAACTGACGATGGGAAAAACATTGCCACATTTGGCACCGCGACACGCACTCGCATCACAACAAAACCATTATTGACGGTAAGCGAAGGTGTCCCAATTAGTTGAGCGCCAAGTTCAGCCGCGGTACGCGTTGCTGAATCAATTGCCGAGACAATTTCTCCATCTGCAGATGCAGCAATCGACGCACCTTTAGCGGCCGAAAGAGTTGCAATATGCGCTGAATGCATAAACAGCATGGCTTGAACTGCAATAAGCAACAAAGTCAGCACGATTGGCACGGCAATGACAACTTCTAACACGGTGTCACCCCGATCAATCGTGCTGCTTGTTGTGGTCATCAAAGTAATTTCGCTGGCTGAGATATTTTCTTATCTAGCCGAGGTTCAGTGAGTTTGCCTTGTTGGTTACACGACTGGTGATCGTTGCCCCAACTGCAATCGCAAGAGCGATTAATGCTGCAGCCATGACGACTGTTGTCGCACTGACTTCACCCCGCTCGCTATCACTTTGCACTGAGGCCGTGAACCGTACCCAGTAGTACTGCCAAACATTTCTCATTGATGACATATTTCCCCCGTTTGTATGTTGATATTTTTTCTAACTAGCTAACTAACTAACCCATTAACTAACCCATTAACTAACCCATTAACTAACCCATTAATAAACTGTGTGAAAAATTGCATGAAATGGCTTACTAAAAACTGCCGAGAACTAAATGAACTGCCGGATAACCGATCAACGCGATGAACGCAATAAATAACAACACCATCGGAATTCCCATCCGCTCGGTCGCGGCTTGGGCTTGTGCTTCGATTTCGCCCATATGCCGATTTCGCAACGAGTCGGCTCGCGCTGAAAGAGAAAGACGAATACGTGCACCATGTTCACCAGCGAGTTGCACACTTCCTGCAACCTCGGCCAATTCTGGAATGTTGTATGCATCACCAAGATTGCCCAGTTCGACCCACGGTGACCTTCGTGCGCTTCGCGCTCTTGTCAATGCATCGCGAATCTCAGCAAACGACCAGCCGTCTCCAGCGTCGGCGGCAGCAATCAAAGCTGTTTCGGTTCCCGCTCCACCTGCAAGCAACACATTAGTGAGATCTAAGTAACTTGAAAATGCGTGCAGAAAATCTTGGCGTCGACGAGTTGCTTGTACTCTCACCCGACTATCTGGAAGAAAGAAACCCATTACTCCTGCACTCACCAAAATTACAATGCCAATCAATTTTGAGATATTGACACCAGTCAGATAGAAAAACATGTTGAGTCCAAACCCTGCCAGAACTCCAACAAATAACGACGCAAGCTTCTTCACCACCATCTCAGAAGCTTGATGACCAACAATTGCTAAATCTGCACGGTGTCTTTCTTGAGACCGACGCACCAACCACACCATGCCTTGTTCAAACTGTTCATGCACTAACTTCGCTTTGCTTGACAACACGCCTGGACGTATGACAAAGAAGAGCCCAAGACCACAAATGACGCCACAAACCGTGACGGAAATCATGCGTTAATTATTTCTCGACGGCGGATAAATCTTTGCGGAGTAACAATTCGTGAAAACTGATCGAGCATGATCAGTGCAACCCCGAAAACAACAAAGATACAACTCAGCATCACTTGTCCTTCAAGTGACGAATAAACACTCAAATAATCCCGATTGAAGATAACTAACAACGCGACAAAGCCAATTACAACAAATGAAATGATACGCACTGAACTTCGGGTTCTCGCTCGCCCAACCCAAATACGAGTCCTCATCCGGCCTTCTTCACGGGCGCATTGCGCAAGGTGACCTAGAAGTTGAGCGATGTCGCGGGCTTGATATTTCGTCGCCGTAATCAGAGCAGCGGAGACAAAATCGGCGATCGGGTGGTCAACTTCATCGGCAAATCGTCGCAAACCGTCGCTGAGTTTGCCGTATTGAATTTGTGCGCTTAGTCGACGAACTGCGACCGAAATAGCAATCGGGGCATGATCAGAAGTTGCGACAATCGCCTGTTCTAAACCGTGTGCACCCGCCAAAGTATCTCTGAGTTGCTCTGTCCAAGTCGCGATTGCGTCAGCCAACCCGCGTTCGTCGCGACGTAGACGCTGTTTAGATTTGAGTGCCGGCACCGCAATGATCACCAAGCTCAGAACTACTGCAACCAAAAGCCAGCGAGTAACCAGAAAAATCACAACGCCGAATGCTGGGGCAGTAATAATGTTTATTGAGCGACTCAAGTTTGCTTGCCGATGCGCAACTTTTGTTTTTGTCTTTACCTTTCCATCACGTATAGCGAGAAATATAACGAACACGCCTAGGCCAGTGGCGGCACCGCAAAGAATGCACACGAAGAATGTGATCATGGCAAACACCGCTCATCGTCGTATCCGAACGTTGAAAGTAACTCACGGGTTGCTTCGCGCAATGGGAAGGTTCGTAAAAGTTCGCCCTGCGAATTCAATGCGAATATCTCATTTGAAATTATATTTGCACCGTCGCAATCAACTACTTCACGAACTGAAGCCACCCGACGATCGCTGCCCGTGCTACTGATATAGATAACAAAATGAAGAGCACTTGATAACAACAAATTAACTGTGTCAATTGGTAAGCCAGTTGAAGCCATTGACACATATGCAGCAAGTTTTGGAAACACTGAACGAGTTGAGTCTGCGTGCATCGTGCACATTGAACCGTTATTTCCCTGGCTCATCGCCATCAACATCGGAAATGCTTCGGCTCCTCGAACTTCACCGACAATTACGCGATCAGGATCCATTCGTAGTGCCATACGCGTCAAATCAGCAAGTGTTATTTCTCCCTGTCCTTCAACATTTGCTGGACGCGATTGCAATGAGTCGTGGTCTGGATGCAGGTGTTCAAAGTGATCTAGCCCTAGTTCGTAGGCATCTTCAATTGTCACAAGCCGTTCAAAGACTGGAATCTCATTAATTAGCGCACGCAGCAAAGTTGTTTTGCCCGAACCAGTGCCACCAGCGATGACTATGTTTCGACGTGCGCGCACAGCAGCCCCGAGAAAATCTAGTAGTTCAAGGCTTATCAAACCTCGAAGTTGTAGTTCTTTAAGACTTGAAATTTCAAAACGGTGGCGGCGAATAACGAGACTTGGTCGCAACGAAACATCCATTGTTGCAAACAAGCGTGAACCGTCAGGTAATTGCATATTGAGTTCTGGAGTGCCGGCGTCAAAACGTCGTTCTTGACGAGACAGCCGAGTTGCTGCGCGGCGCACAAGTTCAATTAGTTCGTCGTCAGTTTCAACAATTGGCTCGCGCATCTCTCGCTCACCATTACGAAGTTTGACCCAAACTACTGAATTTCCGCGAACATGAATGTCACTTATTTCATCGTCTTCGAGTAATGGTTGCAATCGACCAAGACCAAGAACTTGTGCGATCGCAGCAGAAGTAATTTCAACTTCATCAAACACGGTCAAGACCGATCGACCTTCTGAGCGTCGTGCTGCGGACAAACGCAGTAACTCAGCGTGCACTGCTGTGCGCGCAAAATTATGTTCTTCGTCATTCGTAGGATCAGCCATATTGCGAGCCCGTCGGTCAAGGCGCTCATCGGCAAGGACGTCGCCAAGTCTTGACGCCAAAGAATTCACTAATTGTCTATCTATTGACGATTTTTGAGGATGATCAAGAATCGTCATGGTTGACCACTGCCGAGTTGAGTGGCAACACCAGCAACTCGTACTAGATAGATTTCGCCAGCACGAGCGATTGCCATTGAAAGATCTAACGAACTACGAAATGTCACCAGAGCAACATCATTATTGTCACTTGTCTGTGTTATCGAATAAATAATCACCTCATCTGCAAACATTGATGGCTCGGTTGACTCGCTAATTGCTAAGTCAGGAACGGTGACAACACGAACACTGTCACCAACGGCAAGGTCTACTGGAAATTTGCCGATATCAATTGCAGAGCTTGTCAAGGCTTCACCAGAGAGCAATCCAACGGTTGGGCTAAGCATTGCAGTTGTTATGGGTGATGACGCATTTAAGTTGATCAACATCGTTTGACCAATAAGTGACTTCGCATTCTCACCCATCACAAATGAAGTCGCAAATGAAGAAGGAACTTCTAACGCAACTAGATCTTGCGCAGTAATCTTCACTCCGCGTTCAAGATTGTGAGCACTGCCGACGACTACAACCATTGAATCACCGGAACGAGATAACAAAATCGCGCCTAAAGCGCCACCACACATCAACACGACACCTATCGCGAGTTCAGGAATACGCCAGCGGCGACGTGTAGAAATTTTCTGATCGACTGTTTCTGCCCGATCTTGTATTGCGCGAGCACGCGTTCTTGTAAGGTTCTCGACAATTGCACTTTCTGCCATGAACGCGCCTTTCGAAGTTTTCAGTGAAATCTGAAACTCTAGAGATTATGTGTAACTCTATTAAGTGAAATGGAGTCAAAAACAATAACTGTGCTCAAAGAACAATTAAAATTATTATTTTTCAAGTTACAAGTGAGAAGCTGTAATTACAGCAATGAGGTACTGGGCACTTAGGGTACAACTTAAGCATATTTAACTCACTGCTATGTTTAGAAAACACAATTGAGGATGAGCACGATGTCTACTAAAACTTACGATCAAATTGAGTTTCTATCTGAGGGCGCTGTCTTGCGTGGGCGGCTATATCGGCCAGCAGATGTTGCTGGCGACAAAACTACTGATGTGCCGGTCATAATCATGGCGCACGGGTTTTCAGTATTGGCGGCTTTTTTGGATGACTACGCGACTGACTTTGCACAAGCTGGTTTTGCCGTATTGCTGTTTGACCACCGCAATTTTGGCGAAAGTGACGGCACGCCGCGATATGGGTTTGACAATTTATTGCAGATTCGTGGATACCGCGATGCAATAAATTTTATTACAACACAGCCCGGCA
This sequence comes from Ilumatobacteraceae bacterium, assembly GCA_964203235.1. Classification (GTDB taxonomy): domain Bacteria; phylum Actinomycetota; class Acidimicrobiia; order Acidimicrobiales; family Ilumatobacteraceae; genus BACL27. The sequence continues at coordinate 733,928 of CAXNLE010000002.1, forward strand.
TTGATAAACAGAAAATTATTGTGTGGGGTGAAAGTGCGACTTCTCTTGTAGCGCAATTTATTGCTGTGTTTGATGACCGCGTACGAGCAGTGATTGCATACACACCTGTTTGCGGCAATAGTGCCACGAAATTTGATACGTCAAACGAAAAATTCGACTGGCTTCGAGCGAATTGGTCAGATTTAGACTTATCAACCGTGCCAGCCCGAGAATTAGCGGTGCGAATGTGCAGACTGCATGAAGGCGAAGGGCCCGTGATTGTTGAGGGGGATGCTGCGGTTAGTTATACGACGCGGATGCGAAAGAAATACCCCGGTGACTGGTCTAATCAAGTTTTTATTTTGCAACGCAAACTTGAAGCACAATTCAACGAAGCGAGACTGCCAGCAAAATATCTGAAGGTGCCGACACTATTTGTGATCGCCACAGACGACCAACAGCCAGTATGTGAACTATTGACTAATCGTCAATGTTTTGATTTGATCAATGCACCCAAGCAGTTGACTGAAATCACTGGCGGACACTTTGGATTGGCATATCGCGACACAGAGCCATATCGTCAAACAATGGCTGCCACGATTAAGTTTTTGCAGAGTGTTTTTGACTAGTCACTAGCGCAATATAGTTATCCGCAATGCAAATCGGTTAACGATCGCAAAAACAATATTGACGAGTGCGCTCATCACTAGTGCGTCGCCGACACCAACAGCCGATGTTGTGGCACCCCAAACGAAAGTACCGATCGCGATACCCAACCACACCATTAACATCGCCAACGATGAGCCCCGACCACGTAACTCATTTGGCAGTTGCACCATAAATGCAGAAAAAATTGTATTCAGCATCGCCATCGTGCACGCGCCACATACGAGAAGCGCAAGAAATGCTACGAACATACTTGTAGTGCTGGCTAAAACTGCAGTACTTGCAGACCAGATGCCAGCCGAAAACATTGTGATCAACTCAATGTCGTACTTGGCACGAATGCGTGGCAACACCCAAACGACTGTGATGGAACCAATCCCCAGCGCTCCAGATAGTAAGCCGTAACCACTAGACGCCACACCCAAACTTTGCTTGGCAACGATTGGCAAAACTGAAGTCAACACAGATGTGACGCCGAGCATGATTGCAAGTCGTAACGCCAAATTGCGCAACAACCGCGTGCCGACAACATGCTTGATCCCATTTTTTATAACTTCGTTTATAGCCACGTGATCAATCACATTTTTATTTATTGACTTGTTGGTTTGCATTACAACCACGATGCCAACGAATGAAATTGCGTTGAGTGCGAACACGGCTCCAGGATTAATGGCGGCAATGATTGCCCCAGCAAATGCTGGCCCAATGGATTGGGCGATGTTGCGTGACACGGCATCAAGACCAATTGCTTGCGGAAGTCTTGACGCATCAACTAGTTCAGGGGTGATCGCCATAAATGCTGGCGCGCAAAGTGTGAGCGCTACCGATTCAAGAAACGTGCCGAGAATCAAAAACTCCGCAGTCAGACCACCCGACCACTGCAATATTGCAAGTGCTACAGCGATCACTAGTGCCAACAGCGAAGTAACTGAAATTAAGCGCCGACGATCGACCATGTCGGCAAATGCTCCGGCATAAAGTGCGAGCAGAAAACCTGGCACTGCCCATGCAGTTTGCACAAGACCAACAAGTGTTGGTGAGTCTGAAAGCGTTGTCATTGTCCATGCGGCGGCTGCGATGTGCATAAATGTGCCAATGTTTGAAACAAGGCCCACGATCCACAACGCCCTAAAGACGCGAATTCTTAGCGGCGACCAAGGACCATGCACACGACAAGATTACAAAACTAGGTAGATCGCGCGCATTCGTGGCGATTGAGTGAATGTGATCAAGATAGAATTTTCAACAGGAGCAACCAGCCGATGACGATTTTGACGCAACCCAGTGTTTTGCCAACAGCAAATGATGCTTGCTGGTGTGGCAGTGGGCGAAAATATAAACGCTGTCATAAACCACTCGAAGGTCGCGTGCAGCCTGGTGAAGTAAGCCCGCGTCGCAACGTGCCAGCCAGCATCGCCCGCCCGCCATATGCAGACACTGGCGAAGTCATTCGGTGGAACGAGCCGGCAATCAAATCGCCAGAGATAATTTCACGAATGCGTCATGCTGGAGCAGTTGCCGCTGAAGTTTTGCGTTTGGCTGGTGAGGCCGTAAAACCTGGCATGACCACCGACGAAATTGATATATATGTTCACGACCTTTGCATTGAGCGAAATTCGTATCCGAGCCCGCTCAATTACATGGGATATCCAAAAAGTGTTTGCACTTCTGTTAACGAAGTAATCTGCCACGGAATACCTGACTCGCGCAAACTTGAAGAAGGTGACATCGTAAATCTTGATGTGACTTGCTTTATCGGCGGAGTACATGGCGACACGAATGCGACGTTCGCAGTCGGCAAAATTGATGCGCAAAATCGGGCGTTAATTGATGCCACCGAAGAATGCATCTGGCGCGGAATCGAAGCAGTGAAACCCGGACGTCCTTTAAGTGATATTGGTCGAGCAATTGAAGATCAAGCGAACTTACACAAACTTGGAGTCGTGAGAGCATTTGTTGGTCACGGCATCGGCGAACAATTCCATACTGATGTTCAAGTTCTGCACTATTACGATTCTCGTAATTCGGTTGTGATGCGCCCAGGCATGACATTCACAATTGAACCGATGATCACACTCGGAACTTGGCAACACAAAATGTGGGATGACGACTGGACGGCAGTAACAGCTGACGGCACGCGCACAGCGCAATTTGAACACATGGTCTTGGTTACCGAAACTGGTGTAGATGTTTTAACAGGTGGCCCAGGCGCCGTGTCTAGTAAATCACCATTTACTAAATAACTCGCCTGATATCCATTTCGTTGATCACTAGATGTAGCGTTTAACAAGCGCAAAATCAAGGGGCAAGATGACATTTGCAAAAGTCAACGGTCAAGAAATTTTTTATCAAGACTCAGGTAGCAATGGACCAGTAGTTATTTTGGCGCACGGCTTCTTGATGGATCAAACAATGTTTGACTCGCAAGTTGCGGCATTGTCGCCAGAGTTTCGTGTTATCACTTGGGATGAACGTGGTTCTGGGCAAACCAAATGGGACGGAAAAGATTTCACATATTGGGATTCAGCCGATGACTGTCTCGGATTAATGGATCATCTCGGAATTAAAAAATGTGTGATCGGCGGAATGTCGCAAGGTGGGTTTTTGTCTATGCGCGCAGCACTCAAAGCACCTGAGCGTGTGACCGCGCTGATACTTATAGATACCGCGGCTGATAACGACAACGAAGAAACTTTGGCTGGGTATCGGATGATGGTTGATACTTGGGTGCAACACGGCCCAGTCCCAGATTTAACTGGGATAATTGCAAACATAATTATTGCCGAGCCGACAGAAAATGCAAAGGCGATAGCCAAGTGGCAGAGTTTCACGATCGACGCAGTGAAAGCGACGGCGAGGTGTCTACTTGAGCGTGATGACATCACTAAACGACTTAGCGAGATTAAATGTCCAGCGATTATCTTGCATGGCACTGCAGATACTGCGATTTCAATGGAGCGAGCCGAGAACTTGCGTAAAGGGCTCGTCGGCGCAGGCAAGATCATCACAATTGAAGGCGCTGCGCATGCATCAAATCTGACTCACGCACAGTTAGTTAATCCCCCATTGCTTGAATTTTTGCGAAGCGTAACGAAATAAATTGAATCTGTGATCGCAGGTAATGACGTAGACAGATATTTGCGGTTTGACCGCGAACAATGGTCGATGTTGCGCGCGCAAACACCGCTCACACTAAGCGAAAAAGAACTAGAAGCGTTACGAGGTATCAACGATCGCATTGATCTAGACGAGGTTGCGACTATTTATTTACCCCTCACACGTTTGTTAAACCTCTATGTTGCCGCGACGCAAAACTTGCACCGCGTTTCAGCAACGTTTCTTGGCACGATGGCACCAAAAATGCCATACGTAATCGGTATTGCAGGCAGTGTGGCGGTTGGCAAGAGCACTTCGGCTCGAATTCTGCAGTCATTGTTGATGCGTTGGCCCGAACACCCTCGAGTTGAACTAATCACCACAGACGGATTTTTATATCCGAATGCGGTGCTTGAAGAACGTGGGCTGATGAATCGCAAAGGGTTTCCTGAGAGTTACGACACAAAACGATTGTTGCAATTTGTTCGCGATGTCAAAGCTGGGACAGCAGAAGTTTCTGCCCCTGTGTATAACCATGTCGTCTATGACGTGATGACCAATCACGAAGAGGTCGTACATCAACCCGATATTTTAATTGTTGAAGGATTAAATGTCTTGCAAGTTGGTTCTGGTAATACCGAATTCGTTTCAGATTATTTTGACTTTTCGATTTATATAGATGCGCTTGAAACAGACATTGAGCGCTGGTTTATTGAACGCTTTCAAACCCTAAGAAAGACAGTTTTTCAAGACCCAAATAGTTTCTTCAAACACTTTGCTGACTTGACGCAAGACCAAGCCGTTGCGCTTGCCCACGAAATTTGGACTGGGATTAACGGCAAAAACTTGAAAGAGAATATTCAACCAACTCGAGCCCGTGCTTCACTGGTAATTCAAAAAGGCGCAGATCACAAAGTTAGTTCAGTTCACTTGCGCAAACTCTAGGGCGGGTCGCCAAGTTAGGCTTAAACCCGTCCGAGAAAAGAATAACGAAAAATTATTAGGAACGATAAGGCATAATTTTGGATTCTAAAAAAACTGACTCACATTACTACGAAGAACTTTTTGAGAAGACTGCAGCCCAAGCCGCCGAAACTTTAGGTGCGCATTACAACTACTCATGGAAAACCGACCCTCGTCGGATGCTGTTTGCATTTTCGCGATACAAATTTGTTGGCAAAATGTTTGAAGGATTTGATCGTGTCTTAGAAGTCGGTTGTGGTGATGCTTCGGCCACAAGGCTCGTTCAGCAAACTGTAAATAAAGTTGTCGTGACAGACTTTGACCAAGTATTTATTAGCGATATTGAAAGTCGCCAACAACCTGAATGGCGCCTAGACGCGAGGGTTCACGACATGATCGCAGGACCACTTCAAGAGAATTTTGACGGCATCTTTAGTCTTGATGTTTTGGAACATATCGAGAAAACCAACGAAGACACATTTTTAAAAAATATTTGCATCTCGTTAGACGAGCACGGCACGTTCATCGTTGGCATGCCATCTCTGGAATCACAGACGTATGCCTCGGAGGCCAGCAAATTCGGCCATGTCAACTGCAAATCGGGGCCAGAATTACGAGATCTCTTAAAGAAATACTTTCACAGCGTTTTCATGTTTTCGATGAACGATGAAGTAGTTCACACCGGCTTCTTCCCAATGGCGCACTATTTGATAGCGGTTTGCTGCGACAAAAAATAGCTAGGTTACAAACGCATTGCTAGTATTAATTTTGTGTGGGGCGCAAATTGACAATTAAAAAAACAAAAACTAACGAGAGCCAATATGGAAATTTGATTGAGTTATACAAGAATCAAAGCGTCGAAAAATTCGGATTAATGGCCAACTATAGTTGGAAAGATGATCCACGTCATATACTTTTTACTTTCGCACGATATAAGTTTGTTTCGAAAATGTTTGACGGGTTTGATCGTGTTTTAGAAGTCGGTTGTGGTGATGCTTCGGCAACAAGGCTCGTCCAACAAACCGTCACCACGGTTGTTGTTTCTGATTTTGATTCTATATTTATTGATGACATTGAAGAACGTCAACAGCCGAATTGGCAGCTAGACACAAGAGTTCATGACATGCTGGCAGGGCCGATGAATGAATCATTTAAGGGGATTTACAGTCTTGATGTTTTAGAACATATCGAAAAAACAAACGAGGACACATTTTTGAAAAACATTTGCATCTCGCTAGACGAGCACGGCACGTTCATCATTGGGATGCCATCTATTGAGTCACAGAAATACGCATCCAAAGAAAGCAAAATCGGCCATGTCAACTGCAAATCTGGGTCAGAATTACGAGATCTCCTAAAGAAATACTTTCACAGCGTTTTCATGTTTTCAATGAACGACGAAGTAGTTCACACCGGCTTCTTCCCAATGGCGCACTATTTGATAGCGGTTTGCTGCGACAAAAAATAGCTAGCGGTGAAGTGAGTTGAGATAGTTGTAAACGGTGATTCGAGAGACACCCATCGCATCGGCAACATCTTCGACCGCACGGCGCAACGTAAACGCCCCTCGCTCGTCAAGTAAGCGAATCGCCCGCTGCTTAGCAGTACGCGACAAATCAGAAAGTTTCGCACCAAGTTCGCGTTCAACCGACTCGATCATCCGATCTAACGCACCGTGCAGCGCAGGCAGCCGCACTGCCGCAACAATGACCCCATCAACTTCTAGCGTGACATCACCGTTCTTGATGTGATCGACATCAATTAATAATCCGCCAATCGCAGTGATCAACGGTTCAATCGTTTTGAGTAGCGGATCTTGGCGCGTGACTTTCATGAGTTGACACGCGAAACAGCAATATTCACAAATGTCGCGCCGTTTTCATAGGCAGCACGCAATAAATCGCCAACAACAGTTGGCATATTTTTGTCGTCAACGCTAAATAGCGAACCGAACGGACCGAAATCCACAGCAATGCCATGCGCTTCAACGGCAGCAACTGCAGCAGTAACGTGCGCACCGGGGTCTCCCTCAACAAATGGCTCAATCGTAAATTCGACAGTCAACATGGGAGGTTCAATATATACCCGCAATATATACACGCAAGATTTAACGGCACGCTAAAACCTCAAGCTAAAACATCAAGCTAGACCCGCGATTATCAACACATTGTGAGCGATATGTACGATTGACTATGGCAAAAACAACTGCAAATACTCCAGCAACGGCCGCACAAGAACGCCACGGAGCAGCCTCTGGTCTTAAAGATCAAGTCGGTGGATTAATGGATGCAACGATTGCATTGCGTCGCGAACTACACAAGTGGCCAGAAATCGGCAACACTTTGCCGAAGACACGTGAACAAGTACTGAGCGCACTTGAAGGTCTTCCTCTTGACATCACATTGCATCAAACAACAAGTGGTATCGCCGCAATGTTGACTGGTGATAAACCAGGTCCAACTGTGATGCTGCGTGGCGATATGGATGCATTACCAATGCCCGAAGATACTGATCTCGATTTCGCATCAAAGACAAAAAACTGTATGCATGCTTGTGGTCATGACACGCATACGTCAATGTTGGTCAGCACTGCAAAGTTACTCAGTGAGCGTCGCAGCGAAATACCCGGTCGAGTGTTGTTTATGTTTCAACCTGGCGAAGAAGGCCATCACGGCGCCAAATTTATGCTTGATGAGGGTCTATTGAATGTTTCTAAATTAAAAGATGGCACCGAATCACCGATCAAGGCGGCCTACGCGTTGCATATCACTACTTCGATACCCGCTGGAATGGTCGGTACACGAGGGGGGCCAGTGATGGCGTCAAGTGATGTTCTCTCAATAACAATCAACGGCAAGGGCGGTCACGCTTCTGAGCCGTTTAGAACTCTTGATCCGATACCAGTGGCATGCGAAATTGTGCAAGCCCTACAAATGATGATCACCCGGAAGATAGAAACTTTTGATCCAGCCGTTGTGACGATTACAAAGTTGATTGCCGGCACAACGACCAACGTAATCCCAGAGACTGCTCAAATTGAAGGGACAATTCGCGCGGTGAGCGAGAAGGCTCGCAAAAAAGTTCACGATTCAATTCGTCGTGTCGCTGAAGGCATCGCTGGCGCATATGAGATGCAAGCCAACGTTGAAATAAAAGTTGGATATCCAGTGACAGTCAATGACAAACAAAGCGTCGATTTCGCTCTTGACATTGCTGAGTCACTACTCGGTGAAGGTAAAGCAGTGAATTTACCTTCACCAAGTATGGGTGCCGAAGACTTCAGTTACGTTTTGAATAAAATCCCTGGTGCGATGGTGTTTCTCGGTGGCACTCCACAAGGCGTCAACCCAGCAACAGCAGCGCCTAATCATTCAAATCGTGTGATGTTTGACGAATCCGCAATGGCACACGGCATCGCACTTTATTCGTCGCTCGCATTACGCACACTCGGCGTCACGCTGAACTAACAAAATGCGTCCGCTTGAAGGTGTTCGAGTTCTTGACTTTACTCGAGTCTTATCTGGGCCACATGCGACACGAATGCTGTGCGATCTTGGTGCTGATGTAATCAAAGTTGAACAGCCAAGTGGAGACTTGACACGGTTTTCAAGTCCGCGCGTTAACTCGAACGCCACGTATTTCATTCAACAAAATGTTGGCAAACGTAATATATCGCTCGATCTAACCAAACAAGAAGCAGTTGATTTGATCACACAACTAGTTGACAAGTGCGATGTCGTAATTGAAAACTTTCGACCTGGTGTGATGAAACGAATGAAACTTGACGAAGCCACACTTCGTGCGAAAAATACTAAATTGATTTACGCTTCAATAACTGGCTACGGTAACACTGGCCCGTGGGTTGATCGTCGCGCATACGCCCCAGTTGTAAATGCAGAAATGGGATTAACAAAGCGTCAAGGTGATGCTCGTGGCGGAGAATACGCCAATGATCCATTTAGTCATGGCGATGTGTACACAGCAGTTGAATGTGCAGCCGCGATTTTGGCTGCGCTTTATCAACGCGAACGCACTGGTGAAGGTCAATACATAGATTTGTCGATGGCACAAACGTTGCTTTATGTCAATGAACACGCACACGACGCACTTTGGGATCAACCTGTTTCGTCGGACTCTATTCGCTCGTTTCGGCCAGAAGATTATCCAGTTTTGACAACTAAAGATGGTGTCACATCAGTTGTTAGTGGTCACCCAGCCGAGCGTGGAACATTTGACTTTTTTGTGGCCGCAATGCAAACACCGCACCTTCTAGACGATCAAAGATTCAAGAGTGTTGAAACACGGTTGGCTAACCTGCCTGCGCTGATGCAACTGATTGAAGAATGGGCGTTAACTATTGACACAGTTGACGAACTTGAGGGGCAACTTGCGAAACATAAGTTGGCGATGGGTCGACTTCGCAGTGTCAGTGAAGTTGCACAAACTGATTGGGCCAAACAGCGAAACGCCTTTGTCGAAATCAGTGACCGTGGTACTGGCAAAGTGAAATTGCCAAACTCCCCGTGGATTTTTTCTGGTTCTGACACATCAACTCGTGGCGAAATTAAATATCGCGGCGAAGACAATCAAATAGTTTTTAGCGAACTACTTGGGCTATCAAAACAACAAATTGAAGACTTATACAAACGCGAAATTTTGTCGCAACGCGGACCAACTAAAAAGCCTTAACGACCCGAGTGACCGAAACCACCACCGCGGTCTTCACCTTCAAGTTGTTCTACAACTTGCCAGGTTGTAGTTACGACTTCTTGAATAACTAATTGTGCGATGCGGTCACCACGAGTTACTTGATAATCCAAATTTTCGTCAGTATTAATCATGATTACTTGCAATTCACCTCGGTAACCACTGTCGATAATCCCGGGAGTATTAACAAGTGTGACCCCGTGCTTTAGTGCGAGTCCACTGCGCGGTACAACTTGTCCGAAAAAACCAATTGGTATTGCAACTGCAACTCCAGTCGGTACGAGCCCTCTTCCTCCTCGGGCCGACAAAGTAATGTCAACCCGTGCATGCAAATCAATACCTGCATCGCCAACATGGGCGGTTGTGGGCAATGGAAGATCTAAATCAAGTCGCTGGATTGGCACAGAAACTTTTTTATCTAGGTCTCTATTTGCCATACTAAATATTAGTGCCAGTCAATACAGCCAGTTAATGGCGCCAGATTAAAAAGAGTGCAATGACACTGAGAAACTAATAGATTGCTTGGCGTGCTCGTATGGATGGATCTGGAGATGACAGGTCTCGACCCAGCGACCGAGGTAATAGTAGAAATTGCCACATTGATCACCGATGACGAATTAAATGTTGTTGCTGAAGGACCAGATCTAGTTATTTTTCAGCCTGAGGCCATGCTTTTGGCGATGGATCCGTTTGTAGTTCAGATGCATACGAGTTCTGGATTGCTGACTGCAATTCGTCAATCAACGATCACGCTTGACCAGGCTGGCGCGCAAACGCTTGAGTTTATAAAAAAACATGTTGCTGAAGCACGCACGATACCGCTTTGCGGAAACTCAATCGGCACCGACCGCAGATTCTTGGCTAAATACTTGCCTGAGATTGAAAATTATTTGCACTATCGAAGCGTTGATGTTTCAACAATTAAAGAACTTGTCAAGCGTTGGTACCCAGGGCTCGAAATTACTCGACCGACGAAAGCTGGTGCACATCGAGCATTAGACGATGTACAAGAAAGCATTCGCGAACTAAAGTTTTATCGCGAAAATGTTTTCAATGAGAACACAATCATTCAAAAATAACTTCGGTGACAGCGGCGATCTCGCCATCAGCAAGCACGTGTCGCAAAACAATTCGACCCTGTAAGTTTTGCGTGACAATTTGCACTTTGTCACCTGGATCAATTGCTCCATGATGTTCAACTGTTGCCCGTAAGGGTGCACGCTTGCCAGAGTTAGCACCAAGATATTCTTCGAGCACTTCCCAATATGCGGCATTATTTAAATGACCAACTGCGTCCATGTCGCTAAACCGAATCGGCCAGTCTTGTGAGGTCGCGTTGTTGCTCGTTAAATCTGGCAAATTTTTTCCAATTTCTAGTCGCGACGAGATCTTTCTCCCATTTGTGGCCGAAGATAACAGCTCGGTCATTTCTTTTGACAACGCCACAGGCTTCATCGTTTTGAAATCAACTCGAACCCACAGCGCAGCGGTCTCAATAGCGACTTCACCAGCACACTTGATCTGTGTGCGACGCTCTGCCCAATGTGAACCCAATGCACCACACCAAGTAGTTAATGCAATTTCGTCTAAATATTTCGGAAACGAAGTGACCCACATTTGCGTTCGTCGTACAACCCACGAATGTGGCTCGCTGTAGTTTCCATCAAGTGAATCATCCGTCGCGATGTCTTGCAAATACCGAGCAATGGCGTCAAGGCGAACGCGTCCCTTGGGTGTGACATCACCTAGGCGCACTTTACGAGATGTCGAAAACTTGCGACCAGACTCAGCAATTGGGCTCGGCAAAGTCGCTGATTGACTTGCTTCTGACATGATGAAACCCTAGCCAGTATTGGGTCTGATGGGCTTTTCGTGATCATGAATTTAAATCGCTTGGAGACCCTGCGAAGTAAGGATGATTCACAAAGTTATTAAACAGTGGTACGCACAGATGTGCGGCAAAGAAGAGACTTTTGGCGTCATGATGGTGTTTAACTTGCGCAACGTTGGCTTAAACACCATCAAAAATTCTTGACAGCTAATTGCGGCAAGATAGATCTAATCGTTCGTAAGTAATTTAAAGTCAGCCAAATCTTTCAAACGGCACTTATTATTTGTAAAGACACCGTACCTAAATTTAGTTGTCACATCTAATTCGTTCTCAAAAATTAAGCCTGTCAAAATACCGTCGGCTCTAAAAACGTCAATTAAATTTGAATTCTTATTATTCGATTGAAACCTCAAACAATGGCTGAATTCGATGGGCAAAATGATCAAAGTTTTGCCAGAAGATTCCGCGACAATTCTAAGATCACCACCGTCGACAGATAAATTAGTTTTCCCAACTCTCACAAAGTCAGCACCCAACTGCTTATACACAACTATTTCATCCATCGGGGCAAACGAGTTTTTATCCATTATCTGAAACGTCTCATTTAGTGACCGCGCAACGATTAAGCGTGTCGGTGAATAGTTGCCTAAATTCACATTCTTTAACCTGACTAAAAAATCACCCTCTGAATACTGCATAGCGGAATACGAGTTAGTCTCATTTAAATTACTGAGAGGCGAACCCAACCAAGCAAGTCTCAGGTATTGCACACCAAGAAGGCTGTAAAGATGAACATTCGTGTTCGCATAAACCAAATGATTTCTACTTTGTGGTTGAGCTGGATCAAAAAAGAATTGTTTTGAGAATGCATATTGAAACGGACTAAGTAAATGCGAATAATCATTTAATGCTGGAATTCGCCCTTGAACCAAGGTCTGATATTCGGCCCGTTCCTCTGCGTTAACTAGTCTTCCGCGATATGAAGAATCGCTAGTAATCCCTAATTCGCGCGACAAAAATTGCTCTGTCTTGTCCATTGCTACTGGGAGCGTTGAAGACCCAACCCCTGCGTCCCTAACCTCTGAGATCGTGGCAATTATTAAAATTGAAATTGCAATAGGAATGTAGAAATACGACCTTGTTGCAATTGTGATGAGTTCAGTGAATCGTTTATTGCTAATCCACTTTCTTGCAAACGACACTAAATGGTTAAACCCGCTAGCTAACGAAGTGGCATAAATAGGTACCAAAAACCAAGTCAGATAATTAAGTTGTGGCCCTAACTCATGCGTCCATCTGGTTTGCCATATCCGATAAACAAGAACAAACATTGCTGCGCAGAGCGAGCAATAAAACAGAATATCGCGCCTAGCTTTCTTGAAACATCTGGTTATTAAATAAAAAGTAATTACAACCGCAGCAATTTGCTTGACGATCTCGTATCTATCGCCATTATAAAAAAATGCTTTGTATATAAAAGAAATTGATATCTTCTTTAGCGACATCGGCACGACTTCAGGAATCGCGTTTTGTGTGTATGCCGAATATTTGTAGTAGCCAGCTATGAAATTTAACGCACCAGTCAGCCAAAGCGCGCCAAAGACTGCTAACAATGCAGATATTCGAAGTTTCGCATTGCGGAAATCTTTTCTCAGCAACAAATACCAAAGACTACCGAGTGTTGTTGCCCCGACAAAAAAGATAGTACACACCGCCATTTGTGGATATATGGCGAGAATATAGATAGAGATTATGAACGTCAAAGACGCGTAAATTATGACTGATCGCATATTTTTAGCGTCAATACTCTCAATACAAATCGAAAGCAGCATTGCACAAATTAGTAACGAAAGTATCGGAGGAATTATTTGATAAGTGTCATTATTAACTAGTCCATGGGCGTACGACCAAACTGTGCTAATTGGCACTAGGTATGCGGTAAAAATACTAATTCCAATGCTTGCTCGGAATTTACGGGCAAAACAAAAACTGCAAATAAACAAAGCAACTGAAAAAACAATCGCTATTGGGTACGGGTTATATATCTTTCCTGACAAGACTCCAATAAGGGTGACGGGTTCCAGTTTCCAGAGATAACCCCACTGCAGATTTCCAAGACCGAACAACAAATCGCTGCGAAGCGAGAAAATTGGGCTCGTTTCTCTAATCTGATAATTAGCGAGCAATGCGATAAATCTTGCATCAGTTTGACTCAGGTCAGCTTTTGCCGAGAACCCGAATACGTAAACAGCAGACATGGCCGAAAATATTGCCAAATGAAGTAGAAAAAACTTCTGTCTTAGATTTTCAAAAATAATCATGATGCCTGAGCTAAATTAAAAATCGCAATTCCTTTGTCCGTTTCGCCGGTCCGCCAAGCCTACTTTTAATTATTTCACGTCTTTACTAACTAATAGATTCCACCCTGTCCGCGAGGAACGCATGTTTTCGTCACCACTACGGCAGTCGGCCCGACATGATGAAACCCTAGCCAGTATTGGGTCTGATGGGCTTTTTGTGATCATGAATTTAAATCGCTTGGAATTTCACAGAAATTATGGTTTCATAGATACCTGATGTTCGCAAATGTTTCACACCTCTTGGCAGTTGCCTCAATGCGTTCAGTTGACGCGCGCACGATTAAATCTGTGCGCACAGCCAGCAAACCTCGCTGGTTTAGCACGGCGAAAAGTTTCGTTGATTATTCAACCAAACAGCCAACCCGACATCTCGGGATGCACCTGACGTAAAAGATTTCACGTCGGAGAAATCCACGAGACCGTCGGGTGAAAACCCGGCGGTCTTTTTGTTTTTCCGGCGTGAAGCTATTCAATTAGCTGAACTAACAAAATAACCAAAAAAGCAATGCCCGACTAACGAATGAAAGGAACAGATAATGACATTATTAGAAACACAGTTCACACAAAACGAAATTGGTGAAAGTTTCAAATTTGCGATCGACGACAAACCGCAATTTGTTCTGTCGGCGATGCGTTGTAACGACGGCAATGGCACTTTGTCTTATTTGTTCTTTTCGGATGAATTCGTTGATGTTGCGCGAGCCAAGGCGATTTGTGCAAAGTGTTCGACTAAGGCCGACTGCCTTACTGGAGCACTCGCACGCAACGAGCCTTGGGGCGTTTGGGGTGGCGAACTAATCGAAGAAGGTCACATTCGCACAACAAAGCGTCCGCGAGGTCGACCAGTTACTAAGCCTCATACAGTGTTAACAATAAAAGAGGTACCGCTGCCCGCACACTGGGTTGCATAACAGTAAAAAGTATCTTCTTGCGGGTGCAATCGCAGTCGCTAGCCTGCTTTCGTGCCCGCAAGAACTCGAGCTTTAAAGAAGATAATAATTACTTTTGGAGTCCTTTTAATTGCCGTAGTTTTTGTGGGTCTTGTTAATCGTGATAACGCGGCTACTTATGAACTATCCAATGATGCCGCTAATTCGAGTAACGGCATCGCGACAAACACTGATAACAAAGGCTCACAATTGGCCGAAGTTGAGTTGCAAACTGTTCTGGGTGAAACGATTTCAACTAGTTCTTTTGTTGGTGGACCATCAATAATCAACATCTGGTACTCAACCTGCGAACCTTGTCGCCGAGAGCTTCCGGTTTTAGCGCAAGGTGCGTTGAAATACGGTGAAAAAATTCGTTTTATCGGCATCAACATTAAGGATTCTGCAAAAGTCGCCACTGAATTCGCCGCTGAATACGGCGTTAAATTTGAGATCTTTCTTGACGCAAATGGCGCATTTATTAGTGCAAGTGGCGTCAGCACTGCGCCTGTGACCTTCGCAGTCAACGCTCAGGGTCTGATTGTTAATCAGATCGCTGGCGAACTAAGTACCGCCAAGTTAGACGAACTCGTGTCAGAGTTGTTGAAATGATTTTTGCTATTGAAGGCAATTTTGCTTATTCGTTTATCTTGGGTGTGTTAGCGGCTGTCAACCCTTGCGGGTTTGTGTTGTTACCAACATATTTAGTTTTCTTCTTGGGCACTCGCGAAGAAACTGAATTAACCACAAGTGAACGAATGCGACGCGCCCTAGTCGTTAGCTCAGGTATTTCAATTGGCTTTCTCGCAATATTTTTCGTGATTGGTGTGATCTCTCGATTGTTTACACAATGGATTGAACTGAACGCGAAATATGCGTCGCTGGCGATTGGCGTAGTTTTAGTAATCGGCGGTGCGCGCATGATGTCGGGTTGGACACCCAAATTCGCTATGCCCCAAATTGGCGGAGTGCAAACAAAAACTTTTCGAGCGACGGTTGTTTACGGCGTGGCTTATGCCGTGGCGTCAATCGGTTGCACGATCGGCTTTCTGACGACAGCAGTTTTCGGCTCAATTGCTCTGCACGGATTCATTTCTGGAGTTTTCAGTATTTTGCTTTACGGATTGGGCATGGCGATGCTCGTTACAGCACTGACCGTAAGTTTGGCGTTTGCTAAAACTGGCATCGTGACAGTGATTAAGAACCGTCTATACATAATTCAGCGGCTGGGCGCAATTTTAGTAACTCTGACCGGCATCTATTTGGTGCTCTATTGGTATGCGGCAATTAGCGAAGAAAAATCTACAAGTTTTGTCACCCGAATAGAGCGTTGGCAAACCACCGTTGCGACGTTCTTACAACAACAAGGTGCATATCGCTTGGCAATTGTGTTGACACTCATCGTCACCGTGGCAATATTTGTAAGTCGGCGTCAGGTGCGCGCAGCGTCATGATGTTTGCCAAGTTGCTGGCTCACCCAGATGTAAAAGAAGTGGTTGAATTGCGTGGCAAATTCGGCTTCATGGCATATCACGGGGGTGGATTAGAACATCTCACCGATGTCATCGCTCAAAGGTCTGCTGAGCAATCGAACTCGTCTTATTACGGTGTGCACCAGCCACGAGGTTTGAAGTGGCATGTGCCATCACACGAAATTTCACCGAATTTTTCAACTTCGTTACAAAGTTTCATTAATCATGTTGACATTGTGGTCACGATTCACGGCTTTGGCCGAGAAGGGTTTTTCACTTCGCTACTTTTGGGCGGACGAAATCGAAACTTGGCGGGGCACCTAAGCACGCACTTAAAACAGCATCTGCCGATGTACGAGATCTGCGATGACCTTGAGACTATTCCAGTTGACTTACGTGGATTGCATGATGACAATCCTGTGAATCTGCCACGGTTAGGTGGTGTGCAGATCGAGTTGCCACCGCGCGTTCGTGGAGTTGGCAGATTCTGGAAAGACTGGGTTGGCGACGGTTTGACACCTCACACAGAGTCGCTGATTACAGCGCTTGTTTCTAGTTCTAAATCCTGGCAGAATCAAAAATAGTTAAGGAGCAAGACGCTCAATTCGCCATGGCGAATCACTAGCCAAACGCGTGTAGACGAAACGATCATGCAAGCGACTTGGTCGGCCTTGCCAAAACTCAATTGTTGTCGGCACGATGCACCAGCCACCCCAGGTTTCGGGTCGCGTGACTTGCCTATCGCCGAATTTTTCACGAACTTCGATAAGCCGTGCTTCAATAAAATTTCGATCTGGGATTACCTGCGATTGTGGCGATGCCCAAGCACCGATTTGAGATTCGCGTGGTCGCGATGCAAAGTAGTCATCACTTTGTTGTTCTGACACTCGCTGTACTGTGCCACGAACTCGAACTTGTCGATGTAAGTCAAGCCATGCGAAAACCGCACTAGCAACCGGATTTTTTATAAGTTGCAAACTCTTTGCGCTGTCGTAGTTCGTATAGAAAACAAAGCCTTCTTGAGTAGCGCTTCGCGCTAAAACAACTCGCGAATCTGGCACCGAATTTTTATCAACTGTAGAAACAGTCATTGCATTTGGCTCAGCAACGCCCGCACTCGCTGCTTCTTCGTACCAAATATTCCATTGCACAATTGGGTCAATATCTAAATCAGTGCGCTCTAAACCAGCAGTCTCATATTGCACGCGCCGATCGCGCAGGCTCATGATTTGGCTCGTGAACCAGTTGAAATTACTTTGGCGCCGCGCATGTATGGCTGAAGCACTTGTGGAATCGCCACTGAGCCGTCTGCCTGTCGAAAGTTTTCAAGAATTGCTGCCCACACGCGGGGCACTGCTAACGCTGATGCATTTAACGTATGTGCGATTTCACTACCTTTTGCACCAGCATGCTTACAACGAATTTCTGCACGCCGAGCTTGATAATCGCTGAACCAACTTATTGAACTAACTTCAAGCCATTGATCGCATCCAGGTGCATAAACCTCGATGTCAAAACTGCGGTGATGCGATTGACCAAGATCGCCCGTACAAATTTCAAGCACTCGGTAAGGCAAACCAAGAGCAGCAATTGTTGATTCAACACGACTTGTGAGTTCTACAAGCATTTCTGGTGCCTGCTGCGCTGTGGTCACTGCCAAGATTTCTACTTTGTCGAACTCATGTGTGCGTAACATTCCGCGCGTATCACGACCAGCAGAACCAGCCTCGCGTCGAAAGCACGAAGTATGTGCCATATAGCGAAGCGGCAAATCTTCGGCGTTCAGCGTCTCCGATGCATGCAAACTAGTTAGCGGCACTTCAGCAGTCGGAATACACCACAGATCGTCGCGCTCAATGGCAAATGCATCATCAGCAAACTTAGGCAGTTGACCGGTTGCAGTTAATGTGCTCGTTAAAACCAAACTTGGTGGACGAATCTCTTCGAATGCGTCAGCATTGCGGTCGAGTGCGAGTTGGCATAGTGCTCGGGCCATCGTTGCGCCAAGGCCACGTTGCATCGTAAACATTGATCCGCTTATCTTTGTTGCGCGTTCGTTATCAAGAATGCCTAGAGCCACACCAGTCTCCCAATGCGGTACACGCTGATGCTCAGCGAACTGTGCGGGCATTTGCAATGGTCCTTTAATGATTTTGTTATCTTTATCGCCATTACCGTCACTCACTTCTGGGTGCGGAAGATTTGGAATCATTAATAGAACTTCGCGAAGCGCAAGATTGATTTCGTCAAACTCGCTTGCCAATTTCTTTTCGCTCTCACCAAGCGCACGACTCTGTGTCATTAACGCATCGGCGCCAGACTCATCTTTACTTCTGCGCATTGCTGCGACATCTTTTGACAATCCATTAACTTGTGATCGAAGTGCATCTCGCTCATTTGTGATATCACGCAACCGAGAGTCAAGTTGTTGAGCGTGATCAAGATCGTGAATTAGTGCTGGTTTGGCACGCCTTGCCATAGCTGCCTTAACAAACTCAGGCTCTGAACGAAGTAATCGGACGTCAATCACAGAATGATATTAGCCGTTAGATGTCGGTGATGTCCTGTGAATTGCGTACTGTAAGGGTGATGAATATCTCAAGTGAGTCGCGTCAAGTCGCAATAAGCGTTCGCGATCTAATTGTCGACTACAAACAATTGCGTGCGGTCAATAATATTTCGTTTGATGCCAAGGCTGGCGAAGTAACAGTCGTAATTGGTCCAAACGGTGCAGGCAAAACAAGCACGATGGAAGTCTGCAGTGGGGTTCGCCAGGCAACGAGCGGCAAAGTTAGTGTGCTCGGGCTTGATCCAAAAAAAGATCGAACTAAAATTAATTCGCAAATTGGTGTGATGTTGCAAGATGGCGGGGTTTACCCGAGTGCACGCGTGTTTGAGGTTGCCGAACATTATTGCAATCTTTATAACAATCAAACGACAGCCAATGAATTGCTCGACGCAGTTGATCTATCGCGACAAAAAAAGACTTCGTGGCGCAAACTTTCTGGTGGTGAAAAACAACGGCTGTCGCTGGCGCTTGCACTAGCCGCTAAACCTCGCATTGCTTTTTTGGATGAACCGACTTCGGGTGTTGATATTTTCGGTCGAGATTTAATTCGGCGAATCGTGCGACAACTAGCAGATGATGGTTGTGCGGTAATCATGGCGACTCACGAACTTGACGAGGCGCAACGAGTTGCCGACCATGTGTTGATGTTTCATAATGGCAGCCTGGTTGCAAACGCACCATTATCGCAACTGCGCAAGTCGGCAGGCGAAAATCAAACTCTCGAAGATATTTTTAGAAGTTTCGCTGATAGCTCGCCCATATCTAAGTCGCGAGACACTCAATGAAAATCTTCAGATCTCAACTGCGCCAAGAATTAATCGTTATGGCACGTAATGGCGAACAGTTATTACTGCTCGTCGTGATACCTGTAATGCTATTAATATTTTTCTCTCAGACTAATTTTCTACCAACTATTGTTGGCGACAAGATTGACTTTTTGATGCCAGGCATTTTAAGTTTGGCAGTGATGTCGACTGCGATGGTCAGCCTCGGCATCGCGACTGGGTTCGAACGCAATTATGGAGTTCTTAAGCGTTTGGGCACAACACCGCTTGGCACGCGACGACTGGTGCTGGCCAAAGTTTCCGCAATATGTATTATCGAAGTTGCTCAACTTCTATTGTTAATTTTGGTTGGTCAGTTATTGGGTTGGAACCCAAATCAAATCAACATCGCCCAAGTTCTTGTGATTTTGCTGATCGGCACGAGTTGTTTTGCTGGCATTGGATTGACACTCGCTGGTCGACTACGTGCCGAGGTCAACCTGGCAGCACAAAACGGTTTATATCTACTGTTGTTTTTATTAGGCGGAGTGTTGGTTTCAAATGATGAACTGCCGAGAACACTTGGCGATGTTGCGCAAGTCTTACCCAGTTCACTGCTCAGCAGTTTGTTGCGCGATTCGTTCAATAACAACACGATTGTTGTCACCGATGTTATTGCTCTCTGTGGTTGGTCTTTCGCAATGTGTGGATTAGCTGCAACCACATTTAAGTGGTCTGATTAATTTTTAATATTCGGATCTTTTGCCGGCGCAACTCGACCAAAGGCATCGGTGACTTCTTTGTATGTCAAAACGTCAACATCAAGTTTCGAACCTTTGCGATATGACTGCTCGGCTACAAAACCCGAACTGAAGCGTTTGAAGAACAAAAATACAACTATCGACCACAAAAACACAGCCCCACCAGTTTTCATGATTGCGCCAGCTACCTGTTGGTCGGTCGTTACTGAAAGCCCCCACACCCGCACTGCGATGTCGTAGTGCTTGTAAACCGCACCTTCGGCGAACGTCAACCAAGCCGCAGGCACGGTTGGCACGACCGACATTAAGAATAGATAAATCATTTTGCCGCCTGACTGCAGATGTAACTGTATATCTGGTCCACAAATTGGAAGCCAAACTAGAAGTGCTGTTGTCACCAACAAAATATGCAGCGAATAATGCAACCCTCCGCTGGTCACACTTTGATTTACTAGTGCCGGAATATGCGTAACCATCACAACAACATTGAACGCCACACCTGCGATGACAGGCTTTGCGAGCCAGTTAATTATGGTTCTTGCTTTGCCTGAACCAAAAACCGCATCGAACATCCATTTTGGAATTGACAGCAGTATTAGTGGTGGCATGAAATACGAAAGAGCCATGTGTTGAAACATGTGAATCGAATACAGATATTCTTCTGCGAGGTCATGAACTGGCCAGTCAGAGCCCAGCCATAACATCAATATCGCTGCAATAAATGCATTGCGTTGCTTAGTTGTGATCACTGGGCCAGTCTTGACCACCACTGGGCCAATTACGCGCGCTGCGTATACATAAGCGCCAAACACGAATATCACCAACAGCCAAACTTCAGGATGCGCCTGAAATCTCCAAGGACTTTCTGTCAGACCTGCCGCTAAAGCGATCACTATGTTTAGATTAATTCTCTATTGAATAAAAAATTTGAACGTCGCAAGAAAGGCTGCGTATACACCGACAGCCAAAATGAGACCAGCGTAAAACATAAAACTAAACATTTTATTGTCAAATTTTAAATGCATAAAATAACTCACAACCATAATAAATTTGACCGCCATCATGATTAATAGTGCTGGCAGAAAAAATGGTCCGAAGTCTATATAGACAGTTGAAACCTCAAGAGCGGTTATCGCCGCCAAAATTGCTGCGATACGAATGTAACCGGCGTTGCTCATACCGTGATTTTCGGCATTTACGGCATCGTGTGCTGTTTCTGTAGTCATGATCAAACCGGAATCAAATACACGAGAGTGAAAATGATGATCCAAATAACGTCAACGAAGTGCCAGTAGAGGCCAATCATCTCAACAACCTCGGCTTTTTTACCAGGTACCTCACTACGTTTGAAGATTCCTACAAGCGCCATCAACATAATGATTCCAACTGTGACGTGCACGCCGTGAAACCCGGTGAGTGTGTAAAAACTTGAACCAAACAAACTTGTCGAAAAACCTAGACCTTCGTTATAAAACGCAGTGAACTCATAAACCTGACCACCAACAAATGTCGCGCCCAACAGCGCGGTCACTGTGAGCCAAAGGTTTGTTTTGCGATCTTCGTTTTTGTGTGCTGCACTTACCGCCAAAACCATTGTCAAAGAACTCATCAAAAGTACAAAACTGCTTACCGAAGTAAATGGAATATCGAAAATTTGTGCTGGCCGGGGTCCGCCAGTTACACGACCTCGATAAAGCATGTAGGTCGAAATCAAACCACCAAACAACAAACATTCTGAACCTAAAAATGCCCACATCCCTAACTTGACGTTAGAAATGCCCGTACTTGATTCGTGCCCGTGTACTACCGCGTCAGTCATCAGTGGCCAACCTTGTCGAGTGCGTTCCCGTGTGAGGTGTTGTTTTCAAAATCAGTATCAGGCGCGGTGCTTGGCTCTAGTGCCCAACCGAATGCAGCGAATAATAAAATTACTCCACCGATCACGGCAATTAGATGCGAATAGATCATCCCGAATGTGATTACCGGAACTGCGCCCGCCAACACAATTGGCCAATACGACGGCGACGGCATATGGATGTGTTTGTCGGCGTTGCGTTCTTGCTCGGCCATAATTTCTTCGGCTGTTGCGATCTGTCGCATTGTGTGAGTCTCAGGATCTTCTTCGTACTTTCGATGGAAAAACTCATCGAGGTGATGAACCGTTGGAACCACATCAAAGTTGTGCTCTTTTGGTGGGTTGCTCGTCATCCATTCAAGGCTGCGTGCATTCCATGGGTCTAGCGGTGACTTTGTCGGATTTCGCGCAGTGATCACGACATTGATCAAGAACAACAAGATTCCTACGGCTAAAACAAACGAGCCAATTGATGACACTAAGTTCCAAAATGCAAAATTAAAAAATCCTTCTCCAGCGCGTGCTTCTGTCCATTGGTACATGCGTCGTGGTTGACCTTGGAGGCCGAGAATGTGCATCGGACCAAAAGTCAAGTTCATCCCGATTACCATCAGCCAAAAGTTCCAGCCACCAAGCTTTTCGTTAAGCATTTTGCCGAACATTTTTGGCCACCAATAATAAAAACCTGAAAAGATGCCCAACACGGCGCCACCAAATAACACATAATGAAAGTGCGCGACAATGTAATAGGTGTCAGTTTGTTGAGTGTCTGATGGAGCAACCGAGTGAGTCACACCAGAAAGTCCGCCGACTGTAAACAAAACGATTAAGCCAATCGAGAACTTCATCGCCGTCGTGAAGACTAATTTTCCGCCCCACATTGTCAGCGTCCAGTTAATGATCTTGACGCCCGTTGGCACGGCGATCGCCATTGTTGTCAACGAAAACACTGCAACCGAAACAGGACCGAGACCAGAAGCGAACATGTGGTGCGCCCAAACGCCCCAGCCGACAAAACCAATCGCTGCACCTGAGAACACAACAAACGGATAGCCGAAGAGTGGCTTGCGCGAAAACACCGGCAAAACTTCTGAGACGATTCCGAATGATGGCAGAACAAGAATATAAACCTCTGGGTGACCGAAGATCCAAAATAAATGTTGCCATAGCAACGGGTCAGCACCCGCTGCGACATCAAAAAACCGTGCGCCAAAACTGCGTTGAAACGAAAGTAAGAACAACGCAACAGTGATTACTGGTACTGCAAATAGCAACAAGAACTGAACGACCGTCATCATCCACGTGAAAATCGGCATTTTCATTAATGACATACCTGGTGCTCGCATGTTAAGCACAGTGACGATTAAGTTGATCGCCCCGGTGAGTGAGGCAATGCCTG
This sequence comes from Ilumatobacteraceae bacterium, assembly GCA_964203235.1. Classification (GTDB taxonomy): domain Bacteria; phylum Actinomycetota; class Acidimicrobiia; order Acidimicrobiales; family Ilumatobacteraceae; genus BACL27. The sequence continues at coordinate 757,276 of CAXNLE010000002.1, forward strand.
CAATTTGCAAACCATAAGCCCAAAAATCAATGCCATGAGTTGGCGAGAAGACTGGCCCAGAGTTAGGCGCGTACATGAACCAACCACCGTCAGCGGCTCCGCCAAGAAACCATGAGAGGTTTATGAATATTCCTGAAAATAAAAGCAACCAGAAACTAAGTGCATTGATGCGCGGAAACGCGACGTCGCGTGCACCAATTTGCAGTGGGATGAAATAGTTGGCAAACCCGGCTGCCATTGGCATGACAAACAAGAACACCATTGTTGTCGCGTGCATCGTAAACATTTGGTTGTAAAGGTCGGCATTCAAAACTTTGCCATTTGGCGCTGCAAGTTGCAATCGAATTAGTAACGCTTCAACACCGCCAACAATAAAAAAGAACATCGCTGTAGCGCCATACATCAAACCAAGTTTTTTGTGATCAACAGTAAAAACCCAGGCGCGCCAACCAGTTGCAGCAACTGGGCGCTTGAGGACACCATAAGTTGAAGTTGGCGAAACAATAACTGGAACCAACACTTCTGTTTCACGTTCAATGATTGCCATAAATCGCTCTCTGTTTCTTGTGTTATTTCAGGGTTAAAAGGTAAGCAACAAGCTTGGTTATGTCATCTTCGCTTAATGCGAGGTACGGCATGCCGCGATACTTGCCGCCCGTGGCTGCTAATTGTGTTGGGTTTGCATACATTGGCTTCATCTCCGGCGCATTTCGTAACCATGATCGCAAGTCTTTTTGATTCAAACAATCCTCTGAAACGCCGGCGAGATATTTTGCACCAATCTCGTCGCTTGAAGCACCCCAAACTTCATCTCGGCATTGCTTTGACAACAAATCAAACGTCGCACCAGCAAAAGTATTGCGCGACATTAAATGCGATAAGTTTGGCGCAGCGCCTGACCAAACGTTTTCGTCTGGAGCAGCAATTACTGGTGTTCCATCGGCACGCATCAAACCATTAACTTGGTGACAACGCACGCACTGGTTCAAAAACACCGCTTCGCCTTGTTGTGCCAAAGAATCTTTTGCCGGCGCGACATACTTGGCTTGTTGATTAGACACCCACTTTGCGAAGTCTGCCTTGCTCAATGCGATTGCTTCCATTCGCATATTGGCATGTGAAAGTCCGCAGAACTCGGTGCATTGTCCAGCAAAGATTCCTGGCGCATCGGCCTCTAAACGAAGAGTTTGAACTCGACCAGGCACCGCATCACGTTTGCCGTTGAGCGCCGGAATCCAATATGAGTGGATGACATCGCGACTCGTTTCACGCAACAGAACTTTCGTGCCTACAGGCATCACAAGTTGACCAGAACTAATAATCGGCTGCGTGATGCCGAATTCGTTTTGCACTGGGTAGTCGTACTCCCACCACCACTGCTGACCTGTGACATTGATAATCATTTCGGTGTCATCAGTTTTGGCAAGTTTAAAAATCGCGCCGAACGTAAACACGGCGACAACAGCAAGAATGAGAGCCGGGATAATTGTCAAAGTAATTTCTAATGCTGGCTTGCCATGAGTTTGTTCTGGGATTGGCTGTCCGCGATCTTTGTATTTGATCACGGTATAAACGACCGCTACAGCAACAATTAAGCCAATGATGCCAGCCACTGCAAAAACTGGTTGTTGCAGGTCATCAATGAGTTTCGCGTTTGGGCCCTTGGGTTGCCACGTATCTTGCGGGGCATTCGTGGCGCAACTTGATGCAAGCATTGAGGCCAATGCAACACCGGAGATTTTTCGATACTTTTTAACAACCACAAGCGAAACGCTAGCCAATTGATTCTTTAAGTTGCGATGTCGTTGAGAGTGATTCACGGCACGACCAACTCGATGGTCTGACCTTCAATACCTGGAACACTCAAAACATATGAAGTTCCTACGGGTGCTGGCTTGTTTATCGTCAGTACTAGTGATTGCTCAGAACCTTGAGCCGTTAACTGTGTGCAAACTAGATTTTTTTCGGTTTTTCCATCAGGCTCGGCGACCGCACGATTACCTAGGTCGGCGACTAATCGATATTCATTGGCATCCAAATTATGAAAAATAAAATTGGTTGATGTTGCGCGACGAATTGTCACAGAATTCTGAGGTTGATTAAACCCGACAACTCTGGCTGTCAATTTGCCGTCAGCTAGCTCAATAGTTGCATCTACTGAACTGCGCAGAGACAAATTGCCTTCTGCTAGTTTGTCGAAATATTTCGACTCTTCGGGGCCACACTCTGCATGGGAGAAATGTCCTTCGGCTGCGGCTTCAACAAGTTCTTCGCGCATACCAGTAGTTGCACTTAAGATTCCCGTTGCGAAGATGCCCACCGCACCTAGTGCACAAATTGCAACTACCAATGAGCGGTTCAGATTTGGCTTGAGTACAAACAAGATTCCTGCAATTAACACGACCGAACCGAGCAAGATAAACAGCAATGCGCCAGTTGATTTATCAACTGCAAGCATGATTCGCGAAAACGAATAAATAATTACACCTAAACCAAGCGCAGCAAGAACCGGAAACTCGATTGGATTAAGGATTCTCTTGCGGGCCAAAGCGTTGTAATTGACATCTTTTGAGGCTCGTTCACTCCAAGACTGCACCATCCACTCGACAAGAGCCCCTAACACGACAACTAATCCAGTGAAAAAAACTAATGCTGATGTAACCAACCCAAGTGCCAATAACACCACACCAATGCTGGTCACCAGTGGCCACATACTTTGAGTCACTAATTCTTTTGACGAGTCAGGCGTTGCGGTTGTTGTTTGCCCGTCTCGAGTAACAACAGCGATACCAGCCAGAAGTGCAGTCACGGCGATCAACATGCTGATCGCGACACCAGCAATTGCAAATTGATCTAATACAAACAACGACATGATCAAAGCTGCGACCGAAAGCACAGTCACGCCTATGAAGTATTTGAAACCAGTCGAAAACATAATGCCTACTTTACTTTTGCACGTACACGACGAACCACATCGTTGCAAAAATTACAGCGAGTGAATACCAATAAACACTATGAGCCAGCACCAAATCGTGATCGCTGTTGCGACTAGCGAAAGACCTAAACATCGTCATCACTGTGAAACCTAAACCGATAACTATCAGCACGGACATCGTGGCTGTTATTGCGTAAAACATCATTGTGTAACTGCTGTCGCGAACACCAATATCCATTTGCATATAAACAGCAATCTGCGCATTGATTAGAGCAATCTCGGTCAGTAATGCAACTGCGAGTGCAAGTGTTGTGTGTTTTGAGTCTGCACGGCGGGAAGAATAACTCGCCCACTGCACCATCACACAAGTGATTACAAACGTCAACATCATCGTGTTGGTCGCAACTTCGGGAATCTTGATATTTTCTGGCAACCAGTCACGCAACATCTTGCTGCCATCTGAAGACTCACGTAATGGTGCATTAGCCCTGAACTGCAACCAGATCGCGAGCATCGAGCCGATCAACATTGCGCTAGCCGCCGACATTAAACCGCTTAAAACTAAAGCCTGACGGCGCATCACAATTTTTGGTCCTGAATTGAGTGCTGTTGCGTTGGTGCTCATAAGTTAGCGCTCATAAGTTAGTGCTCATTAGTTTGCCTGAACCGTTTCAAAATTTTCTTCATCTGCTATCTCACCAGAACTCGATGTTTTAACAACAAGACCAACGAAAGCGAATATGAAAATTAAAAATATTGCTTGACCAATCGCTGCGGCAGAGTTCCAGATTTGGCTGTTGTCACCCAACTCGCCTGTCATCCGGGCTGCAGGTTGGTCAGTGAAGCCAGCGATGTAATAAGGCAGAGCCGCTAATACAACTGCGAGTACACCGAGCAATCCAAGTCCGATGACTGGCATGGTTGGCATCTTGCGACCCCAGATTCTTGGACCAAAATGAACAATTGCTCCGAACGAACTCAGCACCACGCCGTAACCAATATAAATGAGTACTGCCTCTTCAAACACTGTGTTTGATAATTTCAAATCGCTGATCCGCAACAAAGCGTTTCCGAGCATGCCAGTTAGCACCATGCCGACACCAAAGAATGCAAGAACAAATGCGCCGCTGGGTTTTGCCTTTTCATTTTTCATCGCCAATAAACACAAACCGAGCACAATAAGTAAACCGAGCATCGGAAGTGCGTTGAACATCAAAAACGGTAAGAGATTTTTGGCGATGTCATTTAACTCGCTGTTTAGTTGTAACGAATAAAAAGATTGTGTCACCGTGCCGATTAAAGCAGTACTCATTACGCCGATACCAATGAACAAACCTCCGCGTAGTGGTTGCTTGCCTTTATTCATCGTTGCAACTATTTGTGCAAGTACGCCAAGACTTGAAATTGCCAGTAGAAATATTTGTGGCGACGTGAGTGCCCAACCAATCCAAGCGTTGACTCCATCAGTTGCGCCGAATGTTGCTCGCTCGTAAGTGTGATCAACTGCGACAAAAATTAATGCTCCAGCCATAACTGGAAGTGTGAGAACAAGCGACACGGTGGTCACGAGTGACGACCAAACAAAAATTGGTGCATCAATAAGGGTCATCCCTGCACGACGTGATGTGAGAATTGTTGTTGCGATACTTGCACTAACGAGTAGTAGCCCTGCGATTACCAGTCCTAAACCAAGAAGAAACAGATCAACCATTTGTGGGTCACCGCCACCAGGCCCACCATTGCCAAGATATGCAACACCGACAATGATCATTCCGAAAAACCATAAGTAAGCGCCGAACGCCGCCGCTCTCGCAAAAGCAAGAACTTGACTACCGATCTGCATAGGTGCAATGGCCAGTGCGATGCCAAGTGTCATTGGCGTAATTGAGCCAAAAATTAAACCGATACGAAAAATTGAAAACAATTGTGTCGCACTTGTTGAATCAATTAGATCACTAACCGAACTAATTCTTTCAACATCAAGAACTACTCCAACGACGACGACAGCAATAGTCCAAAGCAGAGAAACTGAAACCATCAGTCGGCCAATTCGTTGGTGACTTGTTGTTAGTAACCAACTCGAAATTTTGCTAAAAAAACTTATGCCAGACAACGTCCCCGAATTATTCATCGCAGAATTCACATCAATGGCGCTCATAACTCAGATAACGCTAACAGTTAAGCCCTTTGGCTTGGAAACTTCTTTATCGCACGAAGTCGGCGAATTGTTTGATTAAACAGCAAGTTTTAAACCAGTACATCGACCATCAAAGCGCCAAAAAGCACAGTCACATATGTAATCGAAAAAGAGAAAACCTTCATTGACCAAGCCTCAGTTGGTTTGCGCCCGAGCATTGCCGTCCCGACCGAAAAACCTAGCCCTACAACAATTGCGGTTCCACCATAAATCCAGCCAAGATTCGCAACTGGCATCAACACAAGGGTCGCCGCCGCGAGAACCACCGTGTACCAAAACATCGTGCGAACCGTGCGCTCAAGTGAAACTACTACCGGCAACATTGGCACGTTTGCCGCACGGTATTCATCGGCGTGCCTAATTGCTAGAGCCCAAAAATGTGGTGGAGTCCATAGAAACATAATTATGAAGAGCCAAACCGCAGGCCAGCCAACAGAATTTGTAACTGCGGCCCATCCAATGAGAGTTGGCATTGCCCCAGCGGCACCACCGATAACAATGTTTTGTTTGCTCGTGCGCTTCAACCACAATGAATAAATAAACACATAAAACGCTGTGGCGCTGAATGCAAGGCAAGCAGACAGCAAGTTTGCGCCGGCCCACAAAATCGCGAATGCAAGGACTTCTAAAATCATCGCAAACACAAGCGCATTTCTTGGCGCGATTAACCCAGTGACGAGAGGACGAGTCTGCGTTCGCTTCATCAATTTGTCGATGTCACGATCGATATACATATTTATCGTGTTTGCACCCCCAGCGGCGAGAGTTCCGCCGAGCAAAGTTATTGCGATCAACGACCACGCTGGCCATTTGCCGGCTGCCAAGACCATTGTCGGCACTGTCGTAACTAGTAATAGTTCGATTATTCGTGGTTTGGTCAAAGCGATATATCCGCCAACAATTGTTTTAGGCGAGCGCTTTGATTCGTGCGAGAACAACCGCGAAGGCACGACTGGACGAACATTAAGTGCCATGCGCCAATCGTACGATGCTTAAGCACCAAAGCCCAACCGATCTAGCTATGAAATTGAAGTGTTGCGAAATTAAAATCTCACGAATAATCTCGCAAATTCAAAATCTGAAATCAAAATCTCCGAGCCTAAAAACTTGAACAAAAGTCACACCGTCACGCCACAATAGGAAGGTGAGATACATGGCAGTAGCCAGCGTTCAACCATCCCAGGTCTTAGAGCCAGATGTTGATGACGTAACTAAGTCAGACAAGCCGTGGATTGTCATCGTCTGGAACGACCCGATCAATCTGATGTCATATGTAACGTTCGTATTTCAAAAACTTTTTGGTTACAGTCTCGAAAAAGCAACTGAATTGATGCTCGATGTTCACCACAAAGGTCGGGCTGTTGTCTCGAACGGTTCGCGCGAACGCGCCGAGTTTGATGTTTATCGACTTCATGAACATGGTTTGTGGGCAACGATGGAGCACGAGACATTGTGAAAATAAATAAGGGACCAGTAACTCGCACTAAAACTGGTAACTATAAGTTGGTCTTGCCGAAAGATCATTGCGAAGTACTGACTCATCTAATTACTGAACTTCGCGACTCGTTATTGAATACAACTGACGATGCTTCACTTCGACGATTATTTCCAACGGCTTATCACAACGATGCAATAAAAGACGCCGAGTACCAACGCTTGATGCGCGACGAATTGCTGGCATCAAGACTTGCATCAATTGAGACTGCATTAGAGGTGATCGGTGCAAGCAACGAACTCTCCGAATCTGAGATAGATGCCTTTGCACGAAGTATTAACTCGTTGCGACTCGTGATCGGAACGACTTTAGATATTGCTGAGTCTGATCACGGCGACCTGAGCATCGAATCGCGACAATTAAATTCACCTGAGACTGAATCAGACAAAGAAAAGATCATTCAAAACGATCTTTATGACTACCTGGGCTGGCTACTTGAATGGACAGTTAGCGCACAAAGCGAAGGGCTTTAAATCTTTTCCTAATTCTTTTCGCAGGTTCTTAGGTTTTTCTGCAACTAGCGGTGATAGATTTCAAGAGTTCTCAACGGATAGTAGGTCCCTGCCCCCATCGTCTAGTGGCCTAGGACACCACCCTTTCAAGGTGGCGGCACGGGTTCGAATCCCGTTGGGGGTGCAAAAGGTCAGTTTCAGCAATAGCAGAATCTGGTCCCGTGGTGAAGTTGGAGTTCACGCCGCCCTGTCAAGGCGGAGGTCGCGGGTTCAAGTCCCGTCGGGACCGCTGGGGAGTGTTCGCACTTCTCCAGGTCGGGTAGCTCAGTAGGCAGAGCATGCGCCTGAAAAGCGCAGGGTCACCGGATCGACGCCGGTCCCGACCACAATTTGAAAACTAGGTAATTATTTAATCGTGCGTAGAGCGCCGAGAAATCATGGCTGGCGCGTGACGATTATTCTTCGACGACGAGTGTGAGAATCCATTCGCCGGTGACGTGGCTCTCGAGATCAAAGGTGCCAAGTTTGTCGGCAGTAAATTCGATTATCGCTTCTTGGCCGGCTGGGGTGACTCCGCCATCGAGATCGTAGCCATGTAGGTGAAACTCGTCGTCGGCGTCGGGGTTAAGAATTTTGAGTCGCACCGTTGAGCCAAGCGTTGCTTGAAAGGCAACTGCCGAACCCGAAGTTTGACCAATGATTACTGAAATCTCGACAACTTCATCAGTCGCTGTCGCAGATGTCTCGTCTGATGTTGCTTCTGGTGTCTCTTCTGATTTAGTTTCGTCACCAGAATCAGATGTTGAACTTGAACAACCGACTGTGCCTAGCGACAGGCAAATTGCGAAAAACGACTTAGTAAAAATTGAACGAATGCTCATGATCCAAAAGCGTAGCCAAGATCGGGTGCGCTGAGCATTGGTTGATATGTAATTTTTGCTTCGATTGCCATTGCCGCGCAAGTACCGCCGCGATCAACTATCACTGTTATAAACACCGGTGTTGCGCCGAAAGCTCTAACAACTTCAACGGCTTCGAATAGCGAAGTGCCACGCGTAACGGTGTCTTCAACGATTGCCACACGATCGCCTGGCTGCAGTGCACCTGCAATGCGACCAGTAATGCCGTGATCTTTGCTCTCTTTGCGCACACTGAAACTGCGCAAAACTCTGCCCCGTGTTGCTGCAACTGCGGCGATGCCAAATGCAACTGGATCAGCACCCATCGTTAGCCCACCAATCGCGTCAATTTCTGGTGGCAACATTGCTAATGCAACATCACTGACACGCAAGATTCCATCGCTACGACACGCTGTTTGTTTTGAATCGAGAAACCAGTTGCTCGTTTTTCCAGATTTAAGAGTGAACGAGCCTGTCTTCAATGAATGGAGAAGAATATGTTCGCGTAATGCTTCTCTCGCTAAATCAAGCGGTGGAAGTTTAGACATCTCTAGATTTGAATCAATTACAACTGTTTCGAAGCAAGCGCTTCAAAGACGCGATTTGTATGTTTGACAGATTTCTTGAGATCAAATATCGCGTCTAGTTGTTTTGATGTTAAACCGATGCGCTTGTCAGCAGCCAACAGTTCACGAAACTGTGATTCTTCAGTTACTGCACGCGCTGCTAGTTCTTGAACAAGTCGATATGCGTCATCACGCGTCATGCCCGAAGACACGAGAGCAAGCAATACAGATTGCGAAAACACAACACCATGTTTTGAGTGCAGATTTTTTAGCATCTGTGCGCCATCGACTTCAAGATTTGTAATCAACCTCGTGGCTCGTCGCAACATGTAATAAGCCAGCATTGACGAATCTGGCAAGACAATTCGTTCTGCCGAAGAATGAGAAATATCACGCTCATGCCAAAGTGCAACATCTTGCAAACCGACCTGAAGATTTGCTCGTAAAACCCGAGACAATCCTGTCAAAGTTTCAGACGAGATCGGATTTCGTTTGTGCGGCATTGCTGAACTGCCTTTTTGACCCACTGCGAAGCCTTCACGCACTTCGTTTACTTCTGTGCGTTGCAAGTGTCGCAACTCAACAGCAATTGTCTCAATTGTTGTGCCAATGCTTGCGCACGCCCACAAATATTCAGCGTGACGATCGCGGGCGATGACTTGAGTTGCCGGCACTGCTTGCAAGCCGAGTGCTTTTGCAACACTCAGTTCTACATGTGGATCAATATTTGAATACGTGCCAACCGCGCCTGAAAGTTTGCACACTGCGATTGTTTTAGTTGCGGCATCTAAACGATCACGATCTCGACGCAACTGCAATGCCCACAGCGCAACTTTGGCGCCAAATGTTGTTGGCTCAGCATGCATGCCATGAGTTCTACCGATCATTACTGTGTCGCGATGCTTCTCGGCAAGCGCAACCACCGCTTCGCATAAATCAACAAGTGCGCGATCTATCAAGGTCGCGGCGTCACGCAACATCCAACACCATGCAGTATCAACAACATCAGAACTTGTGAGTCCATGATGAATCCATGCACCAGCCGGCATGCCGATTTGCTGCTGAACAATATCAACGAAAGCAGCAACATCGTGATCGGTGACTCGTTCACGCTCACTCACGGCTGTCAAAAATTCGCTATCAACTTTTGGGGCACGGTCACGACAAATCTGCGCGTGATCACGTGGCACAACACCGAGTTCGCAATGTGCCGAAGTGGCTAGTAACTCAATTTCTAAGTAGCGACGAAACTTAGATTCATCCGAAAAAATTTCTGCCATTTCTGGCAGGCTGTATCGCTCGATCATTTGCGCACGACGCATTCGTTGCGCTCGGGGCCAACCCCAATAATTGACACCGGCACGCCACAATGCTGTTCAACAAGTTCAATTAATGATCTCGCTTGCTTTGGTAGATCTGTATAACTACGAATCATGCGCACAGAAGATTTCCAGCCGGGAAGATCAACGTACTTGGCAGTAAATTCACCGAGCAGTTGTGCGTCATCTGGGTAACCCGTAAGCGATTTGCCGTTCAACTCATAACCCACACATACTCGAACAGTTTCAAATGTGTCCAAGACATCAAGTTTCGTGAGTGCAATTTCTGTTAGCGAATTAAGACGAACAGCGTGGCGCAACATCACGAGATCTAACCAGCCAGGTCGACGACGACGCCCAGTAACCGTTCCAAACTCATGGCCGATATCTACAACTTTGTCGCCCAACTCGCCAATCAATTCTGACGGAAACGGACCACTGCCAACTCTTGTTGTATACGCCTTAGCGATACCAACGATCCGCGTTATATCTCTAGGCCCAAGACCTGCACCAGCACATGCTCCGCCAGCAATTGGATTCGATGATGTAACAAACGGATATGTTCCGTGATCAATGTCTAGAAATGTTGCTTGAGCACCTTCGAGAAGCAGATTTTCTTTTCGTTCAAGAGATTCGTGCAAAAAATTAACCGTGTCACAAACATATGGCACCAAACGCGTACCCAAATCGACGAACTTTGCCACGATCGCATCAATTTCTAACTTCTCACCACCGAGTGCACTTAACACTTTTTGTTCTGCAACGGCGCGTTCGAATACGAGAGTTTTAAATCTTTTTGGATCTCGCACATCCCCAACACGAATACCGACTCGGCGAGCCTTGTCGGCATATGCAGGGCCGATTCCTTTTAACGTTGTTCCAATTTTATTTTCGCCCAATCCAGATTCGCTCAGTGCGTCATGCGACTGATGCCAAGGAAAAATTAAATGGGCAAGACTTGATACTTTCAAACGTGCACAAGAAATTCCGCGAGATTCAAGTGTGTCAATTTCGTTGAATAATGTCGGCATATCTACGACAACACCGTTACCGATCACCGGTGTGACATGCCCGTAAAACACACCACTTGGAACTAGTTGTAAAGCGTATTTTTGATCACCAACAACAACTGTGTGGCCCGCGTTGTGCCCACCTTGATAACGAGCGACGATTTGATGCGACTCAGCAAGTAAGTCGATTACTTTTGCCTTGCCTTCGTCACCCCATTGGGTTCCAACTACGACAGTTACAGGCATCGAACGCTCCTACTTAATTAGAACTTGCTTAATTAGAACTTATAGGACGTGTTAAAAGTCTACTCGGCTTTATTTAACGGTCCTTATTAAAAATGCTTGGTCGACTACCGAAGACAGTAACTGACTGGCGTAAAGGCACTAGCCCAAAGCGAGTTGCTGTGCCGGCAGTTGACTGCGCAAGTTGATCTTGTGTCAGCTGAAGTTGTTTTTTCAGTTCAGCGACCTCTATTTCGAGAGCCATAACTTGACGAATACCTTCAAGATTCATACCGATCTCGGCAAGTTGAGCGATGCGCAACAACTGTGCAATATCTGCATTGCTGTACCGCCGCTGTTTACCTCCAGCAGTTCGCGCAGGTTGCACCAATCCACGGCGCTCATAAATTCTTAAAGTTTGTGGATGCATGCCAGCCAGTTCCGCGGCTACCGAAATTACATAAACGGCTTGTGTTTCAAAATCCATAACGCCTCTCTATTTGTAAATCATTAATTGATATGACTTCGCACAGACTCTTTGCTGACACGAGCGAGTTCTTCAATTGCGGCGCGCTCTTGCTTTGTTAAATCTTTTGGAACCACAACTTCAACTGTGACTATCAAATCCCCAGATTCGCCAGCAGTTTGAAGACCTCTACCTTTGACTCGGTGACGCGAGCCAGACTGTGTCGCTGGTTTCAATTTCAACGTCACTGGTTCACCATCAAGTGTTGGCACTTCAATATTTGCGCCCAACACAGCTTCAGTAAAACTTATTGGAAGTCGCAAGGTCAGATTCTTGCCTTCGCGACCAAACAAATGATGTGGGGCTACATTACAAATTACAAACAGATCACCAGTCAATCCATTATTTCTTCCGGGAGCACCGCGACCTTTAAGTCGAATTCGCTGGCCGTTATCGACACCAGCCGGAATTCGCACATTTACTTCTCGGGCGCGAACTTCAGTACCAATTCCCTTACAGCTTCGACACGGGTTTTCAATTGTTGAACCACGACCACTACATCTTGGGCACGCCGATGAAAATGCAAACGGACCCTGGTCTTCTTCGACAACTCCGCGACCAGCACATTGTGAGCATCGTTTAGCAGATGTGCCTGGTTTTGCGCCCGAACCAGAACAGGTTTGACACTGGACTTCTGAAGTTAAGTGCAACGATGTCGTGACTCCTCGAACAGCATCTACGAATTCAAGAGTTATCGAAGCTTCAACATCGTTGCCACGTTGTGGGCCAGCAGCACCACGAGAACGAGACCCGCGACCACCAAACATCTGACCGATCAGGTCACTGATGTCTTGTCCACCCGCATCAAAATGTTGCGAACCTGCTCCGCCATGACCAGAAAATGCTGAAGGTCCTGCACGTCGAACCTCGTCATATTCACGACGACGAGATTCGTCACCTAGAACGTCGTATGCCGCAGAAATATCTTTGAACTTTTCTTCAGCCGACGCGTTATTTGGATTCGTATCAGGATGATATTTGCGTGCAAGTTTGCGATAAGTCTTTGTGATTTCTTTGGCTGGCGAATCTTTATTGACGCCGAGTACGGCGTAGTAATCTTTTTCGAACCACTCTCGTTGTGCTGTCATCGCACGTCGCCTTGCTTTATCCCTTTACCTTGACCATGGCGGCGCGCAATACACGGCCTTTCCAGCGATACCCAGTTCGCAAAACTTCAGTCACGATCGTTTCGCTATTTTCAGTTTCTGCAGGTTCATGAACTACTGCTTCAGCCAAACTCGGATCATAAACTGTGTCTTGCAGTTCTAAGACTTCTAAACCTTGTTTATTTAAAACTGAAGTTAGCGAACTGAAAATCGGCTCAACACCTTTTAAGTCGTGCGCTACAGCCGCCTCACAGGCATCAAGTACCGCTAACAGGCCTTCTACCAATCGACCCGTATTGCGGTCAACTTCGTCAACTTGTTGCACTGCAGATCGCTTGCGATAATTTTCAAACTCTGCCTGAACACGCAAAGCCATATCTTTAAATTCATCGCGCTCTTTGGTGAGTTGCTCAACAAGAGATTCAATGCTCAACTCTTCGCTGGGCGTTGCTACCTCTTGTTGTTCGGGTATCCCGGTTAGTTCTTCAGCTATTTCTTCAGCTAATTCCTCATCCATAATGATTTAGATCTCTGAGATTATTTCTCGTCGACGATTTCAGCATCAACAATGTCAGAGTCGTTTTCGCCTGGCGCCTGCCCAGAAGCAGATGTGCCCGCAGCATTCGTATCACGGGCTGCTGCTTCATAAAGTTTTTGACTAAAAGCTTGGCTGGCGGTCATAAGTTTTTCTGTCGCGCTCTTGATTGTCTCGTTATCGCTACCGTTTAACGCAGCCCTAAGGTCTGCGAGCGGTCCTTCAACTGCTGTTCTCTCGTCTTCGGAGAGTTTTTCGCCTTGCTCACGCAATACTTTTTCGGTTTGGTAAACCAGAGAGTCTGCGTTGTTACGGATTTCAGCCTCTTCGCGACGTTTTCTATCCTCTTCTACGTGCGCTTCGGCATCTTTGACCATCTTGTTGATGTCGTCTTTTGACAACGATGACTGACCGGTGATTGTCATTGATTGCTCTTTGCTAGTCGCGCGGTCTTTTGCCGACACATGCACAATGCCGTTGGCATCGATATCGAAAGTAACTTCGATTTGCGGAACGCCCCGCGGTGCCGGCGGAAGATCAACAAGTTGAAATTTGCCGAGTGTCTTGTTGTAATTCGCCATTTCGCGCTCACCTTGCAACACATGAATTTCTACCGATGGTTGCATGTCGTCTGCTGTTGTAAACACCTCGGTGCGACGCGTCGGAATCGTCGTATTGCGTTCGATGAGTTTGGTCATCACGCCACCTTTTGTTTCAATGCCCAATGACAACGGCGTCACATCAAGCAACAACACATCTTTTACGTCGCCGCGCAAGACGCCTGCTTGAATCGCGGCGCCGGCAGCAACCACTTCATCGGGGTTGACCGAGCGATTTGGTTCTTTGCCGGTCAATGACTGAATCAAATCAAGTACCGCTGGCATGCGGGTAGAACCGCCCACCAAAATCACATGTTTAATTTGATCTTTAGTTATGCCCGCGTCGGTGATCGCTTGCTCAAATGGTTTGCGACATCGCTCTAAAAGATCATTTGTCATCTCTTGAAACTTTGAACGACTTAATGAAACATCTAAATGCAAAGGGCCACTTGGCGTTGCAGTGATAAACGGCAAGTTAATTTGGGTTTGCTGAACTTGCGACAATTCAATTTTCGCTTTTTCGGCTACTTCCTTCAACCTTTGTGTCGCCATTCGGTCAGTACCAAGGTCAACGCCATGGGCGGCCTTAAATTCTTTTACAAGCCAGTCAATTATTCTTTGATCCCAGTCGTCTCCACCTAGATGGGTATCACCATGAGTGCTCTTGACTTCAAAAACTCCGTCACCGATTTCTAGAACGCTGACGTCGAAGGTTCCACCACCCAAGTCAAATACAAGAATTGTTTCGTCTTCGCTTCCTTTGTCAAGACCATATGCAAGAGCTGCCGCAGTTGGTTCGTTGATAATTCGCAGGACTTCAAGACCAGCAATTTGACCAGCCTCTTTTGTTGCGGTTCGTTGGGCGTCGTCAAAATATGCCGGCACGGTAATAACTGCCTGAGTCACCGATGTGCCCAGATATGCCTCGGCGTCACGCTTTAACTTCATCAAAATTCGAGCGCTAATCTCTTGCGGCGTATATTTCTTGCCGTCAATGTCACTCGATGTCCAAGATGAACCGATGTGTCGTTTTACGCTACGAAAAGTTCGCTCTGGATTGGTGATCGCCTGTCGCTTGGCGACTTCTCCGACTAGAACTTCGCCGGCTTTGGTAAATGCGACGACCGAAGGTGTCGTTCGCGAACCTTCTGAGTTTGGGACAACAACTGGTTCGCCTGCTTCAAGAACAGAGACGACTGAGTTGGTTGTTCCGAGGTCGATTCCGACTGCTTTTGACATATTTTTTGCTCCGTGTTTTTGAAGGGGTTTTTTGAAGGGTTTATTAAAATAGTTGTTAAGTGCTTGCCGAAGGGGGTTTCGACAAGCGGGAAGTACGATAAGTCGAAATTTGAGTCTTTACAACCTTACACGCATATAACTTGAGTCACATAGACTCAAGTTTGCTAAAAACCAGACTCCATAAGGGCAATGAGGGCACTGCACCTTCCGTCAATGTGGCTAATGCACCAGAAACCACTGCTGCTCTAAGAGCACTCTGCATTGATTCACCAATTGCAAGTCGAGCCGCGAGCATTCCGCAAAATGCGTCTCCCGCGCCAGTTGAGTCAACCGGTTCAACTTTAAAAGGCGGAATTTGTGTTTCGGTTTTGTCGGTAATCATCAAAGCGCCTAGAGCGCCTTGGGTGACAATTATTGTTTGCACACCGTGCTTGAGCAACATGTTTGATCCGCCGAGCAGCTTGATTTCGTGTTCGTTCGGAATAATCACATCAACGAGTTGCATTAATTCTTCAGATAATGACTGTGCAGGAGCAGGATTTAAAATTCGGATCGAATTTTTGCCCGCCAATTCGAATGCGCGCTGCACAACTTCAAGTGGCACTTCTAACTGACAAAGTAAAACTCTTGCCGATGCAATAACTTTCGCATTTCGCTCAATGTCAGCAATCGTGATTGCGTGGTTTGCACCAGGTACGACGATGATCGAGTTTTCACCGTCATCACTGACGCCAATCAAAGCTCGGCCTGTTGGTTCGCTTACGACCTGCACTGCAGAAATATCAACATTGTCGTTTTTAAATGCAGCCCGCAAAGTTTCGCCGGCATGATCATTGCCGAGTGCGCCAATAAATGCTGTTCGCGCACCAGCACGAGAGGCAGCGATTGCCTGGTTGGCTCCTTTGCCACCACAGAACTCAAAATAGTTTGATCCGCTAACTGTCTCGCCGGGTTTTGGCAATCGATGTGTTCGCGCGACGAGGTCTAAGTTTGCTGACCCAACTACAACTACATCAAATGAACTGTCAATCGCCATACTCCATTATTAGCCATGTTGAGCACCTACGATTTATCTCGTGAGAATTAAATGACAGGCATCTTGGTGTTATTGCGGCATGGCCAAAGCACTTGGAATGCCCAAAATTTGTTTACCGGATGGCACGATGTTCCCCTCACACCAAAGGGTGAGCAAGAAGCAAAAGCAGCCGGCGAGACATTACTTAAGGCTGGCATCATGTTTGATCTTGTATTCACTTCGATGCAAATTCGAGCAATTGAAACTAATCGAATTGCACTAAGCGCACTTGGTCAAAGCAAAATTGATATTCGTCAGGATTGGCATCTCAACGAGCGTCATTATGGTGCGCTACAAGGACTCGATAAAAAAGCCACCACTGCAAAGTACGGCGCTGAGCAAACAAATATTTGGCGACGTAGTTATGACACTGCCCCACCGCCAGTTGATATTTCAAGTCCCGAACATCCCACTCACGATTTAAAATATAAAAATATTCCAGTTGAGAAACTTCCAGCATCTGAATGTCTAAAAGATGTGGTTACCCGCGTCGTGCCATACTTTGAGGCCCATATTGCACCAGAACTAAAAAATAATGAAAATATTTTAATAACTGCCCACGGCAATTCTCTTCGAGCATTGGTCATGCATTTAGAAAAATTAAACCCACAGCAAATTTCTGAATTCAACATCCCAACAGGGGTGCCTCGGCGATATGAGTTTTTGAACGCTTCAAATAATCGCTCAGATGCAGAGCTGGTAATAAAAAACGTTGAATATCTTGGTGACCAAAGCGCAATAGCCGCAGCCGCGCAGGCCGTGGCTGACCAATCAGCCAGTAAATAACTAGTTTGAGCCTCAAAAATAGTGGTGCTTAGTTGATCTACTATGTAAACCATGGCTGATCTTAAAAACTCATTAAAACATCTCCGATATTCCCCACTGTTTTCTTCATGCTCTTCTAAAGATTTAGAAAAGATTGCGAAGGCTGGTGAGCGCATAACTTTTGAAAAGGGTGAAATCTTGACAAAGCAGGGCGACCCAGGCAAAGAAGCTTTCATTATTTTGAGTGGCAAAGCCACAGTAAAACGGAGCGGCAAAAAAGTCGCCACAATTAGCACTGGCTCGGTAGTTGGCGAATTATCTCTGCTTGATCATGGACCACGCACAGCAACAGTCACTTGTGAAACAGAATGCCAAGTACTTGTAATCAGCCGAGGAAATTTCCTTCGCGTAATTGACAAAGTTCCTGCACTAACCCACAAACTTTTCGCGGCTCTTGCAACGCGTATTCGAGATCTGGATCGCGCTTACTTCGGATAAGAAAACTAGTCTGAGAGTTGTCAATCTCACAAAAGAAAAGTATCTAAATCATGACAACAGATGTATCGATAAAACAGCGCTTTAAGCCTTACCAACTTTCGATTGCGTTCGGTGTTGGCATCGGCTCTTTCACAATGATCTCGGGCATCGTGCCCCAACTGACAGGATGGAAAAGCACTTCTCTAATTCACCGCGAAGTATTTGGCGGAATACCAACTGCTTTACAAGTTGCGTTCTACACGGTTATCCCAATGATGTTGGTCTGGGGATCGTTGCGATTTGCTGACCGTATTCGCAACTGGGAGCGTGGTGCGCCAGACAAGCGCAAGACAACAACAAAAAATGCCAAACGACGCCTTGCTGATTATCGCTCTGGTGTTTATATGCGCACACTTTTGCGTGATAGCGCTGCTGGCTTAATGCACTCAATGATTTATTTTGGGTTTCTAGTTTTGCTCGGAGTAACAACAGTTTTAGAAATTGATCATCAAATGCCAGAGCAACTTAAGTTTCTCCATGGCGACGTTTATCGCGGTTATGCACTCGTCGGAGATGTCGCGGGTGTCGTATTCACTGGTGGTGTCATTTGGGCAATTATTCGAAGATATGTTCAACGCCCGTATCGCATTCGAATTAAAACAAAGCCAGAACATGCACTGATTCTTGGCGTGTTGTTAGCAATCGGTATCACCGGTTTTGGTGCTGAAATGTTTCGTATCGCCCAAGGACAAGCAGCCGGCGTAAATCTTGATCACGAAAAGTGGAGTGTTGTTGGTTATCCGCTCGCACAACTTGTTAATGGTTCGAGCGCTTCGACCCTGACCACTTGGCACCAAGGTTGGTGGGTTGCACACGTATTGACTTTTATTGTTTTCTTGGCGATTCTGCCAATCACAATGTTGCGCCACATGTTCACCTCGCCGCTCAACATGTATCTCAAAGATCGCGAACGACCAAAGGGTGCGATGAAGGCAATGCCAAATCTCACCGAGACTTCACTTGAATCATTTGGCGTACATGTGGTTGAAGAATTTACTTGGAAGCAACTACTTGATTTAGATGCATGCACAATGTGTGGTCGTTGTACGAGTGTCTGCCCTGCGCACGCCACTGGTAAGCCACTTGATCCGCGAGAAATTATTCTTAAGAGTGGTGAAGTAATGGCGGCAACCGCGGCTCACGCACCAGGTGGCAAAGTCTCACCGCCGTTGAGCGCAGATGCTGAAATCAAAGTCGGTGCCAACTTGTTATTCGAACGAATTACTGCTGAAGAAATTTGGTCTTGCACAAGTTGCAAAGCATGCGACGAAATTTGTCCGGTCAACATTGAAATTCTTGACAAGATTCTCGACATGCGTCGTTATCTGTCGCTAATGGAGAGCAACTTTCCCGCACAACTCGGAAACGCCTATCGCGCAATGGAAAACCAGGGAAATCCTTGGGGTATGAGTCAGACAGATCGCGGCGAGTGGGCAAAGGATTTAGATGTACAAGTTCTTGACCCAGGTGCACCATTTACGAGTGAATATCTTTATTGGGTCGGTTGTGCTGGCAGTTTTGATGACAAAAATAAAAAAGTCACACAGTCGATGGCTAAGTTGCTCAAGCGAGCCGGCATTGATGTAGCGATACTTGGTCCAAGCGAAATGTGTACCGGCGACAGTGCGCGCCGTAGTGGAAACGAATATTTGTTTCAAATGTTGGCCATGCCGAATGTTGAAATGCTTAACGGTATGGGAGTGAAGAAAATAATTACTCAGTGTCCACACTGCTTCAACACGCTAAAAAATGAATATCCGCAATTGGGTGGCAACTACGAAGTAGTTCACCACTCGCAGTTGCTTGAAGATCTAATCGAATCCGGAAAGTTGGACGTATCTAACGCCACGCTTGAGGAGCGAATCACTTATCACGATTCGTGTTACCTCGGTCGTCACAATGATGTTTACATTGCACCGCGCAAAGTCGTGGGCTCAATCAAGGGCATTGAAATTGTCGAGATGCCACGCAACGGCACAAAGGGCATGTGCTGTGGTGCAGGTGGAGCGAGAATGTGGATGGAAGAAGATATCGGCACCAAAGTTAACGATGAGCGCGCCCGTGAAGCAATCGCTACAGGAGCCACTCGTGTCGCAACTGCGTGTCCGTTTTGTTACATCATGCTCGATGACGGTGTCAAAGGTGCCGGCAAAGATGAGTCTGAAATAAAAGTTGGTGACATTGCAATTCACTTGCTCGATGCCATCGAAAACGGTGAGCGATCAGTTGCTAATCAAAGTGCGCCACTCGCAGCATCGAATAGCGCAGCGAGTTCGCCAAGCTTTAGTTAACTACTTAAAATTTTTGAAATACTGACTCGGTGTCGGGCCGCGTTGACCTTGATATTTAGATCCACTTGCACCTGAACCGTAGGGTTTATCTGCTGGTGTAGTCATCGTCATAAAACTCACTTGACCAATTTTCATTGATGGATAAATTGTGATCGGCAGATTTGCCACATTTGAAAGTTCAAGTGTGATGTGACCATTGAAACCTGCGTCGATAAAACCGGCAGTCGAGTGAATCAACAAACCGAGACGACCTAAGGAACTCTTTCCCTCGACTCGACCAACTAGGTCATCTGCGAGTCCGATTCTCTCAAGGGTTGAACCGAGAACAAATTCTCCTGGATGCAACATGAATACACCGTCTTGGTCAATCTCGACTAACTCTGTGAGTTCAGAAAGATCACGTTTGACATCGATGGTGCTTGCCGTGTGATTGCGAAACACCCGAAACAGGTTTGAAACTTTTACATCGATAGAAGAAGGCTGAATACACGAATCATCTAGCGGGTCAATTACGATCCGCTTTTGGGCCAACGCCTCTCGAATAGTTCGGTCTGACAGAATCACAACTAGACAACCTTAGTAAATCTTTTGCGAATCTGAAATTTCGGCCATAAAAACGTCTTGATACGCTCAACTATCTAATTGCGGGTGTAGTTCAGTGGTAGAACATCAGCTTCCCAAGCTGAATACGCGGGTCCGATTCCCGTCACCCGCTCGAAACTTAAGCACGAATTACCAAAGTGAAACCCGACGAAGATCTCCGAACCTCGAGTGGTTTAGTCGTGCCAAGTAGTGCACTGAATTGGAGTTTTGCCCGTTCAAGTGGTGCGGGTGGGCAGCACATTAATAAAACTTCATCAAAAGCAACTTTGGTTGTTGAGACTGATGCGATCACTGGTTCAGAAATCTTGCTGAGACGAGTAAAAACAAAATGGCCCAAAACAGTTCGCGTGTCAAGTCAAACAAGTAGAAGTCAATGGCGTAACCGCCAACTTTGTCTAAGTCAACTGACAGAGATGCTTGACGATGTCGCCAAACCGGCAAGCCCGCAACGAAGAAAATCGAAACCGACCCGAGGGTCTATTGAGCGACGGCTTGAAGGCAAACGACATGCCAGCAAGAAAAAAGAATCCCGCCGATCTGATGACTGGTGAATGACTTAATTTAAAACAAACTTACGAGTGACCATAAAGCGGCAATGCCACCGATTGTCGCCATTACCAAACTGCGCAAGATGGGTGCCTTAACTAAATCATTCGCATCGCGGCGTTTTTTCGGCGGACGAACTAATGCAGCGATGTTGCCGGCACACATGGCGCCGCCCAATGCAATAACCAGCCATGCAAGTAAATCTTCTCCAAGAAACATCATTTGTGCCTTTTGTTTAAACTATTTATAAATCTGAATTTGAATCTGTCGCAAAGTTCTCGAACCTTGTGTAAGCACCAAGCCAAGCGAGGCGCACTTTGCCTAGCGGGCCAGCACGATGCTTTGAGATACTTAATTCTGCAGCACCAAGTTCGTCTTTGTTGTCGGGGTTGTAAACCTCGTCGCGATATAAAAACATCACCACGTCGGCGTCTTGTTCGAGTGCGCCAGATTCGCGCAAGTCAGAAAGTGTTGGCCGCTTATCTGTGCGTGCTTCTAATCCACGACTCAACTGACTAAGGGCAAGAATTGGAATCTTAAACTCGCGTGCTAGCAGTTTTAACTTACGACTGATCTCACTGACTTCAAGTTGCCTGTTCTCTGGTCGACCATCGCCGCCCATGAGTTGTAGATAGTCGATCACGATGAGCGAGAGATCACCTTGACGACTAAGAGTTCTTCGAGCCTTCGCACGAATCGCGCCAACCGATGTGCCTGGGCTGTCGTCAATAATCAACGGCACATCTAGGCGACCTACCGCGTGTCCGATCTTTGTCCAGTCATTTGGCGTAGGGCGACCGCTACGCAATATTGCCGAGTCGACTCCGGCTTCACTTGCCAAAATTCTTTGTACAAGTTCTGCGCTTCCCATTTCAAGAGAAAAGAACAGAACTGCTTTACCTGAGTTGCGCGCAACATGCACGGCAATACCAAGTGCGAGCGCCGACTTTCCCATTGCAGGGCGAGCACCAAGAATATTTAACGTACCCGGTTGCAGGCCGAGCAAAATTTTATCTAAACCAGCTAAGCCAGTTGCGATGCCAGTTATTGATTCTTTATTATTTGCGCGGTCTTCTAACTTCTCCATTGCGTCTTCAACCAAATTCTTAAGTGGCTGAGATGCATCACCGATATTGCTTTCTGAAACGTCAAATACTTTTGATTCAGAATCATCAATCGCTTTCGCCACATCCTCTGGCCCGCTGTAAGCGATCTCGGCGATTTCTGATGCAACCGTCAATAGTCGGCGAAGTGATGCGGTTTCACGAACAATTTTCGCATAACGATCGGCGCTTGTAATTGCCGGTGTCGCATTTTGTAAAGTCAGTAGCGCGTCAATGCCGCCCATACCGTCAAGCAAATTGTTACGTCGTAATTCTTCACCAACTGTTATCGGATCAACAGGCTCGCCCGCAGTATTGAGTGATCGAATCGCATCGAATATATGTTGGTGTGCTGGCTTATAAAATTCTTCTGACCTAACGCCTCGTTCAAACGCAACAGCAACTGCTTCTTGTGACAGCAACATTGCACCAAGCAACGATGCTTCTGCTTCAATGCTGTGCGGAGGAATTCGATTCGTTTGTCGCTGCTGTGCACCAGAGCGATCGCTGCGAGAGAATTCAGCGATTGACATGACTACACAATGCCTTGATTTGCCTGTTGATTGCTAGCGGTATAACCCTGTGATTTTCGTGTGGATAACCGTGTTGATAACTGTGTTGATCAAACCGTAAAGCGCGACTAACAATCAACTCTATTTCGAGACGATGTTTACCGACATGTTTGTTAACACTTCTGCAAACAGCTCTACAACAACTACGTGCTCGCCTAGTTGTCGCAACGGTGCTTCTAGTTGCACTTGCTTGCGATCAATCGTTGCACCAGTCTGGTCAAATATTGCTTTCACAATTTCTGTAGAAGTTATTGAGCCAAACAAACGCCCTTCGTTGCCTGCCTTTGCCGAAATGGTAATTACTTTTGTGGCTAATGAAGATGCAAGACTTCGTGCAGATTCACGGTCTGTCGCGGCCTTAAGTTCTTGCGCTTTGCGCATTACCTCGGCTTGGGCAACCGTGCCGTCGTTAGCAACAACAGCAAGATCCTTCGGCAACAAAAAGTTGCGAGCATGTCCTGCAGACACATTGACAATGTCGCCGCGACGGCCCACACCCTTGACATCGGATCGAAGAAGAATTTTCATGATGCTGCCCCGTCAACGCTAACTTCGGTTGTTATTTCTGCTGTGATATTTGGCGCTACTTCTACTGTTTCTGAAACAGTGACCGAACTACGCGGCGCTGCATCATCACGGCGTGGACGACGTGGACCACGATCGCGGTCACGGTCGTCAGAACCGTATTCGCCACGCTCGCGTGGCGCGCGCGCAGCAGAAACCTGCTTCATGTATGGCAACAGTGCCATCTCACGAGCATTCTTAACTGCTGTCGCGATATCGCGTTGAAGTTGAACACTGTTGCCGTTCATTCTTCGCGCGCGCAACTTTGAGCGATCTGACATAAAGCGTTGCAATAAATTGACATCTTTATAGTCAACAAAACCGATCTTTTCTTTGACTACAACGTTTGAGCGCTTCTTTGGTTTGCGCAACAACGCTTTTTGGGCACGTAACTTGTTGGATTTACTTGTCATTGGGAATGTCCTTAATCGTCGAGTTTATTTTTATTGCTTTGATGATTGCTTTAATGAACTGTTTAATTTCTAGAAAGGTTCTTCGCCATCAAATGGCGTTGCTTCGTTGCCAGGATTTGAACCTGAGTTTGCTGGTCGGTTGCTTGCTGCTCCGCCACCTTGGCCTTCTTGCTTTGGTGTACGCACCACTGTTGCAGTTGCCCAACGCAAACTTGGCCCGATGTCATCTGCCACGACATCAATCGCTGTGCGCTTCTCGCCCTCGCGGGATGTGTATTCGCGCTGCTCTAGTCGACCGGTCACAACAACTCGCGAACCTTTGACCAAAGTTGCCGCTGCGTTCTCTCCGAGTTGACCCCAAGCAGTGACATTGAACCAAGAAGTTTGTTCTTGCCATTCACCGTTGACCTGGTATCGACGACCGACACCCATACTGAACGACGCGACTGCTCGGCCAGTGGCAGTAAATCGAATTTCTGGGTCGCGAGGTAAGTTTCCGACGAGTGTGATGCTGTTGTCAGCCATTTTGTCCCTTTATTTCTTTTGTAAAAATTCTTAAGCCGAGACGGTCATGCCACGGCGTGCGGCTTCGTCATCAGGAAGGCGGAGGAGTTTGTGTCTCAGAACATCATCTGCGATTCGCATGGCACGCTCGGCTTCGTCGAGTGCACCACCTGGCGCTGAGATATTGAAAATTGCGTAGTAGCCATCTTCTTGTTTTTTAATTGGATAAGCCAAACGACGCTTACCCCACCAATCAGGTGTGCCATGAACTTTGCCACCGGCAGTAGTTACTGATTTAGTAACAACACTGATCCAGTTGTGGGCTGCGGACTCTTCGAGTTTGCCGCTGACAATAACCATTAATTCGTATGCTCGCATGAACGTAAAAACTCCCTTCGGACCCAACGATTAATTGGGGCCCCCGAAGGGGCAGGTATGTGAAGTTGAAAGTGTAACGGCACAAACACACAGTGCCACAGCCCTGTTGCAGGGTTATTGAGAGACGGCCGACTTTCGCGACTTGCCTCGCCCGCCTAGCACCCGAGTTTTTAGCAGGTGGTGCCACGAGCAACTGCGACAGACTTCTATTAAATAAGCCGTGAAACGCTCTGGACGAAAATCAAACTCTTCTACCTCGGCTCGAGTAGCAATAAACCGCCCATGGCTCGGCAACCGCGGACCAAAGACATACGACACCGTGACAAGTTGATCGTTGACACAAATCGGACACTTGACGCGAGTTGGTCGACCAAAGTTTCGAGCGACGCGCAACAACTCTGGATGTGCATCGCACAAAGTATCGCGAGAAACTTCTCCGCGACGAAAATTATTTATTTGAGCACGTCGTGTTAGACGATGATCAATTTCGCCAACAGAATTATCGGCGCTCGTCTCATCGGTGTCTGTGCCTTCGGTCTTGCATGCCATAATTATTTAGACCTTAACATTTAAGAAACCGAAATTTACAACTAGCTTGTTCGCAAGTTCCACCAAGATTTAAGGCGCTCACGAATTGCCTCATCGCCGAGTAAACCTTCTTCAATGCGAATTTCCATAAGAAATTCAAGTGCATCCCCGATATCTCGACCTGGCTTAATTTTAAGAAACTCCATTACTTGAGAGCCGTCTAGTTCGGGACGCATTGCCTTTAATTCTTCGCTCACAGCTAACTCTGCGATGCGTTTTTCAAGTTCGCTCATGCGGCGTGCTAGCGCCTCGACTTTTTTCTCATTACGTGTTGTGCAATCACTGCGCGTTAAAACATTTAAGTCAGCCAAATGCGCCCCCGCATCGCGAACATAGCGTCGCACCGCAGCGTCGGTCCATCCCATTTGATATGTATGAAAACGCGCGCTCAACGCGACGAGTTCTGAAACAGTTTCAATATCTTGAGTCGAATACTTCAATTTTCGCATTCGTTCGCGTGTCATTCGGGCGCCCACTGCTTCGTGATGATAAAAAGTTACGCCTTTGCCAGCGCGAATTGACCTTGTCTTTGGTTTTCCGACATCGTGAAACAACGCTGCCAACCGTGTGATTCGAAAATCACACGGAGCATCAGGCTGAACATTTTCAACGACTGCCAAAGTGTGAGTAAGTACATCTTTATGCCGATGAATCGGATCTTGTTCTAGTTGCATCGCCGCTAACTCTGGTAGAAAATGTTGCGATAATCCATTATTAACTAAGAACCACAATCCAAACGACGGACGCAACGTGACCATCAGTCGATCGAATTCATCGCGAATTCTCTCGGCGCTGACAATCGTGATGCGCTCATTCATTAATTTGACTGCCGCAGTCAACTCAGGCACTGGCACAACACCAAGACCAGAGATAAAACGCGCCGCCCGCAACATTCGCAATGGGTCATCGCTAAAACTTATTTCTGGGGACATCGGCGTGCGTAAAACTTTGGTAAGCAGATCGGCCATGCCGTTAAACGGATCAATAAGTTCAGGAGATTCTTGAGTTACATCTAGCGCCATTGAATTAATAGTGAAGTCGCGACGTGAAAGATCTTCATGAATATCTTTTGAAAATTGCACATCTGGTTTTCGAGAGTCTGGCGAATACGCCTCGGCGCGATGCGTCGTGATTTCGTAAACACGCTCGCCTTTTTTCGCACCGATAGTGCCGAATCGTTCACCTTGTGTCCATAATGCATCCGACCAGCCGGCAAGAACTGATTTAATTTGATCTGGAAGAGCGTCGGTTGTTAAATCGAAATCCAAATCTTTAACATTGCGATCCAACATCAAATCGCGCACGGTCCCGCCAACTAAAAATAGTTTGAAACCAGCATCGCGAAACCTAGGCACAAGTGGGGCGATCTCGTTTAAAACTGGCGCGAAGCGCTGGGGCATCACGCCTACAGGCTACGCATGCTCAAGCATCAACTGTTGAGACTGCTCAATTGACGGGGCTAAATAGAAGGGTCTAGTGGCACTACCGTAAATGCCTAATGATTATGCGCCTTAAATCACTGATTGCGCCAATACTCATGGCTGTCGTAGTCAGCACAGCCGCCCCTTTGATTTTGGCTCTGCCTGCCGAGGCTCAACGAACAGAGGAAGTAGCCATAACTAGTTTGAAATTATCTGCGCAGAACTTTCATGTTTATAACTCAGGCATCTTGCGCTTTATTTTTTCAGTAGACGACCCCAATTTGCTGAACAAATTATTAACGGTGAAAAATTCTGTGATTCGTGTTTCAATTGGTGCACGAGTTACGGGGGGTGATCAAGAAGTTCGAGATCTAATTTCAGACCCATCTCTGTTTGTCGCCACAGACTCGGTTGACTTTGCAACTCAAAAGCTTTTGCGCAAACAAGACGACCAATTTGAAATAACTGCTTTGACTGGTGATTTAAGTGTTGTGATGGGTAACGAATTAACTTCTGGGTCACAAAATGATGCAACAAAAATTGAATTCAGTGGCCCGGGTATTTATCCAATTCGAATCGAATCTCTGATAAATAAAGTTGTGCGTGCCAATGTGACAAGTTTTGTCAATCGCGTTGATCTTTCAACTCGCCTCGAGCCCATGCCCGTAAATCTGCTTGTCACTGTAGATAGCGCGAACACACTGCAACTTGATGGTTCACACAGAGTTGACGACCTGACTCGTGAAAAAATTTCTCAATTAGTTTCGTTATTAGAACTTGATGGACCACTCGTCTCAACACAAGTTTCTCCGCAAGTGATTGACGGCTTGAGTAAGTCTGTAAACCCCGCAGACCAAGAGTTGCTGTTAAGACTTACAAATGCAATTAGCAAAACAAATCTGATTGCGACGAGTTATCTGGCGTTCGACCCATCAGGTGCAGGTCAAACTAAGCACGAAAAAGAATTTAACGCACTTGTTGATCTTGGGAAGAGCAGTTTAAGTTCTCGTTTCGCTTCTAATGTTGCCGTTTCTGATGTTTGGGTTGCCAGAACTCAACTCGACCAATTTGGAGTAGACCTGTTGGCTAAATCTGGATACCGATCAATCGTTATGTTGCCAGCAGCAGGCGCAGCACTGGGCAGCTTTGACAACACGGCCCGACCATACCGTCTCGTTTCTGGTGTTAAAACGATGTCACTGTATGTCGTAGACCCAACTTATGTAGCCCAATTAGGCGAAGTGAAAAATAGTTCGTTCATTGCCGCAAGCGCAATAGCGGCACAGCTGTTAGCGCAACGAAGCAAAATTGAAAGTGATGGCGGAACGCCTTCACTTAAGCGAACTGTTTTGACAACTCAAGATGGTGCGGTGTTGAATTCAAATTTGATTCACGAAATTTTATTGATTTTGAAACGCGTTCCTCAACAAATTTCGATCCAGACATTAAATAATTTACCTGAACCGCGACAAGACGCATACAAACCAGATCTTCGTGTTAAAGATATATCTCAATTCGAAATACGAATGAAGAATATTGACCTGCTTCGTGCTGACCTTAATAAACTCAATTCATCTCTCGACCAAAATTCAAATACTTGGGCGATTTGGAAGGAACGTTTGATGGTCATGTCAAGCGATACTTTGACTAAAACCCAGCGAGAAGAATTTGCCACTCAAACTCGAAACGAACTTAAATCTTTGCGAACCGCAGTAACACTTAAAGAAGGCACGACTTTTACATTCGGAAGTCGAAAAAGTCAATTACGACTTGATTTGAAAAATTCTTCGAACGAAGATTTGACGATTCAGGTCAAAGTTGAAAGCCCAAAACTTAAGCTCGACAGATCTATGGCAATTATTGAGGTGCCAGCAAATAGTTCAAACGAATTAGTGATCAACGCTGTTGCTTTGTCGAACGGTTTGTTTCCCGTTGATGTAAGAATTTTTACAGCCGACGGGTCAAGCCAACTGGGTAAAAAAATTGAAATCTCGGCTCGAGTGAATGCAATCGCCGGTCTGGGTCAAGTAGTCACAGGGGTCGCTTTGCTACTTCTCGTAACGTGGTGGGCCGCCCATTTTCGGCGCAAATATCGCACTCAAGTCGGCGATGAATCTCCCGTACTACGCTCTGATGTATGACAATCCGCATAGTTACAGACTCTGCTTGTGATATTCCCCAAGCATTAGTTGAAAAATACAACATCACTATTGTTCCATTAACTTTTAGTTTTGGGGATAAAGAATTTATTGATCGAGAAAGTTTGACGACCGAAGAATTTTGGAAACATTGTGCTGATTCGCCAACTCTGCCCCAGACTGCGGCACCAGCGCCAGGACAATTCACTCAGGCTTACCGCACTCTGATACAACAAGGTGCGACAGGCATTCTCGTAATTAGCCTTTCACGCGAACTCTCAGCAACCATGCAGTCAGCTGAAACAGGGGCAAAAGAATCTGGCGTCTCTGTGCCAGTTCGGTTCGTTGATAGTCGTTCAGCCAGCATGGGCGAAGGAATAACGGTTATCGCAGTCGCCAAAATGGCGGCCACTGGTGCATCACTTGATGAGCTTGAAGTTGCAGCAAACAATTTCGCCAGTCGCACAAAAGTTTTTGGTGCATTAGACACGCTTGAAAACCTAAAAAAGGGAGGCCGAATTAGCAACACCAAAGCCTTTCTGGCATCGGCCTTGGCGATTAAACCGATTATTGAGGTACGCGGTGGAAAACTCGAAGAAGGTGGCAAAGAGAGAACTCGTGGCAAAGCACTTGCTTTTCTGATTGAGAAAATTAGATCTGCCGGAGAAATTACCGATTTAGCTGTATTGCATGCTCAATGCAGTGATATTGATTCATTTGTCGCACAGTTAAAGACAATTTATAGCGGTGAAATAATTGTCAGCGATATTGGATCGGTTATTGGCTCACATACCGGAATCGGAACTGTTGGTGTCACATATCACGTTAAGTGACATTCCCCAACTAAAGGCTCGCGCAGAACTAGCGTAAAAGTTCAGCGATGAGACCACTACCCCTTGAAGAACCTGAAGATTCGCAGCGACTCCTCGCTAGTCGCTATCGCCTTGGCCGCCAAATTGCTCGTGGTGGGATGGCCGAAGTTTGGCTCGGCACTGACACTTTTTTAGATCGTCCAGTTGCAATCAAAGTTCTTAAACCGCAACTCGCGAATGATCCAGTAATTGCAGAACGCTTTCGTCGAGAAGCACTTGCCTGCGCCGGTTTAAATCACGCCAACATCGTTGCGGTCTACGACTCAGTCGAGGATAAAGGTCAACAAGCAGTTGTGATGCAATACATCGAAGGTAAGAGTTTGCGCGAACTTCTAGACCGAAGGAAAAGACTCGGAGCACTCGTCACAATTCACATGGGCGTCGCAATGGCTAGCGCTCTTGACTTCGCACATCGTGCGGGCCTAGTGCATCGCGATGTGAAGCCCGGCAATATTTTGGTAACGCCTCAAGGCAGATTTCTTCTTGCTGATTTTGGCATTGCTAAGGCACTGAGCACTGCTGGTGAAGATTTAACTGACGACAACGTCATGATGGGCACAGCGAAATATTTATCTCCAGAACAAGTGCGTGGAAAACCTCTAGATGGCCGAGCAGATCTATACGGACTGGGCCTTGTAATGTACGAATGTCTCGCCGGAAAAGTTCCATTTATAGGTGAAACCGATGCAGACACAGCGTTGGCTCGGTTACAACGAGAGCCAACTGATCTTTCTCAACTGAGATCATCGCTCGCGCCAGAACTTGTACATGTCATTCACAAATTGATGGCAAGAAATCCAGAGCATCGCTATTCAACCGGTCAAGAAACATCCGAAGCGTTAACCAAAGCGATTGAAGCTCAAAATATTGTGTCTTCAATGACTCCCCCGTCTGGGGTCAAGTCACCGACACCGATAAATCAGCCATTTGCTCATAAAGAATCTTTGATTAGTCAAGTTTCTGAGTTGCCAGTTGAAGACCGGGCTGAAGATTTTGCTGAAGACTTTATTCAATTACCAGACAAAAAACGAAGGTCGAAAAAGAAAGACGAAAAGAAACAAAAAGACGAAATGAAAATTAATGAAGCGAAAATTACAGTAAGGGAAACAAAAAAACGAAAGACGCGTTCTAAATCATCAGGTGGCCGAATACGAACTTCAACAAAGATTCTAGGCTTGATTGCGATTTTGCTAAGTATCGCGGTGATGTATGTAGCAACTCAGGGTTTTGATCCTTCGCTATTTACTTCGAGAATTTCTTCAACTCAAGCAAACTCTGGCGTTGCACCAGTAATTATTTCTCGGGTTGTCAGTTATGACCCAAATGGTCAAGATGGTTTAGAAAACGAAGCCGGTGTTTGGGCTCTGACCGACAATGATCAAAAAACTGCATGGTCTACAGACTGTTACGCCACGGCATTTTTCGGCGATAAGAAATATGTTGGGGCTTTGATTGAACTTTCTCAGCCGGCATCTGGTGTTTTAAAAGTCGGCATGCAAAATGGCCCGTGGTCGCTCGAGATCTACACAGCAACTGGCGCTGCGCCGACTTCGCTAGAGCAATGGGGCGAGCCGACCGCTACCGACTACAACACTCGACGTGGTGTCGCACAATTCATGGTGCCTAGTCAGACGCAATTCGTTTTGTTGATGATGCGCGAAATTGGAATGAGTGATCAATGCAGTCCAGATAATCCATACCAAGGGTTAATGCAAGATCTTTTTTTTAATGCTGCATAAAAAAACTAGATAGAACTTGTGATTTCAAATCCGTTTACTGATCCGAAATGGGCGGATAAGACGCTTCGTTTGATTGATCGCACGGTTGGGTTCGTTCGCGATAAAACAACTCGCCCGCTTGCAAATCTTGTACGAGCCATCGTGTTCGGAGTGATTTTGATGGTTGCTGGCCTGTTGATCTTTATTTTTGGCTTAATCGGGTTAGTTCGCGCGTTCAACGAGTTATTAGATGTTTGGTTCACCAGACCAACTGCTGTTTGGGTGTCTTATTTTTTGTTGTCGCTATTGTTTACAAGCCTTGGAGCACTGATGATGCGTAGGCGACATCGAGCTTCTAATAACTCAAAAAACAAATAAATTAACGGAAGGCGATTTAATGTCGGCTACAGAAATGACCCATCAAAAAGTAATTATCATCGGCTCAGGCCCTGCTGGTTTGACTGCCGCGATTTACACTGCCCGAGCCAATCTCGCGCCACTAGTAATCGAGGGTGAGCCATCTTCGACTTCTGATCAACCTGGAGGCCAGTTGATGCTGACGACGGAGGTTGAAAACTTTCCTGGGTTTCCCGAAGGTGTGATGGGCCCCGACTTGATGATGAAGTTTCGCGATCAGGCCGCGAGATTCAATACAACTTTTATCACCGAAAAAGTCACGAAAGTTGATTTCTCGCAACGGCCATTCACTGTTTGGGTGCGAGACACGAAATACACCGCTGAGTCAATAATTGTCAGTACAGGTGCACAGTCAATCATGCTTGGATTAGAAAATGAGTCTCGTTTCTACGGGCATGGCCTTTCAACATGCGCCACCTGCGACGGATTTTTCTTTCGCGGACAAGAGATTGTCGTAGTTGGTGGTGGTGACTCTGCAATTGAAGAGGCAACTTTCTTAACAAAGTTCGCTTCAAAAGTAACGATTGTCCATCGTCGCGATAGTTTGCGCGCCTCGAAAATTATGCAAGACCGAGCGCGAAATAATCCAAAAATAGAATTTAAATGGAACTCACAAGTAACCGAAATAATCGGCACCAACAAACTTGAAGGAATCGGCTTGGTCGACACCGTGACCGGTGAGAGTTCAAAAATGTCAGTGACTGGATTATTCGTCGCAATTGGTCACCGCCCAAACACTGATCTATTTAAGAATATTCTTGACATGGAAGCCAATGGTTATTTGCAAACTCGACCCGGATCGTCGTACACAAACATTGATGGAGTTTTTGCTTGCGGTGATGTTCAGGACCACACCTACCGACAGGCGATTACTGCCGCCGGTTCTGGTTGCATGGCGGCAATTGATTGTGAACGTTGGCTTGAGGCGCAACATTAAGCGCAAAGATTAACGATTCACTTTTCGTCTCGCCTACCGAGATAACCTAAAAGAGTTCTCACGATAAGTGAGAACTTGACGAAAGGTTTTTATGGCAGATGGAATAGTCATTCTGACGAGTGCAAATTTTGATGAAACAATTAAGTCTTCGACAACGCCAATTTTGGTGGACTTTTGGGCAGAGTGGTGTGGGCCTTGTAAGGCAATGAATCCGATTCTTACCGAGATTGCAAAAGAGCAAGCCGGCAAGGTGACTATCGCCAAACTTAATGTTGACGACCACGGTGATATTGCACAGCGCTTCAGCGTGATGAGCATTCCGACAATGATGGTTTTTAGTGAAGGTGAAATGAAATTGAAGATGATCGGCGCCAAGGGCAAGCCTCAGTTACTAGCGGAGATCGCAGAATTTATCCCGACAAAGAGTTAGTTTTTGGCGACAATTTTGCGGTTGTCGGCGATCTGCAGCGTCGGTTGCATGACGCCGAACTTTTAGATTTATCGCTGGTTCAAGTCGGATCATTTTGTGAACTAACAAAATCGGCTGTCGAAGAATTACAACAGCGACGGGGTTTGCTTGTCTCTGGAGTTTGCGATCAAACCACTTGGTTGACACTTGTTGAATCGTCATTTCAGTTAGGCGACCGATTGAATTATTTATCATCGCCTTTACAACGAGGCGACGATGTGGCAGATCTTCAAGAATTGTTGACCCGCACGGGTTTTGACTGTGGTCGCGTAGATGGTTATTTGGGTAAGAAAACTGCAGCTTCACTTAAAGATTTTCAGACCAACTACGGCTTAGTTGTCGATGGAATTTGCGGACCAATCACACTTCAAGCACTGCGTCGCGCAAGTCGGCATAGTGGCAATGGTCCTGGTGTGGGTGTCGTTCGAGAACGCCATACAGCGCCAAAATATAATGATGATCTTGCAGCATTTCGCGTCGTGATTGGCCAATTCGGTGCGCTCGACAACTTGACCCATGAGTTGTGCGATCGATTGCGGGCCCAACACACCAACGTCGCGGTTATCCACGATGACGACCCGCATCGACATGCGCAACTTGCCAATGATTTCGCAGCCAACCTTTATATCGGCATTGAAACTCGCGATAGCCCCAGTTTTGAAATTGCGTACTATCACACAAAGGGGTTTCACTCAGTTACGGGTCATATCTTTGCAACCTTGGCCGCTGAAGCGATCGAGCGATCAGCGCCTTGGTTCTCGCCCACAGTTGCTGGCATGCGTTTGCAAGTTTTACGTGAAACCACAATGCCTGCGGTTCTTTGTGGATTAGGACCTTTGCGGGTCATTTATCCCCACGGCGCGGTACTTGCCGATAATCTCGCGAAGTCAATGGCAATATGGGTTAAAACTACTTCGTCGTAATTTGATGGCCAAAAACTAGATTCTGTCGAAAGTTTTCCACAGGTTATGCACTTTTTGTGCAAAGGCTTTGTAAATGTTTACCCATAATGTTTACCTGAGAGTTAGCAATAATTTTGAAAATTACGTGAACTGAATTGAGTTATTCGCTATTTGGTACGCCGTCAGTCATTGCTCGATAAATCCGTTCTAGATCATTAAGATCAGCAAACTCAACAGTCATTCTTCCACGACCAGCAGTTGCGACAATTGAGACTTTCGTCGACAGATGTTCGCCAAGCAACTTTTGCAACTCAACTAATCCAGGAACGGGAAGCGCTGTAGAGGGTATTGATTTTCTGGTCAGTTTATTTTGCTCGTTATTTGAACCGTCAGTTTTGCTTGGGCGACCGGTTGTGGCTCGCACGGCATCCTCGGTTGCACGAACTGTCCAACCTTCATCGGCGCACCGTTGGGCCAATTTTTCTTGGATAGTTTTATCCTGTACACCCAGTAGCGCCCTGGCATGGCCGCCTGAAAGTCTGCCACTAGCCAATAGTTGCTGAATTGACGGAGGCAAAGAAAGTAGCCGCAGTGAGTTAGTAATCACTGTGCGTGTTTTACCGACCCGCTCTCCTACTTGTTCGTGGGTCATCGAAAAGTCATCAAGTAATTGCTTGTAAGCGGCAGCCTCTTCAAGTGGGGTCAAGTCTTGTCGATGTAAGTTTTCAATTAATGCTTGTTCGACAGAAGAAACATCATCCGTTTCACGAACCAAAGCAGGAATTAGCACTAAACCAGCCTTCTGCGCGGCTCGCCAACGCCGCTCACCGGCGATCAATTCAAAGGCAATACCAGTTCTTGTGTCAACTTGCTTTAACGGCCTCACAAGAATTGGTTGAAGCACACCAACTGCTTTAATCGATGCCGATAGTTCATCTAATGAATCTTCGTTAAAATAAGAGCGAGGTTGATTCGTGTTTGGAGTAATCGTTTTAACATCAATGCTTCGCAAACCCATGCCATCTACTTGGGCTACATTCTCGTCACCAATTGTTTTATCAACTGAACGACTTGGAATTAATGATTCAATTCCTTTATTGAGCCCTTTGGGACGTACCACCACTAATCTCCTTTGCGATCGCTCGGTATGCCTTTGCTGCTGCCGAGGTTGGATCAAACGTCGTAATTGGCTGTCCGTGAGATGGTGCTTCAGCAACTCGAACAGACCTAGGTACGATCGCGGTACAAACTTTATCGCCAAAATGTTCGCGAACTTCTCGCACCACATCATCGGCCAAAACCGTATGCGTGTGCATTACTAGTGCAATATGGCTAACTTGTAGGGTTGGATTAAGCACTTGGCTAACACGATCAACGCTTCGTAATAATTGGCCAAGTCCTTCGAGTGCAAAATATTCACACTGAATCGGAACAAATATTTCATTGGCTGCGGTTAGGCCGTTAATTGTTAACAAGCCTAATGATGGGGGACAATCCAATAAGACGTAGTCATATTGATCAATTATTGCTTCAATTGCTTTTTTTAACCGTTGTTCGCGACCCATCTCTGAAACCAGTTCAATATCAGCGCCTGCCAAATCCAAATTGGATGGTGCAATAAATAAGTTCTTGATAGATGTCGGCTCAATACAGTTCTCTAATTTCTCGTCACGCAAAAGAACATCGTAAATCGTTGATTCTAAATCTCGTGAGTTGATTCCAAGACCGGTAGATGCATTGCCTTGCGGGTCGAGATCAATAATTAAAACCCGATACTCAAGTTCGGCTAATGCTGCACCGATGGTGATGGTTGTGGTTGTTTTTCCGACCCCACCTTTTTGATTCGCGAATGCAATTATTCGTGGCAGAGGACGGCGTTCCGTAACGCTCGCAGGTTGACCATTATCGCTCATACTAAGAGCATAATCTCTCAAAGCTTTAGAGCTACGGATAGTGAAATAGCTAGGGGCATAGCTAGCGAAAAATTCACCCTAATATATGTTTCACGTGAAACAATTTGTGATCAAATGCTTAATTTAAAGGGTTTTGAGATAGTTTCTGGTGCGTAGGCAAACCCTATGAGGCAGTGCTTTCGTCGTCGTCAGAGCCAAATTGTTTCACGTGAAACATTGCCACGGCGCCAATTCTTAACGGTCCCTCTAAGCCTAAAGCTCGTACTTGCTGTTGGTCCCATCGAGAATCAGTATCTGGTGGAGGCTCGCTAATTATGATTGCACCACCTGGTTTGACCAGGTCTCTGGACAAATTGAGTGTTTGAATTGGTGGGCCCAAACCGCGACTCATCGCGACATCAAAATGTTTAGCCCAAGTTGAATCTTTAGTCATGTCTGTTATCTCGCAACATTTCACAGTCACTCGATCCACAAGGTTTAGCGCATGAACGGCCCTAACTAAAACATCAGTGCGACCAACTCGACGATCAACCAATTGGATGTTCAACAACGGACAAAACAGAGCCACTATCAAACCGGGCACACCCGCTCCACTGCCCAAATCAACTGCGGTACGAGCCGTATGCGGCACCGCATCAGCGAACCACTTGGCATGACTAATAATCTCTGCAACTGGGGCATTAGATAGCGCGCCGATTCGCTGGGCTTCTCTCAGAATTCTTTCTAAAACTCGCAGACGTGATGCATCAACTAAATTGGCGTCGCCTAAAGACGGTTCAATCACAACTCAAAACTACACAATAAAACTAAACAAAATTCACTTAATTTTGTGAGTTTTACGATTCTGAAGAATCGTCAGTGTCGTCACTCTCATCGGTGTCATCGAATTCTACTGAAGATTCTAGAGTTGAAGCCAAAGTCACTACTACCCGACGAAACGGATCAGTGCCTTCAGAGCGAGTCGCAATTCCTTCACTGTCAACAAGTGCGTCGTGCACGATCTTGCGGTCAGATGAGTTCATTGGCTCTAACGCTCGTGCCTGACCAGAAGTTTTCACATCAGCAGCAACTTTTAGTGCAAACCGACTTAAGGCTTCACGACGCTTTTCGCGATAACCAGCAACATCAACTCGAAGTCGAGTTTCGTGGTCACCTAACCGACGTTGACTCACAACGCGAGTTAAATCTTGCAGAGCCAAAAGTGTCGCACCCTTGGTGCCAACTAAAAAGTTAAGATCATCGCCCAATACATCGATGTCAATATTTTCGCCTTCAACTTTTGACGACACTGAACCTTTTAGGCCGGCTGCCGTGACGAGCCCTTGCAAAAATGTAGTTGCAACATCACTCACAGTGGTTGGATCAACCGGTGGTAACTCAGCTCGAGGTGTACGCTCGCGCGGCGCTTCGCTTCGATTTGAACGCTCAGGTCGAGGTGATCGAGACCCTCGTTCTGGACGTGGACCACGATCGTTTCGATCTGTGCGTTTAGGCCTGGCACCTCGCTCATTACGTGTTGTACTTGGTCGAGCTGCTCGATCGGTTGTCGGT
Source organism: Ilumatobacteraceae bacterium (assembly GCA_964203235.1). Lineage (GTDB taxonomy): Bacteria > Actinomycetota > Acidimicrobiia > Acidimicrobiales > Ilumatobacteraceae > BACL27. Next base: position 794,653 of record CAXNLE010000002.1, read on the forward strand.
TTGCCGCGACGATCGCGGCGGTCGGCTTTGGCCCGAACTGAGTTTGGTTTAATACGAGCACGCACTCTGGCTTCGCCACGAGTTCTGCCGAAAAGTCCTGCTTTCGGCTCTTCGACGATTTCGAATTCTGCATCTCCGTCGTCAACTCCTAAACGATCAAGTGCCAAAGCTTTTGCGTCATCAATTGTCTCTGCTGTTGTTTCTACCCATTCCATAATTCAATTTCCCTTCGGTTGTTTTCTAAAATTTGTGGATTAATTATTTGGCTTATTTTTCTTTTGCACGAAACTGCTGCGGTTCTTTCCTGGCGGCTGAGGTCGACGCCTTGTCGGGGCAACAGAACTATTTTTCGGCGGAGTAACACGCTTACTGATAAAAGTTTGCGGCTCACTCGAATTCGCCTCTTTTTTTGACTTAGTTTTCTTATCATCAGTTGAAGAGTTTTTCATTTCTCGAGCCGTCACACTTGCGGCTTGCGCTTGCTTACCAAGGCTGTCGTCTTTTTTATAAAAACGCTGGGTGATGTATTGTTGCTGAATAATTCGAATAATTGCTTGCATCATGTAATAAACAATCAACGCAGTTGGCAGCCAAACCTGAAAAACGGCAAATGCAACTGGCATATATTGCATCAACTTTGCCTGACCTGCCGACATCGTTGGACTGACGGTTCGCGACGCGATCATTCTTTGCTGAACTAGATATAAACCCGCTAAAACCACTACTAAAAACGCATAAATCAATCCAGAGGCAAAATTATCTTGCATCGCTCGAGCCGGAGTTTTGGCTAAATCAATACCAAACGAAAGCATTTCGGTTTTACCGACAAGCGACTTATAAATAGCCGAAGTTTGATCCAAATGCTTTGGAGCAAATGGGCTGTCAGCGGTAGGCCGAGAAGTTAAGCCTCGAATTGCTTGAAACATAATGATAAACACAGGCATTTGGGCGAGCAACGGAAGACACGAAGCAAGGGGATTGACTTTGTGTTCTTGGTAAAGCTTCATCATTCCCTCGTTTAATTTTTGGCGGTCACCTTTAAATTGTTGTTGCAACCTTTTCATTTCTGGTTGAAGGCGTTGCATCTCAAGCATGCCTTTGGTGCTTTTAAGAGTTAGTGGAGTGATCAACAACATCACCGCAACTGCAACCATTGCGATTGCAAATGAATAGTCGGGGATTAAACCATAAAAAAATGCAATCAACCGAGCGGCTGCGCTAAAAAAAACTTCAAACATGCTTATGGGTCACTTTCTATGGGTGTGAATGATTAAGACATTTCTCTGGCACCGGGTCATACCCGCTAGGCCCAAAAGGACGACAACGAGACAAACGACGCAAAGTCAAAAACCCCCCACTCAAAGGACCAAAAGTCTCAATTGCTTCTGTTGCGTAATTTGAGCAACTTGGGTAAAACCGACACGGCGACAAACGGTAATAAAACGCCTTTTGATACAAACTGATAGATTTGAGCAGAAAATTACGCATAATTAGCTTGTTTTGGTGTTAATTGCGACTTTTTGAGCACATTTTGCCAATAAATTATCAACATTATGCCCTAAATCTTCAAATTTTAGCTTTTTGGCACCTGAATAGGCACCAATTAGGTACCAGCCAGGCAAAATCGATTTCGTCTTAAGAATTTCGCGTAATCGTCGTCGCAGTAGATTGCGTTCAACCGCACCGCCCACTTGATGGCCTATTGCGTAGGCAACTGCTGGTTGAACTAAATTTTGATCGATTAACATATTGCACCAAAGAGACCCTGAACGAACATATGTTCCGTCTTGCTGAAGTTGTTGAAAAGTCTGTCGCGTTTTTATGCGACTGATCAAGCAGAGAGCCGGTAGCGGCCCTTTGCCCGTCGAGATTTAAGCACGGCCCGGCCGGCTCGAGTGCTCATACGGTTACGAAACCCATGTTTGCGGGATCTGCGGCGATTGTTTGGTTGAAAGGTGCGTTTCACGCACGGCTCCTGACGTCAAGAAAATTGTAAGTTTTAGGTTAGTGGTAGAAGTCTCAGAGGGCAACGCCATAACAAAAATCCTCAGCATTTCTCTCCCTGTGGAAAACCTGCTAATTTCTGCGTCCCGATTAATTTTTTAAGAATCTATCCACAATCCGTAGATGCCTTGCTGGTTTCTAGAGTTTTGTGATTTTGAAATTTTGGTCTTGAAATCACGAGTTCAATTTGCACACAAACAAGTATTAGAAAACACGTAAATACAAGAAATGACTAACGAAATGACTAACGAAATGACTAGCGAAACAATCGACTCAACCCAACAGCATGAATCAATTTGGAAAGCGACCGCCCAAGTTTTGCGTTCGCAGGTTTCAGAAGCAGTATGGTTCTCGACTTTCAATGATGCGGTTGCAGTTGCCGACGACAAAATGAGTTTGCGTTTAAGAGTGCCGAACTCGTTTGTTAGAGATCGAATTTTGACTCGCTACATGTCACTTGTACGAGATGCGTTAGACGAAATTGGTGCCGCCGATCGTCAGCTTTTAGTTGAAATTCAAACAGCTACAGCCATTGACGTTCTTGAACAATTAACGGTCGACAAACCAACGTCACTTTCTGAACCAATTGTTGTTGAACGAAAGTCTGAATCCACACACCAAGTCGCAAAGCAAAAAACTCGAGCCGACAGAGGTGCCGCAATCGGACTCAATCCGCGATACACATTTGAAACTTTCGTCAAAGGTGCATCAAACCAGTTTTCTTTGGCTGCGGCTATGCGCGTTGCTGAAACCCCAGGTCGCTCATATAACCCTTTGTTTATTTATGGTTCGGCCGGTCTTGGAAAGACGCATTTATTACACGCAATTGGCTACTACGTGCACGAACATTACCCGAATCTTGAGGTTCGTTACATCTCAACTGAAACTTTCTTAAATGAATACGTCGACGGAATTCGAAACAACACAATGACCGCATTCAAAAGAAGGTATCGCGAAGTTGATGTGTTACTAATCGACGACATTCAATTTATGGAAGGTAAAGAAGGACTTCAAGAAGAGTTCTTCCACACTTTTAATTCGTTACATGGTGCGAACAAACAAATAATTATTTCATCTGACCGAGTTCCGGATGCCATTCCAACTTTGGAAGATCGTTTGCGCGGCCGTTTTAGGTGGGGATTAATCACTGATGTTCAGCCCCCAGACATGGAGACCCGGCTAGCGATTTTGCGAAACAAAGCCGAACGCGACGGCACAGATATTTCAAGCGAAGTTCTTGAATTTATAGCCATCAATGTCACGTCAAATATCCGCGAACTAGAAGGTGCGCTTATTCGCGTGACGGCCTACGCGAGTCTTAATCGAACAATCGTTGACGTTAATCTTGCTAAAAATTTGTTATCTGATCTGCTGACGAAGAATGCTGTCAAGCCACGCACTAATGAACAATTGCTCCAAGAAATCGCAGATTTTGTGGGTTTTAGTGTTGAAGATATTAAAGGCAAAAGTCGACAGCGACCACTTGTTACCGCCCGCCAAACTGCGATGTATGTAGTTCGCGAGTTAACCGATCTCAGTTACCCAGCGATTGCACGCTTATTTGGGGGACGAGATCACACGACTGTAATTCATGCTGTGGAAAAGACCAACCGTGTAATTAAAGAAAAGAAGCAGGTTTACGAGCAGGTAACCGAATTAGTTAAGAAATTTAAGACGTCATGATTAACCTGTGCACAACCCTGTGCAAATCAGTTGGTTTGCTCGTGGAAAACATGGGGTTATCAACTGGTCACCAAACTACAAAGTTGCAAGATGTGCCAACGACTAATTGCCTTTCCACACGGGCAAAGCCCATCTACGCTGGGTATGAGATGGTTAATCCACAATCCACAGGCCTTATTACTGTTATTAGTTATATATATGGGTTTCCACATTCAATAGTCGGCAACTCTGGACAAACTCGCACACATCATCAAGTGAGGTTAAAACCATGAAATTCAGGGTCGAAAGAGAACTACTTTCGGAAGCACTTAGTGGCGGAGCTCGTGTTGCTTCAAATCGTAATAATGCGATGCCGGCGTTATCTGGTGTGCATTTTGAAATTAAAGGCGACGTACTTGTGTTGACTTCAACTGACAACGATCTCAGTGTGCGTTTCTCATTAGCCGTAGCAGGGCTTCAAGATGGTGTCGCTGTTGTCAGCGCAAAACTAATTAGCGACATTGTCCGTGCTATGCCAGAAGAAAAAGTGACTGTTGATGCGCAAGGAGATGAGATTACTGTTTCGGCTGGTGCTTCAGAATTTAAAATACATTTATTTGCTGCTTCTGATTTTCCAAATATTGTTACCGCTGGCACACAATCTGTGACGATCAGTGCAAAAGTTTTCGCTGAGTCACTCAACCAAGTAGTTCGTGCGGCGTCAAGCGACATGCAACGTCTGGCTCTAACGGGTGTGTTGATGGTTGCCGAACCAGATTCGGTCTGTTTGGTTGCGACAGATTCATACCGTCTGGCTGTGCGCGAATTGCCAGGCGCAACGATGCTTGGCCACGGAGCAGAAATTGTTGTGCCAGGTCGAGCGTTGGACGAACTTGAAAGACTGATCGGTGACGCCGAAACGATGACGATGGCACTTGGCGAGAACAGGGCAACTTTCGAAGTTGGAAGTGCAACGCTGACCACAACACTTCTTAATGTTGAATTTCCCAAGTACAAACAATTGATTTCGGCCAGTTATCCAAATAAGGCAACTACGGCGAGAGAACCGTTTTTAGAAGCTGTTCGACGGTTGCGAATTCTTGCACGAGAGACAACCCCAGTGCGTCTTGAAATGTTAAAAGATTCAATTCGGCTGTCAGTGGTGACTCAAGATCTCGGTCAAGGAGTTGAAGAATTAGAAGCCAAACTCGATGGCAACGAGATTACTGTTGGCTTTAACTCGCAGTATCTTTTGGACGGAATCGATGCAATTAGTGGTGATGAGATAACAATCGAGTCAACAGATCCACTTAAACCAGCAGTTCTCCGTGGCGTCGGTGACAAGAACTATTTATATCTTGTGATGCCACAGCGATTAACGACATAGTTCGACACAGTTCGTTTTCAAACCAAGACTGCAACAGTAACTTGACGAGCGTCAACCCGACGTGATTCTTCAACACATTGAACTCAGCGACTTTCGTAACTACACAAACGCTGAGGCTGATTTTGATAGCGGTGTAACCGCAATCATTGGCTCGAATGGTCAGGGCAAAACAAACCTCACCGAGGCGCTTGGATATTTATCCACAATGAAAAGTTTTCGCGGCGTACCAACCGAGGCAATGATTCGCAATTCAACGCACACAGCATTTGTTCGCGCAAGGGTGCGTCACGACGACAATCGAGAAATTTTAGTTGAAGCCAAATTAACTACACAAGGGCGTAACCAGGTTTTAGTTAACGGAGTAAAACTTCCCAAAACACGCGACCTACTTGGCATGGTTCGGACAACTGTATTTTCGCCCGACGATTTAGATTTAGTTAAAGGCGGCCCGCACCTTCGTCGTGACTTTATGGACGACTGTCTCGTCGCCTACGCAATTAAATACGACGCCTTGAGACTTGAGGTTGATCGAGTTGTGCGACAACGAAACGCGGTACTCAAGCAATCTGGTGGGCGAGCAAACAACGCAGTCAATTCAATGTTGGATCTCTGGGATGAAAAACTTGTCAGCGTTGGCACGCAACTCGGCAATGCCAGAAAGAATTTAGTTGCACAACTCACACCGTTTATTGCTCATGCTTACGAAGAACTTGCTCAACGCTCAAGCAACATCGTTGTTGAGTACTCGCCGCAATGGTTAGAGACAGGCTTAGATATATCACTGCAACAATCGCGAGGCGAAGACCTCCGTCGCCTAGTCACAACAGTCGGTCCACATCGCGACGACATTGAATTAGCAATCAATGGTCTGGCAGCGAGAACACATGCATCGCAAGGTGAGCAACGAACTATGGCATTGGCGTTGCGACTCGCGTTACACCGATTCATCAGCAAAGAAGTTGGCGAGATACCAATTCTTGTTCTAGATGACGTGCTTTCTGAACTTGACCCAGACCGAGCGCGAGCACTACTAAATCACTTTCCAGTTGGTCAAGTTTTGATCACAACAGCATCCGAGTTGCCACTTGGTTCACACATAGGTAGGAGTGTGAGAATTCAAGCCGGAACTATTCTTGAATCATTATGAGTGATCCAGATGATTTTCAAGACGAAAGTCGCAGCACATCATTGGGCGATGAAGTAAATCGACTTCTGCAAAGACTCGGCTCACCAAATATTGACACAGTGTCAGGAGTTTTCGGATTATGGAAAGAACTCGTAGGCGAGCAAGTGGCACAACATGTGTCGCCGATCAAACTTGACCGCGGTCGCCTATTAATTGAAGTCGACGATCCGGCATGGTCAACTCACATGAAGTTTCTCGAGCGAGATATTTGCACAACTTTGAGTCATCACACCGGCACGACAATTAGCGGTATAGACATCAGAGTTAAGTCAGGTCGCGCGAACAACTAGATAGTAGAATAAGAAGGCTTGTTTAGTGATTTTTTCATCTAAATATCAACCCAAAACACCCGAAAAGGTATCTCAAAAATGGCAGTAACCAAAGCTAAACCCGCAAAAAAAACCGGTTCAGCAAAAATTGCCACTGCTTCTTATGGTGCTAAAGACATCCAAGTTCTTGAAGGATTAGACCCAGTTCGTAAACGACCTGGCATGTACATCGGCTCTACTGGTCTGACTGGTTTACATCACTTAATTTGGGAAGTAGTCGACAACTCTGTCGACGAAGCAATGGCCGGATATTGCACGAGCATCACGGTGACAATTAACGAAGACGGTTCGTGCTCTGTGCATGACGACGGTCGTGGTATTCCTGTTGACCCATATCCATCTGGGCCGCACAAAGGTAAAAGTGCGCTTGAAGTTGTGCTCACGGTTTTGCATGCGGGCGGCAAGTTTGGCGGCGAAGGTTACAAAGTTTCTGGTGGATTACACGGCGTGGGCGTAAGCGTTGTCAATGCACTCTCTAGGCGACTTATTGCAGAAATTGATCGTGATGGAGCAAAATATCGGCAAGAGTTTATTGACGGCGGAAACCCGAAAACCAAAATTCAAAAAGTTGGAACGTCGGCTTCGAAAACAAAGACTGGGACGACCATTAGTTTTTGGCCAGACCCAATAATTTTCGCGTCAGAAGGCATTGAGTTCGTTGCCCGCACCGTGCTTGAACGGTTGCAGACAATCGCATTTTTAAATCGCAATCTTGAAGTGATCTTTGAAGACAAACGTAAAGACAAAAAAGACAAGGTTACGTATCAATACAAAGGTGGCATTGTTGATTTCGTAAAACATTTGAACGTTGCTCGCGAATCGCTTTTTAATAAAGTTGCGCATTACGAAGCAAGCGAAGCCGATCAGACATTAGAGATCGCCCTTCAATGGAACACCGGTTACTACGAAGGTATTTTTGGCTATGCGAACGGTATCTCAACAGTTGAGGGCGGAATGCACGTTGAAGGTTTTAAGACCGCGTTGACTTCGGTGTTGAACAAGTACGCACGGTCATCAGGTGGGCTAAAAGAAAAAGACGAAAATTTACTCGGTGAGGATATTCGCGAAGGTCTCACCGCAATTATCACCGTTAAATTACGTGAACCACAGTTTGAAGGTCAAACAAAGGCAAAACTTGGCAACGTGTCGATTCGATCGTTTGTCCAAAAAGAAACAAATACAAAACTTGAAGAATGGTTGCTTGAAAATCCGACTGAGGCGAACCGGATTATCAAAAAAGCAACAGCGGCTGCCCAGGCGCGAATTGCAGCAAAGAATGCGCGAAACGCCGTTCGTCGAAAAACTGCTTTGTCGGGTGCAGGAATGCCAGACAAACTTAAGGATTGTCAAAGTTCGAATCCGGCCGATAGCGAACTATTCATCGTTGAGGGAGACTCTGCTGGCGGCACCGCGGTAGATGCGCGTGATCCACAGAAGCAAGCGATTCTGCCAATCCGCGGAAAGATTTTAAATGTAGAGCGTGCGCGTCTCGACAAAATGTTAAAAAACACTGAAGTGCAAGCTTTGATCACTGCAATCGGCGGAGGAGTTGGTAACGACGAATTCGTCGCTGACAAAGCGCGATATCACAAAGTGATTATTTTGGCTGATGCAGATGTCGACGGTAGCCATATTCGAACATTGCTCTTGACATTTTTCTATCGCCAAATGCGACCAATGGTTGAAAGCGGATTCATTTATATTGCTCAACCGCCGCTGTTTTCAACTGAGGTCGGTAAAGAGAAGACATACCTAAAAGATGAGTCAGCAAAAGAAAAGTTTTTAACTGCAAACCCGAACCATAAAAAAGAGTTCCAACGTCTAAAAGGTCTAGGTGAAATGGATTGGCAAGAACTTCGTAGCACCACAATGGATGCCGGAACCAGAACTTTGCTGCAGGTCAATGTTGAAGAAGCTGCGGAAGCAGAAAATGTGATGAGCGTATTGATGGGCGATGACGTTGAAAGTCGCAAAGCCTTTATCCAAAAAAATGCGCGCGATGTAAGAAACCTCGACTTTTAATCAGGACAACAAAATTATGGCAGCAAAAAAACCCAAAAAAAATTCAGCAAGTAAACAAGCTAGTAAAGGCACAAATAAAAGTGCTGCTAAGCCAGCAAAGAAACTCGCCAAGAAATCAATCCCAAAACCAAACACAAAAAATGTTGGTGTCGCACAGTTGCCACTTGCGCCAGGTGTGAGTGTGCAACCGGTTCAGTTACAAGACGAGATGGAGCGTTCATTTCTCGATTATGCAATGTCGGTTATCATGTCGCGCGCGCTGCCAGATGTGCGTGACGGTTTAAAACCTGTTCACCGCCGAATCATCTGGGATATGCATCAACAAGGTTTTCGTCCAGATCGGCCGTTCGTTAAATGCGCTCGCGTAACTGGTGACACGATGGCCAGATATCACCCGCACGGTGACGGTGCGATTTATGACGCGCTTGTGCGTATGGCTCAACCGTTTTCGTTGCGACATCCATTGATTGATTTTCACGGCAACTATGGTTCACCAGACTTTGGGCCTGCCGCGAGTCGTTACACCGAGTCGCGGTTGCATCCACTTGCAATGCAGTTACTCGCCGATATTGATGAAGACACTGTTGATTTAATTGCAAACTACGACGGCACATCTGAAGAGCCATCGGTGTTACCTGCGCGGTTTCCAAACTTACTTGTTAATGGTTCACAGGGCATTGCGGTCGGTATGGCGACGAGTATCCCCCCTCACAATTTGGGCGAAGTCGTAGATGCAACACTGCATTTAATAAATCATCCAGATGCTTCGATTGCCGACTTAATGAAATTTGTCAAAGGACCAGACTTTCCAACGGGGGGTTTGATTCTCGGTAGATCAGGAATCAATGACGCCTACAAAACCGGTCGCGGAAGCATCAAGATGCGCGCAAAAGTTGCGATTGAAGAAGGTCAACGCAATCAGATGAGAATTGTCGTGACCGAACTGCCATATCAGGCGAGTTGCTCGGCAATTGCTGCGCGAATTCAAGAACTTGTTGATGGCGGAGATCTTGATGGAATCGCCGATGTCAACGACAACTCGTCGGGTGGAGAAACAAATTTAATTATCACGCTCAAGCGCGATGCAAATTCAAACGTAGTGATGAACAACTTGTTTAAGTTAACAACTTTGCAAACAAGTTTTCCTGTGAACATGGTGGCACTAGTTGACGGAGTGCCGAGAGTTATAAATCTTCGTGATGCATTGCAGGGTTATGTTCGTCATCAGATAGACGTAATCACAAGACGAAGTAATTACCGTCTGACGAAAGCACAAGATCGTGGTCATATTCTTGAAGGTCGACTCAAGGCTCTTAATGTCATTGATGAAGTAATCAAAGTTATTCGTGGTAGCGAAGACGGTAACTCAGCTAAAGCATCACTGATGGGCAAGCAGTTTGGGTTCAGCGAACGACAAGCGATCGATATTTTAGATATGCAATTACGTCAACTTACACGTTTGTCGCGAATTGATCTTGAGACAGAGCAAAAAGATGTTCAAGCACGAATTAAAGAACTTAAAGCAATACTCGCGGACGACAAAAAACTACGAGCAGTAATTTCACAAGAACTCACTGCGGTTCGTGAAACGTTTGCCACAGAACGAGTTTGTAAAATCACTGCCGACGTTGGTGAGATGAGCATTGAAGACCTAGTTGATGACAAAGAACTAGTAATTGTCATGACTCAGGCGCAATACATTAAGTCTGTATCAGCAGATTCGTTTAGATCACAAAGTCGTGGTGGTCGTGGTGTTAGTGGCGCCAAGATGAAAGACGCCGACATCGTGCGAAATGTTATTTTCACGACGACGCACTCATATCTATTATTTTTCTCAAACCGCGGACGGGTGTACCGACTTCGGTCATTAGATATTCCTGAGCGAGAGCGGACAGCCAAAGGTATTCCGATTGTTAACCTTTTGCCATTGAAGTCAGGCGAAACAATTCAAGCGATTATTGATACACGCGAGTTTCCGGGTAAGCGTTATTTGTTCTTTGTTACAAAACAAGGTCAAGTTAAAAAAACAGCCTTTGATGAATACGATTCTTCTCGTCGAGATGGTTTAATCGCGCTCAAGTTGCGAGCAAAAGATGAATTGATCCGCGTTATTGAAACACACGGTACTCACGATGTTTTTATTATCAGCCGTGACGGTTTAACGATTCGATTCTCAGAAAAACAAGTTCGTCCAATGGGCAGGTCAGCAGCCGGTGTGCGAGGCATGCGGCTTCGGTCAGGTGACGAAGTCGTATCAATGGACATCGCCAAAACAGGATCTTCATTGCTGTTGATGACAGAGTCTGGTTATGGCAAACGAACACCATTAAACAATTTCATGCGTAAAGGCCGTGGCGGTTTAGGAATGATCGGCATCAAACTCACTGGCAAAAAAGGTCACGTAGTCGCGGCATTTATGGTTGGTGACGATGATGAGATAGTTGCCGTATCTTCTGCGGGCACAACTATTCGAACTCCAGCTAAGGACATTTCGATTCAAGGTCGCGCTGCAACTGGCGTGCGGGTTATGAGTCTTGGTGAAGGGCAAGTTGTTGCTTCGGTTGCACCAATCTTGTCAACTGACGAAGTTTAATTATTTTTTCTAAAATCAGTTTTACAAATAGTGAGAATGGTTCTGCTGTGTTATTTATTGTGGTTTCAATAGCTGCAACATTTCTCACGGTTTCCGGCTTGAGTAGATCATTAAACACAATCATGAGTTCACAACGTGCTCAAGCCGCTGCTGATGCTGGTGCGCTCTCGTGTGTGATTTATGGGAAAAATACTGTCGAGCAAATTGTGATCAAAAATAAGGCTGAACTCATTTCAATAATCACTTCGCCTGACCAATGCCAAGTCACTGCGCAGTTTCGTGGTGTTTCTCGTGATGCTTTCGCCGTGGCGAGGAGTGATAGTCATATGCCTACACTGCAAAGGTGAAGTTATCAAAACCCACGCCAAAAAATAGACCCCGCGTTAGGCGCGTGTCGCGTGTAATTCGAGATATTGATCCTTGGTCGGTATTTAAAGTTGGTCTGGTTTTTCATCTGGTTCTATATTTTGTGGTCTTGATTTCGCTGGTGTTGTTATGGAATGTTGCTCAGTCAACTGGAACTATTGAAAATGTTGAAAACTTTATGGAGTCATTTGGTTGGGAGACCTTTTCGTTTGACGGCGGAGCACTTTTCAAAAACCTGAGTATTTTTGGGCTGTTTATCGTTATTTTGTTTACAGGGTTATGGGTATTGATTGCGACTATTTTTAATCTGATTACTGACCTCGTCGGAGGCATTTGGGTTACTGTGCTTGAAGAAGAAGTGCGAGCCATCAATGATCCTGTAGTTGAGGCAGGTGAATCAGGGCAGTAGCCTTGCAAGTCCTCGTATTGCAACGGGGCTATAGCTCAGTTGGTTAGAGCGCATCCCTGATAAGGATGAGGTCACAAGTTCGATTCTTGTTAGCCCCACAACACAAATCGGTCTTCAATCTGAGGAGATTCATGCCCACCGATAAAATAAGGGTTATAAAACCCATGCGATACGGTTTGTTAAATTTCCCTAGATCCTTAAAGTGTCGAAACCACCCCATTTGAGCGAGTCAAAAACCACTTATCGCTATTACGCCTATGGCCGACAGGCACTTGTTGAAGCGTTGCGACTTGCCGAAGTCTTGCCTGGCGACGAGGTTCTGGTTCCCGCTTTGATCTGTAAAGATGTGCTCTCATCGATTCACACAGTTGGCGCAAAGCCAGTTTTTTATCAAGTCGATAAGACCCTTGCACCTGTTTCGTTGCCGCACACATCACTGATTAAGTCAGTCATTGCGGTGAATTATTTTGGATTCCCACAGGACTTGGAACCATTTTTTGATTATTGCAAGAAATTTTCCGTGAAACTAATTGAAGATAACGCTCACGGCTATTTAAGCGCAAACATCGACGGAGTTCTGCTCGGTAATCGTGCGCCGCTAGGTATCACGAGCATCAGAAAAACGATTCGAATCCCTGATGGAGCGCGACTACACATAAGTGACAAGCAGCTGTCAGAACTTTCACCGGCTGAACTTCCGTCTCAACTTCCGCTTAATGAAAAGCCATTAGGCATGAGATATGTTCTTCAACAAAAATTTTCAAAAATTGAACGCCTAACTAAATTGCCATTGTTGCGCTGGGCGAGATCAATAGTGCGACTTCGCAGATTCTTGTCAACAGGTGAGTTCATCGCTACATCGACAACACTCGCTGAAACAGAAGTTGTAGTACCAGTAGGACCACGAGAATCGTCAATGAAAAGAATTCACAAACTAGACGAACAAACTGAAGTAAAGCGGAGAACTGAACTTTATAGCCGTGTGAGTTCTGCTCTTGATAAATCAAAGATCACTCCGGTTTATGGTCGTCTACCTAAGAATTGCATTCCCTATGGATTTCCTTTTTTCGGCGACACTGAATCTGCAAAAGATGTTCAGCGAAGAGTCAATAGTATTGGTGTAGAAGTAATTCGCTGGCCAGATTTACCTGAGGCAGTTTTGGTCGAAAGCCCAGATCACTATTCAAATTTATGGTTAGTAAATTTCCTGTGACGAATTTAATCACTGACGGTGTCTGGTCTTTTTGGACGGGTACCAATTCCGAGTGGAATACAAAAGTTGCCAGTCTTGAAGGGCGAAATGTCTACCAATCTGCGCAATGGGCGGATCACAAAGCAAATGCAGGTTGGCAAACAATGCGGTTTATTTTTTCATCAAATAATTCGCCTTCTGATTCGGGTTCTTATTCGGCTAGCACAACTATCGCCCAGTGTTTAGTTCGTTCAGGGCCACTTAAATCTTTTGTTGTTTGGATACCAGGCGGGCCGCTAGGTGATCTAGAAGCAATTGGTAAGGGTTTTATGCAGGCCGTTAAACAACACTTGGGTGCTTCGTTGATTTACTTCCGCGCATCAATAACCCTGCAAGCAACAAGTGAATTAGAGACAAAATTGAAACTTCGTAAGTGGAAGAAGGCAGAAAAAGTTATTGGCGCAGCTCGAAGCATGATTTATTCGCTTAATGCTGATCAACAAACCCGGGTTGAAAAGTGTTCCCCTAATTGGAAACGTAACTTAAAACGATCTGCAAAAAATGTTAGTGCACCTTACGTATGGGAGATACCGAACCCGCAGGAGATTTCAAGTGCGTATGAACTCATGGATGAGTACAAGAAGATTGAAGGTATTTCGTTGCAACGATCTGTTTCAGATTTACAGAGCGTAATTTCGGTCTTCGGTAGCCAACTTCTGTTAATTAGAATTGATGATCTCAACGGCGATCCATTAGCAATTCGCGGGGTGTTACTTTATGAGAATCTTGCATGGGACTTTATTGCTTTGACGACACCGGCGGGCAGAAAAACTTATGCTTCGTACGCAGTTTTTTGGCATCTTGCTCAGAAATGTTTTGAGGCAGGTGTGAGTCAAATTGACTTGAGTGGGATTGATCCAGAAAAAAACAAAGGTGTTTATGATTTCAAAAATGGAACCGGTGCGACGCCGATTGAGTATCAAGGGGAATGGGAGATTTCATCCCCATCTTGGTTTAGGCCACTCGCAAGTAGGCTCGTCTCGCGCCGAGTTTCCTAATACTCGCATGAATATTGCGCTCAAGTTGAGGTGAGTGATGTCTGACTCAGATCAGAAGAAGCGAGTTTTGTTCATATTCACTGAAGACTGGGCATTCTCAGCATTATTTCTTGATCGTGCGGTTGCTGCGCGGCAAGCAGGTTTCGAAGTTGCGGTGCATGTTCGGTGCACGACACACCGAGAGATAATTGAGCGTGAAGGTTTGCGTGTAATACCCCATAATATTTCTCGAAGTGGCACAAACCCGTTTAGTGCACTTTGGTCGATTTGGAAACTTGCAAAAGTTTTTCGCGATTTCAGACCCCATATCGTTCATCTAATTGCGATCAAGCCAATTGTTTTGGGCTCGCTGGCTAGTTTTTTTTATCCAGAAGCCAAAATAATTAATGCACCGGTTGGAATGGGTTATCTGTTTGCATCCAATGATTTGCGTGCCCGAGTTTTGCGACCAGCAGTGCGATTGATGTTAGGAACCTTGTTGGGTCGGCGCGAGGCAACGACAATCATCGAGAATTCAGACGACCTAACAAGTCTCGTAGAAGGAGAATTTCTCAATCGAAATCAAATTGTTTTAATTCGGGGTACGGGTGTCAATTTAGAAGTCTTCACAGCATCACCTGAACCTGAAGGAAACAAAGTTGTGGTGCTTGTCGCGCGAATGCTCATTGACAAGGGTGTTTTTGAGTTTGTTGAAAGCGCTAATGAGATTAGAAAGACACATCCAGATATCGAGTTTTGGTTGGTTGGAGATGTTGATCTTGGCAATCCAGCATCATTAACTTCTCAACAATTACAAGATTGGGCCACAGCAGGCGTAATTAAGTGGCTGGGTTACCGAAATGATGTGGCCGAGATTTTAAAGCAGTGTCATATTGTTTGCTTACCGTCGTATCGAGAAGGTTTCGGCAAAGTATTCGTTGAAGCGGGTGCGACGCAACGTGCAGTCGTTGCAACTAATGTCCCAGGTTGTCGCGAAGCAGTAGAAGACGGAAGAAATGGTCTATTGGTTGAGCCGAAAAATGTATGGGAATTGACCGCAGCGTTAATTCGATTGCTTGATGATGATCAGTTGCGACTGAGAATGGCTGCAGAGGGTCGCAAACGCGCAGAGAACGAGTTTTCGTCGGCGACAATTAACAAGCAAACGATTGCGGTATACCAGCAGGTGCTCAAATCGTCTAGTTTGTAAAGTAATTGATCTAACTAAAATGAACATGAAATAGGAGGTGACAGTGAAATTTTTTCGACGAGTTTTACTTGCTGTCAGTGTGGCTAGTGCAGTTGCCGGTGTGATTCGCTTCAAAGGCAAAGGTGTTGGAGCGATTAAACAAGGTGGCTGGCGCAAAGTTACTGATCCAAAGCAAAACTGAAAACAAACGGTTAATTTGATGATTGGCATCGTTGGTGCTGGGGTAGTTGGCTCTCGAGTAGCCGAGACACTGCGACTATTCTCGCAGCAGCAAATTTGTGTTTACGATACTGAGCAGATAATTGCTCAACGACTTGCCGGCCGATTGAGTGACGGAAAATCTCAAATAAGTGTTGTTGATCGAAACACGATGAAGTCGGCAAAAGTCGTCGTCTTGTGCGGGCCGTCGCCACATTTTTCAATCGCTAAAGAGTTACTTGATTCAAGTGTGAGCGTTGTATCAACAAGCGACGACATTGCTGACTGTTTGAATTTGTTAACGCTTTCACAACTTGCTACCGAAAATAAAGCAACATTAATAGTTGGTGCTGCATCGTCACCGGGTATGTCTGGTTTGTTGGTGCGACATCTTGCAGAATCTTTTGATTCAATAGACGAAGTTCATGTTGCGCTTCACGGCACCGGTGGCCCGGCATGTGCCAGACAGCATCACCGTGCGCTATCTGGGCAATCAATCGGTTGGCATGATGGTGAGTGGTTGCGTCGTCCGGCAGGAAGCGGACGAGAACTGTGCTGGTTTCCAGAACCAGTTGGCGCATATGACTGTTACCGCGGCGAATTACCTGATCCGCTTTTGATTAAACGTGCTTTTCCAGAACTTGAGCGTGTCACTGGACGGGTTACTGCAACACGTCGCGATCGAGTTTTTTCTAGAGTGCCGATGATGATTCCGCCACAAGCCGAAGGTGGACTAGGCGGACTTCGTGTTGAAGTGCGTGGAATGAAAAACGGTGCGCGTTTGGTTGATGTGATTGCCGTTGCTGAGCGTGTTGGTCAAGTCGCCGGCGTCGTTGCTGCTAGTACTGCCCACGCATTTGGTATAAATAAAATTGACGAACATGGCGCCCACGTTCTTGGGGATGAGTCAATGCCGAATTCGTGGTTAGTTACACAAATTTGTAGTGCAGGTATTAATTTGCATTCGTTCGTTAGGGCTTAGTCAAACTTTAGATTCAATAATTAGATTCACAATTTATATTCTCACTCATTCTCAGATATATTGCCCAATGTGTCTGTGGTAAAAAAGCGGTCAAACAGTGTGCACCGTGACGAGCACAGCGTTGTACGCCGTGACGTACATAGCGATGTACACGGCGAAGTTATGCGTAGGTTTATTAAAAATGAACAACGGTATACATCGCAACGTCGACTGATCGTGACGGTTTTGTCGGCTTCTGATCGTCCATTGATGATTCAACAGATGTTGAAGCGCTCGAGCAATACAAAAAAAGTATTGGCACAAAGTTCTTTGTATCGCAATCTTGTCGTGCTTGAAAATGTCGGCGTGGTGCAACGCATTTTCAGCACCGATGACGTGGCGCGTTACGAACTTAACGACGACATTCTCGGTCATCACCATCATCTTGTTTGTTCAAAGTGTGGCGATATTCGCGATGTACGAATACCAGAATCTCTTGAGTCAAGTCTCGATTCAACTCTTGCAAAAATTGCGAAAAGATCAGGGTTTCAACTTGATCAACACCGGTTAGATCTAATTGGACGTTGTGGCAGTTGCTGCTAGTGTCGTTTATTATTAGTTAGTTTTCTCAGTTAACTTCAAAATTGAATCGTTGAGACGCTCAATTTGTTGAGCCAATTCATCAGACGTCACAACATTTGACAACGCCAACTGCACACTGGCGATCTCACGAGCCAGAAACTCGGCATCGTTTTGGGTGCGAATTGCAACATTGCGATCAATTTCTGCCTGCTCGCGATCACGAAACTCTTGACGGTTATGCGCCAACAAGATAAGGGGCGCAGCGTAGGCGGCCTGAATTGAAAACATTAGATTCAATAAAATAAACGGATATTTATCCCATCTGAATGCAATAAATGAAACATTGAGGCCAACCCAAATCAAAACCATGATGGATTGAATGATTAAAAAACGGGCAGTACCCATGAGTCGTGCGATATTTTCAGCGAATTCACCGAACGCACTTCGATTGTATTGCACACCAATTTTCGGCTGGTTGCGTGGCCGTCCAAGGTCTTCACGACGCTTCATTGTTAACTCCGTTCAAATCATGATTTGTGTTGGCACTTTGATTCGCAGAAAACTGATTATTCTCCGTCGGGCGGGCGACAACTTTGCGACGCCAGTCTGCTGGTAATGCGTTATCCAAAACGTCGTCTACTGTGACTGCGCCGAGAAGTCGACCGTTGGCGTCACAAACACCAACTGCCAACATGTTGTATGAAGCAAGCCGCTCAGCAACTTCTCGTTCAGGCAAGTGTGGATCAATTGTTGGTTCGTTTTCGACACAGTGACGCAGCGTCATGCTTGGACGCTCACGCAACAGTCGCTGAAAATTTACAACACCGATATATGTGCCGGTGGGTGGATAATGAGGTGCGTGAGCAATAAAAACTTGCGCAGCAATCGAGACAAGTCGTTCTGGGTCACGAATTAGTGCAAGCGCCTCAGCCACTGTTGCGTCTGGTCCAAGCACAATAATGTCCGGAGTCATCAATGCACCCGCAGTGCCGCTCGCATACGAGAGAAGTTGGCGCATTGTTTCGGCGTCTTCGTCATCCATTGCATCTAAAACTTTTGTGCGTTGATCTATTCCCATTTGTCCAAGCAAGTCAGCGAGGTCGTCGTACTCCATTTCGTCAAACACACTGTTGAGTCGCTCCATGTCGAGACCTTCAATTAAACGCAACTGTTCGTCTTCAGGTAGTTCTTCGAGCACATCAGCAAGCCGTTCGTCATCCATTGCATCAGCAAGTTGTCGGCGTTGCTCGGCAGGTAACGCGCGAATAATCGTTGCTACATCACTGGCGTGCATATCACGCAATCGCGCAGCTTCAGCGGCAATTGCCGTTTTAGGTGCAAACATTGAAGCAACCTCTTGCCAGTCAACTATTCGATTGCCTGATCGAGTATTTAATATTCCACGTTTCGAAAGTCGAACTTTAGAAACTTGCCAAGTTGATGACCTGCCAGCATTGTGGACTAATGCGACATCGCTGATTACTTCGTCACCAACACGCTTATCCAACACATCTTTGCCAAGAAGTTGTTCGCCTGCACGAGTGCGAAATGGAGTGAGGTTAATATCCCACGACTTAAGTCGGACACCCGAGTTGTCTAGAGTTTCGACACGCGTCGCACTGACAAAAATTCGGCGGCGCTGACTGGTGGCGACAAAACCCAAAACTTTGGGTGCTTCGGCACTGCGACCAGCGACAACGATAATGTCGTTGATTTTGCCGATTGCCTGACCGCCCGCGTCAAGTAGAGGCAGACGCATAATGCGAAATGCATATAAAAGTTCGCCGACCATACAGCGAGGATACCCCTGTATGCGAGAGGAGTTAGAACGAATTATTCGCTGTTAGTGTAGATGTGTCTTACGGGGACGTAGCTCAGTTGGCTAGAGCACCTGCTTTGCAAGCAGGGGGTCGTGGGTTCGATTCCCATCGTCTCCACTTTATTATTCGATTCGTATAGGTGGTTGTTTGAAGCAAACGCATCTGGTCACTGGGCCGTTTCAAGAACTTTGGCGAAATGTCAATTCGGTTGTTGTTATTGACGGAATCGGATTAGACGGCAAAGTTTTTGTTGACGATCCGAATGTTGAAGTTACTTTGGTCAAATCTCCAGAGATTTTGTCAAATGTTGCTGATGAAGAGTTTGAGGCGTTTGAGTCTTCAAGTGAGTTGGTGTTTCAGGATTTGGCGAATGAACTCAATCGACAGCACGGCACTACGTTTCCGTTGCGTTATTGGCGAATTGTGGTCGGTGCGTGGTTTCAACAGTTCGCACAAGTCGTGCATATGCGATTAAAAATTGCTGAATATGTCTTGGAGACTTATGGTGCGCTAAGAGTAGTGAAACTTGAAATGACGTGGCAAGAACTTTTGCCGGTGACTCACGACGAAGCGTCATTGTTGTTCGCCACCGATATCTGGAATCATTACATTTATGTTGAGGCGTTTAATTTTGTAGCAAAGTCGGCAACTGAAAATATTTTAGTCTCGTCGCCAGAGCGCAATAAAGAGTTGCTTGAATATCGGCAAAACGTAAATTTTGGCTTGCCTTCACCGCAGACAAAATCAAAACTCGAAACGTTGTTAGCGAAAATTTCACCAAACCCTAAAGTTGTTTTGGCTGGAGTTGTGCAATCTAAGATGGCGCTAGTTGTGATGCATTTGCGACTGCGCTCACTGCCTCGATTATGGCGATTCAGTTCAAAACTTAAAGCACATCCGATTAACACAGTCGCACGGCAAAATTTTAATATCTCAAAAAGTTCGGCTGTGCAATTTGAGAAGTTTTTACGCGAACTGTTGGCAATTAATTTACCAACGATTTATCTTGAAGGTTTCAAAGAATTACAAGACAAAGTAAGTGAATCTCAGATCAGGCGACACCCAAAATTAATTTTTACAAATACGTTGTTGCATCGAAATGAACAATTTAAAGTTTGGTCTGCAGAACACGTTGTTTTTGGTGCGACAAAATTAGTTTCTGGGCAGCATGGCGGTGGCTACGGATTAAGAATGTTTGATGGTTGGCCCGCACTTTACGAAAAATCGGTAGTTGATCGATTTGTATCGTGGGGTTGGAGTGAAAATTTGAAAACTCTTGTGGTGCCTGCTTGCGTGCAATCCAGAAAAGATAAGTTCTTTCTTGATAAACAAGGTGGTCTGTTAGTTGTACTTGGACCAGTCACTCGAAACTCGGACGACTATGGAGTGATCGGTATACAAAGCAACAGTGCGTATTATGCCAGTTTGAGAGGCTTTTTAGATTCTTTGCCTAAATACATTTTGGAGAAAACTCAGATTCGACCCAAGAATGCGAGTGTAATAGGTAAGCCAGCAAGAGTCTCTACGCATCAAATTTCTGAACTTTTTGGTAACTCAATTGAGATCGATAAGGGTGAGAGAAGTCTTAATGAATCTCAAAGTCAGAATCGTCTCTCGGTTGTGACTTACAACGAAACGACGATTCCCACAAATTTATTGGTGGGCTATCCCACGGTTGCGATGTGGGATCCGAATTATGTACGTTTGACAACAATGGCAAGCGTTGTATACAACGAACTTTTTAAAGCCAAAATTTTGCACTACACCCCTGAATCTGCGGCGCAACATATTGTTGACATATGGGAGAATGTTGATCTCTGGTGGACATCAGATGAAGTTCTTCAAGCGCGTGAAACTTTTTGTGAGAACTTTGCTCGCCACAGTAAGTTCCCAGCGCTTGAGGTAGCAAAAGCACTTGCTGATTACCGATAACCTTGCGTTAGTTAATTCCCGTCGCTAAAAGGTCGCTAATCAGATGTATCTTGATAACAAACGTGTACTAATTACTGGTGGCACCGGGTCGCTGGGCAAGGTACTTGTGCGACGAATATTGTCTGGTCAGCTCGGGTCACCTA
Source organism: Ilumatobacteraceae bacterium (assembly GCA_964203235.1). GTDB lineage: Bacteria > Actinomycetota > Acidimicrobiia > Acidimicrobiales > Ilumatobacteraceae > BACL27. Next base: position 815,686 of record CAXNLE010000002.1, read on the forward strand.
AAAGTGTTGTCGTGTTTAGCCGAGACGAAGCCAAACAACACGATCTTCGGATGGATTATTTGAATCATCGTGCAGCAACCGACGAAGTGATGTACCACAACTTTGAGCGGATATTGCAGTTCAAAATTGGTGACGTTCGTGATTTTCATTCAGTTGCGCAGGCCTTGACGTCAGCCGACATCGTGTTTAATGCGGCTGCATTAAAACAGGTACCCGCATGTGAGTACTTTCCATTTGAGGCCGTTAAAACAAACATTGAAGGCGCAGAGAATATTGTTCGGGCAATTATTGAACTTAAATTGCAAGTTGAAAGTGTCGTAGCAATTTCAACTGATAAAGCATGTAAACCAACAAACGTAATGGGAATGACCAAGGCGATTCAAGAGAGAATATTTCTTGCGGCGAACATCAGTTGTCCGCAGACGCGGTTCATCGCTGTGCGCTACGGCAATGTTCTCGCCTCACGCGGATCTGTCGTGCCGTTATTTATTGATCAAATTAGCGCAGGTGGTCCGATAACGCTCACTGACAAAAACATGACGAGGTTTTTACTAACTCTTGATCAAGCAGTTGATACGGTTTTTGAGGCATTGCAATTTGCCACGGCAGGTGAGACCTACATTCCTAAAATTAAGGCAGCGCTAATTCAAGACGTAGCGACAGCACTGGTTGGTTCTCAAAAAATAAAGATCGTTGAAAGCGGCATACGACCGGGTGAGAAAATGCACGAGATTATGATCTCCGAAGAAGAATCACTTCGCACTATTTCCCGCGGAGATTACTTTGCAATTAAGTCAATCTTGCCTGAAGTGGCAACGGCATCATCTGAACCACTAATTGAATTTGCCGAAGTTAGTTCGGCGAACTATCTGATGTCAACTGATGAAGTGAAAAAGTTTCTTGAAAAACATTTGTCGGGTGATTTGATTAGCAACTAATGCGAGTTTGCATTCTTGGTTCAGGCGGAATGCTTGGTCACATGTTGGTTCGAGTCCTAAGTGAGACTCACGATGTCTACGGGACGTCCAAGCAAGAATGGTCTGCAACGTCCGGCCTTGCAAAATTTTTAAGTAGGGAAAAGTGGATTGCTGGTGTAGATGCAAAAGTGATAACGACGGTTAGTGATCTCTTTAAAGAGCACCAGTTTGATGTAGTAATAAATTGCATTGGCGTTATTAAACAGAGAGGCCACCGAACCAGTGAAGATGAGATGATTGAAGTAAATGCTCATTTTCCGCACAAACTTTTGAGAATTTGTGATGCGTCCGGCGCGCGATTAATTCATATAAGTACTGATTGCGTATTTTCTGGCAACAAGGGTAACTATGTTGTAACTGATATTCCTGATCCAGTTGACATTTATGGCTCATCAAAACTCGCTGGCGAGATTGTTGATGATCATAATTTAACAATCCGTACTTCTCATGTCGGACGCGAGCTAACAAATTTCGCAAGTCTTTTTGAATGGATTCTTAACAATCGTGGCAAAAAAGTAGTTGGATATTCGAATGCAATTTATTCAGGTTTGACAACGTTCAGTTTGTCGGTAGTAATTAATTCACTATTGACTACTGGTTCAAGCATCAACGGTTTGGTGCATGTTGCGTCAAGTGCTATTAATAAATTTCAATTAATTACTGAACTAAATAACCGTTTGGGTCTTGGTTTAGATATCAAAACAGACGAGTCTGTAGTTTTAAATAGATCACTAGTATCCAGCGATCAAATCACACAACTCGGAATCAAAATACCATCGTGGGATCAAATGTTGGACAACTTTTGTGAAGATCAAGCAACGTATGACTTTGTCCCGCAATGAGTTAACTGTGACGACACGTGGTTTGCTTATATAATTAAGAATCAAAAGGCTCTCTGAAATGAAAAAGTGGCAAACGGAAACCTTGGGTCGTCTCGATGCGCTTGTTGCTACTAAGAAAAAAGAATTCCTGTCCGCTGACCCGTTTCCATATTGTGTAATCGATGGTCTTTTTGACCCTTTATTAATCGAAGAATTAGTTAGCGAATTCCCTCTTGTTTCCGACCCTATTTGGGAGTCTTCAAATCAAGAGCAGATTCAAGTCAAACTGCGTAGCAACTGGGTTACTGATGAGGATATTTTGCCTGCGACTAGAACCGTGGTTCACTTTTTAAATTCAGGCGCGTTTATGAAACGGCTGACCGAAATGTGTGGGATCGATAAATTGATATCGGATCCCTACTACACGGGCGGAGGTTTAAACTGCACTCGTAGAGGCGGTCTATTGGATGTTCACGTGGATGGAAATTGGCATCATGCGATGGGTGTGCATCGAAGACTTAATGCCATTCTTTATTTAAATAAAGAATGGCAATCTGAATGGGGCGGTCAACTTGAACTTTGGGATCCTGAAGTTACTCGGTGTGTGAAATCAATTGAACCCAGAGCGAATCGCTTGATAATTTTTGAAACCCATGACTACACGTATCATGGACACCCAAACCCACTGGATTGCCCAAGTGATGAATCTCGCAAATCTTTAATTCTTTACTACTACACCGCGCTACCGAGACCGGAAGCACAAGTCGTCATCTCTAAGCCACATCGAGCACTTTGGCGTCGACTGCAGATTAAGGAGCTAAGTTAAAGATGATCTCAAAGACTAAGTCTGCACTGAAGGTAATGACAATTGTCGGTACTCGCCCAGAACTGATCAAACTGAGCCGGATCATCCCGTTATTGGATGAACACGCGCGGCACACACTGGTGCATACAGGTCAAAATTTTTCACCGGAACTTAACGAAATCTTTTTCAATGAGATGCGGATTCGAAAGCCAGATCACGTTTTTTCAGTAGCGGGTTCGACGCCAATGAACTCAATCGCCAAGATTTTAGAGTCAACTGATCAAGTTTTAGAATCTGTGCTGCCAGATGCAATATTGGTTCTGGGTGACACGAATAGCGCACTTTCGGTGATTGCCGCCAAGCGCCGAAAAATTCCGATATTTCATCTTGAAGCAGGAAATCGCTCATTTGATCAGCGCACTCCAGAAGAAGTAAATCGCAAGATTGTCGACCATACGAGCGACATTAATCTAACTTATTCAGAACACGCACGCCGCAATTTACTGCACGAAGGTTTTGTAAGTAATCAAATTTTCAACGTTGGTTCTCCAATGAAAGAAATTTTTGACTTTTATAAGCTTGATTTTGACAAGTCTAAAATTCTTACGGAACTTCAATCAGAAAAAGATAAATATTTTGTTGTCAGCTTGCATCGAGAAGAAAATGTTGATGACTCAGAAAAGCTAACTAAATTAATTGAGGCAATCGAATCAACTTCGGATCACTTCGATCACAATGTAATTTTTTCGACTCACCCAAGAACTAAAGAACGTCTCAGTAATTTGAATATTAAATTTAGTAAACGAATCAACTTTATTACTGCATTAGGGTTCTTTGACTTCATAAAGCTTCAGCAAAACGCTTTTTGTGTAATTTCTGACAGTGGTACTTTGACAGAAGAAGCTTCTCTGCTGGGCTTTCCTGCAGTCACTTTGCGCGATGCACATGAACGACCTGAAGGTACTGATAACGGCACACTCATACTTAGTGGCAGCTCTGCAAATCAGTTGGTTTCAGATGTGGCGGTTGTACGAGCACAGTTTAATTCTGGAAATTTCCCAAAACCGATTAGTGATTACGAAGTCAGTGATGTTTCGTGGCGTGTGGTGAAAATTATTCTGAGTTATGTGGAGTATGTGAACAAACGCGTATGGTTTAAATAGTCTTGTTCGATGAATTTACTTTTCATTCACGAAGTTAATTGGCGAGACAAAGTCACATTTGAGATCCACGACATCCCAGAGTTACTTTCTATTGCTGGGCATTCAATCTTTTTTATTGACTACCCTGAAGCTTCGTTATCCAATAATAAATCAAATTGTCGGTTTTTTCGCAGTACCTTCTCTAGAATCCAATCTCGCACTCATATTGGCTCGACGGTAGAGCTGCGAACCCCTGGGCGAATTTTGCCAGGCATGGCTGACCGATTAGTTGCTTCGCTTACATTTGTGCCACTGTTAATCAAGACAATTCGTTCTGAAAAAATTGACTTAATTGTTCTGTATGGGGTACCGACAAACGGTTGGCAGACGGTGCTTGTTGCAAAGCTATTGCAGATTCCGGTGATTTTTCGAGCGATAGATGTATCTCATTTACTTCGAGGGTCGTTGTTTAGATACCTAATTAGAACCGCCGAGCGATATATATATCGAAACGTAAATCATATTTCGGTACATAATGCAGCGTTAGCTAGATACTGCGTGAGTTTTGGTGCTAACCCAAATAATGTTTCAATTGATTATCCACGGTTTGATGCAAATCGGTTCGCGCCGTCGCCTAGAGATCAAAAGCTGGCAAAAAGCTACGGAATTGGTGCAGAACATAAAGTCGTTTTTTACCGAGGCACGCTCTACCGCTTCTGTGGTCTAGAACAGTTTCTCGACCTATTTGCTGAAACTTTGAGAAACGACAAGACAATTTTAGTTTTAATAATTGGCAGCGGAGAAGCCGAAAAAGATATTACTGATGCGATTCATCGACTCGAAATTCAAAGTCAAGTGGTAATGCGCCCATTTGTTGACTATCCGGAACTAGTTAAACATATTTGTTTGGCTGATGTTTCGGTGAATACTTTCGTGCCATCATTAGTTACAAATTGTGCATTACCCGGTCGTGTTCTACAGTCACTTGCGTGCGGAATACCTGTTGTGTCAACACCACTTCAGGGGTTGATTAGTTATACGGGCGATTCGAAATCGGTGGTGTATGCGCCCCTCGGTGCTGAATTTATACATGCGGTAAAAGATCTCTTGCAGAGCAAACCCGAGCGCGACAAGTTATCTGTCGCGGGCATAGAACTAATCGCATCAAAAGGAAATTGGCAGGATTTCACAACAGAGTTTGTTGAACTTTGTCAATCAGTATTGGCGTGCAAGTGAAAAAAGTACTAATCGTTGCTATGGCCGACAGCGTTCACACCGGTCGCTGGATAAGTCAATTTGATGGCGAGGCGATTAACTTCATGTTGTTTCCATCTACACCGCATAGACGAGTTCATTTGTTGATTAAGCAACGGCTAAATCAAGAAATTGGAACCAAAGTCAGAATTTCGAAATGGATGAGTTGGGCAGCATTGCCATTAGGTATTGCTGATTTAGTATTTGCGAATTTCTTTCGAGCGAAGTTTCTGGCTCGTGAAATAAATGAATTTCAGCCCGATGTAGTACACATCATGGAAACACAGCACGCTGGATATTTAACCGATCGAGCCCTTACTGAGGTGAAATCTAAACCACGAGTCATACTTTCAATTTGGGGTTCAGATCTCTTCTGGTTTCAAAGATTCGCCAAACATAGAACAAGAATTAAGTCAGTGCTAAACAAAGTGGATCTATTAGTAATGGAGTGTCATAGAGACCGAGAACTCGCGCTCACACTTGGCTTTGAAGGAGAGTTTTTCGAGTCAATGCCTGCAACTGGTGGTATGGACACAGCATTGTTGGCTCAGAAAGCCCGACTCATACCAGCAAAAGAGAGAAGGTGGATCGCAGTTAAGGGGTACAGTGGTTTTGTCGGGCAAGGTAAAGACGCGATAAAAGTAATCTCAGAAATAGAGAGCCAGATCACCGATTTCTCAGTGATGGTATATTCTGCAGGATTAGGTACTCAATGGTTTGCTCGAGGATTGAAAAAGAAAATGGGCACCCGATTAATAATTGCTCGAAAGCATAAACTCTCGAATAACGACATTCAGGAAATGTTTTTAAAGTCCCGTGTGGCACTCGGGCTATCCCTTTCTGATGGCTTACCTGCGACGGTCAAAGAGGCGATGTGTATGGGGGCGTTTCCAGTTCAGACTTTAACGTCGTGTGCCGGAGAATGGTTCACCAATGGGGTATCTGGAATTCTGGTAGAACCAAACCAAATTAAAGATACGGCGGCCGTAATGATGAAAGTACTTAGAGATGATGACTTAGTTGAATCTGCAATGTTTGTTAATTTGATTAAGGCCGAGCAACTATTTTCAGAAAACCTATTAACAGAACTAGCTAAAAAACTGTATTCTTCAATCAATAAGATAAAAAATTAGTTATGAAATCAGTTTTAGTAACTGGAGCAGACGGCTTTTTGGGTAGCCATGTTTTACGCGACTTGACTCGTCACGGATTTAATGTTTTTCCTAAGCGCCGAATAGATGGCGATGTAACTAAAAGTACCACCTGGGATAAATTTCCTGCGATTGATTATCTTGTTGATCTTGCGGGGTTGACATTTATTCCAGCAAGTTGGGAAAACCCAACTGACTTCGTGCGATCAAACTCAGTCAGCACATCACTCGCACTAGATTTCTGTCGAAAAAATAAAACGAAAATGATTTTTCTGAGTACGTATTTATATTCATCCAAACTTCGAACTCCAATTAAAGAGACAGATGAAATTGATCCTGCAAATCCTTATGCCTTGTCAAAACTTCTTGGTGAACAACTTTGTTCATTTTATGCGAAGCAATTTGGGGTAGAAGTAATTATTCTGCGACCATTTAACGTATTCGGGTCTGGGCAAAATTCGAGATTTCTTATTCCATCAATTATTTCTCAAGCGATGAAAGGTGACGAAATTAGTGTGTTGGATATTCGGCCGGCGCGCGATTTTGTATTTATTGAGGATCTACTCGACGCAGTTCATAAGTCAATAACGTCGGATTTGCGCTTTGGTATAATCAATGTGGGTACTGGTATCGCATCCACTGTTGAGCAGTTGATATTTTCACTAGCCGATGTAATTGGTCGGAAGTTAACGATAAATTCTTTGAATCAAGAAAGATTTGGTGAAATTAACTCAACCCAAGCCGATATTGCTCAAGCGAAGGTTCTAATCGGATGGCAACCAAAATGGTCTCTTTCTCAGGGACTCCGCGAAGTTTGGAGAGACCTACAAGAACCTAAAGTTTGATGATTTCTGATAAATGTTAGAGTTTGAGGGATGTCTGCTGATTTGATTCATACTCTTGAATTGGCGGGTGGTTGCATAGCGTTCGGGTTGCTTGTAATTAGATTTTCGCGACGACGCAAGATCAGTTTCAGGTACACAACCGGTTGGTTAATGATCTGTGCTCTCGGTGTGTTTGCATCTTTGCTATTGCCAATGATGACACCGATAGCAAGGTGGCTGCAACTTTCACCAGTCGTACTACTTATAGCCATCACCGCCGTGGGTGTGGCGTTGCTGTTTTTGCAATTAACAGTGAGTATTTCGGGAAATCAACGCCGAGTTGAATCGTTGACACAAGAGACTGCATTGCTGCGCGAAAAACTTGAACGCCTTCAAACAAATAAAAAAAAGTAGATCAAGAAGTGCGAAAATCTCCACTTGTAGTGGTGCCGGCTTTAAACGAACAGGCAACCATTCATAGTGTTGTCGGTGCGATCAAAAAATTGGGCTACGACGTTGTTGTCGTGGATGATGGTTCTGGAGACAAGACAGCCGAATTAGCAAGCCACGCAGGTGCAGTCGTCTTGAGAATGAAACTTAATCTTGGCGTCGGTGGCGCATTGCGATGTGGTTTTAGATATGCGGTGAACGAAGGGTATGACGCAGTTATTCAGTTCGACGCCGACGGCCAGCATCCTGAGAGCTATCTAAAAGAATTAGTGGATGTCTGGAAAGCAACCTCAGTACATTTGGTAATCGGTAGTCGGTTTAGAGATGCGCATGAGTCAATGAAAGTTGCGTGGCATCGGCGTTTTGCAATGCACGTTCTTGGGTTTATCGCATCTCGTGCGTGCAAGACGAGAATTACCGATTCAACATCTGGTTTTCGATTAATTGCCAAGCCATTACTCAACGAATTTGCTAAGTCGTTTCCGAGTCATTATTTGGGTGACACATTTGAGGCAAATGTCGTTGCCGGCAGGGCAGGATACAAAGTCAAAGAGATCGGGGTACCGATTACCGATCGAAAAGTCGGTAAATCCTCAACAGGTTCCGGCAGATCGGTGATTCTTATATTGCGGAGTGTTTTAGTAGTTGTTTTCGGATTGCATTTCAATATTGGAAGGTTTAATCCGCAAGTCGCGAGACACCCGAGCGCAAAGCACTAAATAAACTTAGGTCTGATTGTGAAATTTGCTTGCAAACAGGGCAAACTTAACTAACAACAGTTGAAGTCAATTTGATGATGCCATTTTGGTAGGGAGATAAAAATGAAAACAGCAGTGATCGTAGATGCGGTTCGTACGCCATGTGGTAAACGAAACGGTCGGTTGAAAGACTGGCACCCAGTAGATCTGTCGGCGCACGTGTTAAAAGCACTTGTTGACCGTACCGGGATTGATCCAGCCTTAGTAGATGACGTTGTTATGGGATGCGTAATGCAAGTCGGTGAGCAAAGTTTGAACATTGCGCGCAATGCAATTCTTGCTGCTGGTTGGCCCGAGAGTGTGCCAGGCACAACTGTTGATCGTCAATGTGGTTCAAGTCAGCAAGCAGCGCACTTCGCTGCGCAAGGTGTGATGGCTGGTGCGTACGACATCGTTGTTGCCGCTGGTGTCGAAGTGATGTCGCGCGTGCCGATGGGTGCGTCAATCGCTGAAGGTAAGCATGGGTTTCCGTTTGGTCAAACTGTGCAGGCGCGTTACGCAGCAGACGGCGGACTTGTCAATCAAGGAATTTCCGCTGAACTGATCGCTGAGAAATGGAATATTAGTCGCGAAGATATGGACCGTTTCGGTGTTCGGTCACAAAGTTATGCGGCACGCGCAACAAGTGAGGGTCGTTTTCAGAACGAAATAATCCCGACGCTTGACGTTGAGGGAAAGTTAATGACAACTGACGAAGGAATTCGTGAATCAACATTAGAAAAACTCGCAACACTCAAGCCTGCATATCGTCCGGTTGAAGATGGCGGAAAAGTGACTGCGGGTAATTCTTCTCAGATAACAGATGGTGCAACAGCGATTCTGATCATGTCTGAAGAGCGTGCAAAACAATTGGGCCTTAAGCCACGCGCACGATTTGTGAATTTCGCACTTGCTGCTGAAAACCCACGCTATATGTTGACGGCACCGATCCCGGCAACTAAAAAAGTTCTTGAACGTGCTGGGTTAAAACTTAGTGATATTGATTTGGTTGAAATCAACGAAGCTTTTGCGGCCGTAGTTTTAGCGTGGGAGAAAGAATTGCATCCAGACATGGAGAAAGTCAATGTCAACGGCGGAGCAATCGCACTCGGCCACCCACTTGGCGCATCTGGCACACGGCTAATGACAACTTTGCTAAACGAATTAGAGCGCACCGGCGGTCGATATGGTTTGCAAACGATGTGCGAAGGTGGCGGCTTGGCCAACGCCACAATCATTGAACGACTGGGCTAAATGACTTGGCTAATCAATATGGCTAATCGAAAAATTAACCACCCTTAATGCTCGGAAAAGTAATTTGGGTGCTTCTTGGCGTAGCCCTGTTTTATTTTATTTGGAAAACCGGTCTTGGAATGTTGCGTGGCATGACATCAACCTTGCCACCACCGCCACCATCAGGAGAAATGCGACGAATTAATGTTCGCTATAGATGCTCAAGTTGCGGAACAGAATTGCGAATGACAATGGCGCCAGATCAAGATCCACCACCGCCAAGACACTGTTTAGAAGATATGGATTTAGTCGCGCCAGTCGAGTGACTAGCGAAATAAATAACTAGTGATATTTAGTGGCGGTGTATAGACCACCAAGAACGCAAAGCAATCCCGAAAACAAATACCAGTTATTTCTTCCACCTGGCACAAAACCCAGGTAGTAGAGCAAAATTACTAACGACCCCAGACCAAGTAGTGCAAACATTAAAATTGGAACCCATGTTGGGCTAACTTTTTGCTCACGCAAAGTCGGTGGGGTGTAGCGCGACGAAGCCTCAGCGAGATTTTGTCCGTGCAACGAGTGAGTGTCCGAAGTATCAAGACGATGTGTTTCGTGAACACGACCAGGTTTCGTTCCTTTTGGGGTTGTTCTGCCGCCACTGCGTCGTTTTGAAGTCGCCATAACTGTCTCAAGTGTAGAGGCGGTAAATAGCTTTGGAAGTGACTAATTACGGGGCAGGCTAGAGGATATGAAAAAATCAGCGCCAAAAATATTGGTGATCGATAATTACGACAGTTTTGTCTACAACCTTGTGCAGTATCTCGGCGAGTTAGGCGCTGAGCCGATCGTCGTTCGCAATGACGAAGTCACGATTCAGCAAGCACTAGAACTCAATCCAGATGGAGTTCTTTTATCCCCTGGCCCGGGCCGACCTCAAGACGCAGGGATTTTGTGCGAAGCGGTGAGTGCATTCGCAGAGACCACACCAATTTTCGGTGTGTGTTTAGGGCATCAAGCAATCGGCCACGTGTTTGGTGCGAATATTATTAGCGCCCCCGAACTTCAACACGGCAAAACATCTCAAATACATCACAAAAATCTAGGAGTGTTCGCCGGTCTTGATTCGCCGATTACGGCGACGAGATATCACTCTTTAGCGATTGATCCCGAATCAGTTCCGAAAGAACTTGAAGTTACCGCAACTACTGACGACGGTTTAATTATGGGTGTGCGACATAAAAATTTAGATGTCGAAGGCGTGCAGTTTCATCCGGAAAGTATTCTGACCGACCATGGTTACGAAATTATTAAAACTTTTTTAGTTAGATGCGAGAAGCAAAAACATAACTAGTTACGGCGTGACTACTCCGCGACCAACTGTTAGACGAACTGAAGACCCTGCTTCGATTTGTGTCCCAGAATCAGTACCTTGTGTGACAACTTTGCCATCGTTCACATTTCCGCTTGGAACATCTTGATATTTAACATCTGGAGTCAGTCCAACTGCAGTTAGTTGAGCCCGCGCATCGGCCTCGGTCAGACCTTCAACTTGTGGCATAGTAACTTTCGTTCCACCTTTTGAGATGAAGACAATTATTGGTGAACCAAAAGCTATCGGTTCACCAATTGCTGGTTCGGTTCGAATTACTCGTCCTTTTTCAACTGTCACGTTTGCTTCTTCAGCCAGTGTGACGATGAAATTGTAAGGCGCACTCTGTAAAAATTGCAGGGCTGCTGTTGATACTTGACCTTGAATATTCGGCACAGTCGCTTGTCCGATTCCGCCTGAAACTACTACGGCAATTGTTGAGCCGGATCGCACTTGAGTGTCAACTTTCGGATCTTGACCAATGATTTGATTCTCTGGAATTTTCGGATCATTTCGCACTTCTGAAATGGCAAGTTGTAAACCGAGTGGTGCCAATAAACCAGTTGCTTCTTTCACAGTTAAACCCCGCACAAGCGGAACAACAACTGGGGCACCCGCTGGGTTATAAGTAATTATTATCGTGTCACCATTTCGAGCCAGCACACTCGGCTTTGGATCTTGCAAATAAACGATGTCATTACCAACGCCATCTTTTGCTTCGGCCAGTGGAACTGGTGTGAATCCAAGCTTAAGAAGTTTTTCGCCGGCTTCTTTGACGGTGAGATTGCGAACATCAGGAACAGTAATAGAAGCGTTTGAAGAATTACCTGAAATTGTGAGAAATAAAAATAATCCACCGACAAGCAAAACTATTGCCGCAAAAAACGATCCAAACACAAAGCCAGCAGTGCGCCGTGGAGCAAAATCGTCATATGGTGGATAATTTGCAGCACGAGAACGGGTCATCGTTGTGGGTCTTCTTGGGGCAGTTGTGGCGATCTGCGAAGTTGGTTGATCTTGTTTTGCGATTACTGTCGTTGCACCCGCGTCGTTCTGCGTAATTGCAAGCGTGCGAGTTGCCGCATCGCTTGACGATACGCCAATGCGATTAGCCATCGCCAAAACTGGCTGGCCATCAACAAAGCGACGGAGATCATCTCGAACTTCGCCAGCAGTTGAATATCGAGCGTCAGGAGACTTGGCCATACATTTGGCAACAATCGCGGTCAAACCTGCAGGTATTGACTTATTGCGCTGATCAAGTGGCATCGGATCTTCATGGACTTGTTTGTAGGCAATTGCCACTGCGTTTTCGCCAGCGAACGGCACAGTGCCTGCCAGCATTTCGTACATCACGATTCCAAGTGAGTAAATATCGCTGCGTTGATCAGTCGCAGCACCTTGTGCTTGTTCTGGCGAAAAATAAGTTGCAGTCCCCATCACTGCGCCAGTTTGAGTGAGGTTTTGCTCAATTCCTGCACCGAGTGCACGGGCAATTCCGAAGTCGGCGACTTTTACTTGGCCAACTGTGCTGATGAGGATATTGCCCGGCTTGACATCACGATGAATAACACCGTTTTGGTGTGCTGAATCAAGTGCTAGAGCAACTTCGCTTATTACATCGCAGACTTGCACCGGGGTGAAGTTATTGCTTTGTCTGATTATGTCAGCGAGCGTGCGACCATCAACAAACTCCATGGCGATGTAGTAGGTATTGTTAACGCGTCCCCAGTCATAGACGCCAACAATGTTTGGATGATTGAGTCCGGCGGCTGATTGGGCTTCGCGGCGAAACCGCTCAACGAATGCGGGGTCAACGGCAAACTCTGCAAAAAGTACCTTTATCGCAACTGTTCGGTCTAATAAAATATCGCGGGCTTGAAAAATTTCAGCCATTCCTCCGCGGCCCACTCGGCGACCAATTTCATAACGGTCGTTGATAATCGCGCGTTTGGCGTCGTTCATATATTAATTACCGTCAACAACTTCACGAATTTGATTGACATATTTCTGCGCGTCTGTTGGCGAAGAAAAATTTGGTTTGGCGATAATTTCAGTATCTTGTGCAAAATTCAGATCAGATCGTATGAGCGTGCTATCAGCTTCAATAGTTGGATTAAACCAAAGAAATTCTTTGCCCTGATAAATCAACACGCGTGCTGCTGGAGTTTGGTCTTCGTAAGCCACAAAGTATCCACTGCGAGCATAAGAAAAAGCAATAACTGAAGCAACTATTGCAACAGCAGCCACAACAACCGAAATAATTAATTTACGAATTGACAAATTAATTTCAGGTTTTGAAAGCGTAGAGTTCACTGGCTTACTAACTGTTTTGGTGTCTTTATCTAACACATCAACAACAATTACTGTGGTGTTGTCTCGGCCCCCATTTTTGTTAGCCATTTCGACGAGTTGATTTGCAGTTTGCTGAGGGTCTGAATTTAGCTTTAAACAAGTTTCAATATCAATATCTGAAACCTCGTCAACTAAACCATCACTACATAAAAGATATCTATCGCCTGCGATAAGTGGAAGAGTCCATGTGTCTACTCCGATTGTTGGCTCAATACCCAGTGCGCGTGTGACGATGTTTCGTCGGGCGTGAGTTCGCGCCTCGTCGCGAGTTATTAAACCCTCACTGACCAACTCTTGCACATAAGAGTGGTCAACACTTACTTGTCTAAATTCGCCGGCCCTCAACAAGTACGTACGAGAGTCACCAATATTTGCAACGGTTACTGATTTAGATTCATTTTCAGATTTCGATTTATTAGTCGGAGTTATCGCTAAGGCTGTGAGCGTAGTACCCATGCCTCTTTGATCCGTTTGTCCGTTTGCCGCCTGAAATATTTTTTCGTTGACTTCTTTGATGATTGAGTTGAGTTGTTTTGCATCGGCAATGCCGTCGGACTGTGCAGCCCCAAGAAATTTAATTGCCATTGCGCTCGCCACTTCGCCCGCATTGTGTCCACCCATACCGTCGGCAACTACGAACAGACTTTCTCGAGCCAACATTGCATCCTCGTTTTGCAAACGCAGAACCCCGGTGTCGCTTAATGCACCCCAACGAATGAAGATTGCCACTTTATGAGGCTACAAACCGTGCGGTAGTTGTACCGAATGTAAGTTCGTCTCCATCAGCAAGCAGTTCTCCCTTTAAAATTTTTGTGCCATTGACTTTAACCCCGTTCGTACTTCCCAGATCAACTACTAACCAGCCAGTTAAGTCGTGTTGAATTTGGGCGTGCACACGGCTGACATTGCTATCGGCAAAGACGATCGCACAACTTTCATGTCTACCAATTTTGACTGAGTCGCCAATTAGTTCAAATCGTTGCCCAGTCGCTAAAACTAATGCAGCCTTGACAGTCAGTTTCTTCGGCGCGATTGTGGGCGGGGTCGGTTCGGGTTGGGCTATTAATTCTTGAACGATTGAGGGTTTAGCCTCAACGGTTGGCGTTTTGACTGCAAGATGCCCGCTGGTTTTGATCTGAAAGGTGCCACTTTTAATTGTCTCATCGGCTTGCAAAATAACAGAAATCGGGTCACCATGCTGATAACCGCTTTGCTTGCAATGTTGTGTCGCAGCATCAATTAGTTCGCGAACTAGATGCTGCTCAACCTCCGCAAATGCCAATAGATCATCACTATGTAAACGAATCTCGTATGTGCTTGAAAGTGAGCCGTTTGCGGCAGATAGGTCAAGTAAGCCGATAAGTTGCCTGCCTAGAGAAATTGGCCTGATCGAAGTGGCGTAGGCACGCGCAAACATGCATCAATTCTACGCCCCTAGACGCGACATAACTGTTAGGGTCAGAAGTCCATTCGGGCGAGTGGCGAAATGGCAGACGCGCTGGCTTCAGGTGCCAGTGTTCGTAAGGACGTGGGGGTTCAAGTCCCCCCTCGCTCACAAAATTAGTTAATGAACTTTGCAGTACTGGTCGTTGTTAATTTTACGTCCCCAACGACCGGTGATTAATTTAACTTCTGATGGTTTTACAGTTGCAGGACGAGTGGCTGATTCAAAGTGGAAAAGCCGAGCATTCGGCGTCCAAATTATGCGGTAGCCACGCTCCAAGAACTTGAATGCAATATCACAGTCATTAAACGCCAATGGAAATATTTCACTCATTCCACCGACTTCAAAATAGGCGTCTCGCTTGATCAGTGCACAGGCTCCAGTTACGCCGCTAACTTCGCGCGCCAATTTAAGCATTCTGAAATGGCCAAAGTCATTGTTTGAAGACCCAGCGCAAAAATTATGTAGTGAGTGGGTGTTTGAATGACCCGCACTTTGTATTCGACCATCTTCAAAAAGGAGAAGTGGCCCAACCATCGCCACATCTTCATCAGTTATGTGACCAACCATTGTTTCTAGCCAGTCGGGGCTAATTACTTCAGTATCGTCATTAAGCATCAAGATCAGTGGAGCATCACTGTTGACAACCCCAACATTGCATTTGTCAGAAAAATTAAATGGCTTGTCGTAGTCAATAATTTTCAAGCGATTTGGGCAGACGGTTTTGAGATCAGCTATTACTTGTGGTGGTGTGCCCTTGTCGACGACGACAATTATCTCAAAGTTCGTGTACGAAGATTTACGTTCGATGCTTTCAACAGCATTGACTACTAGGCATGTGTCTACTCCAAAAATAGATTTTCTAGTTCCGCAGGTTGGAATAATTATGCTTACCTTTGGGTGCTCTGTTATTTGACGCTTCACTGTGACTAGCGAGAGTGCTAGGTCAAAGTTCACTTCAGCAACGATTTTTCGTCGCTTAAGATGCTCGTCAACCGCTTTGGCGGCAGCAGTGTAAGCGTATAATTTTGCGTTATTCGCCGAAGCAGTTGATCCAGGAACAGTTCTCCAGTGGTACAAAACTTTTGGAATATGTACGATGTTTTTAGTTTGCTCGGTGATCCGCAAAAACAAGTCGTAGTCTTGCGAACCATCAAAACCAGTTCTAAATCGGCCCACTTGGTTGACTAGAGATGTTCGCATTACTGATAAATGCGAGCAATAATTTTGTGCTAGAAATCGTTCTGGAGACCAATCTGGCTTAATAAATTCGTCAAAGTGTTCGCCATCTTCGGTGATTTTGTCTTCATCTGAATAGATGTAATCAACAGTTGGGTAAGCCTCTATAGATTTCGCTACTTCTTCAAGTGCGTCTAGATGAAGTTCATCGTCGTTATCAAGTAACACTATGAATTCTCCAGACGCGAGAGAGATTGCGTCATTAGACGCCGCAACGATGCCACCATTTTCAGATCGCATGTAAACTTTGACGCGCTGATCCAGTGCCTGGAGTTCGTTTAATCGAGTTTTAACCCATGGTGCTGTTGAACAATCATCAACGAGGCACCACTCCCAGTCTTTGAACTCTTGGTTAAACACAGTTTCAATACATTTTTCGAATGCATATCTCGGTGGGTCATAGACCGGTGTGACGATACTCAGTAACGGGGTCATAATTTTTAACTCGAAATTTTGCGCAAAATTCGAATAGGAATCATCATAAATCTGCCGATTTTCCATGAAGCCGTATTATAAACACGATCTAATTCTGCAGATCTCGCTGCGTGAAATGCGCTTGCCCGATTCAACTCAACCATCGCTTGCTCAAGTCGCTTGATATGCATCACATGATTTTTGATATGAGTATCTGCAACTTTTAGTTTTTCAATAATCGTGTTATGTCCTACTCGCATCTCACCAATTTCCGCTGCAGTCCCAATCGAGAAATCTCGAGATTGCAAAAGCGCCAATTCAAGTTGCATAATTTTTTCTTCCGCCTCCTGCAATTTGTTACTGGACCGGAGTAGTTCTGCTTGCAGTTCAATTTTTGAAACATCGGCTGAGACTGATTGATTGTTGTCCATGTTTAAACTGTAATCCTACTTTTTTAAGGAACTTGTTAAAAGAACTTGTTTAAATGAATGATAAGTTGTAAGTCAATGCAGCAATTAAGAGACATTGCCAACTCCCGCAATCTACTGTGGAATCTCACGTTGCGTGAGCTGCGCAGTAAATATCGTCGATCAGTTTTAGGTTGGTCGTGGTCAATGCTCAATCCACTTGCGCAAATGGCGATTTACACTTTCGTATTCGGTGTGCTTTTTGGGGTGCAAGCACCAGTCGGTGACCCGTCGGGGATTACGACATATGGTTTGTATTTATTAACAGGGTTGATCCCTTGGGGTTTTTTTTCACTTGTGTGTGGTGTCGGTTTGTCATCAATTTTAAGTAATGCGACTCTTGTGCGAAAAGTTGCTTTCGCTCGTGAGAGCCTGGTTATCTCGCAAGTGCTTTTTTGTTCAGTGCAATTTTCTATTGAAATGACTCTCGTGTGTATCGCTTTAACACTTGCAGGAAGTTTTATTTTTCCGTGGCTGCCAGTCACAATCTTGCTGATGATTCTTCTGGCGTTTTTTGCGATGGGCGTCGCACTGGTGTTAAGTGTGAGTGCAGTTTTTTTCAGAGATTTACCGTACTTGTGGACGATCATTAACCAGATTTGGTTTTTCGCAACCCCGGTTATTTATGATCCAATTACTTTTGACGGCAAAGTACCTGACCCTATTCACTCGGTTCTCTACTGGAACCCCACTGCCGTATTCATTAGATCATTTCGAGCAACCACATATAACGGTAAATCACCAAACTGGAACGATGTAATAGTGTTGGCAATTGCATCAACTACGTCGATGGTCGTCGGTCTTGCCACATTCAATAAACTTAAGCGCCGATTGGCTGAAGAACTTTAAACTTTAAATTGGTTGAGTTAGCGGTGATGGCGCTCTAGAGACCAAGTTGACGCAACCGAGACGATACCTTCGTCAAATAGGTTGGTTTTGTGCACATTGAAACGCACCCAATTTTGGCAATGATCAAATTCTGTTGTGCCAGTCGGGTCAGAGATAGACGCCGATAAATAGTAAGTACCTTCGAGAAGACCAAGTTTTGGAATATCAAGCGTTGCAGTTGCTGGACCATCAAGAACGCGAATTGTATTGGTGCCGCGTTGTGTTGAAGTTGCCCAAACAACATCGCCATTTAGTTTTGTGATCCGAATTCGCAAAATTGGAGAATCAAGTCGCGCATGCGCAGTTAACTGACAGCGAATTTTGATTGCTACATCTGATTCGATGCGCTGGGTTGGCGATCCATCAACTGCCAGCAGTTCAAGAGAATTAATTCGCGCGTCACCAGTACCCCAACGCTCGCGAGATTCATCGTCTTTCTCAGTGTGTTGAGCGTAACTTCCGCCTGTGTACGCAGAGATCACATCTGTTGCAGTTCCAATTTGTCTGATTTGCCCTTTTTCAAGCCAAATAACTTCTTTACAAAGTTGCTGAACAAGCCCGAGGCTGTGGCTGACTACAACAATGGTTCGACCTTCACGACGAAACTCTTCAATTTTTTCGCTACTTTTGCGTTGAAAGTCTTGATCGCCTACCGACAAAATTTCGTCGATTAATAAAATCTTTGGCTCAACGTGCGCCGCAATCGAGAATCCGAGCCTTACGACCATCCCTGATGAGAAGTTCTTGACGGGTGTATTAATAAATCTTTCTAAGCCAGCAAACTCGACGATGCCGTCAAATTTGGCTAGTACATCTCGCTTCGACATACCCAAAATTGCGCCATTCAGAAATATATTTTCTGATCCAGTTAGTTCTGGATGAAACCCAGCGCCAAGTTCCAAGAGCGCCGCAAGTTTGCCATCAATTTTTATATTGCCCTTGTCTGGGGTGTAAATACCAGTCAGACACTTGAGCATTGTTGTTTTACCAGATCCATTTGAACCGATTATCCCGAGTGTTGCTCCGTGTGCAACTTCAAACGAAATATCGTTTAAGGCCAGAAACTCTTCATACTTTGCTCTTCGACCGCGCAAAAGCGCTGCTTTAATGTAGCGATTGCGTTCGTGATAGAGCCTGAAGTTTTTTGACAGCGATCTGACTTCTATGGCGATACTCATTGTTAATTATCTAGGTTTCTAGCTTCATTATTTTCGGCGCGAAGTTTCACGAGTACTGCTAGTACTGACGCCGGAAGGTTTTTGGTATTCCAGTTGGTGATCAAACTGTCAGCATGTTTGTTGTAGTAGTCATCTTCGGCAGTCGGATTACTTAAATCGTAATACCACGGCAAATGTCTGGCCGTATAGGGCAATGCACTGCGCAAAGAATTTGCGTTTTTGTGTCCGCCACCAGGTCGGTGCATCGCAAAAGTTGTGTCAATTGGTGCTGAATAAAAACCGTTTGATAGCTCTTTACGCCAAAATTGCGACTCCCAAGTAATTACGTCTTGTTTATGAATGTAATGGTCAGGTAAATCATCTATCCGCAAAGAGAATCCAACCTTGTCAATTTCAGGATTTTTAGCAAAGGTTGATTCAAAAAATTCGAACACATCAGGTGGAGTATTTTGGTCTGGCACAACATCTGGGTCAGAAATAATAAAGAAACGATCTTGACCAAGTTCAGGTACCAGACCACTTAACCATGGTGCACGGTGTCCAAGATTAAAATTGTTATAAACAACGTGGTGCTTTGTTGTACTCAAGAATTCAACCAATGGTGGGTATGAACTTGCATTATCACAAAGCCATATCTCGTTCTGTCCGACACTTTCGAGCCAGTCAAGTAGTTGTTGCAGGCATGTCAGACGATCACGAACTGTGATAATTACTGGGTATTGCTTAACCATAATCTATTTTGATGGTTTACTTTGATCGAAAAAACTTTGGAACCAAACTCCGAAGTTTTTGCTCTAGACGATATGCGCGAGATGCTTCTAGAAATTTAACCCGACTGCGGGCTTTGTCGCGTTGGGCAAGAAATTTATCGGTAAGCAAAGTGCTATTGACTAGTTCTGACTGAATTTGGGCACGCTGCGCATTCGTAACAGCAAGATCTCGAATTTGTTGTTCGATTCGGTCGTTGAGTTGTTCGATTCGGTCGTTGAGTTGTTCGATTCGTTCATTGAGTTGTTTGCGTTGGTTGACGTAATCGGCGATTTTAGACTCGGTGAAGTGGCTAAAGGCGTCATATTTGTTGCGCATGGCATTGACTTCATTGATTACTTCGGTCAATAGTTTTTCGTGGTCTTTCAGAGCGATGGTCACACAATGATTGTACCCAAGTTAGTTAAAGCAATTGAGTCGTAAACGCCGCGCATAATCGGGCTGAGGTAGATTCTCTAGTAATGCAATCGCTTCAAGCAAACTCTTCACGACTATGGCATTGGCTTGAATATGTTTATGTCTTGACCCTGCTCGGAACCCTAACGCAAGGACCAGTTAACAAGATTTGGGAAGGAAGCGGTCAAGTTGACCCAAGGGCGATCGAGATTACAAAGTTTGCAACTTACATCCTTGTTCAGGCGCCAGCGATTTTTTTACTTGTACGTCGTGGAATTTCAAAAAACTTATTAAAGGGGCCGATCGGATTACTACTTTTATTCGTCAGTTGGATGTTGTTATCAACAATCTGGGCGACATCAAGCAGTAATACTGTTTTTGAGTCGGTAACACTTGTTTTGACCTGTTCGGTTGGTTTATATATTGCCAGAAGGTTCAGTTTGATAGAACAATTAAGTCTTTTTGGAATTGCAATGCAACCTGGTTTAATTTTTTCTTGGTTTGCAGTGCGTCAAAATTGGGCCGGGTCTGTTCAACCAGAAGACGGAAATTGGATTGGAATCTATTTCAACCGAAACTCACTAGCGCCACCCGCGGCATTAGGTTTGTTAGCCGCATCGGCTTTGCTGTGGATCGTGCTGGCTCGTCGCCCTAAGCGGTGGTTTGCAATTGGGTTGATTTTAATCACAGTGGCTTTATTTGATAGTTATCTTTTGCTTCGCAGTGGGTCATCGACTTCGGTTGGAGCGGTCGTCGTGTTTCTATTGGTTTGGTTATTTTGGACAGTAATCCGCTGGGGGAAGAGACACAAAAATATTTCTCCGAGACAGATGCTGCGAATGGTTTATCCAACGTTTCTATTTGGTGTAGTTGTGATGACTTGGGTCGGGTTTCGATTTCAGAGTGCGTTACTCAATCGACTTGGTAGAAGAATTGATTTTAATGGACGCGAAGTTTTATGGCGCTTTAGTTGGAGCGGTTTCAAGGATCGACCAATAATTGGATGGGGTTGGATGTCAGCCTGGCGTACCCAGAATTTTTTCAGTGATCGCGAATTTTGGTGGGCACTGACAAATAATTATTGGTCACACAGTGCAATTATGGATGTTTTACTCGGAGGCGGAATTATTGGTGCAACTCTTTTGGGAGTTGCAATTGTCTGGAGTGGTGCGCGACAACTTGGATCTGTTTGTTCAGAAATTTCAGGACAGTGGGCTTTTGCGGCAACCTGGTTTGTGATCGCAGCCGCAACACAAGAGAGTTTTATTATTGGAAACCATTTCATGTTGGTGTTACTAATTTCATCAATGATTGGATATCAAGCAGATCAAAACGATGATTCGTTAAATAAAACTATTTCTCCTGCGCAAGTTTGATCATCAGTTCACGAGAATCAGTTGGGTTTTTTGTCAAACTCTCTTGATTGATGGGTTTGGCTGCCACATGCGAGATTAAAGGATGGCGTGGCCGCTCGTCAGTTTCGCCTTCTGCGAAGAGTTCTTCGTGCACTTTTTCTCCGACACGAAGCCCAACGACTTCAATTTTGATTGGCTTGCCACTGTTTTTGACGAGTTGTTCGGCAACATCATGAATATTTACCGGCTTACCCATATCAAGTACTAGTACTTCGCCTGTCTGACCAATTGCGCCCGCTTGTACTACAAGTTGCACAGCCTCAGAAATAGTCATGAAGTAACGGGTCACACCGCGATGTGTCACTGTGACTGGTCCACCTTTTGTAATTTGATCCCGAAAAGACATCAGCACACTGCCGCGAGAACCTAAAACGTTTCCGAAGCGAACCGAAATATATTTACCTTGGTTAGTGCGCGACGAAATATCGGCCGTGAGGCGTTCGGCGATTTTTTTAGAAAAACCAAGCACACTGATCGGATTAGCAGCTTTGTCTGTGGAAATATTCACGAACACTTCGACACCAGTTCGTTGAGCCGCATTAAGAACTGTGGCCGTTCCGAGAACGTTGGTTTGATACGCCTCGTGCGGGTAGCGCTCTAACAACGGAAGGTGCTTTAAAGCCGCAGCGTGAAACACGACTTGTGGTTTACGGCTGTCAAATACTTCGTTTATTGCTCTCTCATCTCGAAGATCAGCCAAAACAGTTTGAGGCGTATCAAGCAATGCACGACCATAAATAGAAAGTTGCACTTCGTGAAGGGCACTTTCATCTCGATCGAGCATAATTATTTCAGAAGGATTAAATCGAACCAGTTGTCGGCAAAGTTCGCTGCCGATACTTCCACCGGCACCAGTTACAAGAACACGGCGGTTAACGAGATAATCTGAAATTTCGTCAAGATTAATTTTCACGCGTCGCCTGCCAAGCAGGTCTTCGTCAGTCAAATCGCGAATATCATCGGCGCCTACTTGGCGCTCATCAAGACTTAGCACTACTGGCAGAATCTTCACATTAAGTTTTGATTCGCGCGCGATTCCAACAATTTCGTTGACAACTGTTGATTCTGCAGATGGAATTGCAATTAATAATGTCGACGCGCCAGTTCTCTGAGTTACTTTTGCCATTTCATTTCGACCACCAAGTACCGGCACTCCTGAAATACGCAAACGATGAGTTTTAGGATTGTCATCGAGAAACGCAACTGGTAAATATTGTGAATTTGGATTGCGCAGCATTGTGTTGACGATTTGAATTCCACCTTCGCCAGCACCGTAGATGATCAGTTTCGTTGAGTTTTGAGCCGATGGTCGTCGAAGTTGTTCGCGTATCAAGCGCCATGAGTAACGACCAGCAGCGGTGAAAAACAAACCAAGTATTCCTCCCGCAATGATTGCACTGCGTGGAAACGCATCTACGGATGTATCAAAAAACCGTATTACCCACAGCACTATTGTCGTGATCAGCGCCGACAAAATCAAACCCTTAACTTCGTCAAAGCTTCCATAGCGCCATCGTCGTCGATAAATTCCGACGATATATCCAGTTAGAGCCTGCACGACCGAGACGGTCGGTAAAACTCGAATAAGTGAGTCTTTAACAACTTTACTGACATCAGGTGCAGCCTGTAGATATGACCGCATAACAAGCGCGATTGTCACTGCCAACACCCAAGCCAAAATATCCAAAACAAATTGAGTCGTACTGGTGATTGAGTGAAAACTTCTAGAGTTACCGAATCTTTCGGCGGTTAGTCGCAAGCGGTTTCGAGAAGTCTGATTTACGTTCATGAGTTCTTAACCAACAAGAATTACACCCAGAATGTTATTACCCGATTTCTCTACAACAGTCCAAGCGTCTTGCAACTCAGAACTCTCACTGCGGTGTTTTTTTGCTAGCAAAATTACTGGTGAATCAGCCGTAGGAGCAAGAGATTTTGCGTCGAGAGATTTAAGTCGCCCAGCCAAACTAATTTTGCAAGATAAAACTTTGGCTAAAGATTTCTTTGTTTGCTCACTATTGGCTTCTTCGCCAATTGCAACAAGTCGCAAAACTGTGGATTTCTTAATCGTGTGCGTAGCGTCAATTGCTGCTGCCAGGTGCTGCAAAGAAATAGCCTGATTCTTTGTAGACAATTCGCCAAGAAACTGTTTGTAGCCAACCAAGTTGACCAATTGCTTTGCGCCTCTAACTTTGCCATCGCTAAAAATTAGTTGAAGCAATATTAAACACCCAAGTACGAGGCCGATGAGTAAACCGAACAAATATGTAGATTTACTGACCGATGTTACTTCTGGGCCACCAGAATACTGACTGACGCCAATGAGTGTTACTTCACCAGTTACAAGATCAATCGATTTGTTCAGTGCTGAACGCTGCAGCGAAAGACTGTTATTCGCTGCGACTGAGATGTCTTCCGGCGAAGAGAGCAAAGAGTCAATTAATGCAATCGAGTTTTGTAGACCGGACTTTGTTGCGTTGGCGCGAATTGAAACCAGTTTTGCGACAAAGGCATCAATGGCTGAGTCGCAGTTAATCGGATCAGTTTCTACACAAGCAAAGGAATACGAAGAACTGCCATACGAAACAAAAGAGAATCGATTCTTACCTTCGGCTCCCTGCGATGAAGTGAGTGAGAAATTCGGCTCAGACCGAGTTACAGAAACATCAACTTCGCCTTTAATTTTGGCAAGGATCTCCTTTTGTGATTCGTCGTTCAACAAGATCGACAACTGATTTTCTTCGCTAGGGTACGGCTTAATTAATGAGGGGTCTAGCCCGACAATCGAAAGCGGCCCAGCCTGGTCGAGCGGTTCGTATGTCTTGGTCAGAGAAAAATATCGGGGTGAAGTTTGCAGATCAGATTCTTGCAAAAACATTAAAGTCAGACCCAGCAACATAGTGAGTGGAACTATCCACCATTTTTTTGAAATTACGCGAAGTATCGCTTCAGAATCAGTGAATCTATTTCGCTTAGTTTCTATTGGAGCCATAAATATTAAGGCTATCAGTGGGATAGTTTGCACAAGATCGAATGAAATGTTTGAGATACCGTTAAAGACACGAAAGTATTGACAGCAGTTATTAAGCAGTTTTTAAATAGGGAGAATCCTCGGAATGTCAACTGACTTTGAACAACTCTTTGGTTATATCAACGTCGTTGATAACTCAAATAAAGTGAAAAAAGTTGCTGATGAATTATTGGTGGTGTCATGTTGGACAGAAGAGTTCTGTGCAACGATTATCCGCGCTGCTCAAGCCATTGATAGTTTTTCGACTACCGACGGAGACCCAGTACCGGGAAACGAAATTTCACTGGCAGTGATTAGCCCGCAATTGTTTGAAAACGTTCAAAATGATTTTGGTGTTCGACTTTGGCCCCAACTTCAAGAACATTGGCCACTCATTGATTACCACGGAATCCAAGATGTATTTGTGATTAAGTATGAAGTCGGTCAGCAAGAAGAACTGAGATTGCATCACGACATCGCCCAAGTCTCGGCAAGTATCAAACTAAACGATGATTACGAAGGTGCTGAACTTGAGTTTCCTCGTCAGAAATTTTCAAATCGTGAAATACCGGTCGGTCACATGTTGGCATGGCCAAGTTTGGTCACGCATCCACATCTCAGTACGCCGATCACACGGGGCGTCAAGTTCAGCGCAACCGTCTGGTTTGAATTGCCAATCATTAGTTAGCTAGTTCGACGACGAACTCGCAACGGACGATTTTCTGCATTGAGACAATGACCATCGTTTAGATCAAATCGCCAACCATGTAATGAGCATGTTAATTCTTGCCCGTTTATCTCGCCGAAAACTGATAAATCTGCTTCACGATGTGGACACTTTCGTTGCATTACATAATCACCGAGTTGAATTTCTTCGCTTAAGTCAGAAGTGATTTGAAGTCTTGATGCAGCCTCGGCTTCGGTTCGTTGTATGCGATCAACAGAAAGACTTTTGAAAAAGTTGTAGAGATACTCGTTGAACTCACCCGATCGCCACGCTGAGAAGCGGCATGAAAGGAAAAATGAGTTAGACCAGTCGACAGCGCGTTGGCCTACAACTGTTTCAAGCAAATCTCGGGGAACTGTAAATCGAAAGCCAAACTCTTGGGTATCAAATCTCTCAACTGTGCCAGTTTTAAAATTTATTAAAATATCAAGATCATCAGTTTTAATCAGACAATTAGCACCGATGCCATTTCGCAATGCTGGTGCTAAAGCCATCAGTGGGTCAAACCAAACACGCAGTGTTGAAATCAAATCGGTTGGCTCAATCGCCCAGCGCAGTTTCTCTGCAACAAGCCAAGTCGCCCAGTCGGCTTGGTAGTTGTGCAAGTACTGTTTTTTATTATCAAAGATATTTTCAATGTCAATATTTTTAGGTTGAGTCACGGTGATTGACTCTGGTGAGATATCAATCACCGTGCCAGGAATTGCCAAAATGTCGTTAGCGCGATTTATTTTTTTGAGTCGTTTTAGAAACTCACGTTGATCTGGAAATATAGAAATTTCATCACCAGTTATGACATTTAAATGAAATAATGACTCGTCAAGAAAACATGGCGGCCCGGCTGAGGGCACTATCGCTCTGGCGTTCAGAGTTTCGACGTATTTAAGGGCGCGAGAAAATTGACTTTCAACTTTTGCCTTAGCAAGTTTTTGCTTGGTCTCATTGTTGTCTTCGTAGACCATCGGATACCAAATTGCTCCGCTGTATTGCAACCAATGCAAATCAACGGGGCCATGTTTTAGCAGTGCTTCAAGATCTCCAGTTCGACAATCATTTTGATTTACTAGGCGTGTTTCGCCATCACTTACAACCAACGCCGAGTCACCACCGGGGCCATCGGTAATTGAGGTTTCAACATGAATTGCAATTTTCGTGCACGAATCTATTGCGGTCTCTAGACCGTTTTTAGTTTTCAAGAAATTTCTAAATCCAAGAATCGATAATCGCCGTTCAAGTTCGTGACTTGGAAAATCAGGTAGCAGCACCACAACGTCGCGACTTACATGGTCGGTCAGAAATGCTTCATCTAAATGGTCACCATGGATGTGAGATATATATAGGTGTGTTGGTGATTCAATTTCTGCGAGCAAATCTGTTGACAACTGGTCATTTCGTGGAAAAACAAACCAAGACCCAAAAAAAGCAGGCACAAACCATGGGTCGCAGAGGATTCTTGACTCGCCTGAATTGATCAGAATCCCGGCGTGCCCAAGCGAGACGGCTCGCATATTTATTTAAGCAACTGGCGGATCAGTAAATTGCTGACCTGATTTAGCAACGTGTTCTGTCCATTCTTTGCCGTTCCAATAACGCAATTCGAAACGATTAGAAGGATCGGCATACCATGCCGCAGGAACTTCGCTATTCGTGTTACTTGAACTCAAAGTATTTGCACTCGTGTTATGCGAAGCAGTTGCACTGTTGGTGCTATTAATGGCCTTTCGCAAAAATGCACAATAACGACCATCAGTCGTCGGAACTATTGAAACTACTTCCCAGCCCTCGGCTGATTTCTTTGTTAGTTCGGCCGCGAGTGCTTCGGGGCTCGAGTTGTATGGGTTAAAAGCGGCGTACTCAAACATAAAAACAGGCTAGTGCTGATCACGGCTAACTCAATAAACAGAGGATCAAATAATTGTCTCGTTAAATGATCATGATCCGCAATTCTGTGCAACGTAGCCTTAGGGCTGTGACGAAAAATCAGACAAAGCGAATTGGATTCTTCGGTCCAGTAGGAACCTTCACTGAACAAGCCTTGCTCACCCAGTCTGATCTGGCTTCGGGCGATCTTTTTGCTTATCGAACAGTGCCCGATGTTTTAGATGCCGTTGAGTCAGGAGAAGTCGACCAGGGTTTTGTGCCGATTGAGAACTCGATCGAAGGAACGGTCAATTTCACCCAAGACGCACTCGTGTTCGATCACAATTTATTAATTCAACGAGAGATAGTTCTAGACATTGAGCATTGTTTGGTTGCACGCAATGGTGTGGCGCTTTCGGATGTGGTTGGTGTTCTGTCGATTCCTGTGGCTACTGCACAATGTCACAATTATTTACGCAAACAGTTTCCAAAACTTGATGTTCGGGCGACAAACTCAACTGCCGAAGCCGCACAATTGGTTGCCGCGAACACTTCTGAAAAGTTCGCCGCAATTGCTCCGCGAAATGCTGCCAAGGTTTACGGTCTTGAAGTTATTGCTACTGATATTGCTGATCATCAAGGAAACCAAACTCGCTTCGTGCTAGTTGGCAAAAATACTGTGCCACAAGCAACTGGTCATGACAAAACCGCGATCGTCGTATTTCAACGTGCTGACGAGCCAGGAAGTTTGATTTCTATTTTGCAAGAGTTTGCGGCGCGACGAATCAATTTATCCGTACTGCTTTCTAGACCAACGAAGCGTGGTGGCCTCGGAGATTATTGTTTTATTATGTATGCAGACGGCCACATTCAAGATGAGTTAATGGCAGATGCTTTGCGTGATCTTCACGCCAAACAAGGCGATGTTAAATTTCTTGGTTCATACCCAGCAAGTGGTGAACATGCGCACACAGCACGCGAGCACGCCGATAGTAGATGGCGCGAAGCTGACGATTGGATGACAGAACTAAGAAGTCGCATTACGAGATAGCGTCTACCAGCGGAACGGTGGCAGAGTGGACAAACGCATCCGCCTTGAAAGCGGACGGCTGTAAAAGGCCCGGGGGTTCGAATCCCTCCCGTTCCGCCAACAATTACAAGTTAATTTGACCGTACACTGAGGATTCGCTTGTTAACTAATCTTGGAGAGGTGCCAGAGCGGCCGAATGGGGCGCCCTGCTAAGGCGTTGTCCGGGTAAACCGGACCGTGGGTTCAAATCCCACCCTCTCCGCCAATTGGCTTTGTTCTGCACGTTGTGCTCAGTGTTGTCTGCAAATATTTTTTCGCCGACACCATTGCACGCCGCTACTTGTAGTTCGTTTCATACGGCTAAAGCAAATGATTCGTGGACTCGAATTGCTGCGCGTTTTGATGTTTCGTTAAGAAAAGTTCTTTCTCTCAATAGCGCGAGAACTTCGACAAAAATTATGATCGGTGACCAGATTTGTATTTCTGATGCGCTGGCTATTACGACTAGCACTACGACCAGCACCACTATTGCTAGCGCAACTACTACTGTCAGCCCTTCACCGATAGTCGTGCCAAAAACGACTACGAAGCGAAACGAAGTAATCGCAATAATTCGCGAGATTTGGCCTGACGAGTATGAAGAAAATGCACTTTTTCTTGCTCAACGCGAAAGCAACATGCTTCCAAATGTCATCGGCGGAACAAAAAATTGTTGCATTGGATTATTTCAGATTTACTATTCTGTGCATAAAGCGTGGCTTGTTGAAATTGGGATAACCGAATCGTCACAACTTTTGGATGCGCGGCTAAACACGCTTGCGGCTTTCACGTTGTTTAGGCGAAATGGCAAATCATGGAAACCATGGTGGACAAGCTCATGGAGACCATAAGGCAGTAGAGTAAAGACAGAAATTTGCGCTCGTAGCTTAATGGATAGAGCATCTGATTACGGATCAGAAGGTTGGCGGTTCAAGTCCGTCCGAGCGCGCCATTAGCTTCAAGCATTTGCTCAAAATTGTTCGCTTCGAAAACTCGTAGATTGGGGACACGTGAAAAAAGCACTGCGGCGTATTTCGATGATCACAGCTCTAATATTTTTGTCGTTTACCTCCTACGCCAGCGCTGACCCACTGGCAATACCACCTACTGGAGTTGCTGAAATTTACGGGTCTCAATCAGATTTCTTTAAATGTTGGGAGAGAAAACTCGGTACTAAAGTTTCTCTTCAAGTTAAAGAACGTGGCACTTGGAAGACAGTTGCGACCACTCAACTTAGAGTGAACCGAGGCTTATGTCCGGCAACCTCAACTGCTAGATATAAGTGGACTGTTGATATTTTAGGTATTCCGTATAAAACGACGTGTGGTATCAAAATCTACTTGCTTGAATTTCGTGAATTATTTCTAAGTGACAAATCCATCGGGTCTATATGGTCGCAACAGGAGTACGCCTCGAAATCAGATTACGTAAGCCTTATCGGTGAGGTTTTGGACAAACGAGTGGATTGTTGAAGATCAGCAAAACCTAAATGCTTTTGCCTGCTGCTTCGGGTAGATGAAAGCACATACAGATCAGAAGGTTGGCGGTTCAAGTCCGTCCGAGCGCGCCATTAGATATAGGCGTTTGCTCGAAATCGTTCGCTTCAAAAACTTGCAGTGGGGCATCGAGGGGAGAAACGCGAAATACTTTTGAATTGACTTGAAGGATTTCTTAAAACACTTTGAGTGCTATTTAGTGCTTATTGGTATCGTGCAGTTGTGCGAAGAATCATAATTTTACTAATCGTTTCACTTGTTTCAATCGCCACCACTTCAGTAGCGCAGGCAAAGACTTATCAAAACTGTTATCAATTAACAGGTGATTTTCCTTATGGGGTAGCACAGGGCTACTACAGAGTGGGCACTTCGAATGCAGGTATCAATCGCAAAACATACATCAGTAATAAAAAGTTGGATACTGATCGCGACGGAATTGCATGCGAAGTAGAAAAACTCCAGAATCCATCGACAATAACAACCACCACAACGCCGCAAACTCCGCTTTCCGATTTGCAAGGCTTTGTTGCTACTTACGGGAAGAGCGTTGTCACAGTCACCTGTAGTTCAATATATGGTACAAGCCAAGGTTCTGGTGTATCAGTCAACCTCAACTCAAGCACCGAGCAGAAAGTGAGCGGAGTGCAGTCTTGGATAGTAACCAACCACCATGTCGTCGAAAATTGTATAACTGGCGAGTGGAAATCTCGGGTCGTGACGATTAAAGCGGCTGGTGTTGAGTATGTGGGACATGTTTGGAACTGGCGTAGCGCTGATGCAGATGGAATAGATATTGCAACTATTACTACTACAGGCGTTATTCCTCCTGTAGCGAGCCTTTTCACGGTAAGTCGGCCACAAATCGGAGAGGTTGTGGTCGCAATTGGTTCAAGTGGTGGAATCGCTGGAACAGCTGCACAGGGCGCCATTGCGGGAATATCTGACACCGAATTATTGACCACCGCGCAGGCAGGATTTGGGTCATCGGGAGGTCTACTTATTAATAAGAGTGGTCAAATGATCGGGCTCATTCAGGGCGCCGTGGGTTTGCTGCTAAGTGCAATCCCGATAACAAGATTTAATAACGTGGTCTACGGAGATACGGCAACCAAAATCGTGTGGTAACCGCAGAATAAAGGTTCAATAAATAACTATCAATAGCCTAAAGATCTTGCGGCGTAGCTCATGGTCGGGCGACTTCGTTAGGCAAATCAAAGACAAAGTGGTTACGAAAAGAATCGATTGACTTAGGCCCGTTCCCACCAGTTTTGAACAACCGTCTGCTTCTTTGTCATCAACCCAAATCTAACTGCGATGGTTAACTTCTTAATTGATAGACAATCATGCCAACAAACTCTTTTATTCGATCTGTATTGTCGTCAAGGCTCGCAGTGAATGGAATAAAACTAAACAGTGAAAAACCAAAAACTTGGTCTTCTGTACCAAACGAAGACACATCTGAAAAGTAGCGTTGAAATTCGCGAAGCGATCGGCGTAGGTGAAAGTTTGATGTAACCATCGCAATCGGCGTATCTGATTTGATGCCAGTTATAGTTTTGGCTTGAATCGCGTGGCCCTGAGTGTTGAATGAAGTTGATTCGATAATAATTCGACTTTTATTTAATCCAAGAGAAACAGCACGCTCGGCTGCTAAATCACCGTGCCTGGTTGGTTGACGTTCACCCTCGGTCCCAGGTTCTTGACCAGAAAAGACGACCATCGCGAGTGGGTATTTTCGCCATAAGACCGACGCGGCGTTTACTCGGCGAATACTTTCTGTGCCTAAGAAGTCTTCAGGTGGTGTCGCACCAACTTCATAACCACCACCCAAAACAAAAATGAACTCCGGTGACCAGTCTGATTTGACTGTTTGCTCAGTATTCAACAGCGAATCAAAAATTGAAGTCGCAA
The DNA here is from genome assembly GCA_964203235.1 of Ilumatobacteraceae bacterium. Lineage (GTDB taxonomy): Bacteria > Actinomycetota > Acidimicrobiia > Acidimicrobiales > Ilumatobacteraceae > BACL27. The sequence goes on from CAXNLE010000002.1 coordinate 847,089, forward strand.
AACTCGTCGAGAGAAAAGTCAGCGTTGCGATGCTGACGCGCGCGAGAAGTTTGACAACCCGATTGATTTTTGGATTATTGAATTTGACGAAAATCACAACCACTAAGACGGCTACTAGCGACCAAAGCGGGTCAATTAGAGCTCGCATTTCTTGGGTTAGAAGTAGCTCTTGTTTGAAGACAGCCGAAACTTGAGTGTGTGGATCAATATTTTTATTCCGTATTTGATTCCGTTAACCCGCGAGATCTCATCGCCGTAAAAAGTAGGTATTTCAATTTCGACGATTCGCTGTCGCGCACCAATCATTTGCAAAATAATTTGTGAATCAAAATCAAAATAATCTGAGTTTTTTAAGAAGTTAACTTTGCGCAAAGCAGCAACGCTGTAGGCACGGTATCCGCTGTGCCATTCGGTAAGCGAAACATTTGCTATGCGATTTTGTAACGTCGTCAAAATTTTATTGCCGACAAACTTGTAGAGAGGCATCCCACCTTGGCGTGCACCGCCTTGGGTGATCATCCGAGAACCAAAGACAACATCGGCGTGGCCAGAGACAATCGGCGCAACCATTTGCGGAAGATACTCTGGCGCGTATTGACCATCACCGTGCAGTAACACGACTACGTCAAGGTTTTTCTCAAGCGCCCACTGGTAGCCAGTTTTTTGGTTACCGCCATATCCAAGATTGATTTCGTGGTGCACGATTGTTAACGGAAGATGCGAGTTGCTTTGATACAGCAAACCGACATTGTGAGTGTCGTCGGTACTTGCATCGTCACAAACCAAAATCGAGTCAACTTGCTTTGCAAAATCGACGGGTATGCGATCTAGTACCCGAGACAACGTCGCTTGTGCGTTATAGGCGACTATTAAAACACCTATTTTCATAAGAATCTAACTTTACTATGGCCAATAAAAATTAATGTCGTCGCGACATAAGCCTAAATCAAAAATCGTTCCCCAACTATCGTTAAAAATCGCTGTTGCACCCTGCGGCATTGACTCAGTATTTGGTGTTCCGTCGTGATACAAAGTGTTGTACCAAACAAAATAACGATGACCACAGCGTCTCTTTTGAGCAACATCAATTTGATATTGAGTAAATACTGGCGGTCGCTTAGAAATCGAGAATAGTTGTTGTGGCTGGTTGCTGAGTATCAGACTTTTAGCTGGAAGAGTTTTCACAAATGCGTGGATGGGTAATTCTTGAAAGCCTTTGCCTGACCAGTGTCGTCCGTCTTTGCCAAACGCAAGAGCATCTTTTGTTACCGATGTTAAATGCAGGCCGAACAGCGCGATAAAGCCAGCGCCGATTATTAGACGAATATGTTTTTGCTTAGTGATTGATTGTTCAACTGCAATCGCAACGAGAATAATGATCGGCACATAGATCGGAATGACCATTCGGTTATCTAACGGTCCTAACTCCCAGTGCACAAATCGATAAGCCGAAAAACATATATACAAAATTGAAATAGATGCCGACAAAATTAAAACGCCTAAGTTTTGTTTGTTTTGATTAATGCGCTTGTTTAATTTAAATCTCGTTATTTTAAAGTTTTTTGTGGCGATGATAATTAGTAGACCCACAAAAATTATCAAAAATGACACACCTGCGAATTTGGCCGAAGCCGGATAGCCAGACCATGACATATATATTCCACCTTCGAATGGTTTGGCAAGTACCCAAGTGCCCAAGGTGCCAGTAAGAGTTTTGAGTGGATCAATAAGAGATCCTCCGCCGGGAGCACGAGCACCTGTGAGAGTTCCATCAATTCGTCGATTGCGAGTTAGCCATAACCAACATGGCAGAAAGGAAATAGCGAAGCCCGCCAAATTTATAACTGCTGATCTGATTAATCCAAGTTGTTTACGATTTATCAGAAGTGAAGTAATCATCAGTGCCACTGCAAAAACCGGACCGACATAGCGAATAAAAAATAATGCAGCCATGAGCAGAGGCATCAGTGCTGCTTTCGTATACGACATTTTTTGCAGAGAGACAAACATTGCGATAAGTAGCACTGCAAGAAATGATGGTTCTGACCAGGCCATTGAGTATTGCCATAACAATGCCGGACTGAACGCGACAAACGCTGTGGCTGTAATAATAATTGCGCGGTTACTTAGTGCGCGCTGCAAAAGCAAGAAAGTGAAGTTTACGACAATGAATGCGCAGGCTGCATTCAACAGCAATAAAAATTGATTTGCGCTAAGCCCAACCGAAACACCAGCCGCAATCAAAACTGAAAGCCCTGGTGGACGAACTGTCATTGGTAATCCAGTTACATCAAGCAACCCACGACCGTTTGCGATGTTGGTTCCGACCGCAACATAATCAGTTGAGTCCCAACTCCAACCGACTCCAGATCTATTTGAGATAAGCGCCAGAGCAGCACTGCAACTAGACAGCCCGACTGCCCAAAGGTTTGATCGAACTTTGGTATAAAAACTGATTATGACGGAAGAAAACACTAATGAATTCTAGGCACTGGAGCCTATTTAGAACATAGAATTATTCGATGGTTCGAAAATGAAATTCGCTCAGGATGTCGTCGTTGTTGGTGGTTGTGGCCACGTGGGGCTTCCACTCGCGATTATCTTGGCGTCTAAATCTTTAAAAGTTGTTGCCTTTGATACGAATGTTCAAGTTGTTGCAAGAGTAAACAGTGGTGAGATGCCATTTGATGAGCCAGGCGCATTGGACGTGCTGACAAATGTTTTAACAACAAAAGCATTTTCTGCGTCAAGTGACAAAAATGTGGTTTCAACTGCAGAACACGTAGTTGTTGTAATCGGAACACCTGTTGATGAGCATCTGAATCCAGATCCTGAGGCTGTTCCGAATGCCGTGATTTCGTTGTTAGATGTTCTAAAAGACGGTCAACACCTAGTCTTGCGTAGCACGGTTTACCCAGGCGTGACAAAACTTGTAGAAAAAGTCATTGCCAGTAGTGGTAAAAAAATTGATGTGAGTTTTTGCCCAGAGAGAATTGCTGAAGGTAAGGCAGTTGAAGAGTTGATTGCGCTACCGCAAATAATTTCGGCAAGAACGCCAGCAGCAGTTGAACGCGCCAAGAATCTATTTAGTTGTCTCACTCAAAACATGATTGTTGTGAGCCCCGAAGAAGCGGAACTTGCGAAGTTATTTACAAACACTTGGCGTTACATTAAATTCGCAGCGGCTAATCAGTTGTACACAATCGCCAATGATTTCGGCGTTGACTTTGAACGTGTGCGTCATGCAATTACCCATGATTACCCTCGTGCGGCGGATATGCCAGGCGCAGGATTTGCTGCTGGGCCTTGCCTGTTTAAAGACACGATGCAACTCGCGGCGTTCAACAACAATAATTTTACTCTCGGTCATTCAAGCATGATGATTAATGAAGGTCTGCCGTTGTATCTTGTTTCGCGAATTGAAAAAAACTATGACTTGTCAAAGATGTCCGTTGGAATATTAGGCATGGCGTTCAAAGCCGAGAGCGACGATATTCGATCAAGTTTGTCGTACAAGTTGAAGCGGATTTTAAGGTTTAAAGCAGAATCGGTTTTGTGCGCAGACTCACTTGTGCACGATGACGCTTCGCTAGTTTCAGAAGATGAACTTCTCAAGCAAGTTGATTTAGTTGTGATTGGTGCGCCTCATCGTCGGTACGCATCTTTAGAGATTTCTCAGCCAGTGATTGATATCTGGAACATTCGTAAGCAAGGCGTATTGATCTGACGCCTCGGGTATCTATTGTTATTCCCGTCTATAACGAGGGTGAAAACGTTGAGCCTGTGTTGCGGCGCTTATTTGAAGCCGTCGATATTGAAGCTGAAGTTTTGGTCGTTTACGACGAAGTACATGACACGACGGTTCCAGTACTTACAAAATTGCAACTTGAGTTCCAAAACTTACGCTCAGTCCAAAACACTTATGGTCGTGGGCCGGCCAAGGCAATCAAATTTGGCATTGACCATGCGGCCGCCAAAGTAGTTGTTGTAACGATGGCCGACGGATGCGACGACGCTTCACAAATCGCAGTGCTCACTCGGTTAGTTGAACGGGGCGTCGTTGTTGCCTGTGCGAGCCGTTATGCAAAAACTGGTCAGCAAGTTGGTGGCCCGCTGATCAAAGGTCTTATGTCAAAAGTTGCTGGATTAAGTCTCTACTACGGAGCGAGAGTTGGCACTCGTGACGCAACGAATTCGTTTAAGGCCTACTCAACAAAATTCGTTCGTGAGGTCGGAATTGAAAGTGATAAGGGTTTTGAGATTGGCATCGAACTTGTTTCTAAGGCGAGGCGTTTTCGCCAACCAGTTGCTGAGATTCCGACGATATGGCTAGACCGATCTTTTGGTGTGTCAAATTTCAAGATCGCAACTTGGTTGCCGCGATATTTGAAATGGTACTGTTATGCGTTCGGTCTAAAGAAAGCGTTGGCTAAATAAAAATGTCGAAAGTTCTACTTACCGGTGCGTCTGGTTTTATTGGTGGCTATGTAGTCGAAGAGTTGCTAAGTCGGGGTCACAATGTGATCGGTTTAGATAACTATTCGAAATACGGGCGAGTCACAAGAAGTTATGACAGTCACCCAAACTATAAATTGGTTGAAGGCGATGCCTGCGATGTAGATCTGATGACGAATTTGTTGATGGATTGCGACCATTTGATTGCTGGCGCGGCGTTAATCGGTGGCATCAGCTACTTTCATGCTTATGCCTACGATCTTTTGGCAACAAATGAACGAATTATGGCCTCAACTTGTGATGCTGCAATTCGGGCCCATCGCCAGGGCAAGTTACAGAAAGTAACCTACTTAAGTTCGTCAATGGTGTTTGAGAGTTCGCAACATTGGCCAAGCGCTGAGGGTGACCAACGCAAGATTCCGCCACCGTTGTCGTCGTATGGTTTTCAAAAACTCGCAGTTGAGTATTTTGCTCAAGCGGCTTTTGATCAATACAAACTGCCGTTTACGATCATTCGTCCGTTTAATTGTGTTGGTGTTGGCGAGGGTCGAGCGCTCGGCGAAGTTGAAGTACTCTCCGGCAATGTTTCACTGGCAATGAGCCATGTTGTGCCCGATCTCGTGCAGAAAATTCTCAAAGGTCAAGATCCGTTGCATATTCTTGGTACCGGTGAACAGATTCGTCACTATACATATGGTGGAGATTTGGCCAAAGGGATAGTCACCTGCATGGAGAGCCCAAAGGCATTGAATGAAGATTTTAATATCTCAACCGCAGAATCGACTTCTGTATTGCAACTTGCTGAAGTGATTTGGAAGAAGATTCACAAATCATCAAAGCCATTTAAGTATGTAAGTGACGAAGCTTATGAGTATGACGTTCAGCGTCGCGTGCCATCAGTAGAAAAAATGAAAACGGTTTTGAACTTTGAGTGCACAACTTCTTTGGACACAATGCTTGATGAAGTCATTCCGTGGATTCAAATGGCAGTCAATGAAGGCAAAATTTAAATATAGTCTTTAACGAAAAAAATTTAATCGTAAGATTTTAAGAAACAGCCGGCGCTAGACAAACGCGTTTATTTGGCGTCAGCGAAGTAACAATCCACATATCTTGGTTCAGCGACGACGAGATAGAAATTGTTACTTGAGATCCGCTAGGTATAAAAGTTTTTAATACAGAATTTGGTGTGTCAGCAAAGTTTCTAAAGCCAATCTCAATGTCTCCGTCGGGCGAAGCAATAGCAGTGCTCTGGCTCGGCAGAGTTAAAAAGTCGGACGCAATTACCCCTGTTTTACAAAACGATGCGGACTCTTTGGGTTGAGTGATGGCGAGTACTTCGGTCTCAAGAAGAATTCGATCAACTTCGATACGAGTCGTAGCAGACGATGTGCGAAGTTCGGCCACATCTAGCGCGGGAGATGAATTAAGCGCGCGGATAGCAGCAAAATATTTGCCAGTGATGATATCTGGGGCGCGAATTGGGTCGGGTCGATAGTCACGTTCAACAAAATGGCGACGCGACTCAAGAACGCTTAATTCAGCACGTACATCAGATGACCAGCCTCTTAGCCAACTAGCGTGAAATTCAATGTGTGACCACCCAGCGGTGATTGACCAAATCGAAAGAATAACTACGGCAACATTTAGTTGTGGCCGAGGAAAACTTCTTGAAACCTCAGCGCAAACCAAAATAATAATTGGGATTGAAAAGTAAAGGTATCGGCTTGAGTTCGGGGCCCAAAATTGTGCTCTTGAAAATGCCGTAAAAAACCAATTGACAAAAAGCAAAACACATAAGCCGGCGAGCCGAGGCGTGAATAGCCTCTTGATAAAAACCAGATACAAAACAATCAGAATAAAAAGAATTTCAAAAATAAATCCCCAGCCGAGTGACAGATTAAAAAATCCGCTTAAGGAACCCGCGAATGACTCGTTGATGTAGCGAAGCGAAACAGAGAGATTTTCTGTTTGAGCATCACTTGTCCCATATTTCAGATACCAAGTCAGCCACGCAACCGTCGGCACTACAGGCAACCACCAATTCTTAAGAAGTTGTTTGGCGATCACCATTTCAATGGTGATCGCCACGATCGCCGCTATGCCAAAACCAGCACTACCGATTGACAGCAATAAAGCCATTAAAGCCAAAATATTTCTTTTAGGTAAAGAACTTTCAAGAAAATAAATTGCTAAAAGATAACCAACAAGACTTAACATTGCACCAATTTGAAATGGCCACAGAATGTTTTCAACTCCTGCACCAAGAAAGAGAATCGAAGCCCCAAGTGCGATTGCCGCAATTTTGCCAAGCTTCTGTGCCACCAAAATTGCTAGAACTGATGCGACGAAAATATGAGCAAAATATCCCGCCAATTGGTACACGCCGTAGTGGCTTAATCCAGCGATTTGTAGAAGTATCCAGAAAATCGTGGCCGGAAAAATCGAGAAATGGCTATTGTGCGGTTGAAGAAAAGTGTCTGGGTTGAACTGCCAACGATTCATAACGAAGTTCCATTCGTCATATTGAAAAGTCCGATTGTTTGAAACCAATGCGAACTGGAAAATTGCAAGAACGCATATTGCAACCCATAGCAAAACTGCAGAGTCCAGCTTTTTCTTTAAAAGTTTTAAGGTCATAAAATTTTTTTTGCCAACAAACTTACGGTAAGTCCAGGCTTTGAGTCTTGTTGACCGACTTCGCGAAAGCCGATGCGATTGTGAAACTTGATAGATCCCAGATTCGGTGGGTTCAAATTAACTTCGCAAGTCAGTATCGGAGCACAACGATCTTTAATCATTCTTTTCTCTACAGCGTCGTAGAGTTTGGCTCCAAGTGAGTTATTGCGCATTGTCTCACTAACAACAATGCGGTCTAGGTAAACAAATTCAGAATAGTTTTGTGAAAACCACTGATAGTTAACACTCGTATACGGCGCACCAGGCGCAAAAGTAATACAAAACGCATGCAACGTGTCTGTGCCAATCGCAAACGAATAGAGCGAATGGTCGATCAAGAATTCGAGAGTTGTGCGATCAATTTCTCCGACAGCCGGAGAATTGAGATTATTTAACTCAAGCGCGGCGTCAATATCGGAATCTAAAAACAATCGGGGCTCAAATTCATTCAGCGACATAAGTTTCCAATATCATTACGCTATGAGCACTTCGCACTTTGTCCTTGGTAATTCAATGGTTGCGCCGTGGCCAGACTCGATGCAGACCGCTGTTTTTGGTCTCGGATGTTTCTGGGGTGCTGAACGTAAATTTTGGCAATTAGACGGGGTTTATTCGACGGCTGTTGGCTATTGCGGCGGTCTGACCAAAGACCCTAGTTACCGCGAAGTTTGCAATGGCGACACGATGCATGCCGAAGTCGTCCTCGTAGTTTTTGACCCAACAAAAATCTCGCACGAAAAGTTGTTGCAAGTGTTTTGGGAGTCGCATGATCCGACACAAGGCATGCGTCAAGGTAACGACATTGGTACGCAATATCGAAGTGCGATTTATTTGACGAACAACGACCAACATTCGGTCGCACTTGCTACACATGATATTTTTCAGAAAAGATTGACCGAGGCGGGATTTGGCAAGATCACCACTGAGATTAAACAGTCGCCTGAGTTTTATTATGCCGAAGAGTATCACCAGCAATATCTTGCGAAAAACCCGAGCGGATACTGTGGCATCGGCGGCACCGGTGTGACTTGCCCCGTTGGTGTGGCGAAGTAAACCGTAGTTTTACAAGTTGATGGCGCTACTGCGCTGAATTAAATCGCTTGGGCAAGTTGTTCGGCAGTGGGTTTGCGGTAGAGAGTGATCATCGTGACTCCTGAGAGCAAAATAACGGCACTCATCAAATACCATGCGTGATGAAAGCCAGATATTGGATCGTCGGTTTTCGCTGCCGAAACAAGCATCGAACTAACTAATGCAACTCCAAGTGCTGCGCCTATTTGCCCGGCAGTGTTGCTTAGTGCAGATCCCATCGCAAATTTTGGTTGTGGCAAATATGCTGTGGCCGAACTTGTGAGTGTTGAAATACACATTCCAACACCGATACCGACAAAAACAATCGTTGGAAAAAACATATCCCAGTAATGAATTTCTGGTTTGATCTGAATGTTCATCCACAAAATTCCGACGCTCATGATTAACGCACCAGATGCGACTACTTTGCCATGACCGATACGACTACCAAGTTTTCCGGCTGGTGCAGCAACTATTGCTGCGGCGAACGGCCCAGGTGCTCCGGCTAAACCAGAAAGTGACGGGCTGTAATTCCATATGGTTTGCAGCCATTGTGTATTGATGAAAATCATCGAAAAGAAACCCATTCGAAAAACCAAGCCACTAATTGCTGCCGCGGTGACGAAGGGTAGTTTAAACAAACGTAGGTCGAGTACTGGGTGTGCGACACGGTTACAACGGATAGCGAAAGCTGCAAGCAAAATAAATGACGCCACAAAAATCATGGACGAGCGATTAGAAATCCATCCCCATTCGTCACTTTGCACGATCATCAAAGTAAGCAATCCGACACCGAATACGACAAGTAGTGCCCCGAAATAATCAACCGTGCGCGGAGCAGTTTCGTCGCGTGATTCATGAAGCAACTTCAATCCGACAAAAAGTGCCACCAAGCAAATCGGCACATTGATTAGAAACACCGAGTGCCATCCAAAGTTGTCAACCAAAACTCCACCGATCATCGGACCACTGGCTGCTGACAATCCGCCTACAGCACCCCAGATGCCGATCGCCGCTGAGCGCTTTTCGACCGCGAACTCCGGCAACACGAGTGCCAGTGATGCCGGTGTGAGGATTGCTCCACCGATCGCCTGAATTATTCTCGCGATAACCATGAACAATGCGGTTGGTGAGAAGGCACAAAGAATTGAGCCGAGCATAAAAATCAATAAGCCACCAAGAAAAGCACGCTTGCGACCGAATGCATCGGCGAGGCGACCTGCAGTCAACAAACCGGCTGCATATGCAATGTTGTAGGCCGAAAAAACCCAAGTCAAAGTTCGACGACTCTCAGGCCACTCAGCGACAAACGCACCAAATGCAACATTGACGATACTGATATCTAACGAAACCAACATCACACCAACGGAGGTGAGTGCTAAAACTTTTGCGCCTCGTGACCATGGTTTCATCTACTGACCGCGCTTCCTAGTGATTAGAGCCCCAAAGATTTTTTCGAATCTCGGCGCCATCAGCATCAAGTGTTCTGCCTTCCCACCGTAGTTCACCTGGCGTGCCAGATAACGAAGCAAGTAAGCCTTGCATCGGTGTTGTGCCAACCATTTTGATTGCTTGACGCGCCGCAAAATGTGGATCATTTGCGATTTCGGCCATTGATAAGACTGGCCCAATGGCGGCTTGGGCATCGGTAAATATTTGTAGCACAGTCTGGCTGTCGCGCTGTGCGCAGAACTTGATCATCATGTCATTTAACGCTTCACGGTTTTCTACTCGGCTTGTAAAAGTTGTGAATCGCTGATCGTCAGCACACCCAAGAACTTGGATAACTCGCGCTGCAACTGTCTCTGAACTTGTAGACACACCAACCCATTTATTGTCGCTGCATTTATAGACGCCGCGCGGCACCGTGTAGGGCAACTGCGAACCAAGTCGAGGTTGTTGTTCACCGGTAAGCATGAACAGTGAAATTAATGGTCCCATTATTTGAAACATTGTCTCTAACAAGTTGACATCAACGACTTGACCGACTTTGCTATGCAGTGCAACCATCGTCGCGAAAGCCGCAACAACACCAGTGACTTCGTCGGTCAATGCAATTGGTGGCAACATCGGCGGACCGTCGGGTTCGCCGCTGATCGCCGCAAGCCCAGACATTGATTCGGCAATTGATGCAAAACCTGGTCGGTCTTTATAAGGGCCTGTTTGTCCAAAACCTGAAACGCGTGTGATTACCAAACTTGCGTTGCGCTTTAATAAAACTTCAGGGCCAATGCCGAGTCGTTCGAGTGTGCCTGGGCGAAAGTTCTCGACTAAAACATTGGCATCATCGATTAGTTTTAGAAATAGTTCTCGGTCTGTTTCAAGTTTCAGATCGAGTGCAATATTTCGTTTGTTGCGGTTGACAAGTTTCCACCACAAGCCAGTGCCGTCGCGCGGATCACGCCATGCCATGCCACGTAAACTGTCACCAGACCCAGGCTTCTCTATCTTGATTACATCGGCACCGAAATCAGCGAAGTATCTTGCGCAATTTGGTCCGGCTAAAACTGTTGATAAATCTATAACCCGCAAATCTTTTAGCGGTGCCGACATTTTAAGTTTGAACTAGTTTGGTCGGTTACGGCGAGCAATTGTCGAATTGGTCCATGAGCGACCGCTAAATCGCCAAGATGTTTGAACTGTTACTGCCGCCAGTGGCTGAGGTTTCGGCCACAGCAATTCGAGAGCAGTATTAATTGCGACAGCCTCATCTGCTGAAGGCGAAGGCGAAACTGAATTTTGCATTTTTATAGTGGCATGTTGCCATGTTTGCGGCGCGGTAATTCTTCTCGTTTTGACTGCAACATTTTTAAGCCAGCAATTAGTTTGCTGCGTGTTTCTGCTGGGTCAATTACATCGTCGATGTATCCCCGTTCGGCAGCAGCATATGGATTTGCATATTTCGCGCCATATTCGGCAACAAGTTCTTTACGACGCTCGGCTGGGTTTGCGGCTTGTTGCAACTCTCGGCGATAAACAATTTCAACTGCGCCTTGCGGGCCCATAACTGCAAGTTCGGCAGTCGGCCATGCATAGGCAAGATCTGCGCCAATTGATTTTGAATTCATAACGACGTATGCGCCACCGTACGCTTTGCGGGTGATGACTTGAATGCGTGGCACGGTTGCTTCGCAATATGCGTAAAGCAGTTTCGCACCATGGCGAATAATGCCGCCATATTCTTGATCAACACCTGGCAAGAAACCAGGCACATCAACAAAAGTAATTAATGGAATATTGAATGCGTCGCAAGTTCGCACAAACCGTGCTGCTTTTTCGCTGGACTCAATATCAAGAACGCCAGCCAAAATCATCGGCTGGTTTCCGACGATGCCAACCGTCTTGCCGTCTAATCGCGAGAAACCACAGACGATGCTCTTCGCCCAGTGCGGAAAGTATTCGAAAAACTCACCATCGTCAACAACTTCTGCAATTACTTTTTTCATGTCGTAGGGCTGATTTGCAGACTCAGGCAAAATTTTGCGTAACAATTCGCATTGACGCATCGGGTCGTCGCTTGGAGTAATTGATGGTGCTTCGGCCATATTGTTCTGCGGTAAAAAAGAAAGCAGGTAGCGCACATCTTCGAGACACGCTTTTTCATCCGAAGAAACAAAAGTTGCAACGCCACTCTTCGATGCGTGACTCATCGCGCCACCGAGTTCTTCAAGTGTGACGTCCTCACCAGTGACAGTTTTAACGACATCGGGACCAGTGATAAACATGTGGCTGGTCTCGCGGACCATGAAAATAAAATCTGTCATCGCTGGTGAGTAAACCGCACCACCAGCACATGGCCCGAGCACAACACTGATTTGTGGGATCACTCCAGACGATTGCACATTGCGGTGAAAAATACCGCCATAACTTGCCAACGAAACAACGCCTTCTTGAATACGCGCACCAGCACCGTCGTTGAGACCAATCAGCGGTGCGCCAACTTTCAGCGCGAGATCCATCAGTTTGTGAATTTTTTCGGCAAAGACTTCGCCTAGTGCGCCACCAAACACCGTGAAGTCTTGACTGAATACGAAAATTTTACGACCATCAATTGTTCCCCATCCGGTGATTACGCCATCCGTGTACGGGTGTTCTTCTAGACCAGCGGCCTGCGCCCGGTGGCGAGCGAGAAGATCAAGTTCATGAAAACTTCCTTCGTCGAGCAAAATCTCGATTCGTTCGCGAGCAAGAAGTTTGCCTTTTTCGTGCTGTCGATCAATTGAACGTTGCGAGCCAGCGGTGAACGCTTCGAGTTTGCGAGCCTTGAGGTCGGCAAGTTTGTCATCCATTGAGTTGCTAACCATGCAATAAACGATACTGCCACTTACGCGAATCGCTGAGCAACTGTATGGTCTAGAACATCAACCACCGACGGTTGTTGATGCTGGTGGCAGTGTGATCACCGACGGCAGGGTCGTTGCTGGTGGCAGTGTGATTACCGATGGCAAGGTCGTTGCAGTTGTTGGCAGAGTCGTCACAGTAGAAATAGTCGATGCTTCAGTTACTGCGAATGTTGTGGCGAGTTTTTCTAGGTCACCAGTTGTTGTTGTGCCAGAGATTTCAATGTTCCAGATGCCTGGAACATTGAGTACAAAAGTTCCGTCACCTGAGACAATTGCTGCACCTTGACTAGTAAGCGGAACATTGATTTGAATGCCGCTATAACCGATTGCCTGCGGAATTAGTTTGACTGTGAAATTATTTATCCGCCGTGGCTCGATGAGTTCAATACGCATTGCATTAATGCCTGTTAGACCGGGTGTCAATGAGATCACAACACGAAATCGATCGTTGCGAAGTTCTTCTCGAAATGCGTATGTCGCGGTCGGTGCACTGAGCTGGGCGACTGCTTTTGGTGGTTGAGTCGAAACCATCCACGATGTAATAGTCAAGGCAAAAACAGCAAAACCAAGTTCAACCGTCACGGCACGCCGAAGGCGCCACGCCATTTTTCGAGTGAGAGAGCTATCTCCAGCAAAGTTTTGATGAACGAAATTTTTGAACGCAAACACGATGAAAACCATTACTGCTGTGATAATTATTTTCAAAACTCCGAGCCGGCCATGACCGCTACTTAAAACTGACGCACTGTCGAGTAGATAAATTTGCAATGAACCAGTAAACAAAGTGACTCCGAAAGCGAGCACTGAGTGTTTTGAAAATGCCAAGACGGCACCTACTAGATCTTCTTCGCCAGGTCCGATAAGAATGACTCGCGAAAGCAACATCAATCCACCAATCCAATAAGCCACAGATAATCCGTGCACGGCACCAAGGATGTAAGTAAAAATTGCAACATCTTGACCTAACCGACTGAAACCAAGAGTTGAGATCATCAGCACTAGTAAAGTCATCGCAGGCATTTGCGTTGCGGGGTCATTTGCGCGTTCAGGAAACAACGCAACCCATCCACATGCAGCGACTAAGGCAAAACGAAATATCAATACGACGCCACTGCCTGATGTCAGTGAACTCAACCACTCAAACGGATTTAAAGATGACAAAAAATTTTGTGAAGTCTGTTGCATCGTTGTGAGAGTAAGAATCAAATAAATTGTGGCGACACAAGCAATCCACGAAAGCCGCATGTAACGAATCATTACGGCATAGTTTGGGCCCTCTGGCCAAGCGGTAATTACTAGAGCAAGCCCACCAAATATTGCAGTCATCAAAAGATATTCAAGAATTCGTAACAAGCCGATTACTCCACCCACGCGAGGTGCTGACTTTTGCTCTCCAATTGTTTCGCCAATTAATACGGGGATAGTCGTATCAGTTGTAACAACTTGGCCGGTAGCCCCAACAATCGTGGTTTGAATCGCGACGGCTGAAGTGAAATTAAATGATCCGCTACTGAAATCTGGAAGAGACCAACTGACTACGCAGAGTCCCGCCGGCGGAATTTGAGTCAGTGCGGCCGACACGGTTTTAAAGTCAGTTCCGAGTTGTGCTTGACCTAGGCCAACCGAAGTGCCATTGCAGGCGAGTGATAATCCCATGTTCGATGCAACATCAGGCGATGTCAACGGGTCTCTAAAAATAAGTTGTAATTGTGTTGGCGGCATCGATACCACTTGATTCGCCGCGGGGTTTGAAGACGTCAAGATGTTTGTGCCAGAAGCAGTCTTTGGCGCATACGTCGCGCCAGCCTGAGTTGCCCCCAAGCCACAAATAAGACAGAGCACACCGAAAACGACTGTTGCCAGCCATTTACGCCCTCGTGCTCTAGTCATTTCCATAGATATATAGATTACTAATCTTTATAGGTTAATTATTTTGATCCTTGTTCAAGTATGTGCTCAGGCATGAAGCACGCGATAGATAGTGTGGCTACGAAATGGCAACGCAATCTCTCTATCGCCGATACAGGCCACGCCGCTTTGACGAGTTAAAAGGTCAAGACCATGTCGTGCGCGCTCTGCGCAATGCGGTGATCAATAATCGTGAAGGTCAGGCGTATTTATTTTCTGGGCCACGCGGGACGGGCAAAACTTCTACTGCACGAATTTTAGCCAAAGTGCTCAACTGCGAAAAACTAAAAGATGGTGAGCCATGTGGAAAATGTAATTCGTGTGTTTCGATAGATATTGGTTCAAGTTACGACGTACTTGAATTAGATGCTGCAAGCAACAACGGCGTAGACAATATGCGTGACCTAATCGAACGCGCCGCGCTTGGCAACCCGGGTCGACATCGTGTTTTTATTCTCGACGAAGTTCACATGCTTTCTAAACCTGCCGAAGCAGCATTATTGAAAACTCTTGAGGAGCCTCCTGAACATGTTGTGTTTGTGTTGGCGACGACCGACCCACAAAAAGTAAGCGAGACGATTCGCAGTCGCACGCAACATTTGCAGTTTCATCTTTTGCCGATGCAAGAATTAAAGGATCACGTCAATTGGGTTGTAGCCGACGCAAAACTAGTAATTAGCACAGATGCAATTGATCGCGTCGTAAAACTTGGTGGTGGTTCTGTGCGCGACACACTCTCCGCACTTGAACTCGCGGTTGCCTCTGGTGGTGAAGTTGATGAACAGATATCTCTAGATGAATTCATTGAAGCATTTATTGACCACGATCCAGGTCGTGCACTTGCTGCTGTTGGAGCATCAGTGCAATTCGGCGCCGACCCGCGTGCACTCACTGAAGACATCGTGCGAAACTTACGCGACCTGTTCTTATCGTTGATGGCACCAGAACTTGTTCAACTTCAAAAAGAGCGTGCTGAAATCGTTAGTGATCAAGCTCGGCGTATGGGTGCAAGCAGTGTTGTTCGGGCGATTGAAGTTCTTGGAGAAGTGTTAATTGAAATACGGCACGCACCAGATGCTCGTTTGTTGCTTGAAGTTTCATTGGTAAAACTCACAAGGCAAAATTCAAGTACCGATATCGCCGCGTTGATGTCGCGTATCGAAAGATTAGAAGCAGGGGTTGTGGCCAATCGAGACCCGACGGGGCCGATGACAAGACCAGTTTTGGTCGACCCAAATACGGGTCGTGCAAAATTAGGCGGACGTGCGACGCCACTTGTGGTGGTTCCAAATACTGTGCCGGTTGTGTCGGCAATTACTTCGACTATCAAGCCTGCAAGTGAACAGCCGAACACGATGGCGAGTGAGCCAGATGTAGCAGCTAATCAAAAACTTGAGCCGACTGCAGTTCTGAGTGATGATGAAGTCAAACGTCGTTGGCCCGATGTTGTCGCTGCGCAAAAGCCAATGGTGCGTGCACTGTTTAGCGCGATGAATATAGTTGATTGTCGAGATGGGATCATCACATTGTCGGCGCCAAGTGATGTGCACATCACAAAATCAAACGATCACCTTGAAGCAATATCAAGTTCACTCAAGGTCGTCGCTGGCAAACTAATCAATTTCAAATTCGTCGTGGGCGAGTCAAGGCGCAACCGAAATATCAAGCAAAACTCACCTGATTTAATTGATGAAGAAATTGAAGAGCCTGTTGATTTATCTGAGACAACGAAAGTACCAAAAGGCACTCGCTCGTCTCCGATTGACGAATTTGCAAAGGCGTTTCCCGGATCGCGAATAATTGACGATAAGAAGTAGGCAATAGTGGTTTCGGCGTATACACAACCGATGCAAGCGCTTATCGACGCACTCTCTCGCCTACCCGGGATTGGACCAAAATCGGCACAACGAATTGCGTTTTATTTGATTAAAAGTGAGGATCGTGATGTTGAACATCTCTCAGACGCGATTACCAAAGCAAAAGCAACTGTGCGCTTTTGTGAACGTTGCTCGAATTTTGCTGAAACGACCCTTTGTCATTTTTGTAGCGATGACAGACGTGACTCAACAACAATTTGTGTGGTCGAAGAATCACGAGATGTAGTTGCGATAGAAAAAACCGGAGAGTTTCGCGGGCGATATCACGTGTTGCTTGGTGCGATTAATCCATTAGATGGTGTCGGCCCTGAGCAACTCAAAATTCGTGAACTTCTAGTGCGAATCGAGCCAGAAAGCGTAAAAGAAGTTATTTTGTGCATGAACCCAAATACTGAGGGTGATGTGACCTCAATGTATTTGGCTCGAATTTTGAAACCGCTCGGGGTTAAGGTGACGCGAATTGCGAGCGGGCTACCTGTTGGTGGAGATTTAGAGTACGCCGACGAACTAACTCTTGGTCGTGCGCTTGAAGGTCGTCGCGAAGTCTCGGGCTAATGAGCTAGCTAATTAATTAGCTAGCTAGCACGAACAATCAGCGCATCACCCTGACCGCCGCCGCCACATAATGCAGCAGCACCAAGACCGCCGCCACGACGACGCAATTCGTGAAGCAATGTGAGAGCCAAACGATTGCCACTCATACCAATTGGGTGACCGAGCGCAATTGCGCCGCCATTGACGTTGACAATTTCATCTGAGATTTTTAGTTCGCGCATTGAGGCAATGCCAACTGCAGCAAATGCTTCATTGATTTCAAACAAGTCAACATCAGATACTTTTTTTCCAACGCGTTCGAGGGCTTTAAGAATGCTGCGACTTGGTTGATGCAATAACGAAGCATTATCTGGGCCTGCCACCATTCCATAACTGACAAACTCACCAAGTGGTTTGACACCACGTTTTTCGGCAGCGCGCTTTGACATCATCACGATTGCTGAACCTGCATCGCTGATTTGGCTGGCGTTGCCTGCGGTAACGGTACCATTTTTGTCAAACGCTGGCTTAAGTGATGCGAGTGACTCCATTGTGGTCGACGCACGCACACCTTCATCAGCACTAATCACAACAGGATCACCTTTGCGTTGTGGAATCGAAATTGAAACAATTTCGTCGGCAAGTCTGCCGGCAGCAATTGCTGCTGCGGCGCGCTGGTTGCTCTTCATTGCTAAATCATCTTGTGCATCACGACTAATGTCGCCGGCCGCATATCGCTCGGTGCCAAGACCCATCAGACATGCATCAAACGCACACCATAAACCGTCGCGCTGAATTGCATCAAGCAATTGAACATCGCCAAAACGAAAACCGCTGCGCGCGCCCATCGCAAGATATGGAGAATTCGTCATGCTCTCCATTCCGCCGGCGATAACGATGTCTGCATCACCATTTGAAATCATTTGATCCGCAAGATAAATCGAATTCAAGCCAGACAAACAAACTTTGTTGATATTGATACTTGGCACATTCATTGGGATACCGGCTTTTACGGCTGCTTGTCGTGAAGGCACTTGACCTTGACCTGCAGTTAAAACTTGACCCATGATTACGTGTTCAACTTCGTGTGGTGCAACACCTGCGCGACGCAACGCTTCAGCAATTGCGAAACCTCCAAGTTCTGCTGCACTAAATGAAGCCAACGCTCCGCTCATCTTTCCGATTGGCGTTCTTGCTCCCGCGACAATATATGAACCTGGCATGGCGACTCCTTTTAATTTGTTATTTTAAGAGTAGAGCCCAACGGGCCAGTTTTCTCGTTTGAGATAGTTCTTGGGTTTATATTTTGTCCGTTTGGCTTAGTAATCTCAATAGATGCAGGAAATCTTAAAAGCGATTATGGCAGATGCCGATAGCGAGACATTCGCTAATTTGAAAATCCCAGCGACCTATCGAGCGGCACATATTCTAAAATCTGAAGAAGATATTTTTTCAGGCGTTGCTTCTAAAGATAAAGACCCAAGAAAAACTGTTCATATTGGGCAAGTGCCAACACCAGAACTTGCGCCGGATGAATGTTTGGTTGCAGTTATGGCGAGCAGCATCAATTTCAATACGGTGTGGAGCGCTATTTTTGAACCCGTCAGCACCTTTGGCGCACTCGCTCGACTTGCGCGCGAAAGTCAGTGGGCTAAGCGACATGATTTGGACTACCACGTTCTTGGTAGTGATGCTGCGGGTGTCGTGTTGCGAGTTGGCACTGCGGTTCGTAATTGGAAGCCTGGCGACAAAGTGACTGCGCATTGCAATCACTTAGATGATCAAGACCCGTCGGCTCATGATGACTCGATGATGGCAACCAATCAACGAATATGGGGATACGAAACCAACTTTGGTGGACTCGCAGAACTTGCAGTGCTCAAGGCCAATCAGTTGATGCCAAAGCCAAAACATCTTTCGTGGGAAGAATCTGCAGTTAATGCATTGTGCAGTAGCACGAGTTATCGCATGCTTGTTTCAAAAAACGGCGCCGCGATGAAGCAAGGTGATGTCGTTTTGATTTGGGGCGCAACTGGTGGCATCGGTGCTTATGCCGTGCAATATGTTCTCAACGGCGGAGGAATACCCGTTGGTGTCGTGAGCTCACCAGAAAAAGCAAAAATTCTTCACGAACTCGGGTGTCACGCAGTGATTGACCGCAAAACTGCAAACTACAAGTTCTGGAACGATGACAATACTCATAACGAAAGCGAATGGCGCCGACTTGGCAAAGACATTCGTGGGCTTGTTGGCGAAGATCCGGATATTGTTTTTGAACACCCAGGTCGATCAACTTTCGGTGCGTCAATGTATGTTGTCAAGCGTGGTGGAACAGTAGTCACTTGTGCTGCGACGAGCGGTTTTATGCTCGAGTTTGATAACCGCCACTTTTGGATGCGCTTGAAGCGTTTGGTTGGCTCGCACTTTGCAAATTATCGCGAAGCATGGGATGCAAATCGTTTGCTGAGCAAAGGCATGATTCATCCGGTGCTATCACAAGTTTTTTCTCTTGAAGAAACTGGAACCGCGGCCTACCAAGTTCACAAAAATCTCCATGAGGGCAAACTTGGTGTGTTGTGTCTTGCCCCAGAAGAGGGTTTGGGTATCACCGATCACGAACTGCGCGCAAAAATTGGTGAAGACAAGTTCACTGTATTCAGAAGAGCGAAATAGCTGACTATGAGTGAGATAATTAATTCACCAGAAATGTTGTTAACCGAGATTGACCATGTGGCAATTGCGGTTAACGATCTTGAGGCTGCGATTGATTACTACAAGCGTGCATTTGGGGCAACTGTTGCTCATCGCGAGATTGTCGAGCAAGACGGGGTTGAAGAAGCATTGCTGAAAGTTGCGCAAAGTTATGTTCAGCTATTGACACCAACTCGACCAGATTCGCCAGTTGCGAAATCGCTTGAAAAGCGCGGTGAGGGTTTACATCACATTGGTTATCGTGTCGCGAATTGCGCAGAGGCGTTGCAATCAATGATTGCTGCCGGCGCAAAACCGATTGACAATGCACCGCGTAAAGGTTCGCGCGGCACAACCGTTGCGTTTGTTCATCCAAAAGGTAGTTTCGGCACTTTAATTGAGTTAGTGCAGGAGTAAAAACAAAGCCGTGATTTTTGCGCTGACGATTTTCGTCGGTGCTGTAGTTGGTGCGTTGGTGGGCATCACTGCCACTAACTTTATTTCTGAAATTGATTCGCAGATGGTCATCTCACGGTTAAAACTTATTATTTTGGGCATTGTGTTCGGCACGTTCTTTGCATTTTTAATTCACACACGATTTTCAAACTGGGATCAACAAGTTGCCTATTCAATTTTGTGTAGTGGACTAATTTTGCAAACGATGATTGATGCATTGACACATCGTTTGGTTCGAAGCGTTACACATTTAATTGGCGCGACCGGCGTTGTGCTTTTGCTAGTTAGTGCAATTCGCGCAGATAGTTATGGTTCAATTATCGCGGCGTTAGTCTGCGCCGTCGCCAGTGGGTTTTTGTTTGGAGCAATTAATAAAATTGCGCCCGGTGGATTGGGAGTTGGAGATGTACGGCTCGTGCCAGTTCTTGGTTGGTATTTGGGCTTTCTCGGGTATGACGAGTCAGTTTGGGCAATTTTTATTGCGTGTCTCAGTGCCAGTGTGGTTGGGGTGAGTTTGATTGCACTTGGGCGCGGGTCGTTAAAACGCAAGCTCGCTTTTGGTCCATACCTGACGCTTGGAACACTCGTCTGTGTATTTTTCGGCGACCGATTGCCGAGTGTTTTTAACTAGTCGATTATTTCAGCCAGTCGCCGAAGTTAGCTAGTCGTCTAAGTTGGTGAGATGCAAGTTCATTTAATCGACGGCACCTATGAAATGTATCGACAGCATTACGGCTCTGCGATTCGTGATAAAGAACCGCCACCATTTGCAGCGACGATTGGTATTTTAACTTCGACTCTGCAACTACTTGCAGATGGCGCAACTCATATTGCAGTGGCGACTGATCATGTGATCGAAAGTTTTCGCAATGAACTATACAGCGGATACAAAACCAGCGAAGGCATGGAGCCGGTTTTGCTTGAGCAGATACCAATAGTTGAAGATGCGCTGCGAGCGATGGGTGTAACGGTTTGGGCAATGGAGAAATACGAAGCCGACGATGCGTTGGCTTCTGGTGTGGCTGTGGCGTGTGAAGATCGTCGCGTTCACCAAGTGCGAATCTTGACGCCAGATAAAGATTTAGGTCAATGTGTAAGTGGCCGAAGAGTTGTTCAGGTTGATCGACGCAAGAATATTGTGCTTGACGAATCTGCTATTCGTGAGAAGTTTGGTATTGGTCCTGAATCAATCGCAGATTATTTGGCACTAGTTGGAGATACCGCTGATGGGTTTCCGGGATTGCCTGGCTGGGGAGCCAAGAGTGCATCAACAGTGCTTGCTCGATATGTCGCACTTGATGCGATACCTGATGATCATGAACAATGGAAAACTGATGGCTTAACGACATTGCGTGGTGCGGAGAAACTTGCAACAACATTGCGCACTCAACGAAAAGACGCCGAACTTTTTCGAACCCTTGCCACGTTGGTGCAAGACGTACCAGTCGGTTCTGTAGACAGTTGGAAGTGGAATGGTGCGAAACCAGAATTCACCGGGATGTTAGAAAAATTTGGCGCAACACACTTACTAGATCGACTTGAGCGAGTTAAAACCCTTTCGTAACAACTCGAACGCAACCAAAGGCAATGCCCACAAGTTTTGAATCAAAAGACCTAGCGCTCGAATTAGGTTTCGTGCTTGCAACGAGCGCCATGCAAAGAGCAGACCATAAAGTCCGACTGTTCGTCTTCCACTTAAGTTGTTAAGCAAACTTAAGCCAGGAAGTTTTTGTGCTTGGCGATACAACTCGTAGTTATCTGAAGTGAGAACCAAACTATTGCTTGAAATCGAAGACAATGATGATTTCACACGACGAATATCAGTTAGAAACTTTGGCAGAATTGCCAGATCACCGATTTTTGCTAAGGCGAGCCAGAGTGCAAAATCTTGTGCATATAAATATTTCTGGTTATAACCACCAACAGACTGTGCGCTCTGCCTGCGAAACATTGCAGACGAATTGACTATTGGGTTATCTGATGCCATTCGTCGCATGACATCAACACTTGCAGTTGGCGTTCGCACTTCGTTGATCAGGTTTCCGTGCTGGTCAATGTTGCGATACCAACTGCCGACAACAAGAATATTTTTATTGTTTACTAGAAAGTCAAATTGCTGTTGCAAGCGATCTTGGCTTGAAATGTCGTCAGCGTCAAGAATCGCTACAAATTCTGCGTGAGCATTTTCTAGTGCGATGGCAAGTGCTGGGGTTCGGCCATGATTTTTGTCAAGAGCGATAACTCTGATGCGATCATCATTTAGATTTTTAACAACAGTTAAAGAGTTATCAGTCGAGCAATTGTCGACTAGGACAAGTTCCCAGTTGGTAAAAGTTTGCGCGACGATGCTACGAACGCTCAGTTCAATCGTTGAAGCTGCGTTATAACAAGTCATCAACACTGAAACTTTTGGTGTGGCTGTTGATGCTGAAGTCAGATGCGTTTCCAAACTTTGATCGTTTCCGCCGACTGAAGTGACGACCAGGCGATCTGCGGCACTCGAATGGTTCCGATGAAGGCTGCTGCCTTCCGGCTCTGACCTGATTCTTGGGCACTCGTTGCACAGGACCCGGCCGCCACCTCACTCGACGGAAACGGTTTCTTAACGATATCCGCAATCTGTGATCGGCAAATCGTGCTGGTTAATCGTTCTAGTAGTGCTCAGATAGCCTGCCAACGCTGAACAGTTCACATTGTTCGGGCGATTTGGAGGGGTGCGAGAGCGGCCGAATCGGCACGCTTGGAAAGCGTGTGAGGCGCAAGTCTCCGTGGGTTCGAATCCCACCCCCTCCGCCATGATCACTAACGATGATGCGATGAATTTTGCACTGGCTGAAGCGCGGCTCGCACTCGCGCACGATGACGTACCAGTTGGCGCGATCGTGATTCATAATGACGTGATCATCGCGTCGCGACACAACGAGCGTGAACTTCGCAACGACCCGACTGCGCACGCCGAAATTCTGGCTTTGCGTGATGCAGCAAATTTATTGGGACGATGGCGACTCGAAGAGTGCACACTCGTGGTGACACTTGAGCCGTGCACGATGTGCGCTGGCGCACTTGTCAATTCGCGAATCAGCGCAGTTGTATTTGGCGCTGCAGATCTAAAAGCCGGCGCGTTTGGCAGTCTGTACAACATCGCAACTGATCCGCGACTAGGTCATCATCCAAAAGTTGTACATGGAGTTTTAGCAACTCAGTGCGCAGAAGTTCTAACTGATCTGTTTAAAAATTTACGCGAGGCAAAGACTAATTAGCACTCGGCGGTAGCCTTGAAAACGGAAGGGTGCCAGAGCGGACGAATGGAACGGTCTCGAACACCGTCGTGGGTTTAGGCCCACCGTGGGTTCAAATCCCACCCCTTCCGCCATTTTATTGAATAAGTTTTAGATGCGTCTAATGTGAGTAAGTAATGAGTGTGATAAGTGTTTCGCTTAGCGATGTTCGCGCAGATTTAATTTTTGCGCACGAGCAAGCATGGTCGGCGCTATCGCAACCTGGCACATGGTGGTCGGGTGCACAAAAGCGCGAACTCGCGCAAACGGCATTACTTGCTATAAGCGAAAGTGAACCATCTCCACCGTGGGTTGCGGCTTCAACCGTTGCAGACAAAAATTTGCAAATACATTTTGCTTCAAGTGCAGCGCATGATGCGGTTTACAGAATTGCTCGCCATGCGGCAACCTTGACGAGTGATTGGTATCAGCGAGTCACGCAAGAAATTGAACCGCTGGCATTTATTGAACTGTGCGGAGTTGTTTGCACCGTGGCGACTGTTTCGGCTTTTCGTCGAGCACTAGATCTTGGTATTCCAGAATTAGCGCCAGCAACACTTGGTGAGCCGTCAAGAATAAAACCAGCAAATGTTGTTGATGCAACTTTGAACTGGGTGCCAGTCATCGCACCAGCGGATGAAAATGCGGCTGTAGTGCAAGCCTTCACGGCGGTGCCCGAAACTAACCGTGTGATCTGGGCGATGGCTGATGCTCAATATATTCCAGATAAAGAAATGGTCGACCCACATTGGACTCGCGGAACGCTTTCACGGGTACAAATGGAACTTGTCGCAACTCGAGTTTCACAACAACGTGAATGTTTTTATTGAACGACTTCACATGCCAGCATGCTCAGTTGGAGCGGTACCGAACAAGGATTGGAAATTAGTTTAGAAAACGTACAAAATACGACCGGTGGTGTGGGCGTGAGTTATGCACGAGAACTAGTTGATTTTGCAACAGCGGCTACCGAGTTTGACTTAGCGGCGCTAACTACGGCGCGCAATAATTTAATTAATGTCGCAGGTCTTGCTGTAGCAATTGATGCATCGGCTGTGATTGCAAATTTCGAAATGATGACGAGACTTGCTGATTCAACTGGCGCGAGAATGCAAACCGAAGTTGTACAAGATCGTTTGGCAGTAGCAACAGCAATGGGTGTCGACAAAGTAATTTCGCGACGCTGACCATTCTTTACTAAGAGTTTTGCTAAAACGCAAATTTAATTTATTCGCAAACCTTGCCGTTTTCGGGAACAACTAAGTCAATTAAATACGTGTCAACTGTTTCAACGACACATGTATTGACTCCGTAACCAGTGTGTTGATCGGCTTTCACAGTGAGAAAAATACCGCTTTCTAAAGCCTTTGCTGCGTTTCGTGACGACTCGATTGGCGTCGCTGGGTCGCCCGTTGTGCCGATCACGATTACCGGTCCTGCGCCTTTGCCAGTCACAACAACCTTCTTTGCTTGCTTAACTGGCCATAATGCACACGAGTAGCCGTATCCGAAACCAGGGCCAAATCTTTTTGCGGCTTTTGTAAAAATTGGTATTTGTGCGTCAACCGCTTTAATACCAATCGGACCAGGATCATCAAGACACGAAATTGAGATGAACGCTTCGAGTTCATTGCCGTATGTGCCGTTTGGTTTGCGTTGGTAATACTCATCGTAGAGTGCGAGTAAACCTGACCCATCGCCAACAACAGCATCAGCAAGTGCTCGTTCAAGTTGAGACCAAAGGGCGTCTGAATACATTGCTTGAGCAAGCGCAGTGAACATCACGCCTTGTGTGACAGGCGTTCTATCTGAAGCAACTACTAGCGGAGTTGTGTCGACCGCGACGAGAAGTTCGTCAAGTGCTTTAGCTGAATCGCCGTTGCTATTAAAGGCACACGATATGCGCGCCGAGCAATCTGCCAGAAACGAATCGAGTTGCATTTCGAAACCTTTTGCTTGAGCGAGGCCTTGATCAAGAGATGATGAGTTCGGATCAGATGCTCCGTCTAAAACAGCGGCGCGAACAGTTTTTGGAAACATCGTCACCCAAGTTGCCCCGAGTTCTGAGCCATATGAAAACCCAAAATAAGTTATTTTCTCTTCGTCAAGTGCGCGACGAATTGAATCCATGTCCTGAGCAGATGAACGTGTCGAGATGTAAGGCAAG
This sequence comes from Ilumatobacteraceae bacterium, assembly GCA_964203235.1. Lineage (GTDB taxonomy): Bacteria > Actinomycetota > Acidimicrobiia > Acidimicrobiales > Ilumatobacteraceae > BACL27. The sequence continues at coordinate 872,548 of CAXNLE010000002.1, forward strand.
ATCTCACCACTCTTTTTGACGCATTGGTCATTAAATTTCTGGCTGGCGTCAACAATTGCTTGTTTTTCTTGCGGTGTATCTGGTGGCGAGTCCATGCCGAAGTACTCGTCATATTGATCGATGCAATCTATTGCTGGCGATGTCTTGCCTGTACCACGAGGATCCCAGCCGATTATGTCAAAGCTGCTCCGTAGTTCGTCACTGAAATAGAACTGTGCGTCTTTGGCAACGCTTGAACCGCCGAAACCCGGCCCACCTGGGTTGACCAACATAGAGCCCACTCGATTTGCTTGATCCAATGCTGGGTTTCGAATTAAAAATAACTTAAATGATCCAATATTGGGATTGTCATAGTCGTAAGGCACTTCTAAAGTTCCGCATTGAAGTTTGTCCTGAGAACCACCATCGTCGTCGGCACATGTGCTCCAAGAAATTTTGCCCGTGAACTCAGGAGCTGGCACAGTACTTGAAGTTGAACTTACGTCGGCAAACACCGACGTGGCTGTTGGTTTGATCGCGACCGTGTCTCTAGATGAACCGATGATTACTCGCTCGCTGCACGCACTTGCTAGTGAAGCGACAACTAAAATCACGATTAGCAACTTGCGTCTACTATTTAAGACATGTTTCATGTGAGCCTTAATCGTATTATAAATTGTCTGCGTTGTTACTAATGAAAGATAAAAGAACTACTAGCAAGACGCTATTTGACGACAGCATGAGTGGCTTGGCTAGCGAAACAGTTAATAAATTAGCTGACCAAGAATCACTCTCGGTCGGAGATTTCATTCGCCAAGTAAATCAAACCGTCAAAGATCGCTTTGGGCGCGGAGTTTGGTTGCACGGCGAAATTCAAGAGATGAAGACACCTAATCACGTCTATTTCACTCTTGTTGATCAAGACGGAGATAAAAAGGCTGTGCTGAGTGCGTCTATTTGGCAAACTGTTTATGCTTCGATGCGAGTCACACTTGCGAATAGTGGATTGCAATTAGCAGATGGTCTAAAAGTACGAGTATTTGGTGAACCAGATTTATATCCAGGCAATGGTCGGTTCAGCATCAAGATTTCCAAAATTGATCCAAGGTTCACACTCGGAGACTTAATTGCGCAGCGTGAAGAAATAGTCCGACAACTCAAACTTAAGGGTTTATACGATGCCAACCGCAAAGTTGAAACGTCACTTGTGCCGTTACGAGTCGGGATCGTCACAAGCATTGGAAGCGCAGCACACGCCGATGTACTCAAGACTTTTAAAGACTCGCAAATTGGCTTCACGATTTTTGTTCACGACGCTCGTGTGCAAGGTGAAGATGCGATTAAATCTGTTGTCGCTGCACTTAAAAATCTTGATGGCAGAAACGATTTAGATGTGTTGATGCTGGTTCGTGGTGGTGGGTCAAAAAATGACTTGATGGCCTTTGACTCGGCGCAAATCGCAACTGCAATTGCCAACTGCCGCTTGCCTGTTTTGACGGGTATCGGCCACGAAATAGATTTGAGCGTCGCTGATGAAGTTGCTAATCAATCTCATAAAACACCGACTGCATGTGCGACTGCAGTGATTGAACAAGTCAGAGAATTTGTTGATGCAACAGAAGAAGCGTGGGCTGGTGTGGCGACATTGGCGATGCGCGAACTCGAGGCATCCTCGAGTCAGTTAACCGAGCGAGCAAATCAAATTAGTAGCAAAGTTCTAGATGCACTCGCTGGTGCGAGTAAGCGATTAGCAATGACGGCGCAACGCATCAAACATCGCCCGGCTGAGATTTTGCGTCTAGAGAAAAGTTCATTAGATGCGTTGGCTGATCGTTTGCGATTGCTCGACCCAGTCAACACCATGGCCCGCGGCTGGAGTATCACTCGCAATGCCTTGGGTGGCGTTGTACAAGATGCAACAAAACTCAAAGCCGGTGACAAACTGGTGACATCTTTTGCAAATGGATCAGCAACGAGCACTGTTCAAGAAATTTCTACGAAAGGTAAACCAAATGGCAAAAAGTAAAAACGATGAGACGATTGGCTATGCGCAGGCTCTAGAAGAACTTGAGTCAATCTTGGCCGAACTTGAGGAGAACGACGTTGATGTCGACAAGTTGGCGACTCATGTGCAACGGGCATCACAACTAATTGAGTTGTGCCGAGATCGAATTGGCAATGCAAAACTCAAAATTGAAGAAGTTGTAAAAGGTCTTGCGCAAGAGTAACTCGGCATAGCATTTTATGATGTCGTCGCGTCCGCCGAGTTGGCTTCGAGATATTTCCAGCCGCGTTGATGCTCGCTTAGGTGAGTTTTTAAACTCAGAGACAATTAGATGGAAGTCTCTTGACGCCGACTTAGCGCTACCACTAGACGAAATCAATCGGCTCGTTAACGCCGGCGGAAAACGGCTTCGTCCGGCTTTTTGTTATTTGGGTTTTATCGGTGTTGGTGGCGATGAGAACTCAGCGAAGTTAGTTGATGCGCAAGCAGCACTTGAACTGCTTCACGCATCAGCATTGTTGCATGACGATGTAATTGATGGTTCGCAAACTCGTCGGGGTGAGCCAACTAGTCATGCGCGATACACGAAGACTCATAAAGATAATTCGTGGGCAAGTGAAGCAAGACGATTTGGTGAAGGTGCGGCAGTTTTGATTGGTGACCTAGCTTTTGTTTATGCCGATCAGTTAATGGATATTGCAAATAATGATGTCGTGAAGATTTGGAACGAAATGCGAGTTGAACTAAATATCGGCCAGTATTTAGATTTACTTGGTTCAGCGCAACGCGAGCGACGGTTGGTCAAAGCCGAACGAGTTAGTCGCTATAAGAGTGGTAAATACACGATTGAGCGGCCGTTACATTTGGGTGCAACTCTTGCTGCGTCAGCATTGACTAGCCAGTTATTGCCCTCGTTATCAAAATATGGTTTACCACTAGGCGATGCATTTCAAATGCGTGACGATGTTCTTGGTGCGTTTGATTTCGCAGATACCGACAAGAATTTGACGGGTAAGCCGGTTGGTGATGATCTCAGAGAGGGCAAGCCAACACCGCTACTGGCAATGGCATTCGAGCGCGCAGATTCTGTTCAGAGAAAAGTTCTCGATCTAGTCGGCTCTGTAGATATCAGCGATCAAGATGTCAGTGATATTCAAGAGGTGATCAAACAAACTGGAGCGTTAGTAGCACTTGAGGCAAAAATAAGTGCCCTAACTGCCGAGGCTATTGCGGGCGTTAAGCAAGCGCCGATCACACAATCCGCAAAAGATTCGCTAATTGAACTCGCCGAATATATTTCACAGCGCACAACTTGAGCGTTGCCGAGGTTTTACAAATTTACAGATAGCGTTTATCAAATGTCAGTAACCGTAAGAATCCCAACAACATTGCGTCCACTTTCAGGCGGGGTCTCAACAGTTCAAGTTGAAGGCTCAACTCTTGGTGAAATTCTTAAAGCATTGAACGCGGCTCATCCAGGTTTCTCGGATCGATTGCTTGATAGTGACGGCAATCTTCACAAGTTTGTAAATATATTTGTCGCCGATGATGATGTCCGATACATGCAAGGCCTCGACACGAAAATTGCCGCTGGGCAGACCGTGTCTATTATTCCGGCTGTTGCTGGGGGCGAATAATCTGGTTTGAAAATATGGCTTTACTGGCGAGTTGCTAGTAGCCGAGTGTTGATTTAGCAGTCTCGTAGATAGAGTGCTAATTCTAAAAACTGCAGTCATAAACCCTGTAATTCAGGACCCAAACGGAGGATAAGAACATGGCCAAGATCATTGCATTTGACGAGGAAGCCCGACGCGGACTCGAGGCAGGAATGAACAAACTTGCCGATGCTGTGCGTGTAACGCTCGGACCAAAAGGTCGCAACGTCGTACTCAGCAAGAAGTGGGGAGCACCAACAATCACAAACGATGGTGTGTCTATTGCAAAAGAAATCGAACTCGAAGACCCGTACGAGCGAATTGGTGCCGAACTCGTTAAAGAAGTTGCAAAAAAGACCGATGATGTTGCCGGTGACGGAACAACAACTGCAACTGTTCTTGCGTGGAGCATGGTGCACGAAGGACTGCGCAACGTTGCTGCTGGCGCCAACCCGATGAGTATGAAGCGTGGCATTGAGGCAGCTGTTGAAGCTGCTGTTGCCAGCATTAAAGCTCTCGCAAAAGTTGTTGATAGCAAAGAACAAATTGCTCAAGTTGCGTCTATCTCGGCAGCCGATACAGAAATTGGTCAAATGATTTCTGAAGCGATTGACAAAGTTGGCAAAGACGGTGTGATCACCGTTGAAGAGAGTCAAACATTCGGCATGGAGATGGATCTCGTTGAAGGAATGCGCTTTGATAAGGGTTATATCTCACCGTATTTCGCAACCGACACTGATCGCATGGAGGCATCGCTTGATAATCCATACATTTTGCTTGTCGCAAACAAGATCACTGCAGTGCGTGACATGTTGCCAATTCTTGAAAAAGTTATGCAAGGTGGACGACCACTCGTAATTATCGCTGAAGATATTGAAGGCGAAGCTTTGGCAACATTAGTTGTCAACAAAATTCGTGGCACTTTCAAGAGCGTTGCTGTTAAAGCACCAGGTTTCGGCGATCGTCGAAAGGCAATGTTGCAAGACATCGCGATTCTCACTGGTGGCCAAGTAATCAGCGAAGAAGTTGGTCTCAAACTCGAGAACGCAACAATGGATCTTCTTGGTAGCGCCAAGAAAGTTGTAATCACAAAAGACGAGACAACAATCATCGAGGGTTCAGGACCAGAGGCAGACATTAAAGGTCGAATCAGCCAGATCAAAACTGAAATTGATAACACCGACAGTGATTACGATCGTGAGAAGTTGCAAGAGCGTCTCGCCAAGTTGTCAGGTGGTGTTGCAGTTCTCAAAGTTGGCGCAGCAACAGAAGTTGAACTCAAAGAGAAGAAGCATCGCATCGAAGACGCTGTAAGTACTACAAAAGCAGCGATTGAAGAAGGCGTTGTGCCTGGTGGCGGCGTTGCATTGCTTCGCGCTCAAGAGGCTGTTGAAAAAGTAATGGCAAAACTTGAAGGTGACGAAGCAACTGGTGCTCGAATGGTCGCGCGCTCGTTGTCTGCTCCGCTTAAGCAGATTGCTGAAAACGCCGGTCTAGAAGGCGGAGTCGTTGTTGAAAAAGTAAAGAGCATGAAGGGCAACGAAGGCTTCAATGCTGCTAACGGCGAATATACCGATCTTGTAAAACTCGGAGTCATCGACGCTGCAAAAGTAACGCGCTCTGCATTGCAGAATGCGGCATCAATTGCAGCACTGTTCTTAACAACCGAAGCCGTCATTGCTGACAAGCCAGAAGAGAGTGCACCAGCAATGCCAGGCGGAGGAATGGACGACTACTAAGTCGCGTAATTAATTAGTTGCGTTAACTAGTCAGTCTAAAATCGCAGTGATGGCAACAGAACTGCTTTATTTGGTCGACGCATATTTAAAAGAGTTCGATGCCAAAGTAGTTGAGGTTCGTGAGAACGCAGTTGCTTTGGATCGGACTATTTTTTATCCGACTGGTGGTGGTCAACCTAACGACACAGGTGAGATCTCTGGCGCGCGCGTAACCGACGTTCGTAAAGAAGGTTTAATTGTGTGGCACACACTTGAGCCTGGTGATATCCCAACCTTTGGGGCAAGCGTGCATGGTCAAGTTGATTGGGATCGTCGGCACAAATTAATGCGAACACACACTGCAATGCATGTGTTGTGCGGTGTGATTTGGAATCAGTGGCAAGTGCCGGTCACGGGCGGAAACATGGAGCCATTGAGTGCGCGTATGGATTTTGAATTTGACCCACTGCCGGAAGGTTTCGCACAGACTGTTGAGTTGTTGGTAAATGATGCACTTGAGGCGAATTACCCAATCACTGTGAGTTTCTTGCCGCGCGACACGGCGATTAGTGATGTGGATCTGATTAGGACAAAAGTAAATATGATCCCCGAAACGGTTAAAGAAATTCGTGTAGTCGACATTGTCGGTCTTGACAAGCAAGCCGACGGCGGCACACATGTGCGCTCAACTACTGAGGTTGGCCGAATGAAAGTTCTTAAAACTGAGAGCAAAGGCAAGGGCAACAAGCGCTTGCGCGTCGAGATCACTGACGCAAGTTAAACTAAGCGGGAGTAACTAGTTAGTTACCGTTTTGTTCGCGCAGAAACTGTTCGACTTCGTCCATCAAGTTTCCTGAATCAGCCGGCTCATCTGAGTCGCCTGAGAAATCAATTTGCAACTGACTGTCGTCAACTGCATCGTCAATGCTCATGCCATTATCGGTCATTGTTTCAAGTCTCTCAACATATAAAATTAGATCTTCGTCATCTTGTACCAACGAGTCAACTTGCTCTTCATATCGCTCAATCAAGTTCATCACGGTTGCGATTGGCGCAGGAGTTCCGATTATTTCGCACGCTCTTCGCATCAGAGCCAACGACGCCTTTGGTGAAGGAACATGCGACGCGTAGGCAGGGACAGCGGCCCAAAGTGAAGCCGAAGGAATTGAGCCTTTATCGTATGCGTCGTGCAAAATTCCGACGATGCCAGTAGGTCCCTCATATCGAGAGCGTTGCAGATTAAATCTTTGAATCAATTCGTCGTCAGTTGCTGATCCAATAATCTGCACAGGCCTACTGTGTGGAACATCAGCAAGTAATGACCCAAGCGTCAAAAACATTGATGCATTAAATTTTTCGGCGATTGAAAGAAATTGGTTAGAAAACAGTTTCCATTTGAGACTTGGCTCTGGTCCAAGAGCGAGGATTATGTCGCCACCTGCGCCAGCAACGTGCCATAGACCAACAGTTGGCCAAACAATTCTTCGTTTAATGCCATCTTGAAGTCGAACATGTGGTCGATCTTTGCTGTAATCAGTAAATGGTTCTGGGTCAATCGTTGCCAGCGGTGTCGCGCCCCATCCTTGAACCAGATTATTTACGGCATTTGATGCGGCATCGCCGGCGTCATTCCATCCAGTGAACGCAGCAACGAAAGTCGGATTCTTAAGCGATGGCTTCGACAACCAACGAACATGATCAATCGCGAACATTTGTTATGACGCTATCTAATTTCTCGGTCAAGATTGGCATTACAGATACGATAAACAACATGTCTTTGGCAGAATCGGCAGTGTCTGTTGAAATTGCATCCGTCGCCGCTGATGAACTGCTTGATGCATGTCACCGGCTAATTCCTCAACTCTCGTCATCGGCGAAACCAATGACAAATAGCGAATTGTCAGAAATTGTTAATTCAGAATCCACTTTGATGTTTGTCGCCCGTGTTGATGACAGCATTGTTGGGTTATTAACTCTCGCAATTTTTCGCATTCCGACGGCAGTGCGTGCGTGGATTGAAGATGTTGTTGTTGATTCATCGGCGCGTGGTCATGGTGTCGGTGAAGCACTGAACCTCGCTGCGATTGCAGAAGCAAAACGACGAGGCGCAAAGACAGTTGACTTAACTTCTCGCCCGTCACGCGAGGCCGCGAATAAGTTGTATCAGCGAATTGGTTTTGTCGAGCGCGACACCAATGTTTATCGGTTTGATGTTCAATAATTTTAAGCGAACTAATTTTTGATGACAAGCATCGACGACCAAGGTCGGCCTGAGCCGCCAATTGCAAGCGACGAACTCCCAACATTGCTTGGTTTTTTAGATTTTCAGCGTGCGACTCTTGAGTGGAAGTGCCGTTCGTTGAGCGCGGCAGATCTGCAAAAGAAAGTTGCTTCTTCATCGATAACCCTTGGCGGATTGTTGAAACATATGGCATATGTTGAGAATCATTGGTTTTCAGATTGGCTCTTGGGTCGCGAAAAACTCTTGCAGTGGCGCGAAGTTGATTGGTCGAAAGACCGCGACTGGGATTGGAGCTCGGCTGTTGCCGATTCTCCAGCGCAATTGCTCAAACTTTGGCACGATGCCTGTGCGCTTTCGCGCTCAAATATTTTGTCAGCACTTGAGACGGGCACACTAGGTCAACTCGCAAAAGGTACTTGGGCAAGCGGTGAGTCACCATCATTGCGTTGGATTCTTGTGCACATGATCGAAGAGTATGCACGACATAACGGTCATGCCGATTTGCTTCGTGAATCAATAGATGGTCAAGTTGGCGAGTAGCCAAAATCGCTAAGTAGCGTTGGGGATGTGAATACAAACTTGGCACAAACTTTGACCGCAAGCGATGTTGCCGAAGTTGTCGTGCCGTGCCCAGAGTTAGATCAAACTTTAAGTTTTTTTGTTGATCAACTCAGTTTTCGCGTTGAGATGATCACTCCTGCTGATAATCCAAATATGGCAATTGTCAGTGGCTTCGGCATTCGGTTGTGTTTGCGAAGTGGGGGTTCGGGCAAGGATATTGTTTTGCGTTTGCATTCGGTAGATCGCAAGGCGCAAACTTTGCAAGCCCCCAATGGGACAACAATCGAGATCACTAACCCGAGTGTGAATGTCGAATTACCTGAGTTGCGTGAGTCGCTCATTGTCACGTCTTTAACTAGTGAAGCTTCGTGGACTATTGGCCGCGCCGGCATGCGCTATCGAGATTTAATCCCCAGTCGATTGGGTGGTGTATTTATCGCCTCGCATATTCATATTCCGGATGGTGGGCTAGTTCCTGATTACGTGCACTATCACCGGATTAAGTTTCAGATGATTTATTGCAAGAGCGGCTGGGTGCGAGTCGTATACGAAGACCAAGGCGAGCCATTTGTGATGCACGCTGGCGATTGTATTTTGCAACCACCAGAAATTCGTCATCGAGTGCTTGAGAGTTCAGACAATCTTGAGGTAATCGAGATCGGCGCACCAGCAGAACACGAAACATTCGCTGAACATCAAATAACTTTGCCGACTGCGCAAATGCTCCCTGACCGCGATTTTTCTGGGCAGCGTTTTGTACGCCACGTCGCTGAGCAAACACCGTGGCTGCCGTGGCGTCATTCGGGTTTTGAAGCGCGCAACACCGGCATTGATTCTGCAACTTCGGGTTACGCCAGTGCAATGTCTGTGCGCGCCAATAAATCAGCGAAGATGAACGAAAGCAAACATCAACACGAGTTGATGTTTATGTTTGTTTTATCAGGTTCAGCAACGCTCACCACTAACAATGACAGCGAGAACAAACAACTGCAAGCCGGAACATCCGTAACACTGCCTAGCCTGCTCGATTTCACACTTGAAATCACATCTGACAACTCTCAACTTCTCGTCGTCGAACTACCTGCCTAAATTTTGCATAAGTACTAAGTTGTTTAAAGTGGTCATATCAATTCGTTTGCGCTTATTTTTATTTCGGATTCTCGTTCTAACACTCTTATGCTTTCCTGGCTCAGGAAGGCTGGTTCTCGACGGCCTGCCATTTAATTCAAGAATTGAGTTCATATTTTTAGTCGGAGTGTTGAGCTTTGGGTTCGCACCAAAGACCGTTGCTTTTCTTAAAAATCGGTTGGATTCTTTAGATAGTCGTCGACTATTTCTGATTCTTGGTGCATTAATTTTTGTAGTTTTTATAAAATTTTTAACTTTTGTCTACTCGCCGTTAGCAAATGGTTTTGAAGTCTGTTACCGAAGCGTTTATGCCCCACTTCGATCGGGCGAATGTGAGAAATCTTACGACCAGCCATTTTTCTCAAACGGAACTTTCTTGGAGAAAATTTCATCGGTTGAGAAAGAGATTAACTTTGGCTCGACTGAAGAAGGTTCGGAAAGCACTGGTACATCTACTTGGCGTTTGCCATTCATGAATGATTGGGGCAGGTTAGAACCGTTATGGCTAAAGCGTCTTCCATTTACTGCTGACTTCGCAGGCACTATCAATGTGCCTGCCGATAGTCGGATTCCGATTGTTTTTCTTGGTGATCTAGGTGTGGATATTGATGGCCAAAAAGTAGGCGCGAAACATTACGTCGGTAGTCCAAGATTGATCTTCATTCCGGTCGAGAAAGGTTCGCATAAGTTGCTGATCAATTACCGATTCAGTGAAAGTGATGGTTTTGTTGCGCCTAATAGGCAACCAGAGATCATCGGAGAATATGCATCGTTACAGGTCTATGAACCAGTTTTTCAGGCGTATCAACTAGGCGTTGAGAAAACATTCAGACCAATTTCGGCATCTGACGACATTTCGTTGCTTAAAAATCTGTTTTTTAAACTTATGAATTTAACCCTGTTGTTATTTTTCATATTTTTAATTGGCAAATTATTGCTCAGTTATACAAAACTAATTTTTGTTGCCCCGTTGTTTGCTACTGCTGTATGGATTGTGATTAATTCGGACACAACATTTCAGTCTCTAGGGCTTAGTAGATCCTCATTGCTAGTTGGATTTTTGTTGGGTGTTGGTCTTTGGATAGTTCTGAAAAAGTGTCCAAAGTACGCTTGGATTTACGGCGGCTCAATTGGCTTAGTTCAATTTGTTTCAAATAAGTCTTTTTTCCCGGCATCAAGATGGTGGAACGTCGCTTTGTTTAGACAGCGTGACAGTGACTGGTTTGCGCACGAAGGCTTGGCCAGAATTATTTTTAATGAAGTATCACTCAAAGGTGGTGAGCCCATTTTCTATTTTCAGCCCGGCATGCGTTATTTAATTACTGTTGGGCATCTAGTTTTAGGAAATAATGATATTTTGCTGCCGCTAATGGCATCAGTATTTCTCTTTACTGCGGTAGCCGTAGGGCTCAGACAAATCGAGATTAAAAATCAATTTTTTGGACTATTGCCAGTCTTGACAATCAGTTCATTAGTAGTTCTTTTTTCAGACCTTAATATGTCTTCCTATATTTTCAATTTGACGACCGAGCTACCAACATGGATTTTCTTATTTGTCTTTGCGTATTTGGCTTGCACAGACAAATTTTCAAGTGGGCGGATCGTCATTCTCGGACTAGTTGCGGGACTTTCAGTGAATTTCAGACCGAATCAGGCACCGGGCTGGGCGTATTTGGTCGTTATTACCTTAAGTGGATTGATTTTTGATGAAAAGCGCAAACTCTCAATCAGAAGAGCACCTTGGCTTTTTGTTCTTGTAACGGTTTCAAGCGCGAGCCTAAGCCTGATCCATAATCTCTATTACGGAAGGTCATTCGTACTTTTCTCTTCTTCTGGTGTGGGTAGTCAACAACACTCATGGAAGATTTTTTTAGACATGCTTTATGATGCCGACTCAAGAAATATAGTTCTGAATAAATTTCGTTCTCTGACGCTGTTTACATTTCACCCATTACCAAAAGATAGATTTTGGCCATATACGAACTCTTTTCAACTGATGCATATCTCTTGGTTAGTAAGTTTAGTTTGGGCCTGTCGGACAAGTAGAAAATATTTTAAAACGGCAATGTTTGCAATTGTTCCATTTATGTTTCTCTTGCCAATGGTTATGTATGATTCTTCAAGTTACTTTCCAAGACATCTTGTAATTATAAATATTTCATTCTTAGCGTCATCGCTATTGATGCTCTTCAACGCACAAAAAGTTCAGCAAAGCTCTCTTGCAAAGACATGACTGATGCCTCGTCGTAGTAACCGTGATGACGCCGATAAGCGTGAATATGACTACGTTGTCGCTTTAAATTACTACTCGCCGCATATCAGTGGATTATCCGATATGGCCAAACGTGTTTCAGAAGAAATGGTGAAAGCAGGTTTGAAAGTATGTGTGGTGTGTCAGCGACACGATAAATCATTGATGAAATTCGAAACCATAAACGGCGTTGATGTGGTTCGTGCAAGTGTGATCATGAGATTAGCGAACGGTTTGATTAGCGCATCTTTCCCATTTTTGGTTTATCGTTATGCCAAACGCACCCGCTTGCTTCATCTTCATTTACCGATGCTTGAAGCAGGATTGATTTCGATAATATCTTCAACTTCAAAATTGGTGACGTATCAATGCGACTTTGTCTCACAGAAATCACTTTTAGGACGAATCATTGAAGTCGTTATGGATATGAGTAGCCGTCTTTCAATAAGAAGGTCGACATATTCAGTTGTTTCAAGCAGAGATTATGCAGATAATTCGCGAATTAAGTCTTCGCTTGTCAGGTCGGTTGCAATCGCACCACCAATGCAAATTCGACAACCATCAAAGCCCTCGTTTCGCAAGTCTTCGGGTTATCACTACGGCTTTCTTGGAAGAATTGCCCCCGAAAAGGGTCTTGAAAATTTGGTGACTGCGTTTAGTTCGATGGCACGAGCCGAGGATCAACTTTTAATTGCGGGCACTGCTGTCAGTTCAGAAGGCCAAGAAATATACAAAAAGTTGCAGGTAAGTTCGGCCCAAGACCCTCGAATCGGGCTATTGGGTTTCGTTCCTGAAACTGATGTCGCGGATTTTTACGCATCAATTGATGCGTTCGTATTCCCATCAATAAATGCACTTGAGGCGTTTGGAATTGCCCAAGCGGAAGCAAAGGCACTTGGGATACCCCTAGTGACGAGTGACTTACCTGGAGTAAGAACTGTTGTCGACTCTCCTGAAACCGGAGTTCTCATAAAACCAGATGATGTAACCGCACTAAAAACCGGAATGGAAAATGTACGAATGATAACTAGAAAGTTGCCGCAAGCTAATAGCATTTCCGGCAGTATTTCTGGGCTGCAGAAATACCAAGAACTTATTTTAGAACTTTTGAAACAAAATCTTAAGAATTGACAAAAATTCCAAAGATTAGTAATGAGAGAAAAAGTGTTCCAGAAATTTGCATTGTTCGGTCTGAGAGCAGAAATTCTTCAGGTTCTTCAACTCCGCGATTTCGGTCTTGATGGTGAAACTTGATCACACCGACAATGAACGGAATACAGGAAATATACAAAAAAAGTCTCTGCGTGATTGTGTCTTGCTGGCCAAAGAGTGTCCATAAAACATAACTAGATATCAGACACAACGATGTAATGAACCCAGCAATTTGAAGAGTTTTTTGTTTATATTTCAGTACTACTGCTCTGACTATTTGAGGATCATGCATTCTCAACTCGGCGTGTCGCTTGGCGATAACAATCATCGTCGAACCTGAATAAACCGAAACGCAAAGCCAAACAGACATCGGCACGTTAATTGCTGAAGCACCGAACCAAATTCTTAAGACGAAGCCAGTTGAAACGACAAGGATTTCGATGAGGCGAACTGATTTCAATTTCAGTGAGTAAAGCACCGTCATCAAAAGATAACCCGCAAGGATAAGCAAGGATTCTTTTGGTAACGCGAAGACTCCGATAAAACTGATTGACATGAGTCCAGCGGCTGCAAGAAGAGCAGCTCGGGATGACAATTGCCCTGATGCGATTGACCGATATTTCTTTTTGGGGTGATTGGCGTCAACATCTCTGTCATAAACATCATTGATTAGATACATTGACGCCGATGCTGAAGTGAAAATCAAAAACGCCAGCAATAACTTGGGCCAAACTTCTAGATCAAATGCGTTTCCAGAAGTAAGACAAGCAATGAATACCAGAACGTTCTTGCTCCATTGGCGCGGTCTGGTTGCACTTAAGAGCAGAGTAAACATTAATTAATTATAAGTTCAATGTGGGTCAAGCACTTTTTGGAGCGACTGTGGAGCCCGAGGCGGGAATTGGACCCGCGACCTACGCATTACGAGTGCGTTGCTCTACCACTGAGCTACCCGGGCGTGACGCTTAACTCTACTGACCAATTTCAATTATTATTAGCCGACGAGTGAAGTGATATTGCGTGAGACTTCACTAAGTGACGGACATTTAAGCAGTAGCGCGTGCAGTGCGAGAGTCTCGTTGGTGTTTAGACCAAGCGATGAAATTGTTTTATGGATCAACCGAATCGCCGACATGATTTCGTCACCATCGGTAAGTTCTGGTTGGGCACAAATTAAGTCACTGTAGGTTTTTGCAAACTGACCTAACCCGCTGCGCAGTTCGTCTGTGCGTAATTTTCTAAGTTCGCGCTTATGTCGGTCTATGATTGCTTTTCGTCCGCTGCCGCGCTCGCCAGTTAGTGCGACGCGATCGTCAAGTTCTTTTATTTCTCGCTCGTGTCGCACTTCAAGTGCACTTGCGGCTTGTTCAAGTTGCGCAACTATTTCGGCAACGATTTTAACTACAGCCGCACCCGTACCATCGAGTCTCATAGCGATAGTTGCGAACAACTCTTGTCGGCGTTGCAAGTGGGTATCGGTTACAAGAAGTCTTGCTCGATCTAAATTGCCATGACTTGTTTTTGCAACTGTTAAAGCCTTGTCCGGAAACACACCTTCGCTAATCAGACTGTCAGCGACATTTTGATCTGTAAGACGCGAAAAATTTATTGTCACGCAGCGTGAATTTAACGTTGTCAATGACGGTACGATTTGGTCAGCGAGAAGAATAAAAATGATTTGTTTTGCTGGCTCTTCGATTGTCTTCAGAAGCCGAACAGCAGCGGCATCACGCATCAAATGGACTTCGTGAATGATAATCACCTTGACTTTTGCCTCAAGTGGAGTAGTCGAAGATTGCAGCACAACACCTTCTGCCTCATCTGCATCAACGGCGGCGCCGACTCGATAAATTTCATTAACATCGCTAAATTCGCCACGCATTATCAAATCTGCTTCGCGAGTGTCGTCTATGTCGCTTTGGGTTATCAGTGTTGTGGCAAAGATTCTTGCGGCAAGTTCTTTGCCACAACCTTCTGGCCCAACAAACAGAAAAGATTGAACATTTGTAGTCGCTAGTTGACGCAAGCGTTCAACGGTGCGATCTTGGCCAATGATTTTGGCCCACAGTGAACTCATTGGATAGAAAGTCTTTCTTGAACCCCCGCAGAAATTATTTTTTCAAGATCATCTTTGTCTGGGGTGCCATCGATTATCAGCCAGCGCTTCGGGTCGGCCGCTGCCATTTGTGAAAACCCGTCAGCCACGCGCTTAAAAAACTCGCTGTCTTCACGCTCGAAACGATCAAGTTCACGTTTCTTCATGCGCTCGATCAAAATCGCGGTCGGCACCTCTATATATATGACAAGTTCAGGCCACAGCCCACCGATCGCCCAATTGTTGATTCGCTTTAACTCGGCGAGGTCTTGTTCGCGCCCGTAGCCCTGATAGGCGAGCGAAGAATAAACACTGCGATCGGTGACAACATGTTGACCCGAAGCAAGTGCTGGCGAAATCAACTCGGCGATGTGTTGAGCACGATCAGATGCCATAAGTAACGCTTCGGCGCGGGGAGACAAATTCGTATTCGCGGGGTCAATCAAAATGTTGCGCAACATCGAGCCAACTACGGTTCCGCCAGGCTCGCGAGTCATAACTGCATTGAGTCGAGTCGCCAATCTTTTTACGTGCGTGCTCTTTCCGCAACCCTCAAGACCTTCAAATGCGATGTATTTACCCAAACTCACACTGCAACCCTAGAGGGCGGTTGTTACTCGGTAGATTCGTCGGCCGCGACGGCAACTTTTGCGCCAGTTTTCGCTTTTTTAACAGTTTTTTTGACTGTCTTTTTAGCTGTCGGAGATTTTGTGGTTTTTTTAGCGATCGACTTTTTGGGTTTGGCAGCCTTCTTAGTTCGCTTTTTACTTGGGCCATTTGTTGCTGTGTAGTCACGACGAATCGCCAACAATTCAAACGCTCGCTCTGCGGTAACAAACTCGATGCGGTCACCGCGAGTCAGACTCGCATTTGTTTCGCCATCAGTTACGTATGTTCCGAACTTGCCGTCTTTGGCCACTACTGGTCGATTGCTAACTGGGTCGACACCGAATTCTTTTAGCGGAGGCTTCGCGGGCCCGCGCCGACCGAAGACTCGCGGTTCGGCAAGCTTTGCCAAAGCAGCCTCAATCGTGATTGTAAAAATTTGGTCTTCACTTTCAAGCGTGCGACTATCTTTACCCTTGGTGACGTACGGGCCATAGCGACCATTTTGCGCAGTGATGATTTCGCCATCAACAGGATCAGCGCCAACAGTTCGAGGTAACGACAAAAGTTGAAGTGCTTCAACCATCGTTACATTTTCGAGCGCCATTGTCTTGAAAAGCGAAACCATTTTTGGCTTTTCAAAATCTGGTGGCGGATTCTCAATAGTTCCCCATTGCACATAGGGCCCGTATCTCCCAGTTTTTAGAAACACTTCGAGTCCATCTAGTTCGCCGATCGGGTCAATATATTTCGGCGCCGCCAACAAGGCGACGGCGATTTCGACATTTAATTCATCGGGTGTCATTGTTTCTGGCACTGACGCGGTGTTATCTCCACAACGCACATAGGGGCCGAATTTTCCGGGGCGCAAAACAATTTCTTCACCAGTCGTTGGGTGCATGCCAACGGGAAACGCATTTAGTGCAGCGGCATCAATGTTCGCAATGTTGTGTTCAACCAGTGGCTTTAACCCTGGTAGTTCTTTGCCATTGCCATAATAAAACTCACCGAGCCAGACTTCTTTGACGCGCAGTCCTTGCGAGATTTCGTCAAGTTCTTCTTCAACAGTTGCAGTAAATTTATAGTCAACTAATTCAGTGAAATGATTTTTCATCAGTCGTACAACTGCGAATGCTGTCCACGATGGCACGATGGCTTGGCCCTTTTTCCAGACATAGCCACGATTAAGAATTGTTCCGAGAATTGCGGCATAAGTGCTCGGTCTTCCGATGCCGAGTTCTTCAAGTTTTTTAACGAGAGTTGGTTCGGTGTACCTGGCAGGTGGCGAAGTCATGTGTCCATCAGCAGAATATTTGTCGACCTGAATGTTGTCGCCGACTTTCATTGCTGGAAGAAGTGCTTCTTTTTCTTCAGATTCACTTTCGTCTTCTACTTCTTGGTATGCCTGGCGATAACCGGCAAAGTTGATTGTCGTTCCGCTTGTTGAAAATTCACAATCTGCTGGTGGCGCACAAGACGCAGTCGCGCCGAGTTTGATTGTTACTGTGATGCCAGTGGCATCTGCCATTTGTGATGCAAGAGTACGCTGCCAAATAATTTTGTACAGAGCCAGTTCACGGGCATTTACATCAGCAGCGATTATTTCTGGACTTCTCAGTGGAAGTGTTGGTCGAATTGCTTCGTGTGCTTCTTGAGCATTTTTCACTTTCGATTTATAGACTCGCGGCTCAGTCGAAAGAAATTCTTGACCAAATGCTGTAGTGATTTCTGATCTCACCGCTGTCAACGCATCGTCGGCAAGAATCACATTGTCGGTTCGCATGTAGGTGATGAATCCACCTTCGTAAAGTCCTTGTGCCAGGCGCATAACTTCGCTCGCCGTAATGCGCAATTTGTTTCCACCCTCTTGTTGAAGAGTGCTCGTCATAAATGGCGCTCGAGGAGATTTTCGATACGGGCGATCTTCGACGCTACGAACTGATAGATCTTTAGCAGCCAAGCCATTAACTAGATCTGTTGCTCGCGCTTCAGTGACAACTACGACGCCTTCTTTCACGATGCCGAGTGAGTCGAAGTCTTTACCCATTGCAATTCGGCTGCCATCGACAGATTGCAAACTTGCAGTAAATATAGGAGTAGTCGCGCTCGTGGCTTCAAGATCCCAGTAGCCGGCAGCAACATGAGCCATTCGTTCTTCTTCGCGTTCGACAACCAAACGGATTGAAGGGCTTTGCACCCGACCTGCCGATAAGCCACGATTTACCTTGCGCCACAAGATTGGTGAAACTTCGTAGCCGTAAAGGCGATCAAGAATTCGTCGTGCTTCGGCAGCATCAACAAGTTTGTAGTCAATATCGCGCGTGTGTTCGAGGGCTTCACTGATTGCAGTTTTCGTGATTTCATGAAACACCATCCGTTTGACTGGGACTTTTGGTTTCAGGTACTCCATCAGGTGCGCAGCGATCGCCTCGCCCTCACGGTCTTCGTCGGTTGCCAGATAAAGCTCATCTGCACTTTTCAAAAGTACTTTGAGTTCTTTAATTATTTGCTCACCACGCTCAGTTAGTTCGTAGTTTGGCTTAAAAGAGTTTTCAACATCAACCGATAAACCTTTGCTTGGCAGGTCAGCGATGTGGCCGACTGACGCACGCACATCAAAACCATCGCCAAGAAATTTTGAGATTGTCTTCGCTTTTGCTGGCGATTCAACTATTACGAGAGCGTTAGGCATGTTGTTTCATAGTGGGGTCAAGTATGGGCTTGTCAAGGTTATCTGTTTTAGTTCAAATGCACTATCGGTGGCGTCGGTAGCGTTATTAACAAGATGCGACATAATTTGCTGGCACTCGGATGGAATAACGCGTTTGAAGATGCTGCAAAAAAAATTGATGTGACTTTTATTATTGGTCGCGTCAGTCGACTTGATCGTGGATGGAGCACTATCAAAGTGAGTGCATCGTCGGAAGCAGATGGCTTAATTCGCGTAAGAAATATAGGTGCCGATGTCGCAGTTGGTGATTGGGTTGCAGTTGCGCCTGATCTTGATCGTGTCGAACAAGTGTTACCAAGATACTCAGCACTAATTCGACGCGCATCATCTGATGCGGTGCGCGCTGAGCAACATGCTGTTGCGGCAAATATTGACACAGTATTCATTGTTCACGCAGCAACAAATGAATCAAACGAGCGCAGAGTTGAACGCGAACTTGTTTTAGCTTTTGATAGTGGTGCAGTGCCAGTATTGGTTTTGACCAAGAACGATCTACTTGAAGCGACTGAACATATTGCAGCACTGCGAAATGTCGCTCGAGTTTGCGGTATCGCCTGTCATGTTGTCAGTGGATTAACCGGAGAAGGTTTAGACGATTTAGCGAAATATGGTGAAAATAACAAGTCAATTGCGATACTTGGCGCCAGTGGTGTTGGCAAGTCGACATTGGTCAATCGGCTTGTCGGAACGACGAACCAGGAAGTTGGTGAGGTTCGTGAGGGCGACCAGCGCGGGCGCCATACGACGGTTGCTGCCGATTTAGTCGCATTGCCCAACGGCGGCTGGTTAATAGACACACCTGGTTTGCGCGCACTCAATTTGTGGACAAGTGGTCGTGGAATCGAGCGTGCTTTTGCCGACATCTTTTTGCTCGCTGAGCAATGTAAGTTTCGTGATTGCAAACATCAAGACGAACCCAACTGCGCAGTAGTTGCAGCGATTAATCGCGGTGAACTTACCAGTGAGCGTCTCGAGAGTATGGGCCGATTGGTGGCCGAAGAACTTGCTTTAGAAGATGAACAAAAAGTTCGTGTGCGAATGTCAAATCGTAAAGGCATGCGAAAAATCAACTAGAAGTTGGCGCAGCAGTTGCTAGTTCACGAGGCATCGAGGTAGTTGCTTGCAAAGTGACATTGTTAAATAAATTGCCGATTATTGGGATATTGATCTGACGCTGATAAAAAAGTGTGACTTGAGCAAGAGTTTCATTTAGTTCGACATTTACATCAACTGGGTTAAGCGTGATTGAATTTTGAACCGAATCAAGTGCGATTTGATTTGCATTCTCATCAGCCACATCTGCGAGAGAAATTGCGCGCGCAGCAGTGCGGGCGGCATGACCAAGCGCGAGTTGATCATTTGCAACACTGCCAATTTGTATGACTGATAGTGAAAACAGAAACAGAAACGGAAGCACGAGCGCAAACTCGACCGTGGCTTGACCTGGTTCAGCAACCTTAATTTTGTGAGAGTGTTTCAAATTGAAACCGCTAACCGACAGCATCGGTGCGATCAAAGATGCCAGAAAGCACGGTGTCAAAGAGTTCACCGATGCGTCCTGCACCACCACCATCTGTCGCCCAAGCGATAACTAAAAGTGCAATTACTGCTGCGCCAAGCAGAACAAGCGCGTATTCGGTTGTTGCTTGGCCTGAATCATTTTTAAATCTAAACACATGAGTCGCTTTCGTTAGAAGAGTTGAGCAGAAACAGCCGAGAGGGAATTAACAACAAGTGGAACCATCGCCAGCAAAACAAACGAAGGCAAAATGCAACAAGTCAGTGGAAGCAGTAACCGCACTGGTAATTGTCGAGCGCTAATGTCTTGCAGTCGTCGTCGCTCGATGTGAGCGTGATATGCAAGTTGGTCAAGCACTGATGTGATCGGTAGGCCGTCTCGGTCTGCGCTAACCAGAATGTCGCACAATGGATAAAAACTTGAGCCAAGATCATCACGAAGGGTTTTGACTACATCGATGAAACGCTCGCCTTGAAGTAGCCGAGTGTGCACTTGAATTAGGTGCTTATATAAATTGTCTGGCGCCCAATAATGAAGTTGTGCCATCGCCGATGCAGGGCTTTGACCAGCGCGAATTAATACAAGTAGAACGTCAATAATTTCTGGGATGTACACACCGAAATTCGGCTGGTTAGTTAATTTTGTCTTGCGGCGATATACGACGACACCGATAACGATAAGAATAAAGATCGAAATCATTGCGCGACTTAAGCAACAACGCTGGGTGTGATAATCGCATGCATCCACTTGCGACCTGCAAGATTCAGTCCAATGCCAAGTATTAGGCAGACCCACCCTGATGGGCTAAGAATTAAATAATTACGCACTGACGCGCTCGAAACTATGAGCCAGCCCGCAACTATGAGCGGTGTCCATGACAAGATGCGAGTTGAGAGCAACGCTTGTGCTGCTTGCGCAAATCTGTCGTCAATGTGTGTTGCCCGTTCGCGGATGACAATTGCCGCGCGTTCAAGTGCCATCACACCGCCAACCCCGCCTGTTGCTGAAAGATCAAGAGTCTTTATGACAAATTGTTGGTCTTTAGTTTTTGCAGTTTTGAGTAGTCGCTTAGGAATTTCGCTGGCTGCTTCACCCAAAGCACAAGCCCGAGAGTAGTTTTGCAGAATTTGAATCGCACAGTGTTGTGATGAAACTGCTGATTGCAATGCGCTAGCAAAAGATTCGCCAAGTCGAAGATGCCGAGCAGTCGTATCTAAAACCTCAGCGAGTTGCTCAAGTTGCAAAGTTGACGACTGAGACAAAACAAGATCGCCAGGCAACGAATATTGTTCAAGTTGCGGCGTATTTTGTGAGAGCCGCTGGTTGACCCAAATTTTCGTTAGCCAAATTTGTAGATACCAAAACCCACCAGCAGCAACTAAACACCCAAAGATGGTTGCGCCAAAAATCGCAACTAAATATCTCACACCGATGGCTCACTGATGATTTGGCCATGTTGCACTAAAAAGAAGCTTCGTTCACCGTCAAGTAGCAAAATCTCTTCAACAGATCGAGCGCCATTGAGATGTCTCGCAACATGAACGATCGCGTTAATTGACGAACAAACATGATCTTGCACGACATCGCGCGACCAGTTTGCAGCGTGTTGCAGCACAAGAGACTCAACTCGGCGAACTGCATCGCGTGAGCTATTGGCATGAATCGTTGACATAGAACCGTTGTGACCAGTGTTCATTGCCGCCAACATGTCGAGGGTTTCAGCACCGCGAACTTCGCCAATAATTAATCGATCTGGTCGAAGTCGAAGCGCGGTTCGCACTAGTGACCTGGTAGAAATCTCTTGATTGCCATCTGGCGATGCCGGCCTGGCTTCAAGACGAAGTACATGCTGGTGGTTAAGTCGAAGTTCGGCGATGTCTTCGATTGTCACGATGCGTTCATTTGTTTGCAGATAATCACAAAGTGCATTTAACAAAGTCGTCTTACCGGCAGACGCCGCACCACTCACGAGAATATTTCGGCGATCATAAATTAGTTGCTGCAATAGCGCGGCGATTTCTGGTGGAGCGAAATCTTCGAGTTGCATTTGCTTTGCGGCGAATCTACGAATTGCGACGCATGGTCCGTCGACTGCAATTGGTGGTATCACCGCGCACAATCTTGAGCCATCGCTTAGCCGAGCATCGACAACTGGTGAGGTTATGTCGATGCGTCGGCCAAGCGGCAGCAAAGTTCGCTCGATGAATGCACGTGTGTCATCTGGGTGGATTGTGCCTACTTGTGAGAGTTCACCGTCGCGCTCAATCCAAACTTGCGAACCTGCGTTGACCATGACTTCACGAATATCTTCATCCCTAAAAAACTCGTCGAGACGACTGTGAACTTTTGGTGCGATTCGAGTAAGGACTGCTCGGCTCATGCGACTACCGCAAGTTGTTTAGACATAATTGTTGGTATTCGACTGGCAAGTAATCCTGCGTCGACCGCGCGAGCGATTGCAGCATCAAAACTAATTTCAGCAACAACCGGCGCGCCGATGACTGCTTCAACGTCATGTTTGCCGAGCGCGCGACCGGCCTCGTTGATTAACACGATGCCAGTTGGTGATACCGAAAGTTGTGCGGCCCGTCGTAACGACAAATAACACGGACGAGTAACGAGCAACGATGAACTGGCGTGAGAAAGTAAATCGGGCGACGGCAGACCGCAGCCAGCGTCAACAATTATTGGTAAATCAAATGTTTTAAGTGCGGCACATAGTTCTGAGAAATTTCTATTTTCTTTTTCTTTTGCATCTAATTGTTTTGAACCACGCGCAATAATTTGTAAATTCGCCGTCGCCTGAATTGCAATTGATTGCAAAGTCATTCGCGAACCATGATCGCAATTCGCAAACCAATCATTAATGCCGGGCCCCGATGATTCTGCCAAACCGAGCACCGCCGGCACATCACCAGCAAGATCAACAAGCAGTGCACCGCGTTGTGACTCTGCGGCGCGCATTAGTGCAATAGTTGATGCAACAACTGTTGTGCCGCTGCCACCTTTTACCGACCAACAAACAATCATTTTGTGCGCTCCTTAAATTGAGCCCAGTGTTCGTAACTAGGTTCGAGTTATTGCATGTGTACACAAAGATCGAATTGCGTCATCTGAAAATTAGACAAGTAGCCTTCGCGATGGAGGTGTCCGGGTACCTGGTGGGCTCCGCCGCCTTCAAAGCGGTTGGGACGAGTGAACCTCGTTCGGCGGGTTCGATTCCCGTCCGCCTCCGCCAAAAATTATTGCGCTGTAGAAAGTTCGACTGCGAGTTGTGCAGCGGTTAGCGCATTGTTTTCGGCTAACGAAAGATTTGCTTTGACACTTGCATCGTGCGTTGCGTTCGCGATGAATTTTAAAACATAAGGAGTAACAGCCGCGCCGGTGATGCCTTGGTTGTTCGCGGCATCGAGCGCAGTCGCCGTAATTTCATCCATAAATGATTTAAGTAAGCCGTCTTTTTTTGGAACAGGCACGCAAGCGAGAATTCCACCGTTGCGTCCGAGTGCATCGTTGGTCCGAACAATTTCCGCGAGTTCTTTAATCGTTTCAACTCGTGCAGGTATTTTTAAATCGCCGCGCTCAACGGTGAACTCTGGAAAAAAATCGCAGCCAAGACCGAGCACGGGCACGCTTAAAGTTTCAAGATATTCAAGAGTGCGCGGCAGGTCAAGAAACGATTTAGCGCCTGCACAAACTGTGACGACATGGTGCTGGGCGATTGCGCCAAGATCGCTACTGATGTCGCCACTTGTTTCGGCGCCTCGATGCACGCCGCCGATACCGCCAGTTGAAAAAACACGGATGCCGGCTCGAGCCGCGAGCAAAAGTGAAGACGAAACAGTTGTCGCGCCAACGGGCCATTTTGTGGCCATCGCCGTGGCGAGTTCGCGCTCACCAACTTTTTTCGCGGGACCAAGAATTAGTGGCCATTCGCTTTGATCAATGCCGACTCGCGCGACGCCATCAAGCACCGCAGTAATTGCTGGCACGACACCGTGACTTCGTAGCGCCGCGGTGCAGCGGGTTAATGCCTCAAGATTTGCCGGCGATGGCAGACCAAGATGCGAAAAAATAGTTGATTCGAGTGCGACAACTGGTTTGTGTTGCGAGAGTGCCGCGCTGACTTCGTCGCTAACGCGAATTTGGTACGAGTTCATTGTGCATCCATTGTCGCGCCCGGACTGCGCAAAACGCGCGCGGCAAGTTGATGACCAGCCAAGACACATATATAGGTGTCGAGAATATTCTCACCAAATTTTGTCAAGAATCCGGCGGCAAAGGCATCACCTGCCCCAGTTGTATCAATAATTTCGCCAACAGGCTCAACTTCAATAGTTTTGACGACTTTATTCTTAATCAGCGTTGTTGGCCGAGCGCCAGCTTTAATCACCACGATGTCGAGGTCTAGTGGTTGTGCTGCCAGATTCAGTACTTCAGCCTCATCGGTATTGCAGAAAAATATCTTTGGTTGAATCTCGGCTACAAGACTTCGAAATTTGGCGACGCCGTACGCGAGAATTAATGATGCCGACGAAGCATCAATTGTCACTGGGATTTTTTTTTCGTGTGCAGTAGCAATGCACGCCCGCGTCGCAGTTGCTAGAGGCTCTGAAAAAAGCGAATACGCCGGCACATGCAGTAGTGAAACATTTTCAAACCAATTATCTGGGGCCAAAACGAGTTCAGTCGCTGCTGCACGATCAGTGATCATTGTGCGCTCACCGTCGGGCGAAACAATTACAACTATTGAGCCAGTTCGTCCGCCGCGAACAACACATGGGTCAACGCCAGCATCGCGCAGTGCGCCAACTAATTGGTCACCGAGACGATCATCACCAACTTGTGCAATCAGTCGCGTGCCCGTATCTGTGCGAGATTTTCGCTGAGCCACAGTCGCGGCAAACACGGCAACATTCGATGCGCTACCGCCGCGAGTGCGAACTATCCGTGACGGAGTATCCGCGCCGTAATTAAGAGATTCTGGCAACCACACGACAATGTCTTCAACTAAATCACCGATGACGCACAACACGTCGTGGCGAGATTAAACCGAGAGAAGGTCGCGGGCACCTGTGTCGCTAGATGGATGGCGCAACTTGCTCATCGCTCGTGCTTCGATTTGTCGAATTCGTTCGCGAGTTAAGTTAAATGCTTCGCCGACTTCTTCGAGTGTTCTTGGCTCACCACGATCAAGACCGAAACGCAACGCCAAAATCTCGCGCTCACGCTGATCAAGCGGCGCAAGCAGTCGAGTAATTTCTTCTGGCAATAGTGCAGTGGCCGCAACTTCAAATGGCGACTCTGCTGAGCGGTCTTCGACAACATCACCGAGTTCGGCATCACCGTCTTCGCGCAATGGCTCTGACAATGAAAGTGGCTCTGCAGCAAAGCGCAACGCTTCGGTCACTTTGTCTGCAGGCATTTCAACTTCTTCAGCCAACTCTGCGAGTGTCGCGTGGCGACCAAACTTCAATTCAAGGCGAGAGCGCGCTTTTTGCAGACGTGCCAACGTGTCTCCAGCGTGTACCGGAAGTCGAATTGTGCGACCAGTATTTGCAATACCGCGAGTGATCGCTTGGCGAATCCACCACGTTGCATAAGTCGAGAATTTGAAACCTTTTCGCCAGTCAAATTTTTCTACGGCATGCATTAAACCGAGGTTGCCCTCTTGAATCAGGTCTAGCAACGGCAGGCCCGAGGCTTGATACTTTTTGGCGATCGAAACAACCAATCGCAAATTCGACTGCACGAACTGGCGCTCAGCCTTCGCCCCAGCCTTGACAATTTTGTTAAGTTCACGACGCTTAGTTGGGTCAATTTGCTTCTCTGTTTTATTAAGAGTTGCTTCGGCAATTTTGCCTTCTTCGATAGTTTTAGCCAGGCGAACTTCGTCATCTTTGGTAAGCAACAAGTACTGACCGATATCGGTGAGGTAGAGGCGAACTAGGTCTTCGTCGTCTCGGTCAATTCGCTCTTTCGCCACGTATTCTCCCTAAAAATTATTGCAACTATTACAAATAGCGCGCCCCAGTCGGTGCGACACGCCTAACGATACCCACGAGGCAAAGGACACACACGCAAAAAACTCGGAATTTTAAGCCATTAAATAGGTCAAATTCTGCGAGGCGATTTGATGGTCAATGAGTTCACACTATTTGGCTTGAAAAAAATCAACTGACTGGTATGGTTTGATTTATGGCAAATCCAATTCTCAACGAAAAATCATTTTCAAAAGTAATGCAGCGAAGCGCAGGCGAGGCTGGGTGGGCGGCACCGCAACCTGGCCAACAGTCCTCGTCGCAAGTATTTCATGCTCCAATAAATGATGGCCCGGTCTCGCCTTATAAGTCGGGCGACGTGATGACAGCAAGTGGCACCGCAAGTGCGGCGTTGTTGTTGATGTTGCTTCTCGTGGCTTCGGCGATGTTTGGCTGGTCGTCGGTTGTCGAAGCAGAAAATGGCGCAGTGTCGTTTCCGGGTTTGGCAATAGCAGGGGCCCTGTTTGGTTTTGTTTGCGCAATCGTCTTGACATTTAAACCAAAACTGGCTCGTGTTCTTGCGCCTGTTTATGCAATCGCTCAAGGTTTATTTGTCGGTGCGATTTCGAAAATTTTCAACACTGCTTACGACGGCATCGTAATTCAGGCTGTTGGTATAACGCTTGGTGTGTTCGTAACGATGCTTGTGCTTTATCGCACCGGAGTGATTCGAGTGACGGACAAAATGCGCCGCACAATTATTGGTGCAACAATGGGAATCGCAATTTTTTACGGAGTGTCGATGCTTCTTAGTTTGTTTGGCATGAACATTTCGTTCTTCAACAGTTCGAGCCCGATGAGCATTGGATTCAGTTTCATAGTTGCTGGTCTGGCTGCAATGAATTTGGCACTCGACTTTGACTTTATTGAGCGCGGCGAGAAAGCTGGATTACCAA
This sequence comes from Ilumatobacteraceae bacterium, assembly GCA_964203235.1. GTDB lineage: Bacteria > Actinomycetota > Acidimicrobiia > Acidimicrobiales > Ilumatobacteraceae > BACL27. The sequence goes on from CAXNLE010000002.1 coordinate 899,127, forward strand.
AACATATGGAGTGGTACGCAGCATTCGGACTGATGGTGACAATTGTTTGGCTGTATCTTGAGATTTTACGGTTGCTCGCAAAATTACGCGATCGCTAAACGGATCAGCCACGCACAAAGAAAACTCTTTGTGTCAGTAGAATAAAAAGCGCCGATGACGAACATTCTCGGAATCTCTGCGCTTTATCACGACAGTGCCGCATGCCTTGTGCGTGACGGCGAGATTGTGGTTGCCGCCCAAGAAGAGCGGTTCTCGCGCAGAAAGCATGACTCTCGGTTGCCTCGTCTCGCAACTGACTTTTGCTTGGCTGAAGCGAAAATCTCAGAAAGCGAAATCGACTATGTCGTATTTTACGACAAGCCGATGCTCAAATTCAACCGAATCGTTAAAACCCACATGGCGTATGCGCCGCGTGGCCGCAAGTCATTCGCTGCTGCCGGCAGGCTTTGGTTCGGCGGAAAGTTACAAACGAAAGAACAGATTCAAAAGTTTTTGAATTTCTCTGGAGAAGTATTATTCGCTGAACACCACGAAGCGCACGCGATGTCGGCTTTCTATCCTTCGCCGTATGAGCAAGCAGCAGTACTGACTATTGATGGTGTCGGTGAGTGGGCGACAACAAGTTTGTCGGTCGGCCGTGACAACTCGCTTGAAGTGATTAAGGAAATTAAGTTTCCACACTCACTTGGTTTGCTTTATTCGGCGTTCACAAGTTTCACTGGCTTCAAAGTCAACTCTGGTGAATACAAAATGATGGGACTCGCACCGTACGGCGAACCAAAATATGTTGACACGATTCTTGAGCATTTGATTGAAGTACAACAAGATGGGAGTTTTCGGTTGAACATGGAGTACTTTGACTTCCCGGTTAGCAACCGAATGACGAGTCAACGATTTGCAGGCTTGTTTGGTGGCCCAGCGCGAAACCCAGAGTCAGAACTTTCGCAACGTGAAATGGATCTATCTCGCTCGATGCAAGAAGTCACCGAACTTGTAGTTGGTCGTCTCGCACAGTACGCGCGCGACACAACTGGCTCAAAAAATCTTTGTCTCGCTGGCGGTGTTGCTTTGAATTGTGTTGCCAATGGAAAACTAATTCGCGAAAATATTTTTGAAAATGTTTGGATACAGCCTGCGGCTGGAGACGCCGGTGGGGCACTTGGCGCCGCATTAGGTGTGTGGCACAAATATCTTGGCAATCCTCGGACTGTGAAAAAAAGCGATGCGATGCGTGGTAGTTATCTCGGGCCAAAATTCTCTGATGCCGAAGTTTCGACATTTTTAGATTCAAAAGCAGTTCCTTATCAAAAACTTGCCACAGCAGAACTCAACACGCGTGTCGCAGATTTATTAAACGACGGTTCAGTCGTTGGGTGGTTTCAAGGCCGAATGGAGTTCGGCCCACGTGCACTCGGCAATCGCACAATTTTGGGTGATGCCCGTCATCCAGATATGCAAAAAAAGATGAACTTGAAAATTAAATTCCGTGAGGGGTTTCGACCTTTTGCGCCTGCGGTCTTGGCAGAAGATGTCGCCGATTGGTTTGACCTCGCTCAGTCGAGCCCATATATGTTGATCGTTGCGCCAGTCGCGCAGCATCGACGAAGCAAAGATCACTTGGACATGTCGAAACTTTTCGGAATCGACAAATTAAATGTCGTGCGATCGGAGATTCCGGCAGTTACGCATGTTGATTTTTCGGCGCGAGTGCAGACCGTGCATCAAGAAACAAATCCAGAATTTCATAGTTTGCTTTCTGAGTTCAAAAAACGCCACGGTTGTTCGGTGTTGCTGAACACGTCGTTTAATGTTCGTGGTGAGCCGCCAGTTTGCACGCCAGAAGAGGCATACACATGTTTCATGCGCACCGATATGGATTATCTTGTGATCGGTTCATTGCTGTTATCAAAATCTGATCAACCAGCGTTTGAGCATGACTCAGACTGGCAAAAAGAGTTCGTACTTGATTAAGCGCAGTTTCGTGTTCGTCGTTTGGTGCGCGATAGTTGTGGCCGGCGTTACGCGAAGAATCTTTGGCTTGGGTCGGTTAACTTCAAAAAAATCGGCGCAAAGTTATTGGGTTGATAAAGCCCCATTGCCGAAAGATCATTTTGAGCGCCAACGCTAGGAAATCTCGCTCTGCAGTTGAGCATCGCAACTTAATAGTTCCGCAGATGCGTGACTACGACGAACTCGGTTTACACAAAGAGTGGGTACCACATCTGATGTATTTTCACCCACGCAATGTTGCACTCAAGTCTGTCTCAACAGACGAATACGGCATTCGTAAAACTGGTGGAGCAAAAACTCAGTCACCAACTGCGATTTTTCTTGGTGGTAGCAGCGCATTTGGAATTGGTGCGACGTCCGACCTTACGACGATCCCGAGCTTTCTGAATTCAAACACTAGGTATAACTGGTTGAATCTTGGCGGACGAGCGTTTAACTCGACACAAGAAGTTATTTTGGTTCACTTAGCTAACCTCAAAAAAATTGATGGTCCGATTGTTGTTATGTCTGGAGTCAACAATTTGATTCGTGCACTAATGCCGGGAAGATTTTCTCCGATGTACGGTGCTTTTTTTGACCAGTCACTTTATGAAAAGAAGATGGCTGCAGCTGTAGTCGGCAACCGCGAACTGTTGCGAATGTTGTTTGCTGGAGTTCGTGCCAAGTTCGGCCTAGCAAAAAAAACTATAGCAACAGCACAGTCAAAGTCGGCAAAAGCAGATTCATACGCCACGATGCTCTCGGTGTTTGAGCGCGACTGCGAATATTTACAGATGCGTGCAAAAAATAATAACTCCTCCGTGACTTTCGTTATGCAGCCTTTTATACCATGGCTAAATAAATCTTTAGCGTCACAGGAGACCGAGTTATTTGCGTTGCTTGACCAAGAAGCCGATGGTTTTTCGCTGGTGCTCCGTGAACTTGCTGAGTATCGAGATCAATACGACAAGGACATTCATGCAATCTGCTCAAAAGTCGGTGTTAAATATTTGAACCTCAACGATGCACCGGAGCTTCAACAACCAGAATGGCTGTTTGTTGACCGTGTCCACATGACCGACAACGGCTGCGACGCAGTTGCCAGATTGCTTGTGCGAGACTTGGCTCTATGAGTTTGCTGTCTCAACTTAAGAAACTTTTCAAAAAACTATTTTCTCGCAAAGGCTCGCAAGGCGCCGGCGAAGTCTCAGACGACAACTACCCAATGTTCTAAACAGGATTGCTTCGGGGCGGGTTCGGGTCGTTTGAGTGTTGCTGCAACGAATATGATTTGGTCATGAGCGACAAGCCACATCTCAAACATAACTACGGAACGATCAACAAAGAATACGCAATTGATTTAGCGACGCGAGCCCCAGAAAATGATGGGCCGATTTATATGGTCAACTTAATGAAGTATCACGAAGTCGCGCAGTACCAGAGCGATGATGGCATGGATAAATCGATTAGTGGTCGTGAAGCCGATGATCGTTACAACCCAGCAAGTGTTCTCAGCAAAATTGGCGCAGACATGGTTTTTGTGGCAGACGTAAAAAAGAGTCACGTCGGCAGTGAAGATTGGGATCGAATTGCGATTGTGCGCTACGCCACTCGTAAATCTTTTATCGAGATGCAGTCACGAAAAGATTTCAGCGAAAAACATAAGCACAAGGCAGCCGGTATGCAACGCACGATAATCGTGTGCTGTCGACCAGAAGATATCGCACTTGATAAAACCGGTCGACCAACAGTTGGCAATTCGCGTGCAGTATTAATGGTTGTACGTCAAACAGACAATCGCAACAGCGCATTTGCTCAAATTGACAGCGCGACAAATTTTGCGGCAGAGGGCACGATAATCGGTGACGGCCGAATGTGGGACACAGTTCAATTCAAAGCGTTTGACTCGCAGCAACAAGCAGACGAAAATGCAGCCTCGCTTAAAGATTGTTTACCTGGCTCGAGTTTTGTTATGACACTCGATGCATCAATGGATGCAATTACGACGCGCTAGAGATTTGCGAACTATCTAATCCGCTATTCGTAACCTATGAGTTGCGGCGAGCAAGCGGATTCGAGATCAGAAAATTAGTTTCAAGCGGTGCGCCAGTGACTTCGTCAGTAAAGTATGTGCCTTTTTCAAGTCGCTCCATGGCGGCATCTACGCCGTTTAAATCAAGTTCAATCGCATCAATCAGCGCGATATCTAAATTGCCGTAACCAGTCGTTTCTGTCATGACACGAGTGTAGGGTTCAGGGCTATGTCAACAACACAACCTTCAGAATTTCCGGCTCTCGACGGTTCGGCCGCAACAATCAAAAAATTCGCCAGCATGCCACCGATGGGTATTGACCCAACCAAGCGTTACAGCGTGTCAATGGAGACGACTCTAGGCACGCTCGTGATTGCACTTGACGCGGCGGCTGCTCCGCTGACTGTAAACAATTTTATTTTTCTCGCCGCGCATCATTATTACGACGGCGTGATTTTTCATCGAATTATTAAAAACTTCATGTGCCAAGGTGGCGACCCTGAAGGTACTGGTCGTGGCGGTCCTGGCTATAAATTTGGGGATGAATTGCCGAAGCCGGGTAAATATCAAATCGGAAGCTTGGCAATGGCTAATGCTGGGCCGAACACAAACGGTTCACAATTTTTTATCGTCAGCGGCTCAAGTGGCGTTGGTCTGCCACCGCAATATTCGTTGTTTGGCCAAGTTGTCAAGGGGCTCGAAATAGTTGATGCGATGCAAAATGTTGCGACGCGACCTGGTGATCGACCTGTTGAAGATGTTGTAATTAAATCGATCACAATTTCTGTCGCTGACTAACAAATAATCCGCGATGCCAAAACGGCTCGACGAACTAACGATCGTTGAGGCGCGTTCGTTAGCACTTGCTGCGCAGGGTTTTGATAAACCGCGTTCAAAATCTAAATCATCGACTGCTGATGCAGTTCAAGTGATCAAAAAACTTGGCGTTATTCAGATTGACTCGGTTAATGTTCTCGTGCGTAGCCAAGAGTTGCCGTTGTTCTCGCGACTTGGCGATCACGACCGAAATGCAATAAATAAAGCCACGGCGCAAAGCAAGATCTTTGAATACTGGGGGCACGAAGCAGCAATACTGCCAGTCGAAGTGCAACCGTTATTTCGCTGGAAGATGAACGCGGCTCGCACAGGCAAAATCAAACACTGGGGTTTGACGAGTTTTTATGCCGACAACAAAGCGTTTGTAAAACGCATCTTGAAGCATGTCGAGATAAACGGGCCGGTTGCGGCACGCGAGCTTTCGACGCGCACTGAAAAGAAATCATCGTGGTGGGATTGGGACGAAGCAAAAACGGCACTTGAATATTTGTTTTTAACGGGGCAACTGATGTCTTGCGGTCGTGGCTCTGATTTTGCTCGCATCTATGACCTAACTGAACGAGTGTTGCCTCAAAAGATTTTTATTTTGCCCACACCAATCGAAAATGATGCGCGTAAACAATTGCTCGTGCGTGCGGCAAAAGCACAAGGCGTGGCAACTCTTAGCGATCTCGCTGATTACTACCGGCAAAAAATAGCTGTTATAAAACCGTTAGTCAGCGAACTCGTCGAACAGGGTGAGTTGCGCGCGGTCACCGTTGCTGGTTGGCAAGAAAAAGCCTTCATACATCGCAATGCGAAGTTACCGAAAGAGCTTCACGCCACTGCGTTATTGTCTCCGTTTGATTCGCTTGTTTGGTGTCGTCCACGCAATGAGCGGTTATTTGATTTTCATTATCGCATCGAGATATACACGCCAAAAGAAAAACGCAAGTTCGGCTATTACGTCTTGCCTTTCATCATGAATGGGCAAATAGTCGGCAGAGTTGATCTCAAAGCCGATCGCGCGAACTCGAAGTTGCTCGTGCTAAGCGTGCATACCGAAAAGGGCATCAAGCGAGCATCTATCAACGATGCATTGCGCGACGAGTTGCGTGCGCTCGCGAACTGGCTGGGTTTGCTTTAGTTAACTCGGTTTAGTGTCAAATCCTTGACTCGGGATACCATTTAATAGATAATTGTGAGTGCCATTTACAACCTTCTATTTGCGTCGGACCAGTCGTCGCATTAGTCGTCGGCTAGATCGTCGGGTTGGTCGTTGGCTAAAAAGTCGGGTTGTTCGAGATATTGGTTTTACGTTGACTGAGTTGGCTATCACGATGCTGGTTCTTGGTGTTTTGACAAGTGTTGCGATACCGAGTTTTTTGGGTTCGCGTAACAACTCTTATGACAAAGAAGCCCAAGCATCTATTGAAGTTGTGTTGCGGGCAGCGAGATTGCTTTATCAAAGTCAGGGTGATTTTTCGAATGCTTCGTCGGCGCAGTGCGGTGATTCTGCTTTGTTGTCGGCTGATTTATAAAAACTCGAACCAAATGTTGATGTTGTTGCGAGTTCTGTTTCATCAACTAATTCGAGGGTTGTGAGTGTTCAGGCTGTTCAAACATGGAACTCGAATGCCGAACTTTTAGGTTGCCAAGGTTTTTATGCTGTTGCGTTGTCGTCTAGTGGTAGTTGTTGGGCTGCTCGGCTTATTGTCGAAGGCAAATTTTTAGCCGCTAGCAGTGTTTCGCCGGTTACTGTTGCGCAACAAACAAATACTTCTAACAGCGCTGTTACGACTTGGACTGCTCTAGCGGTGAACGGTACTGCGTTTGGTGTGTTGAAACCGCAAACCAGTGCTGCTGATGGTAACAATACAAATAATCTTGCATCGATAAAAACTTATTGCAAAGCTAAAGAACAATCAACAGGTTCGCCAACAGTTGATGGTTTGTATATTGCACCGTCACAGTTTTATGCAACGTGGCGTGATGTCGCACCAGGTGGAACAGCCAGCAATGTTTCTGGTGCTGCTGCTGCGGCAGTAATCGCTGCTGCGGCAGGCACCGGAACTTTATGGACTGCGCGCACTGGAGCAGCCGACGCAAGTTGGAATGACATTGCTTATGGTGACGGCAAGTTTGTCGCGGTCGGTGATAATGCGGTAATGACTTCAACCGATGGGATTACTTGGACTTCACGAACGTACCCACAGATTTATTACGGAAGCGGCGGCGATTCTTGGACCGGTGTGGCTTATGGTAACGGCATCTGGGTGGCCGTTGCTTACAGTAACGGTGTGATGACTTCACCTGATGGGATTACTTGGACCACTCGAGTTGGTCGTGCGTATACATGGCAAAAGGTAATTTATGCAAACGGTTTATTCGTCGCGATATCAGATTTTACCGATGGTAGTGCTTTAAGCCAAGTTATGACTTCGCCTGATGGGATTACTTGGACTGGGCGAACGAACCCGGGCGCCGGCAACCACCGCATGAAAGATATTGCGTATGGCAATGGTTTGTTTGTGATAGTAGCAAGCGGCGGAGACGGCGAAACTCGGGTATTTACTTCGCCTGATGCGGCTACTTGGACTGGTAGGTCAATCGATTATTATCGGGCTCCCGATTTTTACAGTGTCGCTTATGGAAACAATTTGTTTGTGGGTTTTGGAGACGGCATGCGTTATACATCGCCCGATGGGATCACTTGGACAAAGTATAACAATGGAAGCCCTGTCAACTATGAAGCATGGACGTCAGTTATTTATGGAAAAAACATGTGGGTGGCTTTGGCAAGCGGTGGTACTCAAAGAGTTATGACCTCACCAGATGCAGTTACTTGGACTCTGAGCAATTCGGCAGACGATACTAAGTGGTGGATTGCAGTGGCTTATGACGGTGTCAAGCTAGTCGCCGTATCAACTTTCTATGGGACTGCAAATGTGATGACTGGCTGAGATTTAAACGCGATTTGACGGTCGGTAGAGTTTTGTAGATGTCGCCGTTGATCGCACTTGCTGGACGATATGGCGCACCCAGTCGAGTGTCGCGAGATGCAGTTGCGTTTGCGGGGCGACGGTATCTTGATGCGATTCTGCGGGCGGGCGGCGAACCAGTCGTGATTTCTCCACAACCATTAAAAACCAATGATGCCGAAGCGATGATGCGACGGTTCGACGGTCTGGTGTTGATGGGTGGCGCAGATGTCAACCCGACTCTTTATGGGCAAGTTGCCGGTGTTCACGTTTACGGTGTGCAGCCCGAACAAGATGCATTTGAAACCGCGCTGTTGAATGCTTCACTCAATTTTGATGTGCCGGTGTTGGCGGTGTGTCGCGGAATGCAGTTAGTTAATGTCGTGCTCGGCGGTTCGCTTGTGCAACATCTTGGCGAACTTGCAAATGCGAATGAACTGCTTGCGCACGCGCCGAAGCAGTTTCCGGTTGGCGAAGAGTTTGCTTTGCACGAAGTGAATATAAAAAACGGAACTCGAATGGCTGATGCAATCGGTGCGACAAAAATTAACGGTGCGTCATTTCATCACCAAGGGATTTTAAAACTCGCCGATGATCTGGTCGCTGTTGGCCACGCCCCAGACGGAATTCTTGAAGCAGTTGAGCATCGCACGAAGTGGTTGCTCGGCATGCAGTGGCACCCAGAAGACACGGCCGCCGCAGACCCGCTGCAACAAAATTTATATAACGCGTTTGTTCAGCGAGCGAGATTATCTTTGTCGCGTAGATAAGGCGATGTCGGCACAGTCGCCCAGCGAATTGCGCGAGTTACTGCGTCGCCTAAAGGTCGTAGTGCGAATTTTTCTGTGATCGGAAGAAGTGGCAAGCGAAGTGGCTTTCGTGTCCAACTTGGCAAAGTTGCGATTGTCGCCGCGACGAGCGCCGAATATGCAACGCGTGCAGTAGCTGGCAGTGGAGGTTCGAAAATCAAATATTTTGTAGCGTCGCGCGACTCGTCGGTGCTTGCAAGTTCTGGGCGGTAATCGTGCAGTTGCTGTTTGAGTTCTTTTTCTGATTCTGGTGGGTTCGGCACGCCGAGTAAGCGCGCGATTACTGCGACATCTTGCACGTAGCCATCGCGACCTTGTTGATCGAGTGGATAAACGCCATATCTCTGATGCGCCGCTAGAAACGAATCAACTTCGGCGACATGAACCCAGCGCAAAAGATGCGGATCATTCGCTGAGTACGGACGACCGTCACTCGCAAAACCAGTCACACGTGTGTGGACCATTTTGATTCTTGCAATGATTTTTTCAACTTCGTCAACTGGACCAAATGTTGTCGTCGCCAAAAAATCTGCGGTGCGCTGTAAGCGTCCCCACGGGTCGTTGCGATAATCAGAGTGTTGTGCAACACCCGCCATTGCAAGTGGGTGAAGTGATTGCAATAACAATGCGCGAAGTCCGCCGATAAACATTGATGCGTCTGAGTGAACACGAAGAATTGGTCGGTCTTCGGTGAAGAGACGCTCGCCTGGTGCATCAATAATTTCTTGCGTTCTTTGGTCGGCGTTAGGGCCAATAACGCGCGCGCGAATTGCTTCGCCGATTTGATCGCGAACGGTTGCGAACGCCGAATTAACGTCAAGTTTTTTCATATCGTTGCTTCTATCGTGGCACCGAAAAGTGCTGTTTGCATATATCAACGGCAAGTAGAATAGATGCCATGAGTCATAAGGCGGATGATAAATCTGTGCAAATTAAGGCTTCTAAGGCGAGCAAAAAAACTTCTCAAGACAACATGCCCAGTTGGGTGCCTCGAGCAATCGGATTGTTTTGGGTCGGGGCTATTGCGGTGCTTGTGGTTCGCGAGTTGTTTCATCAGTTATCTGATTTTTTAGTTTTGCTTGTTATTTCATTATTTTTGGCACTGGCAATTGAGCCCGCCGTTAATCGACTTGCGGCGCGCGGATGGAAACGCGGTGCCGCCACTGGTTTGATGCTTGTCAGCGTTTTTACGGCTGCAATTTCGTTTGTGATCGCAATCGGAAGTCTGGTTGCAACACAGACTCAAGATTTGATAAGCAATCGTGATCAATATGTGACTGACACTGTTGTTTTTATCAACGACACATTCGGTTCGTCAATTAATCCGCAATCGTGGATAAAAGCATTGAGTGACCCGAATGGTTCGCTGAATAACTTTTTTACAAATCAACAAGATCGTGTCGTCGGTTTATCGTTAGGTGCACTGAGTGGCCTCCTGCAAATTTTGTCAGTGACGTTGTTCACGTTTTATTTAATTTCTGATGGCCCAAGATTGCGGCGAGCGTTATGCAGCCGTTTGCCAGTTAAACAACAACGAGTTGTATTGACAGTTTTTGATCTCGCTATTGCAAAAACTGGTGGCTATATATATTCGCGCGCGCTGTTGGCTGTAATTTCTGCGATATTTCATTGGGTTGTGTTTCAAGCAATCGGCACGCCTGCACCAATTGCACTAGCAATCTGGGTTGGATTAGTTTCGCAGTTCTTGCCAGTAGTTGGAACATATCTCGCAGGGGTCTTGCCGATTTTGTTAGCGTTGTTAGACTCACCAATAAAGGCATTGATTGTGATTATTTTTATCGCCGTGTATCAGCAATTAGAAAACTTCGTACTCGCTCCGCGGATAACGGCACGCACACTCGAGTTGCATGCTGCAGTTGCGTTTGGTGCAGCGATTGCTGGTGGTGCGGTGCTCGGCCCAATCGGTGCAGTTTTGGCTCTGCCATTTGCCGCAATGGTGCAAGGATTGGTCAGCAACTGGGGCAAGCGTTATGAAATTGTTGAAAACCCACTTGTGTTTATACCGAGTTTGCAAAAAGTGAAAACTAAAAAACGCAAATGAAGTTTTTCTCTAAATTGGTATTAGCTGTGGCGTTTATCAGCACGGCCTCATCGTCGGTAGTTGCCTTTGCCGCTGGTGAGTCGTCGACCACTAGTTCAACTTCAACCACAATCGCATCATCAAGCACTAGTGCTACTAGTAACCCATCAAATACACATGTGGCAACTGCAGCCGAAACTTCATTGCTTTATCCAGCGAGGTCTCTTAGGTTTCCAGCGTATACGAGGGCCAATCCGCCAGCGGTTCCGAAAAATTCTGGTTTAGGCCGACGCGTTGTTTATCAAAATAATTTGCAATGGGTTTGGGTCATTGACGGAAAAAATAAAGTAGTGAGAGCAATGCCGGTTTCTGGACTTAGGGGTGTGCCGAATCTAGGGACCTACGAAGTCAATAGTCAATCATTGCGAAGTTACAGTCTTGATCTTAAAGACGTGTGGTTTAATAACATGACAAGATTCGCGCTCGGACCTAACGGTGGCAATATCGGTTTTCACGAGATACCCACCAAATACGGCAAGCCTTTGCAGACGGTAGAACAACTTGGGACTTTTCAGGGCAGTGGTTGCATCCGAATGGCGATTGAAGATGCGAAGCTTATGTACAACTTTGCAAAACCCGGCACCAAGGTTGTCGTAGTCCCTTGATTCTCGCTACCGCGATTTAGAAGCGGGAGAGTTCGGTTTTTAGCAAGTCAAGTCCGAGGTTGCCAAGATCAAGCGCGTAGGCGTGCCAAGCGCGTAGATCAAAATTTGCACCGTGTTTGCGTTTGGCATCATCGCGCAGCGAAATCCAGACGCGTTCGCCAAGTTTGTATGAAATCGCTTGTGCTGGCCAGCCAAGATAGCGGTTGATTTCGGATTTATTAAACGCATCATCACTTGATGAGCGTGCCGAAAGAAACTCGAGTGCCAATTCTGGTGTCCACACTTCGCCCGAATGCCACTTAGATTCTTTTGGAATCTTGAATTCGCAGTGCATGCCGATGTCTATGACAATTCGCGCTGCTCGAAATGCTTGAGCGTACAAATAGCCAAGTCGGTATTCGGGTTTACCGAGGAAGCCGAGTTCATCCATTAGTCGTTCTGCGTAAAGCGCCCAACCTTCGCCATGACCGCTGACGAATTCGTTGCGTTGAAATCGTGAAAGTTTTTCTGAGTTAACCGTCGCCATGCCAATTTGCAAATGATGACCCGGCACGCCCTCGTGATATGCGGTTGTTGGTTCACTCCACAACGGAAACTTCGTTCGTCCGTTCGCCGGATACCAAGTGCGACCAGGCCGTGTTAAGTCTTCGCTCGGCGATGTGTAGTACATTGCGGCTGCCCCACCCGGTGGAGAGATCATTGCTTCAACGCGATGAATTTCTTTTGGAATATCAAAATGATTTTCACGAATCAAAAACGACATTGCGTCATCCATTAATCCTTGCAACCATTCGCGCAGATTTTCTTCACCTTCAATGCTGTGACTCGGGTCTGTGTCGAGAAATTCACGAACCTCGTTGAGCGTCGCGTTCGGATTAATCTCTTTTGCAGTTTTAATTAGTTCAGCGTCAAGCCGAGCAACTTCGGCAAAACCCCATTCATAGGCTTCGTGGGCGTCGACATTCATCCCCATAAATCTGCGACGGGCGAGTGCATGGCGCTCTTCACCGACACCGTTGCGCGGATCTGCAACTGATGCATACGTCTCGCGCAAATAATTTGCCGTTTGAGCCATTGATTCTGACGCGGCAACAGCTGCTTGACGCAACTGCTCGAGCGGCGCGCCATTGATAGCGGCCGCACTTTCAGCGAATTGCGTGAAAAAGCCAGGAGCATTCGGCGTGCCCGCCCAAGTTTCAAGTTGTTCGGCTACGACTAGCGCTTGTCGTCGTGGAGCAACAGTTTTACGTTCAACGCCGAGGTTCCAACTTTCGCGCATGCCAGCAAACGCTTGTGGCACTGCACTCATGCGTTCGGCAATTGTTTGCCAATGTTCAACAGTTGCAGTTGGCATCAAATCAAAAATGCCGCGAGCAGAGTCAACATCGCCGGCGATCACACGAATTGACCGCAAGTGTTCACCTGCTTCGTATTCAAGTGTCGACATCTCGAGCGAGTTTCGCAACACGCCTGCAGCCAACCGGTCGTGATCAGCCGACGTGTCAAGTGTGTTCAGCGTCGCAAGTGTCGAGCGCGTGACTTCGTTTCGCTCGGCGTGACCGCGAGGGCTGAAGTCGGTCATCTCGTGATCATGACCTGCGATTCCGAGTGCAGTTGCAAGACCTGGATCGGTTGCAGCAAGTTGCTCTATGTACTGATCTGAAAGTTGATAGACGGGAGAAAGTTGCGCGTTCGTTTGCGATTTAGTCATGACTTTACCTTAGACAGTTTTCATGTAATGCTCAACGTGTGGCAACCCGTAAAATTGCACTAGTCACTGGTGCTTCTTCAGGCATCGGTCGACAATTTGCGCTGGTGTTGGCGCAAAATGGGTACGACATCGTTGCAGTTGCGCGCCGCCGCGAACTTCTTGAGTCTCTTGCGAGCGAACTTCAAAAGTTTGACGCGCAGACCCAACTTATTGTTGCCGATTTGAGCACGGGTGCTGGTGTGCAAAGTGTGATTGATGCCGCGATTAACGCTGACTTTTTGGTGCTGAACGCTGGCATCACGCGTGCGGCGCGAGTAGGCACAACACCAAAAAATGAAATCGCAAAGTTGAACACGCTGCTGGCAACTGGTGTCGTCGAAGTCTGTGAAGCAATCGTGCCCGAAATGATGAAACGCAAGACTGGAGATGTTGTAATCATCTCAAGCATCGCCGCGTTTACCCCGATGCCGAAATCGGCGCTTTACGCCGCGGCTAAAACTTATGTGATGTCTTACGGTCGCAGTTTGAACCTAGAAGTTCGTAGTTCGGGTGTGCGAGTTTGTGTTATCTGCCCTGGTTATGTGCGAACCGAATTGCATCAGCACGCTGGACTCGCACATTTGCGCGCACGAGTGCCGAAGTGGCTGTGGATTAATTCTCATGATGTTGTGAGCGCCGCACTAGACGGTCTGCGCAAAAACAAAAGCGTTGTCGTGCCAGGTCTCGTTTATCGTTTGGCCAGACCATTTCTTGGCTCAAGAGTCGCGCAAGCAATTTGGCAAAGCACGACTAAACGCAGCTAGCACAGCTAAACGCAACTAGTTAGTTGATTTGTCACGCAGGTGGCGACCGACATAGGCGACAACAATTTCGTTCGTCTTTATGTCGTGATAAAAGTGAATTCGCGCGTCGCCGCAGCGAATATGTGGCTTGGCCAGGACATTTTCGCCCTTCCACTCAATTGCATAATCTTGCGCGTAACGATGTTCGGCTTCGTCGCTGATTGACGCGGCAAAATTGCTGAGTTGTTGATTGCAATAAATATTAAAAACATTCGGAGCAAAATCACCGCGTTGCAATCTTGCCGCAAGATTATTTAGTTCAACTAAGTTTGAGTAGATGCGTCGACCGTTCATCAGATGAGACTCATTTGCCGCCGAAATCGCTCGTTGATGAAAAATTATATTCGGTAGATTTTTTTGGGCAAACGCAATTGCATCTGAAACACGATCAAGATAACTCTTGTCATCTTCCATCATCAAGAAAGTTGCCAGTTGCGAATAAGCGCGGTCTCGCTCTTCGGTTTTTTGTGCGCTGAGCATGTCTGTCAGAGTCGCATTTTCAAGAAGACTTGCATTCTCTTCGAGTAACTCTTTGACTGTGTTATTCAGGTCAATATTTTCTTGCTGCAGCCCCGACTGCGGCGACGATAATTCTGTCTTGGGTTCTTGTTTAGGTTTCTCCGCTTGCATAACTTTGCGCGACTGCGATAAAACAAGAGTTGCAAGTGAGCCGACTGACGCAGCGATCAATTGATTAACAACTTCGTCATCGTCTTGCTGATGAAATTTCTCAGGTGCGGCGCCGCGTGGCCAAATAACAGTTATCCAACCCGAGCCAATAGCTTTTGCACCGTATAAGTTATTGAACGCTTCATCGGCCACATGTGATGAAACATGGGCGAGGTGGGCAATGCCCGCGAGCTGTTTTGCTGTTGCAGAATTAGTTATCGCTGCAGGTTTACCTACGATCACTTCAATCAAAAGTGGCAATCGCCGGCTTGGCGCTTCAGCAAACGCAGCGAGTGATTGCCCGCTCAATTGATCGTTAGCGATAGTAATTTCTGCATCAATTATTTTTTCAGCATCGCGAACTTTAAACAACTTAACTATTTCAAGGGTTAATTTATTGAGGCGAGGTTCTGGTCTGTCGATCGTGCGTCGTGGTAATAGTGCAGATTTTGTTGGGCGCAATGTGCGACGAAGATCAAAGTACAACTCATCTTTTGAGGTAATCAGAGTCACTGTCGTACCACGAGCTGCGGCTTGCTTGCTATCTTGTTCGAGAACATCAACACGAAAAATTGCGTCATTCGGGCTGTGGCGAATATTGACAGGTGTTGAGTTGGTGCGTTTTTCATGCGGATGCACTTCATCGAGCCAACGAAACACGGCATCAATCGCTACCTGACGTAAATCTTTGTTTGGCGTCGCGATTGAGAAACCGTACGTCGTGATCACACCTTGAACGCTAGCAATAGGCAAATGACTGATTGACTCGCGGACTACTCTAAATGGGTGACTACAAGCAGAATCGTCGGAATTCTTGCGACAATGTTGTCAGTCTCGTTCATCTGGCCGCAAGTGTTTCGCGTGTTCATTAAGAACTCAACCGAAGGGTTATCGCCTGGTTCGTTCCTGCAAGGCTGCTGTGGTTCACTTCTTTGGACGATTTATGGACTCAGCAAGCCTGATCCGCAATTAGCTTTCGCTAATGCCAATGTTGTGATTGCAATTGTGTTGATTTTATTTGTGTGTGTGAAACACAAAAAAATTGCGCTCTGGGTGCCAATTCTTGCTATCAGTGCAACTTTAATTATTGGCTTGATTGCGATTAGTTATTCGCTTGCAGTAATGGGATGGGTGACTATTGCGATTGGTACTCCTGCGATAATTCCTCAAGTTGTTCGCGTGTATCGCACCGAGCATCTTTACGGTGTTTCAACAACAATGAACGCTTTGTTATTTGTGTGCTGTATCGGCTGGTTTAGTTATGGTGCAATGATCGGCGATTGGTTTGTCGCGTTACCGAACATTGTAGGTATCTCTGGCGCCCTCTATATTTGGGTTCGAGCCGCACAATCACACGAAAAGTTCACCGTCCCCGACGAACTCGAAATTAAAACTAACTAAGTTTTAGAGTCGTTGAGACTTCGCCGCAACGTGGGTGGCACACAGTAAGAGTGACATCGGCGCCGCGACTTGCGCGCACTATCCACGAGTGCATCAGCCGATCAGGCGTGCCATCAGACATCGCGCCGCCGTTCAACAAAAGCATTGCTCGACCTGACAACTGGCCAACCTTCGCACGCGCATCACAACTAATTGTTGTTGCGCCCAAAATCTCAACCGTGATTGGCAAAACCAATTTGTGATCGCGAGCAAGTCTCGTAACTTCGGTACTCAGCCAGCCAGTGTTAGCAACGCCGAGTTCAATTCGCCAAACATCTTCGCCTAACGATTCGGCTTTTGTATGTTTGATCTCAAGTCGCGGTGATGCCATTGCTTGATACACGGCGACCTCGGAATGGTTTGCAATTTCAGCGCGCAATTTTGACGGCGGCGCGTTTGTCCAAATTCGAAATGCATCTGCGCCACCGAGTTCGACTTGGCCGAGTTGTGGGTGATCAAATTTGTACCAGTTGACATAACTGTTTGGTGCATGAGTGTCTGACCATTTGCACACGGCGAGATCTTGTTCAACAGTTGGCCCGACATACCAAACATCTGTGCTTGAGTGTTCACCAGTTGCATGAAACACGGCATCCCAAAATTCTGTTGTCCATGAATAGACGCCGAGATGGTCGTAAGCCCAGTCATCGCCGGCGCCACCCATCACCGAAGATTTATCCCATGTCAGATCTTCAAAAACCGAGTGCACTGGATAAGTCGTTAGCGGTGTTGAATGTTTGCCGAACTCGTTAAAGAAAAATAAATCAACTGGCGGCAACTTCGAATCACTCTTGCTACTACTAGGTCGCAACATAAAACCACCTGCAGTATGAAACGCGTTGTAGCCGCAAACATTTGGTCGCGCCTTCACCGCGCGCACAAGTGAATCAACTTCTGGTTCTGAGAGCGGATGATCACCCGAGCCAAGAACGCCGACACCCCAACCTGCCGGGAAGTTTCTGTTCAAGTCAAGACCAGCGGGGTCGCGCGGTTGATCAATCGTGAAGCCGTCGTAATTTTCGATCAGGCCTTCTTGAATCAATCTGTAACGTGTCTTGCCTTTCGGCGCGCCGAGTGGCCCAACTGCAACCATCACGCGCGATTCCTGCTCGTGCTCAATCCATCCACCATCAGGGTCGACAATTCGCATCGTTAAAATTTTGCCGTCGCCGTCAATATCTTGCGGATGAAGACCCGGCCACAAATGGCCATCGCGCCATGGCCAAGCTCGCACGCTTGAGCGGTGATATAGCGGTTTGTCAGCGAGTGCATCTTCAACACCGTCGGGGTTGACGCGAGGCGCAATATAAAAAGTTCGCGTGCGTAGTGCTTCGACAACTGTTTCGTCGCGAGCTTCAAATTTTTCAACGAGATCTTGAATGATGTATAACGCCGCTGCGCCGCCCGTGACTTCTGTGGCGTGAATGTTGGCATCAATCCAATGAGCGGGTTTTGTATTGTGTGCGCCAGTTGTCGTGTCGGTGATTGTGGCAAGCATTAGATCACGGCCGAGATGTGACTTGCCATACGACTCAACGCTGACAAGTTTCGGGTACTTCGCCGCTATTGCATTTAGCCACGCCACCATTTCGTCGTATCGCAAGAACCGATCAAACTCATATCCGTTAATAGCCATGCCTCAAAACTAGTGCGAGACTAAGTCGCGGCATAAATAGCGAGTAATGTTTTCTTGATGTCAAATAGTCCAATCAGTGAAGTTTCACCTGATCTTTTTGTATCTTCCGCAGCGAAACCTGTGCGGATGTTGGACGGGTTTCCGTGGCTCAATGCAATCGTTCTCTACACCTTGTCATGGGGCTGGTCGTTATTGCGCCCGAACACTCTCTACTGGGACGACTGGTCTGAAATTTTTAACCAAAAACCAAGTTATACCCATTCAGTTGCAAAAGCCCAAGGCTTGCCGCCCTGGTCGAAAATTCTAGATTGGTTTTTCCTAGAAGTGGGTATTTGGACTATACCCGTAGCTACCTTTGTTGCATTCTTCATTGCTGGGTTGTGGTGCTTTGGAATTTTGAAATCTATGACATTCATTAGAGGCAACCAATTAAAAATGATTCTTTTAATTTATTTGGTGGTACCAGTAAATCATGCGCGTATCTCGAGGATCTGTTTTGACTATACGTCGTCGTACTTTCTTTTCTTTTTAGGTTGGTTCGTGATGGTGCGGTATAAGTCAATGAAAAGTTTTGTGGTGTCTTGTTTGATTTTATTTTTGAGTCTTAAAACTCATAGCTTTCTTTTTTTTGTGTTATTGCCATTTTTGCATTTGGCTTGGTTGAACAAAACTGAGTTGTTAGATTTCGAGAAATTGAATCGCCGACATCTACAAATCGCGGGGATTGCGGCATTGCCTGTGCTTTATGTAATTTCGCGATCAATCTTCTGGCCATTGAATGCAAGTTGGAATGATTACCAGAAACCGACACCCGCCGGTCTAATGACTGGCTTATGGCCAGTATTGATTGGTCTGGTTGGCTTGTCGATAATCGCACTTCGTCACGCAAAGAACAAGCCCACACACTTTGGATTCGTGTTGTTCGTCTGTGGATTTTTTGCGGTGTCGCTTGCATTGTTTCCATACTTTTTAGCAGAACTTTATGTCGGGTATGCGGGTCGCCCTGCTTACATAACTGTTTTTGAGTTTCGCGCAGATTGGCGTAGCAGGCATCAACTATTGATGCCGCTTGGTTTGGCCTTGAGTGTTGTTGGATTAAATGAACTGTTTAAAGGGAAGAGAAATAAGAATATTTTTGCAGGGTTCATAATTGTGGTTTCAGTCGCCCTCAATATGTTTTGGGGTTCGCAATATTTTTTACAATCACTTAAGCAAGAAAAAATTGTTGAATTATTGAAGGCAACAAAAAATGAAATAGCGATTGCATCTTTAGGTGATCAGACCCTTCGTTTTAATGGACGCGAAAACGACTTCCGTGGGTATGAGTGGAACGGCTTCATGACACTTGCGGGTATTTCGACAGATCGCCCTGGCTGTGAGGCATTGCCTGAGGGCTCAAATTTAGTTTTGAAATCAGACAAGTCGTATTTGAAGGCATTATTGAGTCGTGATTTAGGTTTATATTTTGACGTCACTCAATGCTCAGAGGTACTTGCGAAAGACAGTTAGCACTAACTGCAACTGAATACACTCTTCTCAGGAGGTAAGTAAGGTGCCGCATGTTCCCGTTTTTCAGCATGAAATCGGCAAGTGGCGACCAAGTTGGCGCGGTCGCATTCATGGCGTAGCTGTTGCGGCGACAATCCCAGCCGGGGTAATACTCACGATGGTTACGCCGACTGGCCTTGCACGATGGGCAGTTTTAATTTATGTGTTTTCACTGTTTGCGCTTTTTTCGACATCGGCTTCGTATCACCTACTGACGCGATCACAGCGCGCACAACGCACGATGCGTCAGCTTGATCATGCGATGATTTATGTTTTGATTGCTGGCACTTACACCCCAGTTTGTTTGCTGGCGTTACCACGACATATCGGAATCCCATTTTTGATAACAATTTGGGTGGCCGCGTGCATCGGCATCGCTTTAAAAATCACCTGGCGAGCGGAGAAGACCTCGACGGCATTGTATTTAATAATCGGTTGGGCTTCTCTTGTGATTTTGCCGTGGGCCTATCGCGTCTCTGGGTTTGTAAGTCTTTTACTATTTGCACTCGGTGGAATCGTCTACACAGTTGGCGCAATTTTGTTTTATTTAAAGCGGCCACATCTTAAGCCGAATGTTTTTGGCTATCACGAGGTTTGGCATGTGTTCACAGTTGTTGCTGTTGCTCTGCAGTTCGCCGGCGTTGGAGTTTTAATCGCGAAAGTTGCTTGAACACTCTTCGCAAGTAGCCGCTCGGGGCATTCGTATCCCATGTTTGTAGGGATTAGTCATGTACTTTAAGTCATAGTGGTAAAAAAGCGTAAGTCGGGTGATTCTGGATTTACATTGACTGAGTTGGTTATTGCGATGGTCGTGCTGGGTGTTATTGCCAGTATTGCAATACCTAGTTTTCTGGGCTCGCGTAATAATGCTTATGATAAAGAAGCACAGTCGTCTATTGAGGTCGTGTTGCGGGCATCGAAGTTTCTTTACCAAAATCAAGGCGATTTTTCTGACGCTTCGTCTGCGCAGTGCGGTGATTCGACAGCGTTAGCGGCTGATTTACAAAAACTTGAATCAGGTATTGATGTTGTTGCGAGTTCGGTTTCGTCGACTAATTCTCGAATTGTTAGTGTTCAGGCTGTACAAACTTGGGATTCAACTGGTGGTTTGTTGGGCTGTCAGGGTTTCTATGCTGTTGCATTGTCATCTAGCGGTAGTTGTTGGGCTGCAAGAATAATCCTTGAAGGCAAATATTTAGCGTCTGGCAGGTTGTCGCCGGTTGTTGTTAACGCTCAAACCAACACATCTAACAACGCTGTTACAACTTGGTCTGCTTTAGCGGTTAACGGTAATGCGTTTGGTGTGTTGAAACCGCAAACCAGTGCCGCCGATGGCGACAGCACGAATAATCTTCGTGCGATAAAGGCTGCGTGCAAAGCAAAAAACCAATCAACAGGCGTGGCTGATTTAAGTAGTAACTACATTGCACCTTCACAGTTCTACACATCATGGCGCGACACTGCCCCAGCACCTCGTATCTCGTATGCCGTTGGTGACACAGGCCCAGGCGGCGGAGTTGTGTTCTATGTTTCGACAACAGGCTTCACTTCAACAGGGTCAGACTGTGAGTCTGCATGTAAATACCTAGAGGCTGCACCGTCTGATCAATCGAACGGCAGCCCGTGGGCTACGACGGCTGCCTTCTGCTACGCGGCTGGGTCCGATTCGGGCTCTTCAGACTGTCAAAACAACAGCATTTACTCAAACACTGACGGTCAGGCCGCTAAAAGAACAGCCTCAACCGCAATCGGCATGGGAATGGCGAATACGAATCAAATATATGCTCGCGTATCGAATAATGGTGGTGCCGGTGGTGCTTTGCCGAGCACATATTCAGCCGGCATCGCGTGGGCGTACTCGAACAATGGCAAGACCGACTGGCATCTTCCATCAATCGGCGAGTTGGCCCAGTTGTACACCCAGAGAACAACCGTTGGTGGTCTTGCGGCTGACCACTATCCGAGTTCTTCTGAGGCCAACCTCACCAACGCCATTTCGCTAAATTTCTCCGACAGCGTTTTTACCCCCAGATTCCCTCTAAAAACCGACATACCCCGCATGCGTCCTGTGCGGGCTTTTGGTTAATTATTTAATTATTTAACTATTTATTTTCGGTGGTGCGTCGGTTAACGCCAAGCGAGACGATGGTGGCCGGGATAAAAAATGCACGTCCGTGAAATGAGACGTCGTCCCAATGTTTTGTCGTGACCGGCGCGTGCCATGCGCGGATGCGATAGATCAAGAACAACAAGATCAGCATGTGCAGCGAAATGATTGACCATGCAAAACCTTGTGCGCCGATTATGTCAAGAAACGGTGCGGCAACAAGTGGCCCGATCATCGCGCCTAATCCATAAAGCGTGACGAGTTGTGAGGCCGCCGCACCCATTTGTTCGGGTGAGACCCAGTCATTGGTGTAGGCGCCGCCGATCGCATACAGCGGAAAACTGAACCCACCGATTAAAAACAACAACAAGATTGTCCAGTTGTTGTTCGTTGGTTGCGAAAGCATGACGGTACTAAGAGCAATTACAGCGAGACAGCACAATAATCCGATGATGCGACGATCAATGTCGTCTGAAGCCGAAGAAATTGGCCAAGTCAAAGTCATGCCACCAATTTGCAATGCGGCGATGAGAATTCCAACTCGTCCAACACTGAGCCCTTCGCGCGTTGCATGAATTACAGCCATGCCGAGAATGCCACCGTGGGCGAGACCGACGAGCAGAATCGTGCCGAAACCTGTCGGCACAATTTTTGCGAGATCGCGCAGGCTGACGTGAACATGATTTTCAATTTCGGGTGTCGCCGCTTGCTCAGAAATCGCAACCGGAATCACCGCCAACGACGCGACGATCGCCGCGAATGCATAACCACTGATGTTGCGCGCGTCAAAGTTGAAAACTAATAATTGTCCGACACCGTAGGCGCCAATGGTGACGAGATTGTAAATCGCAAGCAGTCGACCGCGAAAATGATTTTCGGCGAGTCCGTTGAGCCACGATTCAGCGATGACATAGAGACCAGCGAAACAAAAGCCCGTGCTGATGCGCATGATGATCCACAAGACGGGCGACTCGAACAGGCCCGTGACGATTGTCGACGCGCTGAGCAGCGAGGCGAGTGCGGCGTAAACGCGAATGTGGCCGACTTGTTTGAGTGCGCGAAGTGAATACCAAGACCCGATCAAGAACCCCGCGTAGTAGGCAGTGGTGAGTCCGCCGCTGATAATTGTTGGCAGATTTTCGAGTTCAGCGCGGATGCCGAGCAGCGTGCTGTAACTGCCTGCCGAGATGAGCAAAAATGTCAGACCCGTAAATAGCCCCCATGTTGCCAAAAGAATTGTTTTGCGATTTGAGTTCAGTTGGGGGAGAAATCGCATACATTCAGTCAAGCACGGGTTAATAAATCAAAATGAGTTCTTTGACAGGCAGTTTTGTGACTTTAATCGGTTCAACAAATCGCGTCGCGAGCAACTAGCCTGACAGCGACTTGGGTCGCTAGGAGGCGGAGCGAAAGTCTCCAGCCCTTGTGCCGCTGTGCCAAGGCTTTCAGCCAGTTACGCGTTTTGCTGATTTCAGTTACGGGCTAAGGCGGATTTCGATAGCACACCTCCGTGGAAGAATGACCATGTGCCATTTTCGACACTAGATGAGGAATTATTCAGACAGCTGAGTCATGAATTCGGCAAAGAAGGCCAACGTGCCGTTGAATTCTTTCGCACCGCTGATGGGATCATTAGTCAACTCGAAGAGACTGGCCAATCTCGCCTGGGTGAAACTATTGCCTACTGCATCAGAGAAGCGCTTCTGTCAATACCCAGTTCATACCGCCGTGGTGAACGTTTGGACTGGGCCAAAGTTTCTCGCGAAGTGGTTGAGGCGAGAGACCGTTATGTGCGCCTTAGAGGAAAACAGGGGGAGAATGAGCACGGCGCGTTAGACCACTTGCTCGCCCAAATAGACCAGATGCAAGAGTTCCACAGCCAGGGGTCAAAATACCAAGTTCAACTTCACGGAATTTATAGACAGCTCACCGGACAAGAACATCCAACGATCAAGCCGAGCCCGATTGAAAATTACTTGAAAGTATTCAAGGAGAGCACAGATGGGCTCCATTCCGATACATCGCCTGCTCAGGCACGAGAGTTGTTTTACCAAGCAATGAGTGTTGTCCGACAGATGTTCCTTCCATTTCCGCAAAGGAAAATCGAATTTGGAAGACTTGCCAAACTTGAAGAGATATCTCAGTCAGATATTGACGAGCTTCGGTCTCTAATATCTAGTTCAACCCACTTATCTTGCTTCTTCGAACAGATCTCAACTCCGGTTTGGCTAGTCGCACTTCTTGAGACAGACCTGGTGAATACAGACCCCGGTTCGGGCTTCTGGCCAGCACGCGCTGCAGTTCAAAAACTTGGACACGCCCACTCTGACGAAATTGCCGCATGGATGACGGACCTCTACTCAAAGCAAAAGCGGAATTCGAATGTCTGCCTCCAAATTGTTGCAGCAGCTACAGAATTCGGTACACAGGGGATTGCTCTTGTCCTGCAAGGTTTGCGAGACAATCCAACCAACTATTCATTCATCCACTATTCGTTAGAGGCCATTTCGCAAATTCCTGCTAACAGTCCATTCATAGATGAATTTGCTGACACACTTTTCAATGAAAGTGCGTGGCCAAAGAACGGGCAAGCACGAATACTGATAGAGAAATTCATCGCCGGAGTTGATCAGGAAAATGCAATCAGTCGAATCAACTTAATTTGTCAGAAGTTTCGAAAAGTTGATGAGAATCAGAGGAGCCTCGTCTGGTTCAAGTTGGAAAGAGATCTTTCGATTGCTGCTTGGGATTCTGATCTAGAAGATCAATTTGGAGCACTGGTTTATGGGTTGACGCAGATAGTTTCCAGCCAGTTGGTTCACCTCGATTCAGACTTACTACTCCAGCAGTTTGAACAGCTTCCCAGTCTCATTCGCGAGAGACTCACTTCGTGGGTTCTCGCGGAGTCAAACTCATTCTCATCTGACCGTATTGCTAGTGAAATAGTACAAGCAATCGTGAAACGAGATCCGAATGGCGACGATGGTCCGCTCATTCGGAGAATTGTAAATACTGCCCCGGAAGTCGACTATGTAAGGGAATGGTCTGAATCGTTACAGACGGTAGTCATTGAACGTGATTGCTCGGAAGGTGAACGCCGTAACCAATTAAATCGTCGAGTAACAGAATGGACAGCACTGCTACCCAGGAACGTTTCTGAAGCCTCTGGAGTGTCTTCATCGGATGGGAGAGCAGATGAGTATCTCTTAAGGCGTAGTCCTCTTAGCGACAGGTATTCAATCACCTACGGAGTTGGGACAAGTCCGTATTCATTTGACGAACTTAATGAACGTGACCCAACCGATGTCTCTGAATTGATTGGCAGCTGGCGGCAAGATCGAAACAATTTCCTTGTTTCGACCCTTGAACTTGCTCGTACCTTGGCAGAGGTTGTCAAAGCTGCTCCCGATAGATGGACCGTTGATCAACTCGTGATTGTCCGAGGTCTAAAGTTTCCAATTTATATTCAGCATTACCTCAGCGGATTGTGCAACTCGATCCGAGACGGATGGGAATGCGACTTCACTGATTTATGGGACCTTATTTATCTTCTTACAAACAATCCTTGGAGTCCTCCCATAACTGAGTTCGACGAACGTTGGCTATCGAGTGACTGGAAAGTAGTGGAGGTCGAGTGCATAAATCTCATAAGAGCCTTCGCCGACAATCGTTGTGGGTTTGGAGATCTGGACGAGCATGTGTGGAATCTTTTGTCTAATGCAGTCAGAGATCGAAGTGAAGCATCAAGCATTGTCAGCGGCGGACGTGATCCTCTGGATTATGCAATTAATCGTCCATGCACCCAAGCACTAGAAGCTGTTCTTTCATTTATGAGTCATCAGTATCGAGTTCGAGGCGAAGTTAGTTTCGATTGTCTGAATTTGCTCAAAGAAGTGCTGCAAGTCGAGGGCTTTGATGGTGCTCAGTACCGATCAATCCTTGCGACCCGGCTGAGCTTTATTGACCACGTGGCTCCGGATTGGCTCATGAGGAATTCGGCCCTTTTGATGGGGGACGCCGCCCCGGAAGACTTGGCTCTAGTTACATGTCGGATGGCACTCAAGTGGGGCCAGCCGAGTAGTTGGCTATTTCGAAACCATATGACTCTCTTACGAGATTTAGTGCTTGCTGGAGCTGAACGTGCGGTCGAGCAGTTGGTCGTAGCGATGATCTGGGAAATAGAGACCTACACGGCGACACAAATCTGCGGCTTTCTTCGAGAACAACCCGAGAAGATTTCTAGTGCAGGCGAGAGCCTAGGGCGATTGCTACGACAATCTAAGAATGATCGGCGGGTTATTGAAATCGCGATTGAGTTCTGGGAATGCGCTTTGCAAGTTGGAAAACCCGAGGGTCTCTTTGGCTTCGGGTGGATGTCAGAGGTCACCGATCTGGATGAAGAGCGGTGGGTTCAATTGACGCTTTGTACCGTCCAAAAAACAAATGGAAAGATTGACTGGGGGCACGGCGTAATAGAGAGACTTCTTACTCAGACACCGGTTGTCGCACACTGTGAAATTACGAATCTCCTACTACGAGGTACGGAGACCGACTGGGAACGCTTCGCAGTCGGACGATTAGCGGTGGACGTTCTCAACCGCTGTAGGGAATTTGCAGGTGAACAAGCTTTCGAACAACTTCAGACGGCGCTCGAGGAGCGAGGAATTGTCGACTAGTTACCGGTGCTTGCCGGGTATATCCCCCTCCCATGGAGATGGAACTCTGCGCGAGTATTGGTCGGCAGAAGACACTCACGTCGAGGGAGGCATCGGTGTGTATTTCATTAGATATGCCAGGACAAAATGAAATAAAGGTTCCCAAATCAATTTTGTAATGGACTCAAGCCGACTCTCTGGACGACCGGAAACACCTATGAAGTAGAATTATCTCTGTCGAGAGATGGTTGGGAGGTCGGAATGAGCAAGAAGTCACTGAGCGAGTCAGACATTTGTGACCGTTTCATTACGCCATCCCTCCTCAAGGCAGGTTGGGACCAGAGCCGGTGGCGCCGAGAATATGCCTTTACCGATGGTCGCATCATCGTGCGTGGCAAATTGGTGGCCCGCGGAAAACAGAAGCGCGCCGACTATCTCCTCTTCTATAAGTCCAATCTTCCCATCGCCGTAATTGAAGCCAAAGACAACAACCATTCCTTGGGCGCCGGCATGCAACAGGGCCTCGGATATTCCGTCGCGCTCGATGTTCCATTCGTGTTCTCGTCAAATGGCGACGGATTCCTATTCCACGACAAAACAGGAAATGCCGACAAAGTCGAGACAGTTCTTTCATTAGAGGAGTTCCCCACACCCGACGAACTGTGGCACCGCTACATGAAGTGGAAAGGACTCAACGCAACTAATGAAGTTCTTGTAACTAGTCCGAACCATCAAGATGTCGGCGACAAAGCAGCTCGTTACTACCAACAGTTAGCAATCAACCGAACAATTGAAGCTGTTGCTCGTGGACAAAAGCGAGTGCTCCTTGCGATGGCAACAGGTACTGGCAAGACATTCACCGCATTCAACATCATCTGGCGTCTCTGGAAAACTGGCACTGCCAAGCGCATTCTCTTTCTCGCTGACAGAAACATACTTGTAGACCAAACAATGGTGAACGATTTCAAACCATTTGGCAATGTGATGACGAAACTGAATCGTGCCCTTGTTGATAAGGACAACGGCAAAGTCGATACTTCGTACGAGATCTACCTTGCGCTCTATCAAGCCATCATGGGTGGCGAAGATCAAGTAGCAATTTACGACAAGTTCCCTCGCGACTTTTTTGACCTTATTGTCATTGACGAGTGCCATCGTGGCAGCGCCGCAGATGATGCGAGTTGGCGTGCTGTTCTCGACTATTTCGATTCGGCAATTCAAGTCGGAATGACAGCAACACCGAAAGAAACGAAGTATGTATCCAACATCACGTACTTCGGTGATCCTGTCTATACATACTCGCTGAAGCAAGGCATTGATGATGGATTTCTAGCCCCATTTAAGGTTGTGCGAGTTGATTTAGATCACGACCTTCAGGGATGGCGCCCAGAAGCGGGAATGGTTGACGATGAAGGAAATGTCATTGACGATCGCATCTACAACCAAAAGGACTTTGACCGAGCAATCGTCTTTCCCGAACGAACAAAAGCAGTTGCTCACCGAATAAGTCAGTTCTTACATGACAGCAACCCCATGGATAAAACCATTGTGTTCTGCAGCAACATCGACCATGCAGAGCGAATGCGTCAGGCAATTGTCAATGACCCACTGAATGCAGAATTAGTTCAAGCAGACACCCGATATGTCATGCGAATCACTGGTGACAACAATGAAGGAAAAGCTGAACTCGACAACTTCATTGACCCGAAGCGGCCATATCCGGTCATTGCAACTACGTCAAAGTTGATGTCAACCGGCGTCGACGCACAGACATGTCATGTGATTGTTCTTGATCAACGCATTCAATCAATGACTGAATTCAAACAGATCATTGGTCGTGGTACTCGACTTCGACCGGACTACGGCAAATACTTCTTTACAATTCTTGATTTCCGCAAGGCCACAGAACTATTCGCTGATCCAGACTGGGATGGCCCTCCGCTAGTTATTAAGGAAATAGATAACTCAGGCGATGAGATCATTGTTGACGGTGAAGACTGGGTCAATGACGATGACGAAGAGATTGGTGAAATTCTCGAAGGTGGAGACGACTACATCCCGGACGATGATGATGCGGAATTATCAATCAAATTTGTTGTAAGCGGAGTCAAGTTCAAGGTCATTGCAGAACGAGTTCAGTACTACGACAAAGATGGCAAGCTCATCACCGAATCACTTAAAGATTTCACTCGCAAGGCAGTCGGCCTCGAATTCACATCACTCGAACAATTCCGCAAGCGCTGGCGTGAAGCCGAACGCAAACAAGTAATTCTGGATGAACTGCTTGAGCGGGGAGTTGTACTTGAAGCGCTCGAAGAAGCTGTGGGACGAGACATCGATCCGTTTGACCTCATCTGCCATGTTGCTTTTGACCAGCAGCCGCTTACGCGTAAAGAACGTGCAGACGGAGTGAAGAAGCGCGACGTCTTCACCAAATACGGCGATAGAGCCCGACAAGTTCTTGGAATTCTTCTCGACAAATACGCCGATCAGGGCTTTGATTCCATTGCAACAATTGAAGTTCTCAAACTCGACCCATTCACAGCAATTGGCACACCCATCGAGCTCGTCAAGAGCTTTGGTGGACGCGATGAATATCTCAATGCAATCCACACCCTCGAAGATGCGCTCTATGCGACATCAGCCTAATTAACGGAGACCCATGTCCCTTTCGAACACAATCAAATCAATCCAAGTCATGATGAGGCCAGACAAGGGTGTCGATGGAGATGCCCAGCGCCTTGGACAATTGGCTTGGATGTTGTTTCTCAAGATTTACAGCGACCTTGAACTTGAGACGGAGCTCGCTGATCCAAAGTATAAATCACCAACGCCGAAGCATTTACGGTGGGAATCGTGGGCGGATGAAGATGTACTGGGCAAAAATGCTTTAACCGGAGACGAATTGATTGAATTCGTAAACAATACGTTATTTCCTCAACTGAAGGATCTTGATCTCTCGTCATTTACTGGCCAAGCACGTGAAAGAGGAGCCTTGCTCATCAGTGTGTTTGACGATGCGTACAACTATATGAAAGTTGGTACCTTGCTTCGCCAGGTCATCAACAAGATTAACCAAGATATTGATTTCAATTCCGTAAAGACGCGGCACCTTTTTGGCGACATATACGAACAGATCCTCCGGGATCTTCAATCAGCAGGCAATGCTGGCGAGTTCTACACCCCACGTGCAGTGACTCAATTTGCAGTTGACATGGTAAACCCACAACTTGGAGAAGTTATTCTCGACCCAGCGTGTGGAACTGGTGGATTCCTTACATGCGCTTTTGAACATATGAAGAAGCAAGTAAAGACGCCATCTCAACTTAAGTCGTTGAAGAACAGCATTAAGGGTGTCGAGAAGAAACCGCTTCCGCATGTTCTGTGTGCCACCAACATGATGGTGCACGGGATTGAGGTGCCATCCAACATCATTAATGACAACACACTTGCTCGGCCACTTAGGGATTATGGCAAAAAGGATCAAGTCGACATCATCATCACGAATCCACCCTTCGGCGGCACTGAAGAAAATGGTATTGAGAATAACTTCCCAGCTGAATTCCGAACTCGAGAAACTGCAGATTTGTTTCTCGTTCTTGTCATGGAACTACTTAAGGATGGCGGGCGAGCAGCAATTGTTCTTCCTGACGGAACATTGTTTGGTGAAGGCATAAAAACTCGTATCAAGAAGAAACTTGTAGAAGAGTGCAATCTCCATACCATCGTTCGATTACCGAAAAGTGTTTTTGCTCCATATACAAACATTGCCACGAATGTTTTGTTCCTAACCAAAGGTGAACCTACGAAACATGTTTGGTATTACGAGCATCCGATGCCTCAGGGCGTGAAGGCGTATAACAAAACTAATCCAATGCTTGGAACAGAATTTGATGTGGAGAAGGCTTGGTGGGAAAAGCGCAAAGAAACTGAACAAGCATGGAAGGTGCCCATCAAGGACATTATTGAGCGGAACTACAACCTTGATATCAAAAATCCGAATACACCAGCAGAGACATACGATGACCCTCAAGATCTCCTCTCCGCTCATGCGGTGGCTGTGAAAAATGTTGACGAAATTCAGAGTCGTTTGAAAACCATTCTTGAGGAATCAATAGGTAAGTGACATGGATTCGAACAATTTCTTTGAGAATTTTGAAACTATTGCAAATGCACCCGGTGGCATCTCGCGGCTTCGAGAACTGATTCTGGACCTTGCAGTACGTGGAAGGCTTGTTGAAAGGTCTACTGAAGATGTCTGGAGGGAAGAAATTCAACTTCGTGACATTGGCAAAATGATTCGCGGGGTCACATATGCGAAAGCTGATAGTTCAAAATCCGAGGGAGAAGGTCTGGTCCCACTTCTTGGCGCAGCAAATATTCAAAGAGACATCAATTTTGATGGTCTGACGTATGTTCCTGAAAGTCTCATCAAACCGGACCAAATAGTTCGCGATGGCGATGTTTTGATTTGCATGTCTAGTGGAAGCAAACATTTGGTCGGCAAAACTGGCTCAATTTTGCGACCACCCAGAGCATCTTTTGGCGCGTTTTGCGCGGTCTTCCGTATCTTGAATCCAACTGATCACGAATACATCGCCATGTTTTTTAAGAGCCCGGTTTATCGAAATGCAATCTCTGCAGCAAGCCGTGGAATCGGTATTAACAATCTGCGAGTGGGAGACGTTGAAAGCATCACATTCGTTTTGCCTTCAATCGAAGAGCAAAGCAGAATTGTTGCCAAAGTTGACGAGCTGACTTCTTTATGTGACGACCTAGAGGGCGCACAAATCCAACGCGATTCCTTGGCCGAATCAATTGCAAAGACAATGACCCGAATTCTTATTGAATAGCTGTTGGGACCATTCATAAGAATGTTGTATGAGTTGAGGGCGTGTCATGATGAAAGAAATGCCATGTCATCAAGATCGAGTGAAAAAACAAATTTGAGTTAGGGCAGTCGTCCCGAGCCCAGCGCCCAGCGTTCGACTTCCTTCCAGTCCCAGATGAGCGCGGTCTTCAATGTTGCGATTGGTCCAGGAAAGTCGGCGTGTCGCCGGCGCCACTCGTGAACAACTTGGGGTCTTGCAACGCCCAAACGTTGCGCGATTTCGTGGGCACCTACTAGGTCGTCAACGTCAATCTTTTTCCCCACGGAAGACAGTCTAGGAAATCCCTGTCACAAGGTTGTGGATGTTCGTACTCAGCCCTACTATGTGAGTACAAACATACTCAGTAAGGATGTGAAAATGACAGGAAAACTTGAAGGACTGGTGATTCCAGTGATGGAGCCGTTGGGATATCCCCACGGGTGGGCAGGGGAGGCAGCAAAGCGCATACAAGATGCCGTACCGGCGGACTGTGGGCAGTTGGTGCTGAACTCCACAGTGATTACAGATGTGCTCACTTGTGGCGGACTGTGGCAGGGCAAAGAGGTCGCAACGGAAACCCCTGACCATGTGTTTTGGCTACGTCGCAAGTTGGTGCACAACATCACCATGGAATACCTGGAGCATGCGATGGTGTGGGGTCCACAGAAGCCAATCGAATTTGTCCATGTCTACTTGACAACGGAGGTGAACTTCGATCCGTTAACGGCAACATGGCTCTTTCTTCAGAATGAGTTTGAACGAACTGAACTAGCCAATGAATTGGCGATGGCTATTGCCTATCTATTGGAGGCATGGCCGCAGATAACTGATGCCTCCCAAGTGACATTCGGGCCAGTGCTGCACAGTTTGAGTGTTGGTGGCGTGCTGCTTGAAGCAAAACACATTGATGTCACCTTCGGAGACCACCGTCTTGGGGTGGAAGCCATGTGGCCTGGTGCGGTGTTGGTGCGATTAGTTTCTGGAACTCCTAGCCCTCAAGAGTTGGAAGAGATGCAGTTAGGGGCGGTGGTACACGCGCTTGTTACCGGTTGTCCGCCACAACGCCTCGTTGTCTTTGGTCTTGGATCAGGCAAGGGCATAGGCATGGACGTTGAACGCGAATGGTTAGAGATGGGTATTGGCGGAGTGATGGCTGCAGTGGAAGCAATAGCTGACATACGTAATGACCGTGGTGTAGTGGTCGCTGGTGGAGAACATTGCGTGCAGTGTCCATTTAATGACAGCTGTGATGTAAGTGAGGCTGATGACTATCCGTTCTAATGCGTCAACAGTTCTGATGATTGTGAGTAACACACTGCAAATAGTCAATGTTGTCAAGAGTTATTGCGCAAAGAAATTTTCAAAGAATTTCCAAGAGTTGCACTGGCAAACAAGTGTTCGCAATCATAATGGTGTACATGCAAGTAGTCAGACATCAACACAACGAACAGATCGATCTGTTCGACATGTGTGCGTGTCTTGCTTGCGTGCTGTTGAGATTGGTTACACGCGTGATCAATGACGACTTCCCAACACACATAGATGCTTTCGAATCTGTCGTTGTTGAATACATCTTGAATACACCCGATGGAGAAATTTCTACTCGCCGCGAAGCAGTGAGTCATATCAAACGATTTGTGAAGTGGTGTCGGGTGAATGACATCGATGACATCACATTGGTCAAACGTGAAGAGGTAGAAGCCTTTGTGAATTGGCCAACAATGATGGGTGGACGAGCACGAACACCTGGATCTTCCACAAAGAGAAATCGTCTGAGTGGATTGCGCCGAGCTTTCAAGTCGTTACGTCAAATGGGATACGAAATGCCCGACCCCACCATTGATGTCGTTGCGTTACTTGACCGAACATTTGATGCAAATGTATGTAGCGACAGCGACATCGAAAAGTTGCGTGAAGGTGCACCGATTGGGCTCTTTGATTCTTGCAATGCAGCACTGCTGGCATTGGCTGAAGCAGGAGCAACCAACGGTGAGGTCAAAGAGGTTCGTGCAAGTGATGTAAGTCTCGAAGATCGTGTAGTGCGGTTGCCAGGGAACGCTCGAGTTGACGAACGAATCAATGAGTTGTCTGACTGGGGAGTGATGGTTCTGCGTGAACGATTCGCCCACATCAGTGGTGACGACTTCGTTGTTGTAAATAGCAATGGCACTCAGGCGTCAGAAGCATCTGTGAGCCAGATGTTTCGCCATATTGCTTCGTACGGAAACGTTGGCCGAAACGGGTTCAACATCAACTCTGTACGGGCTTGGCGTGCGCGAGTCATTTATATGGAGAGTGGCCGCATTCAAGATGCCGCACTTTTTCTTGGTAGCCGATCTCTTGATGCGGCTGTTTCGCTGATGGGACTGGAGTGGCGTCAGACCGCATGACCTGGAACCCTCTGTACATCTCCGACCGTCGCACACGACGCGGACGCGATAGGCGAGTAGACCTGCATGAACGAATGCGCTTCAGCATCCGACAGGCTTGGTTCAAGGAGTTTGTTGCGGTCATTGATGATGCAATGCCAGTGCAACGTACTGGTCGGCCACGGACACACTCAGTGGCGGCGGGAGCATTCATCTACTTGTTGTCGATGTCGATGAGTTCCCAGGCTGAAGCCGAGGAGTATCTCCGTTATGGGACGAACTGGAATGGATACCGACGTCTTCTGGCATTGGAATTTCCCGATGACCATTTGTTGGCTCATGGTGCTCCGTCGCCAACAAAGTCTGTGATTCGTCATATCAAGCATCATCTCGGCGAGAAAGAGGCAGAAATGATTGCAGGCATCCTTCATGCGGGAGCTCTCTTGCACGCGAAGGAAATGGGTATTGGAATCAACCACGGAACAATGCTGAACCCAAGTCTTGAAGCAGGCATGTACGGAGATGGTGTAGTGGTCCGACCCATGACCAAATATAAAAAAGGCGACATGGGTTTCAATGAGCGCGAGGGTTGTCTACAAGAACGGCGTCATGACCCTGATGCGGCGTACCACTACGACGGATTAAATCGGCGTGTCTACGGAAATGTATTTGCACACATGTCTGCATGGACTGGTGTTCCGTCTGAACATGTCACCTTTGGCATTCGGCCTATTCGAAAAGGTGGGGACATCACGGAGGCACAGATCGCTCTGGGATTTGCAGATGCAATAAAGAAAGAACTGCCTGGGATGGCGATGTTGCATTGGGACAAAGCACTACGCGGTAAGACGGTGGAAGAAATCTGGGACATGGAAATGATGCCCATGATTGGCGTGTATGACAAGAGTGGTCGTACAACCGAACAAGTTTCTCTTGGCAAGAAAAAAATCAATGGCATTGACACGGCACTGTTTGCGTATCGGGGTGCAGTGTCCATCAAGGCGATCGATGGCTCATTCATTCCTTTGCGCGCTACAAAGTTAGTGTTCCAACACAATGCAAAATCGACATGTCGTGTGTACTGCAATTACGTAGTTCCCGAAGGA
Source organism: Ilumatobacteraceae bacterium (assembly GCA_964203235.1). Lineage (GTDB taxonomy): Bacteria > Actinomycetota > Acidimicrobiia > Acidimicrobiales > Ilumatobacteraceae > BACL27. Next base: position 933,415 of record CAXNLE010000002.1, read on the forward strand.
AGCAACTGCGATGTTCGCTTATGGAATGGGAAAGTTAACCAGCGTCTCAACTCGCCCGAGAAGGCTGACTTCACCTTTGGTGAACACATCCGTGCTCATGCCCCTGGGTCAGCCGACTGGAAAAATCTCTACGGCAACCGCAGCCTTGCCGAGTCCCTGAACTCGGTTCTTAAAAACGACCTTGGGCGTGGGGAACGTGCACGCTCGTTAAATCTCAACCACCAATGGATTGACCTCATGGTCATGTTGCTCATGCGCAATGACCAGTCTCTTGTGTTGTATCGACGCCGTACACAATTGGCACGAACAGCCTCCCCGCCCGCGGCTTAGACAGCCACCGCTCCCCGTTCTCGAGAGTCAAGGATCAGTGCTGTGCGCTGACTGGTTCACATTTCAGATAAATCTCACTGAAGTGCTCAAAGACCCTGCGGCCTTGTTGAAGGAATGAATGTTTCCGGTTTGGGTGAACTATCATGGAAAACGGATGTATTCGGCGTTCTGGGCGAGTTTCGCTCCGAATTCCGTTCCGCCTCCGGGTCGCTAGCTCAGTTGGTAGAGCGACGGACTTTTAATCCGCAGGTCCAGGGTTCGATCCCCTGGCGACCCACTTTTGAAACGTCAACTAGACAACTAGGTAGCTAGTTAGTTGCGAGTTTTTGCATTCGGTGGGCAAGTCGTGAGTGCGATTTGAGCATTGTTTCAAGTTTCGTGCTGACGATTGCGTGATTTCGCACAATATGTTTGCCGTGCACGATTGTGTCGCGCGCCGCGATTGGACCACAACGCAACCACGCCTCAATTGGGTCGGCAATTGCACCTGCAAAAGCCGGACCAGTTAAAGACCAAATCGCAACATCGCCAACGCTGCCAACAGATAATTCACCGATTTCGCCAACTCGACCAAGACACCCGGCGCCACCGCGAGTTGCACACTCAAGCGCCATTCGCGCCGTGCCCGCGGCTGCACCACTACGTAACTTTGCGAGCAACATTGCTTGTCGAGATTCAAGCCACATTGACGCGCTGTCTGCCGAAGATGAGCCATCTACGCCGATGCCAACATGCACGCCGGCTGCAATTAAATCTATGACTGGCGCAACACCTGAAGACAAAATCAAATTGCTGCTCGGACAATGTGCCACACCAATTCGCGCCGCACCAAGCCGTTTAATTTCTTGCGGGTTTGGCATCACGCAATGGGCGAGCCAAGTTTTATCGTGACACCAGCCGACTTCTTCTAAGTAATCCATTGGTCGACAACCAAATGTCGCCAATGAAAATGCATCATCTTCAGAGTTTTCGGCGAAGTGTGTATGCAAGCGAACATCAAGTTGTGCAGCCAACTCTGCCGAGTCAATCATTAATTGTTTCGTCACGCTAAACGGCGAACACGGCGCGAGCGCAACGCGAACCATCGCCCCGTGACTGCGATCGTGATGTTGTTCAACGGCGCGCTTTGATTCGTCGAGAATCACATCATGGTCTTGCACCACATCGTCTGGCGGTAACCCACCATCTTTGATTGACAACGACATTGATCCGCGCGTTGGATGAAAGCGCATGCCGATGTCGCGTGCGGCGTCAATCTCGGCACTTAATAAATCTCCGGCGCCGCTTGGGTGAACATACAAATGATCAGTTGAAGTAGTGCAACCCGACAGCGCAAGTTCGGCGAGACCAACCCACGCAGAAACATGCGCCGACTCTTCATCAAGTGAACGCCACAACGGATAAAGACTTTGTAGCCATCCAAACAACGGCGCATTTGTCATCGGTGGAAACGCGCGTGTCAGGTTTTGATACAAGTGATGATGTGTGTTGACCAAGCCAGGCGTTACCAAACAATCAGTTGCGTCTATTGATTGTTTTGCTTGTGGTGGTTTGCCGCTTCCGACTGCAGAGACAAAACCGTTCGTGATCGCTAACCAGCCATTACGAATTTCTCTGCGTTGATTATCCATCGTCGCAACTAGCGACGAGTTTGCAATTACAAGATCAGCAGTTTCTGTACTCAGATATTTAAATCACGAAGTTCGCTGTTTGCGTGTCGTTCGTCGGCATCGCGATACAACAAGTGACCGAGCAACGCAGCGATACCAGCCGTTGATAATCCAACAATTATCGGAAACGCCAACAACGCCAAAACGAGAATTATTGCGCCAGCCATATTATTTCTCAGGCTTGTAAGCCCAAGCCTCAATCTCGACTGCGCCACCGGCAGGAAGGGACAAAACCCCAATCGTGCTGCGCGCAGGGCGCGAATCGCCGAAGCCTTCAACGTATGCTTCGTTGAAAGTTGCGAATGTATCCATGTCAGTCAAAAAACACATTGTTTTTTTTACGTCGTTAATCGTTGCGCCAACACTTTTTAGTTGACCTTTGAGATTTTCAATGGACTGTGCTGTTTGTGCTTTTACTCCACCACTGACAATCGCTCCATCTTTGAGTCCGAGTTGACCAGAGACGATGATCCAATCTCCTGCGCGAACGACGGGCGTGTATGGACCAATAGGTGCTGTTTGATTTGACATGTTCTAAATCGTAGATGATTTTTGTACCAATAAGATATTTTGTATGAAAAATATAAGTCGTCGAAGGTTTATCTCAGGTTCTGCGTCAGTTGTAGGTGCAGGTATCTCACTTCAAATGTTGACATCATGTGGTGATAGTTCAACGTCTGGTCAAGACTCGCCAGAAGACTCGCTTGCCGCGCCAGACTCAGATCAGCTAGCCGATCAAATATCTGAACTGCCGAGCGATCTGCAACTTGTGCAGCGCTTTCCGCAAGTTTTAGTTCCGGGAAACTTACGCTTGCCAATTTCACTGGCACTTTCATCTGGGATTATTAGTGCTTCGAGTGATTTTAAGTTTCCGAAAACACTTTTGGCAAAAGTTGTTGATCTTTCGACTGACAAAGTAATCATTGAAAACACTTCGGCAACTTTGTATGGCGCTGAAATTTCTCTGCCTTATTATCCTTTTCAAGTGACAATTGATTCGCCGGGAAATTATTCATTGGTTGTCTCGGGTGGACCGCCAGAAGGCACAGCCTTCAGTGTTTTAGAGCGCACTTTAGTTTTGGTTCCTGGTGTTGGTGACCAGTTGCCGGGTTTTGATACACCAACTTTCGGTGATCATCGCCAAGTTGAACCGATTTGTACACGACAACCAGAACCGTGTCCGTTTCACAAGCTCACTCTGAACGAGGCACTGCAACTCGGTGTGCCCGTTGCATATCTTGTCGGCACACCAGCGCATTGTTCAACGGGTACATGCGATCCTGCGCTCAGCGGATTAATCGACGTCGCATCGCGCATTGTTGGTAGCGCTGTGTTTGTTCACGCCGAGATTTATGCAGACGAGGCGGCAACCGTTATTGCGCCAGCAGTTCAAGCATTGAATTTAAGTTTTGAGCCTGTGCTATTTATTGCTGACAAGAATGGCAAAATCGTCAAACGACTTGATGCGGTCTTTGACGCTTCAGAATTTTTAGACGTTCTTGCGTCTGTTGGTGTCAGCTAAAGCTTTGACCGCATCCGCAACTGCGCGAAGCATTTGGATTCGTGATTTTGAAACCTGCATCTTGTAATCCATCGTTGTAGTCAAGATTTGCACCTTCAAGAAGTTGCAACGAGGCTGGGTCAACAACAACTTTCACATCCCCGAATGTTTGAACAAGATCATCAGCGGCGAATTCTCCATCAAAAAACATTTCATATGAGTAACCCGAGCATCCACCAGGTCGCACTGCAACACGCAAAGCGAGTTCGGTTGCATTCTCAGATTCGAGGAGTTGTTTAACTTTGACTGCTGCTTTGTCTGTAAGAGTGATCATTTGACTGTCTCCGTCTAGGTTTTTTGAACTTGCTAAAAGACTATCGCTTGCTATGCAATACCTGCACGACTAAAGAATTGATGCACTGGAATGTTTGCAACGAATACATACACGACCTAGGCAGGTAGTTTTAAAGGCATGACTGGCCGCCGAGTGCCGCCCCCGACCCCAGCAGAGGTGACCAATCTGTTGCGCGCGGTTATTGACCCAGAACTTGGCGACAACATCGTTGATTTAGGTATGGCTACTGGTGTCACAGTTTCTGATGAAGGCCTCGTCACGATCGGTGTGAAATTGACAATTAAAGGCTGCCCATTACGTGTGCAAATAAAAAATGATGTTGAATCGCGAGTCACGACTCACCCTGGCGTAACGAAAGTAAAAATCGAGTGGGGCGAAATGGATGCTGAAGAGCGCACTGCGGTTATGACTCGCGCCAGATGGAACGCTAAAGAAAATGCTCCGGCGACGCAGATACCGCTCAACACAAGAATTTTGGCAATCGCAAGTGGCAAAGGTGGAGTTGGAAAGAGTTCGGTAACGGTCAATCTTGCTGCCGCGCTTGCAAATCAAGGGCACACTGTTGGTGTTTTAGATGCAGACATCTGGGGATTTTCGGTGCCGCGAATGCTAAATATGTCCGATCGTCTCGAGGCGAAACTATTTGATGGCAGCGACAAACCAAGAATGATCCCCAATGAGCGAATTGTTGGCAAGGGTTTACTAAAAGTTGTCAGCACTGGCATGCTTGTCGAAGATGAAAGTACTGCGTTGATGTGGCGCGGACTGATGCTGACAAAAGCAGTTGAGCAGTTTTTGAAAGATGTGCACTGGGGCGATCTGGATTATTTGTTAATTGATATGCCACCAGGTACCGGTGATGTGCAAATGGGCTTGGCTCGAATGCTGCCTCGAGCAGATTTGATTATCGTCACAACGCCCGCCGTGTCGGCACAGAAAGTTGCGATTCGTGCCGCAGATATGGCGCGAAGAAGTTTCCTGCGCATCGCTGGCGTGATTGAAAACATGAGCACGTTCACTTGCGAACACGGAACGAGTTATCCGTTGTTTGGTTCAGGTGGTGGACAAAATTTGGCTACCGAAATTGGTTCAGAGTTACTCGGTCAAATTCCGATTGAAAGTGTGGTCAGCCATGGCAGTGACAACGGCGAACCAGTTGCGATTTCTGGATCAGGATTCGCTGCTGACGCGTTTCGTGATATTGCAAAAAAAATTATTGCGCAAACTGTTCCGGTCAATGAGATGGCTGGATGTTCGGCTCGACTGCTTGAATCTGTTGCGCTCGCACTCGGCGAAAAATCAAAAAGGTTAGACTGACGACGTGGGATTAGTCGCAATACGCCGTCGAATTTGGCGACCAATCTATGCAAAGACTCAACCAATCATTAAGTCATTTCGTCGCTGGAGAATCTCAAAGTTTTCTCAAAGCGAAACCGAAGCAGAGCAGTCAGAGAGATTCAAAGTCTTGGGTCTTGACTGGAGAGAATCTCGAAAAGGTGTCGAGAAACTTTTAGGAAAGAATTTAGATATCTTCTCTCATAGATCTGAACACTATGAGTTATTGTTTGCGATTTCACAGGTTCATAAGCCAAAAAGAATTCTTGAAATTGGAACTGCTACGGGAGACTTTTCAGTCTTTCTTGCGACTATTTTTCCCGATGCAAAGATTGAGACTATTGATCTTTCTCGTCTGGATAATCGATTTTGGAACGCCACATCAGATTTGGTTACGACGAATGATTGGGCAGTTTCAAAAACTGATCTTGAAGAGCGAGATGCCAGATTAAGCAGTTTTTCGAATATTGAATTTCGTGAACTCAATTCTCTTGCACTTACATTCCAAGAAAGTAAAAAGTATGACTTGATTTGGGTTGATGGAGATCACACCTACCCGGTCGTGAGTGTCGATATTGCCAATGCCTTGCGACTTTTGGAAGTTGGCGGAACTCTTGTTGCTGATGACATCTATGAAGTAGCTCAGAGGCGCCGTGAATCGGGTAATCGGGAGTCTCATGAAACTCTTGTTCAGTTTCAAAAAGCTGGACTAATTCAGTTTAATTTGGTTTTGAAGAGATTGTTCCCAGAGCCTTATTACAACAAAAGATCACAAAAATTCATTGCTGTTGCCACGCGAAAAAATAATCCAGACACTTTTTAGTATCCGGGGTCGCCGGGCATGAGGACGCCGATTACTTTGCCGTCACTGTTAGTGCGTAGCTTAGGCAAAATTGCTACTGGCCTAGAAACTTTCTTTGCTGCGGCGAGTACTTCGTCACTCGTCTTGTGGTTTGCGAGAAACTTCAAGTTTTCTGAAGTCGGCGGAAACATAGCCAGTTCTCCTCGTGCGAGTTTGTCAAGTGCATCTTGAGGTTGCACCCACAAACTGGCAATTGTTTCTTGCGAATCATGTAACGGTTCTTGAGATTCTGGTGCACGTGCGACAAAAAAGCGCGTATCAAATCTGCGAGCTTCGCCAACCGGAGTGATCCAATGACTGACATAGTGAATTGAATCAGTTATCAGATGTAATTCTTCACTGCGACATAACTCAACCATGCTCAGCGAGAAGTCATGAACTTGCAGCCGCGCTTCGTCGAAGCGATTTACGATCTCAGGTTGATCAAATGCAATTATTTGATTCGTTTTAGTGCTGCGTGCCAACAACACACCGGCTTCTTCAAAACACTCACGAATCGCGGCAACCCAGTAAGCCAAACCGCCACTTGGAATCTCAAGTAAACCACTTGCATGTTCATCGTCTAAGCCATCACAAAGTTGTTCTAATTCTTCAATGCCATCTGCTTCATCGACTCTTCCACCAGGAAACACATACATCCCGCCGGCAAATGCGGCATTTAGCGTGCGTTGCAACATGAAAACTTCAAATTCACCATTTTCAATATCGCGGATCAGCATCACGGTGGCTGCCGGGCGTAGCGCACTTTTATCTAGCTTGTTTGAATTGTCGAGCGACGAAAAATTGGAGACCGCGTCTGAACTTGTCACATCAATGAGAATACGCATTGGAAGACGTTGAAACATCATCGCCAAATTCGCCGATAGGTTCAAAGCAATGAATCGCGTGTCGGTCGACACCGCGGGGCGCCCACCATCAGTGGATGCACTCGCACGAGATCTGGCGAATCGCCATTCTCTGCCACATGCAATTCTCGTAGATTGTGCGCGACGCGCGATCGCTGAAAATTCGGTTTCAAATGTGCAACAACAGGCCGATCAATTAGCCACTGAATTTTCTCAATCATTATTGCGCGAGGTCGTTAACGCAACTGGAGTTTTGCTGCATACAAACCTTGGTCGTGCGCCAATCGAGATACACACAACTGATCGTGCATCAAATCTTGAACTAAATATGCGTTCAGGCGAACGCGGTTCACGCCAAAACACAGTCGGAAAATTGCTTGCTCTTCTTTGTGGCGCCGAGTCGGCGATCGTTGTCAATAATAATGCTGCTGCTGTGTTATTAGTTGTTGCCGCATTGGCAAATGCTCGAGATGTTGCTGTTTCACGAGGTGAGAGTGTTGAAATTGGCGGTAACTTTCGAATCCCAGAAGTCACCGAGCAATCTGGCGCACGACTTATTGATGTCGGCACCACAAATCGCACTCGTCTGCGCGATTACAAAAAAGCAATTGAAAAGCGGGGCAATGATATTGCGCTAGTCCTCAAAGTTCACCCGTCGAATTATCGTGTGTCAGGTTTTGTTGAAGATACCCCAATGCGCGAACTATCAACTTTGTCAGTGCCGGTTGTTGCCGACATTGGTTCGGGGTTAATCGATAACACCTGCCCATGGCTTGAAGGTCGCACACCTGCGTGGTTAGCCAACGAACCAGCAGCGCGACAAACACTGAGTGATGGCGCGGCACTAGTGATGTTTAGCGGCGACAAGTTATTTGGCGGCCCTCAATGCGGAGTAATCGCCGGTCGCGCTGATCTTGTTGATGCGTGTGCGCAACATCCACTGGCGCGAGCACTACGACCTGGTTCACTTACCATGATCGCGATGCAATCACTAGCACTTTCATATTTAGGACGAACCGTGACAGCCGATGTTGCTTTTTGGAAGATGGCAAATATTGCTGTATCCGAGTTGCAATTGCGTGCCGAAAAAATAATCAAAGCCGCTCAAGTTGGCGAGGTTTGCTCGCTCGACTCAATACCCGGTGCCGGGTCGGCGCCCGGTGCAACTATTGCTTCAGTTGGTGTTGTAATCGCTGGTGATCACCTTGCAAAATTACGTAGTCGTCAACTACCAATTATTGCTCGAGTTAAAGATTCAAAAACTTATTTTGATTTACGCACGGTGCGTAGTGAAGATGACCATTTATTGATTGATGCTTTGCGAAATCTTATTGAATAGCTAACTCAATGACTGTTATAGCAACTGCTGGCCATGTTGATCACGGCAAATCTTCGCTCGTTCGAGCACTAACCGGCACCGACCCAGACAGATGGGAAGAAGAAAAGCGTCGTGGCATGACGATCGATCTGGGCTTTGCCGCCACGGTGTTGCCGTCTGGTGCTGTCGCAAGTTTTATTGATGTGCCGGGACACATTCGTTTTTTGCGCAACATGTTGGCGGGCGTCGGGGCAATTGATGCGTGTGTTTTAGTTGTTGATGCCAAAGAAGGCTGGATGCCACAAACCGAGGAACATTTTCAGATTTTAAAACTTCTTGGCGTCGCCTGTGGCGTCGTTGCACTAACAAAAATAGATTTAATTGACGAGGCATTAGAAAATATTCGCCGTCGTGAAATTGCCGAGCACACGAGCGGATCGTTCTTAGCAAATAGCGAGATAATTGCAACTTCAGTTACTACGCAACTGGGTCTTGATAAGTTGCGAATAGCGCTAGATGAGCTTGTTGCAGGTGATTCTCTAAAAGATAACTCAATTACAACGCAGCGCCCGAGATTGTGGATTGATCGCGCATTTACAACAAAAGGTGCTGGCACAGTCGTCACCGGAACTTTGATAGATGGGTCACTACAGGTTGGTGATGAACTAGTTGTTGTACGAAATCAGCAAAAAGTTCGGATTAGAGAAATTCAACAGCATGAACAGACAGTTACAAAACTTGAGCGTTCACATCGCTGCGCATTGAATCTCGTTGGTATTTCGCACGAAGAAATTTCTCGTGGTGACGCGCTGATAAATGTACAACAATGGAAACCAACTGCGATGTTTGATGCATCTTTGCGAATAGTTCCGAGTCTCAAACACCGGGTAACTCGTCGCGGTAGTTATTCGGTTTATATCGGGGCCGGCGAGTTCTCTGCCAAGATTCGTCTGATCGGTGTGCGTGAGTTGAACGCCGATGAGCAAGGTTGTGTGCGAATTGCGATTGATTCGTCGCTTGCGCTTAAGCCGGGTGATCGTTATATTCTCCGCGAATCCGGTCGACAAGAAACAATTGGCGGTGGAGAAGTGCTTGACATTCACCCGATACTTCGTGTTTCACGCGCCAAACCTGATCAGTCACTTGATCGGTTGATTGCAGAACACGGCTGGATAACTGTCAGTGATTTTGAGTTACTCACAGCGCAGCGACTGCCCGCATTGGTTGGCGAATGGCTGACTACTTCAGAGCTTTACGACGCATTACGAAAAGACTTGGCGATGCAATTAGCAAAAAACCCGGATGGCATTGAAGTCTCTCGACTCAAAACTCACGAACAAGCGGTTGTTGCAACTTTGCCAGAAGTCGTAATTGAAATGGGACGTGCTCGAATCAAAGGTGCCAATTCAATATCTGATCATCCGTATGCAGGATTATTCGCCCATGCCGGAGTAACGCCGCCAGATACCAAAACACTTGACCGCAATATTATTAGGCAACTCGTGCAGCGCGGATTATTAGTAGATGTTGATGGCACCGTGTTTCACATCACCGCACTAGAAACTGCGCGACTGAAAGTAATAGAAATTTTGAATCAGAATCCAAATGGTTTTACTGTCTCGCAATTTCGTGAACATCTTGGGATTACACGCAAGCATGCAGTGCCATTGCTTGAAGCTTTAGATAGTCGTGGAATCACCAAACGCTTAGATGATTTGCGGGTTGGAGGCGCGCGACTAGCTAGCTAGTTAATTAGCTAGCGCAAGAATTTATTTTGGTTTGCGCATCTCGCGATAGTCACGTGCGGCACCTTCGAGTGGTTCAACTTCTAGAGTTACTCCGTCAATTGCGGCAACTTTTAATTCTTGACCATCATTAATTGGTGTCGAGCGATTCGTGCGCGCGCGCCAGTTGGCATCGTGAATTCGCACAATTCCAAGTGGATTAATTTCTCCGACTGCAACGCCGATACTTCCGATCATCCACTCACGACCGATCGTTGGCGTGGCAAACCTTGTGCGCACCATTGACGGCATGCCGACAACAAAAGCCAAAGAAATTGCTGCAACACCAGAAGCAAGTGTCAGCCAAGAAAGTCGTACATCGCCGCCGTCGCTTGGGCGAAATAGTGTGACGCTAGAAATCGTAAACAGTGCAAGACCTAATCCCGTAAAAAACCTTGGAATCCCAACTTGCACGTCAATCGCCAGGGCAAACATTGCAATCAACATCAGCACCAGACTTGCTCCGCGCAGTGGCAATGTCGCTAACCCGTGACTGCCAAGCACAACACAAATTGCACCAACAACTCCGGCGATGCCGATGCCAGCGGTAAAAAATTCAAATATCAAAAGTGCGAGACCGATGATAAACAATAAATATGTAACTGGTGGACTTGCCGAAGTATGTAATAAACGCTCAACTAAGCCGAGTTTAAAAAATCTTGTCGTCGCCGCATCGCGTACTAGCTGCCCATTTTCGTCTTTGGCGTCAACAACCGTGTGCAACGTTTTGCCTTTGATTGTTAGACCGTCTAGCGCCAGCAGCATGTTTCGCAATACAGGAACGCCTTCGTCGGCTGTCGTAAGTTTTAACGCGCCAAGCTTTTTTGCCTGTTGAGAATTCAAAGTAGAAGTTAATAATTGCGAAGATGCATCACCAAAACTAATTTTGCCGGCACTAGTCGTAAGTAACTTTCCTGTTTTGCCTATCCTTGTGCCGTCGGCCATCGCCGAAACATCAGCAACAGCCAACAACTGAGCAGCACTTCCGTAGGCACGGGCGGTCGTTGGCCCTACCCAGACACCAATCGGGAGCTTCGAATTAATAATTTTCTCAAACAATTGCGTCATTCGAGCCGAGGAGACAACACTGCCGTGTGAGTTGACTTGAAAGATGATTGCCTGCGAGTTTGAATTCTCGGCACGATCAATTGCTTGCTCAATGTCATGAGCCACGATTTCGTCAATTAATCCGTTTACTTCTACGACATCTACGGGGGCCAGATCTATTGCATCATCTTGTGCCCGTGCAGAACCCGCAGAAACAAACATCATCACCGACATCAAAACAAGCAGCCCGACTGTTGCGTATGTTCGTTTCTGGCTGACTTGTGTGTGCAATTCACTCTCCGAGTCGTGTGATGAGAAACTTACGCTAACATTTGCGCGTGCACATTTTGCTTGCTACCGATGCTCAGTGGGTTCTCGACGAAGTTCATTCTGCACTTGGTACACCTGAAACTTCATTCGTTGTGTGTAGCGATGGCCGCGATGTGCCGCAAGCCATAAAGCAACGTACTCCAGATTTGGCAGTGCTTGATTTACAGAGTGGTTCAATGGGCGCGATGGCAGTGACCATGGATCTGCGTTTAGATCACAGTGATGGGCGAGCACCACATGTGCCCGTTTTAATGTTGCTTGATCGCCTTGCTGATGTTCATTTGGCTCGGCGCAGTGGCGCGCAAGGCTGGTTAATTAAACCTCTCGACTCACTACGTTTGCGCCGTGCAGCAAATGCAATTACTGCAGGCGATGTATGGCATGAAGGAATGCCAGTCGAAGTTTAAAATACGACTTAGTTAATTTCTTTGGCCGACGATTACCTCGGCGATTTGCAAAGCGTTAAGCGCAGCGCCTTTGCGAAGATTGTCGTTAGAAACAAATAACACCAGGCCCTTGTTTCCGTCGATTGAGTGATCTTGACGGATTCGTCCGACGAAACTTGCGTTCTTGCCTGCGGCGTCCAAAGGTGTTGGCACATCCATCAGACTCACACCTGCTGCATTTGACAAAATGTTTGTTGCTTCAGCCGGAGTGATCGCACGATCAAATTCAAGAGTGAGTGAGAGTGAGTGACCAGTAAATACTGGAACGCGCACGCAAGTACCCGATACACGCAAATTTGGAATATGTAAAATTTTTCGACTCTCGTTGCGCAACTTTTTCTCTTCGTCAGTTTCTAACATGCCATCGTCTACCAGGGTGCCTGCAAACGGGATCACATTGTTTGAAATCGTTTTTGGAAATTTCACCGCTGGTGGATATGCAATTGCATCACCGCCGTAGGTCAAGTCTTTTGCATTTGGCGCACCAAGTTTGATTTGGTCATGCAACTCACTGACACCAGAAACTCCCATTCCGCTGACCGCTTGGTATGTGCTGGCAACCATTCGCACAAGTCCTGCAGCATCATGCAGTGGCTTGAGTACTGGCATTGCAGCCATTGTCGTGCAATTTGGATTAGCAATGATTCCGAGTTTTGCCTGAGCGATATCTTCAGGGTTAACCTCTGAAACAATTAGTGGAACATCAGGGTTCATTCGCCACGCAGATGAATTATCAATCACTATTGTTCCACACTTGGCATAAATCTCTGCGATTGCTCGTGAAGTAGTGGCCCCTGCAGAAAAAATCGCAATATCTAAATCGCTTGTGTCTGCTGTAGATGCATCTTCAACAGTGATTTTTTGGCCGTTCCATTCGATGACGCTTCCAGCAGATCTTGCAGACGCAAAAAATCTGACTGTTGATGCCGGAAACTTTCTTTCAACGAGCAATGTCTGCATCACACTGCCGACCATGCCTGTCGCGCCGACAATGCCTATTGAAATGTTTTTATTTGAGATATTTTTTGTCACAAATTTAGGATACTTGAGCAACCAACCACCAATGGCTTGGATTAATTCGGTTTGTCGGAATCACTTTTACCTGATTTTTATCGGTTGTCATTACTTTAAGAGTTCGCTTTTTTGAATGAAATATTTTTATATCGCTTAGTTGTGGCGCGACTTTCGCCAACACCGTGTCGGGTTTTAGTCGGTTGGCCTGCCACCCGAATCTCGTCGACCAGCGCCAACGGGCGAGGCGGGGGCCGACAATTGAAACTTTCCAAAGCGAGCGCATTGCGATGCCTAATGGCACGAGCAAGACATCGCTAGGCACCCAAGTTCGAAAATTGAGCACAACTGTGCCACCACTTCGGGTGACACGGATTGCTTGGTTTACAAGTTCAAGAGCATCGTGGGGCTGACAATGTTGCAGCGTGATGTATGAAAAAGCGAGATCTACAGTGTTGTCGTTTAGCGCAAGGGTTCTACCGTTGGCTACGTGCAGTGTGGTCAGGCGATCAATTCGTCCGAACCGCGCAACTGTTTGGCGGCATCGCTCAAGAAAAGCCGAGTCAACATCTGCGGCAATTACTTTTTCGCAACGATTCGTAAATGCCGAAGTCATTCTGCCTATACCACTGCCGATTTCGAGCAGAGTTGAAGTCTCAAATTTTATGTCGCCGAGTTCGAGTAATCGAAAGTAAAGCTGAACTTCTTTGTCGCCGGTGTCGACGAACTCTTTAAGTGTTAGATCGTTTCCGGTTTCATTGTTGAAAACCCAGCCTGTCTCTCGTACGACATCGTCTGCGCTTAAATTATTATCTGCAAGATTTCCTGCGCGCCGCCAAGGCAAATGATGAGCACGCTTTGTTTGCATATGTCTGAAGAAATCTACTTGCTACTTGCGTTCAGGCAGTGGTGCCGAATACTCCTCCCCACTATCTAGGTCGAACGCCGTATGTAATGCACGGACTGCCGTTTCGAGCATCGGGGCAGCCACAACGACCGAAATTCGAATCGTACTCGTTGAAATCATTTCGATATTGACTTTGTTGTCTGCCAAAACTCGAAACATCTTGGCGGCGATGCCAGGGCTTGATTTCATTCCTGCACCCACAAGTGAGATTTTGGCGATGTTCGAGTCGTTGGTTACACCCTTTGCGCCAACTTGCTTTGCGATTTTTTCGACGATCGGTTGCGCGACTGCTACATCGGTCTTTGGCAACGTAAAAGAAATGTCTGTTGTTCCTGCAGTTGAAGTGTTCTGCACGATCATGTCGACGTTGACATTGGCGTTTGCCAACGGCTCGAACAATGCCGCTGAAACACCCGGCTGGTCAGGCACGCCCAGCACAGTTATTTTTGCATCGCCAGCGTCGTGTACGACACCAGAAATAATCGGATCTTCCATATTTTTTTCTCCTTTACGTTCTTCACTCGTCACCCAAGTTCCTTGCTCCCAAGTGAAACTTGAGCGCACATGAATCGGCACATTGTGATTTCGAGCAAATTCAACACTACGAAGTGCCAGCACTTTGCTTCCAGCCCCAGCCATCTCGAGCATTTCATCAAACTCAAGATGTTTTAATTTTCGCGCTTGCGAAACAAGTCGCGGGTCAGCAGTGAAAACACCGGTGACATCGGTATAAATTTCGCAGACGTCGGCTTTGAGAGCCGCGGCGAGTGCAACTGCAGTCGTATCACTTCCTCCGCGACCGAGTGTTGTAATTTCTTTATCGGTACTGACACCTTGAAAGCCCGCGACGACTGCAACCTTGCCCTCACCAATTGCTTCGCGAACGCGGTCGCCTCTTATCTCGAGAATTTTTGCGCGCGTGTGCACAGTGTCGGTAATGATCCCGACTTGGCTGCCGGTGAAACTCATTGCTTCAACACCCAGATCTTGCAGCGCCATACACAAAAGCGACATGCTGATGCGTTCACCAGTTGTCAGCAGCATGTCTAATTCGCGACCGGATGGCGCTGAAGAAACCTGTCGAGCGAGCTCCATCAGGTTGTCGGTGGCCTTTCCCATCGCCGAAACAACAATTACGAGTTGGTTGCCTTCTGCTTTTGAGGCAGCGATATGGCGTGCGACATTGCGCATTCTTTCAGGATCTGCCACCGAAGTGCCACCGTATTTTTGAACTATCAACGCCACGTCGTTCAACGCTAGCGCTGCTGGTGTTGCCGACCTGTAGCATTTTCTGATCATGGGAACAGACAAAAGAAACCGTCAAAAAGAAAATCGACTAGCTCGTCGAAATGAAGTTGCACAAAAGACTCAGCGTCAGATTATGCGCCGTCGAATAACAAGGATTGCTTTGCTAATTGGAGCAGTTGTTGGGGTTGTTTTATTGTTCAACTTGAGTGGAAACAAAGATGAATCTCAGTCATCAACTAGTGATTCTGTGGTTTCGGCTGAGTCAACCGTGGCACCAGCCGCTGCCGGACCGTTCGCCTATGGTGAGGGCGATTGTGCGCCGACCGATGGTTCAGGTTCGCAAGTTCAAGAGTTCACTTCTGCACCAAAATTGTGCATTGACTTAACGAAAACCTACACGGCAGTCGTGTCAACATCAAAAGGTGATTTCACTGTGGTACTTGACGCAGCAAAGGCACCTGGCACTGTCAATAACTTTGTCAACTTGGCGCGATCACAATATTTTGATGGCACAGTTTGCCATCGAGCGATACCAACTTTTATGGTGCAATGCGGTGATCCAACTGCGACTGGTTCGGGTGGACCTGGCTACGCAATCGCCGATGAGTTGCCAGCAGCGGGCGAGTACAAACTCGGCTCATTGGCGATGGCTAACTCTGGGCCAAATACAAATGGCAGTCAGTTCTTTGTTGTAACTGGCGACCAAGGAGTATCGCTCTCGCCGAGCTACACGTTGTTCGGTCAAGTAACAAAAGGTTTGGATACAACAGTTTCTGCGCTCGACAAAGCAGGCAATGATGACCCAGCATCAAATGGCGTGCCACCAAAAGAAGAACTTCGAATTACAAAAGTAACAGTCAGCGAAAACTAACTTGTTGTTAATTATTTAATTAGAAATTTAATTAGTTAGTAACGTCTCTCGCAAGATGTTGGCTGTCTGGTCGCTGACACCGATTTCGCGCACGAAGTTTTGTACCGAGCCATGTTTTGTATTTAGATCGTCGAGAATGATTGCCATAGCGCGTGGGTCGGCCGCAGCAAATCGGGCTGGCATGTTGGCGTACGCCGTGGCAAGATCTGGCTGGCTAACCTCGGCCCATTTGATGAGTCGCTTCATCCCTAATTCGGTTAGTCCGTAGTCTGCAGAAATGATTTCATCTGGCACACCGAGGATAGACAAAATGAATGCCGCGAGAACTCCTGTTCGATCTTTGCCCGCAGCACAATGAAATACCAACGGCAAGACATCGGTTGATGCGATGACTTCAATGGCATCGGCAAACTTTGGTGCAGCATTGGCGATCATCTCACGATATGCCCAGACCAAAAATTCAACGGTGTCTTCGATAACTGGTGTTTCGGTTTCATTCCATGTTGCGTCGATGATCGACAGATGATGAAATGCAACGGGAAACTTGTCAACGGGGAAGGTGCCACGAGTTTTGACCTCGTTATCAGTTCGCAGGTCGATCACGGTTTTCACACCAAGGTCAATTACTGCCTGTGCGTCTTCGGCGGTTAAGCGATAAAGCCCATCGGCTCGAAACAAAGTTCGCCATTTCGTGGTTTGGCCGCTGCTTGTTGGGTATCCGCCTAAATCACGAAAGTTGTGCACCGCATCAAGTGCGATTATTCGTTGCGGATCACTGATTAGAGATTCAATTTGTGCGCTATTCACCCCGTGGACGTTATCTGTTTGAGATGACTGCAAAGTGTACGTAACGTGACCATGACGTGACCGGAAAATGACGACCTACTTACGGTTAGTTAAATGCCAGTAGTAGTCGCTAGTGTCGCTCGGATGACAAAACTTGAAATCAAAACAGTTGGCGTAATTGGCTCTGGGATCATGGGCTCTGGAATCGCAGAAGTTATAGGCAAATCGGGGATTGATGTAATTATCCGTTCACGTTCGGCAGAAACTGCCCAAGCGACGAAAACTGCAATTGAAGCAAGCCTTAACAAACAACTTGCAAAAGCGAAAATCACCCAAGAGCAAAAAGACTCTGCAATGTCGCATGTCAGCGTCACGAGCAAACTTGAAGACCTTGCAAATTGTGATCTGATTATCGAGTCTGCTGTTGAAGACCTTGCAACAAAACAAGAGTTGTTTTCTCAACTTGACAAAATTGTTAAGCCATCGTGTGTCTTGTCGACGAACACGAGCACTTTGCCAGTGATTGAGATGGCGAAGTCAACGAACCGTCCTGACAAAGTTTGTGGAATCCATTTTTTTAATCCTGCTGCGCTGATGCCACTTGTTGAAGTTGTTCGGCCGATCACTGCGAGCGACGAAACAATCGCTTTCGCCAATGAGTTTGTCAAAGCCTGCGCCAAAGATGCAGTACAAGTCGTTGATCGTGCTGGGTTCATTGTTAACGCATTGCTGTTTCCATATTTGAACAACGCAATTGCAATGTTTGAGGCTGGTACCGCAAGCATGGAAGATATTGATGTTGCAATGAAAGGTGGCTGTAACTTTCCAATGGGGCCGTTTGCATTGCTCGATCTAGTTGGACTCGATACGTCAGTTGCGATTCTTGAGGCGCTTCATGCAGAATTTAAATCACCAACACTTGAACCCCGTCCAATGTTGAAAAAGCTTGTTGAGCAAGGCAAATTGGGCCGCAAATCAAAGCAAGGTTTTTATAGTTACTAAAATGTAAATTGTTTACTGATGAGCTGGGATTCAACACCGACTCCGCTTGATCAGTCAATTTGGGAGTTTCCACCGTCAACAAGATGGCCACGCAATGACGTTGTTGGTCGTGGCGCCGATTTAAGACCAGAAACTTTGATTCACGCGTATCGGCACGGAATATTTCCGATGGTTTCAAGCGACGACTTTGATGATCAACAACCGACTGATCTGGTTTGGTGGTCACCCTTAAATCGGGCAGTAATTAACTTAGAACAGTTAGTGATCTCTCGATCAATGCGCAGTAGTGAAAAGAAATTCGAAGTTCGCATTGACACATGTTTTGAGATGGTGATGCACGGTTGTGCGGCGCCGAATCGTGATCACGGTTGGATCACCGCCGAATTCATAGAGGCGTATGTACAGCTTCACAAACTTGGTTATGCCCACAGTTTTGAAGTCTTTGACGAAAATGGATTATTAGCGGGTGGACTCTACGGTGTTCGGGTTGCCAGATTCTTTGCAGGCGAATCTATGTTTCATTTATTGCGTGACGCATCGAAAGTTGCATTAATGGCGTTAATTAAAAAGATGAAAGAATCCGAAATGACTTTGTTAGATGTGCAGTGGTTGACTCCACATTTAGAAAGTCTTGGAGCGGTAGCCATTACAAGAGAGCAGTATTTACGTGAACTCGCAGTCGCTGTAATGCAATAGTTCCACGCCTAGCCTTATCTGATAGTGAGTGAGCCAACTAAAGCCGTAACGCGTGATCAACCCTGGGTGATGCGCACCTATTCGGGGCATTCGAGTGCGGCTGCATCTAACGAGTTGTATCGCACGAACTTGGCACAAGGTCAAACAGGATTATCAATTGCTTTTGATCTACCAACACAAACTGGTTACGACCCAGATCATGTACTCGCAAGTGGAGAAGTTGGCAAAGTTGGAGTGCCGGTCGCTCATCTTGGGGACATGCGGACATTGCTCGACGGTATTCCGCCGGGCGAGATGAACACTTCAATGACGATAAATGCAACTGCAGCCTGGTTGCTTGCACTTTATGTTGCAAATGCTGACGAACAAAATGTCGCTACAAAAGATTTACGTGGCACAACTCAAAATGACATACTCAAAGAATATTTGTCGCGTGGTACGTTTATATTTCCACCGCAACAGTCGCGTCGAATAATTGTTGACATGATCGCTTGGTGTGCGACGAACGCACCAAAATGGAACCCGGTCAATATCTGCTCATATCATTTGCAAGAGGTCGGTGCGACACCGGTTCAAGAAATCGCGTTTTCGCTGGCTAACGCGATTGATATCTTGGACGCGGTTAAGTCAAGTGATCAGGTAGCCGATGAGCAGTTTCCACAGGTGTTTTCATCGATTTCATTTTTTGTTAACGCTGGAATCAGATTCGTTGAAGAGATCTGCAAGATGCGCGCATTCGTCGAACTCTGGCAGCGAATAGGTCGCGAGCGATACGGAATAACCGATGACCGCGCACTGCGATTCAGATACGGCGTTCAAGTAAATTCACTAGGGCTAACTGAAGCACAGCCTGAAAATAATGTTCAGCGAATTGTTCTCGAAATGCTGGCTGTAACGCTTTCTAAAAATGCTCGCGCTCGCAGTGTGCAGTTGCCGGCCTGGAACGAAGCCCTTGGTTTGCCTCGCCCGTGGGATCAACAGTGGTCGTTGCGAATGCAACAAGTCTTGGCTTTTGAAACTGACTTGCTTGAATATGAAGATATTTTTGATGGATCAACTGTCATCGAATCGCGAACTTCACAATTAGTTGATCAAGCATGGATTGAACTCAACGAGATTTTGGCAATCGGTGGTGCATTTGAAGCAGTTGACGTTCTTAAGGGCAAACTTGTTAATTCGATGTCAAGTCGCACGAGCAGAATAGAAAAAGGCGATCAAAAAGTTATTGGAGTGAATGCGTTTACACAGACGGCGCTTTCTCCTTTAGGTGGCTTTGACAATATTCTCAAAGTTGATCCGAAGATAGAAAAACAAATGATCGCTGAAGTTGAAACTTGGCGCAAATCTCGAAATCAAATTCAAGTAGATTCGGCGCTCAAGTCTTTGCAAATCGCCGCTCGCGAAGGGTTAAATTTGATGCCTGCTTCGATTGAACTTGCCAAAGTTGGGGGCACGACAGGCGAGTGGTCACAGGTGCTGCGTGACATTTTTGGTGAGTATCGCGCGCCAACCGGTGTAGGTGGCGTCTCTGGTCGACATGGTCATCTATTGAACGAGGTTTCAGATTTTGTCAAAACAATTGTTGGTGGCCCGCCGAGACTATTGGTTGCAAAGCCTGGTTTGGACGGCCACTCGAGTGGGGCCGAACAGATTGCAGTTGCTGCACGTGACTCTGGAATGGAAGTTGTCTATAGTGGCATTCGTTTAACACCGGAACAAATTGCAGCCTCTGCGCGCGATGAAGATCCAGATGTAATTGGACTTTCAATTCTTTCAGGCTCGCATCTAGCGCTTGTGCCAGAAGTGATGTTGCAGTTGAAAAAAGCAGGTGTGAGTTCACCCGTAGTCGTCGGCGGAATCATTCCTGAAGACGATCGCAAGAAATTAACCGATCTAGGTGTCGTAGCGATTTATACTCCGAAAGATTTTGATATCGCCAGAATCATGCGAGATATTGCTGATATCTCAGTGAAGCATCGCCGAAAATAATTTAAGGCTTCATCGTCGTAGATGGCGCAACTGGAAAAAAACCATTTGCAGGTGGAAAGATAAGTTCATCTCCGGTTTCAACATGGTCAGAGTTTGTAATGTCGTTCAAATCCATTAACGCCTGCATGTCTAATAAATAAGTTGAAGCAATGCCAAAGAGTGTGTCGCCAGGTTGAATTATGTATCTGACTGGCGGAGTGTAAATCGTCGTAGTTACTGGCACGGTTGCCGCTACTGGCACGAGAGTTGTAGTTGGTGCCGGGTCATCACCTTGTTGAGCAAATACCAGAGATAGAGCGCCGCTGATAATTGTGGTTGCAAGTAGCGACATTTGAAGTCGGCCCTTAAAAAACATCGCTCTTAAGGCTAGGCGCATATTTGGGGCATATTGCGATCATGATCTCATCTAACCTGAACGCATGAAAGTGCTCGCCGCCGTTGATAAGTTTCGCGGCACAGCTACCGCGGCGCAAGTCGCGACTGCAATTGGTCACGCATGTTGGCAACTTGGTCACGATTGCATTGAGCGTCCACTTGCCGATGGTGGAGAAGGAACTCTTGAAGCACTTGGTGGCGCAAACCGAACGACACTCGTTACTGGTCCGCTTGGTGATCCTGTTAATGCAGCTTGGCGTCTACATCGTGGTACAGCAACTATTGAGATGGCTTGCGCCTCTGGTTTATTGCTCGCGGGTGGCAAAGAAAAAAATGATGCTGTCGCTGCGTCGACTACGGGCACTGGAGAACTCATTGATGCCGCATTAGATCTTGGAGCAAAACGAATCATCGTTTGTCTGGGTGGATCTGCCACCACAGATGGAGGGCTTGGAGCAGTTCGTGCAATTCAAACACCGGCGCGACTCAAAGGCGTTGAGTTTGTAGTTGCATGTGACGTGACGACAGCGTTCACAGACGCCGCAAAAGTTTTTGGGCCACAAAAAGGTGCATCATCAGCGCAAGTTCAGTTGCTCACAACTCGACTTGAGCGTCTTGTTCAGATGTATAAAGAGACGTATGGTGTTGATGTTTCGTTGTTACCGGGTGCAGGTGCTGCGGGCGGATTAGCCGGTGGCTTGGCGGCACTCGGAGCGAACCTTGTGCCAGGTTTTGATCTTGTTGCGCAAGAAGTTCTGCTTGATGAGCTACTAATTGATGTTGACTTAATTATCACTGGTGAGGGATATATGGACAACGAAAGTTTTTCAGGGAAAGTTGTCGGCTCGATGGCAGAACTTGCCGCTGAGAAAAAAATTCAGATCTCGGCAATCTGCGGTGAAATTCATCAAGAAGTGCAAGGACGACTTAATGCATTAAGTCTTGTTGAATTATTTGGACGCGATAGCGCGATACAACAACCATTGCATTGCATCGAACAAGCAGCGTTAAAACTTTTGCGTGACGCAAAATAATTTGGGAGTTTAATTAACCTGTTGTCGTAGTTGGCGCAACCGGTGTCACAGGCGCAATTGTCACGACAGGGGCGACAGGTGCAACTGCGGAGCCGCTTGGTGGAAGTGGTATTCCAGCGATGTCAGTGCCCAACAAAATCAACACGCTTGCTTCACCGAGTTTTCCGGTTTCGGTTGGAATCGGTTCTGGCATTGCTGCAACTGCAACTCCACCGAGTTCTTTAGCGACCGAAGCTGCGACAACTTCACTGCCGAGTAAGTAGTAGACCACAGTTACTGTTTGTTTTGGCGTGATCTCACTTTTGTTGAGAGCAGGTTGCACGATGAAGCCACGACCTTGCAACTCAGTAGTCAACTGACCAGCACTTCCGGCGATTCCTGACGCATTGGCGATTTGAATTTTGAACGCAGTTAAGACGATTGTTGTTTGAACAGGAACTTCAAGCACTGTTGCTTCGGTTCCCGTTCCCGTTGTTACAACGGTGTCTTGAGTTGGTGTCGCAATTGTTTGGCTGGTGTTATCGCCACGAATATCGCGCAAGATAAAAAATCCCAGTAATAGTGCAAGAAATACAATGATGATTGACAAAGTTGAATTGACATTTGACCCGCCGCCCGATGATCGTCCGCCTGATGGGCGCCCACCTGAAGACCGTCCGCCTGAAAACTGCCTGTCGGAATCTCCGCGACTTGGGCGATATTGCTCTTGACTCATACCCATTTAAGTTATCGCATAGACCTAACTAGATGGTTTATACCGCAATAACCACGAATATAAACACGAATATAAATGCGAATCTAACCTCGGTAAAGACGCCAGAAAATCTGGCGAGCATTCAAATTGAGCCGAGGGTGGGGATTGAACCCACGACCTACCGCTTACAAGGCGGTTGCTCTGCCACTGAGCTACCCCGGCGTTTATTATTCGCCGTCAGTGTACGGCAGATATTCGGCGTATAAGTATTTGAATTTCTTGAATTTACTTAGAAATTCTGCGGGTTCGCACAATCTCATAGGTTGCTAGCGCCGCGGCGACAGAAACATTCAACGAAGATAACGATCCGAGCATTGGAATATTGGCAAGAAAGTCGCACCTCTCGCGTGCGAGTCTTGACAACCCAGGTCCTTCTGCGCCGAGCACAATACAAATTGAATCTGCAGCCACAGTGCCCAATTCAAAAATACTTTTCTCCGCTGAGTCATCCAATCCGACTACGACAACTCCAGCAGATTTCATTTCAGACAATGCACTTGGCAACCCACCGACAACGCACATGTTCAAATATTCAATTGCACCAGCAGATGATTTTGCAACAGTCGGAGTTATATGAACTGCGCGATGTCGAGGCAAAATAACAGCGTCGACGCCAGCGCCATCGCAGCATCGCAAGATAGCTCCAAGGTTTCCTGGGTCAGTTACGCCATCGATCGCAACTAACAAAAGTGGTTTGTCACGAGGAGCCACAAGTAGATCAGATAATAATGTTTCTTCGAGCGGTGCAGCTTTGGCGAGTACTCCTTGTGGTGCTTCGCTACGTGCTTCTCTTTCGATTTCACGGCGCGAAACATTCAGCACTTGAACTCTCTGGTCGCGCGCAATTTCTAAAATGTCATCAATCACTGGGCTACTCTCAATGTCGTTCGCAATCCAGATTTCGTGAACTCTGCGTCGTGAACCCAGCAAAAGTTCTCTAACTGCTTGTCGACCTTCAACTTGTTCGCCACCTAGACCGTGTTCTTTGTGAACAGGTCGACTGCCACCGCGATCTGATTTATTTGGTCGCCGCGATAAATCGATTCGTTTCGGACTATTCGGATTGCGGCCAGATTTTTTCGGGCCGCCTAGCTTATTGCGCTTATTTGGTCGACTGTTTCGATTTTGGGCCATGATTAATAATTAATCATTCTGCGTCACTATTGCGACAGCCCAACAGGCAATACCTTCGCTACGACCTAGTGAGCCGAGGCCTTCGGCGCGACGACCTTTAATCGTCACAGGCGCACCCGTAGCAGCACTTAATTTATTTTGCATCTCGTCTCTGTGAAGTGAAATCTTTGGCCGTTCGCAGACAACACTGCAGTCAACGTTGCCGATTTCAAATTTATTTTGGCTCGCCATTTTGGCGACGCTTGCCAACAGAGATAACGAGTCGACGTTCTTCCATTTTGGATCTGTATCGGGAAAGTGTTCGCCGATGTTGCCGAGTCCGCATGCGCCAAGAATCGCCTCGGCGACTGCATGAGCGATGACGTCAGCATCACTGTGCCCAATCAATCCGCGTTCATTGACGAAATGCACGCCTCCTAAAATGAGTTTTCGATCATTTTCTGACGATTCAACGAATCGATGAATATCAAAACCTTGTCCAACTCTGATTTTTGTAGTCATGGTTAAATATTTAAACTTCACCACGAGTAATCGCGCGAGCCCAGTTCAAATCTTCTGGA
Source organism: Ilumatobacteraceae bacterium (assembly GCA_964203235.1). GTDB lineage: Bacteria > Actinomycetota > Acidimicrobiia > Acidimicrobiales > Ilumatobacteraceae > BACL27. The sequence goes on from CAXNLE010000002.1 coordinate 957,605, forward strand.
GTTGTTAATTTGCGATTAAGTGGGTCACCATGAACTACCACGACTCGGCCGCCATTAATCTCAACCAATGTTGCATCGTCCGTGCTTTCTGGATTTGAGGCGTGAGCCCCGCGCAAAACTTTGGCACGAAATGCCTGAGGGGTTTGCACTGCAACAAGTTGCCTACGATCCGGAGTCGATACCACGACATTGTTATTGGAAATAAATTTAATTGTGTCAACAACCGGCAACCCTGGCACCGCACCATCGGCACCATTGCACACTGCATCAACGACCTCATGAAATAAAAACTCTGAAGCAAACGGTCGTGCTGCATCGTGAACGCAAATTATTGATGCGTCTAGTGGCACCGCAGCCAAACCACTGCGCACGGATGCGCTTCGTGTCGACCCGCCAACTACTCCACCTTCAAGTTGAGCATGAGTTGCAGGCAAAACAACAATCACGCCGTCACTTGCTGCCCGAGCAGTTTCGACTGCCCAATCCACAACTCGGCGGTCATTAATTAACTCAAATTGTTTGGGGCTACCAAATCTCGTGCCCGAGCCCGCTGCCACGATTATTGTCCAAATTTTTTCACCAATTTTTTGTGTTGCGATGGTGTTCACGCTTGTTTAGGGTAGTACCGTCGTACAGATATGGCTCAACAACTTCTTAGCAACAGTGCGTTTTTCGCCGAGACTCCTGCAGATGTGCTTGCTCTGATTGCAGCAAGTGGCGAAACGAAAAATCTGCAGCGCGGCGACGTGCTGTTCAGTGAGGGCGATACTCCGGAGTCGATGTACATAGTGCTGTCAGGGCGAATTGCGATCGCAATTGGCAATCAACCGATTGATGGTCGAGAGAGCGTGCTCGCATTGATGGAGCGAGGCGATTTGTTCGGCGAACTTGCACTTCTTGACAATGGCAAACGAAGCGCAATGGCTCGAGCGATTGAACCGTCGTCGTTGCTACAGATTCCTTATTCGATCGTTCGCCAACAGTTGCAGTTGAACCCAACGATGTTGTGGGGAGTAACGAAACTGCTGGCGATGCGTTTGCGAGTGATGGACGAAGTTCTCTCAGACAGCGTGTTTCTAGATGTAACTGGTCGAACAGCCAAACGGTTACTTGAGTTGTCGGGCGGTAAAGATGAATTCGTTCTTCCGATTACTCAAGAAGAACTTGCCGGAATGGTTGGCGCCTCTCGCGAAAGGGTCAACAAAGCGATCGCAAGTTTTATTCGTTTAGGCTGGCTTGAACAGCACGATCGTCGTTATCGAATCTTGATGCGCCAGAAACTCGAAATACGCGCGAGCTAGCTAATTAATCAACTAGTCAACTAGCTAGGTAATCAGCCAGGCGCGTGCAAGCGCGAATGCATTTTTTGCATCCTGTGCGCGATGCGCTGGCCGCGAAGCGTCGTGGGCAAAACCGTGCTCGGCATCCGAGTAAATTTCAGTTCTCACACCGTGGTTTTTAAGTTCAGCAACATCTGCAGGTGGTGTGTAATGGTCTTTGCCTCCGATGATTGCTAGCACTCGGTCAGCATTTCCAGTTTGCAAGTAATGCAACGGTTCACCGTGTGTCGCGCTTTGCCAACCGTTTGGGATTGTGATCATCCCATAAAACGAAACAATTTTTTTAAATCTTTCTGATCGAGCCGCTTTAAAGCAATACATTCCACCCATACAAAAACCGATCAGACCAAGTATTGGTGTAGAGAGCGCATCGGCTGCTTCGTGTAAATCGCGCAAATGTATTTCGTCGCTAAGCGTTTGAACTGCCGCAAACCTTGGCTCAATCTCGGGACCTAGTGCGAGACCAGGAAACGGATCAACAGCACACACAGCCATATTCCATTCGCTAGCGAAACGCGCAACTAGTCCGTCGTATAACTCTCGCAAACCAAAAATATCTGGAGCAATAACTAAACCCATCGTCGGATTTTTGACAGTTCTATCAACTTCGCATTGCGTGCCCGAAGGCAAAGTGATTCTCATCACATCATTATGGCTCAAGTTCGAAGTTTTTTGTAAGTGAGAGTTGCGGTGAGACCGCGCGTGCGAGTCGCGGTGGTGCTAATTCGCACGATGTTGTGCATGACACAACTCACGACAATCAATTCAGACAACGTAACAAGCCAACCTTTATTGGCATGGAGCCCCGGTCTTTTCCAAAGGTCGGCAAGTCCGGTATCTCGACTAATTAGAGAATGGCAACTAATCAGTGACCGAAACCGAGAACTTGAAATCGTTAATTCGTGGTCTTTGCCGGGTGGCAAGGTAAATCATCTAGATGAAGTTTTGGTACGAGCAGGCTTCAATACTGCGCACGATGATTCGCAAGGCGATCAATACTTATGGTTGCTTGTCAAACAAGCAACCAGTGATGAACTTGCGGCTCGAATTGTGTTGCAGCGAATTTTGCCACCATTGCTGGCGATTGCGCGCCGGCGAGGTCGGATAGTCGAAGGAGGAATTGATACGGCTATTGCTGATGTTCTTCCGAGTGCGTGGGGAGTGATTCGCAAATATCCTTGGCAACGTCGACCCATTAAAGTCGCAGCAAATTTGGTGCGCGATAGCGAATATTTTGCTTTTGTGCACGGCAATCGCTCAAAGCGCTACAAAGTTATCCCGATGGACCCATACATTTTGTCAGAATTTTTAGTTGCACCTGAAGAGCAGTTTGAAGAAGAAGTGAGTTTGGACAAACTTATTGCTGTTGCGTTAGACCAAGGCATAGACCCAAAGCACATTGAAATTTTACGAGCAGTGGCAACTGGAGATAACGCGGCAACGATTGCAGCGCGTTACGGCGTTGCAGAGCGAACGGCGCGAGCCTGGCGAGCTAAAGCAGTTAGCGAGTTGCGTGTACGAACGCGGTGTGCTGTGTGAGTTTCGTTGTGCGCAATCGCAAACTATTGGTCACTACAAAAATACTTGAAAATGCCATCGCAAGACCAGCCCACATTGGATTCAGATAGCCAAGTGCGGCCAGGGGTATCGCAGCAGTGTTATAAGCAAACGCCCAAAAAACATTTGCCGTGATCGTGCGTAAAGTCGCACGCGAAAGCAAAATCGCATCAGCAACCAACCGCAGATCACCACTGACAATTGTTAGGTCGCTGGCATGCATCGCAACATCTGTGCCAGTGCCCATGGCGATACCGACGTCTGCTTGGGCCAACGCAGCAGCATCGTTTACTCCATCTCCAATCATTGCTACTGCATAACCTCGCTGTTGCAAGTCGGACACGACGCGAACTTTTTCGTCGGGCAAAACTCCAGCGATTACATGCTGCTCATCGGCATCAATTCCGACTTGTTGGGCGATCGCAATCGCAGTTGCCTGATTATCACCTGTTAGAAGTACAGGGCGCAACCCGAGTTTTCGAAGTTCAGCAATTGCATCTGCGCTACTTACTTTTGGTTGATCAGCAACAACGCAAACTGCTTTAACAGCACCATCAACGACAACTAGCACTGCAGTGTTGCCAGCACTTCGAGCCTTCGCGAGTGCTTCACGAAGATCTCCCGGAATAATCACAAGAGTTTTATCAAACAACGACTCGCGCCCAACCATTACTTTGTGACCGTCCACAACTCCAGATGTGCCCATGCCTGGCGAAGATTCAAAATCAGTCACGTCAGGTAATTGACCAAGTTCGGTTCGGGCAGCACTTGCAATTGCCCGAGCCACCGGATGTTCGCTGGCGTGTTCAAGCGCACCGGCAAATAAAAGAATTTCATTACGTGTCGAACTTTGCGCACAGATGATGTCAATGAGTTGCATAACTCCGGTCGTGATTGTTCCTGTCTTATCAAACACAACAGTGTCAATGCGACGCGTGCTTTGCAATACATCGACACCCTTAATGACGATTCCCATTTGCGCGGCTCGACCACTACCAACCATTAATGCAGTTGGCGTTGCTAAGCCAAGTGCGCAAGGGCAGGCGATAATCAGCACTGCCACTGCTGCTGTAAATGCATCGGATGTAGACGAACCTACGAAAAACCATCCAATAAATGTGGCGATTGATAAGAGGATTACTGTCGGCACGAAAATGCCACTGACTCGATCAGCAAGTCTTTGGACTGGCGCTTTTGTTGTTTGTGCATCTCTAACTAGGCGAGTTATCTGTGCGAAAGTAGTTTCAGCGCCGACTCGAGTTGCTCGCATAATTAGTCGACCAGTGAGATTTATAGTTGTGCCCGTGACGACACTGCCAGGCTTGACGTCGGCTGGCACACTTTCGCCAGTCAACATTGAAACATCAAGGGCCGAAGCGCCTTGTTCAACAACACCGTCTGTCGGAATTATTTCTCCCGGGCGCACGACGATTACATCGCCAACGCGAACAAGCGCTGCATCAATAGTTTGCTCTTCGCCGTTTTTTAATATCGTGGCGTGGCGGGCGCCAAGTGCGAGCAATGATCGCAAGGCATCTCCGGCACGTCTTTTGGCACGAGCCTCGAAGTATCTGCCTGCTAATAAAAACACAGTCACAGCGACTGCAACTTCTAAATAAATGTGTGAACTGTCACCCACCATTTTCTTTAAACCCATGTTCATTGTTTGCGCAGAACCGCGGTATGTCATTTCGAGTGCATCGCCCCAAATGATTGCCCAAACTGACCAAGAGGTTGCAGCGACAATGCCAATCGAAATTAAAGTATCCATTGTCGTAGCACGATGTCTTAAGTTCATTAACGCTGCGCGATGAAATGGCCAAGCCCCCCAGGTCACTACTGGTGTGCTGAGTGCAAGCGCGAACCACTGCCAATTTTTAAACTCAAGATTTGCAACCATTGACAACAACACAACGGGTATTGCGAGCACAACCGAAACTGTTAATCGAGTCAGCAACATTGCGACGCGTTGATTTGTTTCAGCATCAAGCATCTCAGGCGTAGTGTCAGCCAAAAGACGAGCGCCGTAGCCAAGCGAAGTAACTGTTTCAATTAACGCACTTGGTGTTGTTGCGCCTGATGCAAAGTTAATTCGTGCCGACTCGGTAGCAAAGTTAACTGCTGCTGTCACACCGTCGAGTTTGTTTAACCCTTTTTCAATTGAGGCGGCGCACGCGTTGCATGACATTCCAGTGAGGCTTAAATCAACTTGCACACCTGAGTCTTTGGTTGCCGCCATTACTCACAGTCTCGCTTTGAAAATAGTTAAATGCACATCGACTTAATTAAGTTCAAGGCACGTTGGGTAATAGCCTCTAATTAGTGGTCGCAAATGTTGCGTAATTCGTTAATTGTGTTTATTACTATTTTTTTAGCCGAATTGCCGGACAATACGATGTTTGCAACTTTGATGCTTTCAACTCGTATGCGCCGACCGCTAGCGGTTTGGATTGGTGTGTGTATTGCTTATTGCACTCATGTCATAGTCGCAGTTTTATTTGGATCAGCACTTTCAAAATTACCTGGAAGACCGATACATGCTGTCATAGGTCTTGTGTTTTTAGGATCAGGCATATTTATGTTTCGCTCGTCAACTGAGCAACACGAGAGTGATTCAGTTGAACCGACGCCTCGAACGTTTCTTAAAGTTGTCTATTTGTCTGTGACAACAATATTGGTTGCAGAATTTGCAGATTTGAGTCAACTCGCCACTGTTGGTTTTGCTGTTCGAACCGGTGACTCACTTGGTGTCGCCATCGGTGCCGCATCTGCTTTGTGTACAGTTTCGGCGATTGCGGTTGTGGCAGGTTCTTGGTTACAGCGAAACGTTAAATTGCAACTTGTTCAACGAATAGCGAGCGTGTTCTTTATCATTTTCGGAATTCTGGCATTATTCAACAGTATTTTTAGCTCCACTTAGATTGGCCGAAGCGGTAGCCAACACTGCGGACAGTTTCAATCAAGTTGGCATGTTCTTCGCCAAGTTTCGCGCGCAAACGACGAATGTGCACATCTACTGTTCGTGCACCGCCGTAGTACTCGTAGCCCCAGACACGAGACAGCAAAATTTCGCGACTAAATACTTTGCCCGGGTTTTGCGAAAGAAACTTAAGTAATTCGTACTCCATATATGTGAGATCTAATGGATTGCCACCAAAAGATGCTTGGTAAGTTTCGGTATTCAGTACCAAGCCACCGTATTCAATTAGAGATTCACGAGATACAGATAATTCTGCATAAAACAAATGTCGCAATCGCGAATCAAATTCTCTCGGATGAATTGGTGCCAAACAAAAATCATCAAATAGATCATCGCGCATTTCTAAATCTGCAAGTTGTGCACCGGTAACGAGAACAATTATTCGATTAACTGGCACTTCGCATCGGCGAAGTGATCGGCACAACGCCCAGCCAAATTCTGGGTCTTGGCTGCAGTCGATAACGGCGCCAGCCCAGCCGTTAGCGGGTTGAAGTTGGTTGAGTGCGTCGCTATTTTTTACTGCCTTCCACGAATAACCAGAGAGATCTAAAGTTCTCGCAACATCTATCGGCGCAGGATCGGGAAAGACTGCAAGAAGTTGAGTTTCGTCGTTAGTCATTTTCTTCTCAGAGTGAACGCAAGTAACGATTTAGTTCGTACTGGCTGATATGGGTTTTATAACCGCGCCACTCTGCACGTTTGTTTCTTAAGAACCATTCAAAGATATGTTCACCAAGAGCTTCGGCAACAAGTTCTGATTTCTCCATTACCTGCAACGCATCGGACATTGACTGCGGCAATTGTCCAATGCCTAATTTTTCAAGCATGTCGTCACCAATTTCAAAAAGATTTGCATCTGCCTCTTGTGGAAGTTCGTAGCCTTCTTTGATGCCGCGCAAGCCGGCCGCAAGAATCACCGAAAATGCGAGATACGGGTTGCACGCCGGGTCTGGTGACCGATATTCGATTCGGGTTGATTGCTCGTTATTTCGTTTTTGAATCGGCACTCGAATTAATCCGCTGCGATTATTTCGTGCCCACGAGATATGAACTGGTGCTTCAAAACCAGGCACTAGGCGCTTATAACTATTCACGGTTTGATTTGTGATCGCGGTTATTTCTGCTGCGTGCCGCAGTAAACCCGCCATAAATTGTTTTGCAGTTTCTGACAAGTTGTACGGGTCGTCGGCGTCATGAAAAGCATTTTGCTCATCTTTGAACAAACTTAAATGCAGGTGCATTCCGGACCCTTGCACATTCTCGAGTGGTTTGGGCATGAATGTGGCATGCACATTATGCAAAGCAGCAATCTCTTTGACGACCAAGCGAAATGTCATCACACTGTCGGCCATCGTCAACGCGTCGGTATGGCGTAAATCTATTTCGTGCTGGCTCGGCGCATCTTCATGAAAACTGTATTCAACTGGAATACTCATTGTCTCAAGAGTGCGAATCGTTTCTTTGCGTAACGAACTTGTGATGTCTGTGCTCGTTAAATCAAAAAATCCACCTTCGTCAAGTGGTACAGGTCGCGAGTCAACTGTTGGAGGATCAAAATAGAAATATTCAATATCAGGAGCGACATAGAACTGATACCCAAGTTCGCGGGCGGCGTTTAAGTTGCGCCTTAAAACTTGTCGCGGATCACCATCAAATGGTGTGCCATCTAATTTGGCGACATCACAAAAGACACGTGCTTCTGCTCCTTTTGGATCAACCCAAGGCAAAACTTCAAATGTGTTGGCATCTGGAAGCGCAAGTACATCACTTTCTTGAATCCGGCTGAATCCGTCAATTGCCGATCCGTCAAAGATCATTCCATCGTTGAGCGCGTTCTCCATTTCGGCCGGGCTGATCGCGAAACTTTTTAAGTTACCGAGAACATCGGTAAACCACAGGCGCACGAGTCGAATGCCACGCTCTTCAACAGTTCGCAATACATAATCGCGTTGCTGCTCGATCATCTCAGCACTCGTTTCTGCTCGAACACATATATACAGTCTGCCGCCGTCGCAACGAGATTCACTCGTGCAACGACGGCAGAACTATTACTTCTTCTTTGACTTCTTTGTTGCAGCTTTTCGTGGCGCAGTCTTTTTAGTTTTGATTATTTTTGGGTTACCACAAACTGTTTCAAGTATCAGCTGTGTGACGATGTACGGATCCATATTTGCGTTTGGTCGACGATCTTCGGCGTAACCTTTTTTGTCTTGAGCGACTTGCCATGGAATTCGTACAGAAGCACCACGGTTTGAGACGCCATATGTGAACTTGTTGTACGGAGCAGTTTCGTGCTTGCCAGTTAGTCGGCTTTCGATGTCGTGGCCGTAGTTGCTGACATGCTCGTTGATTCGTGTGCCGAGTGCTTGACATGCATCATCAATCGCTTTGTAGTTTGATCGCATATCTTTTGTAGAGAAGTTTGTATGACAACCCGCGCCGTTCCAGTCTCCGTGTTGTGGTTTTGCGTCTAGTGAAATCACTACGTCGTAGTCTTCGGCGATGCGATGCAACAGCCAACGAGCAACATGAAGCTCATCACTCACTCGAAGTGCATCAACTGGACCAATCTGAAACTCCCACTGACCAGGCATCACTTCAGCGTTAGTGCCGGAAATGTGAAGACCTGCTTCAAGACACATCTCAGTGTGAATCTCAACAATGTCTCGACCCATGACTCGACCTGCGCCAACGCCACAGTAATAAGGCCCCTGAGGTTCTGGCTCACCAGAAAGCTCTGGGAAACCTAATGGACGACCGTTGAGTCGCATCATTGTGTATTCCTGTTCAAGCCCGTAAATCATTTTGTCTGCAGCGAACTTTTTTGCTGCCACTGCACATGCCGCGCGAGTATTCGTTGGATGTGGTTTGCCAGTTGAAGCACTTAAAACTTCACACATCACGAGAATATTTTTGCCGCCACGAATTGGATCCTTGCAACTAAAAACTGGATTAAGAATGCAGTCTGATGCTTCACCTGTTGCTTGATTTGTTGAAGAGCCATCGAATCCCCAAACCGGAAGTGCCTTCGAATTGTTTTCAATGATTTTTGTTTTTGAACGCAATGTTGGTGTTGGCTCAACGCCGTCAATCCAGATGTACTCAGCCTGATATGCCATGAAGTTTCCCTTCGTATTAAATGTGCCACGTCGGCTCATTTTGAACACTTATAGTTTTACCGACTGCTGTTTCGAGACCATTGTCTGAATGTAAACGGCGTGTGAAGTTTTATCTCGGTAGCCTGTTTATGTGGCAGATTTCGCCAAACTTCGCGTTGGGCTGGCCCAAATCAACCCAACAGTCGGGGCACTCTCGGCGAATGCCGCCAAAATTCTCGATTATTACAACCAAGCCGTTGAAGTTAGATGTCAGCTCGTGGCGTTTCCGGAGTTGTCTCTGACTGGGTACCCGCCAGAAGACCTTGTATTAAAGGATGGATTTGTTGCTGACAATCTGTCGGCACTCGCAAAGATCGTCAAGTTAATTGGCGACACAGTTGCAGTTATTGGTTTTGTCGATCGTGATGACCGAACTGGTGAAATTTTTAACGCAGCCGCAGTCTGTCGAAACGGTGCCGTACTTGGTGTCTACCGAAAACATTTATTACCGAACTACAACGTGTTTGATGAACAGAGATATTTCACGCCAGGGTTTGAGAATCCGTTATTTACGATTAACGAGATTTGTTTCGGTGTCACAATTTGTGAAGATATTTGGCAAGCCGATGGTCCGGTTGCTGAACAGGCTTCGTTGGGCGCAGTACTAAACATAAATATAAATGGCTCACCATTTCATGGTGGCAAACTTAATGTGCGTCACGAAATGATTAGTGCGCGAGCCAAAGACAATGAGTGCGTGGTTGCTTATGTCAACCAAATTGGCGGGCAAGACGAACTCGTTTTTGATGGTGGGTCAATGATTTTTTCAGCAGATGGATCGCTGGTTGCAAGTGCTGATCAGTTTGTTGAAGAGTTACTTGTATGTGATTTGTCTTTGCCGAAATCAGGCAAGGAACGTGGGACTTTGCTTACTCAATCCGTCGGCAGAACTAGTCAGCCTTTAACCGAAATCGCTCAAATTCACGCAGCGTTGGTGCTCGGCACGCGCGACTATGTTTTGAAAAACGGTTTCACTGATGTCGTAATCGGTTTATCTGGCGGAGTCGATTCAGCGCTAGTTGCAGCAATTGCTGTTGAAGCACTTGGTGCAGACCATGTTCACGGTGTATCCATGCCATCGCGTTATTCATCAGCTGGTTCGCGAACTGATGCGCAAGTTTTGGCTTCATCGCTCGGCGTTGAGATGCAAACAATTTCAATTGAACCTGCTTTTAGTTCGTATTTAGAGATGCTTGAGCCAAGTTTTGCAAACCGATCAGCAGATTTGACAGAAGAAAATCTGCAAAGTCGTGTGCGTGGCACAACATTGATGGCACTATCGAACAAGTTTGGTTGGATGGTTTTAACAACGGGCAACAAGAGCGAAACTGCTGTTGGATATTTCACACTGTATGGCGATTCAGTTGGTGGCTATGCCGTGATTAAGGACTTATTTAAGACAAAAGTTTATGAATTGTGTGAATTTATAAATTCAAAATCACAACGCGAAGTTATCTCGAGAGCAATTATTGACAAGGCGCCGTCGGCAGAGTTACGGCCTGATCAACGCGATGATCAAAGTCTGCCTCCTTACGATGTGTTGGACTCGATACTTGAGTTATATGTCGAAAATGATCAAACGGCGCAAGAGATAATTGCACGAGGTTTTGACGCCGAACTAGTAAAACGGATTTCGCGACTTGTAGATGTGAACGAATACAAACGTCGACAAGGAGCACCTGGTGTTCGTGTCAGTACCAAAGCGTTTGGTAAAGATCGACGACTTCCGATTACTAATAAATACTCTGGCTAAGCCAGAAATTTCGTTATTCGTGAACCAATCCGCCACGTCGGTGGTATTGATAAATCAAAATCGTTGCCACTGCCGCAGAGGCTGATCCGATAATTGCCGGCAGCGCGATTCCATTGCTTGATTCGTATGCCCGTGTTGCAACAAGGCTCATCACACCGCGGCCGAGAGTGCCTGCACCGATAACTAATCCAAGACCACTGCCGGGTCGTCTTGGAACGAGATGCGTTGCAAGTGGCAGCATGCTGACAACTGCAAATTCAAAACCCAAAATATAAACCATCAGTGCGAGTAATCCCAAAATTAAATTATGCGAAGCGAGTGATAACGCCAGACCACCCGGAACCATTATCAAACAACCAATTGCGATACTGACCTCTTTGCCCCAACTATCGGTTTTTTTGGCACTTGTTACTGATGCGTAAAGTTCGACCAAACCAAAACTGAATCCAACTGCCGCGATGCCGAGCGCACCAAAACCAAACTGGTCATTAAGCCACGCTCCGAAAGTAATAAATATGCATTGACTCGCGCACATCGTGGCAAACATCGTGGCTACGACAAACCATGCTCTTCCGCTGAGGCGAATGCCGTCATCAGCAACTCGCGATGAAACTTCATGTGGTTCTGTTTTTATTCGCGCAGCAATAAACGCCAGTGACACTATTATTCCGCACGCTCCGGCGACAAAACCTGCTCGCCATGAAATGAGCGCAGTGATAACTCCCATCGCAGAAACACCAATTAGCAGACCAAGCGCCCATGAAATTTCTGTGATGCCGATGTATCGACCACGTTTTTCATAAGGAACATGATCTGAGATCCAACCCGCCATGCCAAGATCAAAGAAGTTTTTAGTGACACTAATTAACGTCACGCCGAGCGTGAACATCAAAATGTTTGGCGAAATCGCCGCAAGTGACGATCCAACACCAATGCCTAGTAATCCGATGAGCATCGCGCCCCGGCGAGAAAGATGATCAACGAAGCGTCCAATAAATGGTGATAGCAAACCTGACAGTTCGGATACGGTCAAGGCGACACCAATTTGCGAAAGCGAAACATCAAATCCTTTGGCGATGATCGCGATAAACGGAGGAGTGAATCGGTAGCAAGCGTTCGTTGTCAGACGAGTTGCCGTGAGCAAAGTTATGTTTTTGCGCACTAATTGCGAAAACGAATCATCAAGCCAGCGACCAAGCACGATGTAACTTTAGAGCGATTCGCTCGAGTTAAATTCATCAATCACGGTGATGATTCGTCCTGCAAATATTTGACCGTCAGGGAGAACATCAAACCAACAGCCCCCAAGATTTTCAAGTTTTGCGTCAGCGACTTTGAGTTCGCGACGAATTGTGCGGATAACACCACTGTGACTAATTACGAGTGCTTGACCACCGCGACACTTATCAGCGATGTCAATAAACGCCGCAGTCATTCGTTGTAGAACATTTTGGTTCGGTTCAAAATCGTTTGGTTGCTTTCCGGAATTTAAATAACCTGGCCAACCAGACTCAATCTCGTCGTATGTCAATCCTTCCCATGGCCCGATAAAAGATTCCTTCAGGCGATCATCAATAATCAGATCGTTAACACCATGACTCTCGGCAATTATTTCAGCCGTATGTCGAGCCCGTTGCAAAGAACTTGCAGCAATCAAATCAAATTTGCCAATTTTTTTTGCAGCCTGACGCGCTTGTTCAATACCTTCGGTCGTTAATGCGATATCGGCTTGACCTTGCCATCGACCAAGGGCGTTCCATTCTGATTGTCCATGTCGCAAAACAAGCAATCTTGTTTTCAAATTTGACTCACCTCGTACAGACACTCAACGCAGGGTAGTGGCTTGAGTACGCTTAGGACATGGCACATTTGCTACTTTTTGCATCTGCGCGACAGGCTGCTGGCACCGCAAGCCGAGAAATTCAGGGGTCGACTGTTGATGAAGTGCTGAACACCGCAGTTCTCGAATTCGGTAGCGAATTTGCAAAAGTGCTCGGTACCTGTCGTGTGTGGCTGAATGGTGAAGAAGCAATTGGTGCTGCTGCAGTCGGCGATGCTGATGAAGTGGCAGTTTTGCCACCAGTTTCTGGAGGGTGTTTATGACAGATATTTTGAACGCAGAATCAATGTCAACCGCCGAAATTCGAGTTGCTCGCGCAGTATTGCAATCACAAGAGGATGTAATTTCGTTCGTTCGTCGCATGGCTCACGGGCGATGTGATCTAGCTCGCGACGAACAGCGTCGCCGCGTTGACGGCACGCCAGCGTCTGGCATCAGCGTTTCTGATATTGCAAATGTTTTCGGCCAAGAGCACGGCGGCGGATCATCGCGTCCACCGCGCGAAACAAATATTTCTGCTGAACACCCGTTAGTCATTGAACTTGAGACACTTTGTCAAGAAATTAGTTTTGGGGACCTGCGAATTCTTGATGACCAATCACTTGAAAATGTTGTTCAACAACTTTCACGTTTTGAAACTTCACAATCACTTGAGCGAAAAGCACTTTTCGCATCGATTGATGCATTGACAACGCAACTTGTGAAGCGCTACAAAGACGATGGCGTCAACGTCGACTCACTTCTCGCAGATTAATTTGAAATAATAAGTAAATTAATCCGCTTATAAAAACAGCAGTAACATCACGGTAGAGTCAAAACCCGACCAAAACGATAGGTTTTACATTTCGATGAAGCGCGTCGCGATAATTTCTATGCACACGTCGCCCTTGGCTCAGCCAGGTGTTGGCGATGGTGGTGGAATGAACGTATACGTTCGCGAACTTGTTTCGGCAATGGCTCAAGCTGGTTTGCAATGCACAACGTATACACGTGCATGGCGCGATGGGCTACCAGAAGTTATTGATGTCGAACCAAATCACAAAGTTGTACACATCAAAGCTGGAAAGTTTGATCTTTCAAAAGACGAACTACTTGATGTTGTTGACGAATTCACGCAAGCAGTGGCTCGAGATATTGAACTTAAAGGTGGCACCGATGTGCTTCATGCCAATTATTGGTTGTCTGGTTTAGTTGGACATCGCCTTAAGCATCAACTCGGATTGCCGTTAGTTTCAACTTTTCATACTTTGGCACGAGTTAAATCTCTTGGTGGAGACACCGAGTCAGTTGTGCGTGAGCGCGCTGAACTAGAGATCATCGGATGCGCCGATGCGATCTGCGTAAGTTGCCCAGAAGAGTTAAGTCAGTTTCGCTCACTTTACGGTAAGTCGCCAGGCGCAGTCACAGTTGCATCACCTGGTGTCGATACCGCATTTTTTTCGCCGGGTGATCGTCGCGGTGCTCGTCATGCACTCGGCTGGGGCGAGAAGCCATTGCTTTTGTTCGTCGGACGAATACAACCGCTTAAAGGTGTTGACGTTGCAGTGCAGACTTTGGCAGCGCTTAAGCGCAGTGATGCTGAACTAATGGTTGTCGGTGGAGCAAGTGGAACATTTGGTTCAAGTGAGACCAGTCATGTTCAACGGCTGATAGTTGATCTTGGGCTAACTGGTCGAGTGCATTTTGTTGAGCCACAACCGCATCATTTATTGAGTACTTACTATCGTGCCGCCGATGTTGTTCTGGTGCCGTCACGAAGTGAAAGTTTTGGTCTCGTGGCGCTTGAAGCCGCCGCGTGCGGAATCCCAGTTGTGGCGAGTGCGGTTGGCGGGCTTTTAAACCTTGTTGAGCACGAAAAGACTGGCTTTGTGGTAAAAAATCGTGACGTTGAAACTTTCGCTGGTTATACGCGACGACTTCTAGATGACCCAATTTTGAGTCTTTCAATGGGTACCCATGCTGCTCACAGAGCAAGAAATTATTCATGGGCTTCGACGGCTGCGAGTGTCATTGGTGTGTACGACGATCTTCAGGCGCGCCAACTGGTCGCTTGCTCGTAATCTAGTGAGTGATTTATTCGACGACGCGGCAATTGCCCGTGTTGAACGACAAATTGACGAATGGTTAGGAAGAATTCGAGCAAGTCACACAAACATTGAAGCAGTCGACCGCGCAGAGGGCGACGAAATCAGATGGTTTATCAGAATGCGTGGAGAAGAAAAAGATTTCACGACAATTTGGCTGACACTTGGTCAGAGAACTTTGCGCTATGAGACTTACGTGATGCCTGCGCCTGAACAAAACGCTGAGCTTTTATACGAGACGATTTTGCGCCGAAATGAGAAGCTCGTCGGTGCTCATTTTTCAATCGGAGTTGAAGACGCAATATTTTTGCGCGGCGAATTAGTGCTTTCTGCACTTGTCGAAAGAGAGCTAGATCGAGTGATTGGCACCATTTATTCGGTGGTTGAACAACTGTTTTGGAGTCTCCTCGAAATTGGCTTTGCCAAAGCAAAAGCCATGCGTACACAACGCAGTAGCACTTGAACTGCCGAGCGGTCGGGGAAGCCGTTAGGTGGTTCAAGTGTGTCTAACTAGGCTAATTAACCTGTGACCGGTGATCTTGTTATGAGTAGCCCGTTCTTGATCATCATTGGCGGGGGCAATATGGGTGCTGCCCTCGCTCGAGGCTTAGTTGCCGAAAAATTTTTACCACCTAGCGAATTGGTTATAGTTGAAAAAAATTCTGATCGCCGAGCGATCTTAAGCAAAGATTTTCCAGAGTCAGTTATTTCTGAGCAAATGCTGAATTGCGATTCAGTTATTGTCGCGGTGAAACCCAATGATGTTGCTGAAATTTGCTCGACATTCAAAAATTTTGGTGTTAAGCAGTTACTGTCAATTGCTGCCGGAGTAACGATTACTTCAATCGAAAGCGTGTGTGGAAACTCAATTTCAGTTGTGCGCGCGATGCCGAATACTCCTGCGCTAATTGGTCAGGGTGCATCAGCGATGGCGGCAAGTGTGAACTGTTCAAGTGATCAGATTTCATGGGCGAAAAAAATTCTGCAGAGTGTTGGCAAAGTTGTTGAAGTTGAAGAAAATCTACTTGATGCCGTAACTGGCTTATCTGGAAGCGGCCCAGCATATATTTTCTTGCTAGCTGAGGCGTTAATTGATGCTGGCGTGCAACAAGGATTATCAGCTGAAGTTGCCAATGATCTTGTTCGACAACTCTTAGTCGGCTCATCTGCGTTGCTGGCACAAAGTGCTGATCACCCAGCCAAGTTGCGACAAAATGTAACTTCCCCGAATGGCACAACGGCCGCCGGCATTGCCACACTTGAGAATAAGCATTTCGCAGAAATTATCTCAGCAGCGGTACACGCAGCAACGGCTCGAAGTAAAGAACTTGGTCAATAGATTTCTCTGAAACTAAATGTTGATAATTTCTACCAAAATTTGTTTGATAACTGTTAATCGTGTCTAAAGTGAGAATAGAAATGTCGCAAGATCACCGGACGGGGTAACCCCCCAACTGGGAGTCGCGCTCGCAAGAGCTGCGCCGTTTGAGCCGGTGCCGTCGGGGGGTTGGCACCGGCTCTTACGTTTCTCAGTATCGTGAGACGCCGATGACAAATAAATATTCAACAATCTCGTTTCTATCTGATTATGGAACACGCGATGAGTTTGTTGGCGTCGTCAAAAGTGTGATCTATGAAATTGCTCCGAGCTGTCGTGTGGTTGACCTAACGCACGAAATTGAACCGTTTGATGTTCGTGCCGGCTCACTGAGCCTTGCGCGATGTGTGTCGTATGTCGCGAGTGGTGTTGTGCTCGCAGTTGTTGATCCAGGAGTTGGTTCAAGCCGACGTGCAATCGCTGTTGAAGTTGCAGATGGCAAAGGTGTTTTCGTTGGCCCAGATAATGGATTATTGGCGATGGCTATCGCATTGGCTGGTGGTGCTGGGCGAGCAGTTTGCTTAACCAATACTGATTATCATCTCGAGGCGCCAGGCGAAACATTTGCTGGTCGAGATATTTTTGGACCGGTTGCCGCACATCTTTGCAACGGGGTTGATCTCAGTGAGCTCGGAGAGTTAATTGACCCAGCTTTATTGCTGCCAGGTGTTGTGCCTTTGCCACGAGAAGAAAAAGGTTCATTGCACGGCGAGGTCACCTGGGTTGATCGCTTTGGCAATTGTCAACTCAACATTGGGCCAGACGAAGTGACTAATTTTGGTGAGGTCGTGCGCGTTGAAATCGGTTCTCTATTGAGTGGTGCGAGTGCATCTCGCGAACCGATTGTGCGAGTATTAAAAATTGTTCGGAGTTATGACCAGATTGGGAGTGGGCTTGGGTTAGTAATTGACTCATATGGGATGCTTTCGCTTTGTGTAGATCGTGGATCGGCAGCAAATGAGTTACAAATTGGTCAAGGAGATTTGATCGTTCTGTCTGCCCCTACCGATTCGCCTAGTCAAGATCCGGCATCTGTGACCACATCAGTAAAAATAAGTCCGACTCGTTAATCTTGAGATCATGCGACCTGCGACAACTCTGACGATTGCTTTGTTACTACTGGTTATTTTTGCGGCGGGCATTGGCTCACTTGTGATTCGCTAGTTTCTGTTAGTTGTTGCGCGCAGATGAATTATCTTTTGCGTTAACTCGAGTCGAATTGCTAGCAACCAAAAATCCTGAAAATAAAATACATACGCCGATTAGTAATGTGATGGCAAACGCTCGATCTTTACCAAGGCGACCAGCGAAAGATCCACTCGCCGAAAGCACAATTGTGCCTGTCGCAACAAGAACGTTGCCGAGCGCCAACCGTTTTGGTGAATAAACAATCCGTACATTTTTTTGTGACATGGTTGGTGTTGCTTTTCGGATCACCCTAAAAGTTGACCACAGTGCACCAAAAATTACTATCAGTGCCGGCACACCAGAACCAACGGCGGCAAGAACTCGCGGGGCAACACCAAATAATTGACGCGCCGAAGGAAACTCGCCATCAACTATTTCTCGTTTCGCAGGCGCAATTAACACAACACCAATAGAAAATGTACTCAGACTTGTTAAATATTTACGAACACGGTCGCCAGTAGTTTTGCTGGTCAACAAATAAATTGTGCCTAGTGCTAGCCATGCAACGTTGAGTACTGCACCAGAAACAAAAAAGATTCTAAATATAAATAATGTCCAGCCAGTTGTTTCGGCCCACCACAAAGCCAGTGAACCGACTGCAAAAAGAATCATCGCAATTGTCCAAGCCAAGTCGTGCGACTGACCACGAAGTTGCCAGCGATCAAACGTAATTAATGCAAATGCGAAGGCAACAAGCGCGGCTGTGCCCGCAAGCGTTGCATTAGTTTGATTAATTGAGGCCGTAAAGACTGCGATTAGCATTACCGAACGATAACTCTGGTGACAAAAGTCTTGACCAACTCAACGCTAAAAGATGCGTTTGACTTAGTGAATTAATGCACTAAGCCCTACCCTAGAAAGCATGACGCAACTTCAACGACGCAAAATTCCGGACGCAGCAATTGCTCGTTTGCCGGTCTATCTGCAGATTCTCAATAACCTCGCGGCAACAAATGTTCTTCGATTTTCTAGCGATGAGCTTGCTGCACTTGCAGGAGTAAACGCAGCCAAGGTGCGAAAAGATCTCTCGTACCTCGGAAGTTACGGGACTCGAGGTGTTGGATATGAAGTTTCATATCTGACTCACCAAATAAAACGTGAATTGGGATTGATGCGTGAATGGAATGTAGTGGTTGTTGGCGCTGGAAATTTGGGATGTGCACTTGCCAAATTTGATGGCTTTTTGTCGCGTGGGTTTCCAGTTATTGCAATCGTTGACAACGACCCAAAAAAAATTGGTCGAACTACAAGTTCGCTAACAGTTGGTGATGT
This sequence comes from Ilumatobacteraceae bacterium, assembly GCA_964203235.1. Lineage (GTDB taxonomy): Bacteria > Actinomycetota > Acidimicrobiia > Acidimicrobiales > Ilumatobacteraceae > BACL27. The sequence goes on from CAXNLE010000002.1 coordinate 976,155, forward strand.
GAAAGATCTTAAAAATATTGTCCGAGATGAGAAAATAAGTATTGGTGTGATCACCACTTCTTCGGCGGCGTCACAGGCTGCAGCCGACGCACTTGTAGAAGCAGGCATCACGTCTATTCTTAACTTTGCTCCAGTTGTGTTGTCTACGCCAAGCAGTGTTTCGGTGCGCAGTGTCGATCTCGGGGTTGAGTTGCAGATCTTGAGTTACTTCGAGCAAATGAGACTTGAAACAGGCGGCAAATCTGAAAATGCGCCACAACTCAACACTGTTGGTGCTCGCTAACTTTTAGTTATCTAGCCATTTCGCTGATTCTCAGTATTATTGCCTAGTGCGTCAGTTGCTAAATTCGCGTCTTTGGCTTGCACTCGGTTTACTTACAGTCTCAGGATTTTTCTTATTCATCATTTCGTGTAATGACTGCTTTGGTCGTGGATCAGATGTTGCAGTGATGCAAGGTTCGGTAGAAAAAAATATTGAACTTGTCGCGGTTATTTCAACATTTTCGACAGCCGACGGATTATCAATCGAAAATGGTCGCACGGTAACTGATGCGGTCTTACGTCTGGATGACGGTCGAAGCGTATTCGTAGCGTCGGGAACGCCAGGTGAATTTGATTGCGCTGAGATTGCAAAACGGTCATCGTGTGTGATGTTGGCGAATATGTTTGGTGATTCGGTGATGTGGTTTGCAATCGTAAACACAAACGGCAAAATGCCGACGCGTGTTCTTGAGTTACCAAGTCTTGTTGACATGCTTGATAACGGAGATCGAGGAGTGCTGGCAAATGGTTGGATTGTTCGACTTGCGTCGCCAACAGTCAAGACTTGTCGCGACGACAGTGGCGCAAGCCGTATCAGTTTGCGCGAATTCATTAATATTTACTCACCAAGTCAAAGTATTTCAAAAATGAATCTGATTACAGATGAAGTTAGCGAAGTAGTTTGCTTGCTTTGATTACCGATTTCGTTTGATAAATAACGATTAGGCGTCGGGCATTGCGCGGACGATCAATGCGGCAGCTTTGTAGGCAGCCTCGGCCGGGCCGATTTCGTCTGGTCGCAATAAATTAGCCATGATCCTCAGCACCCACTCCATAAGTGTTCGACTATGAATACCAGCTCGAGATAGTTCGCGCATCAGAACTGGGCGACCGATGATTCGTGCAAACAATCTGGCGACTTTGAAATATTGACCATATTCTTCTTCAACAATCTGGTCGTAACGTTTCAAGATCATTGCATCTTTCTCAACCAACGCATCGTGCAATACCTCAGCAGCGATATGAGCAGTCTCATAGGCGTAGTCAATTCCTTCTCCATTAAATGGGTTCACACTGCCGGCTGCATCGCCGATAACAATGTGTGTGTTGCCAACTTTTGGTCCGACCGATCCGCCCATCGGGATTTTGCCGCTGGTGGCTTTGCACTCAGGTTGAGTTGGATCAATTTCCCAGCGGTCGGCAACCATATGGGCATAAGAATCAAGCAAATGCGAAGTATTGACATCCTTAAAGTTTTTGAAAGTTGAAAGAAGTCCAACGCCGATATTTATGGTGCCGTCACCAACCGGAAATATCCATCCGTAGCCAGGCATTGATTTACCATTGCGGTCCTTAACATCTAACGCCGACTCAATCCACGGTTCGTCGTGTCTCGGACTCTTCCAATAAGTACGAATCGCCGTACCATACGGCCAAGATTTTTCACGTGAGGTTCCGATTGCGCGACCAAATCGCGAGTTCGCACCGTCAGCGATAATCACATATTGCGCGTGAATTGCAAATGTGTTGCCATCAAGTTTGTTCGTCACCATTGCACCACGCACACAGTCGTTCTCGATGATTGGTGAAATAGCTTCATGTTCTTCGAGAAGTTTCGCACCAGCATCTTGCGCGTTTCGCGCGACCATCATGTCAAGTTCGCGCCTACGCACGACGTATCCGTACTGCGGATAAATCGGATGAGTTGGCCAATTCAATTCGAGTGCTTTGCCATGCGCTGTTGCGCGAAGACCTTCGTAGCGATGAAACTGTGACAACTGATTACTAAGGCCCATGTCGCCGAGTTCTTTAACGGCTCTAGGTGTAAGCCCATCGCCACAAGTTTTTTCTCGAGGAAACTTTTTGCGTTCAATCACTGTTACATCGTGACCAAGTCGGGCCAACCAAAATCCGGCCGCCGCTCCGGCTGGGCCGCCGCCAACAACAAGTACTTCAGTGCGCAACACTTGTTGAACTTCACCAGTGTTCTCTTGCGTCATAATCTCACTTTGCATCTAGCACCAAGACTAAACAGATTTATTCGTTAACTACCAAATAAATGATGTGACGTTGCTCGCTAGGCGCGAACGAAAATCGGCTAGTTGATTATTTGCCAGTTGGTCGAGGGTCGGTACCGACATGAGCGGGCGCCTCAGGCATTGAAGCGTAAGTTTCTGCGAGATTGTCGAAGTTAACCGAACCTGCCTCAAGACCAGCAAAAATCTCAGAACCAGGTGCGCACCATCGGTCAAATTCTGCTTTCCACTCTTCGCTCATTGGGTCTGCGCCACTTAACTCATAGCGCTCGTGACAAACAACGCCGAGAATTTCTGCATCGGTTAAGCCACCACCATATTTCTCACCTTGTTGTGGCATCGGGTTTCCGTTATACGAAAGAGGTGCGTGTGCACCACCATCTCGATCTGGGTTGCCATAAATTTTTAGCCCAGCAGAAACGTATTCTTGCGTGCCCGTATAAACAAAATTAATCATGTCTTCAATTTTTGGAAAAGTCTTAAGAACTTCACCTTGATACAGAACTCGACCAGCCCCGCCAGCGCCTGCGGCACCATGACAACCCGCACAAGATCCGTAGACACCCGCGCCTACTGCAAGTGGTCCTTCAACAATTTTTTCTTGTGGTTGAATCGCAAGCACATACAACAGCGCCCAAAGTGGCAACAAACTTAAAGTAGCCATCGCCCAAAATGGAATCTTCTTTCGTGTATTTGCCGCAACAACATATGCAGGATCTGGTGGTGGAGGTGGCGGCAAAATCGCAGCGCTTACAACTGGTTTTGTTTCTTCGACTTTCACCAGCACATTTTTTGAAGCAGTTGCGCCGTCTCCGGAGTCGGATGTCTTGCCAGCGGCTTTGTCACGTGCCTCTTGTGCACGCTTAAGTAGATGCTCGGGTATTCCTGCCACTGCGCTCCTCAACTCATTTTAATGAAATACTTCTTACTTAAATTCTTCTTACTTAAATACCTAGTACTTAAATTGTTGGCGATTTAATCTTCACTGCGTTTGCCTTAATAGGTTAGACGCAAGTCAGGCTGATGCGAGAAGTTCACTAGCGCACAACCACTAAAGCAACATCATTAATCGAAATCGGTACGTTCATATCGTGTTGAGCAATCGTGAAATTCTGTGACTAAAAAGCCTCGCAATGTTTATCAAAAAGCAGGTGTTGGTTATCTCGGGGATTATCTTGACGACTAGGCTAAAAACAGATTTTAAGAGGAAAGGCAAGCCCTCAACTAATGCTCGCAATTGACATTCTCAGATGGCCAGGAGTCAACCAGGCCTTTATTTTTTCTGCGGTATTTACGACCTTGCTCAGCCTTGCCGTAATTCCGATTGGCAAGCGTCGGAAGTTTGATCGCAAGGCAACTTGGGGCGAAGCGATGGTTGGTGCTGCGTATGTTTTTGCTGTTTTGTTTTTAGTTTTCGGTGTTGTGCCTCACCAGTTCATCGACCACGCAGATAAAGATTTAGGTTGGCGCAAAGACAAACTCGTCTACGGTCCATTCAATATTTTGAAGCCAGACACTGTTGGTGGAAGTTTTCCAATCATGATTAGTTATGAAGCGATTCGCGACATTGTGGTTGTAGTCATCCATGTTTATTACATCGGTCTGATGATTTATCTATTTAGTTGGTGGCAGAAGCGTGGAGAAGTAGTCACTAAAGAAGTAGCAACTTCGACTTACGGACGTCCACTAGTGAAGAGAAGTTGAGTCATGGCAAAAACTGACGCAAACCCACCGATGATGCCGTATACGGATGATTACCAACTCGTTGAGGTGGACGCTGAATATCTGAGTAAAGCAGTCAAGCCAAAACAATTCATACATATTGATCAGTCTGAATGCATCATGTGCGAAGGCTGTGTTGATATTTGTCCATGGAAGTGCATCTTCATGGTTTCGCCAGAAGCAATCACACAAGCTGACGGCACTGAGTTGCCAGGTGATGATCCTTCAGACAAGGTTGTGTTTATTATTGACGATGATGTTTGCACGCGTTGTGCGTTGTGCGTTGATCGTTGTCCAACAGGAGTAATTATTTTGGGCAAGGTTGGCGTTGCGCCAGCGACTGGCGAAACTCATATGCGAACGAATAATCATGGCTATTCATACGGCATGCGATTTTAAGAACGGAGAATAAATTAAATGGTGCAAATGCTTGAACAGAAATCGCGTCTAACATTTAAAGATCGCGCGACAAAATTAAATGAATCATTGCAGGGCAGCCAAGCTTGGAACTCGATATTCCGACCAGGTTCTATTTTCCGCAAGGGTTACTCAGACTCGCCAAGAAACCGTTCGTATGTAGTTATGAACTCTGTGCTGTATCACTTGCACCCAGTAAAAGTAAAGCGTCACGCTGTCAAAGTCAGTTACACACTGTGCTTGGGTGGCTTGAGTTTCTTTTTGTTCATCTTGTTGACGATCACCGGAATTTTCTTAATGTTTTTCTACCGTCCAACATCAGCGAACGCTTGGCAAGACATTCAGTCGTTGCACACGTCGGTGACCTTTGGACTAATGGTTAGAAACATGCATCGATGGGCAGCGCACTTAATGGTGTTGGCGGTGTTCTTGCACATGGCACGTGTTTTTTATCATGGTGCGTATAAAGCGCCTCGCGAGTTCAACTGGGTGATCGGCGTAATTTTGCTGACACTCACACTTTTGCTTTCGTTCACCGGATACTTGTTGCCATGGGATCAACTTGCGCTATGGGCAGTAGCGGTGGGTACCAACATGATGGGATACTCGCCAGTGATTGGTTCACAAGTTCGTTTCGTTTTGCTCGGTGGAGTAGAGATCGGACCAGAAACTCTTCTGCGATGGTATGTTTTGCACGTCTTACTTTTCCCATTCGTTACTGTCATCTTCCTCGCGATCCATTTCTGGCGCGTGCGTAAAGACGGCGGAATCTCAGGACCTCTCTGATGGCCGGCATTCCAGAACATCTTCTTAAGCGAGCGCAAGAGGCACGCGAAAAAGCAGCTGCCGATGCCGCAGGTGCGTCAGCACCAACTGCAGCAAGTAGCGATGCGGGCTCACGAATTCCGGCTGATTTGCTTGAGCGAAGCAAGGCCGCAAGGGGCGGAGTAGCCCTGGCTGAAAAACCAGGTGCTGTTGTCGCTGCTGCTCCAACAAACGGAAGCATTCCGTATGGCGCCGGACCTGGTGGACATACTCAGCGATTACTTACTGTTGTTAAATCAGGGTCAATTCAAGATGTCAAAGCAGTACCAGTTGACAAAGTCCATACTTGGCCGCACTTATTAGGTATCGAATTCGTTGCGTCGCTTGCGTGCACTGCATTTGTATTTATGTTTTCGTGGTTTGTTAATGCGCCGTTATTGCAAGCAGCAAACTTTAATCAAACTCCAAACCCATCGAAAGCACCGTGGTACTTTCTTGGATTGCAAGAGTTGTTGACGATGTTCCATCCAATGATTGCTGGCGTGACAATCCCTGGAATGGGAATCATCGCCTTAATGTTTGCCCCATATTTAGATCGCAACGAATCAAATCGTCCTGAAGATCGAAAGTTCATGACAAGTTTGATGACAGTGCATTTAATGTTCTGGGCGGTACTCGTAATCATCGGTTCATTTTTCAGAGGTCCTGGTTTTAACTTTGTCTTCCCATGGCGTGAAGGCATCTTCTTCGAATTGTGATCGGACTATTACTCAAATGAACTCAACTTCAATCATCACAATTGCAATCGCAGTACTTGCCGTGCTCGGTCTTGGTGTTGTACTAACTGCATCACGCCGCTCTGACATTAAGGGTGTTGGCTCACTATCGCGTGAGACTCGTAAACGAGATCGTGACTCGGCGAAAATTGCACGCAACACTTCGCGCGATGCCGAAAATCAAGGCGTTGAGAGTCGCAGCGCAGTAGCTGTGATGCCGCCGGTCGCAATTGAGACTTGGGTTGCACCAGACGCCGACGCACTTGGTGAAACACGCCGAGCATTTTTAAATCGGGCCACTGTGACATTAATGAGTGCAAGCCTTGGCGGTTTTGCGGCAGCACTTATAGCGTTCTTATGGAAGGGTGCCGAAGGTGGCTTCGGCTCAAAAATAAGCGCCGGAAAAGTTGACGACGTGATTGGTCAGATTCGTTCTGCGGGTGGGTTTTTGTATCTTCCAGAGGCGCGTTCATGGGTTACTGAATATCCAAAAGAGGCGATCTCGAAAGCCGAGGTTGCTTACGGTGGTCAAGGCGCAGTTTTCTCGGGGATGAATGCGGGCGTTGTTGCTTTATACCAAAAGTGTCCACATCTTGGCTGTCGCGTTCCTAACTGCACAACATCGCAATGGTTTGAGTGTCCGTGTCACGGTTCGCAATACAACCGTGTCGGAGAAAAAAAAGGTGGACCAGCACCGCGCGGAATGGATCGTTTTGGTGTCTCAGTAAATAATGGAATGATAGTTATTGACACTGGTACGGTTTTCGGTGGTCCTCCAATCGGAACTAATACAACTGGTCAAGAAGCAGAAGGGCCACACTGTGTCGGCGAGCCAGGAAAACATTAAATGATTATTTCTACAACCTCAGTGGTTTTGGCCAACACGACTACGACGATCGCCTGGGTAATTCTTCTCGCATCAGTACTCGGTTGGATTATCTACGGTTTATCAAATATGCGTTCAGCGAAACGTGAAATTGGTTCTGAAATTAAGCTCGCCGCAAACCGCAAACCGTATTACGACGATGAGCGTCTTGAAGGCGAAAAAATAGAGCGCACGCAGTTTATTGGCCTTGCGTTTCTCGCAATAGTTACAATTGCGCTTCCGCTTTATTGGATTCTTGAGCCTGGCCGCATGGTCGGCGCGGAGAAAGAATTTCAGCACCAGTTTGAAGAATGGGGTTCAGGATTATTCGCAACCACAGCAGATGGTGGCTTTAATTGTGCAGGTTGTCATGGCGGAGCAAAAGGCGGCGGCGGCGTTGCGTCGTACGCGATTACTGATCCGAACACTGGCGGAGTAAGGCAAGTCAACTGGAAGGCGCCAGCGATTAATACTGTCTTCTATCGATATAGCGATGAAGAATTTCGATTCATTTTGAACTATGGTCGTCCGTTTTCGCCGATGTCGGCCTGGGGTCTTGTAGGTGGCGGACCAATGAATGAGCAACAGATTCAAACCGTTCTTGAATATGTAAAAAGTATTCAGATCCCACGCGACGAAAACGGCAAGTTGCCAGAAGCGAAGCAACAAGAGATACAAGCCGAAGCAGAGCGTTTAGTTAAAGCGAAGACTTACGCCACGATTGGCGAGGCATTGTTTAATTTAGATCTAGGCAGCGGAAACTTTTCGTGTGCTCGTTGCCACACAAAAGGTTGGTCATATGGTGAACCACAAATTACCGGTGGCGGTGCGCTTGGCCCGAACCTCACTGGCGGCTCGGCCGTTCGCCAGTTTCCGCAACGCGATGACATGATTGCGTTCATTAAAGGTGGCAGTGAACTTGGCAAAAAATATGGGCAACAAGGTCAAGGTTCAGGGCGAATGCCCGCATTTGGATTAGTGCTGACCGACGAACAAATCGCCGCGGTCATCGATTATGTGAGAGGTTTGTAAGTGTTGTCCTTGCTAGCAATAAATTGGGAGCCAGAATTACGCGGCATTGTTATTGTCGCAATCGCTGTTGGTGTTCTAATCGGTGGAACCTATTTAGTAGTTGGTACAAACTTGGGCGCACGACTTGGTTTTTTAGTTGTTCTTGCCGGATTGTTTGGCTGGATGGCAACAATGGGAGCGATTTGGTGGACATACGGAATCGGTCTTAAAGGTCGAGAGCCATCATGGCAACCCGCTGAACCTGTGACGATCGTGCGAGAAGCATCGTTGTTGAACAGTGCGGAAATTTTAGAGTTGCCGATAGCGCTCTCTGGTGATGTTGCTAACGACGCAAGCAAAGCATCCGCGGCTTTACAAAGTGAAGGTTGGCTTCTACTTGAAGAATCAGATCCGCGTCGCGGTCAAGCGGTCGCTGCATCAGATGAAATTATTCAACGCGAAGCAGAAGAACTCGTCGCAGGAGAATATCTCTCGCTTGCCGTTTATGACAAAGGTGGGGAGCGTTGGCCAAAAATAAATGAATCGCTTGATTTCGTAGCGTTCTTTCATAAGCCTCATTTTGCGCTTGTTGAAGTCGCACCAGTTTTGCCTCAGCGCACAGAGCCTGGTCGCGCGCCGGCTCGGCCAGTAGTTGATGCAACTCAACCGCATCGCTACATACACATGGTCCGAGACCTTGGTAGTAAACGACAACCTGCAATTTTTATTACGATCGGCTCAACAATTATTTTCTTATTGCTTTGTCAAATCTTGCATCGAAGAGATCTGAATTTGCAACAGAATCTTGATGAGCAGTCGCCTGCAAAGGCATAAATCGTGGGTCAGTATCTTCCAATAGTTGTGCTGACAATTCTGGCAATTTTGTTTGGCGCAGGCTCTGTAGTTGCTTCAAAGTTATTGGCTCCGCGCCGTCCGAACTCTGCAAAAGAAGCGCCATACGAATGTGGAATCGTGCCAAGTCGAGAAGCACCAGAACGATTCCCGGTGAGTTTTTATGTGGTGGCGATGTTATTCATAATGTTTGACATTGAAATCATTTTTGCTTATCCATATGCAGTTTCAAGTACTGCGCTAGGCACATATGGCTTCTGGGAGTTCGTTGCGTTTAGCGCCGTCTTTTTTGTGGCATTTGTGTATGTCGTTGCTCGTGGCGCACTTGATTGGGGCCCAATTAATAAGCCTCGTCAATTATTGACAATTGACGACGACATTTTTTCGGCGTCGCGTACCACTGCGACAACTATTCGTCGTGTTGGTCTAGATGGCCGTCGTCCTGAGAAAGTCTCGTCATAATGGGAGCCGTTCGCGACGTATTAGATGATGGCCTCGGAGGTCTTGAGCATAACTTTCTAACGGGCCGCGTTGAAGATCTCGTTAAGTGGTCTCGCTCGCGCTCTAGTTGGGCCGCAACATTCGGTTTGGCATGTTGCGCAATTGAGATGATGGCCTCAGGCACTGCGCATTATGATTTGGCGCGTTTCGGAATGGAAGTATTTCGCGCATCACCTCGTCAAGCAGACATCATGATCGTCGCTGGACGCGTCAGTCAAAAGATGGCGCCAGTCTTGCGCCAGGTCTACGACCAAATGATGGAACCTAAATGGGTTATCTCAATGGGTGTTTGCGCCAGCAGCGGTGGAATGTTCAACAACTATGCAATTGTTCAGGGTGTCGATCAGATTGTGCCTGTTGATGTGTATGCACCTGGTTGCCCACCTACTCCTGAAACTTTGATACATGCAATCGAAACTTTGCATCAGTTAATAGAAGACGGCGAGATCATGAAGCGTCGCGCATCAACTGGTGCGGGCGCACAAGTTCATATTCAAGAAATCCCTGCTGGATCAATAACTCCAGTTATTCTCGGAAAGCGTTAAGAAATGACGCAAACAGCTGGCGCCTCTGCCGATGATGTTCGTTTCGTCGCCAAAGCTGATTATCTAAAAACACTTACTGCACTTCGCAGTGAGGGTTTCGAGATGTGTGCAGATCTAACAGCAGTCGATTTCTTAACACACCCAGGTCGACCACTCGTTGCTGAAGTTGCCAGTCGAATAACACTCGAACGTTTCGAATTAGTTGTGAATTTGCTTTCGCTTTCGCAACGCCGGCGGGTTAGATTGCGCGTGCAAATTTCTGAATCCGACACATCTATTGATTCGGCGTTTGATCTTTATCCAGGCACAGAAGCTATGGAGCGTGAGGTCTACGACATGTTCGGCATCACGTTCACAGGTCATCCTGATTTAACGAGAATATTAATGCCAGAAGATTGGATCGGGTTTCCATTGCGCAAGGACTACTCGCAAGGAAATATTCCAGTGCAGTTCAAAGGTGCAGCCTCGTGACAATGATTAAAAACCCAACCGAAACAGTTTCTGCTGGAACCTCAGAAGGCGGCCAAGAATTGCAATTGCGTGCCGACATGTCGGCCAAGGCTGTGCTTCGCGAGTCTGGTGCAGTTTTAAGAATGAGTGAGTCTCAGGTTGCATCACTTGCCGATACTCGTAGCGAAGATCAGACAATGATCATCAACATGGGCCCACAACATCCGAGCACGCACGGAGTATTGCGCCTGATGCTCGAACTAAAGGGTGAAACTGTTTTGCGTTGTAAGCCTGTCATTGGATACCTGCACACCGGAATGGAAAAAACTGGTGAGTCGTTGACGTATATGCAGGGCGGCACCAATGTCACGCGAATGGATTATGCGTCACCATTAAATAACGAACTCGTATTCTCAATGGCTACCGAGAAACTTCTCGGCATTGACGGAGATATTCCAGAGCGAGCAGTGTGGATTCGAATGATGCTCTCAGAACTAAATCGCATCAGTAGTCATTTATTGTTTATGGCGACGAACGGCATGGACATTGGCGCAGTTTCGATGATGCTCTACGGTTTTCGCGAGCGTGAAGAAGTTCTGCGCTTCTTCCAAAAAGTTACTGGCTTAAGAATGAATCACAACTTCATTCGTCCAGGGGGAGTTGCAGCAGATCTGCCTGCAGGCTGGCGAGATGATGTGCTTGGTTTGTTAGATGCGTTACCAGAGCGTCTGGCCGAGTACGAAATATTAATGACCGGTCAGCCAATCTGGCGCGAGAGACTGCAAGGTGTTGGCGTAATTACTCGTGATGAAGCTATTGCATTAAGTGCAACCGGACCAATATTACGAAGCACAGGTCTGGCGTGGGATCTCCGTCGGGATCTGCCGTATTTACGATACGACGAAGTTGAATTCGATGTGATTGTCGGCAGTTACGGGGATGCATTTGATCGCTACTCGATTCGACTCAATGAAATTCGCGAGTCAATGCGAATCGTTCGACAAATTTTAGATCGCATGCCACAAGGCGACTACCGAATTCAGGATAAAAAAGTTACTCCACCGCCACGCGGACGGATTGATGAATCAATGGAAGCATTAATCCACCACTTTAAAATTTTTACTGAAGGTTTCAAAGTGCCAGAAGGTGAAACGTATGTCGCAATTGAAAGTCCACGGGGCGAAATCGGTTGTTATATTGCCAGCGATGGTTCATCAACTCCGTATCGAATGCACGTGCGTGCACCAAGTTTTGTAAATATTCAGTCAATGCCGTTAATGATGCATGGCGGGTTGATTGCTGATGCAGTAGCCGTTATTTCTTCAGTTGATCCAGTTCTTGGTGAGGTTGATCGATGAGTCGTTTATCTGAAAAAAATTTAGTGATAGCCAAAGAGATTATTGCTCGGTATCCGCGCCAAAAATCGGCCTTGATTCCTTTGTTGCACTTGGCCCAAGAGCAAACCGGTTATATAAGCCGTGAAGCAATGGTGCATCTCGGCGAACTTGTTGGTGTCACCTCTGCCGAGGTATTTGGCACGGCGTCTTTTTATGAGATGTTTCGGTTTGAACCGATCGGAAAATATTTAGTCAATATTTGTGGAACGATGTCATGTGCTTTGATGGGCGCCGAAGAACTAATGCACCATGCCGAAAAGCGTCTTGGTGTTAAAGCAGGTGGCACAACTCAAGACGGTATGGTCACTCTGGCTCACGCAGAATGTCAGGCGGCGTGCACAGAAGCCCCGTGTCTGCAAGTCAATTATCGATATCGCTTACGCGTTACAACAGCAGATCTTGACAATCTGATTGACGATCTAAAAGCCGGAAAACTATCCGACGAAATTCCTGCGCACGGCGTGCTTGCAAAAGTTCGTCAAGTAATTCCTGCTGATCGTGCAGTCGGCGCGGTCGATCCAGAACTTGTCACTGAGTCACCAGTTTGGTTAAACGGAAAGGCGGCGTTATGAGTACTACTTTTGAGCATGCTCCAGGTTTCGTATCGGGCGATCGCCCAAAAATCGTCTCCTCACGATTTGAATTTGCCGACTCGTTTACAATTGAGCGCTACTTGGCGACTGATGGCTACAAAGGTTTACGATCAGCACTATCTCGTCCATCAAATGAAATTCACGATGAAGTAAAAAGTGCGACTGTACTTGGTCGCGGTGGTGCCGGGTTTCCAGCCGGAACAAAGTGGGGACTAACCCCGCAACAAGTATGGCCGCGATATCTCGTTGTTAATGGTGACGAAAGTGAACCAGGAACTTATAAAGACAGATTGCTAATGGAGCGCGATCCGCATCAACTCATTGAAGGTTGTTTGATTGCGTGTTACGCCGCCGGGTTGTCGCAGTGTTTTCTATATATAAGAGGTGAAATGGCACTCGCCCAAGAACGTGTGGCGATTGCGTTGAACGAGGCTTACGCCGCTGGGTATGTAGGCAAAAATATTCTCGGTTCGAAATTTTCCGTAGACATTGTTCTGCATTGGGGTGCAGGTGCCTATGTCGTCGGAGAAGAAACCGCACTGATCGAAAGTCTCGAAGGAAATCGTGGCATGCCCCGCTTGAAGCCGCCTTTCTTTCCTGCCGTTAACGGACTGTACGGTCAACCGACGATTGTCAACAATGTTGAAACTCTCGCCAACTTGCCGTGGTTGTTATGCAACGGTGTTGCCGCATACACAGCGATCGGCACGAAGACATCACCAGGCACCCGAATGGTTGCAGTTTCTGGGCACGTTAAACGACCAGGGGTTTTTGAAATCATTAATGGCACGACAACATTTCGTGATCTAATTTTCGGTGAAGAGTTTTGTGGTGGAATCAAAAATGACAACAAACTCAAAGCGTTTGTTCCAGGTGGGGGTTCTGCTCCATGGTTTACTGCCGATCAATTGGATTTACCTTTCGAGGCAAGTCAAGTCGGACCTGCTGGTTCAATGCTTGGTTCTGGCGCCGTGATCGTGATGGATGAGACAACGGATATTCCTGCAGCCGCGCTAACACTTACGCATTTTTATGCGCACGAATCTTGTGGCAAGTGCACACCATGTCGCGAAGGCGGAACATGGCTTGAAAGAATTATGCGTCGCATTGTTGACGGCGACGGCACTGATGCTGACTTGCAACAACTCCTTGAAGTCGGTGCGATGATTTGCCCTGGAGACTTTCCGCATGCGGCAAATGAAAAACTAGGTTTAACAGCCGTGCCTTTCCCATACAAAATGACAACTATTTGCTTTGTCGGCCCATCGGCTTTTGCTCCGGTTCATTCAGCGCTGACATTGTTTAGAAGTGAATTTGAATCACGTGTCACAAAGCGTGTGACGATTCCGGTGACATCGGTTTCGGCACTCAAGACCGTTACAACGGCTGGTTTGCATTCATGACAATTGTTGATCCAGAAAAAATCGTTGTTGACCCAAATGTCGTGAATATCACGATTAATGACAAGCCAGTTTTAGCTCGTAAAGGTGAAGTGATTATCGCTGCTGCTGATCGCACAGATGATTTCATCCCAAGATTCTGTTACCACCCTCGCATGAGTTCTGTCGGCATGTGTCGTCAGTGTCTAGTCGAAGTAGAAACACCGCGCGGACCAATGATGGTTGTGTCGTGCATGACGCCAGTTGCTGAAGGTCAAATCGTTCGTACCGCAACAGACAATGTTAAAAAGGCACAAGAGGGTGTGCTCGAGTTATTACTCGCAAATCACCCACTTGATTGCCCTGTTTGCGACAAAGGTGGCGAATGCCCGTTACAAGATCAGGCGTTTAGTCACGGGCCTGGCGAAAGTCGATTCGTTGAAGAAAAGCGCCACTACGAAAAGCCAATCGCAATTAGTGACATTGTTTATCTTGATCGTGAGCGTTGCATTTTGTGCGATCGATGCACGAGATTCGCCGACGAAGTTGCAGGTGATCCGCTGATTTCATTTACTAGTCGTGGCAATGACACACAAGTGATGACGTTTCCTGAAGAACCTTTCAGCAGTTATTTCTCCGGCAACACGGTTCAAATTTGTCCAGTCGGTGCATTGACTGCAAAGCCGTATCGATTTAAGGCTCGTCCATGGGATTTAAACGAAACCGAAACGACTTGTACATCGTGTTCGGTTGGATGTCGCATCGTTGTGCAAAGCAGCCGAGATGAACTTGTACGGTTTCAAGGTGTAGATGTTGACCCCGTCAACTGGGGCTGGTTGTGCGATCGCGGTCGCTACAATTTCGAATCAGTTAATTCAACTGAACGACTGACAACGCCATTAATAAAGTCTGATTCGGGTCTTGTGCAGAGTTCATGGTCAGTCGCTCTAGATTCGGCAGCAAGAATTATTCGCCACGCGCTCACAAACAATGCGGATTCAGTTGCAATTCTTGGTGGAGCACGGGGCACTAACGAAGATGCCTTTGCTTGGGCAATGTTGGCAGATGAATTGAAGATCAATCAACGCGACTCGCAACTTGGCGATGGTTTAACTCCTGAAATTTTTAATCTGGCACAAGCAACAATCGACGAAACTTGCGCAGCCAGCACAATCATTTTGTTGGCTCCTGATCTCAAGGAAGAATTGCCGGTTCTTTATCTACGAATTCGAGATGCCGCGCAAAAGCGCAAATCGCGAATCATTGAGTTCTCTTCACACGATTCTGGCTTGACGCCGTATGCATGGAGAAGTATCGCATTTGAACCAGGTCGCCAGGCTCAAGTTGTCCGTGAGACGTTAGAAATCAAAGACTTGCAAGAGCAAATTCAGCGAGGTGAAGTAGTTGTCGTTCTTGGTCGTGCGAATCTCGCAGAGAACGAAGCGTTCACTTTGCACGCGCTAGGCGAAGTACTTCATGCGATTCCGAACGCAAAAATTCTTCCTGTTTTACGGCGCGGCAATGTTCGTGGAGCAGTAGCAGTAGGTCTTACACCGCAACAAAACTCTGGTGACGCAATTGATATTTTGACGAAAGCCGCAGCCGGAAAAATCAATTGTTTAATTTTGCTCGGGGCGAATCCATTTGCCGATGTCGCTGATTCGATACTTGTGAAACAAGCGCTCGCACAAATTAAGAGTGTCATCAGCGTCGATACGTTTGTTACGAGTTCTAATCAAAACGCGGATGTTGTTTTTCCAGCGGCGGCGTTCGCTGAAAAAAATGGAACAACTACGAACCTTGAAGGTCGAGTCAGCAACGTCACTCAACAGATCACTCCACGTGGCACGTCGCGTCCAGATTGGATGATCGCAACTGAACTTGGGCTGAGTCTTGGGATAGATCTTGGCGTGTCGAGTCTTGATGAATTACATCAAAAAATGATTTTGGCAATCCCAGAGTTTGCCTCTTGTAACAATGAGCGGGCAATCCAAAGCGATGGTGTGCTAATGGTTCATGAAGCATCAGCGACTATCTCTCGAGGTTCTACGAATTTGGTAGATCGAAATTCATATAGTTATCGACTCATTGTGTCCCGAACAATGTATGACGGGGCTCAGTCGACCATCACGAGTAACTCGCTGGTGGGGATAATTACCGAGTCAACAATTTATGTTCACCCGTTAGACCTTGCTCGTATCGGTGTTGTAGACGGCACAAATATTCGAGTCGGCGTAGACGAAATAAATATTGTCTTACCAGTTAGGGCACACAGCGGAATTCATCGCGGTACAGCTTGGTTGCCATACAACCACACAAATGTAGATATTCGGCCATTGTTGAATATCGCAGCAGATGTGATTGACGTTCGAATTGAACAAATCAAATGATCGCCCTAGACACTCTTTTGTCAGATGAAATACTTTGGGCACCTTTGTTGATCGTTCTGTTAAAAGTTGTAGTTGTATTTGTCGTTGGTTTGTTGTCAACCATGTTGATGGTGTGGTTTGAGCGCAAAGCAATTGCCGGGATGCAAAATCGCATCGGGCCTAACAAAACTGGTCCATTCGGGATCATGCAAACTCTCGCCGACGGAATCAAGCTATTTTTTAAAGAAGATTTGATTCCAAATCGGTCAGATCGTTTTGTTTTCGCACTTGCGCCGTTTTTATCTTTCGTTCCAGCATTTCTGGCTTTTGCAATTATTCCACTTGGTGGCGATTTTCGAAACGGCAATGGTGGAGAAGTTACTTGGTTCGGACACGTAACAAAAGTTCAACTTGCTGACCCACCAATTGGGGTGCTTTTTGCGCTCGCGATTTCTTCAATTGCTGTTTACGGCATCATGCTTGCGGGTTGGTCAAGTGGTTCGAAATATCCGCTGATCGGTTCTGTTCGAGCATCGGCACAAATGGTCAGTTATGAAGCAGCCCTTGGTTTGTCTTTGGCCTGCGTGCTGTTGCTCGCTGGCACACTTTCAACAAGTGGCATCGTTGCAGCGCAGGCGACGATTACGCAGTGGCACGTTATTTCAACCGGCATCGTGCCATTTGTTATTTTTCTAATCGCAGCAACAGCAGAACTAAATCGCCCGCCATTCGATTTAGTTGAAGCCGAGCAAGAACTTGTCGGTGGCTTTAATACAGAATATTCATCAATTAGATTTGCGCTGTTTTATCTTGCAGAATTTATGAACACGGTCACGATGTCGGCGCTTATTGTCACGCTGTTTTTCGGGGGTCCTCAACCGATTGCGTTTGGTGATTTTGTTCTTGATATACCACTTATCCCGAATGCTCTTGAGGGCACGCTTTGGTTGCTGGCCAAAGTACTTGTATTTCTATATATCTATATTTGGTTCCGCGCAACTCTTCCAAGATTGCGTTACGACCAATTAATGGATCTCGGTTGGAAGGTACTTATCCCGGGATCACTTGGATGGTTCATGCTGCTGGCATCCCAGCGCATGGCTCGACAAAACGAATGGAATATTATTTTAGTTACGTCTATCTCGGTAGTCGTGATGGTGGGTGGCTATCTACTTTTACAAGCTGCATTTACTCAAAGCGCGCGGCAGCGTGAGACACAAGGACCAATGTTCTAATGGGATACCTCGGCGGATTTATTGTCACGCTTCGTCAACGCGGAGCAAAGAATCGTGTCACAACGCAATACTCAGGCGGTCGAGTGTTTCGACGCAACCAAAAACGTGCTGTCAAGATGGACGAGAAACTTGAGAAGCCAGAGCGTCTGCATGGTCGTCATGTTCTCAATAAATACGAAGATGGAATGGAAAAATGTATCGGGTGCGAGTTGTGTGCCGCGGTTTGCCCAGCCAAATGCATCCACGTTCGTGGTGCCGACAATGATCCAATGAAACCAACTTCACCAGGAGAGCGCTTCGGTTGGATTTATGAAATCAATTATCTGCGTTGCATTCATTGTGATTTGTGCGTTGAGGCGTGTCCGACTGAAGCGATTACCGAAACGAAACTTTTTGAATTCTCATTCACGAACCGTCAAGATGCGATTTACACAAAGAGTGAACTTCTCGTTGACAATTCTGGCAAACCTCAACATCTCGCCTGGGAAGATTGGCGCGAAGGTGAAGATCTAAATACGTCAGGGTGGATGAGAGCAACCGCTGCATCTGGTGATGCGAACTTCACTGGAGTCGTGTCATGGAGCGGCGAATTGGGTTACGGCATTCGCCCGGCAGAAGATAAGAGCGAATAAATGGAACTTTTTGTTTTTGGTTGTGCTGCACTGATGGTTTTAATTGGCGCAGTCGGAGTAATCACTCGAAAGCACCCGGTACATGCCGCCTTAAGTTTAGTGCTGACACTTTTTGGTGTGGCGGTTCTATTTGTAATTCAACAGGCACACTTTCTTGCCGCGGTACAAGTAATTGTTTACGCTGGCGCCATCGTCGTGTTGTTTTTATTTGTGATCATGTTGTTAGGTGTTGATCGTGTTGAAAATCTTCGAACAGAACCACTAACCACTCAACGCCCGCTTGCCGTAATCGTCAGTCTCGGCCTAATTGGAGTTCTCGTGGCTGCATTTGCGACAGGTAGTGGTGTACTTCAAGAACGTGGAACGGGTATCTTAATTCCTGACTCGACCACTGGTTCTGATGCAAACACGATTCAACTTGCTGAATCAATTTTCTCACAATATGTCGTCGCTTTTGAAGTTACTTCGGTGCTACTGGTTGTTGCAGTCGTTGGCACGGTGCTTCTTGCGCGACGTACTAAAGACACAGTGACGGAAAACCCAAAATGATCGCTATCTCACTCGCGCCGACCGCATCTTGGTATCTCGTACTAAGTGCTGTGCTTTTTGGTATCGGAACATTTGGGGTTCTAGTTCGCCGAAATCCGTTAGTCATGTTCATGTGCATCGAGTTGATGCTTAATGCTGTGAATCTCAGTTTCGTAACTTTGGCGAGACAACTTAATGACATCAATGGTCAAACAATAGTTTTTTTCGTAATGGTCGTGGCTGCCGCTGAAGTAGTCGTTGGTCTTGGCATCATTGTGGCAATCATGCGCAATAGAAGTTCGATGACCGCCGACGATCTCGTCGAGTTAAAGGGCTAATTATGCTCGACTTAATTTGGCTGATACCGGTGCTGCCACTTGCTGGGGCTGGCATCAACTTAATTTTCGGTCGTAAACTCGGCGATCCAAAAGCGGGTTGGGTTGCCACGCTCGCAACCGCTTCATCATTTTTGGTGACGGTGCTGGCTTATTTAGAGATGTTGGCGCTACCGGCCGAAGAACGCAGTCACGTTGTAAATATGTTTTCTTGGATTCAAGTTGGTTCGCTACAAGTTGATCTCGCAGTTCTTGCCGACCCACTCAGCATTGTTATGGCGTTATTCGTAACAGGCATTTCAACCTTGATTCACCTTTATGCAATTGGCTACATGCACGGCGACGCTAAGTTCTCGAAATTCTTTTTGTATTTAAATCTCTTCGTTTTCAGCATGTTGATGCTCGTTCTCGGTGAAAATCTACTTGTCACATTCTTGGGCTGGGAAGGTGTCGGTGCTTGCAGTTACTTCTTGATTTCGTTCTGGCATACCCGAAACAGTGCAGCGGTCGCCGGCAAAAAAGCATTCGTCACCAATCGCATTGGTGACTTCGGTGTGATGGCCGCAATGTTTTTAGCATTTAACAGTCTCGGCACACTTTCGTATCACGCAATTAACGAATCTGCTCATAGTGGCGAACTTGCATCAGTGACAGCAACAGCAATTGGGCTTTTACTTTTTGTTGGTGCTTGCGGCAAGAGCGCCCAACTTCCGCTTTATCTTTGGTTGCCAGATGCAATGGAAGGCCCAACTCCAGTTTCGGCATTGATACATGCCGCAACGATGGTGACATCGGGTGTGTTTTTAATGACACGTATGAGTCCTGTTTTGCACGCTTCGTATGAGTGGGTGCCAACAGTTATTGCCGTAGTTGGTGCGGCAACTGCGCTTTATGCGGCAACAGTCGCGGTCGCACAAAACGATATTAAAAAAGTTCTCGCTTATAGCACTGTTTCGCAATTGGGATACATGTTTCTAGCAGTGGGCTCTGGTGCATATGTTGCTGCAATTTTTCACATGGTGACCCACGCATTTTTCAAGGCGCTGTTATTCCTCGGTTCAGGTTCTGTAATTCACGGCATGCATCATGAGCAAGATATGCGTCGTATGGGAGCGTTGCGAAAAGTGATGCCGGTTACTGCTTTCACTTTCATTATCGGCTGGTTAGCAATCGCAGGGGTGCCGCCGTTTGCTGGCTTTTGGTCGAAAGACGAAATATTGCTTTATGTGTATGCAAATAATCGTGGTCTCTATGCCGTTGGTTTGATTACCGCACTATTGACGGCGTTTTATATGACGCGCCAAGTCATCATGGTGTTTTACGGTAAAGCAAAATGGAATGATCACAGCGCCGAACACGGCTCACACGGCGACATAATTCCACACGAAAGTAGTTGGATAATGTTGACGCCGCTAGTTGTGTTGTCGGGTTTATCCGTCGTCGGCGGTGCAATGCAATTGCCCTTCGGTAAA
The DNA here is from genome assembly GCA_964203235.1 of Ilumatobacteraceae bacterium. Taxonomy (GTDB): domain Bacteria; phylum Actinomycetota; class Acidimicrobiia; order Acidimicrobiales; family Ilumatobacteraceae; genus BACL27. Next base: position 996,296 of record CAXNLE010000002.1, read on the forward strand.
GATTTTAATTTTCTAGAACGTTGGCTTGCGCCAGTTGTCGAAGAATCTGAAGCGCATATTCATGAGACTTGGGCATATCAAAATAAATATTTGTTATTAGTTGTGGCGATTGTGGTTGCAGTAGTTGGAATCGCAACATCAATTGCGGTTTATGCAAAATCATGGGTCAAGCCAATTGAACCTAAAGTACTTGAGCAAGCGTGGTATTACGACAATGCCGCAAGCCGTCTGATCGCTGGGCCTGGCGCCAAAACTTTTAACTTAATTGCCTGGATTGACGCCAACATTGTTGATGGCATTGTCAATGGGGTCGGCAAGTTGATTCGAAATATTGCAACATCATTGCGAAGGGCTCAGAGCGGTTTTGTGCGTGCCTACGCATTATTAATTAGTTTCGGTGCGGTTGTGATTCTGGCTTGGTTCTTTTTGCGAGGGGCACTGTTGTGATTTCAGCCAGCACCGAAGTTCTGAACTTTCCGATTCTGACCATGCTCGTGATTTTGCCAGTAATCGGTTCGATAGTTGTCGCACTACTTGGTGGTTCGCGTCCAGAGTGGATGAAACTGGCTGCACTGATTTCAAGCGTCACAACTGCAGCGCTTTCTTTATGGTTGTTAGCAGCATTCAAATCTGGCGAGGCCGGTTTTCAGTTCGTCTCGCAGCATCTTTGGATTAGCCAATGGGGAATCTCATGGCACTTAGGTGTGGATGGAATTTCGTTGTTTTTAGTAGTGCTGACTGGAATCTTGTTTCCATTAGTAATTGTCGGAATCAATCCGCACCACAATGAAACTTCATATTTTGCTTGGATGTTGTTATTGCAAGCCGGAGTAATGGGCTCGTTCTTATCGCTTGACCTGTTCTTATTTTTTGTAATGTTCGAAATCGTTTTGGTGCCGATGTATTTCTTGATCGGTGGTTGGGGTTATGACCAGCGGGTTTACGCAGCAACAAAATTCTTTTTATACACAATGGCTGGATCGGCGTTCATGCTCGTCGGAATCATTGCAACAGTTGCGCTTGCACACCGCGACCTTGGCGTGGTGACATTCGATCTTGTCAAAATCGCTGAAGGTGCTAACTTTTCAACGAATGCCGCACGATGGCTATTTTTATCGTTTGCGATTGCGTTCGCGGTTAAGGTGCCACTATTTCCGTTTCATACTTGGCTGCCCGATGCTCACACACAAGCCCCAACTGGTGGCTCAGTGATTCTTGCTGGCGTGTTACTCAAAATGGGAACTTATGGTTTCTTACGGTTCGGAGTTTATTTATTTCCTCAGGCCGCGATGTGGGCAAGACCAGCAATATTTACTCTCGCCGTCATCGGAATCATTTACGGTGCAGTTGCCGCAACGATGCAACACGATCTAAAACGACTCGTCGCTTATTCTTCTGTTGCTCACCTCGGGTTCATTGTTCTTGGGACATTTGCCCTGAGTTCGCAAGCAGTAACTGGCGCAGTAATGCAAATGGTTAATCATGGAGTCTCGACAGGTGCATTATTTTTACTCGTCGGCATGATTTACGAACGGCGTCACACTCGTGAAATCTCTGAGTTACGTGGCATTCAGCATGTTGCACCAATCTTTGCTGGCATATTCACGGTAGTCATGCTGTCTTCAGTTGGTTTGCCTGGCCTCAATGGTTTCGTTGGTGAGTTCTTGATTTTGATTGGGTCATTTGGTCCTGCTCGCTGGTGGACAGTTGTCGCCACTGTCGGCGTCATTCTTGCAGCACTTTATTTATTGTGGGCCTATCAACGCGTGTTTCATGGTGAGCCAGACGAAGCCAATTCGACTTTTAAAGAAATTACAGTTCGTGAAGGCTTGTTGATGTCTGTATTTGTCGCAATCATCGTCGTATCTGGCATCTATCCAAAACCAATTCTTGACAGAATCGAACCAAGCGTTGCTGCACTGATTGAGCACGTAGAAGGACAAACCAAGTGAACGATCAAGTACCTGAATTTGCAGGCCCTGCAATCGATTGGTTTTCGATTTCGCCTTTATTAGTTTTGCTTTTCGGCGCGCTTTTGCTGTTGCTTGTTGGGTCGTTAACTCCGCAGTGGCGACGTGGCTGGTATGGATTAGTCAGTGCGCTAACGGCAACTGTCGCAATTGTTCTATCAATATTTTTATGGCGCGATATTTCAAGTTCTGGCTCGAAGCTTCTTGTTGGTGGTGCTCTTGCTCTCGATCATTTTGCTGTCCTGGCGTCAATAGCAATTTGTTCGGCAGTATTGCTTGTCAGTCTTGTGACTAGCGACTATCTCGCAGGCGAAAAATCTGACATGCCAGAGATTTATGCGCTCTATCTGACAGCAGCAATTGGCGGAATCGTGATGGTCGCGGCAAACGACCTGATCGTCTTATTTCTTGGTTTAGAAACCCTTAGCTTGTCGCTTTATTTATTGGCAGCAAGCAATCGAAAACGAGCAGAAAGCCAAGAAGCCGGGTTGAAGTATTTCATTCTTGGTGGTTTCGCATCAGCTTTCTTTTTATATGGTGTCGCACTTACTTACGGCGCAACTGGCACTACTCGTTTAGTTGATATCAATTTGGCGTTGAATTCTTACATCACTGTCCCGCGCAACGACACATTGCTTCTAATCGGCGTTGGTTTAATGCTTGTTGGGTTTGGTTTCAAAGTTTCTCTTGTGCCATTTCAAGCCTGGACCCCCGATGTATATCAAGGTTCGCCAACACCGGTTACGGCGTTTATGGCTTCAGCCGGAAAAGTCGCCGCACTTGTTGCTCTGGTGCGAGTTTTTGTTACTGCATTTCCATCGCGTGCAGATGATTGGGGTCCAGCAGTTTTTGTACTGGCCGCACTGACACTTGTCGTTGGTTCAGTCGTTGCTGTCGTACAAACTGATGTGAAGCGTATGCTCGCGTACTCATCAATTAGTCATGCAGGTTTCATTCTTGTTGGTCTAGAAGCATCTTCACATCGCTCATCGCCTGATGTTGGTGATGGATTAATCGCAATTGCTGTTTATGTAGTGCTTTACGCAGCCTTGGTCGTTGGCACATTCAGCGTTGTCACAGTTGTTGCACAAAATTCAAACGATGGATCAGCATCGCTGGATGCCTTCAAAGGCATTGGCAAAAATAACCCAGTATTCGCCTTAGCGATGACGGTTTTGTTGTTAGCCCAAGCAGGTGTGCCATTAACCAGTGGGTTCGTCGCCAAGTTCGGAGTAATTCAGGTAGCAATTGGTGTTGGCAGTTACGAACTTGCGGTCATCGCCATGGTGTGCGCTGTGGTGGCGGCGTTTGTTTATTTACGAATCATGGTCAGTATGTGGCTGAGCGACGCAACAAGTTCTGTTTCAGTAAAAGTTCCACTGTTTTCAACGATTGCGATTGGGATTGCGGTTTCAGTAACTTTAGTTATTGGAGTTCTTCCAAGTCTATTGCTTGACATAACTTCTAATCTCACTCAACTCGCTAGCAAATAACTCGCGAATTATTTTTTGTTGCGTACTGCATCAATAAAACCATCAAATAGGTTTTGTTGATCTGGTTCAGTCTTCGCCTCATCTTCGGGGTGCCATTGCACACCAACAATCCAATGCGCAGACTTGTGTTCAACTGCCTCAACAGTGTTATCTTCAGCGCGACCTGTAACTATTAAATCTTGCGCGACCTTATCAAGTGCTTGATGATGAAAAGAATGTGATTGTTTCGGCGAAGTAGTTTTCATTGCTTGCGCAACTCGGCTACCAGAAGTCAGAACAATCTCGTGATATTTATTCCAATGTGCCTCGCCATCTTCAAGAACTTCGCCCAGATCTTGATGCAGAGTTCCACCGAGAGCAACGTTGAGAATTTGCATTCCACGACAAATTGCTAGAACTGGTTTGTTCTGGGCGATCGCGGCGCGGAGAATCGCAATCTCAAGCGAGTCGTGTTCGGCACAGATTCCGTAAATTTTATTGCTCATCTTCGTCTGACCATAGAGCGATGGGTCGATATCCCCTCCACCTTGAAGAATTACACCATCAAACCTTGATACGAGTTCGCTTGCCGACTTAACACTCTGCGCAATTGGTTGCACTTGCAGAGCGACACCTCCAGCCTGAGCAATAGCGTGGCTATAAAGACGCCCAGTTGAAAATGAATCTCCTCGTACACCAGTCGCTTCGGTAGTCAATTTGCCCGGTAGCAAAATGAGTGGCGTCATTGCAACTAGTTATTTACTTGTGAAACATCAAAACCAGCAATCTTTGCAGTCGTGATGATTTCTGCAGTGTGGTCGTGGCCGCGTACTTCAAGAACAACTTGAACGCCAGTTTCGCGAACCTTTAGATTTAATCCTTCACGCACATGACTAACTTCAATCAAGTTCGCCCCCGATTTCGCAATTACATCCAAGAAATTAGCGAGTGCCCCTGGTCGATCTGAAACTCGAACAAATAAAAGTGCGCGACGACCAGCCTTGGTTTCATGCCGTCGAATCAAATTCGGAATCAAACCCATGTCAACATTGCCACCAGACAACACAACACAGGTCGAACCATTTTTTGCAGGCTTGACACACGATGTAAGAAGTGCCGAGACACCAACTGCTCCGCCACCCTCTACATACATTTTTGATCGCTCCAACAAAATCATCATCGCGTTGGCAACACTGTCCTCATCGACATCTACAAGTTCATTTACCCAAGATTCAATTAGTGGTCGCGTCACGTTGCCAGGCTGTTTGACTGCGATGCCGTCAGCCAGAGTTGCAATTGCACCACTTGGGGCATTGCCATAAATATATGGTGCGCAGGATGAAACTTGCACACCGATAATTTTCACATCTGGTCGTTGTTGTTTAATTGCAAGTGCCACGCCAGAAAGTAGACCACCGCCACCTAGTGGAACAATCACCTGTGTTAAATCTGAAATATCTTCAAGCAGCTCAAGACCAAGCGTGCCTTGACCCGCGACTACATCGACATCGTCATACGGGTGGCAAAAAGCCATACCAGTCTCAACCGCTCGCGCTTTGGCTGCAGCGACTGCAGTGTCGACACTTTCACCACCATCTAAAACGATTCCGCCGTATCCCTTGCATGCATTAATTTTTGAAAGCGATGCCCCGAGAGGAATAAAAATTTCAGCCGAAACTCCGAAATACTTTGCCGCAAATGCGAGACCTTGTGCGTGATTACCGGCACTACCTGCTACAACTCCGTTGCGCGCCTGTTCTCCAAGTTGGTGCAATTTATTTATCGCGCCGCGAATTTTAAAAGCTCCCGTTCGCTGTAAATTCTCAGCCTTTAAAATAATTTTGCCACCAAATTGTTCTGACAAATATGCTGAAGGTGTTACTGGCGTGTGTTCAACTATTGCTCGCCCAACTTCGCGGGCCGCACGAATCGCACTTAAATCAATACCTAGATTGTTGTTAGTCATTTAAAGCCACGGTCATACGCTAGACGGCTCAGTCATTGTTCATTGCGGATAAGGTTATTTGGGATGGAAACGAACCCAGACAATCAATATATTGCAACTGTTTCTGTCGTGGTTCCTGTTTATCAGGGTGAAAAAACGATCTCAACTTTGGTTAACGAACTTGCAGAATTTACAGAAACTTCAACTTCGGCTTCGGGTATCAGATATGTGATTAGTGAAGTTCTATTGGTCCACGATTCTGGCCCAGATAATTCGGCAAAAGTAATCTATGACTTGAGTTCGAAGTATGACTGGGTTCGTCCCGTATGGTTATCGCGCAATTTCGGGCAACACGCTGCAACGTTGGCCGGAATGTCGGCAAGCGTATCTGACTGGATCGTTACTCTCGACGAAGATGGGCAACATGATCCGAAAGAGATTGCGAAACTTTTAGATACTGCGGTTGCAGAAAATTCTCAACTGGTTTATGGCAAGTTTGCTGGTGGCGCGTTGCATTCACGGTGGCGTAACTTCTTCTCGGCACTCGCGAAGTGGTTTTATACAAAACTTCTCTCGCCACAAGACGGAGAATTTTTCAGTAGCTACAGGTTGATGACAGGTGAAATTGGCAGAAGTGTCGGAGCGTACGCAGGGTCGGGGGTTTACCTTGATGTAGCCCTGACTTGGGTTGTTGATCGGTCAGTTGCGTGCGAAATCGCGCCGCGAGACGAGTACCCCCGCCAAACAGGATTCACCTTTCACCGATTGCTGGGCCATTTCTTAAGACTGGTTCTGAGTTCTGGCACACGTCCACTCCGACTTGTAAGTTTGATTGGTTTTTCTTCATTTTTCATTGGATTTTTCTACGCTGCGTATGCACTTTACGGAAAGATTGCGTACGGATTTCCAGTTGAAGGATGGACAACAGTAATTATTTTCGTCTCTATGGGTAGCGGCGCAATCTTGTTCTCCTTAGGAATCTTGGCCGAATATCTCGGTGTTGTCGTTCGTAATGCAATTGGTCGGCCGCTCTATCTGATCCGCTCGAGTCCGTTTAATGATGCGCTTTCGCGGACGAGAAAAAGCAAACAATCAAACTGATGAAAGTTTGGGTAATAGGTCGTGGGGGACTGTTAGGCAATAGTGTAGAAAAAAATTGCAGATTTTTTGGTGAAATATATGCACCAGCCGAAAGATTTATGTGGTCTGATAGTGGTCAACTGGAGCGTCAAATTGCGGAGAATTGCAAGCAGTTTTCTCAAATTATCGGTGATGAGCAGTGGGCAATTTTTTGGTGTGCCGGAAAAGGAACCCTGGCTAGCACGACTGAACAAATGTTTGAAGAGACAACAATTTTTCAACGATTTCTAAAATCGGTTGAGAAAAATTTTCGACCAAATTCATTACAAAATGGACTCATTTTTCACGCGTCGTCTGCTGGCGGGGTTTATGCAGGCAGCGAAAATCAACCATTCACCGAACTCACGACACCACAACCTATGACAGCGTATGGTGAGGCGAAATTAAAGCAGGAAGAATATTTGCGGGAGTTTTCTGACCGACTAGGTGTGCGAGTTGTCGTAGGAAGAATCTCCAATCTTTATGGCGCGAATCAAGATTTCTCAAAGAACCAAGGGCTAATCTCAACAATTTGTGATTCAATTCTTCGTCGGCAACCCATAAATCTGTTCGTACCTCTAGAGACCTCACGTAACTATGTTTATGTAGCCGACGCTTCACGAATAATTGTTGACGCAGCTAAAATTGCTCTCGCAGAAACAAAGTTGACGCGTAAATTTATAAAACTAGTTGTGGCCGACGAAAACCTAACAATAGGAAACATACTCAGTGTCGCAAAGACGGTGTTTCGAGTTAGACCATTGATAACTGCCTCAAGTAACTCAAAAACTAATAAACAGCCCCGAAGTATTAACTTCAAGTCGGTTGCATTATTAGATGCGGACTCATTTTGTAAAACCCGAATCACTGTCGGGATCAAGCGAGTGATGGCAGATTTGAATGCAAATTATTTGCGAAATGGCTCGCAAAAAGCAAGATAAAGATTTAGTTAAGTTTCAAAATTATTACTTCACTGTTTTCAAATACAACACTTGCGTAAGGTTTCCATGTGGCGGGCATATGCTTAGCCTTGCTAGCAACGAACCAATTGATATTCATCTTTGTCATGTATTCGGCCGTTTCTGAATTAGGTTGCCGCCCAAACTGATGGCTCATTCGAAGTCGTTCGTTGAGCCATGTAGGCGCGACATTCTGAAGAGTAAATATTCCCTCTCCTTCAATTGGTAGTGGCACTCGACTTACGTTGGTGAAGACAAGTCCAACGTTTCCCCACGAGTCACCTTCAACGAGCACCCGCCGTCTGCTAACTGCTGAAATCGCCAGGTTAGAACTAGAAAAACTTGCATTGGTGAAAAAATCTCTCACTTCTTCACCTGCGATGAAGTTTGTTGCAACTAGGTCATCTTGTTCTGAGTTGTGTTGCAACCACAGCATGGCATCTCTAAAAAAATAACTAGTTGTCGGCTTGGCTGGGTCATCATTGTTTCTGCCAATTTGTAGATCCACAAGATCGCGGACATTAGTTCGCACCGAATAACCGAGACCCACACCCAAACTACAAAAAACTGTGGCAACAATTACTATTGAATTGAATGATGCCAAAAATCCAAATTCAACAATTTTTGTGTTTTGACTTGAACGCGTAAAGCCGTAAATCTGTAGCGCAGCCCAGATACAAATTGCAATCAGCGGCAGAACAACAAAGTATTCGCTGAGCGATAATGCATTTAGTCTTGTTTCGGGTTTCCAGCTAATTACAGTCGTCAAGATATGAAGCATGGCGCCAAATATAAAAAACGCCAACGCAATTATCCAACGATGATTTTTTGATAATTCTGAATTCGTCCAGCTGATCGTAAAAACTATTGCAATTGGAATCGGCATTAGAACTAATCCAGGAAATATAAAGTAATTTGCGAGATTCCAAATTGAGTTTCGGTAGACGAAGAATGCCGCTATTCCACTTATAGAAATGCCATAGTAAAACCAATACAAAGGTTTCTCAATTATTTTGTGCAACCTTGGCAAAGCAACAAATCGTGAACCAAAAATTGTGACTACGAACAAAAAACCTGTCCATGATCTCAAAAATCTGAAAGAGAAATCAATTGTTGACGCTGAGTAATCAGACGGTGTTAGGAACAAAAAGTAAGCAAGAAGCATTATTGCAGAGGTAGTTATGAAAACTATCAAGTCTGATTTCAAGTTTTGGTCGAAAGCTTTTTCGCTTTGTAGCCAACGCCCGATTAACCAACCAGATAATCCGAGAAGCAGCACTGCGCCGTGTGGGCCGTTAGAGAGAATTGCTGCCACACCAATCATTGAAAACACTAGTGGTGCGAATCGGATTGAGAATTTCGTATGTAGTGCTAGAGCGAAACCGAAAGCAGCGACCCAGACGAGCCAGGAAGTTGCGTCAGGACTTGAATCGGCGAGTATTGCATATGGCTGAATTAGCGAAACTGTGCCGTAGAGAATTGCAACACTAAGTAACGCTGTGCGACGGTTCTTTGATAAAAAATGAGTTAGCGACCAAACAATTGATCCAACGCAAAGACAATCCAGCACTCCTGAGAGGCCACTATTGAAAAGTACCATTGGTGCTAGACCCGATAAGCGAGTTATTAAACCAAAGACTGCAAACGAGAACCAGTGGTATCTAAGTGGATGGCCAAATAACGGAATGTTCTCGTTTGGGCCCCAATTAACTATTGAGTTTGACCAGGCTTCGCGAGGAATCGACTCTGAACTTTCACTAAAAATGTATGGGGCCGCCGCGGCAGTTGTTAATGCAATCAGAATAAAGCCAAGTATTACTGCTATCCAAATACTGAAGTAGTTAATTTGTGTCGACCATTGACTCAATTTCTTGTTAATAGATACTTTGCGCTGATAAGCAACATATGCAAAAACCGCCACAGGCACTAAAAGCAGTGGCGCATTTAAGTAAAGTCCAAACGTTATGGTAAATAATACGGCGGCGGTTTCACTGACCGAAAAATTAAGTCTCTGAAAGTAAACAAGTTTGCGAACCTGTTTAAATAACAGCGATGAGTGGGCGATAATTATGGGGATCAGTCCACCAAAAATATTAAAACCATATCGTCGCAGCACCAGTTGAAACCCAGCGCATAACATAAAACCAACGGCTAACCCCATTCCAATCGCTTCTGGAAACAAAACTTTTCGATCTTCTCGCATTACTAACAGCCACGCGATTAGGCCTGTTGTTGAAATTGAGATAATTACGACACTTGTTCTAAGACTCGTTAGCAGGCTTACATCTGAAAGAATCAACAGAGTGCTGACTACTAGTGCAATAGAAAAATATGGTGAAATAACACTCGCCATCGACCGAAATTTCAAAGGGACAGATTTATTATTTGAAACTAGTCGTGAATCCACAACGACAAATTAGCAGAACGACGAATTCGCTTAATTCAACTCAATGACTAAGTAGGAGGAATTTGAGTAGCGAATATTACCAAACTTCTCCCAGTTTTTATCTGATGTAAGTTCTAATCTGAGCAAATACCAACCTACATTTGAGTCTTTCAACGCGATAAGTGTTTCGAGGCTTGGCGATTTTGCGAAATTGACCGAATCTAGAACTCGTTTAACAACCCATGGCTTAATTGCTGATCCATCGCTGATACCGACATAGTAATTGCCCGCCAGAAATCTTCTATGAACTACCGCAGTCAGCAACTGATATCCACCAGCATTACATTTGTCAGTTCGTAAGACCGCGAACTGTGTGCACTTCATGCTGAAGTCGAGCAATGCATCCCAATCGGTATCAGAGTTACACGTTTTCGAGATGCCGCCACAAAAGTCATTAGTCGCGAAAATTGCCGATGTCTTGGTATTTGTTGAGATCCAGTTTGAAGCACTTAGTAAATCTGGTCTATCTAGTCCGATTCGTGAAGCAAAGTTTCTATTTGACTCAGGATATTCTTCCTGGATGTTTTTTGTGTAATTAGCCGAATAAAAACCACCCGACATTGCCAGCAGACCAACGAGGGCCAACGAAGTAAATCTAGTGAAGAACGAAACTTCTGTCTGATCTTTAATTTGGCCCGCAAAAGTATTTTCTTTCATGTAAAAAGCGCACACAACTGCGCTAAGCAATGGAAGTAGACCAACGAGTGATGGCGTAGTTCGTAGTGCAATAGCGGTGAGCGAACCTGAATCAAGATTCGGTAGCAAGTTAGCGAAAATTGCCGATCCGAGTCCGACGGAAATAGCAATACTCAAGACAGATCGCGGATATTCGAAGTCATCACTAGTAACTCGTTTCAGGACAACCGGAATTATCAACACAATTAAAACACTTGAAGCGGCATGGGTGAAAAATAGTTCAACTGCGAACTCACCCGAGAGAAACATTGCTGAGAGCAGGCCAGCAATCGCAGCACCAATTGCAAAAAAACACACCTGTTTCTGCGCGCTCCCAGTATTAAAAGTACAGAGTGCGACTAAACCGAAGAGTTGTAGGCCAAGAAAACCAAATAACAATGTAAGACCCGCTACCCACTGGATCGCGAGTCCAAAAGGGCGAAAATCTCCGGTTATTCCATCAACAAATCCAAATTGATCGAACAACATTCCTCGCGAACTTCCACCGCCACCGTTGATAATAAAATAAAATCCAGTCGCTACACCCAAGATGGTGGCAGTAGTGAGCCAAGTGTGGTGCCAATTAAATTTTTTATCTTTAACAAAATTCGCCAGCCAAAAAAATCCAACTGCTCCAGCAAGAACTGCTCCGTGAGCAACTTTTGACCCGATAACTCCAAACGCGAGTAGAAAAAATAGTGGCAGAGGTTTCTTAAGAAGATTATTTGTATCCAGAATAAAGACGAACAGAAAAGCCAACAGAAGAAACAGCCCGTAAATCTGACTTGGACTGGCAATGATTCCGAGTTTGAAACCTCTGCCCCAAGTTTGAACTGTGTCAAAGCCGCCGATAGCAAAAAGTGAAAAAATTATAATGAGCCGACTATGTGACAACCGTTCGAGAATCGCCCAAATTATTAAAACGGTTCCAACAGTGATCAACAGTGGGATAGTGCGAGTGTTTGAAACCCATTCCGGAGATCCACTCACTCTGTCAATTAATCCTGACCAAGCGTAGGCAAACCAGTGATAATTAGTTGAAGTACCAGCACCGTTTATGTTGTCGCGAAAACCCCAATTACCTAGTGTTTGAGAGATCGCTTCGTATAAAGCGACATCGGTGTCTTCAATCCACCAACCGATTGGCCGTTTGAGCATTGAAAGAATCGACATAGGAATCAGGCATGCGGCGATTATCGCTGAATGCTTTCGCCACTTCGGTATCTCGCGCCAAATAACTCCCGCGATCAACAAAAGCGCCAAAGGCAGCGGCCAAAACCATTCTGGTGAAAGCATTAACAACACCGTTGCCGAAATTGCCAACAACTCGGTGGTGATTAAGTCATTTCGCGCAATCGTTACGTCTATTTTTAGCCGAGACTTCCAGATAGAAAGTGGCAAAAACAATATTGGTAGTGTCCATGCGAAGCTAGAAATAGCAGTATTTCGAAATATTTGATCAAAGCCAAATGTGAGAAGACTTCCGATAGCAAGTCCAACTCCGCAGAACTCTTTCCATGTGAGATGCGACTTGCAAACAAATATTGATAGAAACGAACCACCAGCAAGAGCCTGCAGGACGACAATTAAAAGGGCAATTACAGCAACTTTTAGTGGCACTCCCGAAATCAACAGCGCAACAAAAACTGCACTTGCAAGCATCAGCGCAATATTCACAGTCGATTCAAAAATAATTGGCTTATCAAGTTGACTACTTTTAGCGTCAGGTCGATGAACATCTTGTTTTTTCACGGTAGATCGCAATAAATCCTAGCCGTATTGCTAGTACCAGATATCCCACGACTGATCAATAAATCGCTAATCGTTATACTAATTGCGTGTCGTCGATTGTGTCAGAGTTTAAAAATAAGAAACTTAAATCAATATTTTTAGGTTCGCTTCTTTTGATAGGCACAATAATCACGTTGAGTTCATGGGCACTAGCAAGTCCTCCAGGCTCTGGTCCAGATGACGAATATCATCTTTCGTCTATCTGGTGTTCGCGCGGATATCGCATTCAGTTTTGCGAAAAAAGTAGTTCAATCTACGAGGCTAAAGTCCCATTGCAACTGCACCGAAATGGTGGACCACGAACAATCTTTTGTTATGCCGGGGATAGCAAAATCAGCGCAAGTTGTATTCGCGGTCTAGACGTCGAGGCTGTAACGAAACTTGAATCATCTGAACGATTTAATACATCTAGCACTGCCAGTAATTTTTATAAGTCAAATGGGTTTCTTGTCTCGTCAAATGTCAATGGATCTATCTTGACGATGAGATTTTTACAGATTTTGGTTTTTTTCGCGCTGATTAGTTTTGCGATCTATTCTTCTGGCGACCGTAAATGGGCTGTTCTTCTTGCGCTGTTTGTCGGCATGGTGCCAGTTGGCTTATTCATAATTCCGTCAACTAGTCCAAGCAGTTGGGCAATCACCGGAGTCGCGTTGGCAGGCATTTGCGTAATGAACTTTTTCATTTCATTGAAAAAAAGTCATCGAGTTACTGCGGTAATTGGTTTTATCGTGGCTGTGCTGTTTACACGAAATATAAGAAACGACATAAACATAATGATGGCGATTTGTTTAACTTTAGGCGCTATCTCAGGATTTGTTACTAGACAGACTGATCACTCGTTAAAGTTTGATCGGGCGAAAATAATTAAACTAGCTTTTTTTGCTATTCCTGGGTTGCTGTACATTCACCTCAAAGTATTTTCGTTATACCCGTGGCGAATAGCAAAATTTATTCTGGGCGGATCTTTTTATTCATTTTCAAATGACTCGTCTCAGGCGTTTCTTGGGTTTCTCGGCGGATCCATTCAACTAGGCTCAGCCGATTTTGCGCCTCCACCAGTTGTCTTAATTTTGATGAGTGTCGGATTGATAACTTTTATTGTGATTACAGCCAGATTTGTTCCGCTTAAAGTGAAAATTAGTTCTGGACTCGGTCTTGGCTCACTGTTTTTTTTCTCGTACTGGTTTTCAGTAGGTTCGATTGGATTGGCGAGTCGTTACATCATGGCGATTTATTTAGTTTCGTTGGCCATGTTTAGCGCAAGCGCTGTTACAAGTCGCAGATTGGCAAATTTCAAATTCTCAAAATCGTCGCTGGTAACAATATTTCTGACTATTTCACTAGGACAATCATTATCACTACACCAATCAATTAGACGCTACATCACCGGAACAAATATCTCTGGCTGGAATTTAAATAAAGGTGCGCAATGGTGGTGGACGTATGGGCCTTCACCACTGTCAATCTGGATAATAGGTTCTGTCGCTTTTAGTACCGCACTTTTCATCGTGCTGTTGAAGACTAATTCTGATCGAGCAGCAGTGTGAAACGGTTTTGGTTTGCAAGCGTGATTGCGCTAGTGGCGGTAACTAGTGGCGCTATCTTTTGGGCTGAAAAAAACTTTGATAATCCAACCAGTCGAACTCAAACCCCAATTGGCTATTGGCGAGTAAGCGACGTTAGAAAGCTTTTTGATGGTTATCAAAAAAGTTCAAGTTCTTCAGAAATCAAAATATCACTTTCTGCCGGCGTCGTGGGCATTGATTACACCGTCAACGGAACTTTTAATATGTTCATGAGCGGTCTTTCAAGTTTCAGCACGCTGACTAAAGTCGGGTCAGATGAACAAATGTATTTCTCTCACCAAGGAGACTTATTCGATCGTTGGGATGATATTTACGTTGGTGGATCAAAGGCATTAATCGTTGCAACCAACGCCGATTCGGGTAAGTCTGAGGTATATCCAGTTGTTTTATACACACCTGACTTTGATTCTGGATCTAGTGAGCTAGTTTTTTTTGTGCGTCGTCTTCGCGATGATGAGTCTGCTGAAAAGTTGATTAACCTTTATCAGCCTAAATCTCCATTAGCTATTCTGAAATATGACGAATCAATTAACTTGGTATCAGTCGAACTTTGGGTTGAACCATTTTCCACTGACAACGATCAACTCGGTAGCTGATAAACATTTAGTTATGCGGTCACTACTTGTTGCCAACGCCAATGATGCTGACCCCGGTTGTATTGGCCAACGATTTGCTGAGCAAGGTTTCGTTGGGGAGCGGTTCAAGGACCACGGCAGTGTTTTTGATCATTGTGAGCGCGAGTATCCAGACCAGTGGCCAACATTAGACGGCGCAGACCTAGTCGTTTTATTAGGAAGCTGGTGGTCGGTTTATTGGACGGATATTGAAAAAAATGTCCGTGCAGAGTGCGAATTAATTATTGAAGCACACCGTCGCGGAATCCCAATATTTGGTATTTGTTTCGGTGCTCAAATAATGGCCAAGGCATTCGGTGGCACCGTTCAACGCGCGACACAACACGAAGTCGGATGGCATCAAGTTGATGCGAAAGCCCCGAACCAAGTAATAGGTGGCACCTGGTTGCAGTGGCACTATGACAGTTTCACTGCAACAACGGATATAGAAGTTCTTGCCACAAGTCCGGCTGGTCCGCAGGCAATTCGCAAAGGCCGTTCATTTGCGACGCAGTTTCATCCTGAAGTAACCGAGGCGATTGTGCGGCGTTGGGCAAGTGAATCTGGTGAAGTAGAACTAGCGAAACTAGGTAAAACTGCTAACGAACTAATCGATCAGACGATTTTTGAGGTTCAAAGAAGTGCACCTGCGGCCGCGCGATTAGTTGACTGGTTCATTGAAAGTTCAGCTCGTGAGGTGGCGAATTAATTTGCTAATCGAACCTTATATCTATCGAGTCTATATCGCTCTTTCACAAGCGATCAAAGTGGTAGTGAGTTAAAGCAACAAGCATTTTGCAGACTAGTTTTACAGGGTATGTCAATCTTCATTCGGTCGTATTTGAACGTTATTTGGTTCGGTGGGGCTGCGGTTGCAATCGCTGGTTTGCTTCTTTGGATCTCATCGTTGCTTCGTCCGAATCGTCCGAACAGAGAAAAGATGTTGACTTACGAAAGCGGTGTTGATCCAGTCGGTCACGGTTGGTCGCAGAGTCAAGTTCGCTATTACATCTTTGCGTTGCTGTTTGTTGTATTTGATGTCGAAGCTGTTTTTATTTTTCCATGGGCAACACAACTTGAGCGATACGGCGCATTCGGATTAATCGAGATGGGCGCGTTCGTTTTTATTTTGTTACTTGGATTAATTTATGCTTGGCGAAAAGGTGTGTTGCGATGGGTTTAGTTGATAGGGGTCGTTTACCGAAACCGTTGACGACGCTGTTTAATCTTGGTCGGTCGTACTCGCTGTGGGTTTACCAGTGGGGTCTCGCGTGTTGCGCAATCGAAATGGGCGCTGCATTCGGATCACCGCGTTACGACGTGATGCGTCTCGGTGTTATTCCATTGCCGGCTAGTCCGCGTCAAGCAGACTTGGTCGTAATTTCAGGAACAGTAACCGACAAGATGGCGCCTGTAATTCGTCGACTATACGAACAGATGCCTGAACCAAAATATGTAATCAGCATGGGCAGTTGTGCAAATTGCGGTGGTCCATATTGGGATAGTTACTCAGTCACAAAGGGTGTCGACCAAATTATTCCTGTTGATGTTTACGTACCTGGTTGCCCCCCACGACCAGAAGCACTTCTTGAGGGCATTGTGTTGTTGCAACAACGCATCAAGAACGAAGACATGGGCGCAAGATGGCGCGGCGAAGGAACAAAATCAATGGATGCATCTATGGACGCTGCCGAAATCGCCGAACGTCGAGGTGAGACAGTTGTCGTCTAGTAGCGAAACTGTGACACCAGTTGTCGATCTTGCTCGAGAGCAAATGCTTGAAGCAATCAAGCTAAACCTTGGCGACGCACTTGTTGATTCGCATCTTAAACCTGGTGACGATTTGTGGATTCGTGTGCGTACAGATTCGTGGCTAGGCAGTGTGCAAAAACTTCGTGATCAGCACTCGTTTGACTATTTTGGGTTTTTGTCTGCGATTGATTGGATGCCGTCCCCGTACGGTCGCGGAGAAGACGATCCAACCGAGCCAGCGCCAGAGCGCGATACGACTATTCGCTCTGGGTACGCCGGTGGCGATACTCGGATGCAAGTTTTTATTCGATTGGTAAATTCAAAAACACATTTGGGAATCACAGTAAAAGTTGATGTCGCAGACTCGTCACCATCAGTTGAGTCGTTGATTACGATTTTTGCTGGGGCAAACTGGCACGAGCGCGAAACACATGAGATGTTCGGTATTGATTTCGTCGGTCATAATGATTTACGAAATATGTATCTACCAGTTGACTTCGAAGGTCATCCGTTGCGCAAAGACTTCCCGCTGTTGGCGCGGATGGTCAAACCTTGGCCAGGAATCGTTGATGTTGAGCCATTGCCTGGTGGCGTTGACGAAGAATCAGCCGAAGTAAATGATGGTGACGCCTCATGACAATGCTCGGTGATCGACAACAACTTTCATACATTGCGTCACAAGCGGCTGATGCTCGTTTAAATCTTGAGCTTGAAACCGAGGGAATGACTTTAAATATCGGTCCGCAGCACCCTGCAACGCACGGAACTTTGCGAATCATCGCCCGACTAGACGGTGAACAAGTTGTTTGGGCTGAGCCTGCATGTGGATACATGCATCGTGGATACGAAAAACTCACCGAAGTTCGAACCTTCCCTCAAGTGACAACGCTTGTTAACCGCATTGACTGGCTTGGAAGTTTTGCGAACGAAGTTCCATTTATTTTGGCTGCTGAAAAATTGATGGGGGTCGAAGCACCAACGCGTGCGCAATATATTCGCACCATTTTGTTTGAACTTTCGCGCATCGCCAACGTTTCACTATTTCTCGGTGATCTCGGTGTACAACTTGGTGCGATTACGCCGGTGTTCTTAGCGTTTCGCGATCGTGAATACGTTTTGAATTTGATTGAATCGGCCACTGGCGGTCGGTTTCATCCAAACTTTGATCGAATTGGTGGACTAAAAGATGATCTACCTGCTGGATGGATTGATGAAACCCGTGCAGTAATGAAAAAATTGCGCAGTTTTTGTGACCAAATCGAAGACTTGTTATTTGGTAACGAAATCTTCCAGTCACGAACTCGAGGCATTGGCGTTATCCCGCGCGATGTCGCTCTGCAATACGGTTTATCAGGCGCCAACCTCCGCGCCAGTGGTGTCGATTGGGATTTACGGCGCGATCAAACTTTGCCGATGGTCTGGAACAAAGCCGACTGGAAGGTGTGGACACATCCAGACGGTGACAGTTTCGCTAGGTGTTGGGTTCGTCTGCAAGAAACTCGTGAATCAACAAAAATAGTAGATCAACTTCTTGGTGCTATTCCGTCTGGGCCCGTGATGGCGAAAGTTCCGAAGATCATTAAAGTCCCTGAAGGCGAAGCCTGGGTTTCAACAGAAAATCCACTCGGCGAAATGGGTTACTACGTTGTCTCGCGCGGTGATCTTGGTCCGTTCAGAGTAAAAATTCGCTCAGCGAGTTTCAATAATATTTCAATCACGCCGTGGTTGTTGCGCGGTGTCTATGTTCCTGACATCGTGACGATTCTCGCTTCTCTATATTTCATTCTCGGCGACATTGACCGATGATCGCATTGTTAGCTGAAGTCCCATACTGGGGACAGTCGTTATTGCGTGTACTTGGTGGGCTGGTTGCTGTGTTGCTTCCAGCGGGAACAATTGTTTATGTATTTTTGTTCAAGATGATGTCGTTCATGCAGAGTCGCCTGGGGCCAATGGAAGCCGGTCCGTATGGTTCGATGCAACTTTTCGCTGAAGTTGGCAAATGGTTGCAAAAAGAAGACATCGTGCCAGACCGTGCCGATGCACGAATTTTTAAAATGGCGCCGATCATTGTTCTGCTCAGTACGTTTTTGCTCGTCGTCGTGGTGCCGTTTGGTCCAGAGGCATGGTTCACAGATTTTGAAACAGGAGTGTTTTATGCACTTGCAGTTTCGTCAGTTTCAGTTCTTGGAATTCTGATCGCTGGGTGGTCAAGTGCCAATAAATATTCATTGCTTGGTGGATTGCGTGCTGCTGGTCAGTTAATCGCCTACGAATTGCCGATGGTGCTCGCAGTGATGGGTGTCGTCATTCAGGCAGGCACAATGAATCTGCAGAAGATTGTTGTCGCCCAAAATACCGGTTCAATGTTTGGCATTGATGCAATTGGTCATCCTTATGTGATCAGTCAATTTTTTGGTTTCATTATTTTCATGATTGCAATTCAGGCAGAACTCACTCAAGCGCCATTTGACATGCCAATTGCCGAAAGTGAACTTGTTTCTGGTTACATGACCGAATATTCGGGTTTTCGTTTCTTAATATTTTTCATCGGAGAATTCGCTACTGCGGGTGTTTTTGCGATGATCGCTTCAGTTTTGTTTCTTGGTGGTTGGGGCGTGCCGTTCACTTGGTTCGGTTGGACATCGGTTGATGATGTTGCCAATTGGATGAACTTTGTCGGTCCACTAATTATGTTTACGAAAATGATGTTGCTCGTGTTTTTCATCATGTGGATTCGATTTAGCTATCCACGACTTCGCGAAGATCAACTGCAAAGGTTCGCGTGGAAGGGCTTAATCCCGGTTGCACTTATCAACATTATGGTCACAGCAATTTTAAAGGTGGTGTTCTAAGTGGCAAAAGTTCCAGGACTTGTTAAAGGACTCGGCGTTACCCTCGGCACGTTATTCAAAACAACTGTCAATGGTTCAAACACCGTTCAGTATCCACACGAGAAAGAAACCCCGCCGATTCGTTCTCGTGGCGTTATCGCATTACATCAGGACAATTGCACTTCGTGCATGTTGTGTTCGCGCTCTTGCCCAGACTGGTGCATCTATATTGAAGCGCATAAAGAACTCGCACCACCTCGTCGTGAAGGCGGAAAACCTCGTCAAGTTAATTTGTTGGATCGTTTCGACATTGACTACGCATTGTGCATGTACTGCGGAATTTGTGTTGAAGTCTGCCCATTTGATGCGTTGTTCTGGAGCCCAGAGTATGAATACTCCGAGCCAAATATCTCAGATTTGTTGCACGACAAGTCAAAATTAAGTGAGTGGATGGAAACCGTCCCAGAAGCACCTGAACTTGAAGCTGGCGCGGACAAAAAGAAGAAATGAACATAAATTTGAAAGGCTTAGTAAGTAAATCGTGATCGCCCAAAACATCGGCTTCTGGATTATTGCAATTGTGATGATCGTCGCTGCCTTACGTGTTGTCACAACAAACAACGTTGTGCATGCAGCACTTTGGCTTGTCGTTGTTCTCGCTGGCGCGGCCGCCCAATACATTTTGTTGGCAGCCGAGTTTGTGGCCGTGACTCAAGTGCTCGTATATATAGGTGCAGTGATGGTGTTGTTTCTCTTCGGCACAATGCTTACCCGAGCAAGAATTGGCACAGAGTCTGACCTAAACAACAGTTACAAAAAACTCGGTATTCCTGTTGGATTAGTAATGTTTGTCGCCATGGGTTTGGCACTAGTCAGTTCGTTTGGTGACGAGAAACTGCCTCAGACGGCGACTGTTGTTTCAACTCAAGAAATCTCCGATCAGATTTTTGGCCCGTATTTGTTGCCATTCTGGGCACTTTCTTTTGTGCTTTTGGCGGCAGTCGTAGGTGCGATCGTTTTGGCGAGAAAGGACTGACCAGATGTTTGTCAATCAGTTCTTATTTTTGGCCGCAGTTTTATTTTGCATTGGCGTTTACGGCGTTGTTGCTCGTAAAAACGCTGTACTGATGCTGATGTCCATCGAATTGATTTTAAATTCGGTGAATATCAACTTGTTGACATTTGCTTTACGTAACGGGTCAACAGACGGTCATGTTTTTGCTTTGTACATCATTGCGGTTGCCGCAGCCGAAGTCGGAGTTGGTCTTGGCTTAGTTCTGCTCGTCTATCGCAATAAGAAAACAATTTCAGTCGATGACCTTTCGGAGATGCGCGGATGAACTTGTTTGCTTCAAAATCTGAAGTTCTTGCGCCACTTGTGTCTGGATGGTTTCTTGAGCATGCATGGCTAATCCCTATTGTGCCGATAATCGCTTTTGCGCTGATCATTTTGTTCGGCAAGCGCATGCCAATGAAGGGCAGCGAACTTGGTGTGCTTTCAATGTTTTCATCTCTTGTGCTGGCCGTGGGCGCGGGATATCAATGGATCCAACGAACGAATAGCGCGACAGAAGAGCAATTCGTTGAACCTGTCATCAAATCTTGGTCGTGGTGGCGAAGTGGTGGCTTTGATTTTGGTATTGGTCAACACATTGACGGGCTTTCAGTTCTCGTTCTAATAGTCGTTGCATTTATTTCAACGCTTGTGCAAATTTATTCACTTGAATATCTTCGCGGTGATCGCCGGTATACACATTTTTTTGCAGCGCTGACATTGTTTTCTGGTGGGATGTTGGCGATGGTCTTGGCCGACAACATGATTTTGTTTTTACTCGGCTGGGAGATCATGGGCTTGTGCAGTTTCATGTTGATCGGTCATTGGTGGGAAGACGACGCAAATAGCAAAGCAGCGTTGAAAGCATTTTTCACGGTTCGCACTGGTGACGCTGGCTTGCTTGTTGGTATCACGATGCTTTATTTCTCGGCTAACGACTGGACACAAGAGAATCTTGGTGTTTCAGGTTTTTCAATTCGTGGAATCTCAGCTTGGGCACTTTCGGGTGAACCAAATAGCACCGTGATCACAATTGCTGCTGTTGCACTGTTTATCGCGTGTATTGGCAAGAGTGGTCAATTTCCATTGCACACTTGGTTGCCCGACGCAATGGCTGGCCCAACACCGGTTAGTTCGCTATTGCATTCGTCGACCATGGTCGTGGCTGGCGTTTATTTAGTTGCCCGTTTGTATCCAGTATTTTTTGTCGGTTTAGATATTCTCGGTAGCGGCGGAAACCTAATCATGTTTATTGGCGCAATCACAATTGTGATTTCTGCAGCGCTCGCGTTTGTGCAAAACGATATTAAACGCGTGCTTGCATATTCAACAGTCTCGCAACTCGGTTACATGATGCTCGGCCTTGGCGCTGGAGCGTGGTTGCCAGCGGTATTTCATATTTTCACTCATGCGTTTTTCAAAGCGTGTTTATTCTTAGGGGCCGGCTCAATTAGCCATAGCGCATCGCATCACTCATTTGATATGAAACGCGATATGGGTGGATTGCGCAAAGTTATGCCGATCACATTTGTTACTTGGGTAATCTCGACTCTCGCCTTATGTGGTGTGTTTCCATTCTCGGGGTTCTTTTCCAAAGACGAGATCATTGACAATGTTGGACATAATGGCTACACAAACTTCATGATTATCGGTCTGATTGGCGCGTTCATGACGGCCGCATATATGACGCGAGCAACTTATTTGACTTTCTTTGGTGAACCGCGTGGGGCATCAGCCGGCCACGCAGTTCACGATTCGCACGACGCACACGCAACGAATGACGCGCACGATTCACATGCAACGCATGATTCTGGCGAAGCTCACGGACCACACGAATCTGGTTTGTTAATCACGGTTCCGTTGATGATTTTGTCTGTACTCGCACTTGGTTCTGGTTTTCTCAATGCCACTCCATTTGGCGAAAGTTGGGAACGAATGAAATTATGGGTCGAGCCCCGATCGGTCGAAGTGGTTGACGCAACTCACTCGGGTGGGCCTGGTGAAGCGCTAATTATTAAAGTGCCAGGCGCCGAAGAATCACATTCAAAGTCTGTTTGTGGTTCGGCTACACCTGAGATTGGCATTTGTTATGCGCCACAACTAAAACACGCTCCATTCAAATGGTCCAAAGCGATTATGTCGATGTTTATCGTCTTTTTAGGTGGCGCACTGTCGTGGATTTTGAGTTTGCTTGTCTTCACCAAGCGTGACCCCCGACTTGTTGGGCTCACACAGCGCGTGAAGTTACTTGGACTCGGTCACAAATTCTTGGTCAACAAATACTATTTGGATGTCTTCTACGAGAAAGTAATTGTTCGTAGCATCGCATATCCAATTGCGAACGCTGCGTATTGGTTCAATCAAAATGTTTTGGACGGTATTCTGCATGGTTTAGCAAACTCAACAAAAAAACTCTCAGGTTGGGTTTACAAAAATATTGATCAACGGGTTGTAGACGGCACCGTAAATAACTCGGCAACTTTTACGAAGTCAGTCGGCACCGCTGCACAACCAACTCAATCAGGCAAAGTTAGTCAATATGGAGCTTTATTGTTTAGTGCGGCCGCAGTTGCGGCACTCGTCCTCGTCATTATTAATACGTAACTAGTCGGAAAAGGGAGAATAAAGATATGAACATGTTGCAGGAGAACAACTGGTTGCTGAGCCTCGGCACATTCCTGCCAATGGTTGGCGTTGTATTGATGATGCTGATGCCAAAAGCCCAAGACCAGTCGGTGAAATTGGTTGCTCTAATCACGTCAATTGCAACGCTCGCAGTTGGTATCTATACGGCTTTTAAGTTTGATTTCAATCAGGCCGAAAAGATGCAATTCGTTGCCAATGAAAAATGGATTTCAATAATTAAGAGTTCGTATTTTATTGGCGTCGATGGCATCAGTCTTCCGCTTTATCTGTTGAGCATGGTCATCACTTTGTTGGTTGTGATTTATTCGCTCGATCACGTGCCGAGCCCAGGCAAGCCAAAGGCTTTCTTTTCACTCTTGCTCGTCCTTCAAACCGGTATGGCCGGAACATTCATCGCTCAAGATCTGATTTTGTTCTTCGTGTTCTTTGAACTCGTATTGTTGCCGATGTTTTTCATGATCGGTGTGTGGGGTGGCGAGCAACGCCAATATGCATCAATCAAGTTCTTCCTTTACACAATGTTCGGCTCGGCACTGATGCTGATCGCATTTTTAGCGTTGTTTTTCAAAACAGGTGCGGAGAGTTTCAGTATCCCGTACCTAATTGAGAACGGTGGCAGTATCGCCAAGAACATTCAAATTTGGATTTTCGCCGGAATGTTTGTTGGCTTTGCAGTCAAAGTACCAATGTTTCCATTCCACACTTGGCTGCCCGATGCACACACTCAAGCCCCAACGCAGGGCTCGGTTATTCTTGCGGCGATTTTGCTCAAATTAGGAACATACGGATTTGTTCGAATCGCATTACCGATTTTGCCGATCGCTGCACGTGAGTGGGCGCCATACATCGGTGGTCTCGCTGTCATCGGAATCATCTACGGCGCACTTGGGTGTCTTGCGCAAACAGATATGAAGCGGTTGATTGCATTCTCATCGGTTGCACACATGGGTTTTGTCATGCTCGGTATCTCAACTCTGACAAGTTTTGGAATCAACGCAGCAATGTTTGGCATGGTCGCTCACGGTTTGATCACTGGAATGTTGTTCTTCGTCGCTGGAAGCGTGAAAGAGCGCTATCACACACTTGAAATCTCAAAACTGGGCGGAATGCTGACACAAATGCCTCACCTAGGTTGGATTTTTGGGTTTTGTACGATGGCATCGCTCGGTTTGCCTGGCTTGGCCGGCTTCTGGGGTGAGTTTCCCGCAATTCTCTCTGCCTATAGCCCGGCTGCTGGATTAAACGAAACAGTGTTTCGAGTATTCATGGTGATCGCCGCTCTTGGCACAGTGCTGGCCGCTGCGTACTTGTTGTGGCTCTATCAGCGCATCGCATTCGGCACACCGAAAAGTGCGGCTGATGACGGTCACTCAAGTCACGATGAACTTCATGACGTCACTGTCTACGAATGGGTTGCGTGGACACCGTTGCTAATTGCGATTCTCGTATTAGGCATCGTGCCAAATTTATTATTCAAAGTGCTTGACCCCGCAGTGCAAGTAACTTTGAGTGCTTTCGGGGGCTGAGTTGCAAAATCTGAACAACATTGCTGCGCAGTGGGTTGCGCCGACTATTGATTATCACGGACTGGCACCCGAGTTGGTTCTAGCCGGCGGGCTTTGTCTTGTGTTGATTTTGGATCTATTTATTGATGATCGCAAAAAATGGCTGTTGTCGGCAATCTCTTCGTTCACTTTGCTTGCAGCAATGATTCCGGTTCTGACGCTCGCATTGTCAGACCTTCAAGTTCGTTCAATGTTTGATGGAAGATATGTCGTCGACAATTTCAGCCTCGTGATGAAAGGCGTGTTTTTACTCTCTGGATATGTAGTAGTTCTGTTATCTAGTTCGCATGTAGAAGAAGGCGAATACTGGCGGGGCGAATATTGGTTTTTGTTATTGACAAGTTTACTGGGAATGCTAATGATGACATCATCGCGTGACCTTGTAAGTATTTTTGTCGCACTTGAGTTTCTTTCAATTCCTGCCTACATGTTGGCGGCATGGCGCAAACGTGATGCAAAAAGCAATGAGGCAGGGGTTAAATATTTCATGCTTGGAGTTTTTGCATCCGCGGTGATGCTTTATGGAATGTCACTCCTTTACGGAGTAACCAATTCAACACTGTTGGTTGACATTGCTTCAAAAATTACCGTTGACGGCGAATTCTCCGCCGTGCATGCACTGGCAGTTGTTTTTGTGGTTGTCGGGTTTGCATTTAAAGTTTCAGCAGTTCCATTTCATACGTGGGCACCAGACACGTACGAAGGTGCACCAACACCAGTTACGGCGTTTTTATCAGTTGCATCAAAAGCTGCTGGTTTCGTGGCGTTAGTCGTTTTGATCTACACGGCTTTTCCGCTGGCTCAAGATGTCTGGCAGCCATTTATTTGGGTCTTATCTGCACTCACAATGACAGTCGGCAACGTGCTCGCACTCAAACAACACAACATCGTGCGAATGATCGCTTACTCGTCCATTAGTCAGGGTGGTTTCGTACTGATGCCACTAGCGGTTGCCGGAATGCCAGGTGCTGGTGAATCGGCACTGCGTTCAGTTGTGTTGTACATGATTATTTACGCTGCAACTAACCTCGGAGTCTTTGCCGTTATTTTGTCGGTGTCACGCAAAACACGAAGTGGTGAGATTTCAAGTTTCGGTGGTTTATTTTCGTACGCACCTGCGCTCGGCATATTGATGACGTTATTCATGGCGTCGCTCGCAGGCATTCCGCCACTTGGTGGGTGGATCGCAAAATTTGTTGCCTTCCAATCACTTGTGCAGTCACAGTCTTCGTGGGGTTACACCCTGGCTTTAGTTGGTGCAGTCAACTCGGTGATTGCATTTGGATATTATGGCAACGTGATGCGCGAAATTTGGATGCGTCCAGCACCCGATGGTGACTTGACACCAATTAAGACACCAGGTTCACTATTAATTGCTTTGGCGATTACAAGCTCTGCAACTTTGATTTTCGGAATATTGCCTGGGGTTGGTTTGCATTTCGCTGACCTTGCCGAAATCGCCGGTGCCATCAGCCGCTGAACAAATTTCTGCTGCAATAGCGGCGGCGACGACTAGTGCAATTTCGTTTGAAAAGTTCATGGAGTTATCGCTCTATTCACAAAGTGGCTTTTACAACACAATTGGTAAAGCAGGTCGACGCGGCGATTTCATAACCAGCCCAGAAATTGGACCACTATTTGGGGCGGTCATCGCGCAAGCCATTGACGCAAGATGGCACAAACTAGATTGCCCAGAAAAATTCACGATTGTCGAGGTCGGTGCTGGTCCAGGCACACTGGCGCGAAGCGTGCTCAAGGCCAATCTGAAATGTCGCAAAGCGATTTCATATGTTGCAGTTGAAACAAGTTTGGCACAACGAAATTTGCACCCAGTAGAAGTGATATCGCAGGCTCAGATGCCAACCGAACCATTCGTGGGAATGATTATTGCCAATGAGCTTGCGGATAATTTGCCATTCAGGTTGTTTGTGTTTGACAGCCAATGGCGCGAAGCATTTGTTATCGAACGCGACGAAAAGTTTTTAGAAGTCCTGCACACAGTCGATGACATTCCAGCGTATTTGCCGGAAAATCCACCGCTAGGCACGCGATTGCCGGTGCAACAACAGGCACAAAAATGGCTGGCTTCAAGTTTGCAGTTACTTGAACATGGCTCGTTAATAATTTTTGATTATTGCATGACAACTGAAATTGCTTTAACGAAGCCATGGCGTGATTGGCTCAGAACATATCGTCAGCACGAACTTGGTGCGCACTATCTAAGTCAGCCCGGCGAGCAAGACATCACGAGTCACGTGATGATTGACCAACTTGCACTGGTCACTGAGCCAACCAGTGTTACTCGGCAAGCGGATTGGCTAATCGAGAATTGTTTAAATTCTTTAGTTGATGAGGGCAGAAATTATTGGCATTCACACTCTGCTAAACCAGATTTACAAGCAATGTTAATGCGCAGTCGCATTAGTGAGTCTGAATCCCTGTGTGCGTTAGACGGACTCGGAAATTTTACAGTTCTTGAGTGGCAAAAGTAATAAATATTATGATTGGGATATCAAAATGAAAAGTTACATTCAAGATTTGTCGACAAGAAACAAGTTTTGCTATGCCATCTTGTTAAATTTCGTCGTATACGTAATTCTGCTGGTCGGTCGTGGTTGGGGAGCACACCGCATGCTGAACAACGAAGAACGAATCGCAGTCGGAACCGCACTTTCACAGAATTTGTTTTTAAGTATTAATGATTGGTCGTATGGGACTTTGTTCCCGAGAATTTTGATTCAACTTGCAGTTAAGTCACCTCTTGAGTATTTGCCGATCACTTTATTTTCAATCGCGACATTATTATGGGCAGTTTATTCTTTGATAATTTTCTGGTTAATTTTCCGTGCTACCAATAGATACTCAATCGCGACTCTCGCAGGGCTTTTATTGATACTTGTGCCGCTCCCAGGGCTTGGCATGCAAGGTGTTGTTTGGAACTCATTTTGGCCAATGTTCACGGCGCTGACCGTAGTCGTTTGTTGCAGTGCATACGAAATATCAAAATCTGCAACGATCGGACTGTCAATTCTTGCTTTCTTCACTGCTGCATCTAATCCAGTTACCGCAGTTTTACTTGTACTTATAGTTTTTGATTATTGGCGTAGTGAATTTTCTCGTAAAAAAATTCTGCTTTTCGGTTCAAGTCTTTTCACAGGGTTGCTGTTTTCGTTGTTTGTACAGGCCCGTCAAGAGCCTCCATATCGCTATCTCGGCGACTGGACTCAAGAACTAGCGCAGACGTCGCAAACATTTGGCTGGATAGAAGATGCAGGTGGTGACAGAATTCGTGGTGTGCCACCGTTTGATATTTCTAATATCGTTCGCGGTATTCCGGGCTCAATAAAATATTTTCTGACGCAGATGGCGCCCGAGCCGTTTGCATCAAGGTGGATTTTGACCGAATCCATACTTGGCAATCTGATACATGTATTCCTGTTGGTTGCATTATTTTTCTTAGTTCCATTGGGTGCGGTCTTGTTGCTGCGCCGCCGAAACCCAGATTCGTGTGTACCTCAAATTGTGTTACGCCTGAGTGTCATTTTTGTACTCGTTCAAGCCCTGCAGATTTATCTAATTGGGGGAGTAGTACAGACGCGCCAATTGCTTTTTGCGCCGATTTGTTGCTATTGGTTAGCAGTTTTTTTATTGCTGCCTCAAACATTGAAAACAAGACTGAAGTTTCAGCATGCTCCTTCAATTGGTGTTGTGTTTATTTTGTTGGTTTTTGGGCTTATTACGAAACAAAACTTTCGAGATCCTCTTGATGTAAAGTTGCCACTAGTTGGCAATGGGCGTTATGAAGAAAAAGATTTATGGCGTCCTGCATTAAAAATCGCTCGCAATCAGTGTGACACTATGGCACCTGATGCTTTAATAATAATTTCTCAGAAAACTGATATTTGGGTGGATGCACCCGTTGTAGTGAAGTGTAAATTTATCGCTAAGTAGTCGAGTCGGGTCTGCTTGTTAGCCACGCTCCAAAAATAACAATCAACATTCCGACCAGCGATAGTGACAGTACTTTTTCATTATTAAATACCACGCCAAGAAAAGTTCCGACGATTGGCGTAAAATATGTCGGTATCATTGCGCGAACTGTTCCGGTACGTGTCAGCAGTGTGCCAAACAGCAGAAATGCAATCCCCGAACCTAGCGCACCCAGCACAAATGTCGCTCCGAATAACGCAAAAGTAAATGTTGTAGTTCTTAGTGCATACAGCCCAAGAGGCGCAGATAAGACAGTTGAAATCGAAACAACTCTGAGCATCAAAGTTGCAGGCGAGTAAATCGCCTGCAGTGGCCGTGCTATGTTCAGCGCAACTGCATAACACATCAATGCAGCCAGTAAGTAAAAAATACCTTTAGCGTCGGCAGATGTTCCGTCGTTAATTGATGGCACAGCAATGAATACGATGCCAAGAAATCCAACCAGAACTGCAACGATGCGCTGAGCAGTCGGTCTAGTTCGCATCCACACCGAAGTCACAACGATTACAACAACTGGTAGTGCACCGTTCATCATTCCGGCAATGCTGCTGGCGACGGTACGTTCGGCAATTGGAAACAAGAAGAACGGCAACGCCATCCAAATCAGACCAAGAACCCATATTTTGGGCCAATGTTCTCGCGCAATTTTATTTCGCGGACCAGGAACAAGAAACAGCGCAACCATTCCAAAAAACGATCGTCCAAAAGGAACAAAACTCGTTGGTGCGTCACGAATGATTATGTCTATAAGTAGAAACGATGATCCCCAAGTAAGTGCCATTCCGAGCGCCAGCAACCAGTCGGTTACACCAAATTGCAAATTTGAATCAGAAATATTTTGGTCCATGAATATTGTGTTTATTAAGCCAGTCGAAGTGAAGGCATTTAGACTAGTGCAGATGAGTAAAGGCTTAACTGTCGTGATTACCGGTGCATCAGGTTTTTTGGGGCGACATGTTGTTGAAGAAATTAGGAAATCAAATCAGACAATTATCGCAATTTGTCGAAGCAGCATCAATACCCCGCCCAATCTTCAAAGAGAAGAAATCGCATTAGTTGACAGCAATTCAACGGTCCAAGAATTCGTCTCATTTTTTGAAAAGATTGATGGTCCAGTTGTCCTAGTTCACTTAGCGGCGCATTACTCAAATCTGCATTCAGCAGGTGATGTTTCAAATCTGATTGAGTCAAATATTCACTTTCCGACGCGACTGATTGACGCGCTTGCACGTACAAAACCGAATTCAACTGTGATTAATATTTCAACACTTTTTCAACACTTCGAAAGTAGAGAATATTCTCCGCTCTCTCTTTACGGCGCAACCAAAGAGTCTTTTTTGAAAATACTTGACTTTTATGCTGAATCTGAATCATTAAAAGTCGCCGACATCACAATCGGTGATACGTACGGCGCAAACGATGTCAGACGAAAATTAATAGATTTGCTCGTATCCCATGTTGGATCAACTAGTACGTTGAGTCTGGGAAGTGGTCGGCAGAATATGTCATTAATGCATATCACCGATGTCGCTCGTGGTATTTCCCAAGTCATTGAAGATCATCAGTCAATTCCATCTAGAGAGGTTTGGCGAGTTCAAATGCAACCGACCGAAAATATTTCAGTAAGAGAGTTAGTCGCTCGAATTGAAAGAATTTCTGGTAAATCAATGTGTTGTACATTTGACGCGTCCCGCGACCGCAAACGTGAAATCTATGCGCCAATTGAAGGTCTAAAAAAGTTACCTAAATACGTGCCACTTATTGACTTAGAAACTGGATTGAAATCCTTGCTCGGTAAATAACTAGCTAGATGAAATGCGGGTGATAAGACTGCGAAGTCGCGAGTTCAGATGACTTCGAATCACGCCAATTTTCGCATTTAAGTTTCCGATGATTGTTGAATCAGTTTTCATAATCTCGTGGATTAACTCCACAAACTGTGCACCTTGAGACTTTGATACCGACGAACTTGTTGATTGCCCAGAAATACGATAACTCGCGAGAGTTTTATCAATAAAATATAAATCATTTTTCTTTAAAATTTTAAACCACATCTTTATGTCTGGGGTGAATTCAGGTGACTCAAAAGGTCCAGACGCTTTTAGGACACTCGTTTTTATAAGCACAACAGAAGGTTCACCAATAATGTTTCGCCCAGATCTTATTGACTTTCGTATTGCAACGCTTCCAGAAACAATTCTGCTTTTGCCGCGCAGACCGAAACCAGGCATTACGTTTTTGCCATTTTGGTTGATCACTCTTTTCTTGCAGGTCACAATGCCAAGATTTTCTTGCTTGTGTTGCAAGAAGCCAGCTATTTGTTCCTCTAAGCAAGTTGGGTCCAAAAGATCATCGTGGCTCAGAAATTTGATGTATTCGCCAGTTGCTAATTCAATAGACTTGTTCCAATTTCCGACCATTCCTAAATTCGTTGAATTGACATGTAGACGAATTCGCGGGTCTGAAAATGCCTTGACAACCTCTAATGTTCCGTCGGTTGAACAGTTATCGACTATCAGTAACTCAAAATCAGAATATGTCTGGTCAAGAACTGACTGAATCGCCAAGTGCACGTAGCCTTCGCCATTGTAGACAGGCATCGCGACGGTGATTTGTGGTACATCCATCGGTGTGAGATTATTGAGATGCAACTGACAGAAAGTTAAAGGCACTGAACATGAACCAAGAATCTAGCGCAATTGATGCTCTGGGGTATGAGCAACGAAAGTTTCCACCTTCGGCAGAGTTCAAAGCGGCTGCAATTATTTCTGACCAAAGTTTGTATCAAGAAGGTGAGCAAGATTTTGCCGAGTATTGGGCACGGCACGCTAAAGAGCTCCTCACGTGGTCAGAACCATTTACGAAAACACTTGAATGGGATTTGCCATATTCCGAGTGGTTTAGTGACGGAACACTCAACGTTTCATATAACTGCCTCGACCGACACGTGGTCGCTGGTCGAGGTGACAAAGTTGCGTTCTATTGGGAAGGTGAGCCTGGCGACTCACGAACGATTACGTACTCTCAGTTGTTAGATGAGGTGCAAAAGTTTGCCAATGTTTTGAAAAGCCTTGGAGTTGAAAAAGGTGATCGAGTAAATATCTATCTACCGATGATCCCAGAAGCGGCGGTGGCGATGTTGGCGTGCGCACGAATCGGTGCGGCTCACAGTGTCGTGTTCGGGGGCTTTTCTGCCCAAGCACTTTCCGATCGGATCAATGATGCTGAAGCAAAACTCTTGATCACCGCAGACGGCGGCTGGCGCCGCGGCGAAGTATTTCCGCTTAAGTCTCAAGCTGACGAGGCATTAAAGACGACAACGACAATTGAACATGTTGTTGTCGTAAAGCGCGGAAACAATGAAGTCTCAATGACTCCTGGTCGTGATGTTTGGTACCACGAAGCGATGTCGACGGCTGATGCAATTTGTATAGCCGAACCAATGGAAGCCGAGCACTTATTATTTTTGCTGTACACCTCTGGCACAACCGGCAAGCCAAAAGGCATCATGCATACAACTGCTGGCTATTTGGCTCATGTTACGACCACTTTCAAATACGTCTTTGACCACAAACCTGAGACAGATATTTTTTGGTGCACGGCCGATGTTGGTTGGGTTACTGGTCACAGTTACATCGTCTACGGACCACTCGCAAATTGTGCGACACAAATTATGTATGAAGGTGTGCCGAACTTTCCCGCTAATGATCGTGTTTGGCAAATCATTGAAAAATATAAAGCGACTATTTTCTATACGGCACCAACTGCGATTCGCACATACATGAAGTGGGGCGGACAAGAACCCGCCAAGCATGATTTAACTTCGTTGCGATTAATCGGCACGGTAGGTGAGCCGATAAATCCTGAAGCGTGGATTTGGTACAACGAAAATATTGGTGGTTCGCGTTGTCCAATTATTGACACTTGGTGGCAGACCGAAACTGGCGGCATGATGATTACTCCCTTGCCAGGTGTGACGGTTACTAAGCCGGGCTCGGCTACGTTTCCGTTACCAGGCATTGGTGCCGAACTTGTCGACGAACAAGGCAAGCGTGTGATGTCGGGTGGAGGATATTTGACCCTTACAACTCCATGGCCGGGAATGTTGCGCGGAATTTGGAAAGATCAAAAGCGATACCGAGAAACTTATTGGAGTAAATTTCCCGGGCGGTACTTCGCTGGTGATGGCGCAAAGCTTGATAGTGAAGGATATTTGTGGCTACTCGGTCGTGTTGATGACGTGATGAACGTTTCAGGACACCGTATTTCAACAACTGAAGTTGAGTCTGCACTAGTTTCACACCCAAGTGTTGCAGAGGCTGCAGTTGTTGGAGCAAACGACGCAATGACAGGTCAAGCAATTATTGCTTACGTAACTCTTCGTGGAGGATTAGAAGTCGACGAAAAAGTTCTTCGCGAACATGTTGCCAAAGAAATCGGATCGATAGCAAAACCAAAGATGATTTTCTTCACGCCTGATTTGCCTAAAACACGAAGCGGCAAGATTATGCGACGATTATTGCGCGACGTGGCTGAAGGTCGAAATATTGGCGATACGACAACTCTTGCGGATGCATCTGTGGTTAGCGAACT
The DNA here is from genome assembly GCA_964203235.1 of Ilumatobacteraceae bacterium. Taxonomy (GTDB): domain Bacteria; phylum Actinomycetota; class Acidimicrobiia; order Acidimicrobiales; family Ilumatobacteraceae; genus BACL27. The sequence goes on from CAXNLE010000002.1 coordinate 1,029,310, forward strand.
TCAGCGTCGCGCGAGCGAATCACCAACCGAAGATTAATCGCGGAAATTAATAAACTGCAACGGTAGATCCAAATTTGCACCGCGCAACATCGCCATAGTCTCTTGTAGGTCATCTCGTTTTTTAGCGGTAACACGAAGTTGGTCGCCTTGGGTTTGACCTCCAACTCCCTTTGGCGCTTTCTCTTTGATCAACTTGTTGATCTCGCGTGCTTTATCCGCTGGAACACCAACTTTGATTGTCACGATTTGGCGGACGCTTTCGCCAGTCGCTTGCTCAATTTTCCCCCAGTCCAAACTTTTTAAAGAAATATTTCTTTTCACAAAACGCTCTTCAAGTAAAACTTTGAGCGCCCGAAGACGGTCTTCGCTTGATGTACGCAGTGTGAGCACTAGATCCTTCTGTTCAATTTCAGAATCAGTGTCCTTAAAATCATAACGAGTTGCAAGTTCACGCTGAGCCTGATCGATTGCATTTCGCAATTCTTGGCGGTCAACTTCGGAAACAACGTCAAAACTTGGCATGGGGAAACGATACACAAAAGAGGTAGCGTGACGGTGTCAAATGAAGTGGGGTCGGTGC
>CAXNLE010000003.1:0-159372 GCA_964203235.1 Ilumatobacteraceae bacterium
GCTTACGCCTACGAAGGTTCAAATCCTTCCCGGCCCACCATTTGCTAGGTTTGCAAATTAATTAGACTGCAGTAATTCTTAACATTTTAACAACAGGCAGGACATAATCATTCCAACAAAAAGTCCGCTTATTTCCGTTTGCATACCGACTTATAACGGCGCAGAGTTTATTTCGGAGACTATTAAAAGTGTGTTGAGTCAGTCTCTCCAAGATTTTGAAATAGTTGTTTCTGACGATGGGTCAACTGACGAAACAACCAAAATTATTGAAGGCTTCAAAGATGAGCGGATCACAAAAATTGACTGCTTGCAGAGAGTTGGTGCAGAGGCAAATTGGAACAATGCTGTTGCGATATCCAATAGCGGTCTGATAAAACTGCTTTGTCAGGATGACATCATTTACGAAGACTGTCTAGCGAGCGAAGTCTCTGCCTTAACTAGTGGTGAAAATGCTGATTGTTCATTCTGCTTTCACACGAGAGACTTGGTAACGGCGAGTGGTAAATATATGTGGGATCCAATTCGAAGTGATTTTCCGAATCGAAAATATTCACTGAGAGATCTCTTGCCGCAGATAGTCAGAAGTGGTGGCAATCCAATTGGGCAGCCAATGGCAGTAACTTTCAGAAAAGAGTCATTTCAAAAAGCCGGCTGCTTTCGCGGTGAGTTTGCAATCGACCTAGATATGTGGGTGAGTCTGCTAGAGGTTGGAAACGGTTTGGCGTTAGGAAAGGTGCTCTCTGCGTTTCGTGTCAACAGTAACTCTTGGGGAAGTGAACTTTCAAAGCAGCAGTTTGAAATGATGTTTGACTTCAATCTGAGAATGCGGACCAAACACCCAAATATTGTGACAAGACTTGACTCGCAGAAAGGACGCTTAAAATGCGTTATTCGAACATGGGCTCGTCGCTTTGCGTCGCGTTGGGTGTTTAGAAACTAGATACTTTGTTAGCTGCTACAACGCATGTGAATTGTCCTACAGGATGATTTGCATCACTGCAATATCTAACCACTTGCCGAATTTACGTGCGACTTGTTGCTCAATGCCGACAAGTTTAAACCCGCACGCCGTATGCAATTCTCGTGACGCAATGCTGGTTGACTCAATTCGGGCAATGACGCTGTGAAATCCTGAGACTGTTGCAACGTCAATTAAATGTGTAAGTACTTGTCGGCCAATGCCGCGTCGAGCAACATCACGTCGCACATAAACAGAATTTTCGACAGTTGTTCGATACCCAGATCGGTCCTTGTATTCGCTGAGTGCACCGAATCCTAAAACCGTGCCAGCAGAGTCAACTGCAACAACCGCACAAAATGCTCCACTGCGTGCGGCGATCCACTCTTGCTGAACTTCAAGTGTTCGCGGCACGAGATCCATTGTTGAAGTTTCATTTTCGACTTCGTGGTTATAGATCGCTTGAATCGCTTGCGAATCATCGCTAATCGCTTCACGAATAGTCAAAGTTGACATTGCTAAAACACTATCTTTCGGGGCGTAGTCAGTTCCCGCTATATTGAAGGCGAAATCTGTGAGGTTAAATCTAAGCAGTGTTCGCCCTCTTAGCTCATTCGGTAGAGCACTTCCATGGTAAGGAAGAGGTGGTGGGTTCGATTCCCACAGAGGGCTCAGTAATACAAGGCGACGTAGCTCAGTTGGTTAGAGCATCCGGCTCATAATCGGAAGGTCATCGGTTCGAGTCCGATCGTCGCTACAAGTGAAGAATCACGTGCAAAGTAGAGTGCAATATCGTATGAAACAAGAAGATTCAAAGGCACGCAACTCGTTTGTTGTGTGGCGATTACTCACTTTGACAGAGCGCAGATCTTTAATCGGAATCATCTTTCTAATTTTGGTTGGCATGGTTCTTGAAACTTTAAGTCTGGGCATTGTTGTGCCGGTCGTGGCGATCTTAACGCAAGACGATTACGCAACAAAATATAAGTGGCTTAGCGACTGGTTAGGTTCGCCAAGTCGTGAAGACCTAATTATTCTTGTGATGGTGTCGATGGTCGTCGTATACATCGTGAGAAGCATATTTTTACTTTGGAGTTCTTGGATCCAAAAGGGTTTCAGCGCAGCTTTATCTGGTCGACTATCGCAACGACTATTTACGATTTATTTGCGGCAGCCATATATGTTTCACTTACAACACAACTCGTCGACTCTGATGCGAAATTCGCGCAATGCGAATGTTGTCGTATCGGGTGGTATTGATCCGACACTGGTGCTTCTTACTGATGGGCTAGTAGCAGTCGCATTATTCTCACTTTTAATTGTGATTGAACCGGTTGGCACAATTATCACGATTGTTACTTTTGGCGTGGGAGCTTTGACATTTCAAAAATTAACTCGAAAGCGAATTGACAAATGGGGTGATGAAAAAAATACTCATGACGGAATGATTCTTCAACATCTTCAGCAGGGACTCGGAGGAGCAAAGGATGTCAAGATTCTTGGTCGCGAAAGTGAGTTTCTTGCACAACACGAAAAGCATCTAAACGAAAGTTTGCGAATAAGTCGTGTATACACAGTTTTACAAAGTGTGCCGCGAGTTTGGATGGAGATCCTCACAATCACCGGGTTGAGCGCACTTGTCATCAGTATGGTTTTGCAAAAGCAGGCATTCGCCGAGATAATTCCAACGCTTGGTTTATTCGCCGCCGCAGCGTTTCGAGTCATGCCATCAATCAATCGTTTACTGGGTTCTCTTCAAACACTAATTTTCAGTCGCGCGATTATTAGTTCCGTTTACGAAGATTTCAAACTTGATGCGCCAGATTCGCCAGAAAATAAAACCGTCACACCGTTCAAAGATCAACTCGAATTAAAAAATCTTGGTTTTCAATATCCAACTGCGGTCAGGCCTTCGTTGCAAGATGTTTCGCTGGTTGTGCGCCGTGGCGAAGCAGTAGGTTTCGTTGGGCCAAGTGGCGCTGGTAAGAGCACACTTGTCGACGTAATTCTTGGGCTTTTTGCGCCGACATCCGGCACGGTATTGGTAGACGGTCTTGACATTCAAGACAGCCTAAGAAATTGGCAAAATCAAATTGGCTATGTGCCACAAACTATTTATCTGACAGATGACTCTTTGCGGCGCAATGTGGCCTTTGGACTAGGCGATGAAAATATTGATGAACAAGCAGTCGTCAATGCGATCCGCCTTGCGCAACTTGAAGAATTCGTCGCATCGTTGCCAGAGAAATTAAGCACGGTTGTCGGTGAACGTGGTGTAAGGCTTTCAGGCGGGCAACGTCAACGAATCGGTATTGCTCGAGCGCTATATCACAACCCAAGTGTTTTGGTTCTTGACGAAGCGACAAGTTCTCTAGACACGCCAACCGAACATGGAGTTATGCAGGCGGTGCAAGCTCTGCAAGGCACAAAGACGGTGATCATTGTGGCTCACCGATTGAGCACCGTCGAATACTGCGATCGTCTGTACCGAATTGAAGATTCGCGAATGACCGAACAGGGCACTTTTGACGAAGTCGTTAAACGTGCTGCGCTCAGGGGATAACCCAAATGACGCGAGATTCTCAAATTGATGTTGTAATTGTTGGTGGTGGAATAGTCGGCCTTGCAACCGCAAACTCGTTGCTCTCATCTAATCCAAACTTAAAATTGATTGTCTTAGAAAAAGAATCGTCACTTGGTGCGCACCAGACAGGTCATAACAGTGGAGTTATTCATTCAGGTTTGTACTACAAGCCCGGTTCGCTTAAGGCGAAAAACTGCATTGAGGGATATACGAAACTGCTTCAGTTTTGTCGCGAGCATGATATCGCCCATGAAATTTGTGGAAAGGTCGTAGTCGCATTATCTGAGCAAGAGCGTTCACAACTTGAGATGCTTCGCCAGCGTGGCGAGCAAAACGGCTTAACTGGTATCCGTCGATTAAGCAAAACAGAAATAGTCGAAATAGAGCCACACTGCTCTGGCATTGACGGTTTATTTGTTCCACAGACAGGCATCGTCGACTACGGAGCAATGACCATGCACCTCGCCGAGAGAATTCAAAACTTCGGCGGACAAATTCTCACGAATAATGAAGTAATTGAAATTACAGAATCATCAAATACAGTTCGGGTTTGTACAGCGCGACAGCAATTTACAACACGAGCTTTAATTACTTGTGGTGGATTGCATTCCGATCGGCTTGCGATGCAAACTCAGCCAGATCTTGATTTGAGAATTATTCCATTTCGCGGTGAATATTTTGAACTAAAAGAATCTGCAAAACATCTTGTTCGTAGTTTGATTTACCCTGTGCCTGATCCGAACTTTCCTTTTTTAGGTGTGCACTTCACCAGACGCATTGATGGAACTATTGAGTGCGGCCCAAATGCGGTCTTGGCATTTGCACGTGAGGGATATCGAAAGACTGATATTTCGATTCGTGAGTTCGCGCAGACTTTGGCATGGCCTGGTTTTCGAAAGATTGCCCTCAAATATTGGCGAACTGGTCTCGGCGAATATCATCGATCTTTCAGCAAAAACGCGTTTGTTGCTGCGCTCCAGAAACTTGTGCCAGAAATCACGGCAGATGATCTGCAACCCACCAGTGCTGGTGTTCGAGCCCAAGCCTGTAGTCGTGATGGAGGTTTGTTAGATGACTTTGAAATTCGACAAAGAGGACGAGTGGTGCACGTTTGTAATGCTCCGTCTCCTGCGGCAACTGCATCTCTAGCAATTGGTGACGCGATCGCATCTCGTGTTTCGACGATCGTAGAGTAGAATCTAAACAATTATTTTCTGAACGGGTAACAATTATGCAACAACACATCACTGACTATTCGGCTCGACTTGCAGGGGCATTAACCCTGCCAGCGATAAATAAAGTTCCTGATCTCGCAGCTGCTTTTAAGCAAGCGTGGGACACGAAAAAAACAATTTATCTTTGCGGTAACGGTGGAAGCGCTGGCAATGCAATCCACTTGGCTAATGACTTCATTTATGGAGCAGGTTTAACGCGCGGTATCGGTTTGCGGATTGAATCTCTCGCTGCAAACTCGGCAGTTTTGACATGCCTTGCTAACGACATTGGATACGAAGAGGTTTACGCCGAACAACTTCGCGTCAAAGCAAACTCTGGTGACGTGCTGTTGGTATTTTCAGGCAGCGGCAATTCACCAAATATCGTTCGCGCTCTTGAAATGGGTAACAAGCTCGGAATGGAAACTTTTGCAATTCTTGGTTTCTCCGGTGGAAAATGCAAAGACATCGCAAAGCATCCATTGCATTTCGCAATAGATGACATGCAAATCGCCGAAGACTTGCAGTTAATAATCGGTCACATGATCATGCAGTGGCTTTGCGATAGCGCAAATAGCGCCAAGTAGATAATCGAGATTTATCATGACGACTGCAATCGTTACAGGCGGCGCGGGCTTCATTGGTAGCCATCTCGTAGATGCTTTACTTGCGGAAAATATCACAGTTCGAGTAATCGATAATTATTCAACTGGTCGGCCAGAAAATCTTGCACATGTTGCTGGGCAAGTCGAGTTAGTCGAGGCAGATTTCGCAAAGCCAGGTAGTTGGCAAAAACTTTTTCAAGATGCTGACTGGGTGTTTCACCTTGGCGCCCTTGCCGACATCGTGCCAAGTATTCAACGGCCCGCAGATTACTTTCAGGCCAATGTTGACGGCACATTTAATGTTTTAGAGGCTGCAAAAAATGCTGGCGTCAAAAGATTTGTCTATGCAGCCTCGTCGTCGTGTTACGGAATTCCAGATAAGTATCCGACTTCAGAAGCCGCCGAGATTTCGCCGCAATATCCGTATGCGTTAACAAAACGACTAGGTGAAGAACTTGTGATGCACTGGGCGCAGTTATATAACTTGCCAGCAATTGCATTGCGTCTGTTTAACGTCTACGGTCCGAGGTCACGAACTTCTGGCACCTATGGTGCCGTGTTAGGTGTGTTCCTCGCACAGAAGTTAGCGAACAAGCCATTCACTGTTGTTGGCGACGGCACGCAAACGAGAGATTTTACGTATGTAACCGATGTTGCCAATGCATTTTTGACGGCAGCACAAAGTTCAGTTTGCGAAGAAATCTTTAATGTCGGTAGCGGTGAAACTGTTTCGGTGAATCGCTTAGTTGAACTTCTCGGTGGAGAAGTCACGTATATTCCTAAGCGTCCTGGTGAACCCGACTGCACATTCGCCGATATCACGAAAATTCGCAGTGAACTGAAATGGCAGCCAAAAGTTGATATCAAGCAAGGCGTTGACAATGTTCTAGCGAATATTGATTATTGGAAGTCAGCACCAGTTTGGACGCCCGCAACGATTGCAACGGCGACAGAAGACTGGTTCAAGTATCTTGGTAGCAATGACAAATAAAATATTTATAACAGGCGGCGCCGGATACGTGGGATCAATGTTGGTGCCACGACTTCTCAAAGATGGTCACTCGGTGACAGTCATTGATTTGATGTGGTTTGGCGATGACGTAATTGACGCTCACCCAAACCTAAAAATGGTTAAGGGCGATATTCGTGATCAGAAATTATTGAAAGCCGAAATTCCTGGTCATGATGTTGTAATTCACTTGGCTTGTATTTCGAACGACCCGAGTGTTGACTTAGACCCAGAACTTGGTCGCTCGATAAACCTTGATGCGTTCAGGCCATTGGTTGAGATCAGCAAAGCAAGTGGTGTCAAGCGATTTATTTATGCGTCATCATCGTCTGTTTATGGCGTGAAAAGTGAGCCGAACGTTTCAGAAGATATGTCGCTTGAGCCTTTAACTGATTATTCAAAGTTCAAGGCCGACTGTGAAAAAATTATCGCAGAATATCAGTCAGATGATTTCACGACTGTGACAATCCGTCCAGCAACTGTCTGTGGCTATTCACGTCGGCAGCGACTTGATGTTGTTGTCAATATTCTTTCGAACTTGGCTTTTCACAAGCGAAAAATTACTGTATTTGGCGGTCAGCAACTTCGCCCGAATATTCACATCGCCGACATGGTTGAAGCGTACGTCGTGTTATTGAACGCTCCGAAAGAATTGATCGCTGGCGAGATTTTCAATGCTGGTTACGAAAATCAAAGCGTTGAAGAACTTGCACTTTCGGTTCGAGATGTAATGGGCGATGATGTCGAACTAGTAACTTCACCATCAGACGACAATCGTTCGTACCATATCTCATCTCAAAAAATTTCAAAAACACTCGGCTTCGTGCCACAGCACACGATTAGAGATGCAATTGTTGACATGAAGTCTGCACTTGAAGGTGGTTTATTGCCAGACTCGTTGACCGATGATAAATACTTCAACATCAAGCGAATCCAATCTGAAAAGTTGGCGTGATATTGAGGATCGGCCTCGATTTTGATAACACGATTGCCAATTACGACCAAGCATTTCCAGAAGTTGCACGAATTCTTGGTTACGAGACCAAAACTCTAAACAAGCGTGACTTAAAACTTGATCTGCTTAAAAAGCCTGACGGTGAAACCGAATGGCAGAAAGTTCAAGGTTTGGTCTACGGAAAGTTCATTGATCTTGCTTCTCTGTATCCCGGTGTATTCGAGTTTGTGTTGCGGGCATTATCAGGCATAAACGAAGTTTTCATCGTTAGTCATAAAACCGAATTAGGTCATTTTGATGAATCGCGCACACCTCTTCGCCAAGCTGCAACAAACTGGCTGATTAATCAGAAACTCGTTGGTGACTCTGATTTAAGTATTAAATTGCAGAATGTTTTTTATGCCGAAACTCGTGATGAGAAAATTAATAAAATCACTGAACTAAAACTTGATGTATTCATTGATGATTTAGATGAAGTATTAAGTGACAAATCGTTTCCAAAGGAAACTAAAAAAATTCTGTTTGGATACGCGACTTCGACAGATCAAGAAATATCAACGATGTACTCGTGGCGTGAAGTCGGTGACGAATTGTTTGGCGATATTGATTCGAGCGTCATATTGGCAGGCGCTAAATTTGTTTGCCCAGAGTTGAATTGCACATCGGCACAACGCGTTGAGGGTCGCGGCAACAGCAAAATTTTCCGTGTTGAAACTAGCGATGGTTCTATTGCGCTTAAGGTCTACCCTGACTTAGCAGTTGATAATCGCTTGCGGCGCAACGCCGAGTGGCAGGCGTTGAATTTTCTTCAACAAAATGAGATGCGGGTTCCAAAACCAGTACAAACAGACTCAAAACTCAACTGGTCTTTAATTGAGTGGATAGATGGCGCACCAGCAGATCCCCAAAACCAAGCACATCTTGATCAGGCTGCAAGTTTTATAAGAGATTTAAATCAAGCCAGTCGTGCGATCACTTCAGGAAGCGTTTTTGGGTTAGCAACAGAAGCATGTTTGAATCCGTCATTTATTGAAAATCAAATCAATAATCGGCTCACTGCACTCAAATCGGTTGAAGATTCTGCACTGCGAGAGTTCATTGACAAAGATCTTTCACCCACTTTGGCTAGAACTATTGAGAAAACTCGTCAATTGATGGTTGACGATTATGACACAATTCTTGATCAAAAATATTGGACTTTGAGTCCGTCTGATTTTGGCTTGCATAACGCAATCGCCACGCCTCAAGGTGATCTTGTATTTTTTGATTTTGAATATTTCGGCTGGGATGATCCTGTCAAACTGACGGCTGATGTTTGTTTACATCCTGGAATGTCTCTTGCCGAGAGCGCACAGCAGCGTTGGATCAGCGAAGCCAAAAAGATGTTCGCAGACGATTCGAGCTTTGATTTGCGTTTGAATGCTCTCTATCCGTTGTACGCAATCAGATGGGCGTTAATTATGTTAAATGAATACAGAACCGACAAAATAAAGAACAGATTAAACGCACAGAGTAGAATGCAGTCTGATATTCGTGGCGCACAGTTAAAACAATTGGAGAAAGCAAAGTTGATGTTGAAGAATGCAGACCGGACTGTTTTGTAATGCCAATGGATGACCGATCGAAGCTATTGCGCAGATACGTAATTGATGCGATGCGTGGCGGCGGGCGAGGCCACCTCGGGTCATCAATGTCAATGATTGAGATTTTGCGAGTGCTGTACGACTCGGTGCTTAAATATGATGCGAAAAACCCTGAGTCGACTGATCGCGATCGATTTGTATTAAGCAAAGGTCACGGATGTCTCGCTTTATATGCGATTTTGGCGGACAAAGGTTTTCTTCCAATTGAAGAACTTGAGAGTTTTTGTCGACCGACTTCTCGACTCGGTGGCCACCCAGAGCGCGGCAAAGTGCCAGGGGTAGAAGCGTCAACCGGTGCACTTGGTCATGGTTTGCCAATCGCAGTTGGGCTCGCACTTGCGATGCGCCTGCAAAAACGCAGTAGCCGTGTTTTTGTTTTAACTGGTGATGGCGAAATAAACGAAGGTTCGAATTGGGAGGCGGGAATGGCGGCCTCTAAGCACAAGCTGTCAAATTTGACCGTGATGGTGGATTACAACAAGTTGCAAAGTTATGGCAAGACATCAGAAGTTTTGGATCTTGAACCACTAGTTGACAAGTTTAAGAGTTTTGGTTTTGTAACTCACGAAGTTGATGGTCATGATGTCGCAGCACTTGAAGCAATTTTCAAAAAGTTACCTTTTTCAAATAGTGCACCTTCGGCAATAATCTGTCACACGATTAAAGGTAAAGGATTTCCGTTCGCTGAGGGAAATCCTGAATGGCATCACAAATCAGGAATGACAGAAACTGATATCCAACAGATGTACGACTGCCTCTAATGAAACTATTTCTTTTTTATACAACTTTGAAAATGGTGATCTCTAATGCGTAAAACTGCACTTGATTGTGTCTATAAACTTGCCAAAATTGACGAACGGGTTGTGTTCGTCGGCTCTGACCTCGGGCCTGGTGTGCTTGACAAAATGAAAACTGAATTTCCACAAAGGTTCTTCATGGAAGGTGTCAGTGAGCAATACATCGTCGGCATGGCTGCTGGTTTGGCGATGGAAGGCTTTATCCCTTATGTGAATACCATTGCGACTTTTCTAACGCGACGGTGCTATGAACAAGTAGCAGTAGATCTTTGTATTCATGATTTGCCAGTTCGTCTGATCGCTAATGGTGGTGGCGGGGTTTATGCGCCGCTTGGGCCAACGCATTTGGCAATTGAAGACATAGCGATTATGCGAGCGTTACCGAATATGGCAGTAGTAGCACCTTGTGATGCAGACGAAATGAATCGTTTAATGATGTCAACTCTTGAGTGGCCACATCCGATTTATATTCGTCTCGGCAAAGGTGGTGACAAAATTGTTAGTGAAGAGAAAAATGGTTTTGAATTAGGCAAGTCAATCCTGATGCGAAGCGGCACTGATGGAATGTTCGTCACGACTGGTGTGATGACTCAACTTGCATTAGAGACCGCGGAAGTATTAAATAAAGATGGAGTCAATGTTGGCGTAGTTCACATGCACACGATTAAACCGTTTGATGCCACTGGTGTGATTTCTGCGATTGAAAATGTAAAAGCAGTAGTAACAGTTGAAGAGCACATCGTTAACGGTGGTCTCGGTTCGGCATTGCTAGAAACATGCAGTGACCTTCGTCCAGAATTATTACCAAAGATTATGCGAGTAGGCATACCTGACAAATTTGCAACTGAGTATGGCAGCCAAAATTCGCTATTGAAGCATTGGGGAATCACGTCGGATACCTTGGTAGGTGCGATGATGAAAAAGCTTGGAGGCTAGTTGTGGTATTCACTTCAGATGAAGATCTCGCAATTGCTAACGAATATTTAGACCTTGGTTACATAATTAGACCAAATGCCGACAAAGAAGCATTTAAGTGGATTCAGGAAAGTTCAGCCAGTGTTGCGGCGATTGCTCTAAACATCGAACCACCGACCAATAACGAAAAGTTCTTGAACGAAATTCACAATCTTATTGAACCGTCAAAACTAAATGATTTCAGATTAAAAGTTATACAAGGTTTAAACGCACTTCCAGAATTTCGATTGATGTACTTTCGTTTGGCTAAACCATATTTAGAGGCAATTGTTGGCAACGAACTTGCAATGCAGCAACGTATTAACTTGAGCATTCAAATGCCGAATGACACAAGTTCATTGTTACCAGTTCATGCCGACACCTGGTCTGGTGACTCGCCATTTGAGGTTGTGGTTTGGCTTCCGTTAGTTAATTGTTTTGGCACAAAGGCGATGTATTTGTTGCCTCCAACTCAGTCTGCAAAATTTTCAAATGAGTTCAGCAAGCGCGGAGGAAGCAGTAGCGAATCTATTTTTGACTCTATTAAAACTGAAGTTAAATGGCTTGAAGTTAAAAGTGGTCAGGTATTGGTCTTTGATCAGTCGCTCCCACATGGCAATCGTCTAAACGAAGAAACTGAAACTCGCTGGTCGATGAACTGCCGCTTCAAGGGTGTGTTCACTCCATACGGCGATAAGAAACCTGGTGAATTTTTTGAGCCAATTACCTTACGCCCAGCATCTCGGCGTGGTATGTCATACGAGCTTCCGAAAATCTCATGAAGAGGTTGCGAGGCTACATATTCGCTCGTCCGTTTATGGGCGAAAGGGCCCCGCAACACGTGCAAAATATTATTTTGCGTGACTATTGCAATAAAAAAGGTTTTGAATTATTACTAGCGGCAACAGAATATGCAATGGCTGATTCGTCAATGATTTTAGAGTCGGTACTAGACGATCTAGATAGCGTAGATGGAGTCGTGTTTTACAGTCTCTATCAATTGCCAACTCAATCAAAACTTCGAAATTCGGTTTATTCACGCGCGCTTGAATCAGGCAAATCGCTGCATTTTGCGGTTGAAGGAATGTCGATTACCAAACCATCTGATGTTGATTCGGTTGAGCAATGTTTATTGGTCAAAACGACTATTGATAACTGCATCACAAAAGTTGAAGTTTAAGCCATGGGTGTTTGGCGCGAATTCGTAACGCCTTTACATAAGTCAACGAAGCGCGATTATCTTGCGCGAATGAACGACGACAAAGTTCATTGCATGCTTAAGGCCAAGCAATATGGCGCCGATTACTGGGACGGTGACCGTCGCTATGGATACGGCGGCTACAAATTTCGGGCAGGTTATTGGACGCCTGTCGCCCAAAGTTTGATTGATACTTACAACTTGAAACCCGGTTCAAAGGTTTTAGATTTGGGCTGCGGAAAAGGTTTCTTATTACACGAACTTTTATTGCTTGAACCAGAACTACAAATAATTGGCACCGACATTTCAGAGCATGGTTTGAGCCACACGACTGATCTTGTTAAACCACATGTGCAAATTCACGATGCGCGAGGCGAATTTAAATGGAAGGACAAAGAATTTGATCTAGTAATTTCGCTCACTCTTCTACATAATTTAAGAGCGTTTGATTTAGAAAATTGTTTGCGCGAGATTCAGCGAATTGGTAAGTCGCATTATGTAACTTCAGAGAGCTATCGAAATGAACTTGAGCAATTTAATTTGCAATGTTGGGCACTGACCTGTGAAACATTCTTTGACTTAGACGAGTGGCTGTGGATTTTTGAAAAGACTGGCTATACGGGCGACTACGAATTCATATACTTTGAGTAGTCAATGTTTGTTTTAACAACCGATCACTCTGGCTGTATTTTGGTCGAGCATGTTGTAGCAAGAAGTGGCTCGTGCGAGAACTTGGTTGCGTTACCAAATGTTGAAGAGAATTTCTCGCAAACTCAACTTGAAGAATGGATGAAAAATCATTCAATAACTCAAGTTTCTGATACTAAACGTTTTAGTTTGTTAACAAGCACCGATCTGCCAAAAACTGAGTATGTTTCATGTTCTGTTGAAAACGCAGGGTTGCCAAAGTTTCCTTTTGAATGGGTATCAGTTGAGAATTTGTGGCAGAAAAATATTGACAATTCAATAGCTACCGCAATGAACCAAATTATTGGGCAAGTCGAGAAAATCAATTCAGGTAGTTTAGAAAAGCTTGAACAATTGTTTGTAAAAGATTTTGACTTAAATAAAGTCAACCCACGAGTTTTCTTTGCGAAGTCCGAAACGGTTGAAGCAACTGAATCATTAATCTCATTTCTTGGCGCATTTAGCGTAGGAAACGGGCAGCAAACTGCACGGCTCTGCATGCATCACAGTCAGTCACAGGTAATTCAAGAGATGTTAATGATTCATGCAGTGCCCATAAGCACAGGGCCATTACGTCAAAATAACGATTCATCTGTTTCGTACCACATGATGCGCGGAGCCTTAGAAATAACTTTGCACCACGGTGGTGCTGTCGGAGACATTGTGCATCATGTTGAGCGCCGCGTCGATCAGCCTTCGTCGCAAAGTTCAATAAGAGTTCCGGCTCGCGTCTTTCGCACGATTCGAACAATCACAGACTCGGCCGTGTTCATTGAAGTACAGAGTGGTCCATTCTCAGATAGCGACACCGAGTGGTCTGCGAAAGAGGACATTCGATGAGAGTTTTAATCGTCGGGGGCACTGGAGTCATCGGTTCATCTCTGCAAAAGTCATTGGCGAAAAACAGTCACGATGTCGTCATCACTTCGCGTAAGTCATCTCTATCAAATGATGCAACACTGCAAGTTAATTTGGAGAATATTTCAGATTCGGTGCAAACGATTCGTAATGCGGGAAATTTTGATGCAGTAGTTCTTTCAGCCGGAGTAAGTTCAATACGGGCTTGTCGAGTTAATCCAGAAACTACATCATTGGTTAATGTTGACGCTCAAGTTGCGATCGCGAGAGAGATTCTTTCAATCAATCAATCAAAAATTATCTTGATCTCTAGTAATCGAGTCTTTGATGGTGCAACTGAGCGAACAAAGATCAAGTCGTCATATAGTCCGACGACTGAATACGGTCGCCAAAAATCGCAAGCTGAAACAGATTTGTTATCGCTTGGTTCGTCAGTAAAAATAGTGCGACTTTCAAAAGTAATTTCTGAACACACCGCATTGATAGTTGATTGGTTCAGCAAACTCTCAAGTAACGAAAAAATTTCAGCGTTTGTTGATATGGCGATAAGCCCAGTCACGGTTGACGACGCTGTTGATGTCATCGAGCACGTACTCTTTGCCGAATGCGAACCTGTAGTTCAGTTCTCGGCGGCAGATGAGATATCTTTTTTTGATTTGGCTACGGTCGTTGCGAATTACGCCAAGTCGCCCCTATCTAATGTGATTCGTCAATTCGCACAAGATGCAGGGGATAATGCAATCCCTCATTCGTCGCTAGAATCAAGTGTGTTCCCGTCGATCAAGCCGATGCCGTCTTTGCACTCTGTTCATAAAATTATGGAGAAACTTACAAATTCATGAAAAACGGCACAGTTTTTGTCTCCGGAACATTCAATGTTCTTCATCCCGGACATTTGCGCTTACTAAAGTTTGCCAAAGACAGTGGTGAAAGACTCGTTGTTGGTGTTCTCAGCGATCGTGTGGCTGGGGTCGCAGCACATGTGCCCCAAGAGTTTCGCCTAGAGGCTGTCAAAATGCACGCAATAGTAGATGAAGCGTTTTTAATTGATGATTCAGTTAATGATGCCATCCGTAAAATACAGCCGGCACGAGTCGTTAAAGGCAAGGAACATAAAACTAAGGACAACCCTGAGCAAGAAGCTGTAGATAGTTACGGTGGAAAATTGTTATTCAGTTCGGGTGATGTGGTGTTTACTTCGCTTGATTTGATTCGCCGCGAGATGGCAATTCAAGAGCCAAAGACAATTACTTTGCCAATCGATTTTATGGCTCGACGCGGAGTAACCAAAAAATCTTTATCGTTATTACTTTCAAAAATGAAAGATATGCAAATAGTGGTGATCGGCGACACAATCGTTGACGAATACATCTCTTGCGATCCACTTGGAATGTCCGAAGAAGATCCAACAATTGTTGTTACGCCGATTTCTAGCAAGAAATTTATCGGCGGGGCGGCGATTGTTGCGGCTCACGCAGCTTCACTGGGAGCGAGAGTTAAATATTTCTCAGTTGTTGGTAATGATGAGTCAGCACAATTCTGTCGCGACGAATTGACGAAATTCAATGTTGACCACGAACTAATAGTCGACGATGCAAGACCAACAACTCTTAAACAGCGCTTTCGTAGTCGTGGTAAAACTTTGTTGCGAGTTAGTCATCTTGTGCAACGTTCGGTTGACGAGCCGATACAAAAGAGCCTCGTGGCGAGTGTAAAAAATGCTTGCGCTAATGCTGACCTACTAATTTTCTCAGATTTCAATTATGGATGTCTTCACCAGAATGTGGTTGATCAACTTGTTGAGATCGCGACCAAAAACAAAATGCGAATAGTCGCCGATAGTCAATCTTCATCGCAAATTGGCGATATTTCAAGATTTAAAAATGCTGACTTGATAACCCCAACAGAACGCGAAGCCAGATTGGCGCTACGCAACACTGAAGACGGCCTCGTCGTAATCGCGCAGTCGGTCTGTTTAAGCGCAGAAGCAAAAAGTGTCACTTTGAAACTTGGCGAACAAGGAGTTTTGCTGCACGGTCGATGGGGCAAAGACTGGGAGACCGATCAGATTCCTGCACTTAATTCGGCCCCACACGATGTTGCAGGCGCTGGCGATTGCCTGCTGGTAGCGACTTCGCTAGCGATGACAGTCGGCGCAAACATGTGGGAGTCAGGGTTGCTCGGCTCGCTGGCAGCGGCAATTCAAGTTGGGCGAGTTGGCAATACACCAATCACTCAAAACGAACTTCTGCACGAGTTGGCGGAGTGAGAGCGGTTCTACTTGCCGCCGGACTCGGAACTCGACTTAGGCCACTCACCGACACAGTTCCAAAATGTTTGGTACCGATCAAAGGCAAGCCACTCTTAGATATTTGGGTCGAATCGCTGCTGCATGCCGGAGTCAAAAAAATTCTTGTAAATCTTCACTACAAGCATGAGTTGGTTGAAGACCATATTGCGAATTCTGCATATCGCGATCATGTTGAAACGGTTTTTGAACCAGAGTTACTTGGTACGGCGGGAACACTAGTAGCGAACCGAGATTTTTTTAAGGGCGAAGACGGAATGTATATTCACGCCGACAATTATTCGGAAGTTGATATTTCTCAACTGATTGAATTTCATATTCAACGACCGAAAAATTGTTTAATGACGATGCTTGCCTTTCGAACAGACACGCCACAAACCTGTGGAATTCTTGAACTTGACGACCAGAATGTTTTGCAAAAGATGTATGAAAAGTCGCCAGAGAATCATGGCAACCTGGCAAATGCGGCGTTATACGTTCTATCGAACGAATTAGTGGCAAGCGTTACAACTGAGCATGATTTTAGTACTCAGGTGATTCCGAAACTACTTAAACGCATCTATGTAGTTGAAACTGACAAAACTTATATCGACATTGGTACTCCAGAGAGTTATCAGCGCGCTCAAGAGATTGCAAATGTTGATTAAAAAAGTCAGACGGCAATTGTTTCAACTACGGCACGGCAACTTTTTAGCGTTTTTAAAAAAGTTTTCAAAATTAAGGGCGCTGTTTACAATTGTTGCATCGTTGAGCTTTCAAGAGCGACGATTTTGGAAAAAACTAAACAAGATCTCGGACAAGTTTTCTCAAACTGTCGGCCAGAATTTTGAATCCGATAAATCTGATTCTTTGATGATCAGCAAAGTTGAAGAAATACTAAACCAAATTAGAGCATTAATTAAAGATCATAAAACTGCAGCAGCCCTTGAAAAACATCATCAGGGTGCTGAACTGTTTCCAAAATCGCTCGAGTTGAAACAGGCACACGCGCAGGCACACTTTCTTCGAGGTGAATGGAACAACTATCTCTCGGTTTCAACACAAGCAGATGAATTGATGAAGCAATTAGCACGAGACCAGTCATTAGATGCAACGCAATTGCGCTTTCTGGGCAACGGATGGACGGGACCACTTGGCCATATTTCGTTACTTGACGCGGTAATAAAACTCAGAGATTTAAATTTGCTCTCTGATGAGCAAAGGATTCTGCTCTACGATTCTCAGTATTCATCGAATAGCGCACTTCTAAAACTTTTTCTTCCGAAAATATTGAATATCAGGAGCGACGTCAAACTTATTGAAAAGTTCACACTAAAATTTAGTTCAATAGTCGATCAAGTGCCGATGTATCGGCTCAAGACTGGGGTAGTCGATCAGTGGTCGGCTATCGATATTGCGAACCAAGCATGGAGCAAACAAAATCGAGAGCCGGTTGTCAGACTTACGGATTCTATTGAGGCTCGAGGAATGTCGATTCTTAAACGATGGGGGCTTCCACCTGATGCGTGGTTCGTAGTGATCCATGTGCGAGAAGGTGACCATCGAGCACACGCCCGCCTGCAAAACGCCGATATTTTGACGTATCTGCCGATGATGCGCGAGATTGTAAATCGTGGTGGATGGGTAATTCGTATGGGTAGCCCTTTGATGTCGCCACTGCCGAAGATGCAAAATATCGTTGATTATGCGCACGCAGTAGAGCGAGTCGACTGGATGGATGTGTTTCTATGGTCAAAGGCCAAGTTTTCTATCGCCACAAACTCAGGCGGTTCAGAAGTGCCGATGTGTTTTGGTACGCCCGTAATTAGAACAAACTATTCT
Source organism: Ilumatobacteraceae bacterium (assembly GCA_964203235.1). Taxonomy (GTDB): domain Bacteria; phylum Actinomycetota; class Acidimicrobiia; order Acidimicrobiales; family Ilumatobacteraceae; genus BACL27. The sequence continues at coordinate 17,592 of CAXNLE010000003.1, forward strand.
TCATTTGGACACTGTTCATTTTTTGAAAAATCATTTATGGTGCCAAAGCTCTACAAACTCAATAGCGAAAAGGCATCAATGTCGTTGCAACAGGCACTGCGCACTCCGATCCCTTGGTGCGAGTCGACAGTTCATGAAAACATTGAATTTGAAATCGTAGATAACTCACCTCAAGATTTAGTCGACGCAGCAGTCGAAATGTTTCAACGATTAGAGAAAAATAATTGGGATATGACTGATCTTCAAAGCAACGCACAGAACATTCGACTCAGCGAGGGTGCGGTGGGCGGGCTTCCGATTTCGCAAAGCTTTCTTGATAATCATCAATTTTTTGTTAAAGCATGAAGTATCTTTTCAAGTTATTCCAGATAATTTTCGGATTAGTTGTTGCTATCGCGATTCGAATTGTGTTGCCATTTCGTAACTATAAATTTGGTCGGCTGCCGAGTCACGAAATCGGACACTACGCATCAAATGTAGAAATTCACTTGTGTGAAAAAGATGCAAAAATCCATGGCGATTCTAAAAAAACATTAGACATCTGGTACCGAAACCCAGATCACGCGGTTGCCAACAATCAACTAGACACAATGTGGTCGCGAGTAATCAAGATTTCCAATTCGCCAATTACTAGATATGCCGACGCAATTTCACGGCGATTGCCTGGCGGGTCCAAATTTTCAATTTCGCACCACGACCGAGATGCATACGGTCTCTATGGCAAGATGCAGTCGCATATTCAATTTTCAAATTCAGAGAAAAAACAAGGTGAAGATTTTCTAAATTCTGTGAGAAATACCCCTAGCCAGAAGTTTGTGTGCTTGGCAGTTCGTGACTCATCATATAAGCGAGATCAGTTCGAGAATCGCGACATCCGTCATGATGACTATCGCAACAACGACATCAGTAATTTTCATAATGTTGCCGAGCAATTAGTTTCAGACGGTTATCTTGTTTTCAGAATGGGCGCAAAAGTTGAGCGACTATTCGGGGTGAATGCACCGGGAGTTTTCGACTATGCATCAAACGGCATGCGAACCGATTTTCTAGATGTGTATCTTTCGGCAAACTGTGAAATTTTCATTTCAACTGTCTTGGGTATTGATTCAATCCCAGAAATTTTTCGTGTACCGAGAGTTTTGACTAATTACATTCCGATCGCCAACTTCGGCAAGTATGGCCCACAAGATTTGATAATCCCAAAACAGTATTGGATTGAGAGCGAGAATAGGTTTATGTCGTTCAGCGAAATTGTGGCATCAAAAAATGCGCTCGGGTCTTGCACAAGCAGTTACGAATATCAACGCGCAGGTCTAAAACTTGTTGAAAACACCCCACAAGAAATAACACTCGCGACTCAAGAGTTACTCGCCCGCAAAACTGGCACCTGGCAGGTAACTGTCGAGGCCAAGACTCTGGAAGATAAGTTCTGGTCGTTATATGACCAACTTTCGCCTCCAGGAATTAAGAGTCGTGTAGATGATCACAAACCAATAATTGGCACTGAGTTTCTTCGCGCTAACCCGCACTGGATGTTATAAAACTTTGAAGTTCAACATTGATCCCCGCCTCAGCCGGCTAGTTCGACTGACTCTTTCAATGCCATTTGCGTTGCTCTTTGTCATGTTAATTCGCGTGATTCGGCCGGTTTTTTTAGTTCGAATTGGCGTGATGCGCAGCGACCGAATTGGTCACTTCGCACTTGAGACCGAACTCTGGCTTCTTGAACAAGAATCTGGCGTCGCCTCGCGTCCAAAGCGTTCAATTGATATTTGGTTTGCACCCGAGCCAATCGCCAATCGAGTTCTCCATAAAATGTGGAAGCAAGTGCTGACAATCTGGCCAAATTGGTTGATGGTTACGGTGTTTCGCATCAATAATTTAATCCCGGGTGCAGCCGCTCACGAGATCAATAAAACAACTGCGACATGTTTAGATGTTCACAATTTGTTAGACGTTTACCCTCCGCGCCTCAAATTCTCTGCAGCGCAAATTGAACAAGGCCATGCAGGTCTTGCAAAGTTAGGAATGAAACCCACGGATCGATTCGTTTGTTTTATCGTTCGAGATTCGGCCTACACAAAAAAAGCATTCCCCGAAAAAGACATGTCATATCATGATTTTCGAAATTGCGATGTGGATGATTACGTTGCAGGCGCCGAGGCACTCGCAGATCGCGGCTTATTTGTATTGCGCATGGGTTCTATAGTTTCGAAGCCACTTGTCTCAAATAATCCACGCGTGATTGATTACTCAAACTCAAAAGTTCGTAGCGAATTTATGGATCTCTTTCTCGGAGCCCATTGCGAATTTAACGTTTCTGACGGTTTAGGTTTCTACGCAATTCCTGCGATGTTTCGTCGACCGAACGCCTACGTTAATTATTCACCATTTTTTATGTACTATTCGTCTCGCGCATGCGATTTGGGTATCGCAAAAACAATGATTGACACAGCGACTGGCAAACGCCTGAATCTAACTGAGATGGGCAATCGTGGAGTCGCCAGATTTCGTGAGACATCACAATTCGCAAAGGCTGGCGTGTCAGTTAAGAGCAACACGCCATCTGAAATTAAAGATCTGATGCTTGAGATGCTTGATCGACTCGAGAGCAAATGGTCAAGCCGGCCAGAAGACGATGAACTTCAGCGCAAGTTCTGGGAGAAGTACTCAGAAATCATCGGACCAGATCGAGAGAATTTTCATGGCGAGATTTGGTCTAAATATGGCGCACAGTTCTTGCGTGATAACCAAGACTGGATTCTCTAGAAATCACTGGTGCGCTCAGCGGGCGCTGGGCTAGCGTATTGAAGGTAATTAATTGCAATTTAGGGCAGTAGCTCAGTTGGTAGAGCGCCGGTCTCCAAAACCGATGGTCGGGGGTTCAAATCCCTCCTGCCCTGCAAAAGTAAATTTGAATCGGCAATATTGAGTACCGTTTTGGTAAGAAAAATCGAAAGGCAACTAATTGAACAAGTGGCCGCTTAAGAAGTTTGAAGACTTCAGTAATGACGTCATCGTGGTCGACGGACTTTGGGGCTCAGGAAAACAGCTTGTCAGCACCCTCGTCGGCGGTTTTGAAAGAGTTGAGCACTTTAAGTACAACCCCGACTACGACTACTTATGTGCGCTTGATCATTTGGGCTCAATTGATCGAAATGCCTCAACGACCTTGTTGCAATTAATTGCGGGTAGAAATCAGTACTACAACCTGATCGGCCGCGAGGTCAACCTGCGCTGGCGTGACGAGACTGGTCCGCGATATCACCCAACGCCTTTTAAGTTCGTGTCCAGACTCTTCAGTAAAGATGGAGAGGCAATCGCCCTGACAATCGACGAGAAAAATATTGCCAACAACATCACTACACACTGCATCTATCCGGTGATGCAACCATTTGTTGATGCGTTCGGCTCACGACTTAAATTCGTGGAAGTAGTGCGACACCCGATTCACCTTGTTACGCATTGGTCTAGATTTCTTGAGCCTTCACGCTGGCGTCGTGTTCGCGAAATCAATTTGACAGTTGATTGTGATGGATACAAGGTGCCGTGGTTTGCCGATTCATGGGCAGAACAGTTCGCACAGTCAAGTACGTTTGATCAGGCATTACTTTCGGTTAATTTTTTATGCAACTGGGTGATTGACAGCTATGAATCTAAGTCAGTTTCAGACGATTGTTTACATTTTATACAGTTCGAAAAATTGGTCCTTGATCCAGAGTCAGAGTTGCAAACTTTGGGTAAGTTCCTCGGCCGGCAGCAAGCCAAGGGCATCAAAAAAATTATGAGTCAAAATGCGATCCCACGAAAAAATATTGCTGACGGCCCGAAAATGGGGCAAAGTTATAGGTGGACTGCGTTAGAAAAAGACGAAAATGTTTATAGCGAGGCGATGAAGTTGATCGAGCAGCACGGGAGTGCTGAACTCGTGCAGACATTTCTAAAGACGATTACCCGGTTTAATTCGACCTGGCAGGGTCCGCTGGCCAAATATGCCTGACTGCCCTTTAATTATGGTGGGAAAACACAGTTGAAATCGCCGATAGGATAGAGAGCCACTATGTCAATGGATCTCAATCGTCAGCAGAAACGCTCTATGCAAAAAATGGGCGAAGTTAACGAGCAAGGCGCACCGATTCGCCAAGCCCGCCCGACGGTGACTGCTAAAGCATCCAAAGAACGCGTTGGTCCATTTCAATACATTCGTGAAGTTCGCGACGAGATGCGCAAAGTTGCGTGGCCAAAATGGCCGGAAGTTCGTCGATATTCAATAATTGTGCTGGTCACCGTTGTAATCGTGACCGCTTTTGTGGGTGGATTAGACGCTGCATTTGGCATACTTTCAGGCTGGCTTTACAAAGATTAGGCAACCAAAAAAATGACCGACGATACCACAACAACTCAACTTGCAACCGACGACATTGCTTCGCAAACTGTTGATGCAACTTTTGATCTCACAGAAGATGGTGATGACAGCGAAGTAGAACGCCCGTGGTTGCGACCCGGCAAATGGTATGTCGTTCACTCGCAGTCTGGTTACGAAAAAAAGGTTGATGCAAACCTTAAAGCACGAATTGCTTCTTATAATCTTGCTGATCGAATTTATGAAATCGTCATCCCAATGGAAGACGTTGTTGAATTTAAGCAAGGTCGCAAGCAAACGGTTCAGAAAAAAGTTTTCCCTGGATATTTGCTTGTTCGTTGCGAAATGGATGACGAAACTTGGTTTTGTATCCGCAATACACCAGGTGTAACTGGCTTCGTCGGACAAAGCCAAAAAGGCAAGACCCCTGCACCGTTGTCACGCAAAGAAGTTGAAACATTCTTGTCGGCAAAAGGTGACGGCAAAGAAGCACCAAAGCGCAAGGCACCGAAACTTGATTACGAAATTGGTGAAGGCGTTCGCGTGAAAGAGGGCCCATTCGCAGACTTCTCAGGTCAAGTTGCAGAAATCAATGCGGACCACATGAAACTCAAAGTGCTTGTCAACATCTTCGGTCGAGAAACTCTCGTCGAAATGGATTTCAGCCAAGTCGCAAAGCTCTAACTAGAAACTCAAAAGAAAGAAATTCATCATGGCAAAAAAAGATATTAAAGCGATCGTCAAGATTCAGATTCCTGCGGGCAAGGCAACACCTGCGCCACCAGTTGGTACAGCGCTCGGACCTCACGGTATTCAAATCATGGAGTTCGTAAAGCAGTACAACGCTGCGACCGAATCACAGAGTGGCACGGTTGTGCCAGTTGAGATCACGATTTTTGAAGATCGTTCGTTTACATTTATTCTCAAGACGCCACCGACGCCGGTTTTATTGCGTCAAAAGGCTGGTCTTGAAAAGGCTTCAAAGAACCCTGGCAAAGAAGTTTGTGGTTCAGTAACTGAAAAAGATGTTGAAGAAGTTGCCAAAATCAAGATGCCAGACTTAAACGCAAATGATCTTGAAGCAGCCAAACAACAAGTTCGCGGAACAGCCCGTTCAATGGGCCTGACCGTAGTGGGCTAATAGGTCCAGTTAGCAAATACGGCTGAGAGAATTAATTAAATAAAAATCAAATCCTGATTCAGAAGAACCTCATCTGGTCAGGCTTACAACGAGGGAGGCTTTATGCCAGATAAAAATACAGATAAAAATACAGATAAAAGCCACGGCAAGAACTATCGCAATGCGGTGGCGTCTTATGATCGCGAAACATTGCACTCACCATCAGATGCAGTAGCCAAAGTGAAGTCACTGGCCAAAGCGAAATTTGACGAAACGATTGAACTCGCTGTGCGCTTGGGTGTTGATCCACGGAAAACAGACCAGAGCGTTCGTGGCACCGTTTCGATGCCATCAGGCACTGGCAAAACTGTGCGAATTGCAGTTTTCGCAGCAGGCGATGCCGCAAAACAAGCTCGCGACGCAGGCGCAGACATTGTTGGTAGCGATGATCTTGCTGCAGATATTGAAAAAGGCAAAATGGAGTTTGACATCGTCATTGCAACTCCAGACATGATGCCGTTAGTCGGCAAGCTCGGTCGTGCACTCGGACCCCGCGGTTTGATGCCGAACCCAAAGACTGGCACCGTGACACAAGATGTTGCTCGCGCAGTCGCCGAGTTCAAAGGTGGAAAAGTCGAATACCGCACTGACCGTTATGGCAACGTGCACATTCCGGTCGGCAAAGTTAGTTTCGAAGTTGCAGCGTTGACACTTAACGTGACAGCAGTGCTTGACGAACTCAACCGCACCCGCCCAGCGGCTGCCAAAGGTCGATACATCAAAAAGATTTCGATGTCATCAACAATGGGGCCTGGCGTAAAGATTGACCCAGCACTCATTGCTGGCGAATAACTAATCGATTAAAGCAATCATTAAAAAGCGCTGATGTCGCGGGCTAATGTCGCGACTAGTTGGTAAGCGGGTTTGATGCCCGCTATCGTGACAAGCCGAATTAGGGTTTTGAAGTAGAAGTTAAGTAATAGCAACTTAAGCAGAAATGCGAAGGTTGCCCACCGCAGAAATTTGGTCTGATCAATTGTTTAGTCGAGGCGAAAGCGCGACAAAGCATTGACAAGATAATTAACCGGAGTCGGTTAGCCAAACGAGGTGAATGAATCTGGTTTTGACGCGAGTCGCCCAGGGTTGTTCCGTACTGCGTTGAGCACCCAAGCGTTAACTAATCAGAAAGTTTTATAAATCATGGCAAATCCAAGTGCGCAAAAGGTTGCGGTAGTCGCAGAAGTTCGCGAGAAACTTGTCGCTGCAAACTCGGCGATCATTACCGAATATCGCGGTATGACTGTTGGGTCTCTTGCCGCGTTACGTCGCAAGTTGCACCCACACAATGCCGAATACAAAGTTTATAAAAACACGCTTGCGCGATTTGCCGCACGTGAGGCTGGGTTCACCGAGCTTGAAGCATTTCTTAAAGGCCCAGCGGCGATTACTTTCGTCAAGGGTGACGCTTCTGCAGTAGCAAAAGTTTTGCGCGATCACGCCAAAATAAATCCTGCGCTCGTTTTAATGGGTGGGGTTGTTGCTGGCAAAACCGTTAACGCCAAAGAGCTTCGAGCCCTTGCCGACTTGCCACCACGCGAAGTGATGTTGGCGCAATTCGCTGGCTTGCTCAAAGCACCAATGTCAAAGACAGCAAACTTGCTCGCTGCGTTGCCACGAAAAGCCGCTTACGGCCTCAAGGCACTCATCGAACAACGCGAAGCAGCATAACGATTTAAGAAATTAAGAAATTAAATAAAACTAACTAGCTAATTAACCAACAAAATAAATAATCAAATAAAACAGGAGAACAAAGACATGGCACTTACAAAAGATCAAATCCTTGATGGAATCTCAGAACTCACAGTTCTTGAGCTCAAAGACCTTCTTGACGCGTTCGAAGAGAAGTTCGGCGTTTCAGCAGCAGCACCAGTGGCCGTTGCCGCAGCAGGCGGTGGAGCACCAGCCGGTGACGCAGCAGCAGAAAAAGACGAGTTCACAGTCATCTTGAAAGATGGTGGCGCGCAGAAGATTGCCGTTATTAAGGCAGTTCGCGAACTCACTTCACTTGGTCTCAAAGAAGCAAAAGACCTTGTTGATGGTGCACCAAAGCCTGTCCTTGAAAAGGCCAGCAAGGACGACGCCGCAAAGGCGAAGGCCAAGCTCGAAGAGGCCGGCGCAACCGTCGAACTCGCTTAATTCGCGGTCGAGGCGTCCGGGTTTCCGGACGCCGACCGTGGTCTTAATTTGCGAGTCTGGTGAGTTTCACCGAAAATTTGTGATTAAGGACAAAACATCGCTCTCGGCAATGTTTTCTGCTCCATAGCACAGATAGGCTCGTAAATCGCCGTGCTTCGCCCCCTGACTAACTCAAAAAGTTTTTCAGAAGGCTATTCACTGCAAATTCCCTGCTTGCCAAGTTCTTAACCTAGGAGTACACTCGTGGCCCTTCGTGCTGATGCACGCGAACGCTATTCGTTCGCAAATTTATCTGATGCAATGGAAATTCCGAATCTAATCGGCGTACAACGTGAAAGCTTCGAGTGGTTTCTCACCGAAGGTTTGCGAGAAGTGTTTGAAGATATTTCACCAGTCAAAGGTGTCAGCGATGATCTTCAACTTGAACTTACGTTTGATCCGGATGATGCTGACCTAAATCCGAAGCCAAAGTTCACAGAAGCAGAGTGTCGCGATCGTGACATGACTTATTCAGTGCCAAAATTTGTTAAGGCAAAGTTTTTAAATCGACCAACTGGTGAAATCAAAGAGCAGACAGTTTTCATCGGTGACTTCCCGAAAATGACCGAAAAGGGAACCTTCATCATCAACGGCACTGAGCGTGTTGTTGTTTCTCAATTAGTTCGTTCACCTGGTGTAATTTTTGAACCGGGCGAGCGCTTTCGTTTGCGTAACTTGTCAAAGTATCAACTCGTCAAAGGCACGATTCACCCATCTCGTGGTGAGTGGCTCGAGTTCGATGTTGAGCACAAGCCAGGAAAAGAAGTTACTGCAGGTACTCGTGTGGCACGAAAGCGTCGCATGGGAGTTTTCACAATTATTCGAGCGCTCGGTTACGACGAGTTAAATGCGCCGGGTTTCATTGACCGGTTCGTTAATTACTTTGACTTTCTTGAAGATCAGTGGCGTCGTGAAAAGTTGATTGCTCCGACTCGCGAAGAAGCATTGCTCGAAATTTATAAGCGTGCTCGCCCGAGTGAGCCACAGAACGTTGAAGCCGCTCGTGTTTATTTTGAGCAGGCGTTCTTTGGTGTTCGTTACAACTTGTCGCGAGTCGGTCGCTACAAATTGAACCGCAAACTCGGTGGCGAAGTAAAGAAGATTCAAGAGATGTTTGGTCTTAAGACTGGCACTGAACTTGGACAACTTGATATTGCTGCAGAAGACCAAGATGTGTTGAGCCGTTGCGAAGTTTTGGCGACTATCTCATACATGTTGCATCTTGTTAAGCAAGAGCCTGGTTATCGCCTTGACGACCAAGATCACTTTGCTAACCGTCGTATTCGTTCAGTTGGTGAATTGATTCAGAACCAAGTTCGAATTGGTTTGTCACGAATGGAGCGTGTTGTTCGTGAGCGTATGACGACTCAAGATTCTGAAGCGATTTCGCCACAGACTTTGATCAACGTGCGACCAGTAGTTGCTGCAATCAAAGAGTTCTTCGGAACTTCTCAATTGTCACAGTTCATGGACCAAGTCAACCCGTTATCTGGTTTGACTCACCGTCGTCGACTTTCGGCCCTCGGACCAGGCGGACTTAGTCGTGAGCGTGCAGGTTTCGAAGTTCGAGACGTTCACTTTTCTCACTATGGTCGAATGTGTCCAATTGAAACACCAGAAGGTCCAAACATTGGTCTGATCGGTGCATTGTCGACATATGCGCGAATTAATCCATTTGGTTTTATAGAAACTCCATACCGCCGTGTTAAGGGTGGTTTTGTTACTAGCGAAATCAAGTACATGGCAGCCGACGAAGAAGAAAACTATGTTGTGGCTCAGGCCAACACTCCAATTTTGCCAGATGGCCGATTTCGCGATGATCGCGTTCTTGTTCGTCGTTCGCCACAGGCAGCAAGTTTGGAAGACCTCAAGAAGATGCTTGAAGCAGAAAGTTTCTTCGGCGCAACAACCGACATCGGTCTTGTAACGCCAAGCGAAGTTGACTTCATTGACGTTTCGCCGAAGCAAATCGTTTCGATTGCGACTGCGTTGATTCCTTTCCTTGAGCACGACGATGCAAACCGCGCGTTGATGGGTGCGAACATGCAACGTCAGGCTGTGCCGTTGATTCGTGCTGAAGCGCCTTATATCGGTACTGGTGTTGAAGCTCGTGCTGCGCGCGACGGAGCCGATTTGATCTTGGCAAAAGACGACGGTGTTGTCGAGTCGATTACTGGTGCAACGATCGTAGTTAAATACGAGAACTTGCCAAAGCGTGAGCACGAACATAAGTTGTCAAAGTTCTTGCGCTCTAACCAAGACACTTGTATCAATCAAGTGATTCGCGTTAAAGAAGGGCAGAAAATTACAAAGGGCGACTTGCTCGCCGACGGCCCAAGCACAGACGAAGGCGAACTTGCACTTGGCAAAAACTTACTCGTGGCTCTTATGCCATGGGAGGGTTACAACTTCGAAGACGCAATCATTTTGTCTGAGCGTTTGGTTAAAGAAGATGTGTTGACTTCAATTCACATTCACGAATACGAAGTTGATGCTCGCGATACAAAACTTGGCGCAGAAGAAATCAGCCGTGACATTCCAAACTTGTCCGAAGAAATTCTTGCTGACCTCGACGATCGCGGAATCATTCGCGTCGGTGCAGAAGTAGGGCCAGGCGATGTGCTCGTTGGCAAGGTAACACCTAAAGGTGAAACCGAACTGACACCAGAAGAGCGTTTGTTGCGTGCGATCTTCGGCGAAAAGTCGAAGGAAGTTCGTGATACATCACTCAAAGTTCCGCACGGTGAAGGCGGCAAAGTTATTGATGTCAAAGTTCTCAAGCGTGCTGCAGAAGGCGACGACTTGCCAGGTGACGAATTGCCACCAGGCGTCAACCAAATCGTCAAGATTCACGTTGCACAAAAGCGAAAAATCAGCGTCGGTGACAAACTCGCTGGTCGTCACGGCAACAAAGGTGTTATCTCAAAGATTCTGCCTGTTGAAGACATGCCGTATCTCGAAGATGGAACACCAGTCGACATTATTTTGAATCCACTTGGTGTACCAAGCCGAATGAACATCGGTCAGGTTCTTGAGGCTCACTTGGGTTATTGCGCAAGATGGGGTTGGTTCGATGAAAAGAACAACAAAACTGTTGGCGCAAACCCAATTCGTGGCACAGAGTCAAAGACTCGACCATCAACACCGCCTGCAACTTTTGTGGCAACACCGGTGTTCGACGGTGCGCAGTGGGATGAAGACGATCAAGCTGGTTCACATCCAACGATTCAGTCGATTCTGCGAAACTTGAACCCAGAGTCAGTTGATGGCAAGCGAATGATCGGCGAAGACGGCAAGACAGTTCTTCGTAACGGTCGCACCGGTGATGCATACGACAACCCAATCACAGTTGGCTATATGTACATCTTGAAACTCAACCACTTGGTTGACGACAAGATTCACGCTCGTTCAACTGGGCCATACTCGATGATCACGCAACAACCACTCGGCGGTAAAGCTCAATTCGGTGGTCAGCGTTTCGGAGAAATGGAAGTGTGGGCACTCGAGGCCTACGGCGCTGCGTATTGCTTGCAAGAACTTTTGACAATCAAGAGCGACGACGTACTCGGACGAGTTCGTGTGTACGAAGCGATCGTCAAGGGCGACAATATCCCAGAGCCTGGTATTCCGGAGAGTTTCAAAGTGTTGATGAAAGAAATGCAAGCACTTTGTCTTGACGTAGAAGTTATTTCGCATGAAGGCAAGCAAGTTGAGCTCACAGACCTTGACGAAGAAGTCTTCACAGCAGTACGCGAACTTGGTATCGACATCAGCCGCAACGAACGTGGTTCTGACGCAGATGACCGCGAGCGCGAGCGACGACGAGAGAAGGCTTACTAATGATTAACGGCAGCAAAACAGAAGGGTTGGCATCAACATGTCAGATGTAGTTATCGACGACAACAAGCGCAAGCTTGACATCAACAGCTTTCAACAGTTGCGTATCGGTTTGGCAACAGCCGACGACATTCGTAACTGGTCGCGCGGCGAAGTTAAAAAGCCGGAGACGATCAACTACCGAACATTGCGCCCAGAGCGCGACGGTTTGTTCTGCGAAAAAATCTTCGGGCCAACCCGTGACTGGGAATGCTATTGCGGCAAGTACAAGCGTGTTCGCTTTAAGGGAATCATCTGCGAGAAGTGTGGCGTTGAAGTTACACGTTCAAAAGTGCGTCGTGAACGCATGGGTCATATCGAACTGGCAGCACCTGTCGTGCACATTTGGTATCTACGTGGTACCCGTAGTTGGTTGGCGTATCTTCTCGGTGGCTTAGAGTCGCGCGAAGAAATCAAGGCCAAGCAATTAGAGAAGGTTATTTATTTCGCGGCATGGTTGGTCAGCGAAGTCAATGTTGACAAGCGTCATGATGAGATGCCAGCACTCGAAAAAGAATATGCAGAAGATCGCGAAGAAGCAATCAAGCGAAAAGAAAAAGAAATCAAGCTTCGCCAAAAAGATGCTGAGGCAGAATTAAAGCAACTTGAAAAAGATGGTGCGAAAGAGAGCGATATTCGCGCCAAGCAGAAACTTATTGACAAAGACATAACTTTGATCACCGATCGTCATACCAAAGACATTGATCGTCTTGAGCGTGCGTTTGATACTTTCAAAAAACTTCACCCAAGAATGATCATTGATGACGAAGAACTTTGGCGAGAAATCAAAGATCGTTACGAAGATTATTTCACAGGTGGCACTGGTGCAGAGTCAATCAAAGTTTTGATCGACACAATCGATTTTGACTCAGAAGAAATAATTCTTCGTGAGGCAATTATGAACGGCTTAAACGGCAAACCACTTTCGACACAGCGCAAGCAAAAAGCGATTAAGCGTTTGAAGATCGTTGCATCGTTCAACCGTCGTGACAAAGATGAGCGATTGGTAAACAATCCAAAGGCAATGATTTTGGATGTCATTCCAGTTATTCCGCCAGAGTTGCGCCCGATGGTGCAACTTGATGGTGGTCGTTTCGCAACTTCAGACTTAAACGATCTATACCGTCGCGTGATCAACCGCAACAATCGTTTGACTCGATTGCTCGAACTTGGCGCCCCAGAAATTATTGTCAACAACGAAAAACGAATGTTGCAAGAAGCAGCAGATGCGTTGTTTGACAACGGCCGTCGTGGTCGACCAGTCAGTGGTCCAGGCAATCGTCCGCTCAAGTCACTTTCAGATGGCCTCAAAGGAAAGCAAGGCCGTTTCCGTCAGAACTTGCTCGGCAAGCGCGTTGACTATTCGGGTCGTTCAGTAATCGTCGCTGGTCCAACATTACGTTTGCAGCAGTGTGGTTTGCCAAAGTTGATGGCTCTCGAATTGTTCAAGCCATTCGTAATGAAGCGACTTGCCGATCAGCAACTGGCGCAGAACATTAAATCTGCCAAGCGAATGGTCGAGCGTCGTCGTCCGCAAGTATGGGACGTACTTGAAGAAGTAATCAAAGAGCATCCAGTGTTGCTTAACCGCGCACCGACTTTGCACCGACTTGGTATTCAGGCTTTCGAGCCAGTACTTGTTGAAGGCAAAGCGATTCACTTGCACCCACTTGTATGTACAGCGTTTAACGCTGACTTCGACGGCGACCAAATGGCAGTTCACTTGCCATTGTCGGTTGAAGCACAAGCAGAAGCGCGTGTGTTGATGCTTTCGGCGAACAACATTTTGTCACCAGCATCTGGTCGACCAATTGTTACCCCGCAACAGGACCTTGTAATCGGTGGCTTCTATTTGACACGCGAAGAAGCAGGATTAAAGGGCGAAGGCCGAGTTTTCAGAACAATGTGGGAAGTAACTCGTGCGCTTGATGAAGGTGGAGTAAAACTTCATGCCAAAGTTAAGTTGCTTAAAACTTCTCAAGATGCATCAGGAAACAGTGTCCGCAAATATGTTGATACCACACCTGGTCGCTTGTTGTTTGAAGAAGTTCTTCCAAAAGACTTCGTCGAACGATTTGGTCACATCTCGGCCGCGGTAAAGAAAAAAGAGTTCGGCGTAATCGTTGAACGCTTGAGCGACAATTATCCCAAGGCGATAATTGCTTCGTCACTCGATGCGATTAAGAACATTTGTTACCGCTACGCATCGCAGTCTGGTCTAACCGTTTCGGTTGATGACGTTAAGACTCCAAAGGCAAAGCGTGGAATCCTTGATGGGTACGAGAAGCAAGCAGAAAAAGTTGAGAACCAGTTCCGTCGCGGAATCATCACCGATGGTGAGCGCCGTCAGCAAGAAGTTCGAATTTGGACTGCTGCCACTGCGGATGTTCAAGAAGCGATGGAAGCCGAATTCAAAGCGTTGCATTTCAACCCAGTTGACATGATGATCGGTTCTGGTGCTCGTGGAAACATGACCCAGATGCGTCAGATCGCAGGTATGCGCGGACTCGTAGCCAACCCTCGTGGTGACATGATTCCTCGTCCGATCAAGAGTAATTTCCGTGAAGGTCTGCAAACTCTTGAATACTTCATTGCGACTCCAGGTGCTCGTAAGGGCCTTGTAGATACTGCGCTTCGTACTGCTGACTCGGGTTACCTAACTCGTCGTCTGCATGACGTTGCTCAAGAACTAATCGTTCGTGAAGACGATTGTGGCACGACTCTTGGTGTGTGGGTAGAAAATGTTGGTGCAGATACTGCAAACACACGTGCTTACCTTGAGACCAAGTTGTTCGGACGCGCATTGCTTAACGACATTGAACTTTCAGATGGTTCGGTAATGCCGAAAAACACGATCGTCGGTGACGTTGAAATGGAGACCTTGCGTCTTGATCCAAAAGTTTCGCGTGTTCGTGTTCGTTCTGTAGTAACTTGCGACGCCGAAGTTGGCGTATGCGCAAAATGTTACGGTCGTTCATTAGCAACTGGTAAAGACATCGAACTTGGTGAAGCAGTTGGTGTAATCGCTGCACAATCAATCGGTGAGCCTGGTACTCAGTTGACAATGCGTACCTTCCATACTGGTGGCGTTGCCGGAAAAGACATCGCTGGTGGTTTGCCACGCGTAGTTGAACTTTTTGAAGCACGTAATCCGAAGGGTTCTGCACGACTTGTGCCAGCAACAGGCGTTCTTCGAATTCTTGAAGACGAAGGCAAGGGAATTCCGATCAAAGTTATTGACGATCAAGGTCAAGAAATCGAGATCATCTTGCCAACTGGTAGTCGTCCATTAGTAAAAGACGGACAGAACGTTGAAGCTGGAGAGCGCATTACTGATGGACCACTAGATCCAAAAGAGCTAATGGTGATCAAGGGAATTCGCGAAACTCAGCAATATCTTGTTGAAGAAGTGCAAAAGGTGTATCGCGATCAAGGTGTGGCGATTCACGATAAGCACATCGAGTTGATCGTGCGTCAAATGACGCGACGCATCAGCGTTCAAGAGCCAGGTGAGACGCATTTCTTGCCAGGTCATCTTGCTGACTCAAAAGTTTTCCGTGATGTCAACCGGGCAATCGTTGAAGATGGCAAGAAGCCAGCCGAGGGTCGCCCAGTATTGATGGGTATCACCAAGGCCTCGCTTGCAACCGAATCATGGTTGTCGGCAGCGTCCTTCCAAGAAACAACTCGTGTTCTTACTGAGGCAGCGATTGACGGCAAGTCAGATCATTTGGTCGGCCTCAAAGAGAACATCATCATCGGAAAGTTGATCCCAGCCGGAACGGGCATGGATCGTTACAACTTGTTTGATGTCAGCGCGCCAGATTATGTGCCGATGGCTTATTACTCAAGCGATGACGAGGCCGACCCAGCTGCATACTTGGCGGGATTAAAAGGTACGTATGTTGCGGACGATCAAACGCAAGATTTAGCCGAGACGATTGAACCGGTGACGAGCAACTTCAGCGAAGTTGTAAGCGCTGTGACTGGTCGTGACACTGATCTTGATAATGGTTTCGACGATAGTCCTGATAGCGAGATCGCTCAGTAAAAAATCAAAAGATTAGGTTCGGGTGAGCAATGTCTGAGTTTGACAAGTTTGCCGAGAACTACAACGAGTCGTTGCGTAAGAGTCTTGCGCTGACTCGAACTAGCGATAAATATCAAGCCGCATACAAGGTTCGTTTACTTAAGAGTCTTTTGTTTCGTGGCATGGCTAAATCGCGCAGCGCCGCTCAACTAAACGTTCTTGACTTTGGTTGTGGTGTGGGCTTGTCGTTGCCGTATTTGCTCGAGCAGTTTTCTGACTCAAAGATCTTTGCAACCGATGTGTCAGAAGTTTCGCTTGATATTGTTCGAGCAGAAATGCCACAAGTGACGATCGTTGACTCAGCGTTAAATACAGTCGAGAAGTTTGACGTTATTTTCTTGTCAACGGTGCTGCACCATGTTACGAGTAGCACTCGTGTAGAGATTCTTGAGAACTTACGTGCGAACCTTAAACCCGACGGTTGCTTAGTTGTGATTGAACACAACACCTATAACCCCCTGACGCGGCGAATTGTTTCAAACTGCCCGATGGATGTGGATGCCGAATTGATCTCAATGCGCGACATCAAAAAATTACTAAGCGTTAACTGCGGGTTTAAGATTCGTGAAACTGGGTATTGTTCGTTCTTCCCCGAGCCGCTAAAGGCGCTAACGAAACTAGACCCGATCTTGAAGAAGATTCCGTTGGGTGGTCAATACTTCATTGTGGCGACCCCTTAAAAACGAGTAGGGGCAGGTTGCCGAGACGAGCGATTGAACCGTAGTATTCACTGTCCCGTTTGCGGGTGGTTTCGAATAGGTAGTTTTCCGTAACAGCAATATAAAAAAGGTCGTTTGCGTGCCCACAATTCAACAGTTGATCCGTCAGGGTCGAAGCTCAAAGTCTTCAAAGACTAAGACTCCGGCGCTTAAGGGTTCTCCTCAACGTCGTGGAGTATGCACGCGTGTTTTTACAACCACACCGAAAAAGCCAAACTCGGCGTTGCGCAAAGTTGCACGTGTTCGTCTTACGAGTGGCGTAGAAATAACTGCTTATATTCCTGGCGAAGGACACAACTTGCAAGAGCACTCAATCGTGCTTGTGCGTGGTGGTCGTGTTCGCGATCTTCCTGGTGTTCGTTACAAAGTTATTCGTGGCGCACTTGATGCCGCCGGAGTAAAAGACCGCAAGCAATCTCGTAGCCGTTATGGCGCGAAGAAGAGCAAGTAAAGGTTTATTTATGCCACGTAAAGGTCCAGTAACCCGACGCGAATTCGCAGCAGATCCTGTTTATCGCTCATCACTTGTAACTCAGATCGTCAACAAAGTTATGTTGCACGGCAAAAAGAGCATCGCCGAATCAATTGTCTATGACGCGATGAAAGTCATGGAAGCAAAAATGGGTGCAGAGCCACTCACCGCAGTGAAGCGTGCAGTTGACAATGTCAAACCGCCACTAGAAGTTCGAAGTCGCCGCGTCGGTGGCGCAACATATCAAGTACCAGTTGAAGTGCGACCTCGTCGTGCAACAACTTTGGCGATTCGTTGGATCGTAGAAAACGCGCGCAGTCGTCGAGAGAAGACAATGGCTGAATGTCTCGCTAGCGAATTGATGGACGCGTCCAATGGACTTGGCGCATCAATGAAGAAGCGCGAAGATATGCAAAAAATGGCGGAGTCGAACAAAGCGTTCGCTCACTACCGCTGGTAAATCTGAGAAAAACTTTTTAGGTAACCCCCATGGCATCACGTGAATATCCTCTTGAAAAATATCGGAACATCGGCATCATGGCGCACATCGATGCAGGTAAAACCACGACTACTGAACGCGTTCTTTACTACACCGGTAAGACATACAAGATCGGCGAAGTGCACGAAGGTGCTGCCGTCATGGACTTCATGGTTCAAGAACAAGAGCGTGGCATCACAATTACTTCGGCTGCGACAACTGCAGTTTGGCGTGGTCACCGCATCAACATCATCGATACTCCTGGTCACGTCGACTTCACAATTGAAGTAGAGCGTTCGTTGCGCGTGCTTGACGGCGCTGTTGCCGTGTTCGACTCGGTTGCTGGTGTTGAGCCACAAACAGAAACTGTTTGGCGTCAAGCCAATAAATACAAAGTTCCGCGTATGTGTTTCATCAACAAAATGGATCGCACCGGCGCAAACTTTTATCGCACTCTCGACATGATCAAAGATCGTCTCGCCACAGTGCCGGCTGTATTGCAATTGCCATATGGCGCCGAGGCTGGCTTCAAAGGTTTGATTGACATCGTAAAAATGAAATCAATCGTCTGGGATGGCGACGAAAAAGATTCTGAATATCACGAAGAAGAGATTCCTGCCGACTATCTCGACAAAGCCAAAGAGTATCGTGCCGAACTATTAGATCTTGTTGCTTCAGAAGACGAACAGCTGATGGAGAAATTCCTTCTCAGTGACGACTTGAGTGAAGAAGATTTACGAATGGGTATTCGTAAAGGAACTTTGGCTTTCAGTTTTGTGCCGATTCTTTGTGGTTCAGCATTTAAAAACAAAGGTGTACAACAAATGTTGGATGCCGTTGTTGATTACATGCCGTGCCCACTTGACATTCCGGCCGCAGTTGGTACAAACATTAAAGGTGATGAAAATATCACTCGTGACTCCAATGAAAAGGGCCCATTTGCCGCTTTGGCATTCAAAATTGTTGCTGACCCATTTGGTCGTTTGACTTACTTCCGTGTTTATTCAGGAACGATCACCAAGGGCGACGAGGTTTATAACTCGGTCAAAGAAAAGCGTGAACGTGTCGGTCGTTTGTTGTTGATGCATGCAAACCAACGCGAAGACATTGAGTTCGCGATGGCCGGTGACATTGTTGCTGGTCTTGGTTTCAAAGATGTAACAACCGGTGACACACTTTGCGATCGCGAAAACCCGATCATTTTAGAGCGAATGATTTTCCCTGAGCCTGTTATCCACGTGGCGATTGAGCCAAAAACCAAGAACGATCAAGACAAACTTGGTAAAGCACTTAAGTCTTTGTCTGATGAAGACCCAACTTTCCGTGTGCGTACAGACATCGAAACTGGTCAAACAGTAATTTCAGGAATGGGTGAGTTGCACCTTGAAATTCTTGTAGACCGTATGCAACGCGAGTTCGCTGTTGATGCAACTGTCGGTAAGCCACAAGTTGCATATCGCGAAACGATTACGAAGAAAATTGAGAACATCGAATACCGACACATCAAACAAACTGGTGGTTCTGGACAATTCGCAGTTGTAAAAGTAACGATCGAGCCAAGTGGCCCGGGCGGCGGATATCAATTTGAAGATGAAATCACCGGTGGTCGAATTCCTCGCGAATATATTCAGCCAGTTAACCAAGGTATTCAATCCGCACTAGACAACGGCGTGCTCGCCGGGTACCCAACGGTTGACGTAAAAGTTTCACTGATGGACGGTCAGTACCACGACGTTGACTCGAGCGAAATGGCTTTCAAAATTGCTGGTCAGATGGTATTTCGCAAGGCAGCCCAACTCGCAAAACCTGTGCTTCTTGAGCCGATTATGGCCGTCGAAGTTGTTACTCCAGAGGACTACATGGGTGATGTGATTGGTGATCTCTCAAGTCGTCGAGGTCGTATTGAAGGCATGGAAGCAAACGGCAATGCACAAATCGTTAAGTCGCAGGTTCCGCTTTCCGAAATGTTCGGATACAGTACAGACCTGCGTTCTCGCACACAAGGGCGTGCGACTTATACGATGCAGTTTCATTCGTATCAGCAAGTGCCCGAAGCAATATCAATAGAAATCATCAAGCGCGTGCGTGGCGAATAGCCAGGCAAGCCAAAGTTTCAGAATTAATTACATATACCGACAATTAACGACAATTAAGACAATAAATAGGGAGAAGAACAATGAGTAAAGCGAAATTTGAGCGCGTCAAGCCACACGTAAACATCGGAACGATGGGTCACATTGACCACGGCAAAACGACACTTACTGCAGCGATCTCAAAGACACTTGCAAGCAAAGGTCTTGCCGAGTACACACCTTTCGATCAAATCGACAAGGCACCAGAAGAAAAAGCTCGCGGTATTACGATCTCGATCGCTCACATTGAGTACAACACCGAGAAGCGTCACTATGCACACGTTGACATGCCAGGTCACGCTGACTACATCAAGAACATGATCACCGGTGCTGCTCAAGTAGACGGCGCAATTTTGGTAGTAGCCGCAACTGACGGCCCAATGCCACAAACTCGTGAGCACGTACTTCTTGCTCGCCAAGTTGGTGTTCCATACATCGTGGTTGCTCTTAACAAGTCAGACTCAGTTGATGACGAAGACATGTTGCAACTTGTTGAAGAAGAAGTTCGTGACTTGCTCACTTCATATGAGTTCGACGGCAAGAATTGCCCAGTCGTTCGCGTCTCGGCTCTCAAAGCCCTCGAAGGCGATGCTGCTTGGCAAGAAAAGATCATGGAGCTTATGGCTGCATGTGATGCTTCGATCCCAGAGCCAAAGCGTGAACTTGACAAGCCATTCTTGATGCCAATTGAAGACGTGTTTACGATCACTGGTCGTGGAACAGTAGTAACTGGCAAAGTAGAGCAAGGGAAAGTTCACACTGGTGACGAAATTGAAATCGTTGGACTCCGTGACACACAAAAGACTGTTTGCACCGGCGTAGAAATGTTCCGCAAGCTACTCGACGAAGGTCAAGCAGGTGACAACATTGGTGCGCTTCTTCGTGGAACAAAGAAAGAAGATGTTGAGCGCGGTCAAGTGTTGTGCGCACCAGGTTCAATTACCCCGCACACAAACTTTGAAGGTCAGGTCTACGTGTTGAAGAAGGAGGAAGGCGGACGTCATAAGCCTTTCTTTAATAACTACCGACCTCAGTTTTTCTTTCGAACAACTGACGTAACAGGCACTGTTGAACTTCCAAAAGGCACAGAAATGGTTATGCCTGGCGACAATGTTTCAATGACTGTTGAACTCGGCAAGGCAATCGCCATGGTTGAAGGTCTTCGATTCGCAATTCGCGAAGGTGGCCGCACGGTTGGTGCTGGTCGCGTAACGAAGATTCTCAAGTAGAACGTTTTAGAACCGGTTCATCCTGATGGCACAAAGCATCCGCATCCGTCTCAAGGCGTTCGATCACCAGAACATTGACGAATCTGCGAAGAAGATCGTTGAAACTGTGACTCGCACGAGTGCGACGGTGCGTGGACCGATTCCATTACCAACTGACAAGCATCGCTTCACAGTTATTCGTGGTCCACACGTTGATAAAGATTCGCGTGAACATTTCGAGATGCGGATTCACAAACGCTTGATTGACATTGTTGATCCAAACGCTAAGACGATTGACAGTCTTCAACGTTTAGAGCTTCCTGCCGGCGTTGACATCGAAATCAAAATCCAAAACTCTTAACAACAACATTGGGTCTAGTTTTGGGTCTAGTTTTTAGATCTAGTTCTAGTTTCTAGATCTAGGGTTTAGATCTAGTCTTTAAATCGATGCAGTGCATTTATTGCGAGAGCGAAAATTTGGCGAGAGTGCCATCATTCTCAGACTTTCGCACGATTACTTCAGACGTTAAACCATGGCGTCGTGGTTTGAACATCGCTATTTGCAAAGATTGCGGGTTTCCGCAGGCCGAGGTAAATGATGAGTGGCAGAAATCTGCATCCGAAATTTATAGCGATTACGCGTCGTATTATCAGACCAGCGACAACGACCAAACGGTGTTCATTGATGGCGCAGCGTCGGGTCGCGGAGATCTGTTTGTTGATTCAGTAGTTAAAACAAGCCAAACCAAACAGGGCGGCGCAGTTCTTGATTTTGGATGTGGCGCAGGCACATTGCTTTGGTCATTTGCAAAGCTAAGGAGCGATTTTAATCTTTTTGGTTTTGACCTTGATGATCGCGAGTTGAAAAAACTTTCAGCAATACCAAACTTCAAAAAACTTCTTGTTGGTGAACTTGATAAAAGTTTGAAATTTGATTTGATTTCGATGTCGCATTCGCTTGAACATCTCGTTTCACCGATTGAGACAATGAAATTGCTAGGTGCAATGTTGAACGAAAATGGACATCTCGTTATTGCGGTTCCGGATTGCTCAAAAGACCCGTTTAAGTTGCTGATCGCCGACCACTGTTCGCATTTTTCGGTGGCGACACTTGAAATATTTCTTGAAAATTCAGGTTTTGAAGTTGTTCGAATTGAGTCTCGAATTGAAACTCGCGAGTGTTGGGCCGTTTGTAAGCCCAGCAAAACAGCAAAGACTACAAACAGCGCAAACCTAGACACTGCATGGGTTGGTGGCTCAGTTCGTTGGTTGAACGAAGTGAAAGAACACGCAAGTTTGCTGGCGAAATCAAAGTCTTTTGGCATATTCGGAACGTCAATTAATGCTTTATGGCTATTCGGAGAGTTAGAACTAGATGTCAAGTTTTTTGTTGATGAAGACCCATCTCGAGTTGGCAAAAAGCTATACGGAAGACCTGTAATTGATCCAAGTCAAGTTCTTTCTGGCTCAACGGTTTATTTGCCTTTCATTACTTCTCTTGCCGAGAAAATCGCGACCAGGCTAAATAATCAGGGCATCATTTGGGCTGCACCGCCTGATTTTGTATAAGAATTTTTTAAGACTTTCAGTGTTATGTAAAAATTTGCATGTAATTAACGATAGAAATTATTCATGAGCGATTACACGCAAATTGATTCAACCTCACACGAAGAACAGCGCGATCAAGGTTCATCAAAGTTACCGCCACCTTCGTTGGCGCAATTCAACGGTCACCAGCATTCTTCACAGAATAATTCTTCTGGTCCGAGACGAGGTCGTGCAATTTTGGGGCTGGCAGTTTTCGCTTCATTGTTTGGCTTAATCGGTGGATTCGTTGGCGCATATGTTGAGCGAGAGACAAATTTAAGAGACGCAAATTCGGCCGCAACGGTTACTCAAGTTACTTCGGCGCCAGTTGTTGTTGCATCGGGCAGCAACAATGTGGCTGATACTTTGATTTTGTCAGTCGCGACGCGACTCGCCAACAGTGTTGTCACGGTTTTGTCGACTTTGGGCGATGCCGATGTAGGTGGCCGTTCGGTCGGTACTGGGGTTGTGCTCACATCAAATGGTGAGATTTTGACAAATGCGCATGTTGTTGAAGGCGCAACCTCGGTGGTCGTGCGTTTTGCCGGGGAGACCGAACCTCGCGTAGCGAAAATCTTGGCGACTGATATCGGCAACGATCTCGCACTAATTAAAGTAGAAGTAACTGGTTTGGTTGCCGCAACTTTTGCAGAACCTGGCAGCGTAAAAATTGGTGATGCTGTAATCGCAATTGGCTATGCACTTGCCCTCGATGGCGGTCCGACGGTCACGTCAGGCATCGTCTCAGCAATGAAGCGCACAATTGAGACAGAGTCTGGGGCGCTGAACTCTTTGATTCAGACTGATGCGGCGATTTCTTCGGGCAATTCGGGTGGGCCGTTAGTTAACTTGAAAGGTGAGGTGGTTGGCATTAATACTGCTGTGGCACGCGGAGATTCAGAGTCGGCCGCGACCAACATCGGATTTTCAATTTCGGTGGATGAAGTTTTAATTGTGATTGAGCAACTTCGTGCTCAGGCGAACGGAGTTGAACGTCTTGAGGGTTTTTTGGGTGTCGGCTTGACCGGCCGCGAAGACGGTGGTCAAGGAGCAATTATTACCGATGTTAGAGCGGGGTCACCGGCTGATGGCGCTGGCATTGTCGTCAATGACATAGTGCTATCGGTAGATGGTGAACCAATCGATGGGCAGGCTGGTCTCGTGGCGGCTATTCGCGATGCGGTTCCTGGTCAGAAAGTTAAAATTGAGATTTCACGAGCTGGCGAAAGAATGACCTTCGAAGCCACCTTGGCCGCTCGAACGAACTAACTAGCCAGAAATACAGCCCGAAAATCTAGCAATTTTTATCGTTTGCTGTTTGGGGAGCAGAATTTAGGGGGATAGAGTAAAGAGTTCGTTCGTGGCCTTGGTTTTACCAAGTCGCAAACGGAGAGATCAATTCAAAAAATTGATGTCTGTGTGCGCCCGTGTTATTTGCGAGTACCTCACAGCGAAAACTACAAAAGTGCTCCGCAGGCCTCGGCCGCGCGGAGCATTTGTGCGAATATACGAATTATTTTATTAAACATTTCGAGAAAAGGTTTTGGCCTCATGGCACAAAAAGCGATCGTCGGCGAAAAAGTCGGCATGACACAAGTATGGAGTGACGACCAACGCGTCGTGCCCGTCACCGTGTTAAGAATTGAGCCAGCTCGAATTGTCCAGGTTAAAACTGGCGCAACCGATGGTTACACCGCGTTGCAAGTGACATACGGGCAGCGAGATCCAAAAAAACTAAATAAAGCAGAGGCTGGTCATTTCGCACCTAAGAGCGGATCGCGCAATGTTGCCGCGGGCCGTCGTTTGATTGAGTTGCGTCTTGACTCGGTAGATGGTTTTGAAGTCGGCCAAGAAATCAAAGTTGACACTCTTGTTGTCGGCGAGCGCGTCGACGTGACGGCAGTTAGCCGCGGTAAAGGTTTCGCCGGAACGATGAAGCGTCACAACTTCAGTGGTCAAGGCGCGAGTCACGGTAACCACAAGCATCACCGCACACCAGGCTCAATTGGCTCTTGTACATTTCCTGGTCGAGTGTTTAAAGGTTTGCGAATGTCTGGCCACATGGGTCACGAGCAAGTTACAACCCTCAATCTTGAAGTTGTTCAAGCAGATCTTGAAAGAAACCTCTTGCTAGTTAAAGGCTCTGTTCCTGGTCCAAACGGTGGTGTAGTAATTATCCGCAATGCTGTCAAGGCTCCATCTAGCCAAGGGGCCAAGGAGTAGTCATGGCAAAGATTGAAATGAAAAACGCTGACGGCAAAAAAGCCGCATCAATCGAAGTTGCTGACTCGATGTTCGGTATCACGCCAAACATTCCGGTAATGCACCAAGTGGTCGTTGCACAACTTGCGCACCGTCGTTCTGGTACTCAAAGTACAAAGACTCGCTCTGAAGTTCGCGGTGGCGGTAAAAAACCGTTCAAGCAAAAAGGTACTGGTAACGCACGTCAAGGTTCAATTCGCGCCCCGCATTTCAGCGGTGGTGGTGTGGCTCTTGGGCCAAAGCCGCGCAAGTATTCTCAGCGCACACCAAAGAAAATGATTCAACTTGCATTGCGCTCTGCGCTATCAGATCGCATGAGTGAGAACAAAATTGTTGTCGTTGAAGATTGGGGCTTTGCAGCACCGAGTACGAAAGCTGCATCAGCGGCGATTTCTGCTTTGGGCATGTCGGGTCGAGTGATGATCGTGCTCGAGCGCAAAGATGAAAGCGCATGGAAGAGTTTCCGTAATCTCACAGATGTTCATGTGCTAAGCACACAAGAACTCAATGCATACGACATTTTATGCAACGACTGGATCGTGTTTACAAAAACAAGCCTGCCGGCAATGGAGGCTGCAAAGTGAAAGACCCACGCGACATTATTCTTCGACCAGTTGTTAGTGAGAAAAGTTATTCGCTTATCGACAAGGGCACGTACACATTTGAAGTTCATCAAGATGCAACAAAGCCAGAGATTCGCGATGCAGTGCAATCAATTTGGGGTGTCAAAGTAACTCGCGTAAACACGATTAACCGTCCAGGCAAACGTCGCATTACACGCGGCACAAACCGAATTGGTGTTCGTGACGGATCAAAGCGCGCAATTGTCACTTTAGAAGCCGGAAATCAAATTCCGTTGTTCGAGAACTAATCAAGTAAGGACCGACTCAAGATGCCAATTCGTAAACGCCGTCCGACGAGCCCAGGCCGTCGATTTCAGACAGTTTCTGACTTCAGTGAAATCACCAAGACGACACCAGAAAAGTCGTTGCTCGCACCAAAGCCATCTCGCGGAGGTCGTAACGCTCATGGTCGAATCACTTCTCGTCACCAAGGTGGCGGACACAAACAGCAGTATCGCATGGTCGACTTCAAGCGTGGCAAAGATGAGTGCGGCGCAAAAGTAGCAGCAATTGAATATGACCCGAACCGCACATGTCGTATTGCGTTGTTGCATTACAACGACGGAACAAAGGCATACATTCTTGCGCCAAAGGGTCTTGAAGTTGGCGCTCGCGTAGAGAGCGGACCAAAAGCAGACATCGTTGTTGGCAATGCATTGCCACTTCGTTTCATGCCAGTTGGTACAACTGTTCACAACATTGAAATGCGTCCTGGCCAAGGTGGTAAAATTGCTCGTTCAGCCGGAATGGCAGTTCAGTTGGTTGCAAAAGAAGGTTTGTATGCCACTTTGCGAATGCCATCAAGTGAAATGCGTCGTGTTCCAATTGATTGTCGCGCCACAGTTGGTGAAATCGGAAACTCAGAGCACGAGCAGATCAAAATTGGTAAAGCCGGTCGTAATCGCTGGAAGGGTGTTCGCCCACAATCGCGTGGTGTTGTAATGAACCCAGTTGACCACCCCCTTGGTGGTGGCGAAGGAAAAACTTCTGGTGGTCGTCCACCGGTTTCTCCATGGGGTAAGCCAGAGCGTCGTACTCGTAACAAGAACAAGTCGTCGCAACAAATGATTGTTCGTCGTCGTCGATCCGGAAAGGCACGAGGTTAAATAATGTCACGCAGTCTTAAAAAAGGTCCGTTTGTTGATGAGCACCTTCTCAAAAAATTGGATGCAATGAACGCAAGTGGTGACCGCAAGGTCATCAAAACTTGGTCGCGTCGTAGCACGATCATCCCAGACATGTTGGGCCATACATTCGCAGTTCACGACGGACGCAAGCACATTCCGGTTTACATCAGTGAGTCAATGGTTGGGCACAAACTCGGCGAGTTCTCACCGACTCGAACATTTAAGTTTCACCAAAGTCAAGAAAAAGCAGCGGCTGCAGCAGCGGCATCAGCAGGCAAGCCATGACCGGTCCAAAACTAAACGAAGCAACACGAGTTGCAGGTATTTCAAGTGGGTTTCGCGCTTCAACGCGTTTTGCTCGGTTGTCACCATCAAAGGTTCGTGTGGTTTTAAATCTTGTTCGCGGCATGGATGTTAAATCTGCCGATGACTTGTTGCGATTAACAGATCGTGACTCGGCACACATCGTGCGCAAGTTGCTTGCCTCGGCAATCGCCAACGCAACAAATAACTTTGAGCAAAATGCCGAAGAGCTTTACATCAAGGCATGTTTTGCCGATGCAGGGCCAACGCTCAAGCGTTTCCGTCCTCGCGCTAAAGGCAGTTCGGCCGCAATTTTTAAGCGCACTAGCCACATCACGATCGTTGTCGACAAACTCAGCGATGCAGCACTAGCAATTCGCGAAACACAAAGTGAGTCACGCGGTGGGGCAGAATCTGCTCGACGTCGTGATCGCGTTGAAGCAAGTCGCGCTCGTTCACAAAAATCAAAAGCAGCAGCACCAGACGCCGATGCAAATGCAGATGCGCCAGTTGATGCCGAAACAGAAACAGCGACGGAGAATTAAATGGGCCAGAAGATTAATCCTTACGGCTTTCGCCTCGGTGTAACCACCGACTGGAAGAGCAAGTGGTTCAGCACGAAGGACTACAAGGCATACCTCACTGAAGACTGGAAGATTCGCGATTATCTCAAGGTACAACTTTCTGATGCTGCTGTTAGTCGCATAGAAATCGAGCGCACTCGTGACAAACTTCGAATTGACGTGCACACTGCACGCCCAGGAATCGTCATTGGTCGCAAAGGCCAAAAAGCCGAAGAGCTACGCGCCGGTTTGACAAAACTTACTGGCAATAACAAAGTGCAATTAAACATCACAGAAATTCGTGATGCAGAACTTGATGCTGCGCTTGTCGCTCAGGGTGTGGCCGATCAGCTTGTCAACCGAATTGCTTTTCGTCGTGCAATGAAGCGTGCAGTTCAGAACGCGCAGAAGCAAGGCGTGCAAGGTATTCGCGTTCAATGTTCGGGCCGACTCGGTGGAGCAGAAATGTGCCGTCGCGAGTGGTATCGCGAAGGTCGAGTTCCGCTACATACACTTCGCGCCAACATTGATTACGGCTTCCGTGAAGCAGCAACCACATCTGGTCGAATCGGTATCAAAGTTTGGTTGTACAAAGGTGAAATACTTCCTTACAAATCTCAAACTGACGATCGCATAACTCGTGAAGCGGCAATGGCTGCTGGCGAGACATCTGGTCACTCAGACGCAACACGAAAAGTTGTTACTTCAGCCGGACCAAAGCCAGCCGATGTCGATGACGTCGCATTGGTGCCTCTTGTCAAAGAAGCCGACCCAGATTTTGAACGCTTGCTTGACGAAGAAGAAGATATTCAACGTCGAAGCCACGATGGCCACGAAACTCCGCACTTTAAGCGAGAGGACTAAACAATTATGTTAGAACCACGCAAAGTTAAACATCGAAAACAGCATCGAGGCCGCATGGCCGGTGTCTCAAAGGGCGCCAACGAACTTGCTTTCGGCGAGTACGGCATTCAGGCTCTTGAACCAGGTTGGATAACCGCACGTCAGATTGAAGCATCTCGTATCGCCATGACTCGTCACATTAAGCGTGGCGGAAAAGTTTGGATCAATGTGTTTCCAGACAAGTCGGTCACCAAGAAGCCAGCTGAAACCCGCATGGGTTCGGGCAAAGGTAACCCAGAGTTGTGGGTAGCCGTAGTCAAGCCAGGTCGTGTGTTGTTCGAATTGTCGTATCCAACTGCCGCAACTGCACATCAGGCTTTGAGCCGTGCAGCGCAAAAGTTGCCGATTAAAACTCGCATCATTTCAAGAAACGAGGCGATCTGATATGACACGTGAACTAACAGAACTTCGCGAAATGGATCTCGCAACCCTTGTAGAAGAGTTGCGTGCAACAAAACAAGAAGCACTTAATTTGCGTTTTCGAAATGCAACAGGTCAACTTGATGACACTGCTGCGATTACCAAAGCGCGTCGCCAAATCGCCCGAATCAGCATGTTGATTCGCGAACGCGAAATTGTTGCTGCAGAAGCTGCAGGGAAGTGAGCAAAATTATGAGCGATACAACTAGTTCAACGACACCAGAACGCAATCTTCGCAAGTCGCGAGAGGGCGTTGTCGTGTCTAACAAAATGAATAAGACGATCGTGATTGCGATCGTTGAGCGCATTCGTCACCAAAAGTACGAGAAGTTCATCACCCGTACCAAGAAATTTTACGCCCACGACGAAACAAACGACGCCCAAATTGGCGATCGCGTTCGCATCATGGAGACTCGTCCGATGTCGAAACTAAAGCGTTGGCGAGTAATTGAGATCTTGGAGCGTGCAAAGTGATTCAACAAGAAACCCGACTTCGTGTCGCTGACAACAGTGGCGCGCGTGAAGTACTCGTGATCAAGGTGCTCGGCGGTACTCGCCGTCGTTATGCATCAATCGGTGACGTATTTATTGGCACGGTAAAAGATGCAATCCCTGGCGCCGCCGTTAAAAAAGGTGAAGTCGTGCGTTGCGTTGTTGTGCGCGTGGCCAAAGAAAAGCGTCGTCCAGACGGTAGCTATATCAAATTCGACGAAAACGCGGCAGTGTTGATTAAAGATGATCTCACTCCACGCGGAACGCGAATCTTCGGCCCAGTTGGTCGAGAACTACGCGACAAGAAGTTCATGCGAATTATTTCGCTCGCTCCGGAGGTGTTGTGACATGAAGTTCAAAAAAGGTGACAACGTAATCGTGATCGCAGGGAAAGACAAAGGCGCGAAAGGCACGATCTCTGCTGTGCTGCCGGCCAAGGGCAAAGTAATTATTGACAACGTCAATGTTGCAAAGCGCCACTCAGTTGCGCGTGGGCAAAACACAAAGAGCGAAATCATCGACAAGCCAATGCCGATTCATGCATCAAATGTGATGTTCGATCAAGGTGGCAAGCCTTCGAAGATTGGTTACAAGGTCGACAAAAAAGGCAAGAAAGTTCGTATTGCTAAAAGCACCGGAGCAGAAATCTAATGACAACTAAAACTGTTGCTATGCCGCGCATGAAAGCGCACTACCTGAATACAGTTCGCGAGGACCTTAAGAAGCAGTTGGAGTTAACAAACCCAATGCAGGTTCCGACGATTTCAAAAATCGTTATCAACATGGGTGTTGGCCGAGCGACGCAACAAGCGTCGTTGCTTGATGGTGCAGTCGCTGACTTGACGGCGATCTCGGGTCAGAAGCCTTTGATTACCAAGTCGCGTATTGCAATTGCATCGTTCAAACTTCGTGAAGATCAGCCAATTGGGTGCAAAGTCACGATGCGTGGCGACCGAATGTGGGAGTTTTTCGATCGGTTGTTGTCGGTGGCGATTCCTCGAATTCGTGACTTCCGCGGTTTGTCTGGCAGATCATGGGATGGAAACGGTAATTACACATTTGGTCTAACTGAGCAACTCATGTTTATGGAAGTTCGAGTTGAGCAAGTTGACGCACCGCGTGGCATGGACATCACAATCGTGACCACCGCTAAAGACGATCTCTCTGGCAAAGCATTACTTGATGCATTTGGTTTTCCATTCCGCAAGGGCGAAGAACCAACTTCAGTAACCAAAGCCAAGAAAATTAAAAAGAAATAGTCGCAGAGTCACAGGAACATCGGAGACCAACTTAATATGGCAAAAAAATCACTCATGATCAAAGCAGCGCGAAAGCCTAAGTTCAAGGTGCGTGGCTATACGCGTTGCCAACGATGCGGCCGCGTGCGTGCGGTATATCAGAAATTCGGACTATGCCGTATCTGCTTCCGCGAACTTGCACACGCTGGTGAGATCCCTGGTATCACAAAGGCAAGTTGGTAAACCGTCATGATGACTGACCCGATCGCCGACATGCTCACACGCATTCGCAATGGAAACGTTGCAATGCGAGATGAAGTTTTGATGCCAGCGTCTAAACAAAAGTCTGCTCTTGCAGAGGTTCTTAAGCGAGAAGGCTTCATTGCCGATTATTCAATCGCTCAAGACGACCATGGTCCTGGCAAATTGCTCAAGATCAGCATGAAATACGGCGAAGATCGTCAACGAACAATTTCAGGCATCAAACGCATTTCGACACCTGGCCTTCGCGTATATCGCGGAGCAACAGAAGTGCCTCGCGTTCTTGGTGGTCTGGGTGTAGCAGTTCTTTCAACAAGTCACGGACTCATGACCGACCGCGAAGCGCGCAAGCGCAATGTTGGTGGCGAAGTCATGTGTTTCGTGTGGTAAGTCAAGAGTCGAACGGAGCCATTAAATGTCACGCATAGGAAAATCTGCAATCGCAGTGCCAACCGGGGTTGAAATTACGATCTCAGGTGCAGCCGTCACAATTAAGGGACCAAAAGGCAGTCTCAAACGTGAAATTCCAGTCGGTGTTTCAGCACGTCGCGAAGAAAACAACTTGGTTGTTGAGCGAGCGAATGACGAGCGGGATTCGAGGTCGCGTCACGGATTAACTCGTACTTTGTTGTCGAACATGATTATCGGTGTAACCGACGGCTATACCAAAGAACTTGACATTCAAGGAGTCGGTTATCGCGCCGAAGCGCAAGGGCCAAACAAGTTGAAGCTTGCTTTAGGCTTCTCGCATCCAATTGTTTACACAGCACCAGACGGCATCACATTTGAAGTGACTGCACAGACCAAAATTGTTGTCAGAGGTAATGACAAAGAAGTTGTTGGTCAAGTTGCTGCAAATATTCGCAACATGCGCAAGCCAGAGCCATACAAGGGCAAAGGTGTGCGTTACTTGAACGAGCGTGTACGACGTAAGGCCGGCAAGACCGGCAAGAAGTAACAACAGGAAAACTGGAGACTCAACTTTTATGACTAGCACAGCAGAAAAACGACACTCAGGCCGATTGCGCCGTCAACGCCGTGTGCGTAAGAAGATCCATGGCACCGCCGAACGGCCACGCCTGGCAGTATTTCGTAGCAACAAGCACTTATCGGCACAATTAATTGATGATGATGCAGGTCGCACAATTGCTGCAGCATCTTCACTTGAAGCCGACTTGCGAAAAGCTGGTTCGGGCTCAACAGTTGAAGCCGCAGCACGTGTCGGTAAAGCAGTTGCGCAACGCGCAAAACTAATCGGAATCACGAAAGTTGTTTATGATCGTGGTGGATTTTTGTACCACGGTCGTATCGCAGCAGCAGCGCAGGCTGCTCGAGAAGAAGGCTTGGAGTTCTAAATGAGCAACGTCACCCCAGTTCCGGCAGTTCCAGGTGCAGAAGTTACCGATCGTCGCGAACGTCGCGACCGTCGTGAGCCACGCGAAAAGCGCGAGCCTCGTCCACCAGCAAAAGTTGGTGAAATCGGTGAATCACGCGTTGTTCATATCAACCGCGTTGCCAAAGTTGTAAAAGGTGGTCGACGATTCTCGTTCACCGCACTCGTCGTAATCGGTGATCGTAACGGTCGCGTTGGTCTCGGCTACGGCAAAGCAAAAGAAGTTCCATTGGCAATTCAAAAAGGCACAGAAGAAGCCAAGCGAAACCTGTTTCATGTTGCTCTCGCCGGAACAACAATTACTCACGCAACGATTGGTGTTAACGGCGCCGGTCGAGTAATGCTCAAGCCAGCAGCGCCTGGTACCGGTGTTATCGCAGGCGGCGCAGCAAGAATTATTCTCGAAGAAGCCGGAATCAAAGACGTACTTGCAAAAGTTCTCGGTTCGTCGAATGCAATCAACGTAGCTCGCGCAACAATCAATGGTCTTAAGGGTTTACAACGTCCAGACGAAGTTGCCAAGCGACGCGGCTTGCCAGCAGAAGATTTCGTTCCAAAAGGAATGTTGCGTGCCTACACAGAGCGTAAGAAAACAATTTCAAGTCTTGGAGCGAAATAATCATGGCTGTTACTAAAAAAGCTGCAGCGCCTAAGGTCGCAAAGAAAGCTGTTGAAAAAAAAGCACCAGCAGTGAAAGCAACTCGCAAGGCCCACACGGGCCCAACGGTTGTTGTCAAGCAAGTGCGCTCACAAATTGGAATCATGCCAAAAACCAAAGCAACAATGCGCGCGCTTGGGCTTCGAAAAATCGGTGATGTCAACACATTGCCGGACCGTCCTGAGATTCGCGGCATGATTGCCCGCGTTCCTCACCTCATTGAAGTAAATCGAAAAGGAGCATAATCATGCGCGTTGACGAAATTGGGCCACGCTACGGATCACGCAAGAAGCCAAAGCGCGTCGGTCGTGGTACTGGTGGTAAAGGTGGCAAGACTGCAGGTCGTGGTACAAAGGGTCAATACGCACGTAACACGGTTGCCCGTGGTTTCGAAGGTGGACAGATGCCACTTAAGCAACGCGTACCAAAGTTGAAGGGTTTCAATAACCCATTTCGCGTTGAATATTATGCCGTCAATCTTGATGCCGTTGATTCTCTTGGCGTTGCCGAGGTAGATCCTGCGTCACTCGTTGCTGGAGGTGTAGCCCATAAAGGCCAAATGATCAAAGTTCTTGGTCGTGGAAAAATCACCAGAGCGGTCAAAGTTTCAGTTCATGCCATTTCTAAGTCAGCACAAGAAGCGATTGTTGCCGCTGGCGGGTCTGTAGTTATCTTGCCTCCAACATTTAGAGGCGTTCGACCACCGGCCAAGGGCAGCCAGTTCACCAACCGCTAGTACAGTTCGTTTGGTTCGGCTCACACAACAAATAGCGAGGCAATGTCGTGGCAAAAATTAGCAACATCTTTAAGGTTGCAGAACTTCGAAACAAGATTCTGTTTACACTTGCGATGCTGGCGGTCTATCGATTGGGCAGTTCATTGCGTGTTCCAGGCGTTGACTCTCAGGCGATCAGTCAATTGCGTGAGGCATCAAAATCTCAAGGAGCCCTCGGTTTTCTAAACTTATTCTCGGGTGGTGCGTTCGGCAGTTTTTCTATATTCGCACTCGGCATCATGCCTTACATCACTTCAAGCATCATCATGCAAGTTTTGACTGTTGTAATTCCGAAACTTGAAGAATGGCAACAAGAAGGTGCAACCGGTCAACGCAAAATCACACAATGGACCCGCTACGTAGCGATCGGTATTGCGACATTGCAAGGAGCTGGATTAACTTTTATTTTCGGTCAAGGTCGCGGCTCGGCATTTTTCAGCGCGAGCAATAGTGCACCAGATGTAGTTTTGCTAGATCCATTTATGCCACGGGCATTGCTCGTGATTCCGTCGCTTGTTGCAGGTACTGCACTGTTGATGTGGCTTGGTGAATTAATTAGCCAACGCGGCATCGGTAACGGAATGTCAATGGTTATTTTCGCATCGGTTGTCAGCGGTTTGCCTTATAACTATTATTCACTTTTACAGACGCGAAAAACTCTCGTGTTTGTTATTTTGGTGGCACTCTCAATTGGCATTATCATTGCAGTTGTTCGTGTTGAACTTGGTCAAAGGCGTATCCCCGTTCAATTCGCCAAACGAGTAGTAGGTCGAAAGATGTACGGCGGCCAGAACACATATATTCCGTTGAAGGTAAACCAGTCAGGTGTTGTGCCAATTATTTTCGCCAGCTCCGTGTTGTTATTGCCAGTTCTGATGTCAAATATGCTCGGCAGTGGCGAAGGTTGGCGGGGGTCGATTGCTCGATTTGTTGATCAGTACCTAATTAATAGTCAAAACTTAATGTATGTAACTGTTTTCGGGCTGTTGATTATTGCGTTCGCGTACTTTTACAATTCGATTGCCTTTGATCCAATTCGTCAAGCAGACCAGTTGCGCAAACAGGGTGGCTTCGTACCTGGTATTCGTCCTGGTCAGCAAACTGAAGCGTTTTTAGGTAAGACCGTTAATCGCATCACTTTGCCTGGCGCAACCTTTGTTGCAGTAATTGCTATTTTGCCGTACATCGTTTTGTGGGTCGGTAATGTAACTTCATTTCCATTTGCCGGAACGACCGTGTTAATTGCAGTCGGTGTGGCTCTTGAACTGATGCGCCAAATCGATAGTCAGTTGATGCAACGCAATTACGAAGGTTTCCTCAAGCAATAAATCATTAAACACGTAACTTTCAATAACGTTTTATTGGCCAAGGATCGGAATCAAAACTCATGAGCGGTGGAGTGCGAATAATAATGTTCGGCCGACAGGGTGCCGGCAAAGGAACACAAAGTGCAAGGTTGGCTGAGCATTTTGGTGTGCCGCACATTTCAACTGGCGAGATGCTTCGCAACGCAGTGAAACAAGACTCGGTTGTCGGGCGTGCAGCCAAAGCAGTTTTGGACCGAGGCGAATTAGTTGACGATGACTTGATGGTCTCACTTGTTCAAGGTCGAATCGGGCAAGCAGATGCACGTGTTGCCGGCTATGTTTTGGATGGTTTTCCTCGCACGATTGGGCAAGCAGCAGCCTTTGATTCGTTAACCGAGGCGCGACCAGTTGGCTTTGTAATTGATTTGGACGTCGCGCGAGAAATCGTTTTGGTTCGACTTTCTGGTCGGCGAGTCTGCGAATCGTGTTCGACTAACTACACGGCACCAGAAAACGAGCCAAAACCTTGGATTTGTGAAAAATGTGGAGGATCCGTGGTCCAGCGCACCGATGACACTCAGCAGGCGATCAATCATCGACTTGATGTTTACGAGGCTCAAACTGCCCCATTAATAACCTTCTATCACGGGCGCGGGTCGCTACATGTAGTAAACGGGGTCGGCTCGCCGGACGAAGTCTTTGGTCGGCTTACTTCGGTTGTAAATTTAGAAAAATAACCGAGAAATTGCACTGATCCAAAAATGGTTTTAAATCGTTATATCTCGGGGGTTTGAGAGCGATAGTTCAGGGCGATAGCGTGACAAGTCGCCCTAAACGATCATCTGATCGTCGGGCAATGAATGTAACAACAAAGAAATAGTTCGGAGAAACTTTGCCCAAAAATAAGGAAGATGCAATCGTGCTGGAAGGCAAGATTACTGAATCCCTACCCAACGCAATGTTTCGAGTTGAGCTTGAAAATGGACACACAGTCTTGGCTCACATTTCAGGAAAGATGCGAATGAATTACATTCGAATTCTTCCTGGCGACAAAGTGCAAGTAGAACTAACACCGTATGACCTCACAAGAGGTCGTATTACTTACCGATTTAAATAAAGACAAGAAGGCGTGCAGTGAAAGTAAGAACCAGCGTTAAAAAAATATGCGAGAAGTGCAAGATTATCCGTCGGCACGGTCGCGTAATGGTGATCTGCGAAAACCCACGTCATAAGCAACGTCAAGGCTGAGCGAGAGAGACAAGATGGCACGTATTTCAGGAGTAGACATTCCGCGCGAGAAGCGCCTAGAGATAGGTCTGACCTATATTTTTGGTATCGGTCGCGTTACCGCGAAAAAACTTTGCAGCGAAACTGGTATTAGTCCAGACACTCGCGTGCGTGATCTGACTGACTCTGAGGTCAACAAGATTCGTATGTTCATCGAGAACAACCTAAGTGTTGAAGGCGATCGTCGTCGAAATGTTCAAACAGACATCAAACGAAAAATTGAAATTGGTTCATACCAAGGCACTCGTCATCGCAAGGGATTACCTGTTCGTGGTCAGCGCACACACACAAATGCGCGCACACGAAAAGGACCGAAGAAGACGGTAGCTAACAAGAAAATGGCAGTGAGGAAGTAACTATGGCTGATCCAAAACCAAAAACTCGAAAGCGCAAGCGAGAGCGTCGTAATGTCGCAACCGGCATCGTGCACATCAAGAGTTCGTTCAACAACACAATCGTTTCAATCACCGACACAGAAGGCAACGTAATCGCGTGGGCATCATCTGGTGGAGTTGGTTTCAGTGGCTCGCGAAAATCAACACCGTTTGCCGCGCAAATGGCAGCAGAAAAAGCTGGACGTGCTGCGATGGAGCTTGGTCTTCGTCGCGCTGAAGTGCGAGTCAAGGGTCCAGGCTCTGGTCGCGACACTGCTCTGCGTCAGATTCAAAATCTTGGCATTGAAGTTTCAGGCATCAAAGATGTCTCCCCAG
The DNA here is from genome assembly GCA_964203235.1 of Ilumatobacteraceae bacterium. Classification (GTDB taxonomy): domain Bacteria; phylum Actinomycetota; class Acidimicrobiia; order Acidimicrobiales; family Ilumatobacteraceae; genus BACL27. The sequence goes on from CAXNLE010000003.1 coordinate 54,194, forward strand.
TTCCACACAACGGCTGTCTTCAGCCAAAGCGAAAGAGGCCGTAACTCATGGCTCGCTACACAGGTCCAAAAGTTCGTATCTCGCGCCGTCTTGGTGTCAACGTTTTCGAAAACACAAAAGGCTCTAAGGCTCTTGAGCGTCGGCCGTTTCCACCAGGTCACCACGGTCGTTCGCGTCGTAAAGGTGCTGGCAGTGAATATCTTGCGCAGTTGCAAGAAAAGCAGAAGGCAAAATACATCTACGGTTTGCTCGAGCGTCAATTTCGTAATCTCTACGAGAAGTCAGTGCGTTTGACTGGTCCGACTGGTGAGAACTTGTTGCGTCTCCTTGAATTGCGCCTTGACAATGTTGTTTACCGTGCCGGCTGGGCTGCATCACGTCCACAGGCTCGTCAGTTTGTTAGCCATGGGTTGATCAAAGTCGATGGCAAGCGAGTCGATATTGCGTCGTACACATTGCAAAAAGGTGAAGTTGTTTCGCTTTCTGAAAAGGCAAGCAACATGATCATCATCCAACACAACATTGATACTCTCGGCCGCAAAATGGTCGGCTGGCTTGATATTGCAGAAGCCGGCAAGCAGGTCACGGTGCGCGAGTTGCCAGTGCGTGAGCAAATTGATGTACCAGTACGTGAACAATTAATCGTTGAGCTCTATTCAAAGTAACCCCAAATAAGAATTGTCTAAGGAGAAAAAATGCTTGTAATCCAACGCCCGACAGTCGAACCAATCGGCTCACCACAAAACAACCGTCAGAAATTTTCGGTTGGTCCACTAGAACCAGGTCTTGGTCACACAATCGGCAACTCATTGCGCCGAATGTTGTTGTCGTCGATTCCTGGTGCGGCAATTACTTCTGTAAAGTTCGAATCTGCATTGCATGAATTCGACACAATTGAAGGTGTATCCGAAGACGTAACTGAGATAATTCTTAATCTCAAAGACGTTGTTTTGGTGTCAACTTCAGATGATCCAATTGCACTTCATGTAGATGTCAAAGGACCAATGGAGCTCACAGCCGGTGACATTCAGTGCCCACCAGATGTTGAGATTCTTAACAAGTCTCAGAAAATCGCAACTCTTTCAGCAAAGGGCAAGCTCGTGTTTGACCTTACGGTTGAGCGCGGCAAAGGCTACATGTCGTCAGATCGTGACGGAGCTCGTAAGACAATTGGCATCATCCCAATTGACGCAATTTTCTCGCCAATTCGTCGAGTTACATTTGAAGTTGAGCCAACTCGAGTAGAGCAGTCAACTAATTATGACAAACTTGTTATCGACATTGAGACAGACGGCTCGATCACGCCGGTTGATTCGCTCGCTTCGGCTGGTGCAACTTTACGTTCGCTAGTTGATCTCGTGGCGAATTTGACTGCAGATCCAGTGGGTCTTGAACTTGGCGAAGTTGTTGGTTACTCAAGTGGCACCGGCGATTTAGATATGCCAATTGAAGACCTAGACCTTTCAGAGCGACCACGCAACTGTTTGAAGCGCGGACAAGTTCACACGATTGGCGAGTTGCTAACTCGGTCAGAAGAAGACTTGATGAACATCACCAACTTCGGGCAGAAGAGCCTTGATGAGATCAAACAAAAACTTGATGAGCGAGGACTCTCGTTGCGCCTCTGAGCCCTCGAGATTTTTGCTGAGAATCAACTGAATTTAAATATCTAAATAATCAAGGAGACGATTCACTATGCCAGGAAGACCACGACGCGGACCAAGTTTTGGTGGAAGCTCGTCACACGAAAGATTGATGATGGCCAACCTGGCTTCGTCATTGTTCGCTGCTGAAGGCATCGTAACGACTGAGACGAAAGCAAAAGCGCTTCGTCCGATCGCCGAGAAATTAATTACAAAGGCAAAGAAAGCGCAGGGCACTAGCCCGATGCGAGTGCACCGCATTCGTCAGATTCAGAGTTACCTTCGCGACAAAGAAATGACAAACAAACTTGTCAATGTTGTTGCACCTCGATACACAGAGCGCAACGGTGGCTACCTTCGAATCTTGAAGCTTGGCCCGCGTCACGGTGACAATGCACCAATGGCGCGCATCGAACTTATCTAGTTCGAAAAACAAAAGCATCTGTGATGCGCAGAGCACGATTCGTCGTCGCGTATAACGGGGCAAAGTTTCACGGTTTTGCAATTAATCCAGGTGTTGAAACTATTGCAGGCACTCTCGGTGGGGCGTTGCAACAAATCTTTCAACGAGCGGTACCTGTTGTTTCTGCCGGGCGCACAGATACTGGGGTACACGCTCGAGGTCAAGTAGTTAGTTGCGATCTTCGAGATGACGTTGATTTAGCTCTTTTGAAGAAGCAACTGAACTCAATGTGTGGGCCCGAAATTATTGTTCGAGACGCATCTTGGGCGAGCAACGAGTTTCACGCGAGATTCTCGGCAATTTGGCGGCATTATCAATACACGATCTATAACGCCGAGTATCCAGATCCATTTTTGGTTGCAACATCGTGGCATGTTGTTGCGCCACTTAATTTGCGCGCATTACACATGGCTTGTGATCCAATAATCGGCACGCATGATTTTTCGGCATTTTGTCGTCGGCCAAAGCAAGATATTGAGCCTGACCTTGAGGGCCCAGAGACTAATGAGCCTGAAGTGCGCGAAGTTTCGTTAAAGAGGTATGTGATGCAGGCGACTTGGCACAACAGAGGTGATGGCATATTTACTTTTGACATCAGGGCGAATGCTTTTTGCCACCAGATGGTCAGATCGTTAGTGGGAACATTCGTAGATATCGGGGTTGGTAAGCGACCGAGTAGCGACATGATGACTTTGATTCGATCGGGCGATCGTGCGGAGGCCTCGCAACTGGCGCCTCCCCAAGGCTTGTGTTTAGTTGAAGTTGGATATCCAGATGCAGGGATTACTCCCTAAAGCCCATATTCTTGTTGGGCCGATTGTTATTTGGGAGGTTTCGGCCCTATCATTACGAGGCCGTTTAAACGAGTGCGAAGAGCCCTCAGGCGGTTGCTAATTCTAGATTTCAAGGAACTTTTTATGCGTACATATTCTGCAAAACCAGCCGACGTCAAGCGTGCTTGGCATTTGATTGATGCCGAAGGGCTTGTGCTCGGTCGACTTTGCACAGAGACTGCAACTTTGCTTCGCGGCAAACACAAACCGATGTACACACCAAGTATGGATACTGGTGATCACGTCGTAATTATCAATGCATCAAAAATTGTTCTTACTTCGGGCAAAGCCGATCGCGAAATGGTCTATGACTACTCCGGTTATCCAGGTGGTTTGAAATCAGAAACATACGCTCATCTTTTAGATCGCAAACCTGGTGATGCAATCCGTCGATCAATTCGCGGAATGTTGCCAAAGGGAACTCTCGGTCGCGAGATGTTAAGCAAGTTGCAGGTTTATCCAGGTGCAGAACATCCGCACGCAGCGCAATCACCAAAAGTGCTTGAGCTTCCACACGCCAAGGCTCGCTGAGCCGAGCACTAGAAAAATTAGAGAAAAGAGACAAACTCGTGGGAACAAAGCCACTTACTCAAACAACAGGGCGACGCAAGCATGCAATCTGTCGTGCTCGTTTACGACCAGGAACCGGAATCGTAACGATTAACGATCGCGTGTTCGAAGAATATTTTCCATCAGAAGTACAGCGCAACTCTTCAACCGAAGCATTGCGAGTTGCCAACATGATTGGCGCATACGACATTGATGCCGACATTATTGGCGGCGGCATCGCTGGGCAATCTGGTGCATTGCGCATGGCAATCGCTCGAGCAATTGTTGAACTTGATCCTGAACAACGACTTGCGCTGAAGAAGGCCGGATTGTTGACACGCGACTCGCGTCGTAAAGAGAGCAAGAAATACGGTCTTAAAAAAGCCCGCAAGGCGCCGCAGTACACCAAGCGTTAATTCGCTTTTTGCAAAGCATGGGTTGTGCTGTGCTGGCAAACCAAATTTTAGTTATGCGTGCTAGAAACAGCAGGTAGTTGAATGTTGAAATTTGGAACCGACGGAGTTCGTGGAGAATTCGGAACTGAACTAACAACGAGTTATGTTGCTGCACTCGCTCGGGCGGCAGCAAAAGTTTTGCAATGCAAACTCGTGGTGATCGGTCGTGATACTCGCGAATCTGGCCCTGCGCTTGAATCTGCTATTTCTCAGTCGTTGAGCAGTCTTGGTATTGAGGTTCATTTAATGGGTGTTGCTCCAACGCCGGCAATTGCTTTTGCTGCGGTGTCAAGTGAAGCGGTGTCTTTTGCAATTACTGCTTCACATAATCCTTATGCAGATAACGGTGTGAAAATTTTCGGTCGTGGTGGACGCAAACTCACAGATGAGCAAGAATCACGAATTGAACTTGAAACTGAAATTGAACTTGCAAGCGAGATTAATCGTGCGCCAGATCATAAGCAATCAGAGGCAAGTTCAAAAAGTTCTGCTATCTCGCACCCAGAATATTTAGCGCAATATTGTGCGGCGTTGGTCGCTGGCGTGCCCGAAAATGCATTCGCTAAATTACACATTGCTTTAGATTGCGCAAATGGTGCAATGAGCGAAGTTGCTGCAGCGGTTTTCACTAGGCTCGGTGCAAAGGTTTCAGTAATTCATAATTCGCCGAACGGCAAGAACATTAATCACCACTGCGGCGCAACTGAGCCCTCCGAGTTGAAAGTACTTGTCAAAGAAATTAAAGCCGATCTGGGTGTCGCATTTGACGGTGATGGTGATCGACTGATTGCAATTGATGACTCCGGTTCAATCGTGGATGGCGACCATTTAATTGCGATTAGCGCTCAAGACATGAAGCGCAACGGCACGTTGCGGAATAACAAAGTAGCCGTGACCGTGATGACGAATATTGGCTTTCATCAAGCAATGAAACAATCTGAAATTGAAGTGGTAACAACACCTGTTGGCGACAGGTCGGTGCTGATTGCAATTCAAGAAAATGATCTCTCGCTTGGCGGAGAACAAAGCGGACACATTATTTACCACGACGTCGCAACAACGGGTGATGGTTTGTTGGCAGCGATTCGTCTTTCTGCGCTGATTGCGAATTCCTCACAGGCATTCAGTCAGATTGCAAGTAATGCGATGACCAGCTTTCCGCAGGTGTTAAAAAATGTTCGTGTTGCCAAACTCGGCGAAAATGTTGCTCAAGTTTTTGCCAACGAGATCGCAGCTGCAGAAAAAATCTTGGCAGATAATGGTCGAGTGTTAGTTCGCTCGAGTGGCACAGAGCCTGTTGTGCGGGTGATGGTCGAAGCGCGAGAAAATGAAATCGCCGTATCTGTCGCAACCACGCTTGTTGCGGCGATTACTGCCCGACTGGGTTAATCGCGAAAGTAGGCTATAAACCATGTGCGGAATTATCTGCGTGCTCAGTCGTCCGACAAGCTAGAAGACTATTGTGTCAAATGATGATGTCACCTCGGATTAAGTTTGTTCGTAATGCGAGATTCCATAACTCGAAAAAGTGTAGTGTTCATGAATAGGATCACAGTGCGCGATGATCTCAAAGTTATTGCCATCGTAGAACGTGTCAAGGCCAGGCTAAGCGGAGAGCGCTTAATATGAGCGTCACCGTTGTCGGCGCGCAGGGTTTCATCGGCAGTAGGTTAGCTCAGTTCCTTACTGCCGAGGGTGAGTCGCCCTGGACTCCTGCTAAGGGTGATCCCGAATTGTTGGAGCGCGATCTCGGCGTTCTCTGGTACTGTGCCGGTACCAGCGCAGATTACGATCAGCGACCTTTTGACACTGTTGATAGTCACGCCTGCCTTGTCAATGAGATAATCCGTGCGGGTAATTTTGAGCGGCTGATATATTGCTCCTCCACGCGACTTTATGATGGTCTTTCACAAACAGATGTTGACGAATCGACACCGTTAGTCTTTGATTCAGCCGACCCTAGAAGGGTCTTCGATTTATCGAAGGCACTGGGTGAAAATCTTACGCTCGCCCGATCGGAAGGGCGAGGCGTGGTTGCTCGACTCTCTAACGTATTTAACGGACAAGGTGGTTCTCCCGAGTTTTTGTCGGAGTGGCTGAATAAGGCAACTTTAAGCCGTGAGATAATTCTGGATTCCAGCCCCAGTATCCAACGTGATTATATTCATTTAGATGATGCTGTCGCATCACTAATAGCAATCGCAAGTGGTTCCGGCATTTATAATGTGGCGGGCGGGCAGCTGATCTCAAACTCAGAAATTGCCGAAATTTTTGAGTCAGAAGGCTGGTTTGTCTCGTTCACGGGCATAGCCGAGATGCAACCCCCACCTAATGTTTCTGTTAAGCGACTTTTAGACTTAGGGATCACGGCGAAGTCCGTCAAAGATGTTATTCGAGACTTTTTGAGGGGGCTTAAATTTTGAAACTGGTAGGTCATACCCGCATGAGTCTTATCGAATACGTAACTGCCCAGTGCAACCACGTAGTCCCTGATGGGCGGGAGTCTGCGCTCAGGTCAGCAGTCAATGCTCACATTGATGATGCACTGGCTCGTATGCACTTCTGCATAAATGCCTGCGCCCCGTGGAGAGCCGATCAGTTCAATGTGATGCAATCATCTCAACACTCCATCTTTCTTTATTTTCTATCGAATTCTATTTTTAAGACGTCTGGAAACGTGGATGCTGCGACCCGCTTGTTTTTGGTGAACAAGGCGTTTAACGGAATTGATCTGTTCTACGAAATCGCTATGCCACCTATTTTCTACATTGGCCACACCGTGGGAATCGTTTTAGCCAAGGCCAACTACGGCAATCGTCTAGTGCTTTACCAAAACGTAACAATCGGACGACACAAGGATCGAAGTCCTTTAATCGGTGATGGTGTTGTGGTGTATCCCAATTCGGCAATAATCGGTGACTGCAAAATAGGTGACGGGGCGGTGGTTAGCCAGGGAACTAGTGTGCTGGACTGCGATGTAGCACGCGACAGACTGGCATTCAAAGGTTCTAATGGACGTTTATCGTTCCGTGATGCCCCCAAAGACATCTTGGACGAGTATTTTAGAAAATCTTGCTAACAGCAATTGGATAGTAAGAAGTAATCCGACTTCATTTTAGAAGTTGTGCTCAGAAAGCATGAGAACATCCCTACCCTTAATTTATTAATTCTTTATCAAAAAGGGAAAATTCTTAGAGACCGCCAATCGGGTGATGTAGAGCAGGGTTTTTATGGCGAAGATACTTAGGGCTGACATCTCGTACTAACACATATCCGGGTCCATTGAAAAGCGCGGGGTCCTTAACAGCAACCATGTTGAAACCGTGGGGGGGACCTCCAAGATATATCGAATCAACTGGGATCAACTCTATGGGTCTGCCAGACAGGTCATAGTTTGAGTTGAAGTCACGAAGCCCGTAGAGCGTGTAGTCATTTTTAATTAGCAGCTGAGCGATAGGCGTTTTTATGAGTCCGTTTGACCAGTCGACATAACTGCTGTGCACCTCAAAAAGAATGTTTGGGGCAACACCTTTCGGCTGAGTCAGAAATTGTTCCGCGCCTTGAAGAGCACTTAGCTCAGCTCCTTCGATGTCTAACACGATCAAATCAAGGCGATCAACCTTTGTCGACTTTAAGTAATCAGTAATCGTGACAGTCTTGAATGTATCTATGTCTTTGTCAGCGACCTCAGCAGTCGCAAAACTGTCATAGCCGACGAGCTTTAGACTCGTTGTGCTGTTGTGCCAGAGACCTTCTGGTCGGGTGATGATGTTGGTGAGGGCATTTACTCTGGCGTTACAATCCAACATGTAGCGCTGTTCATTATTGGGTTCAAAGGCATGGACCACTCCGCCAGCCGCCAGAATTTCCCTAGCGATCAGGATGGCATGATCCCCAAAATAAGCACCGCCGATCACGACCTGCTTAGCCGACTTCGCAAGATTAGTCAGGATCTGGCTGGTCTGGGGTTCCCATGCATGATCAGGATTTTCGGGCTTAGACATAACAAAATCGCGTGCGATTTTTGACCGGTAGAAAAACTCAAAGATGACTCCATTAGAAAGTGTCTTTCGAACAATCTGGTTGTGGTCGTAAAGAGCGTCCACAAGGGGACCGGTTATGTCCTCGCGTACGTCCACGCCAACCGAATTGATCGAGCCTTCAAAGGCCAGAAGATGCGCGATAAAGGCTTGACGCCAATCATCCCTTTCAGCAATTCTTGAGATAACAGTCTTAATTTTGTCTTCAGACATAAGATCCGGCAATTATCTCCAAGGATATTACGTTACCAGACCCCCGCGACATAATTGAGTCGTGGTCGCCACGCTCGCTTTAAAATCGTGCGAGATCAATACAAGTGAATCGGGCCTGGTGCTTGACGTGGTAATTACTCATTCGTGAAGTAAATTCGGTTTTAAAATTCATCTGACGATCGTCGATCCAGATCCGGTATTTTATTTTGTTACAGCTTTCAGATGGGGTGTTTATGGCAATTACTGCTTTACGAAACAAATAAATAAATTTAAGATGTAAAAGTAATCGGTATGAGGCAAAAACTTATTGACTAAGAATAATGATAATTCAAAATGATAGTAAATAACCTAGCAGGGGAGAAAATTAAGGAACTATCTGGTCTGGCAGATAATGGTCGAGTGTTAGTTCGCTCGAGTGGCACAGAGCCTGTTGTGCGGGTGATGGTCGAAGCGCGAGAAAATGAAATCGCCGTATCTGTCGCAACCACGCTTGTTGCGGCGATTACTGCCCGACTGGGTTAATCGCGAAAGTAGGCTATAAACCATGTGCGGAATTATCTGCGTGCTCAGTCGTCCGACGCGACGCGCAACGCCCACCTCTAACGAGATTATTGAACTTTTAGACCGGGCAATCATGCAAGGCGCTGAGAGTAAAATTGACGGCTTATCAAAACTTGTCGCTCAAGCCGATGAATTATTGCGGGGCGATGCCGGCCAGTTTTGTTTGGCAGATAATCACCAGTTAGTCGCAGCGATGACTTCGCGACTTGATCGACTAGATGCGATTGTCACGGGTTACGAACAAGCGATTGAACACTCTGTCGAGGTTCAAACAGCGACGTCAGAACTTGCGTTGCAACAAATCATCAGCGCTAAAGATGCGCTTTGGGAGTTGCGCAATGATCGAATTCGAACGGCGCGTCTCGTAGATGCACTCGCTGGGCAAGGTGCGTCAAATGCGGCACGAAGCGGATATTTTTCGATTCAACAAGCGTTCTCTGGCATAGATCGGCTCGAGGTTCGCGGTCGAGATTCGGCGGGCGTGCATGTTTTGGTTTGGGGACATGGATTGAAAGCCGATGATCAAAACATAAAGTCTTTAATCGCCAACCGAAGTGACGACTCATTATTTATGTCGGGTGCAGTTCGAGTGACTGAAAATGCATGGTCATTTGTCTATAAAGCCGCAGCAGAGATCGGCGAACTTGGTGATAACACCAGGGTGATGCGCAATGCAGTAATGGCAGATGACTTGTTGCGTTTGTGTATTTCACAACCAAATTCGCAAGTCGCCGTACTGGCGCACACGCGTTGGGCGAGCGTCGGCATTATTTCAGAACCAAACGCTCACCCTGTAAACAGTGAAGAACTCGAGCGCAAAAATAGTGACGCATATTTGGTTGCTGCTTTAAATGGCGATGTTGATAATCACGCCGATCTTCGAGCCGTAAATAGTCTGCGTATCGCTGGGCCAATTACAACAGACGCAAAAGTTATCCCAGCATTGGTCGCAAGGCGCTTAGCAACAAATGCTTCTTTGAGCGATGCATTTCGAGAAACTGTTGCAAAATTTGATGGGTCAGTTGCGATCGCAGTCGCTAGTGCCGCCGAACCCGAAAAACTTTTACTTGCATTGCACGGTAGCGGTCAAGGACTCAGCATTGGACTTGCCGAAGACCGTTTCATTGTTGCCAGCGAACCATATGGCGTCGTCGAAGAGACGCTCAAATATGTGCGCATGGATGGCGAAGCATTGGGCGACCCTGATAATCCGTCAAGTCGTGGGCAAGTTGCAACATTGTCGATTACCAATGCTGGAGAACTGAGTGGAATCGTTTTGCAGTCTTATGACGGCAGCAGAATTGCGATCGGTGAAAGTGATATCCATACAGCCGAAATTACAACTCGCGATATAAATCGTGGCGAGCATAAACACTTTTTATCAAAGGAAATTGCTGAAGCACCGCAGAGTTTTCGAAAAACTTTGCGTGGCAGAATCGTCGAAAAGAATGGGTTGTTAGTTGCCGAACTTGGCGAAGCAGTTCTTCCGAAATTTGTGCGCGATCGTCTCGCATCTGGCGCGATCACAAAAGTTCGCGTAATTGGCCAAGGAACTGCGGCTATTGCTGGCCAAGCGTTGGCACGCCTTCTTAAACAACTTGTTGACATTCACTTAAACATTGAGGCGTTGCCAGCCAGTGAACTTTCTGGTTTTGAATTAACTCTCGACATGAGCGACACATTGGTGGTTGCGATTAGTCAGAGTGGCACTACTACCGACACGAATCGCACTGTTGATCTTGCTCGCGCGCGAGGTGCAAGTGTTTTGGCAATTGTCAATCGTCGTGGCACTGAACTTTCGGTTAAGGCTGATGGTGTTATGTATACATCTGATGGTCGGGATGTTGAGATGAGCGTTGCCAGCACCAAAGCTTTTTATTCGCAAGTTGCAGCAGGCGCTTTGTATGCGTGTGCGATATCGAGTGCCGCGGGTAAGTCAAGCGATAAGGCTCGACATGAGTTGCTTGCTGGTTTACGCACTATTCCTGATGCGTTAGTTGAAGTTCTAGAAACGCGTCCGGCAATTGCGGCTGCTGCCAAACAGTTTGCTTCTGCACGTCGTTACTGGACGGTCGTAGGTAATGGGATGAATACGATTGCAGCACAAGAGATTCGCATCAAATTATCAGAGCTCTGTTATAAATCTATTTCTAGCGATACGACTGAGGATAAAAAGCACATTGATCTTTCGTGCGAACCATTAATTTTTGTCTGCGCGACTGGGCTACTTGAAGGCACGGCATCAGATGTTGCCAAAGAGATCGCGATTTACCGTGCTCACAAAGCGCTGCCGATTGTTGTTGCTACTGTTGGTCAAAATCGTTTCGATGCAGCGGCAGCAGTTTTGCTCGTGCCCAATGTCGAAACAAGCCTGTCATTTATTTTGAGTGTGATGGTTGGACACTTATTTGGCTACGAGGCGGCGCTATCAATTGATGCACTTGCCCGCCCGTTGCGTGAAGCGCGCGAGGTTATAGAGCATGCGGTTGAAAGAGGCGGCGATGCAAATGAATTGCTTTCGAAGATTCGTGCGTTGTTGCCTGTACCGGCAACTCGGTTTACTGATGCGCTTTCAACTGGTAGCTACGACGGCAATCTCGAAGCCAGCACTGCAGTGCGAATCGTGACAATGTTGCGCGACACACTCTCGAGTGATCCGGTTCAGGCGTATCAGCAAACATCTGGCAAGATTGCATCACCCGAGTTGCTGCTTGACGATTTAACAAGTGCGCTAACTCGTGGCGTTGACGAATTAACTCGTCCGGTAGACGCTATTAAACATCAAGCCAAAACTGTGACTGTTGGTATTTCGCGTAGTGACGAAGGTTTGTTTGACCGACCGTTGGTTAAAGCCCTATTCGAAGCTGGCGTTGCCCGCGAACGACTTTCATATCGTGTATTAAAAATCGTCGCCGATCTTGACGCCGCAGTAAGTTCAGTGACCGGTTTTACTCGGTACGGCATAGAAGGTGATGTGACGGGCAATATGGGCACGATCACAATTGTTGATCGCGGTGGAATGTCAAAAAATCTTTCTTCTCGCGTTGATCGCAATGCACAACTAGTCGGCACCAAGCGTCGAGTTGCTAGTGAACAAGAAGTTCTGGTTGCTCGTGGTCGCAGTGATAATCGCACCGTGATAATGGTTCCTGAAACAAAAGGCGGAGAAACAACTGGCATCACTTTGTTGCATGTGATGTTTCATGATCGACTCGCCGCCACTGCGATGCGCGCGGTACTGCAAGGGTATGACCATCGATATGACCGTTTGGTTGACTGGGTAACAGAAACTGAAGGCTCATTTAGAGAAGACCGCCTAGCCGAAGTGCCAGTCGCCGATTTGTTGATTCTTCCAATCAGCGAGATGGCTGACCATTGGCGTTCGCAGTAGAAGGTCAGTGCAGATGATTGGCCTGGGCATCGATGCAGTAAGTGTGCCGCGATTTCGTGACGCACTAGAGCGCACTCCAACATTAAAGACGCGAGTATTTACCGCTCAAGAACTTGACTCTCTTGCGACTCGCAAAGATTTGGCACCAGGTTTGGCAGCCCGATTTGCAGTTCGCGAAGCAACAATGAAAGCACTTGGCGTAGGGCTTGGCGCTTTTGATTTGCAGGATGTTTCAATTCGTAGCCGCGCTTCTGGTGCTCCCGAATTAATCGTCACAGGTCGAGCAGCAGAAATTGCCAACCAACAAGGTGTTACTTCTTGGCATGTTTCGCTATCGCACACGCACGACATGGCGGTAGCTGTTGTCGCTAGTCACTGAGTTCAAAGGCGTTTAGAAGTGAGCGCAACCGATCGTTGGGCGTGGGCCGAAATTGATCTATTGGCTCTGAGTGAGAACGTTAAAGCTCTCGTAAGACAAGCAGGTCGTGCAGAACTTTGGGCAACAGTTAAAGCAAATGGATATGGACATGGCGCTGTTGAAGTTGCGCGAACAGCACTCGAGTCAGGTGCCAGCGGACTCTGCGTTGCGCTTGCCGACGAAGCCCATGAGTTGCGCGAAGCAAAAATTACTGCACCGATACTTATTGTTAGCGAGCAACCAGAAACCCAACACGAGCAAATGTTGCGTGATGATCTCGCTGCGACGTTGTATAACGAAGCGACTATTTCAAGTTATGCCGCCGAGGCTGCGCGACTTGGTCTTACTGGTCGGGTTCATCTGAAAGTTGATACTGGTATGCATCGTGTTGGTGCACCAATCGAAGATGCACTGGCGCGAGCCACGCAAATTAATAATTTGAAGTCGCTAACACTTGAGGGTGTCTACACGCATTTTGCTGCCGCTGATTTGCCAGAACATTCTGAGACGGATTTGCAAAGACAAAAATTTGCTGAAGTCTTAAAGTCATTAGAACAAAACTCGTTGCGACCTAAATATATTCATGCGGCTAATTCGGCTGCAGCAATTCGTGAGATAGATATTGCTCAAGTCACGGGTATCGGTATAGCGCGAGTCGGTATCGCGATGTACGGCATTGCACCAAGTATCGAACTTGAATCTCATGCAACAAAACTTAAACCAGTGATGTCGATTCATGCACGTGTCTCTCACGTGCAACGTCTCAAAGCCGGAGAGGGCATCTCATATGGTCTGCGTTGCAAACTTGAAAGTGACGCAACTATTGCGACACTGCCAATTGGTTATGCCGATGGCATACCGCGCCGACTTTGGTCGGTTGGCGGCGAAGTACTTATAGGTGGCAGGCGTTGCCCAATTGTCGGTGTAGTAACGATGGATCAACTGATGGTTAATTGCGCCGATGCTCAAATCAAAATCGGAGACGCGGCAGTTTTACTCGGTACACAAGGCACTGAGACAATTACTGCCAATGAAATCGCAGCGCAGCTCGAGACAATTGGCTACGAAATTGTCTGCGGTATAAGTTCTCGAGTTCCACGACGCTATTTCAACACGAAAAAATAATTAGCGAGATTAGCCCAGTGAAACTAACGCTAGAGACTCTGCAAGACACCGCACGTATTGCAGAAATAATTGCTGCGCATTCGCGGCCGCGTGACATGATCTTGCTTGCCGGTGAAATGGGGGCAGGTAAAACAACTTTCACGCAAAGTTTTGGTCGAGCACTCGGTATCAACGAACCGATTACGTCACCGACTTTTAATTTATTGCACAACTATGGCACCGGACGCATGTCGTTGCATCACGCCGATTTGTATCGCCTCGAACGCACTGGCGAGTTGGCTGATCTCGGACTAGATGAATTGCAAGACAGCGGGGGCATAGTGATTGTCGAATGGGGCGATATTGTCGGCGAAGAACTTGGCGATGCATTGATCATTCGCATCTCGCATTCAGCAGACGTAAATGCAATTGAATCGAGAACAATAGAAATTGATCTGCGGGGTTCACAATGGGCAAGTCGTTGGCAAAAGTTGACTGATGAGCTTGCGGTGCAACTAAACAATTCTGTGCGAGGCTGAACGTAATGATTGTTCTGGCAATTGATACTTCGACTGATGCTGTAAGTGTGGCGGTCAGCAATTCGAAACAATTATTGGCTAGCAGTCACGTGCTCAGCGATCGCCGCCATGCAGAACAACTTGCACCAATCATCAAGAATGTCTGTGAACAAGCAGATATTTCGATGCGGGAAATTGATGTTGTAGGAGTTGACATCGGCCCGGGTTTGTTTACTGGTATGAGAGTCGGCATCGCTTCTGCTAAAACGATTGCACAGGTGTTGGATGTTCCAATTATTGGCATCTCAAGTCTGGATATTTTGGCACGATCAGTTGCCACAACCGACCGAGTCGTATTGGCAACAATCGACGCGCGTCGTGGCGAACTTTATTGGGCGATGTATCGCAACGATGTTGGCTCGAGTATTGAAGTTAAGCCACCAATTGTCGGCAAGGTCAGCGATTGCGTGGCAGACGTTGTAGATCGTGGCCAAGCAACATTGATTGTTGGTAATGGTGCGTTACGCCATCGCGTATCAATTTCTGAATCGCTAGAAGCAACTGCGCTCTCAATCGAGTGGGCTAGCGAACAATTAGCCCAACCGAGTGCAGGCATTTTGGCAGTAATCGTTGCCGAACTTGCGTTGCATGAACAGTGGCAAACAGCCACCGAACTACAAGCGCTTTATTTGCGCGCGCCTGATGCCGAAATTAATTGGCAAACGCGAGTCAACTTATGAGCATTTTGGATCGTTTTATTCGCACGAAAACTAGCGACAAAATTGAGAACTCAGACCCACCTGCTTTGGTGATAGCACCAATGCGACGAGCACATATTCGCAGCATCATGCCAATTGAACAGCAGGTTTATCCACGACCATGGACCGCGCAAGTTTTCGTTGAAGAACTTGACCAAGTGCGAGCGGGCAAGCGTCACTATCTCGTTGGCACGATCGCCAACGAACTTGTTGGTTACGGCGGTTTGTTATACGTCGAGCAAGATGCGCACGTTACTAATGTCGCGGTTCATCCGTTATGGCGTAGTCGCGGAATTGCTACCGAGTTGTTGCTTGACCTTGCGTGGGAGGCACATCGTCGTGGGTGCGCCGCGATGACTCTTGAGGTGAGACACACAAATATGTCTGCACAAAAACTTTATGAGCGCTTTGGTTTCGTACCAGTTGGCGTACGCAAAAAATATTACGAAAATCGCGATGATGCAATTGTGATGTGGTGTGCCGATGTGCAACAGCAAGAATTCTCAACTCGGCTACAACAAATTGAGAGAACCCGAATATGAGTTCAGCAATTAGTGATCTGACGATTGATAGTTCAACAGTTGTGCTCGGGATCGAAACAAGTTGTGATGAAACTGCTGCAGCAATTGTGATGGGCGGCAATGATGTGCTGTCATCCATCGTGGCATCGCAATTAGAGATTCACGCTCGTTTTGGTGGTGTGGTGCCTGAGATCGCAAGTCGCGCACATCTTGAAGCAATCACGCCAGTAATTCATCAAGCAATGCAAAAATCTGGTTTAAGTTTTGATCGTGTTGATGCTGTTGCGGCCACAGTTGGGCCCGGCTTAATCGGTGCACTACTAGTTGGTGTTTCTGCAGCGAAATCTCTGGCGCTTGTTTTAGATGTGCCATTCGTTGGCGTCAATCATCTTGAAGCGCATCTCTATGCAGCGATGTTGGATGATCCCAATGTTGAGTTTCCGATGCTCGTGCTGCTTGTTTCTGGCGGCAACACCTTGATAGTAGAAGTTCGCGAACATGGTGCTTACAAAATAGTTGGGCAAACTCGTGATGATGCCGCTGGTGAAGCATTTGACAAAGTTGCGCGATTTCTTGATTTGGGATACCCAGGTGGGCCAGCGATTGATACGTTGGCTAAAACTGGCGATAGCAAGGCGATTGATTTTCCGCGGGCGATGCTCAACGATGGGTTAGATGTTTCGTTTAGTGGATTAAAAACAGCGGTGATTAATCATGTTCGCAAGAATCCTCTTTCAAAAACCAACGACATTGCCGCTTCGTTTCAGAGCGCAGTTGTAGATGTGTTGGTTGCAAAAACTTTGCGAGCGGCTGAGAACCTTGGTGCTCGAACAGTGGCAATAGGTGGCGGGGTGGCAGCCAATTCACTGCTACGAAGTGAGATTTCTGAGGCGTGTGCGCGAAAAGATTTTCACGTGGTGTTACCGTCATTAGCGATGTGTACAGACAATGCGGCGATGATCGCATCTGCTGGTTGGCATCGACTGCGCCTGAAAGGGGCAACATCTCTTGACTCTGGGGCGTATCCAAATCTTGGTTTGACGGTGGCGCAACGGTGAAACAAACTATGACTACTAAGCCACTAAAACTCGGTGACCGAATAATTTGGCCGCCGGTCGTTCTTGCGCCGATGGCTGGGGTAACTAACCAACCATTTCGAACACTTTGTCGCGAGTTTGGTCCGGGTCTCGTTTATGTCAACGAAATGATTATGGCTGCTGCACTTGTCTATAAAAATCCAAAGACTGAAGCGATGATTGCATTTGGGCCCGACGAGTCATTTCGCAGTTTGCAACTTTATGGCAGTGACCCAGCAATTATGGCGACTGCAATTACTCAACTCGGTCAGCGCAATGCAGTCGATCACATTGACTTAAATTTTGGTTGCCCCGCGCCAAAAGTGACACGTCGCGGTGGCGGAGCAGCGGTACCACTAAAGAAAAACTTATTGCGTGAGATTGTCACGACGGCCGTTAAGACGGCTGCCGCATTTGGCATACCAGTCACGTGCAAATTTCGAATGGGACTCAACGACGATTTGATGACTTTTATTCACACTGGTTTGATTTGTCAAGATGCTGGTGTGTCGGCGATTGCGTTGCACGCCCGAACTGCACAGCAACACTATGCACCTTTTGCAAGATGGGAAGCGATTACTGAACTAAAAAATGCCGTTACTGATATACCAGTGCTGGGTAATGGTGATATTTGGGAAGCAAACGATGCACGAGAAATGATGCGCGTCACCGGATGCGACGGCGTTGTGATCGGTCGTGGATGTCTCGGTAAGCCGTGGTTGTTTCGTGACATGGTGGCAATGTTTAATGGCGAACCGATACCAGTGACACCGAATCTTGGCTGGGTGCTTGATGTGATGTTGCGTCATGCGATTGCCCTTGAAGCGCACTTTCCGCCTGGTCGTGGTATCCGTGAATTTCGCAAACATGCAGGATGGTATCTAACTGGATATCCAGTTGGCGGCGAATTGCGTAAGCGATTCAGCGAGGCGTCAAGCATCGCCGAGTTGCATGAACTGAGTGCTTTATGTGATCAAAGTGCGAGCATTGTTGAAGGCGGTGAGCGTTTCGTGCGCGGTCACAGCAGTGGTCCAATGAACATTGTCTTACCACAAGGATTCTTAGAAAACCTAGATGATCTTGTCGCGCCCGATGATGCGACATTGACGCACATGAGCGGTGGCTGAACTTTTAATGGCCAGTTTTGGGGCTAATTTTTGTGAGTAGCAAAATTGTTTTGGCGTCGCGTTCACCACGTCGAAAAGATATTTTAGAAAAACTTAACTTGAGTTTTGTAATTGACCCACCAGATATTGACGAGTCACCATTAAAAAATGAATCGCCAATTAATTATGTGCAGCGAATTTCGGCAGCAAAAGCAGAATTAGTTGCTCAGCGACATGACCAGCAATGCATAGTGATTGCCGCCGACACGACTGTTGAACTCAATGGCGAAATCTTTGCTCAACCGCGAGACTTAGACGAGGCGCGGTTTATGATCCAAAAATTATCGAGTAAAACCCACCAAGTGCATACTGCAATCAGCGTTCGATACAACCAAGAAATCGCAAACTCCGTTGACACGGCGAGTGTGACGATGCGCGAAGTGACGAGCGAATTGCTTGAGTGGTACATCGGCACCGGTGAGTCGATCGGCAAGGCTGGCGCGTATGCCGTGCAAGGGCATGGGGCGGCGTTGGTCGCAGATTTGTCGGGTGAAATTGGCACCGTGATCGGTCTGCCAGTAGGGCTATTGATTGGCATGCTGGGCAACCTAGGAATAGACCCCAAAACTCTTTAATTTAGCGAAACGGTGTTGCTGGTTGGAAAAATAGCCCTTGGTCAATAGCATTGGCACTCGCACTGTTCGAGTGCTAATCGAAAATTCACGTCAAACACCAACGAAACAACCAAAGAAAACAAGGAAACCCACATGAACCTAAAGCCACTTGATGACCGCATTGTGGTCAAGCCAAACGAAGCCGAGAAGACCACTGCGTCGGGCCTCGTAATCCCAGACACTGCAAAAGAGAAGCCACAAGAGGGCACTGTTGTTGCAGTCGGACCAGGTCGCTGGAGCGATGACACTGGCAAGCACACGCCACTCGATATCAAAGTTGGAGATGTTGTTCTTTATTCAAAGTACGGCGGCACCGAGATCACTCACAAGGGCGATGACCTTTTGATTCTTACGAGTCGCGATGTTCTCGCGATCGTGACCAAATAACCAACTACTACTTCTACTTCGTACAGGGACACTTACAACATGGCAAAGATTCTTAAATTCAATGAAGAAGCACGTCGCGCACTTGAAGCCGGTGTAAACAAATTGGCCGATGCGGTCAAAGTTACGCTTGGACCAAAAGGTCGCAACGTTGTTCTTGACAAAAAGTTCGGCGCTCCGACGATCACCAATGACGGTGTGTCGGTGGCTAAAGAAGTTGAACTTGAAGACCCATTCGAAAACATGGGCGCGCAACTCGTAAAGGAAGTTGCAACAAAGACCAACGACGTTGCTGGTGACGGAACGACAACGGCGACAGTTCTTGCACAAGCCATGGTTACTCACGGCATGCGCAACGTTGCTGCTGGTGCAAACCCGATGGCACTCAAGCGTGGAATCGAAAAGGCAGTTGCCGCAGTTGTTGAGTCAATTAAGAGTCAATCAAAAGAAGTTGACGACAAGAGCGATATCGCCAGCGTTGCAACTATTTCTGCTGGCGATGCTTCGATTGGCAAAGTAATTGCCGATGCGATCGACAAGGTTGGCAAAGATGGTGTTGTCACTGTTGAAGAGTCAAATACTTTCGGTATTGAACTCGATTTCACAGAAGGTATGCAGTTTGACAAGGGCTACTTGTCGCCATATTTCGTGACAGATCAAGATCGCCAAGAAGCAGTTCTTGAAGATGCGTACATCTTGTTTTATTCGTCAAAGATTGCCACAGTTCAATCGATGCTCCCAGTTCTTGAGAGCGTGATGAAGACTGGCAAGCAACTTGTGATCATCGCCGAAGATGTTGAGGGCGAAGCGCTCGCAACTTTGGTTGTCAACAAGATTCGTGGCACATTCAATTCGACAGCAGTCAAGGCTCCTGGCTTTGGTGATCGTCGCAAGGCAATGTTGCAAGACATGGCAGTTCTCACTGGTGGACAAGTAATCAGTGAAGAAGTTGGCTTGAAACTTGAAAACGTAACGCTTGATTTGCTCGGTCGTGCAAAGCGCATCATCATCACTAAAGAGACGACAACTATCGTTGACGGTGCTGGCGACAAGAATGAAGTTAAGGGTCGCATCAGTCAGATTAAGACTGAGATTGACAACACTGACTCTGATTGGGATCGTGAGAAGCTTCAAGAGCGTCTTGCAAAACTTGCTGGTGGCGTTGCTGTTATTAAAGTTGGCGCTGCAACTGAAGTTGAGCTTAAAGAGAAGAAGCACCGTATTGAAGATGCTGTTTCAGCAACTCGTGCCGCAATTGAAGAGGGTGTTGTCGCCGGTGGCGGAACCGCACTTGTTCGAAGTCGTGAGAGTGTGCTTAAGGTGATTAAATCACTTGAAGGTGACGAAGCAACTGGCGCGCGAAGCGTTTATGATTCGCTAACTGCTCCTGCTCGAGCAATTGCAGACAACGCTGGTATTGAAGGCGCAGTGGCAGTTCAACAAGTTGAAGCGGCTAAGGGCAACATTGGTCTCAATGCTGCAACTGGTGAATATGTTGACCTTGTTAAGGCCGGCATTATTGACCCAGCGAAGGTAACTCGTGCGGCGTTGCAAAACGCAGCATCAATTGCTGCGCTTGTGATCACAATCGAATGTCTCGTTGCAGATAAGCCAGAAAAAGCCGGCGCTGCACCAGGCGGCGGCGGCGGAATGCCAGGTGGCGGAATGGGGATGATGTAACCCGTCACTCCTTTGAAAAGGGGTTTTTGGTTACATCAGCTCTAAGTAGGTCTCGTTAGATCTACTTCGTTTCTACAGTGAAGTATTAAAGTGGGCGTTCAGATATGAATCGTCGCGTCATCAAAAAAAAGTTCTATCAAGAAGTAATTTATGACGTGCATGGAGTGCGAAACTCAAAGTTTCGCGTTGCACTTCGATTCGGTTCGCTTTGTCTAAAGGCTTTTGGCGGGGCGTTGCTTACGCTCGTACTTGCTCCGATCAGCCTCATTCGCCCGATTGAAATCTGGCAGATGCAGACTAGAAGGTCCAAGATCTCATTTTTTATCCGTGATCTAGAGTTTGGATTGCAGAATATCAAGGCCCGTGGGCAACTGGGCAAAAAATTTGTTTTTGTGCTGTATCCCATTCCATTTCCAAATGCTCAACTTGCCTTGATGTATCGACGCCATGTGACTATTCTTGGCGCGAAGCAGAAATATCTTGCTGAAGCCTTTAGGTTTGTTTGGCCGATTGCACGAATCGAAATGAAGGGTCGTGTTGTTGTTGACACAGCAGATCGTTTTGTAATTTGGAATTCACGCACTCCCACACTTTCATTTACTGACGATGAAACAGTGAAAGGTGTGGAGCTGAATCGCAAGATGCAACTAGATCTTGATCAGCCGTATGTATGTTTAGCCTTTTCGTCAAAAAGATATCGAATGAGTGCTGACTATGCAATTAATAAATACAATAATCTAGGAACTGGCAAAATGGTGAATTTATTTGATGTGGTACCAGAAATTTCCTCTTATATACCGGCAATAAATAAGCTAACGAGCTCAAAAATTGCGGTTGTACGGACAGGAATATTTGAAGACGAGCGACTTCCCTCGAACTTAGGAGGTCTAGTTCATGACTACTCTTTTGGCGAACAAAGCCCTTTCGGTGATGTTTGGCTTCATTCGCGCTGCTTGTTTTCGTTAGCTGGTGGTGGTTCGGGCTCACATTGGTTTGCTGCAATTTTTGATAAACCGTGTATTTTTGTGGATCAATTTATTTTGGCCGGATCGCACGGTAATCGTGATCTATTTATTATGCAACTGCCATGGCTTTTGAAAGAGAAGCGTTTTGCAACATTTGAATGGATGGCGCGTGAAGAAAACCTTGATTGGGCATTTGATAGCGACCGATTGGGAGTTGATTATGAATTGATTAAGAATACGTCACAACAAATAGTTGACGTGACTGAAGAAATGATCCAGCGGTTAGACGGTACTTGGATTGAATCTGAGGAAGATAAGAAACTTCATAAGCGGTTTTTGGAGGTTATGAATTTGCGGGTTCCGCATGAGCGGGCTCCGGCGAGAATGGGGGCTAAGTTCTTGCGAGAACATCAGCATCTTTTGCCGCAATGAGTGAGGCGACGAAATCGACTCGTTCTGTGGGCAGGGGTTTTTGGTTACACCAGATTGTTGAATATCTGATCGCTGCTGCGCTCATTTTGATGAGCGCGCAGTCTGATTATCCAATCGTTACGTCTGCCTTTGGTATTGCTTTGTTGGTCAACGTGACCATCACAGATGGGCCGCTAAGTGCATACAAAATTATTTCGCGTCTGATACATCGGATTATTGATTGGCTATATGTCGGCGCACTAATCGTTGGAGCAATAGTTCTAGATATTGACCAGTCAACGCGAACGACATTGCTCGGTGTGGCTATTGCACTTGTCGTAATTGCATTGAGCACCAACTACTCAAAGAAGGTCTTTCGTCGCAGTTAGCTCGCCGTAGGATGAGGCTATGAGTTTTGATCCACCAGCACCAGATTTGCAAAAAATTCTTGCGGCTTGGGAGACTTGGGAGCGCGGAGAAGAACAGCCCGGCAAAACACTCGCCACATTGAAAACTGCTGGTCTAGATGTCATCTTGCGCGATTTAAAAGACCGCGGTTGGTCACCAGTTTCTAAATAAAAATGCGTTCTGGTGGCGCACAGAATATTCTGCGGCCAGATACGGCGCGAGTGATCAATGAAAATCCGTTTGCTTGTCTTAATGCCAGTGAACTCAGCGCGCTTAATTCGCTAGAAACCGTTTCAAGCGCACTCGCTAGTTTTCGGCCTGATGCACAACTTCAAGTTGCTCAAGCGCCGGCGCGACCGTCGGCAGTGCTGATCGGATTATTTCAAAGCAACGATGGCGTTGAAGTGATTTTGACACGCCGTTCGCATCAGTTGACAAATCATCGTGGAGAAATTTCGTTTCCGGGTGGACGGCTTGACGAAGGCGAAACAGTCAGTGCTGCCGCGCTTCGTGAAACCCACGAAGAAATTGGGATTAACCCGAGTGAGGCAAAGGTAATCGCAGAACTTAGTGCAATGTCGACAGTCGTCAGTAACTCTCACATCGTGCCGGTTGTCGCTCGGTTTGAAAAAAGACCAAAAATGCAGCCGATGAATAGCGAGGTAGATCGGGTGTTCACTGTGCCTCTTAGTGAACTTATTCGTAGCGACACTTATAGCCAGGAACATTGGAAGTTTCCCGATCGTGAGCTTCAAATTAGTTTCTTCTATTTGGATGACGAAACAATTTGGGGAGTAACTGCACGAGTGTTGCTTCAAGTGATGAACTTAACCCTGAAGTTATAAGTCAATTAGTTACGGCCCACCAATCGTGCGCACACTTTGAAAAAACGTGATTGCCCATGCTTCACAGCGCACGCGTCTAGTTCGTGCCCGCGTGGTGCACGTTTCGAACATGTCGCGTTGAAATTGTTCATCAATTCTTGATCGTTGCCCAGCATTCCAATAGCGACCGTAACTCCAAGTATCAGTTAGGCAAATAGATCCAGGTGTCAGCCCAGCGCAGTTGTATCGACGATCTAAGAGTTTCAAATTGCGATAGCCGAAATCATGGCGACGACATGCTGCCGCGAAGTTGAAAGACCTACCGTCGTTGCCGATAATTGGTACTGAGCAACTGTCAGTTGTCCAGTCAAGCCAAGGCTGTTGACTACGCCACTTGATGCGTGATTGATCAAATTCGCGCAACGATGTATTAAACAAAACAGACTCGACGTATGCGAGATCGCTGTCTGGGTTGGGCACCGCAATTGTAAACAGAGAAGAAATGGCGGCTAAAACACTCGAAACCGCGACGAGAGCAGTTTGGGCAACGCCCATTTGATCCTCGTTTCGTGACGCAAATATGCATCGCTAAGTTGCAATGTGTGCACGCGACTCAAATTCGGTGCTACCTATCGTAGGATTCCTAATTTTGATTTAGAAATTTGATTACGACAGAGTTCTTATTTTTGTATTCGCATCGCCAAATTTGGTTATCAGCGCACAGATCGGCTGAACTGATTTGTGCATCTGTTGTGTCGAAGAGATAGTAGTCAGCCCCAATGTCAGTTAAAGCTTTGGCAGTTGCGCCGCTCGGTAGATTCGAGAAATCGTTAGTTAATTTCACTTTTGTATCGTAATTATCAATTTTGGAATTCTCAAAAAAGTAGAAATATGATTCAATTAAAACTGATCTCTGCGTCGCAATTGACACTAAGTATCCAATCGGGCGGCTTCCACTGATTGCGTAATTAGTTGCAACGATGTCGTTACTTTGTGAATTGTTCCTGATCCATGTTGCAGATTTGATTATTGACTTGGCAATTAACTGGCTGTCATCTGGGCCACCATCAAGATTGTTGTTGACAATGGCTCGTTGGCGTAGCTCGGTTGAACTGGCGCCGGCGACGAATACTCCAAATGTTGTGGCCAGCATGATCGTGATTAAAGATGTTCGTATTAGATGACTATTCAATTTTTTAATAAATATTCCAAATAGAACTAGAGATGTAGATAAAACGACAAGAAGGTTTTGCAGAATTAAAAGTTTCGCTCCATAATCTACCTTTAATTCTCCAACAATTTTTTGAGGTATGACAGATGAGTAAATTTGCTTGCCATGCAGAAATACCGTAGTTATAAAAATTAAGGCGCCTAAAGATACTATTAATTTCAAATAATTCCGTTTAGTTTTTAATGTCAGGTCAGCTGATAATCCGCCGAAGAAACAGCTAAGAGCAATTGGACCAGTGAGGAAATAAGTAATGTCGGGCTTCGCCACGAACACATAGTTCAAGACCATTGCAAAGGCTGCTCCGAGAGCCAAAAATCGGTTGCTTAAATCTGATGGTTTTGATCTAGTGGAATATATTAATGGAATTCGCGTAGTGATCAAAAACAAAATTAGAAAAATGATTGATGCGAGAGATTTCGTGGGATACACAAGACTCATAGTGCTTTGCTGATTTGAGCCGCTAACTAAAACAAGATAAGCCAAAGTCGAACCAGCGATGAGACCAACTGTGCAAATTATTGATCGTAAAACTATTTGACGCTTATAAATTGAATAAACAGTATGAGCGCAAGATGTAGAAATAAGAACTATTGCTAGTGGTCCCTTGGTTCCCATAACAAGAAATCCAAGTAAAACCGTGCAAACTGAAGCTATATAAAGTTTTGAGGCTTGGTTGAGAAAACTGAATAAAAAATAGCCACTAAGAATCATCCAAAGCGTGCCAAATTGATTTGATGCGACTCCGTCATTTCCAAAAACTAACTGGTCGGTGACGCTACATCCGGCGACTATTAGCAATGCGGTGATTGTTGGTACTAGCGAACCTGAGCCTCGCCATTTTTTGTAGGCAGAAAACACAAGGCAAACCACTGAGGTGAGCACGACTAGTGGCACCAAGACAGCGGTTCCGGCAAAAGGCTCGAGTTTAAAAGACCTGATCATCACACCTAGCCACCCATGGGAGAGCCAGTGATATCTGAAGTTTGAATTGAAAGGGGATAAATCTAAGTGCGTATCTGGTGTTACTCCTAATGCGATCGCTTCGTTATAGTTCGAATCACTTTCTGGGACGAATCCAACTATGTTATTTTTAGAAATAAATTGTTGAAGAGTTATCGCACCGATCACTATTATGAGCCCAGTGACGACGATTACAAGTTTTTTTACTGTAGCGAGTTTTTCAACCAAACTTTTATCCAACGATCTTTTGCGAGATGGATTGACTGTATTTGTGATTATCAAAAGCCCCAGAAGTCCGATTCCAAGAACTAGTAGTCCGATTCGGTGATATCCCAGGCCGAGTATCGCTATTGAAACTGCGAGAACAGGTGTTTGTCGTTCGTCTGAGTTTTGGTATCTGGTTTTGAGCTGACGAAGGCCGTCAATTGCAACGACAACTGTTAACAACGCAAACAATCTTGGTGTCATCCATGAAATTCTGCAAAGGGCAAACCAGCCAAGAGCAGTAAACGCAGCCCCTGTTGCAAGACCTGGTCCGAGAATATCGACAAGTTCGATTCGTGTTGGCTTGATAACTCGAACCCAAATCGATACCCCAACTGCGCATTGCCAGACGATTGCAACAAGCAATAAAAATAAACTAGCGAGTGAAGCTTTAAGCGGAATTCCTAAAAGTACAAGAACAACAACTAAAAGCGAAACCGCAGCAAGTTCGGTTGACTGTGACAACCGCCGATAAGTACTTGACACGTTTTCTAGATTAGTTCAATTCAAAAATTTGTTTAGTGAGTGCGGATTGATTGGAGGACGTGCCACATTTCGACGGCGCCGATTGCAGCTTCTTCGCCTTTGTTGCCAGCACCGGGGCCTGAGCGCTCAGTTGCTTGAGCGATATTTTCAGTAGTTAAGACCGCAAAACCAATTGGCAAACCAGTGTCTTGTTGCACGCGAGCAATGCCGTCGGCACATGGCCCTGCAACATATTCGAAATGCGCAGTGTCGCCACGAATGACTGCGCCGAGCGCGACAAGTATTTCGTAGCGACCAGAGATCGCCATCGTGCGAGCAGCAAGAGGTACTTCATATGCACCTGGCACCCACGCAACATCAATATTTTTCGCATCAACACCACACTTTGCGAGACCACGATGTGCACCGTCAAGAAGTGCTTGAACAATAAATTCGTTGAACCTCGAGCAGACAATGCCGACTCGCATCGCAGGATTAACAGTTTTTGTCGCATCAAAATTGTGAATAGTCATGTTGCCTCGTGTTCGTGTCTTGATTAAAACTAAATCTTATTTCTTTTTAGGTTTGCTCTGTTCATTACTCGCATCAAAAAAATGTCCGAGTCGGTCACGCTTGGTCGCTAAGTATGAAGCATTTTCAGGTGTGCTTTCGGTGACGATTGAAACTCGCTCAACGACGCTCAATCCATAGCCAGCGATGCCGCCATATTTCGCAGGATTATTTGTCATTAGTCGCAACTCGTGCGCGCCAAGGTCAGCCAAAATTTGTGCACCGATTCCGTATTCGCGACTGTCAACAGGCAAACCGAGTTCAAGATTTGCATCAACCGTGTCAAGCCCCGCATCTTGCAGCGAATATGCACGTATCTTGTGGCCGATTCCGATGCCGCGACCTTCGTGACCGCGTAGATAAACAACAACGCCGCGACCTTGGGTTTGTACAGCCTGCATTGCAGTTGCAAGTTGTGGCCCGCAATCACAGCGTCGACTACCAAACACATCACCTGTTAAACACTCACTATGCACACGAGTCAAAACCGGTTCAGCACTTGCAATATCGCCGAGTACGAACGCCAAGTGTTCGATGCCATCGACTGTGTTGCGATACGCGACGCATTCAAAATTTCCCCACTCGGTTGGCACATTTGCTGAACCCATTCGCTCGACAAGTCGTTCGTTATGGCGGCGGTATTCAATCAGCCGCGCAATTGATGAGATTAGTAAACCGTGTTGCTTTGCAAAAGTTTTTAGTTCGGGCACGCGCGACATAGTGCCGTCATCATTTTGAATTTCGCAGATGACACCAGCCGGTTCGCAACCAGCCAAACGCGCTAAGTCAACAGCAGCCTCGGTGTGCCCGGCACGCTTGAGAACCCCACCGTCGCGAGCGCGCAATGGAAATATATGTCCTGGGCGAGCAAACGCACTATGAATAATTTTTGGATCAGCAAGTGCGCGCAATGTAGCAGCGCGGTCAGCCGCAGATATGCCAGTCGTTGTGCCTTCCATCAAGTCAACTGAAATCGTGAATGCAGTGCGATGGCTCTCTGTGTTGTTGTCAACCATCATTGGTAAACGCAATTCGTCGCAACGTTCACCAGTCAGCGGTGCGACAATAACGCCAGAAGTATGACGCACTATGAATGCAAGTTTTTCAGCGGTGGCAAATTGCGCCGCCATAATTAAGTCGCCTTCGTTCTCGCGATCTTCGTCGTCGACTATGACGACCATTTCACCACGCGCAATGGCCGCAATAATTTGTTCGGTTTCTGCAAAGTCTGGATCGTGTGTTGCATTATTGTTTGGCTTTTCAGCTGACTGATTCATTTATTTGTCCCTATTCTTTTGAGATTTGGTTCGATGATAATTTCGATGTCGTCACCAAGTTGTTGAGTCGAAACAATCCGACCCCGCCACAAATCAGCCATTGTTGTAATCCCTGCGCCTTCAAAAACGCTGAGACCGTCGTTGCCGCCACTAAATGCTGGTGCAAGATGCAACACGTACTGATTTATCAAACCTTCACGATGAAACGACGCAGCCACAGTCGGCCCACCTTCGACAAGCAACTGCAGCACATCTTGCTTGCCAAGTTCGTCGAGCAAATCAACCAGCGAACCAGTCCACTGCATACACGGGTTAACTCGTGCATCGGTTGAAATTTCACCAAGCACTATTCGTCTTGGTGATTCGCCTTCAACATCACGAACTGTGAGTTGTGGGTCATCGGCGCGAACCGTGCCCGCACCCACGAGAATTGCATCGCTTTGTGCACGCAAAACTTGCACGCGACTGCGCGCAGTTTCGCCAGTGATCCACATACTTGTGCCATCAGCGGCAGCAGTGCGACCGTCAAGTGTTGTCGCCATTTTTAAAACCACAAATGGTCGTTTTGTTTTTCGGTGATGTATATAAGGTGCGAGTTGCGCGGTGATCTGATCGGCCAGAACTCCAAGTTCAACTGTGATGCCGGCCTCGCGTAATCGCGCAATACCTCGACCCGAAACTTTTTCATCAGGGTCAACAATGCCAACTACAACGCGCTTGATTTGCGCGTCGATGATTGCTTGCGTGCATGGGCCAGTGCGTCCTGTGTGATCGCACGGTTCGAGTGTCGTATATATAGTCGAGCCAACTGTCAGTTTTCCGGCAGCGCGAATAGCAATGATTTCTGCGTGTGGGCCACCGACGCGGCTGGTTGATCCTTCAAAAATTTCGCCAGACTGCGTGACGATGACTGCGCCGACCCATGGGTTAGGTCGCGAAATAAGGCGCGCGCGATCGGCTGCGATAATCGCAATTTGCATCGCCTGTTGATCGTTCACTGTGCATCGCTTTCGTAGGTCAAACGACATGCAGGGTCAACGAACGACTAGACGTGCGCCGCGAAAACACCACGTGCACGACTGACCGCTTCTTGCTTTCATCCGGACTTTAACCGTCGGCCCTGGAGTCACACCAGATCAGTCTCACGATTGCTCGTGAGAGTCGCGGGCTTTAACCGCCGATAGGGAATTTCACCCAACCCTGCAAGAAGTTTTATTTAATTGTATTTCTAGGATATTGGCAGGTCGAGCACAGTTCCACTACACGAATCAGCGTGCGATTAAGCGTTTGAATCGGCGCTTGATTCGGCCCGTGATTCGGCAAGCCCGATTGCAACGATTGATCCGAGCACGGTGATGGTGCCAAGAATCTGCATTGCAGTTACTAACTCGTTCATCAGCAGTACGCCGATTGAAATTGTCACGACTGCTTCAAATGTTTCAACCATTGAAGTAATGCCTGGACCGATGCGCTTGATGCCCGCAAAAAATAATGCAGTCGCGACGATCGTAATTAAGAAAGCCATGGCGAGAACTAATAGCCAGCCTTGCGAATTGATAGGAAACTCTGGGTCGAGTGAACTTGGTCCAACTAGAGAAACTAAAACGAATGCCGATGCGGCACCTGTGAGCGCAATCGTCAACATTGTTAGTGGGTCCGCTTTTTTCGAAATACTTCCGGCGGCTACGACATAAATTGCATGAGTTACCGCCGATAGAAGCGTGATCATGATGCCTTGCAAGTTTCCGTCGCCAACTTGCCCAGCGGTCAACCACACGCCTGTCAGGGTTGTGAAAAGGCAGATCGTGATGACGAGGTTTGGTTTGTGCTTATAAATCATCCACGAAAGAAGCACTGCGATTGCAGGGTAAATATAAAAAATTACAACCACTAAACCTGAATCAAGATCGTGCAGTGCAATGAAGTACAGAAGTGGCGAAATAAAAAATCCGAACGCACCCAGCAAAAATATTTTTATCGCATCACTTGAGTTAGGCCACTTCGCACCACGCATATGAATAAGTCGAACGGCGAGCAAAATCGCCGCTGAAACAACAAAACGTGCTGTAAGAAAGCCCATCGGGTTGGCACCATTACGTTCGAGGTTTTTTGCGAACCACGGGCCAGTGCCGTAGCCAGCACCGGCAAGCATTATGAAAATCACACCGAAAAGTCTCGGCCTCGCACTTAGCGCATTTCGAAATCTTGTTCTCATGTTTGTGGTTTTTGTTTTCTAATTCCGCGTACCATACCGGTGCCGATGACACCAAGACCAGCGATCATCAAACCAAAAACCGTGTATTGCAAAGCGCCGCCGCGCTCACCTGCGTCTTCAGGTTCTTTGCCGCATCCTGGCCTCGGCAGCAGACCAATGCACTGTGACGGTTCGTTTTCTAGGTCGTAATTAAATGGAATGGTCGTGTTAGGTGAATTTATTATGTGATTAGTTGCGTTGCCACTTGAGTCATTTGCGCTAACTGAGCTACTGGCTATTAATAAAAAAACTCCGACAACAGTTGATATCACTAGTTTTCTCACCCATACATCGTGCCATCTCGTGGCGAGTTTGCACTGCATCCGAACTAACGTTGAGGCTGATTATGGCGGTAAACACAGATGCACAATCACGACAGTCTCAGGTTGTGCTGGTCGTTGATTTTGGCGCACAATATGCGCAATTGATTGCACGCCGTGTGCGTGATGCCAAAGTTTATTCAGAAATCGTGTCGCATCGGATAACAGCAAGAGAACTTAAGGCACGCAATCCAGCGGCAATTATTTTGTCAGGCGGGCCAAAGAGTGTGCATGTAGACGGTGCACCAAAACTCGACCCCGAAATTTATCAACTCGGTATTCCGATTTTTGGTATTTGTTATGGAGCACAGTTAATCGCTCATCAGTTGGGTGGAGAAGTTTTACGCGGAGGCAAAGGCGAATATGGTCGCGCGACTTTGCAACGAATTGCTGGTTCATTTTCAACTCTGTTAACTGACAGTATTCATAGCGAACTAAGCGTGTGGATGAGTCACTTTGATGCCGTTACGCGAACACCTGATGGGTTTATTGCTACCGCCTCGACGCCCGATGCACCGATGGCGGTGATTGAGTGCGTAGCGAAAAAGATTTGGGGAGTGCAGTTTCACCCAGAAGTGATGCACACTCAACAGGGCACAGAAATTTTGCAACAATTTATTTATCGTCTCGCCGGGTGCAAACCATCGTGGACAATGGACTCAATAATTGAAACGCAAGTTCGTGAAATTCGCAATCGTGTGGGCAGTGAACGCGTTGTTTGTGGGCTCTCTGGTGGCGTTGATTCGGCAGTTGCTGCGGCGCTCGTGCACCGAGCGATCGGCGCGCAACTTACATGTATATATGTAGACACCGGACTAATGCGCAAAAACGAGAGTGCACAAATCGTCGAAACCTTTCACCGCGTGATGGGTATTGAACTAATTCATGTTGATGCGGGAAGTCGATTTTTTGAGCGGCTTGCTGGTGTAACTGAGCCAGAAACTAAACGTAAAGCAATCGGCGAGTTATTTGTGCGTATTTTCGAAGAAAATACGGGCGGTCTCACCGACGCAAAATTTTTGGTGCAAGGAACGCTTTATCCCGACGTGATCGAAAGTGGTGGTCAAGATGGAACTGCGAGTGTGATTAAGAGTCACCATAATGTTGGCGGACTGCCAGAAGATATGAAACTCAAACTTGTTGAGCCGTTGCGCACTTTGTTTAAAGATGAAGTGCGTTCGCTTGGTTCGCAGTTGGGTTTGCCAGATGAAATTATTTGGCGTCAACCGTTTCCTGGTCCGGGTTTGGGTGTGCGAATTATTGGTGAAGTCACGCCTGATAAGGTTGCGATTTTGCAAAATGCAGATTTGATTGTGCGTGAAGAGATTCGTAGTGCTGGTCTCGAGCGAGAAATCTGGCAAGCGTTTGCAGTTCTCGCAGACATCAGATCAGTTGGCGTGATGGGCGATGAACGTACGTATGGTCGGCCGATAATTGTGCGCGCCGTGACTAGCGAAGATGCGATGACGGCAGATTGGGCGCGCTTGCCATATGACTTGCTCGAAAAAATTTCGTCGCGGATTATTAACGAAGTCGCTGGTATAAACCGCGTCGTTTATGACGTAACTTCAAAACCACCAGGCACAATCGAGTGGGAGTAAAGACGTAATTTAGAAACGCGGCCTCGAAAACGCAGTCGAAATTTAGAAAAGCGGTCTTTACGAACACGAATTAATTTTTTTGAGCAGAGATTACTGCGAGAAGCCGTGCGCCTTGTTCGAGTGAACTGAGTGACCATGAGCCACCTGTGGCTGACGCAAACATTGCAGTGCCGATGCCTGGTTTACCTTGAGTCGGCTTGCTGATGCCCGACCCGTTGTCATCAATCTGAACTACTACTGAACCGTCGGCACCAGACATCACAGAAACTGTAATTTTTGATGCACCGCCGTGACGAATCGAATTTGAGATTCCTTCTTCAACAATTCGACCAACTTCGCGAGGCTCTGGGTTTGTGACATCAACCAAACGCGGGTCAATTTGTAATTCAAATACACATAACCCATGCCACAGTGCAAGCTTTCGCGCGACTTCAGCGCCCAAGGTAACTTCACTTTCTGAAATCGGCAGTGGTGCTTGCAAAATTGATAATGCCTCAAGCATTGCCAGATTAAGTCTTGTTTCGTCACCGGACTTGCTCGAGCTATCGATCATCATCGCGCACGCAACGAGACGAGTCTGCACTGCGCCATGTAAAACTCGCGACATCTCTCTAGCGACTTCGGCAGTTTGTTTAGTTCGCGCGATTGCAGCAACTTGTTGCTCTTGGATGTCAAGTTGTAATTCATCTAGCGCTTGAATATTCACTCTGCGCCA
This sequence comes from Ilumatobacteraceae bacterium, assembly GCA_964203235.1. Lineage (GTDB taxonomy): Bacteria > Actinomycetota > Acidimicrobiia > Acidimicrobiales > Ilumatobacteraceae > BACL27. The sequence continues at coordinate 86,846 of CAXNLE010000003.1, forward strand.
AGCAATCAAAGTTGAGATACCGACAAACCCGATGGCATTAATAATCAATTGAGTTACGAAAACTTCGGGTTGCTCTTGATTCGGTGTCCATCGTGCAACAATGTTTTCACCGACAAATCGCCTAAATTGCAGCAATAAAAATACCGCTATAAACATCGGCAAATAAAATTTTTGTTTGCGTTTAGTAATTGCATTTGCGGTTGTCGTAATTGCAATTGTCAAACCAACCGTAAAAACAAACATGGTCAAACCACGCAGAAACCCAAGTTGAAGAAATGGGTTTATTGATTGAGTGATAGCAATTAAGCCCGTCAGCCAAAACGTTGGGAGCGGATAGGTACTTATTGCGATTGCCACAATCTTGCTAAGCGGTGGACGCTTAATCGTATTTGATGACTCTTGCCATAAAGTTTTGCTAAGCGGGCGCACTGACTCTTGTGCAGAAACTTTGATCGCACTGCTCACTTCTGCCGGTTCTATTTTTACTAAACCGTTAGTGATTTCTTGCAGGGTATTTATCAGTGGCTCGTTTAGTTTCTTTAGGGCAATCTCAAGTTCGGTGTTTAACTCAGTGCGAAATTCTTCTTGTAGTTGTTTTTGACTGAGTTCGAGTAATTGCACTTGAACTCGTTGTTCAACTAATTCGCGATGACGGCTCGAAACTTCATCCCAGATATCTGCAATTGCTGAGCTAGTGAACTGGATATTGATGCAAATTACGAAAATTAAAATCATGTGAGCGAATGGCAACATTTTTGTAGAGATGCCTGAGATATCACAACCGAATTGATATGAAATCGTAAAAAGAGTGCTGAGAACAATTTGATAAGAAACAACTGTCCATAATGGCGGCGGTCGTGAAGCACGATTCTTGAACAACGTAAGATGCATGATTACTGCGAACGAAATAATGAGAAGGTATCCGAGCAACAAAAAAGTTACATAGAGTTTAATATTGGTGTTTTCGTCGGCTCTAGAAAAATCTCCACCAGCAATCAGGAACATCGAAAGAAAAATGTTTATCGCAAATAGTTTCCAAGAGATCAGCCACCGACCACAGAATCTTTGAATTAACGACCGACTTTGAATCGGCGTTACATCAATGGGGTTCGTTTGCATTCTTAGTTAGTCGATAAAACTCTTGAGCGATTAGTACGCGTTGATTTTGCTTTCGTGTAGCTTTCACTCCAAGTTTTTTTATTAATCGGGCGATTGCCTTTTCGACAGATCCTTCTTGCATGAACAGCGATTCAGAAATTTCAGAGTTTGACATTCCGGCAGAAATCAAGCGCATGATTTCTACTTGTGTGTCTCCAAATCCTGCGAGTGGTGACGGCGGCGCGATACTTTCTGAGAGGAAAGCAACACTGCTGAGACTTTTAGTAATCGCATCTAGCAGCATGTCGCTTGACGTAATTGACTGTTTGACGACATAAATTGCGCGGTCCGGCATGGCCTGTTGATTGCTTCCAATTAAGCGAGGCTCTGTGTAGGTAGAGAGCACAACGATGCCAATGCGTGGAGAGATTTCGCGCAATCGGTGCGCCAAATCGATTCCGGTTGGTCCTTCGCCAAGATCTAAATCGACGATCGCCACTTGTGGTTTTACCGCGTCAGCAATAGAGATTGCTTCTGCAACTGACGCTGCTTGTGCGATATTTAAAAACTTTAAAGAAGTGAGTGTGGCACTGAGGGTGAGCCGAGTAAACGGATCGTCATCAACAAGTAATAATCTCAGCGGGTTTGACATCGCGGTAATTATGTCTGAACTACTCATGAGTTTGCTCTCAACTTGACGCCTATTTTTGGTTAGTAGTGCTAGCACGACTCACGCCCATACTTTATGGGTGGTAGCACCACAATTACTACTAAAAGATCTAAGACTATTGAATAGATTTTTAGCCTGAACGGTGTGGTTTTAAACTCAAAAATTAATCGAGCATCCGTTCTAGCCTTCGTGTTTGCGATTATTTTTGGAGCCTTCGCCGTTCAAGTAAATGCGGCGACTGAAAGCTCGGTTACCAAACCAAATTTGCCGTCAGCGTGTGTAAATCCGACTAAAGCTAAAGCGCGGTTGGCTCAAGATGATCGATGTACAGATAAAAATACGGGCACAATCTATGAGTCTCTGCCTTCTAAAACGATCAAGACGTCGAGTCAAAGTAAGCAGTCACTGCCTGCAAAAACGGCTAATTCGTCAACTAAAAGCAATCAGTCTTTGCCTGCAAAAACAGCTAATTCGTCAACTAAAAGCAATCAGTCTTTGCCTGCAAAAACAGTTAATTCGTCAACTAAAAGCAATCAGTCGTTACCTGTCGTAACTGCTGGTGCTGCAAATTCGGCAACTGCTACGAGTATTGCGGCATCCGGGGCTACGGCGGCAACCGCGTCTGCGACAACTGTGCCGGCAGCTTCATCTGGGGCAACGGCGTCGACCAAAACGACAACGACAACGACAAACAATAAAACGAGTGCTACTTCAGGAAGGAGAGTGCAGAATGTAACAACTCCAACGATCACTGCAACAACAATTGCGAGAGCTTTAACAATTAACACTGCGCCGATCAGTACCACAACGACAGTCAAGACAACTTTGATAACAACGGAACCAGTGTCGACTAGCACCGGAACGACAACTACGACTACAACTGTTGCTTCCCGAGTTGTCGGTTCATTCGCCGGCTTCTTAGGCGGCAATTGCCCTGATGGTTCGTCGATTCCGTATTACTGGGGTACTAATGATTCAACCACCAGTGGCTCATGCTCAAGTAATTCATCAACAGCAATCAGTTCGGGTGGCAGAGACCAGACGACGACCACTGTTGCTGTTGAACCGAATACTCCTGCGACGCCTACTGCTGTTGCCGGTAATGCCCAAGTCACGGTGACCGTTTCTGCTGGTACTGGTTCTGGTACTGCTCCAACTAGTTATACGGTTACTCGATCCACGACCTCTGGTGGAACGTATTCGACTGGTTGCACAATTTCTGGTGCGGCTGGTGCTTGCATCATCACCGGTTTAACAAACGGTACGACGTACTTTTTTAAGACAACAGCAACTAACTCTGCTGGCACATCAGGTCTGTCGAGTGCGTCAAGTTCGGTTACGCCTGCCGATGTTCCCGGCGCGCCGACAATTGGCACAGCAACAGTGGCCAGCGAGACATCAGTCACAGTTACTTGCACCGCGCCTGCGTCAAATGGCGGAGCGACAATCACTACTTACACGGCAACGTCAAGTCCTGGCAGCAAAACAGGCACTTTGACCGCTGCTACTTGTAGCAGCGGCATAACAGTTTCAGGATTAACAACCGGTACCGCCTACACGTTCACGGTGACAGCAGCAAACAGCAGTGGCACATCAGCAGCTTCATCGGCAACGAGTTCGGTGACAGTAGCGGTTGCCCCGAATACTCCTGCAACGCCTACTGGTGTTGCAGGTAATGCCCAAGTCACAGTGACTGTTGCTGCTGGTACTGGTTCTGGTGGCACACCAGCTAGTTACACAGTTACTCAATCAACTACTTCTGGTGGCACATATTCGACTGGTTGCACAGTTACCGGTGCTTCTGGTTCATGTGTCATCACCGGTTTAACAAACGGTACGACTTACTTTTTCAAGGCAACAGCAACAAACACTGCAGGCACATCTGGTTTGTCGAGTGCGTCTAGTTCGGTTACGCCTGCCACTGTTCCTGGTGCACCAACAATTGGCACAGCGACAGTTGCTAGTGCAACATCGGTAACAGTTGCGTGTACTGCGCCAGCGTCTAACGGTGGTGCGACTATCACGACTTATACGGCAACCGCGGTCGGCACTGCAATTACTGGCACATTGACTTCTGCTACTTGTAGCAGTGTGATCACAGTTACAGGATTAACAACCGGTACCGCCTACACGTTCACGGTGACAGCAACAAACAGCCAAGGCACATCAGCCGCATCAGCCGCATCAAACTCAGTGACCCCATCAGTCACATGTGCTACTGGTGGAACATGTATTTTGGGCGACACCGGGCCTCTCGGTGGCAAAGTTTATTACGTTGCTACAACTGCATTTGCTTGTGGGTCAACAATGGCATCAACATGTAGATACCTAGAGTGGGACACGACAAGTTATTCAACAACCCCGACTTCGACTACTTATTGGTGCAACAATTTGTACACAGGTGCGTCTAGCGTCCCAACCATCAGTGGCACCAGCACTGCTATTGGTGCGGGTCTTCAAAATACGAGACTGATGCGAGCAGGCTGCACCAGTGGTATCGCAAATAACGAGTCGCTAACGAGTGCTCAGTTTGCAAGTGGCTGGCATATTCCTTCGTCCTTGGAATTAGATACTCTCAGAACTGCTAGATCAACAACAATTGGCTACGCATCGAGCACTGCCGGAGAATGGTACACATCTTCGCAAACCGGTTCAACTTTAAATGGACGAAGCCAGTGGTTTGACTCTGGTGCCACAACTGACAGTAAAGCTAACGCCATCCCCTCGCTACGAGTTTCGGCATTCAATTCAACCTCATAAGTTCATAAGTAAGGTGTGATTTCAGGAGTTGACGCGAGTCGTCAGTATTAAAAAGGATTATGCACATGGTGCTAGCACCACTCAATGCAAGAAACTAATGGTGCTATCCCCACAGAGTCGCGTTAGATGTAGTTCGACGTTTTTAATCTTTTTATCGTAGATGTATGAAATCACGATTTTCGCTGAGACGGGTTCTGATTTTCTGCATCGTTTTGGCGCAAGTCTTCGGCAGTTTCGATGTTCAGGTTTCGGCCGCACCGCAGGTTGCTGAAAGACCAAGTTCGGTTTCGACGTGTGTAAACCCTTCTCGTAATTCGACTCGTGCGGCGCAAGACGATCGTTGTATCGAAGGTACGACTGGATCAACTAGTACTGGTTCAACGAGCACTGGATCAACTACTACCAGATCAACCAGTACTCGATCAACTGGCACTGCTTCGTCTAACACTGGATCTACCAGCACTGGAAAAACTACAAGTAGCAAGTCGACAACTTCGAATACGGTCAAAACTTCGGCTGGTGCGAAGTATGTCAACCCTTCTAGCAATTCGGCTCGTGCGGCGCAAGACGATCGTCCTTTAGGTACGGCGACCGTTTCATCTAGCACCGGAGTTTCCACTACGAGATCAACTACGACTGGTTCAACAGGTACTAGTTCGAATATGACTGGTTCAACAGGTACTAGTTCTAATACGACGCGTTCAACAGGGACTAGTTCGAGTACAACTGGTTCAACGAGCACTGGTTCAACAGGTACCGGATCAACCGCAAGTAGTAACTCGACAACTTCGAATACGGTAAAAACTTCGGCTGGTGCTAAGTACATTAACCCTTCAAGCAATTCGGCTCGTGCGGCGCAAGACGATCGTCCTTTAAGTACGGCGACAAGTGCGAATGCGACTAGTGCGAATGCGACGAGTACTAAGACCACGGCGAAGAATAATAAGACTGCGACTAACGTTGTATCGAATGTTGCGGTAACGACAACGACCATAACTGCACCGCAGCAAGCGGTCACGAATGTCGCGGTAACTAAAACTACGGTGGCAGCAACGACTACAACTACTGTGGCAACCTCAACTGCAACAACAACGACAACAACAACAACGACTACGACTACAACTGTTGCGGCATCAACCGGCGGCGGCGGGGGAGATTCAGTAGTAGTAGTCGTAGTAGCACCGGACACGACGTCGCCGACTTTGACTTTCGCACGCGCTTCGGACACATCAAGCACTCAAGCAATAACTTTCACTGTTACTGGCAACGAGGCTATAAATTGTTCAACTTTGTCAACGACTAATGGCACTGATTTCGCGTTCACAAATATTTCTGCTATCTCGGTGGCGCAGACGAATACGACAACTTGCACGATTACGGCCACTTCAACGGCAACACCTGGTGGCGCTGCTGTGACCTCAACTTTGGCACGAGCTAGCACTTTCTCAATGGCTGACACGGCTGGCAACGCTCAAACCACTCTTGCAACAACAACTCTGTCAGTGACGGTAACGGTCCTTGACACGACGTCGCCGACTTTGACTTTTGCAAGAACTGCAGCAACATCTGGCTCAGCGTCAATTACTTTCACGGTTACTGGTGACGAGGCTATAAATTGTTCAACTTTGTCAACGACTAATGGCACTGATTTCGCGTTCACAAATATCTCTGCTATCGCTGTTGTGCAAACAAATACGACAACTTGCACGATTACGGCGACTTCAACAGGCACTGCTGGCTCGACAGTAACTTCTACATTGACTGCCGCGGCCTCATTTTCAATGACCGACACGGCAACAACGCCAAACGCTCAAACTACTGTTACCCCAACGACATTGTCAGTTTCTGTAACAGTTGATACGACGGCGCCAACTTTGACTTTTGCGCGTTCTGCAGCAACGGCAAGCACTCAAGCGATCACTTTCACCATCACTGGTAATGAAGCAATTGACTGCACCACTTTGTCAACTGCCTCTGGTACTGACTTTACGTTTACGAATATTTCGGCGATTACTGGCATTGTGCAAACGAATACAACGACTTGCACGATCACTGCGACTTCAACTGCTGTCAATGGAGGCGCTGCGGTTATATCAACCTTGACGCGGGCCACCAGTTTTTCAATGACCGACACGGCTGGCAACGCTCAAACGCTACTACCCGATTCACCCCAGGCAATAACCGTGACTGCGACTGACACAACACCACCGACGGTAACTTTGGCTCGCTCTGCTGCAACAGCGGTTGTCGGCGCGCCGACTTTCACTGTGACTGGTAATGAAGCAATTAACTGTGCAACTTTGTCTACGACCAACGGCACTGACTTTACTTTCTCAAATATTACGTCGATTGTGATTGTTCAAACAAATACCACAACTTGTACAATCACAGCAACTACAACCGCGACCACTGGTGGAGCGACAGTGAATGCAAGTTTGACAGCGGCGGCTTCGTTTTCAATGGCTGATACGGCGACGACGCCTAATGCCCAGACATCGCTAACAATTACGACGCCCGGAACGACGAATTTGATAGCAGTAACTATCCCAGTGCCATCTATTGGATCACCGGGAGTTTCGGGTGGTACATCGGTTGTGTTTTATATTGCGCCGACTCCGTTTGCATCGCCAGGCTCAGCATGCACCCCAACTTGTAGGTATTTAGAATGGGAGAACGTGAGTGGTGTTGCAAAAACTTGGTGTAACACAACAAACAGCGTTGCGGGCACAGGAACCGCAATTGGTACAGGTGCTAACAACACTGCGTTGATGCGAGCAGCGTGTGGCACTGCAGTTGGGCAAATTCTTGAACTGGTAGGAACAGACACGAACTGGTTTATCCCATCAAGAGACGAATTGAATGAACTTTTCAGAAACAGAACACTTGTTGGGTGGCCAACAGGTACGGCTGGAGAGTATTTCAGTTCTTCTCAAGTTGACGCTTCACCAACCACTGCTGCGCCTGGACCTGCCGCTAATTGGTCTCCGGGAACCGAGGCTACAAGTCAGGCCTATACAAACAGAGCGTGGAGACAATGGTTTGACGGTGGTGCAATGGATTGGAATCGCGATAAATCCACATTCCCAGCAGGTGTAATCCGAATTCGAGCCTATAGCTAACCACAAACTCAAATCAGAGATATAAGTACGATCTGATTTAGCGCACTAATTTAGCGGTCTGGTGTCACATTTTCTTGTGGCTCTAGCAGTTTGGTTGAACCGTTAGACTGAACAAATCATGACCCGCAACGCCATTGGGCGTTTTCATAGGACGGTGTCACCTGTAATTGGTGCCATCTGTTGCATTTCGCTGGTGACGGGGTTGGCCCCTGCCTCGGCCCACGCGGCTGGTTTTGGTGCGCCAGAAGCCAGATTGCCCCAGACTTCTGACGATAAGCAGCGCGAGGTAGACGCGATTCTTGACGAATTAGACCGGCTCGCCGAGGCAATGGATAATTTGGCCGAAAATTATGCCGGGGCGGTAAACGACGGCCTTGAACTAGACAAAGAAATCGCAGCCACCGAGGGTCGAATCAAAGAAAAGGAAGTTGAACTTGGGACGATGCAAGCGCAACTGCAAAGTGTTGCGTTAAAAACCTTCGTCGGTAGTTCAATTTCGAATAGTTTGGCCAGCATTCTGAGCTCAACCGGCACTTTGTCTGACGCGGTACGCAAATCTTATTTAACTTCGGTTGCACTTAACACTGGTGTCAGCGGACTTGACGCATTGCAAGGAAAGATCGAAGATATTGCCCGCGAACGCAAACAACTTGAAAGTCAACGCACTCGCTCTGGTGGCATCGCCGATTATGCAAAAAAACGTTTAGCCGCAGCGAAGGCGAGCGAAAAGGCGTATACGGCAAGAGAGCAAGAAGCCTTGCGAGACTTAGGTGACTTGTTGCGTGGCGAACAAAGTAAGCGCGCCACAGCAGCACTCGCAGAAGCAGCACGTATTGCTGCATCGTTCTCAAAAATAAAAATCTCGAATGTTCCTGCACCGTCGTCGTCGGCCGGCATTGCAGTTAAAGCCGCGTTGTCGCAACTCGGTGTGCGTTATCAGTATGGTGCGCTTTCGCCCGGTGAAGCATTTGATTGTTCAGGTCTGATGTCTTATGCATGGAGTAAAGCTGGCGTGAGTATTCCGCGCTCGTCGCGCTCGCAGTACGACGGGTTAACGCGTGTTCCAACTTCTTCAGCGCAGCCGGGCGACTTAATTTTTACGCACAACCCAGTTAGCCACGTCGCAATGTACCTGGGTGGCGGACAAGCAGTTGCGTCACCACGAACTGGCGATGTTGTAAAAGTTTATGCAATCACTTGGTCAAAAGTTACAGGCGTCGGTCGGCCAAAGTAAATAAAATGATCGGCTGGTCACGCTCAAAGTTTTCGAACGATGGTGTGACTCATGAAACTTTTCGCAAAGGTAATGGACCAGTCGTAATTCTTGTTCATGAAATACCTGGCATCACACCAGCAGTTAAAAAATTTGCCAACGAAGTTGTCGATGCCGGGTTCACCGTTGTGATGCCATTGCTTGTTGGCACAACAGATATGGCTCCGAGTGGTAAATATTTAGCATCGTCAATGTTGAAAGTTTGTATCGCCAAAGAATTTACGACTTTGGCGCTAAACAAAACGTCGCCAGTTATTTTTTGGTTGCGGGCACTAGCCAAACAACTTCACGACGAACTTGGTGGCAAAGGCGTTGGCGCAATCGGCATGTGTTTTAGTGGTGGTTTTGCTCTCGGGATGATGGTTGATGATATCGTTGTCGCGCCCGTGCTTTCGCAACCGTCACTGCCGTTTGCGGTTGGTGTTAAGCGCTCGGCTGATTTGGGTCTTTCGCTACAAGATGCAAGGCGAGTCGCACAGCGCGCTGCAGACGGCTGCCAAGTACTCGGTCTGCGCTACAACGGCGATCGTCTTGTTGGCACACGATTTGCTGAGTTGCATAAATTGCTTGGCGATGCATTTATCTCAGTTGAGTTTGAATCAACAAAAAAATCAGATCACGCAGTGCTCACTGAGCAACGTCAAGAACTTGGCGTGCAACGTGTAATTGAGTTTTTGAAACTAAAACTTTTTTAATACACGCACTTTAAATTTCGGGTCTTTGAAAGTCTTTAATGCCGCAACCGGGTTGTTGTGATTCGTAACTAGGTGACGCGCCAGTCGACCTTTGGCTGCTTTGGCGTCGTGTCCGCCTGCTGTGCCTGATTTTGTTGCCAGGTCAATTCTGAAATATTCTTTCAATAGTTTTTCGTTTGGCACGAACGCAGCCGAATGTTCTTGCGGCAATAAATCAATTACAACAGCACCCGCACAGTATTTATTTAACGAAACCGAAATTGCTTCGCGCCACCAGGTTGAAAGTTTGCCCATTGGTGCAAGTGACGCACCAATTTTCAGGCGATAGTCGGGTACTGCATCGCCAGCACAAACTAAGCCGAGTAAACCAGAAACAACAATGATGTTCGCATCTGCAAATTTTTGTTGTGCGCTCGTTAACGATGCAAGATCTAGATGATCCCACACGACGCCGGTGTAACGGTCACGAGCGGGCAAAGTTTTTGCGCCGCGCAACGCAAGATTGGCCTGTTGTGCTCGCAACAGATGTGTGCCAGACACACCGAGTAGTTTCTGCGAGCCACCGTTTTGTACCAGTAAAGCAGAAATAATTTCGGCACGTTGTTTGGCTAAAGACTTACCAAATTTGCCATCTGTCTCTTTAAATTTCGTGCTGGTTGTGCCAGATGGGGCTTTGCCTTCGGAGGGCGGTAACAAAATAAAAAGTTTTTCGTTACTAGTCACGACACACGATTCTGCTTGATTAGGCGGCGCAATAGTCGCATACCCTGCCTCTAGTCTGCAGGGGTAGTGACAGAGCACAAATCCAACATTTCTCTAGACATCGCGTCGTTGAACCCAGATCAACAAGACGCGGTGCTGCACCCGAGCGGGCCGTTATTGGTGATTGCAGGCGCAGGTTCGGGTAAAACTCGGGTGTTAACGCACAGGGTGGCGCATCTCATCAGCCAGGGCACTCACCCGATGCGAATTTTGGCGATCACGTTCACCAACAAAGCAGCCGGTGAGATGCGTGAGCGAGTCGAAGCGCTAGTCGGAAGAGTCGCCGAACGAATGTGGGTCAGCACTTTTCACGCTGCGTGTGTGCGAATTTTGCGAATGCAGGCTGAGCAGATTGGGTTTCCGAAAACTTTCTCAATTTACGATCAATCAGATTCAAAGAGATTAATCGGCTATGTGATTCGCGACCTTGGGCTTGATGCAAAGAGGTTTCCCGCACGCGGTGTGCAGGCGCGAATCAGCCTATGGAAAAACGAATTGCTGTCGCCCTACGATGCTGCCGCGCAAGCCGAAAATGTATTTGATACAAAATATGCAGAGATATACCGTGAATATCAAAATCGCCTAATCAAAGCTGGCGCAATGGATTTTGATGATTTGCTGTTCAATACGGTGCAGTTATTTCGTCAACACAAAGATGTTCTGGCACAATATCAACAACGCTTTGAACATATTTTGATTGACGAATATCAAGACACGAATATGGCGCAAAATGAAATCGTGCTCAAGCTTGCATCTGCTGATGATGCTCGCGCGCTACACAACGTGTGCGTTGTGGGTGACACAGATCAATCTGTTTATCGCTTTCGTGGTGCAGACTTTAGAAACATCTTGCAATTTGAAACTGCGTTTCCTGAAGTGACTGTTGTCGTGTTGGCGCAAAATTATCGCAGCACGCAGACAATTTTAGATGCTGCTAACGCAGTGATCACCAATAACGCCGAACGTAAACCCAAAGAACTCTGGACAGAACTTGGCAAGGGTGACCGCGTCGTACGTTTTTACGCCGACGATGAATACCACGAAGCAAACTGGGCTGTTTCGCAACTTAAACAAATGCATGAGTCTGACGCGCGCCAGTGGCGTGAGATGGCTGTGTTCTATCGCACCAATGCACAGAGCCGCGTGCTTGAAGAGAGTTTTATGCAGTCTGGTGTGCCGTACAAAGTCATCGGTGGCACACGGTTCTATGACCGTCGCGAAGTCAAAGATGCGCTCGCTTATATTCGTTGTGCGGCCAACCCGCTTGACGAAGTCAGCCTGAAGCGCATTTTGAATGTGCCGAAGCGGGGTATCGGTGACACAACAGTTGATCGAATCGATGCGTTTGCCGCAAGTCAGCAAGTCTCTTTTGCATTGGCATTGCGCCGTGCAACTGAGGCTGGCGTTGGTGGGGCTGGGGTAAAAGGCATCGCTGCATTTGTTGCGTTAATTGATGATCTCGAATCGCGTCTTGGTCAAGGACCTGGGCCTGTTTTGCGTCACGCACTCGAGGCCAGCGGATACTTCAAAGAACTCGAAGCCGAAGACACCGTTGAGTCTGCAGGTCGGCACGAAAACTTATCTGAACTTATTGGTAGTGCCAGTGAGTTCACACAAGTTGACGAATTTCTTGAGCAAGTTGCACTCGTCGCTGACACTGATCAAATTGATTCTGATAATCACGTGACTTTGATGACTCTGCATGCCGCCAAAGGTCTTGAGTTTCCCGTTGTATTCATTGTTGGTTTAGAAGAAGGAATATTTCCGCATAGTCGCGCGCTTACCGATCAAGTCGAACTCGAAGAAGAGCGTCGCTTGGCATATGTTGGTATAACTCGCGCAAAAGAGAAATTATTTTTGTCGCACGCCTGGAGCCGCAACTTGTATGGTTCAAAGCAATACAACCCACCGTCGCGATTTCTAGATGAGATACCTAGTGAGTTGTTGCAGCGCGAAGGCAGTATTGACTCTGGTGCCGATCAAGGTCGCGGCGGTTTTCGTCCGAACGCAGATCAAAGTACTGGCCAAAAAATTGAATGGACACGAGCGACGATTCCGAAATATCGTCGCGACAGCGGCACAGCGCAAGATATGGTCGGCGCGAATGCTGGTCTAAAAGTGGGTGACGATGTTGAGCACCCATCTTTTGGTGAAGGTGTGATTATAAACATTCGTGGCTCGGGTGAGACCACAGAAGCAGCAATTGAATTTGCCAAACACGGTACAAAACATCTGGCTTTGGCTTGGGCGCCGCTTAAAAAAATTAACTAGCTAGCTAAATCACGCGTTGACTAGCTAACTAGCCCGCGCGCAAATCAATTAAAAGTGTTTTGAGATTTTCGACAATTGGTCGCACATCAAGCGGAAGTTTTAGTTGCTCAACTGCAAGCGTTCGACCATCGCAGTCTTTAAAGTTGCGAGACTTTTTGAGGTGCTCAACTAAGCAAGTCTCAGTGCGATCTGCAGGGTAGGCATAGTAAACCTGCCAGCCCTTTGCAGGATTAGTGCCTGTATGGTCAATCACGATCGAGCGCTTGCCAGTTGCGTCGCGCAAGTCGGGATACAAGATTGGGCCATCTTGATCGATGCTTTTGGCGACGTCTTTTACTTCCCCAATTTCAAAAGTCTGCGGAATCGTCTGGGGTTGACTCTGACGATTTTTAGTTGAAGTGCTTGCCAAGATCCACGTCACCCCGAAAAGCAATATGAAACCTGCGATACCGCCAACAATTGGCATGATCGCTCGTGAAACTGGCGATGTGAATTCGACTCGACGCATGCCGTAAGGTTAATAAGTCGTGAAACGAAATTATCGAGTCGTAGTCGCAAAACCTGGCCTTGACGGTCATGATCGGGGAGCCAAAACGATCACCCGCGCCCTGCGTGACCACGGATTTGAGGTCATTTATACGGGTTTGCACCAAACCCCCGAGCAGATTGCCGAAACAGTGTTGCAAGAGGATGCTGATGCAATCGGTCTCTCATTACTTTCAGGGGCTCATTTGACTTTGTTTCCTCGTGTGATGGAAGAATTGCGAACTCGAAAACTTGGCGAGGTTTTAATTTTTGGCGGCGGGGTTATTCCACTTGAAGACATCGTCACGCTTAAACAACAAGGTGTCGGTGAAATTTTCGGACCAGGTTCATCGCTTAACGAAATCGCAAAATGGCTAGAGTTAGCGCTTGACGCACGCGAAAAATAAAGTTTCATCACTCGAGCAAAATATAAAAAGGAAGTTAAGTGGATTTATTTGAATATCAAGGCAAACAATATTTCGCGCGCTATAGCATCGCAGTGTCTGCTGGTGGTGTTGCACTAACTGTTGATGAGGCAGTGAAACAAGCCGAATTGGCGCAATACCCAGTTGTGATTAAAGCTCAAGTGCAAGTCGGTGGTCGCGGCAAAGCCGGTGGAATCAAACTCGCGAACAACGCTGAAGAGGTTCGCACACATGCGACCAATATTTTGGGCATGGACATCAAAGGCCACGTCGTTAAACGCATTTGGGTTGAACACGCATCAGATATCGCCGAAGAATATTACGCATCGTTCACACTTGACCGCTCTGCCAAGCGACACCTGTTGATGCTCTCGGCACAAGGTGGTGTCGAGATCGAGCAAGTCGCGGTCACCGACCCAACTGCGATCGTCAAGTTATATGTCAACCCAATTGAGGGCTTGAGTCTTGAAACTGCTCGACGTGCAGTTGTCGACGCACAAATTTCGCAAAAAGCAATCGACGGTGTTGCAGCGATGCTCGTCAAACTTTATGAGTGCTTCACTAAAGGTGATTGCGATTTAGCTGAAATTAATCCACTGATTTTAAAACCAAACGGCGAAGTGCATGCACTTGACGCCAAAGTGACGCTTGACGATAACGCAGCATTTCGACACCCAGAGTGGGACGAATACCGCGCGACCGAAGAGCTTGACGAGCGTGAAAAACTTGCCCGCGAAAAAAATCTGCAATACATCGGACTTGACGGCACAGTTGGCATCATCGCCAATGGCGCCGGTTTGGCAATGAGCACGCTTGATGTTGTCAACCAAGTCGGTGGTAAGGCTGCCAACTTTTTAGATATCGGTGGTGGCGCGAATGCCGAACTTATGACCGCGGCGCTCGAAGTCATCAACTCAGACACGAAAGTGAAAAGTATTTTTATCAATATTTTTGGTGGAATCACACGAGGTGATGAAGTCGCTAAAGGCATTGTTGAAGCGATGAAGCGTGTCAAATTGCGCGCACCGATTGTGATTCGACTTGACGGCACTAATGCCATCGAGGGTCGTGCGATCATTGCAAATGCAGGCATTGACGAGTCACAATTAATGTCGCGGTCAACAATGCTTGAGGCTGCTCGCGTTGCAGTCGATCTCGCAGGAAAGAATTAATAACATGGCAATATTTGTAAACGAAAATACAAAAGTTCTTGTTCAGGGATTAACTGGCGGCCAAGGGCGGTTTCATGGGTTGCGCAATCGCGACTACGGCACGCAAGTTGTTGCTGGTGTAACACCCGGAAAAGCCGGTCAAGACGTAGAAGGTATCCCCGTATACGACAGCGTTGAAGCCGCGGTTATTGCAACTGGGGCAACCGCATCGTTTATTGCAGTGCCGCCGAAGGCAGCGCCCGCTGCGATTCTTGAGGCTGCTCGTGCCGGAATCAGTTTTATTGTTTGCATAACCGAAGGTGTGCCCGCGCAAGACGAGGCGCGAGTGTTTGCAAACCTACAACGCGATTTTCCAAAGACGCGGTTGCTTGGGCCGAACTGCCCTGGCATTATTAGCCCAGGCAAATGCAACATCGGTATCACCGCTGGCGAGATCGCAGCGTTGCCAACTAAGAACGGACCAAACGTCGGCATCGTTTCACGATCGGGCACACTCACTTATCAAGCGCTTTACGAACTCAAGCAATTAAATATTGGTGTATCAACTTGTGTTGGCATCGGCGGCGACCCAGTGCCCGGCACTTCGTTCGTTGACTGTCTGGCCGAGTTTCAGGCTGACCCCGAAACACATGCGATCATCATGATCGGTGAAATCGGGGGCACTGCCGAAGAAGAAGCCGCAGAGTTCATCACAAATCATGTAACAAAACCGATGAGTGCGTATATCGCAGGCGTCACAGCACCCGCTGGTAAAAAAATGGGTCATGCTGGGGCGATTGTCTCGGGCGGCAAAGGTACCGCGCAAGGCAAGATGGATTCGCTCAGAACCGCCGGTGTGATGATCGGGTTGAATCCAACTGAGGCTTGTGATCTAATGTCGAAAATAGTTGCAGGATTTTAGATTTCAGTTTTGCTATCGGGTGACCGTCTAGAATTTGTGGTCGCCGAGTAGCGACAAGTACCGGAAGATAAAAGCGGATAATGGACAAACGACCTCAACTCCTTTCATATATTCCATCTTTAGATGGGATTCGCGCGCTTTCGGTGCTGGCTGTAATCGTCTATCACGCGAACAAACTTTGGTTGCCCGGCGGGTTTCTCGGAGTCGAGGTTTTCTTTGTGATCAGCGGATATTTGATCACTCTTTTGTTACTTGCTGAATCTGAGCAAAGCGGTTCAATTAGTTTGGGGCAGTTTTGGATGCGTCGTTTCAGGCGGTTGCTACCCGCGCTTTGGGTGATGGTGGTCGGTGTCGTGGTATTCGCATCATTATTTCAACGCGAGATGCTTGGCACTCTTCGTGGAGATGTAGTGGCAGCACTGTTATATGGTTTCAATTGGTTTCAAGTGTGGAACGGCACAAGTTACTTCACATCATTCGAGTTTGTGCCGTTGCGGCATTTATGGTCGCTCGCAGTTGAAGAACAGTTTTATCTTGTTTGGCCACTGGTGATGTTGCTGGTCGCCAGACTAGGCAGGCGAAAATTGCCGAGCGTTGGTGTTTTGTTTTTTGGTATGTCTGTCGGCGTGGCAATTTATGTGGCGATGACTTATCGCTCGGGCACGATTTCGACAATTGACCAAACTCCACAACAATTCATGTCGCTTTTCGGTCACTCCGTTTCAAGAATTGATTTTCTATTTCTCGGCACATTCACGCGCTCAGGCGGGTTGTTGCTCGGTGCTGCACTTGCAATTTGGTGGCGACCTTGGCTGTTGAAGCGATCACAAGCCGGTAGTGACGGAAGTTTGTTTGATCTTGTCGGTCTTGTCGGCCTTGGAGTAATCGTTTTGGCGATGTTCAAATTTCATACAGTAATTGAAGGAACTGACGCAGGCACAGTTGGCTATGACTTTTTGTTTCGCGGTGGATTTTTCGCTGTAGATCTCGCCAGTGTTGCGTTGATCGCTGCAGCAGTTCATCCGTCTTCGCTTATTATTTCGCGAAGTTTGGGTAACCCCATATTTGTGTGGCTGGGTCGCCGCTCATATGGGTTTTATTTATTTCATTGGCCAGTGTTTCAGTTCTATCGTCGGTTTGCTGGCAAAGGTTTAACGCCTTACGAGTTTGTGGTGCTGGTGTTAATCGCTCTTGCGTTTACTGAACTTAGTTTTCGCTTGATCGAAACACCTGTGCGACAAGGTGCCATTTCGCAATGGTGGAAGAAATTTAGATCACCGAGCTACGGTTCAGATGCCGATACGCGCCAGCGACAAATTTTATTGATCGCAGTTTTTTCGCTACTCCCAGTTTTTGGTGTGGTCAGTTTGGTCACCGCAAAAGTACAAGTTGATGAAATCACGCAGAACCTTACTGATAATCAACAAAACGTAGTTGATTTACTTAACCCAGGCGCGTCTGCGGCGCCAGTTGTGGTCTCAGGCACGACGATTGTCGGGCAAGCACCGGTAGCCCCAGGGTCTCTCGACGGTCAAGTAATTGACGTTTTAGCAATCGGCGACTCGGTGATGCTTGGTGCCGCAAATGTGTTGACCGAGCGCGGCGTCACGGTTGATGCATTAAAGAGTCGTCCATTTCGTCAGGCACTTGAGATTGCCAACTATATGAAGTCGATCAATCGTCTTGGGTCTGTAGTGATCATTCACCTCGGCACGAACAACACGGTCGATGCACAAACGCTTGATGAAATAATGGTGCCACTCAAAGATGTTCCGTTGGTTTTATTTGTCAATGTGCATGTGCCGGCCGAAGAGCGACAAAACAAAAACAACTTGTTACTCAGTGAGATGCCACTTAGATATGAAAATGTCAAGGTGTTCGACTGGAACGCGGTGGCAACTGCCCACCCCGAATATCTTTATAGCGATCAAACACACATTCGCATCGAAGGCCAAAAGGTCTATGCAGATTTAATGATGCAAGCAATTGGACGACCTTAACTTTTACCGTAGGCTTGGGCGCTATGACTACACCAGTTCGAATCACAGTTACAGGCGCCGCTGGACAAATCGGATACGGAATTTTATTTCGCATCGCTTCTGGGCAGATGCTCGGGCCAGATACGCCAGTAATTTTGCAACTACTTGAAGTGACCCCAGCGCTCGGTGCGCTCAACGGTGTAAAAATGGAACTCGACGATTGTGCCTATTCGCCGTTGGTCGATGTGATCACAACTGATGACGCCAACATTGCTTTCGGCGACACAGATATTGCTTTATTGATTGGCGCAATGCCACGCAAAGACGGCATGGAGCGCGCAGATTTGTTGACGGCTAACGGCGGCATCTTCAAACCACAAGGTCTTGCAATTTCTAAAAACGCTAAAAAAAATGTCAAGGTATTAGTTGTTGGTAACCCAGCGAATACAAATTCTCTAATCGCGATGAGCAACGCTTCGGGCATTGATCCAAAACAATTCACAGCGATGACACGGCTAGATCACAATCGCGCCGTAGCCCAACTTGCACAACGACTTGGCAAGCCAGTTACTTCGGTTAAAAAAATGACTATCTGGGGCAATCACTCGGCGTCGCAGTATCCAGATCTCTATAACTGTGAAGTTGATGGAAAGAACGCGGCAACTTTAGTGAACGACGACAATTGGTTGCGCGAAACTTTTATTCCGACTGTCGCCAAGCGTGGTGCGGCGATTATCAAGGCGCGTGGTTTGTCATCGGCTGCTTCGGCGGGCACTGCGGCAATGGATCATGTTCGTAACTGGGTTCAGGGCACACCAGCAGGTGATTGGGTCAGCATGAGCGTGCCGTCTGATGGCAGTTACGGTGTGCCAGCGGGTTTGATTTCGTCGTTTCCGTGCACATGCGCGAATGGTGAGTACAGCATCGTGCAGGGTTTGCCGATCAATGATTTCAGTCGCAAGATGATTGATGCGTCAGTTGCTGAGTTGATCGACGAGCGCGACGCGGTTCGCAGCCTCGGATTAATTTAATAATTTCGCTAAGCGCTTAAATTTCGGTGCGAAGCGCTCAAATTTTGTCGCGAATTAGAAGTTTGTGTTGGCGTTAACTGCCGAAAACACGACATCCAAGGCTAAAAATAACGGCTGAGTTGCAATCACTCGTTCGTGGTCGCCTTTAAACCGAATCTTGCCGCTGATGAATGCTTCTTGAGCATTGATCTTGCCAGTCGCAACACCAACGGCTGTTTGCCAATCTTGAGTGAACGCAATATCTGAAACTGTTGCTGGGCCGCTGGCAAAAGTTATCTTGCCGTCGCGCGATTCAAGATGATAAGTCACATCTCCGCGAGGAGTGCCAGTAACAATTTGTGTCACCGACACAGAGTTGTCGCGCGCAACAGCGGTGATTTCGTTATTTAATTTGACACCTTCAGCAACCGCGTTAATCCACTCATTGCTGAGGTAATCAACGCGGGCTGACATTATTTGCCTTTGGAATAGTTGCCGCTATTTAAGCAGCAACCAAACTGACTGACTTACGACGTGAGAACATGATTGCGATAACCAAAATCACCAGCGAAACACCGGCGATGCTCAAACGCATTGCGTCGTTGTCTTGATATTTGATAATCGCTGGCAATGTTAAAAGAGCAACCAAGTTCATTACTTTGATCAGCGGATTAAGTGCCGGACCGGCAGTGTCTTTAAACGGGTCGCCAACGGTGTCACCAATGACAGCAGCTTTGTGTGCATCTGAACCTTTGCCACCATGGTGTCCGTCTTCGATGTACTTCTTGGCGTTATCCCATGCGCCACCGGCGTTGCTGAGGTAGTTAGCCATCAATTGACCGGTCAAGATCACACCAGCCAAGAACGCACCAAGTGCTGCATAGCCGATACCAAAACCAACAATCACTGGTGTCAGAACTGCTAGCAATGCTGGCGTTGTGAGTTCACGCAATGATGCTGCGGTGCAGATGTCGATAACTGGGCCGTAGTCAGGTTGCTTTGTGCCGGCCATAATTTTGCCGTCTTTGAACTGGCTGCGAACTTCTTGCACAACCACGCCTGCTGTTCGACCAACCGCGCGAATCGCGAGTGCTGAGAACATAAACGCAATTGATCCACCAATTAGAAGACCAATAAATGTTTTTACGTCTGACACGTTGATCTGTGTTTCAACCGCCGTGAATATAGCTTTACCTTCAAGCGGCAAACCAGTTACTTCGTCTTTGAGACCAAGTTCGCTGGCAATTGTTTCGATGTATGAAGCGAACAACGCAACAGCAGCAATAACTGCCGAGCCAATTGCAAAGCCCTTAGTTACTGCTTTCGTTGTGTTACCAACTGCATCGAGGCTGACAAGAATTTTGCCAGTCTCACCATGCAACTCGCCAGCCATTTCGGCGATGCCAGCAGCGTTATCTGAAACCGGACCGAATGTATCTTCAGAGACGATTACGCCGGTTGTTGCGAGCATTCCCATGCCGCAAAGTGCAACGAGGTAAAGCGAGAACTGAATGTTTCCGCCACCCATCCAGATTGTTGTACCAAGCGCAATCGCGATGCACAAAATTGCGTAAACAGATGACTCAAGACCAGATGCTGTTCCTGAAAGAACAACCGTCGCTGGGCCTGTCTCGGTGCTCTCGGCGATTTCTTGCACTGGGCCATATTCGGTGCCAGTGAAATATTCAGTGAGACGACTCAAAACTTGAGCAAGCACCAAACCGACAAGTACGGCACCAAAAACGCGCCAACCAGTATTTGCAAAACCAGTCTTCTCGAGTTTGTCGTTGCCGACATAATAAGTTGCCAACAAATACGTACCGATAACTGTGATGATGCCAGCAGTTAAAAAGCCGCGGTTGATTGGCTTAAGCGCATTCGTCTCGCCGTCGCGTGCGCGAACTGCAAACACACCAGCGATAGACGCAATCACACCAATTGCGCGAGCCGCAAGTGGAAAGACCAAACCGAGTGCAGGGTTCAAACCAATTGAGTTGAACGCAGCAACACCAAGAATGATCGAGGCAACAAGTGTTACTTCGTAACTCTCGAACAAGTCAGCAGCCATACCTGCACAGTCACCAACGTTGTCACCAACATTGTCGGCAATTGTTGCCGGGTTGCGTGGGTCGTCTTCTGGGATTCCTGCTTCAACTTTGCCAACCAAGTCTGCGCCGACATCGGCTGCCTTTGTGAAAATTCCTCCACCGACTCGCAAGAACAATGCGAGCAGTGAACCACCGAATCCGAAACCAATCAACATTGCTGACGATGTGTTTTGAAATAGCGCGATGATTATCGTTGCGCCGAGCAAACCAAGACCAACTGTGAACATTCCGGCAACGCCACCTGTGCGAAACGCAATTTGCAACGCTTGCTTCATCGAGCCACGTTTAGCCGCTGCAGCAGTTCGAACGTTGCCGCGTGTCGCGAGCGTCATACCGATGTAACCGGTTAATCCTGAAGCAACGCAACCCAGTACGAACGCAATTGTTCGATACAGACCAGATTGCACAAATGTCAGCGCCGAATCGCCACCTGGCTTGTCAATTGCGACTGAAGTTAAAAACACAACTGCACCAACTGGCACAAGAATCATGCCGATTGTGCGAAACTGCCGTTTTAAATATGCCCACGCACCCACTTGAATCGCCACCGCGATTTCTTTCATTTTGTCGGTGCCTTCATCCTCTTGAAGAACTTTGATCATCAAATACCAGCCGACCAAAAGTGCCAGTACAGCAGATGCCCCTGAGAGTCCAAGGATCAACCATTCGCCACCTTTAAGTGTGAATTGTTGCCATCCGCCTTCAGTTGCAAAAAGTGCGCTCACGTGTAATTTCTCCGTTTTCTGATGGGGTTCGCCAGCATGGCTACCCGTGTTATGTGTCTCGGAAAGTATAAAGAATTTGGGGCTACTAATGCCAATAAGCGACGAATAATTGGCTATTTTTATGGCGCTTTTGTAACGCTTGCTAGCCGTTTTGCTAGCCGATTTAGCACGAGACCTAAAACTTGAGTTTTTAAGGGATGAGACACGGTTCACGCTGTATGTGTCGCCAAGAATGTCGCCTAGCAACAAGCTGACTACTAACGTACTCTGACGGGACTATGGCGAAAACACAGCAGGCATTAGCACGGGCGGGCAAATCAATTGCACCGCGGCAACCAGTAACTGGCACGGCGTTGTCAGTACGCAAAAAGCGGTCGTTCATCGCCGACATTTACTCAACTGCAGTTGGCAAAAAATATGCCATGGCAATTTCGGGCATTGCATTGATGGGTTTTGTTTTGTTTCATATGATCGGCAATTTAAAGATGTATCTCGGTGCCGCTGAACTCGATCACTACGCCGAATTTTTGAAAGAGTTGCTTTATCCGCTTGCGCCAAAAGGTGCGGTGTTATGGATTCTTCGCGGCGGCTTGTTGGCGATGCTCGCGTTGCATCTTCATGCTGCGTGGTCGTTGACAATTTTAAATCATCAGGCGCGACCAGTTAAATATCAATCACCGCGCGATTATGAAGTTGCAAACTTTGCGAGTCGCACAATGCGTTACAGCGGCATGATCGTTCTAAGTTTTTTAATTTGGCATTTACTAGATTTCACATTTGGTGTTGTCAACACTGTTGGCACTGAAGGCACCTTCGTAAAAGCCGAAGTTTATGCAAATATTGTGCGCAGTCTCGATCGATGGCCAGTCGCTGCGTTTTATATTTTGGCGAATTTGTTGCTCGGCATTCATTTGCGACATGGTGCGTGGAGTATCTTTCAATCGCTCGGATGGAACAATCCGCGATTCAATTCTTGGCGTTGGTCGTTTGCGACTGTGTTCGCACTAGTTGTTGTGATTGGCAATATTTCATTCCCGATTGCGGTGCTCGCGGGCATCGTAAAACTGTAAAGGTTAAATAATGAACACGCTTTTGAATGCCAAGATTCCGGGTGGTGCATTGCACGAAAAGTGGGATAACTATAAGGCAGACGCCAAACTTGTTAACCCGAACAACAAGCGCAAGTTTAAAGTAATTGTCGTTGGTACCGGTCTTGCTGGGGCATCGGCTGCGGCAACCTTGGCTGAACTTGGCTATCAAGTTGATGCGTTCACATTTCATGACTCTGCTCGTCGAGCACACTCAATTGCCGCTCAAGGCGGAATCAACGCTGCGAAAAATTATCAAGGCGACGGCGACAGTATCAATCGTTTATTCGTCGACACAATCAAGGGTGGAGACTTTCGCAGCCGTGAAGGCAATGTGCATCGCTTGGCTCAAGTGTCTGTTGACATCATTGATCAGATGGTCGCACAAGGTGTTCCGTTTGCACGCGAATACGGTGGCACACTCGACAATCGAAGTTTCGGTGGCGCGCAAGTAAGTCGAACCTTTTATGCGCGTGGACAAACCGGCCAGCAGTTGTTGCTCGGTGCTTATCAACAGTTGTCGCGTCAAGTCGGTCTAGGTGGCGTTCGTCTTTTCAATAGAACTGAACTTGTAGATGTTGTCGTCGTTGACGGACGCTGCTCAGGAATCGTCGTGCGTGACTTGCTAACTGGCGAAATCACTTCGCATGCGGCGCATGCAGTTGTCATGGCAACTGGTGGCTACGGCAATGTGTTTTATCTTTCAACAAATGCGATGAATTGCAATGTCACCGCTTCGTGGCGCGCGCATCGACGCGGTGCGATGTTCGCGAACCCTTGTTACACGCAAATTCACCCAACATGCATTCCGCAAAGTGATGAGTCGCAATCAAAGTTGACATTGATGAGCGAATCATTGCGTAATGACGGACGAATTTGGGTGCCGAAAAATGCCGACGATGCGCGACCTGCAGACCAGATACCCGAGAGCGAGCGCGATTATTACCTCGAGCGTTTGTATCCGAGTTACGGCAACTTGGCGCCACGTGATATTTCATCGCGCGCGGCAAAGCGTCTCGTAGACAAAGGCCACGGTGTTGGTCCTCTTAAGAACGGTGTGAATCTAGATTTCTCGGCAGCGATTGAACGCCTCGGCCTTGATGTTGTGCAAGAGCGTTACGGAAACTTGTTTCAGATGTACGAGCGCATTGCGGGTGAAGACCCATACTCGACGCCGATGCGAATTTATCCAGCGACTCACTACACGATGGGTGGGTTGTGGGTTGACTATGAACTTGCAACGACGATTCCTGGTTTGTATGCAGCCGGCGAAGCGAACTTCTCTGACCATGGTGCGAACCGTCTTGGTGCTAGCGCGTTGATGCAAGGTCTCGCCGATGGATACTTTGTACTTCCGTACACAATTAGCAATGAACTTGCGCCGATGCTCAACAAGCCGATTCCGACAACCGATCATCCGGCGTTTGTGCAAGCAGAAACTGAAGCGCGCGATCGTTTTAATGGTTATCTAAATGTTGGCGGTACGCGCTCACCAGATTGGTTTCATCGCGAACTCGGCAGGATCATTTGGGACTATTGCGGAATGGAGCGTACGCAACAGGGTCTTGAGAAAGCATTGTCAGAGTTGCCAGCCCTATATAGCGAATTCAAAAAAGATTTGCGAGTCACTGGCAATGGCGAAAGCGTTAACCAAACTCTTGAAAAAGCCGGGCGAGTCGATGACTTCTTTCAGCTCGGAATGTTGATGTGTCGAGATGCTCTCGACCGCGAAGAAAGTTGTGGTGCACATTTTCGTAGCGAGTACCAAACTGCTGAGGGCGAGGCATTGCGCGACGACAAGAATTACTGCCATGTTTCTGCATACGACTGGACAGGCGACCCGATGGCGGCTGCCTTGAATAAAGAAAAACTCGAGTTTGAAACGGCGCATCTTGCAACTCGGAGTTACAAGTGAAGCATTTAACCAATTTGAAACTCAAAGTTTGGCGTCAAGATGGCCCTGATACGGCCGGCAAATTTGAAACGCACGTCGTTGAGAGCGTCAGCGATGAAGCATCGTTTCTTGAAATGCTCGATCAACTGAACGAGCGACTAATTGGCGAAAATAAAGATGCGATCGTGTTTGACCACGACTGTCGCGAAGGAATCTGTGGAACCTGTTCGCTAATGATCAATGGTCGAGCACATGGTCCGCAACGAGCAACGACGACTTGCCAGTTGCATATGCGCACATTTTCAAGTGGCGATGAAATCGTGATCGAGCCTTGGCGCGCCGCTGCGTTTCCGATTATTAAAGACTTGATGGTTGATCGTGCCTCGTTTGACCGCATTGTCGAATCTGGTGGTTTTATAACTGCGCCTACGGGTGGTGCGCCAGACGCAAACTTGACTCCAGTGCCAAAACCTGTAGCCGATTCGGCAATGGATTCTGCTGCGTGTATCGGTTGCGGTGCGTGTGTTGCTGCCTGCCCGAATGGTGCAGCCAATTTGTTTACGGGCGCCAAGATTTCACACCTAAATGTTTTGCCGCAGGGTCAAGCCGAACGGTACAAGCGAGTAGAAGCAATGGTCAACACAATGGATGATCAATTCGGCTCGTGCACAAATCACGGCGAATGTTCTGCTGCGTGTCCGAAAGAAATTTCACTCGATGTGATTGCGCTGATGAACTCAGATTTTAGAAAATCAAAATCAAAGAATCGCAAGCAACTCAGCCGCGGCTAAGTTACTTGCGATTTCTATATAGGGGATAATAATGTTGGGTGATCTCGCTTCTTGGGTGCAGGATGTAATTAATCAGTTCGGTTATATCGGTGTTGCGTTGTTGGTCGTGATTGAGAATGTTTTTCCACCGATCCCGTCAGAGATCGTTTTACCGTTTGCGGGTTTTGTTGCACAGCAGGGCGCTGGCGCTGCTCAGAGTGATACGTCTGTGATCGGCATGATGATTGCGGCAACTGTTGGTTCGGTAGTCGGCGCACTGATTTTGTATTTTGTTTCGGCGGCAATTGGTCCAGATCGATTACGCGCCTTTGTCGAAAAGTTTGGCAAGTGGTTTGGTGTGAAGCCTGCAGATTTAGTGCGTGCTGAGGCTTGGTTTGATCGTCGTTCATTTGTGGCAGTGCTCGTTGGGCGTTGCGTACCACTGATTCGCTCGATCGTTTCGATACCTGCCGGTTTTCGCCGAATGAAACTTTCAAGTTTTGTTGTGCTTACGGCATTGGGTAGCGCCGTCTGGAATATTGCTCTCATTGGAGCAGGTGCAGTATTGAAAGATCAGTGGGACCGAGTCGGCGACTACGTCGGAGTTTTTCAATGGGTAGTCATCTTGGCGATAGTAGTTTTCGTAGTCAGGTTTGTGATTTCGCTAGTTAAGCGTCGACGCACTAGCGCAGCAAGTTAAATAAAAGCGATGCAAGCATCTGACTCAATACCAGTTGCTTACACGTTGCGAAACGGTATTCAAGAATCATTCCATGACGGTGCCGTCGTTTGCCTTGAGCGAGACGGGTCAATTGCGTTTAGTGCTGGTTCGCCGCATGCAATAATTTTCCCGCGATCATCGACAAAGCCATTTTTAGCAACTGCGATGGTGGCCGCAGGCTTAAAGCTGCCGTCAAAACTTCTCGCACTTGTGTGTGCTAGTCACGATGGTCGACCCGAACATTTGCAAGCAGCGCGCGAAATACTGGCAAGCGCTGGCCTTGACGAAAATGATTTGCGCAATACTAAAGATTTGCCACTTGATGATGATGCGGCGCGTGAAGTTGTTCGCGGCGGCGGCGTTGCAACTTCGCTGCAAATGAATTGCTCTGGTAAACATTCTGGAATGCTGGCTACATGTGTTGCGTGTGGTTGGGAGCACGACGACAGTTATTTAGATCAAGATCATGAGTTGCAGCGTTGCATCACAGAAATGATGCCCGAGTTGATTGGTGAAAATGTTGCGCACATCGTCACTGATGGTTGCGGCGCACCAGCGCACGCGATGACGCTTGCCGGTCTTGCACGCGGGTTTCGTGCGGTCGCAATATCAAAAACTGGCTCGCCGGCGCGAGTAGTTGCAGACGCAATGCGTGAGCATCCTCAAATGGTTGGTGGACCAACTCGCGATGTGACGCTACTGATGTCGGGCATTGCTGGTCTTGTTGCCAAAGATGGCGCCGAGGGTGTTTATGCCGCTGCGTTGCCAGACGGTCGAGCCATCGCGTTGAAGATTGCAGATGGCGCGAATCGCGCGCGACCACCGTTAATGCGTGCTGCGCTTAATGCACTGGGCATTGATATTTCTGGTGTTGACCCGCTCGCATTTGCGTCGCCGATTTTTGGGCACGGGCGAGTTGTCGGTGAGGTGCGTGTCATAGATAATCTTTTGTCATCATGACACTTCATCATCAGACAAAAACTTTTCTTGAGTTACTCGCTTCGCGGGGCGAGCCGCCACTTGAGCAGATGACGCCAACCGAGGCTCGTGCAATGGTTCGCAAATATTATGTTGCTTCAGAGCACCCAATTTTTGCGTCTCGAGATGTTGATGCAGGCGGTGTGCCGGCGCGTTTGTATTCACCATCTAGCGAAAAGAATTTAGGTTTGTGCGTTTTTATTCATGGTGGCGGTTGGGTGTTTCATAACCTTGATGATTACGACGATGTTTGTCGTCGGATTGCGATGCAATCAGGTCATGCAGTTTTGAGTATTGATTATCGATTAGCACCAGAGTTTAAGTTTCCAGTGCCACTTGAAGATTGTCTTGTGGCGACGCGCTGGGCGCACGAAAACGCTGCGTCGTTGGGTTGCGATGCGAACCGAATGGTCGTGTGCGGAGACTCTGCCGGCGGAAACTTGTCGACGCTTGTGGCGCAACATTCAGGTGTGGCATTCAAGATGCAGTTGTTGATTTATCCAGCGACTGATGCGCGATGCATCACTGAGAGTTATCGCAAAAATGCGCTCGGGTACTTGTTGACTGCTCCGGCGATGCAATGGTTTTACGGTCACTATTTGCCTAGTGCCGGCTCATCGATCTCTGGTTCATCGCGTGGCAGTCTCACTGACCCAATGGTTTCTCCACTATTGGCAAGTGATGAAGTATTGGCCAAGATGCCACCAACATTTATGATCACCGCCGAGTACGACCCGCTATGCGATGAGGGCGAACAATATGCAAAGCGGCTCAGCGAGTTAGGTGTACCGACGACTTGTGTTCGGTATTTCGGTCAGATTCATGCATTTGTCACACGGTCGGCGTTTCTTGACGATGGCTATTTGGCGATCGCGCAACTCGCCGACGCAATTCGCCGAACTTTAGTTAATTAATTCGCCGTCGCGTTCGCGCGGTGCAAAAAATTGTCTAATTAACGGCTCGAAATGTTCAAGCGGTTCACTTTTGTAGTCGGCGTCGAATGCAACTTGGTCGTACTTCGCGCAAAACTCGGCGGTGTAGTCAAAGTATTGGTTATCGCGGAACTTGTCGCGAGCATCTTTATCTAATCCAATATGTTGCCAAAAGTAGTAGCCCTGAAAGATTCCGTGATGCTCAACTAGCCAATGATTGGCAGGTGACACCACCGGATACAAAATTGCTGCGGCAACTGACGCATGGTTGTATGGCGAAAGGTTGTCGCCGATGTCGTGGATCAGTGCACACAAAACATATTCATCGTCGCGGCCGTCGCGTTGGGCAAGTGTCGCAGTTTGTAGGCAGTGCTCAAGACGGTTGACCGGAAAGCCGCCAAAGTCATGACGCAAATAGTCAAGTTGTTCGATGATGTGATCAGCGACGCGTGACTGCGTGACTTGAAGTTGGACCATGATGTTGTCCCAATCTTGCTTTGTTGACTCGCCAAAAGATTTGAAATTCGCACGAGTCTCAAGTTCGTTGCTTGAAGTTTGGGCAATGTGTGATGTGTCAATTGTCATGAGCCGAGACTATGTCGCGATTCGTTGCTTGCGCTAGTTCGCTAGTTCGCTAGTTTGTTAATTTGTTGGTTGAATCAGTGGCTCAATTTATGGTGTCGGGTTTTGAGCAAAGTGGTGCCGAGGGTCACATGAAATGGCGCAAATATAGGGTTTTATTGGGTATCACACCATTTAAAAGCAGAGAGTGTAAGTTCTCAGTCGTAGGAACAATCCTGCAGAAAAAGGAGAAATGAAATATGGGTACAGGCTTTTGGGCAAACTTTGGAGAACTCGTTCTCCTGGCAATCTTGCTCGGCGTAGTCACGACCGTAGTTGATTCGGTTCTTGGCGTAGTCGGGTTAAGCGCAACGATTAAGAAACTTCCAGTTATCGGTTCAAACTGGACTCTCATTGTCAGCATATTGATGATGGCAGTCTTGGATTACAACGCTCTCGAATATTGGGGCGTTACTCTTCCTGGTTGGGGCGGTTGGGGAAGCTACATCGGTAGCGGCGCGATCATCATGGGCATGGTTCCTGTAAAGGATGCCGTTGTTTCAATGATTGGCAAAGGATTTCGAGCCTAAGAAGCGGGTTTCCGCATCTTAAGAATTCGAATTAATAATTTAGGGGCCGCCGGTTTATCCCGGCGGCTCTTTTATTTGCCGGCGATTTCGCCAAAATTTCGCCGTCACCCGCTCGTGTCCGCCAACGGTCACATGGTTCCTAGGCTCTGTAGTTTCGCCAAATGAGGTAGTTTGTAGCCGATGTTTAACAAGTTGATTAAAGCCGAGACAGTTCGCAAAGCCTGGACCGTTTACCCTCGTCAGTCCAAGATTCAGATACCAATCATGTTCGTGTTGGGTTTGATTGGAACAGCGCTTGAGGCGCTCGGGATTGGTCTTGTGATTCCGGTGATGACCACGATGAGTAAAGCCACAACTGGTAACAGCGGTTCAATTCTGCAGCCGCTTTTTAATTTTTTTGGGATACGGGCAGTGGGCACAATGGTCGGAGTCGCCGTACTTTGCATCGTGTTGACTTATTTTGTGAAGAACTTGTATAGGTTGTGTTTTGGCTATATTAGTGGGCGAGCAAGTAATTATACGAATCATCAAGTCACCACACAATTGTTTAGATCCTATTTAACTCGACCGTATACATTTCACTTGCAAAGAAATTCTTCAGATTTGCTAAACTCAATGCAGCAAGAAGCCGGGATGACGATCGGTATAGTTGGAAGTGTAATAGGACTATTTCAAGAACTTTTGCTCGCGAGTGCTGTGATTTGGTTGATGGTCTACACAGAACCGATTGCCGCAATTTCAACAGTTTCGATTTTGATTTTGGGAAGCATCTTATATCTCAAAGTAACGAAACCGATGATAACAGCGTTCGGGCAACAGCGACAAAAAATTCAGGCGCCGTTGACTAGATACTTGTTGCAGGGATTTGGTGGCGTGAAAGATATCAAAGTTCTCGGTCGTAGTAATGATTTCTTAAATCAATACAAAAGCCAAAATCTAATTGTCCAAAATGCAGGTTTGCGTTACGGAATATTGAAGTCAATTGCTCCGATGTGGACAGAACTCCTGGCGATGTCTGGGTTGTCTGTGGTCGTTTGGGTGATGGTGTGGCAAGATCGTCCCCCAGACCGAATCATTCCATTATTGGGGTTATTTGTAATTGCAACATGGAGATTCATACCAACGGTAAATAGCGTGGTGAGCTTGACCAACTCGATTCGATACGCAAAGCCAGCAGTCGACTCGGTCTACCAAGAGTTTGAGTACATTAAGTCTCAGCAAAACATTGTCAAAACTCAAATTATATTTAAAGACAAAATTGAAATGCGTAACTTGACTTTCAATTACCCAAATACATTTACGCCAAGTTTGTGCGATGTAAATATTGTTGTACGAAAGGGCGAGACTGTTGGTTTCATCGGGCCATCAGGTGCGGGCAAGAGCACACTTGTTGATGTCGTCTTGGGCTTGTTGCCGCAAACATCCGGTGAGTTATTAATTGACGGCGTTGAAATGCAGGAGCACAATCTTGAATGGCAGTCAACAATCGGATATGTTTCGCAGGCGATTTATTTAACGGATGATACCGTTCGTCGAAATGTTGCCTTTGGTATTGCTGACAAGGATGTCGATGAAGTGGCTCTCGAGCATGCGCTAAAGTCAGCGCAACTTTGGAATTTCGTTGATGGGTTGCCAAACAAGACACAGACAATTGTCGGTGAACGAGGTATTCGGGTTTCAGGCGGACAGCGTCAGCGCATCGGTATCGCACGCGCGCTCTATCATGAGCCGCAAGTGCTCGTATTAGACGAAGCCACCAGCAGCCTTGACATTGAAACTGAAACTGAAGTTATGAGCGCGATTCGTGCGCTGCAGGGGTTCAAGACAATTTTGATCGTCGCGCACCGCCTGTCTACTGTGCAACATTGCGATCGTATTTATCGAATTGAAGATGCGCAGATCACTGCCGAGGGCTTATTCGTTGAAATGATCAAGCCATCAATTTAGTTTTGTGATGCAAAAAACAGATATATGAAATCTTAAAAATTTTATTACATAAAAAACCTTGGCTAAGCACCCGTGAGGCTACTCGAGCAGAAAAATATTTTCTCGCAAAAATGAAATACAAGGTGCGACGTATCCTCTCAGATGCGCATAGTTTTCAGATTGGTATATCTTATGATAACGATCTAATAGATGTAAGTCGTTTTTAGAGTATTTGGGTACACCGTCTTCAAGTGCAAACATTTCGTCCAAAGCGTTAACTAATGTTGACGGTGAGTTTTGAATATATGACAGTTGTCTTGACCTCATTTTACTTGTGGAAGCTAATGCCGACAAGTTGTTTGGATTTAATAACTTCGAGAAACTTAAAATTTCGCCAGTATTAGTATCTTGTACCAGTCGTGGTGTCCAGAGAGTTGACAAATACCCGAACATGTCGTGAAACGTATAGTTATCTGTGAGGATTGACGGTCGGTTGAATCTGCGAGCCAGCCAATACGCGCCACAACTCACTGAAATACAAAATTTACAATTTTCGTATAGCCAAAGTTGGTCAGACTCGAAATGGGATTCACCCGTATAGTCAATAATTTTTAGTGATTGAAGTGAATGAGGTAAAGGATCAACATCAAGTCCAACTCTAACGATGAGTAAGTTTTGTTCAATTACTTTCTCAAGTGCGTCTTTATAAAAAGATAAGTCTAGAAAGCGAACTGCGAGTTCATCGGATTGGCTCTGTGTTGTTCTTTGTCTATAGTATTTGGCGGATGGATGCGCAAATAAAACGAAATTTTGTGGCCGGACTCCTAAATTTTTCAAATCGTTAGAAATTTGGTTAAGTTGATTGCCATAGTTTGTACTAGGAACCGTCGCCCAATTCTTATCAAATTTATCGCTTGTAGTGACCATTTTTTTTTCTAATCCTGATTTCGGAATTAGGTATGCAATTTGTCGAACGAACTTTCTTCGATCGTCAAGATACATCGTAAAGTGAGGCTCGTAAGACTGAACAAGAATCTTGGTGGCAGCTTCTCCCGGCTCAACAAGAATCGTGAAATGGCGAGGGTTATTTTCGTTTTGCAGTTGCCTGCAAAGCGGCTCCATCATGTTCACATATGTAGAGGTAAAACCTGGACGAAAGCTTTTCAATACATAAATTGAAACTTTGTATCTGGTTGAAAGCGTTCGTAGCAAGGCCCAAGCCATTAGCGAGAAAGGAAACGCAATCGTTATATTAAGAAACCTTATGATCAATCTGGTAACAGACAGATCAGAGGAGAGAATAGACTTCGGCCTTGTGTCGTAGGAGTAGTCGTAAAAGATTATTAAGATCAAAAGTTTCTTATAATATTTGATTGTTCGCATGCTATAACAGCAGTTCAGAATGATCTCGAAGAAACGATACACAAGGTTGCGAGTGCCCTTTAGTCATCGGTTGGAAACCAGCATTAATTAGTAATTCGTTGAACCGAGAGATCAATGCTAGATCGTGTTCTGAGTATTCAATCTTGTTACCTGAGTAATTAAGCATGTCGGAAACCGAGGACGAAAGTTCTGTAGGCGAATTATCTACAAAGGTCAAACCCCGAGCTTTCATCTGTTCAGATTTTCCAACAACGCCTTTTAGTGTAAACATTTCGCTCATGGATAGGTTTCTGTTTTTGCTCTCATCCCAAATTAACTGGAGAGTAAATAAACTGTGTTGATAACCCTTCACCACGACATAACTGTTTGTGATCAACGTTGGTCGATTATATTTGTGAGGAACATGCCAGGACCCGGTGTTATTGATACCCCATAAAAACCGGCAGTATTCACTTAGCCAAAGGTCTTGTTTATCTGTTCTGAACCTACCTGAGAGGTCAATGATCGAGAGATCCTTTAAAGTATCCGGTAACGCTTCGGTGTCTATACCCATACGGACGACTTTGAGTCCATTTTCATTGATGAGTTTTATCGCACTTTCTGCTTTGCTTATATCTGTGTAACGATTAAAATTTAAATGTACGGTTGGTTTATGTCTCTTGTCGTACAAAAGTGAGCGATGTGTCAAAATTACGTACTCGAATGGTTTAATTTCTAATTGAGAGATCATTTTTGGAACTTCTGTTTTTCTTTTTGTACCTACGGTTATCGCGGATGGTAGTTCCCAATTCTTGTTGTAAATAGTATGTTCAGGATGAGTATTTAAAAATCCAATTTTTGGTACGAGTGCGAAAATTGTTCTTACAAACGCGACGCGGTCGTCAAGATATAAATTGAAGTGAGTTGCGTAGAGCTTCAATAACTCAAGATTTGTGGTTTCACTCGCATCAATGAATATTAAGATTCCTTTGTTCCCAGTGGCCTGTAGTTCTCTGCAAAGAGGTTCAAGTTGTTCAATGTAAACCGAGACGAGCCCTGGTCGTTGTGGTTGTTTGAATCTAAAGATTCGAACTGGCATAAAGCGGTTTAAGACGACTAATAAAACCCAGCAACAAAGCGACAAAGGATACGCAGCCAGAGTCACAAGAACTCGCCGCAATATAAATAACTTTGAAAAAGATGCCAACGATGCGTAACCTTTTTTTAGAGTTTGGTCGTAGAACAGAACTCGGGTGATTCTGTCGTTGGCGACATTTTTAACTCGCTGCAACAAAACTTTCATTTGCGAAAACTAGCGACCGTGTTTGGTGAGGTATTTTTCTAGGGGGGCGAAGTTGAAGCGCGAGTCGTCGGTCCAGCCGTCTTTTGGTGGACGACCCATCACGATTAGGTGATCGGCTCCAGCCGCAGCAAACTCGTCAGCCATTTCGAGATCTTCTGGGTTAATCGCTACGGTGCGCTCAATCTCACGCGGGTTGCGACCGATTTTCGCGCACCATTGATCAATGACTTCATTTTTTTTGCGCACATTTTCGACAGGCCCGAACACATTGCTCATGTCAGCATGTTCAGCCACCAAACGCAAGGTGAACTTCTCGCCGCTACCACCAATCATTAATGGCATCTTTGGGTTCACGGCTCCAGGGTTTAACTTTGCCAGGCGTTGTTTGATTATTGGCAATCCCTTTTCGAGAATCTTCAACCGACCAACTGCAGTGCCGAACTCGTAGCCATATTCGGTGTAGTCACGCTCAAACCAACCCGAGCCGACCCCAAGAATAAATCGCCCACCACTAATGTGATCAATTGTTCGAGACATATCGGCCAACAATTGCGGGTTGCGATAGGTAAAGCAAGTAACCAGTGCGCCAACTGTGGCGTGTTTGGTTTCGGCCGCAATCGCCGCCAAAAGTGTGTATGCCTCAAAGTGTGAGGCGTCAGGGTCGCCATAAAGAGGATAAAAATGATCCCACACCCAAATGCTGTCGACTTTCAAAGCATCAGCGCGCAACCAAGTGTCACGCATTGCCTTCATTGTTGTGTTTTGTGGATGTATTTGGATGCCGATTTTCATATCCAAATTGTACTCTCTTATCTAGTATTAATTTCAGGTTCAAAGCAGTGGCTAAAGATTCGAATTAAGGAGTCGTGTGTTTAAGACTCGTAAATCAGCGCTGAATTTTACAGTTGTGACGATGCGCTTAATCTCATTCACACCATTGCGTAGCGCAAGTGCGTTTGCCGATTTAAGCGCGAGCGAACTAATGCGTTTCATAAATCACAACGAAGTTGAACAGATTAGTTGTTAACCGAAATCTGTTTTAAGTCGTGCGAGAGGTCGCGGAGGGCGGGTAGAGACATCGTGAGCAGCGCCACGGCGACGAAGAGCACGGCAATTACAGCAAAAGTTTGTTGCAAACCAAAGCCTTCGACGGCCAGTCCAACAACAACTTGACCAATTGGCGGAGCGGCGTAAAGCGCCGACATCTGCACGCCATAAACCCGGCCTTGCATTTCTGCAGGTACTCGACTTTGAATCAGCGTATTCCATAGTGGGTTAAACGGACCCCAAATTGCGCCCATCATAAAACCAGCGAGCACGAAAACAAAAGTCGGGGGCAACCAAACCATCGGTATGACTGCGACAGTCACGCCAATCATCACGCCGCGCAAAATTGCATACCGTGAATACCGTCGAGCAATCGCAGCGAAGCTAAATGCACCGAGCACCATTCCACTCGCTAATGCCGTCATCGTCGCACCGAGCCCGCTTGCATTGTTGAGGCGCTCAAAGTGCACCGGCAAAATCACCATCTCAATTGGCATGTACACAGCCGAAGTGAACATGAAAATTATTGTCAGACTGAAAAGTGCGCGGTCGGCGTGCAGTGCACGAAACCCCGCGATGGTCGCTTGCCAAAAGTTTTCGGCGACCAAATTTTGGTTGTGAGTTTCAGAGGTTGCGTCAATTACTCGCATTAACATCACGCTCACCGACGCAACCAAAAACAAAAGACTTGTTGCCAACAAAGCGTCGACTGGTCCGACGAATTTGATTAAAGTCGCGCCGATCGCAGGCCCGATAGCCCAACCCACAGCAAAGAAACCCTCGTGACGGCTGTTTGCAGACTCGAGACTTATCGACGACGCTTTTGCAGCATTAGGGATCAACGACTTGCGCGCCGTAAACCCCGCGGGATCAAACACTGCCCCCAAAACTGCGATTAGCACTACCGAGATATATGTCAATCCGCTGACCCGATCGACGAGTACGAACAGCAGCACAGATATAGCCGAAAGTACATCGGCATAAATCGAAACTTTCCGCCGACCGATGCGGTCGATCATTGTGCCGAGAAATGGCGAGACCACGATGCCAGGCAACATCACCAACGCACCGAGTAAGCCAGCGGCGCTGGGCGAGCCAGTCAATTCAAGCACTAGCCAAGGCACGGTGATCATCACGATGCCGTTGCCGATGCCTGAGGCAATATTTGAAGTCTGCAACAAAATAAACGGCAGACTTCGCTTCATAATTTAAGTTTAACTGGATGTAAATTTTCAAATCATAATTGAAATCTCGTATCTAAAATTAAATTAGAGTTATTAGGGTTATTAGAAATATAGAAAGCAGTTACCTAGAGATTCGAATTAAGGAGTCGCATGTCTAAGTTCCGAAAGTCCGCAGTTGGTTTAGCCGTTGCAACAATGCTTGCAATCGCATTCACGCCACTTCACTCTGCTAGTGCGCTAGTTGAGTGGGCGCTCGCGGAAGATGCAGTGGCTCTCAATATAACTGGTGTGTCGCCACACGTCGAACGCACCGGCAACGTCGATCGACTTTGGTATCCAGGTGGGCTTGCCGGCACGGCAGTTGCCGATTGCAACGATGCTGGCGCGTGCAACAGTGTTTCGATCACGGGGCGCTTGGGTAGCGACTTCACTGCGATCACATTGCCTAACGGCACTCGTCGTGCATATTTTGTTGAGATCTCGCCAAATGCGGGCACAAAATCTGTGTCGTCTGCGGCTTGCTTAACTATTGCTTGCACTTCTGTTGGCACATCAACTGTTGCCGCAGCAGATCTTGTTGTATCGCAAACTGTTAAAGCATGGGGAGTGCCCGACGCGGTAGTCACACCCGATGGCAAAGTGCGTCTTTATGTTGTTGAGTCACCGACTCTGAATAGCAGTTGCCCAGAAAAAGTTGCGAGCTATCTTTCAAGCGACGGTATTTCGTTCACGAAAGAAGCTGGCTGGCGCCTTGAAGGTGGCTATGTCGACACCGAAGTTTTGCGCGCCAAAGATGGCGACTGGGTGATGGTCATGGCTGATGGACCAGGTTGCGGCGATGGTGTGCAGAAACTTTATACGTCGACTTCAAATAACGGTTTAACTTGGGCGACACCACAAAAGATTTCTGGTTCTGACTTACGTCGCCTCGACCCAACTGGTTACGAAGTTTCAACAAACGTATTTCGAATTTATTATGCAACTGCTGTAGCCGGAGCACTTGGTGATGTTACATATACGATCAAGCGTGGAACGATTTCAATAAAGCAATCATCTGGCGAGATTTCAATTACAACCGGCACCACGTCATCGAAAAAGTCAACGATCACATGCATTAAAGGTAAGGTCACGAAAAAGGTAACTCGAGTCAACCCTAAGTGCCCAAGTGGCTACAAAAAGAAATAGCTAGCAGCCGGTTGACTGCTAGCTATTTCTTCGAATTTTTGTTAGTGATTTAGCTAAGACGATTAATTACCAAGTAGACCGAGATTCCTTCGATTGAATGAAGTGTGCTAGCCGAACTTGCTTTAACGTCTGATGTTTGCTCACCGTGGTGTGGCGGCAATGGAGTACCAGCGGCACCCGTTTGCACAGTCGCAGTGCCTTTTAGACATCCCAAAATGTATGGGAAGCTCAGGACTGCGTGATAGCCGTAACTACCGTCTGGTTGAGTGCGACCATTGCAGGCGTCAAGCACAAGCGCGTCTGAACTTGCCGTGTACGAATATGCACTCCACACGTTTGAGGCTGGGTTACCAGTTTTTGTGTAACCAGATCGAACAGTTCCTGTTGAAGTACATGCGACGTTAAGACATGCCGTTGGTCCGTAAATTGGAAACCCGTCAATTGCGTAACCAAGAATAGCAAGACTCTTTAAATTACATGCGGCGACATGATACAAAACGTGGTTGTGATATGCGTCTCCAGGCCCAGCGTGTCCACCACAAGTATCAAGCAAACTATTGTAATTTGGATCACCGTAAGGCGCCGCGGCAGGGTAAGGGCCTTCAGTTGGTCCAAAGATTGCCAGACCAGTAGTTGTGAAGCCGAGCGTTCCCATTGTTGG
The DNA here is from genome assembly GCA_964203235.1 of Ilumatobacteraceae bacterium. Taxonomy (GTDB): domain Bacteria; phylum Actinomycetota; class Acidimicrobiia; order Acidimicrobiales; family Ilumatobacteraceae; genus BACL27. The sequence continues at coordinate 124,541 of CAXNLE010000003.1, forward strand.
TGTAGTACCGCCGATTGCAGTTGGAGATGCGGCAACAGCCGGGTTTCGCGCAATCTTCCAGGTGTACGACTGGGCGGCAAGTGCATGTGGAGTCTTGGCGACAAACGAATAACCGATCATGTCGTTTGATACAACAGTTACGACCGAGTCTGTACAAGAAACTGAGATTGAAGGTTTTGCATAACCTGTGCCAGCAGAAGTTGATATGCTCGGGAACCTTGCGGTAGGGCATTCGCCACTTGTGCGAAGACCAACCGCGCCAGAAGTTTCGGCGACTGTTGTTGCAGTAGTTGCAGTTGTCGCAGCGGTTGTTGCAGTTGTCGCATTTGTCGCAGTTGTTGAAGGCGGGCCACTTTTTGGTCCACTTGGGCCGGTTTTTGTAGCTGTAGTTGTAGTTGTAGTCACAGTTACATTTTTCGCCCACTTAAGTTTCTTGCCAACTTTTTTGCAAATAAGAGGATTAGATGCGGTGCCGGCCAAGGCCCCTGCTTTAGAGCAACTACCACCAACACTTGCTGCTGATACTTGCTGAGTTGGGATGATGACTGCCACAGCGCTGACAATAACTAATGAGATAATTTTGAAGGTTTTAAACATGGGCAAAGCCTAATTAAGGCTAAATCAATTCGCAACGACCGATGAGATAAATCTGTGCGGCCTGTGCCAAATTTTTGTTTACCGTGCGTTAACAATTGCAGTTTGGGTCAGTGCCTGAACTTCGGTCATTGTGGCTGAACGCGGATTCGTGCGTGCCGCAGAATCTTTCAGTGCTTTAGTGGCTATCCGCTCTGCACAATCGAGTGGCACGCCAATTTCACTCAACGATTTTGGAATCTTTATTTCATCGAGCATCGCTTCGACAGCGGTGATGAACCCCTCAATCGAGTCGTCTGACATATTCATGGCTTCGGCCATGCGACGAACTTTGTCTTCCATGCCGGGCAAATTAAAACGCAATACAACTGGCAAAATAATTGCGTTCGTCAAACCATGGTGCGTGTTGAATTCTGCGCCGATCATGTGCGAGATCGCATGAACTAGACCGAGACCTTTCAGAAAAGATATGCCGGCCAGACAAGACCCCACATGCATGCCACCGCGTGCGGTGATGTTTTGAGGTTCAGCGACGACAACAGGTAACCATGTTGAAATAAGACTCAATGCTTCGAGCGCCAGCCCATCACAAAGCGGATTAAAACCCGGCACTAGAAATGCTTCAATCGCGTGAACCAGCGCATCGGCTCCTGTCCACGCGGTGAGATTTACCGGCAGACCCAGCGTCAACTCAGGGTCGAGAAGCGCCAGCGATGTTTTTAAATTTGGGTGCCAGACACAGAACTTCATTGCTTTCGCCGAGTGGGTGACCATGCCTGTGCTTTCGGTTTCGGCCCCGGTGCCTGCAGTCGTGGGGATAGTTATTAATTTTGGAAACTCACTATCGCGATTTATTAATGGTGCTGGTTTTTCGAATTCAAAATCCCAAAGATCTATTTTGTTATTGGCTGTTAAGCAAATCGCCTTACCTCCATCCATTGCACTGCCACCACCGATTGCGATAATTGCATCATGTGTGCCATTGCGAAATGCTGCGCGCCCAAAACTAATCTCAGTGTCAATCGGATTTGGCGAAATTTCGCAGAACAGCGCCGACGTTAAACTTGCAGTAGCGAGAAATGTTTGCAGGCGAGAAATAAATTCAAGATTGCGACTTCCGCGGTCAGTTACGATCAGCGGATTTTTTATGCCGAGTGCGACGCATCGCTGACCGATTTCGGCTAATCGTCCTGGTCCGTAGGCAATCTGAACTGGGAAACCCCAGTCATGAGGTGCGAGCATCGTTGGGTCATAAATTTTCGGTGATGAGTTCATGATCATTACACCTTCATCTTGCGTCTTAAATAAAAATGGCGGGCCCGAAGGCCCGCCATTTCATTCTCAAAATTATGAATTACTTAAACTAGTTTATTTAAAGCGGCTTACTTAAACTGTGCTTACTTGAACCAGGCCGACCAAACTGCTTCGTTTGCTGCGATCCACTCTGCGGCGACTTCTACTGCAGGGCGACCGTCAATTTCGACGGCTGGCAATGTTGCTAGCTGATCATCAGTTGTCATCTTGTAATTCTTGAAGAACTTAAAGACATTTGCATCTTTAGCCTCAAGTTTTGCAGAAGCAACTTTGAACAAAACATCTTCTGGGTAGTCACCGTCACACTTGTCGGCTTCAGCGGCACAATCAACTGTTGCTTTTGGCAACGCAATGTTGATCAGGCCGTACTTACCAACCGCTGCAGATGGCATCCAGTAATACATAATCACTGGTTTCTTTGCTTCAGTCAGCGCAATAATTTCTGCTTGAGTTGCTGCCTCAGAACCTGAGTACTGAACTTTGAAATCAAGTTTTAAGTTCTTCACGAGTTGCTCTTCGTAGCCAGAGAATGATGGATCCATTGCCAACATGCGACCTTTTGAACCAGTTGCTGCGGTTGCAAATGCCTTGGCAACTGCTGGGTCTTTTAGACCTTCCCAAGTTGAAAGTTGTGGAAACTGTTCAAGTGCATTTGGTGTAACGAACCAGCCGATTTTGCCAATTGCGCCAAGTTCGCCCATATTGACAACTGAGCCGTCGTCAATAAATGCTTGCTCTTCAGCAGTAAAACCTGATGGCCAAACTTCAACGTTGGCGTCAATGTCGCCAGTTGACATGCCAGGAATCATCGCATTCTCGTCAATGTCAACGATTTCAACTGGGTTGCAAAGATTCGTTTCAATTAGTTGTTTAATAATTTCGACTTCAATCACTGACGAAGTCCAGTTATTGCGCGCGATTTTAATCGTCTCAGTGCCCGCACATGCTGGTCCTGCTGTTGCCTCCGCTGCCGCTGCCGTCGTGTCTTCAGTAACAGTCTCGGTTGCACTATCGCTACCGCCGCATGCGGCAAACAACAATGCTCCGGCGGCAAACAAACCGACGGCTAATTTTTTATTAAGTATTCCCATATATATCCCCCTAATTTAGGTTGTGCCTCAAATGAGGCTTCGCATCACCTTAGCAATTTTGCTGTTGACACGCTAGGTCGCACTAATCTTTTGTAAATGGAATCGGGGGATTTACAGGCGTTAAATCTGCGCAACATCTGGAAAGTTTTTGGACCAGGCGACGGCAGTCGCGCCATTGAAAGAGCCAAAACCGGTGCAAGCCGGGGCGATATTTTGCAACAGACACAACAAACAGTCGCAGTTCGCGATGTTTCGTTCAGCGTTGCACGCGGTGAAACGTTTGTAGTGATGGGCTTGTCTGGGTCAGGTAAATCAACTTTGATTCGTTGCTTATCGCGACTCATTGAACCAACACAAGGTGATGTGTTTCTCGACGGCGACAATTTATTGGCTATGGATGAAGAACAATTGCGTCAAGTTCGACGGGGTCGAATGTCGATGGTGTTTCAGCACTTCGGTTTGTTTCCACATCGCAAAGTAATCGACAACATTGCTTATGGCCTTGAAGTTCAGAAAATTGACAAGCAAACACGTCTTGCAAAAGCCACAGATATTTTAAAGACTGTCGGCCTTGACGGGTGGGCTAATCATTATCCGCAACAACTCTCAGGTGGCATGCAACAGCGTGTCGGTCTTGCCCGCGCACTCGCCGTTGACCCACAAATTTTATTATTTGATGAACCATTTTCTGCACTTGATCCGTTAATTCGTAAAGAAATGCAAGACGAACTAATTAAATTACAAAAAACAATGCAACGCACGGTTGTATTTATCACGCACGATTTCTCTGAGGCACTTCGGCTCGGCGACCGTATTGCGATTATGAAAGATGGATCTTTCGACCAAGTCGGTACCCCAGAAGAAATAGTTTCGTCGCCAGCGACCCCGTATGTTCGTGAATTTGTTAACGATGTGCCACGCGCAAAAGTGTTGAGCGTCAAGACAGTAACCGTCGCGGGTACCGCAGCAACAAACGGCCGCGCCGTGATGGCGACTGCAAAAATTGAAACGATTATTCCGATGTTGCTTGAGGGCGATGAAGCGATCACGGTTACAGATGCGAGCAACAAGGCAATCGGCATCGTTGATCGTCAAAGTGTTGCCAAGATTTTGCAGGCCGAACAAAAATGAAAAGCCGAATCGGCGGCTTGCTTGCTTTAATCATCGCTGCTCAAACATTTGGTACTCGCGGGTTTCCAGAATCACTAAACATCGGTCTTGCCGAGCCAATAACTGGCGTGCAGTCATGGGTTCGCAAGAATCGCAGCAGCAACTGGTCGTTTAAGTTTTTTTTCAATCCGTTGATTTCGGTCGTTGAATTTGGCCTCAACTGTGTTGAATCGTTTTTTACTTGGTTGCCATGGTTTATTCCGGCAATTGTTGTATTTGTCCTCATCGCTCGCACACGCCGATGGGGTCTAGCAACCTTTACTGCGTTTGCGGTTATCTACCCAGGCATCGTTGGTGTTTGGTCTGAAAGCATTATCACTATTTCGTTAATGGCTGTTTCGGTATTGATTTGTGTCGTAGTTGGTGTACCACTCGGAGTACTAACTGCATTGAATAAACGTTCAGAGGCAATTTTGCGACCGATTCTTGACGGCATGCAAACTGTGCCTGCAACCGTTTATCTAATCCCAATTGTTTTAGTTTTTGGCATTGGCCCAGCACCTGCGGCAATTGCCACCGTGATTTACGCGTTGCCTCCGATGGTTCGACTCACCGCACTCGGCGTGCAACAAGTGCCAAAATCTGCGATCGAAGCAGCGCAAATGTTTGGCGCAACAAGACGACAAGTTCTTGCAAAAGTACAGTTGCCTTTGGCGGTGCCGTCAATTATTACTGGCATCAATCAAACCGTGATGATGGCGCTTGGCATTGTGGTGATTGCAACTTTGGTCGGCGCAGGTGGTCTCGGCCAAGAGATTAATCAGTCGGTGCGACGTCTCGAAGCTGGTCGAGGGTTGATTGTTAGTTTGGCAGTTGTCGCAGTTGCACTCGTGCTCGATCGCGTCAGCATGTCGCTTGTTTCAACACCTGGCGCGCAAAGAATCCGCATCAAACGCAATGCTCTATATATAGGCCTAATCTGCCTTGCCGTAATGGCAGTCATCGGTCGCGTTTTTGGTTGGATCGAGTTTCCGTTTTCGTGGGGCACTTCGTTCGCTGACCCAATTGATACTGGGTTCAAGTGGTTTCGCACGACATTTGATGTTGTAACTAGACCGTTCAATGATTTTGTTGTGCGCGAGATTCTTGTGCGTGCACAAACTCTGTTCAATGAGACGATTACTTGGCAAGCAATTGTTGTTGTCGCTAGCGCGTTTTCTTATTACGTTGCGGGCTGGAAGTTGTCGTTAATGACTGCTGGTGGCATCACATTTATTGGGTTGACAGGCAGATGGCCAGATTCGGTTGACACACTTACCCAAACCGTTGTTGCAGTATTTATTTCAATTTTAATTGCGTTGCCACTGGGTATTTGGCTCGGGCGAGGGCCACGCGCCGAAGCAATAATTTCTCCGGTGCTTGACGCGATGCAAACTATTCCGTCTCTCGTTTATGCGATTCCATTTGTAATGATTTTTTCGGTTGGCCCTGTGCCTGGCATCGTGGCGGCAGTCGTCTATGCGATTCCGCCGGGCATTCGGTTAACGAGTCTTGGAATCCGCCAAGTTAATTACGAGTCGCTTGAAGCGGCAACAACATTTGGTGCGACGCAACGACAAGTGTTGTGGGGTGTACGAGTGCCATTGGCAATGCCGTCAATCATTTTGGCGATCAATCAGATGGTGATGATGGTTTTGGCAATGGCGATTATTTCGGGAATGGTGGGCGGCGGCGGTCTTGGTTATCGATCGATCGAAGCGTTGACTAAGCCAGACTCTGGGCTCGGAGTCGAAGTTGGCATCGCGATTGTGATTATGGCGACGATTCTTGATCGCCTGTTGCAGGCAACCGCGCGGCGATTGCAAGCGCCAGTCGCTATTTAATTTTCGCCAGCGAAATCGTCAGCTATTCAAATTGATCATCACGTGCTTGATGCGCGTGTAGTCATCTAATGCGTATGCCGATAGATCTTTGCCGTAGCCAGATTTTTTGTATCCACCATGTGGCATTTCGGCAACCATCGGAATGTGTGTGTTGACCCAAACGCAACCGAAATCGAGATTCTTTGTCATTCGCATCGCACGACCCAAATCGCGTGTCCACACCGAAGAGGCGAGTGCGTATTCAACTCCGTTTGCCCACTTCAATGCTTCTTGCTCGTCGCTGAATTGTTGCACAGTGATTACTGGTCCGAACATTTCGTTTTGAATCATTTCGTCAGTTTGTTTCAAATCGCAGACAACAGTTGGCTCAAAGAAATATCCTGCGCCGTTGACTTGTGAGCCACCGGTCGTAACCTTCGCATGTTTCGGCACTCGGTCAAGAAAGCCTTTAACTTTGCTTAAGTGTGTTTCATTATTGAGTGGCCCATACAAAACATCTTCGTCTGGTCTGCCAGTTTTAGTTTTCTTGGCTTGTTCAGTTAGCGCGTCAACGAAGTCGCGATAAATCTTTGGGCCAGCGATGACCCGCGTGGCGGCGGTGCAATCTTGACCGGCGTTGAAATAGCCAGTCATTGCAATCGTCTCAACAGCAAGTTCAATATCCGCATCATCAAAAATTATGACCGGCGCTTTGCCACCTAATTCGAGGTGTACTCGCTTCAAACTCTTTGATGCAGCCTCAGCGACTTCCATTCCGGCGCGAACCGAACCGGTGATCGAAACCATGCCCGGTGTATCGTGTGTAACCATCGACCGACCTGTTTCGCGATCACCGCAAATGACGTTGAGCACACCCGGTGGCAAAACTTCGCCGGCGATTTTCGCAACTAGAGCAGTCGACGCTGGTGTTGTATCGCTTGGCTTCAACACGGTTGTGTTGCCGGCAGCAATTGCAGGGATGAACTTCCAAACTCCCATCATCAATGGATAGTTCCATGGGGCGACTTGCGCGCACACACCGATCGGCTCACGTCGTATATAAGAGGTATAGCCACTCATGTATTCGCCCGCACTCTTGCCTTCAAGCATTCGAGCCGCACCAGCAAAGAATCGAATCTGATCCATCATCGGCGGTACTTCTTCACTAAATGTGATCGCTCGTGGCTTACCCGTGTTTTCAATTTCTGATTCAATCAACTCAGTCATATTGGCTTCCATAGCGTCAGCAATGTCATTTATTGCTTTTTGACGAACTGATGGCGTTGAATGCTTCCATGATTCAAATGCCTCTGCGGCTGCCTTCATCGCCGAGTCAACATCTGCTGGGCCTGACAGTGCTGCATTTGCATATTGCTTGCCAGTTACTGGGTCGATGACTGGTGTTGTGCGACCGTCTTGTGCTGCGACTTCTTTGCCGTTGATGTAGTTATTGAAAGTTTTCATACTGAAACATTAGCCCCGGATCATTAACCGCCGAACATTAACCCCGAACATTAACCCCGTTCACTAATCAGTGCTGAATATCTGTCATGGGCTAATTCTGCGGTGAGACCGAACGATTTACCTATTTGCTCCCAAGTGGCGCCTAACGCACGTGCTTGCTTGAACGCAGCCAAAATCTCTTTGTCACTGATTACCTGTTCAACTTCGGCGTGCATTATCAGTGACTCTTCATGCGAGAGCGGTCTCGAATTGTCAATATCAAAGTTTTCGCACGCTTCAGCGAGTTTGTCAGCATGAATAATGATTTCAGCAATTGATCGTTTCATATCTCTTCTCACTACTTTAGGTACTTTTTCCGAGCTTGCATAGCGTGAATAATCAGAAAGCCATTTTCTGAACGAATCAGTGCGACTTCAATCAGATTACCGTCGCGATTTGGTCCTATGAGCATCACAATGTCGTCATCGGTGACTTCAAGAATCGCATTGCGAAATGCGTGGAGAATGTCTTCGTCGTCAATGCCATGTTTTCGAGCGCTTGTCAAAATTCTCGCATTCACTAACCGCCGACGTGTGCGCTCTGAATCTGTTTTGGCTAGCTAGTTATTTCGTGAGGATGAGATAAAAAGTGCGAGCACACGAGCTACTACGACTATCGCGATGGGGCACGAGAAAATCTATTGAGTTATCAATGCCCATGCCGGGTTTGATGATCTGAATAGTTAACCAACTGTTCATTCAAAAATTGGGGTTTGAGTTATCTCAATAGTTATTGAGATAACTATATTAGAGGTGTGGAATCTGAAAAGCTTTTAGCGTCGAGGCATGCGGCGCTAGGTGACGAAGTTCGGCTGAGCATTGTCAAATTTGTCAGCGAGTCAGATCGCACCGTAAATGAGATTCGTCAGTTTCTTGAAATCGTTTCGCCGTTGTTGGCACATCATCTAGATGTTCTTGAAAGCGTCGGTCTGATTTCTCGTAGCAAGTCTGCAATTGATGCCCGTAAACGCTTTGTATCAGTGCGGCACGAAAATTTGCCGCAGTTTGATTCGCCGCAAATTCCGAAGCGGGTGGTCTTCGTGTGCACCGAAAATATTGCTCGCTCGCAACTTGCAAATGCGATTTGGCATGGTCTCATTGGAGAAAATGCTTCGTGTGGCGGTACAAAACCAGGTGAAACTATCCACGCATTAACAATCGAGTCAGCCGAACGAAACGGTTTTAAAATCAAGAGCCGAAAACCTCGTCAAGTCAGCACAAGAGATCTTGAAAAGTCAACAGTGATTACAGTGTGCGACTCGGCATATGCCGAACTCGGCGCAAGCAATGTTGACGCGCATTGGTCGATTTCAGATCCGGTGCAGGTTGGTACAAAGAGCGCATTCAACAAAACGATCAAACAACTTGAACAACGAATTCAATTGTTTAAAGGAGCAATTAAATGAACACAGAAATCGAGAGAGACATGAATATTGATTCGCATGAAATAGTCGAAAGCTCAACACGACATTTGTCTCGAAAGTTCGCCGGCATTTACGATGAGGCTTATATTCGCCCAATCGTCGTCGAGTCGTATAAAAGTTTTGCGAGCGCGAAAATTCAAACATTCGTGGCTGTCTTTACGACGCGTTTCGCTGACGATCGCCTAAGAGCCCTCGCCAAAATAGACGGAAAAATTCGCAACACGATGCCGTCCGTGTTGTTTGTCTGTGTGCATAATGCGGGGCGGTCGCAAATGGCCGCAGGCTGGGTGCGTCACCTCGCGCAAGACCGCGTTGAGGTTTATTCGGGTGGTTCAGACCCAGGCAAAGAACTTAACCTCGCGGTTGTTGAAGCGATGAACGAAGTTGGCATCGACATCTCAAACGAATTTCCGAAACCGTTTGTCACGGAAATAGTCCAAGCAGCCGACGCGGTTATCACGATGGGTTGTGGCGATACATGTCCAATTTTTCCGGGCAAGCGCTACGAAGATTGGGCACTTGAAGATCCTGCGGGGCATGGCATTGAAGCGGTGCGACCAATTCGCGACGAAATTCGTCGCCGTGTAGTAGAACTACTCAACGACCTCGGCATCGAAACGAAGTAAAACTATGCAACCCGCAAATCTCATTAAACGACTCTTCGCCGAAGCACTCGGCACCGCACTACTGATCATTTCAGTCGTTGGTTCTGGAATCATGGCGACAAACCTCACCGACGATGTCGCGCTACAACTTCTCGCCAACGCTGGCGCGACAGTCGGCGCGCTTATCGCACTGATCTTGATGTTTGGTCCGATTTCTGGCGCGCACTTCAACCCGGTCGTCACTGCGGCAACTTGCATTTTTGACGCGCGACCGTGGCGTGAGTTGGCGCCGTATGCAGTCAGCCAAACAATCGGCGGCATCATTGGCTCGGTAATTGCCAACTTGATGTTTAGTCTCAGCATTCTTGGGCCGTCGACAAAAATTCGCGAGGGCTCTGGCATCTGGCTCGGCGAAGTTGTCGCCACGGTTGGCTTATTGCTCGTGATTTTTCTTATCGCTCGCGGTCCGCGACCTGAGTCAGTGCCAGTTGCTGTCGGCGTGTGGATAGGTGGTGCCTATTGGTTCACTTCATCAACGTCTTTGGCCAACCCTGCCGTATCGATCGCCCGTAGTTTCAGCGAATCGTTTGCGGGCATTGCGCGCGAGTCGGTGCCGACCTTCATCGTCATGCAATTAATTGGCCTCGTCATCGCCACACTCATCTTGTTGGTGTTTATTGAGCGCCAACCGGCTAACTGACGAGTCTTTTCAGCCCCGCAACTTCAGCTGGTTGTTATCGAGTAGATGTTGCGATCCATTGAAAGTGCGTAGATGCCATTTGATGTCTGTTGAATCGCAACCACGTTTCCTAACTTCTCAACAAGTTTTTCTCGGCCTAAGAGTGTTGTGCCATTTAATTTCAAGCCAGTTACGGCCCCAGAACAGTAGTCACTAAACAGATACCAGCCGCGCAACGCAATTAGAGGACTATTCGCACTTACTCGCACACCGCCGCTTACCGAGCAACCATCGTCGCCGTGCTTGTATTCATAAATCGGTTTAAGTGCCATCGGTGCACTCTGGTCGGCATTGAACTTGTATGAACCTTCGAATGCGCTCCAGCCAAAATTAGTTTTGCGACCGCCAGTGCTGATCGCACCGCTGGCGCTGCCAGTACTGCTATTCGCAGTTGCGACATTTATTTCTTCCCATTTATTTTGACCAACATCAGCAATCCATAAATTGTTTAGTTCATCAAACGAGATGCGCCAAGGGTTTCGCAACCCAATCGACCAGATCTCGGGCAGGGCTCCACTCACGCCAACATAAGGATTATCTTTTGGTATTTGGTATCGCTTTTGCGGTGTCGCTGTCGGGTCGATTCGCAAAATTTTGCCAAGCATTGACTTAAGGTTTTGTGAAGTGCGATCAGGGTCGCCACTCGAGCCGCCATCACCGGTGCCGATGTAGAGCATGTTGTCTCGTCCGGTGATGATTGCGCCACCGTTGTGATTTGAATAAGGCTGTTTGATCACAAGAAGTTCACGACGACTCTTTGCGTCAAATTCGCCAGTCTTTGTCAGCGCATATTCGGCGATGACCGTGTCACCCGCTTTATTGGTGTAATTCACGTAAGCAAAGCCTTTGCGAAAAGTGAGTCCAAGCAAACCGCGTTCACCTTTAGCAGAAGTCAATGAAGTTATATCTAAAACTTTTGTCAGTGCCTTTGAGTTGTACTTCCAGAAAAATATGCGGCCTTGTTGTGAAACAATGTATGCGCCGTTGTCACTAATTTGACGTTCAACAAGTGCAACTGGTTGGTCTACTTCGACAACTATTCTCGCTTGAAATTTTGCCGCTACCGCATTTGAATATGAAGTAGTTGAACTAGCCGGCGCTGCTAAAGCAAGCGTGCTAAATGCAATTGATATCAAAAACAGTTTTATAACTGAGAATGATATCTATGACGCGTATCTATTAATCAATAAAGTCTTGTTAGTGAACAACCTGAATAACTGGCCGCTCAACCGGGGCAGGTTGATAATTCGTTTGATGTGATTTTTCGGCATCAAACTCTTTGCCGTCACTAATTCTCATGAATAGACCCGAGACACATGTGTAGCTAATTGCAACTACACCCAATACCTGACCGTAGTCGGCAAGTCCGCTGGCAATTATTCCAATTGAGCATCCGCCGATAAATGCAAAATTGTAAACCATATCGTATGTCGCAAAAATTCGGCCAAGATTTTCTTTTGACGAGTTTGCTTGAATTGTCGCGTCAGATCTGATGCGTAGATTCTGAAACGCCAGTGCACATGCTGCAATTGCCACGATTCCGACTCTTGGGTTTGAAGAACTTGCCGCAATGCCAATGGCAGCACCTGCAATCAAAAATGACATGACGGTGATTGATCGGCGCGGGTATCTTTCTGAAATCCACTCAGCGGTGTTTGACCCGATGAACGAACCGCACGCACATGAACCGAGCACAGTTACGTAACCAGTCGTTTGCAGATTGTACGCACGGTCAACCATCAGCGCAATACTCGCGATGCAAACTCCGAAGAGCAGGCGATGAATCGCCGTGGCCAACATTGCGAATCTGGTTTTTTGAGCCATGAACTGTGCGCCAAGCATTCGAAAATCAAATCGGTCAGTATTTGTTTTCGTTCTTGTGCCTCCGCCAAGCGGAACAGATATTTTGTTGAAAAGTGCGGCGGCGCTAAGTTGCCCGATTGCGCTCAGACAAAGAGCAAGTGCTGGCGAACTTGACGAAATTAAAGTTCCTATTCCCGCGCCAATTGCGCCTGCAATAACACTGAGTATCAAACTCATTGAATCGGCTGCAACAAGTTCATGGCGTCTTACAAGTTGCGCTAGAGCCGTCGCGCGCGCGGTATACAAAATTCTTGTTAGCGACACTAATAGTGCCATAACTAAATAGCCGACCCATCGAGTTTCGGATGACAGCGAAATGATCCCACAAAATGTAATTGCACCGCGAAGCACATTTCCGCGAGCCAGAATTCTATTTCGCTCGAACCTATCTGCGAGGTGTCCTGCGAGTGGGCCAATCAGCAACAGTGGAACCGCCGAAACAATGAGTGCTGTTGTCAACGCGGTAATTGATGGCGCATCGGTGAAAGTAAACAACATTATTTGTGCGAGAGTAAGTGAAGAAAGTGCGTCAGATCTTTGAGAGATGAATTGGCCGCTAATTGCCAAGCGAAAATCTCTGTATTTAAATAAGTCGCGTCGGCGGACATGAATGGCACTTGACGCACGACGAAGTTTGAACACATTTCTATTGTTGCTAATTAAAAGTTCACATGTGGGCACTAGACGTGAACAGAATCTGAACTTTTTTATTCGTATCTGATATCAATTTAGAAACCGATTGTTTACTTATCATTAACTTGGATTACATCTAATTAACTACTCGAATTTTCGCTCTTGTAATCTAGGTCTCATAGTTTCTAATGAGTGAATGAGTTTTCAAACTTAGATGCCGCGTCTATGACTCCGACGTCGCAAACTTCGTTAACAGACGGTGACTCAAAATTGCGTGTAGCAATCGTTACCGAGAGTTTTCTTCCACAAGTCAATGGCGTTACTAATTCTGTTCTGCGAACCCTTGAATTTCTGCGCGCAGGTGGACACGAAGTTGCCGTCTTTGCACCTGGCCCTGGCGAGTCATCAGTCAATGGCGTGCCGATAATTCGTATGGGATCTTTTGGATTTCCGGGTTATGTTGATTTGCGAATTGCAGTGCCGCGCCGTGCGTTGGAAAGCGAAATCAGAAATTTTCAACCTGATGTAATTCATGTTGCTGCGCCTGCGGTACTCGGGGCATGGGCTCTTCACATTGCTCGCAAACTTGAGATTCCGTCGGTCGCAATTTATCAAACAGATTTGGCGGGTTTCGCTCGACAATATCGACTTGGCGCAACGTCGCCAGCGCTATGGCGATACATCGCCGCTATTCATAATCGAGCCGACATCACTCTTGCGCCGTCGTCAGCGGCCGTTTGGGATTTGCGAAGTCACGGAGTTGAAAATGTTGTTCGGTGGATGCGTGGTGTTGACGCCAAGCGTTTCAACCCCGATCATTGCAGTGCCGAACTTCGCCATCGTTTTAGTTCGCGTGGCAACAAAATCGTTGGGTTTGTTGGTCGCCTTGCGCGAGAAAAACAAGTTGACCGACTGGTAGAGGTCGCAGCATTGCCAGGAGTATCACTTGTAATCGTCGGCGATGGCCCATGCAAAGACAAACTTGAAAAAATGATTCCATCGGCATTGTTTACGGGCTTTGCAAGCGGTCTTGAATTATCGCAAATGTATGCATCATTCGATGTGTTTGCCCACACTGGGGTCGACGAAACTTTCTGTCAGGCGATTCAAGAGGCACTTGCCTCTGGAGTTCCTGTTGTTGCACCTGCGTCCGGTGGGCCACTTGATTTAGTTCAGCATGGACACAATGGTTATTTATGGAACCCAGCAAAGCGCCACACATTTGTTGAGGGTGTAAATGAATTAGTTACAAATGGCGAGAGCCTCAAGTTTTGTGCTTCAAATGCACGTGCGTCAGTTGAACACAGAACTTGGGATTCAGTGATGTCAGAACTTGTTGGTCACTATCGCGCAGTAGCAAATGGTCTTTCAATGGCTTACAGCGGGGCTTCAAAATGAAATCACTAATCGTTTCACTACATGATGTTGCCCCGGGGTCTGCAGAGACGTCGCGTCGATGGATGGAACTTTTTGATGAGCGCAATCTTGTGGTATCGCTACTGGTGATTCCCGGACTATGGAACGGCACTGAACTACTTGCCGATGAACAATTTCAAAAGTGGCTTAAACAAGTCAGCAGCAGTTCACACGAAGTCGTTCTGCATGGTTTAAATCATCAGATGATTGAAGAACCTAGTACCAGTTCATTGAAGTTAATTAGCGGTCGATTATTTGCCAGAGGCTGTCAAGAGTTTTGGGCGCTTAGTAAAGCTGATGCCAAAGCGTTAGTTAGTGATGGATTAAATAAATTATCGTCACTTGGCTTTAAGCCGTCTGGTTTTATCGCCCCAGGTTGGCTGGCATCGGCTGGCACAACTCAAGCAATTAGCGAGATCGGTTTTTCTTACACAACTTCACATTTGCTGATTAGTGATCTGTTATTTGAAAAGCGCCACTTTGCACCAGTCGTTTGCCAACGACCGAACGCCCCGACAACTCGGCTTGTGATGTTGATGACAACCCTTCTGGCAGAAATTTTAATGGCTCTGCGCTTGCCACTTCGGATTGCGGTTCATCCAGAAGACCTTCACGATGCAAAACTTCGAAAACTAATTCTTAAAATCATCAGTCGAGCGGTCGTCAATGGATATCAGTCAATTACTTATGACCAATTCGTAACTAGCAAGCGCAAGCGAAACAAAATGCCAACAGGGTTAAACGACACAATGAGTTTTGTGTAATGCATATTGTTCAAGTCGCAAATTTTGTCACACCAACTTCAGGTGGTCAGCGTGTTGCACTAAATACTCTTGCCAAAGAATATATTGCGCAAGGACATTCATGCACACTTGTAATCCCTGGTGCACGATACGAAGTTTCAAATGATGGCATGCGAAATTGCGTCGAGGTGCCAGGCGTGCCAGTTCCATTTAGCGGTGGGTATAGAGCAATAATTACACGACAAAAACTTGAGAAAGTGTTATTTGAGTTAAAGCCAGATGTTGTTGAGTTGTCAGATAAAACAACATTGTCTTGGGTGCCGCAGCGGTGTCGCCTCAATGACGTTCCATGTGTTTTGTTTTCACACGAACGTGCGAGTGATGTTGTTGCAGATCGATTTGCAACTTGGCTGCCAGTCTCAGGAATTTTTGATCGTTGGGCTCAAAATATTCACGACAATGTCGATGCAGTTGTTTGTGCAAGCAAATATGCCGCGCAAGAGTATCGCCACATGAGCGAACGAGTGCGAATTATCCATCTTGGTGTTGACCACAAGACGTTTACAAGTTCTGCCGCGATAAAAAAACAAGATGTATCGCCAGTTGTGTTGTACGCAGGTCGGCTTTCAATTGAAAAGCGGCCGTATGTTGCAATCGCGGCCATCCGTGAACTTCAGATTAAAGGGCAAAGAATAAAACTGTTGGTCGCTGGTGATGGTGCGATGAGAAACAAGTTAGAAGCTACCGCAGATGGATTAGACGTCACATTTCTCGGACGAATTTCTGATCGCAATCAACTCGCCGAAATCATGGCGAGTGTCGATGTCGTTATTGCGCCTAGCCCGTATGAAACATTTGGTTTAACGATTCTTGAGTCACTTGCATGTGGAACACCAGTGGTTGTGTCAAATAATGGTGCCGGCCAAGAACTTATTGAAAATGGTTGTGGTGAGGCTGTTGAAAGTAGTGGCACGCAAGTTGCTGAAGCGTTGTTGCGAATTATGTCTCAAGATCGAGATGCGATTCGTCATCGATGCATAACGAGAGCATCTGGCTATAGCTGGCACCTTGCAGCTTCTGAAATGTTGCAATTATTCGAATCACTTACCTCTAGAGAAGTAGCTAAGGCAGCATGATGAACATTCAAATAGTACCTATCTCAGGATATGAAGATCAGATCAGAGAATTATTCTGGCAAACATTGACGATTGGTGATCCGCTTTCATTTGACTTGACATGTTCTAAGCAATATGAAGCGCTGGGGCTTAACTGGTATCTCACAAGTGGGTCGCGTGACGGGGTAGTTGCACTGGTAGACAAAAAAGTTGCTGGATATTGTCTCGTTTGTCTAGATGGTGTTTCGTTTCGTCGTGCGCAGCGCTCACAATTATTTAAACTCGCTGGTTGTGTATTGATTGCACTTGTAACGGGGCGAATCAACAGCAAGTCACGTCTTTTCTACTGGCATCGATTTAGAGACTCGCTGACGATTATGCGAACCCGAAAGGTTCTTCCGGCAAATATTGACATGCATGTTCACCTGAATGTAGTGAGTGGCTACAACGACGGATCAATTTCTCTTCGACTGCGTGCGCACGCTGACAATGTATGCATTAGCAGCGGGTCGTCTGCATATTTTGGTGAAATGAATTCAATTGGCAAGCGTCGTACCGTAGGGCTGCGCCGAGTTGGTGGCGAAATTATTGATCAGTCATCAAATAGAACTTTCAGTTGGCTGACTGGTCAAGACATTCATCGCCTGACGATGGTGCGATATCCAGTGATAAAGGCAGCCGAGAAAGTTTTGCAGGCGGCATAGATGACTCGAAAAATCAACGTAGCCGTTTTCGGCGCTGGATACGTCGGCCTGGTGTCGGCGGCAGGGTTGGCAGCAATTGGGCACAATGTGGTTTGCGTTGACATTGATGCAAATAAGGTCAGTAAATTAATTGACGGCGAAATTCCATTTTATGAGCCGGGTCTGAGTGAACTGGTGTTGAAATGTGTCGCCAATGGCTCGCTGCGTTTCACTTCGCTGCCTAAAAATGCAATTGCCCATGGCGAAGTTTTGATAATCGCAGTTGGCACTCCACCGCTCGAAGATGGAACCGCGGATCTTTCTCAGGTGCTTTCAGTGGCAAATACAATCGGCGGACAACTTAAGAAATATGCAGTTGTTGTTGTCAAGAGCACGGTTCCAGTTGGCACTTCAGATTTGGTCACAAATGAGATTGCTCGAGCAATGCACGAAAATTCATTTAGCGTTGACTTCGCGGTTGCATCAAATCCAGAATTTCTCAAAGAAGGCGATGCAGTAAATGATTTTATGAAACCCGACAGAATCGTCGTGGGCACAAACGATCAACTCGCCATTGAGATATTGCGAGAGATGTATCGACCGCTTTGCCTAAATGAAAACACATTGATGGTGATGGATGCGCTTTCGTCGGAGTTATGCAAATATGCGTCGAATGCGATGCTCGCGACGCGAATATCTTTCATGAATGAAATGGCTAATTTGGCAGATTGCGTTGGAGCAGACATCAATGAAGTGCGCCGAGTGATGGCAGCAGATCCACGTATCGGCGCAAAGTATCTCAACGCTGGTGCCGGTTTTGGCGGAAGTTGTTTTCCAAAAGATCTTCGTGCGATTGCGGCGATGGGCAACGAGCACGGATGTTCACTTGATCTTGTCGCCTCGGTCATCTCAGTAAACGATGCGCAACAATCGGTGTTACTTGAAAAAGCCAAATATGCAATCGGGTCATTGAAAGGCAAACGTTGTGCGGTCTGGGGTCTTTCGTTTAAACCAGACACTGATGATGTTCGCGAAGCACCTGCTGTTGCGCTGATCCACTCGTTAATTGCTGAAGGTGCAACTGTTGTTGCGCATGATCCACTCGTGTCGTGGCTTTCGATGTACAGCAGTTTGCCAACCGAGATTTTTTCGATAGTTGATTCGCCGTATCAGGCAGTCGTTGGCGCCGATGTGTTATTTCTAGTTACCGAGTGGGAGCAATTTCGTAATCTCGAAGTATCTCAGCTGATAGAGAAAATGCAAAATCCTGTGATTATTGATGGCCGCAACCTTTGGAGCAATATTGACTTCAGTCAAACTGAAGCGAAATATATTGGTATCGGCCGTCACTCGTTGACTTCGAAAAAAGCGACGGCGAGTGTTCAGTTGCTGGCTGGCTAATAATTTATTTTCAAGCTTTGGTTTTAAGTGTTTTGCTGAGTGGTGCGATCTCGAGCCCACGTTGACAGCACAATCAAGACTGCGCATATTCCGCACACAGTCCACGCAAATGTGCGAATGAGGTTTACAGTCATCAATTGTTGATGCACTGATTCGTCAAAACCGTCGGCAAGTTTCGCGTGTGCCGGGGCGGACCAAAAGCCACTGAGAACTAGGACAACTGCCATCGCTACACCGTTAATCACAGCGAGAACCCGCAATTCTTTTCGCTTGCCTATAAATGCGATGGCGAAAATGCCGATCAAAGTGATGCCCTCTGTAAGCCATGGAAAGATTAATAGTCGCCCAATTCGTTCGACATGTTCGGCTTGAAAGCTCGTGTACGTTGTTTCTCCGACGTAAGCAAACAGCGGGTAATGGGCATATTGAATTGTCCAGATCAGTCCAACCATAAATAGAGATGCTGCAAGATGAACGATTACGAGCAACCGATAATTCTGTTCCAAATATTTCACGACTGAAGGCTAGAACGAAAAACGACTTGCTAGTTTGCCCCTGAAGCCGAATTGCCGTAGGCGATTATTGATAGAAATCGCACTGGAGTCTGAATTATCTTCGTCGGCCCATGTGGTATCTCACCGTCGAATTGGAGTGTGTCACCTGGTCGCAAAACGTATCGTGCGTTGCCATGCCCATATTCGAGGGCACCTTCCAGCATGTAAAGCAGTTCAGTGCCTGGGTGTTGAAACAACGGAAACACTTCCTGTTGTTGACTTAATGTGACGAGCAATGGTTCCATCCGTCTGTTGGCTCCGCGCATTGTTCCGAGTAACTGATAGCGGTGCCCAGAACGAGTGCCCTCGCGAATGATTTCAAGACCTTTTCCGGCAGCCACATACAGCGCATCGTGTTCTTCTTCGAGGCCACGAAACAAGGCCGTTACGGGCACTTCTAGAGCGCGGGCGATACTGCCGAGTGTCGCCAAACTTGGCGATGCCTGGCCGTTTTCGATTTTGGACATCATTCCTTTGCTGATTCCACTAGCTGCGGCAAGGTGGGCGACTGTTTGATCGCGACCTTGTCGGCACTCGCGAATTCTTTGCGCGATGACCATATTCATATCGTCAACAAAGTCGCCTCTTTCGGCAGGTTTGACTTCGTTTTCTTCGATCACAAGTGTCCTTATAAATTCATTGAATAATGACTAAAAAATGTCTTGCAATGTCCCTATATATAGGTAACACTACAAGTGTCCTGACGGGGGTTTGGACTAACAACTATTGGGGGTAAGTATGTCTGATCAAACGGCGTCATTTGACGCGTCTCTGGTGAAGCCAGGTACAAATGAACTAGCGAAAGATACAAACTGGTGGGGCGCTTTCGTCATCGGTCTTTCAGGAACGATCCTCGTGATCGCGCTCGTCGGGTGGGCGGTTCAGGCGCTCGGCGGTTATTCAATTCCATTATTTGTCGTGATCACAGCGATGGGAGTTTTGCTTTGTTATTGCCTTGCCGAACTTGCCGCTGCAATGCCGACCAGAACCGGTGGTCTGCCGAGTTATGCATTTGAAACTTTCAAGCCCTGGGGGAAGACAACGGCCAAACATATTGGCGGTCTTTCTACTTGGGGTTATTGGCTCGGGTGGTTCACCGTCGCGCCGATCAATGTGATTCTTGCGTCTTCATACCTGCGTAATCTGTTCGAACTTCCTGTAGGTACAACGTTTGATCCGTTTGGTGCGACGTTCGGTCTTCCACTATCTTCAACTGACTTCATAGTTGGTGTGGTTGTGCTCGTGGCGATGTTTGTACCTTGTTACATGGGTATTCGCCTTGGAGCCAAATTCGCCACCATTCTTGGTATCGCATCTGTGATTCCGTTAGTGCTCTTAGTGATTCTGCCATTTGCTAAACCGTCAACAATTGATTTCGGTCGACTTGATGGCTTTGGTTTACCAGAAGGTGTGACTAATAGTTTCACTTTTACAATTGCTTGGGTCTTCATCTTCACTTGGTCAGTATTGGCAATGGAGGCAGCAGCCTGTTACATCGGTGAATGTAAGGATCCCGCTCGAGATGCGAAGATTGCAATGACTGCTGAAGGACTCTTTGGATTCTTCATCTACGTATCAATTCCGGTGATGGTAATCGCTGTGCTTGGCACCGGGTCTGCCCTTGCTGGCATCGACGCAAAGACAGTGTTCGACCAATATGTACAAGCAATTTTCGGAGTCAACGAATTTTGGAAATGGTTCGTCGGGTTGGCAATTGTGATTGCGTTGTTGCTTTCAGTTTTGAATGCAGTGATGGGTTGCGCTCGAGGTCTTTATCAAAACGCTCACGACGGAATATTGCCGCGCTGGTTTGGTAAGACCAACAAGCATGGTTCGCCATCCAACGCAATGTATTTCAACCTCGTCGCATCGATTGTCGTCTTGCTCTCGGGTACACCATTGGAGATTTACATCTTCTCCAACATGGGATACTTGTTTGCTTGCGCAGTCGCACTGATTGGCTACTGGCTATTTAGATCAAATAGCCCTGATGCAGCCCGGCCAGTCAAAATGCCAGGTTGGATGTCACCGGTTGCATTAGTGATCGGAGTGTTCTTCTTGTTCACTTGGATCTACGGCGGCTTTTACTCGGCTGACTATATTCTCGGTGACCCATCCAAGCGATACTTATTCTGGCTCGGTCTGGGTATTCTTGCCGTGTACTTTCCGCTGTACGCATGGCGCAATGCATCGGACAAAAGAGTTAAGGCCTAGGTAAAACTAGTTTGATATTGAGGCGTCGCAAACCTAAGTGGGACGCACAACCAACTCAGTCCATCGGAGTCGTTCTGGCATCCGATGGACGAGCTGATTTCACTTCGCAAACAGTTGCGACGGCCGTCGCACTCGAATCAAAGTCTCCTGTTCGGGGAGTTTGCGTATTAACAATTGCCAAGGTCCATGGTTTCACCTTGGGCATTCCACACCCGGGGCTTTTGCCGACAAAAGCAGAAGCTTTAGAGCGAACTAACTGGGTTGAGCGGGCAATAGAAACAGTCAAAAAGTCTGGTGTTGCTGCTGACGGGCAGGTTGCGACTACCCGCCATGCCGTCAAAATGATTGCACAGGTTGCGCAACAACGAAATGCAAGTTATGTCGTTGTAGACGGAACCAAAGCAAAGGGCCTTCGTCGAATGATCGAAGGTGACATCGGCTTAGAACTCAAGCGTCGACTACGCAAAACACATATTGAAGTTGTTATCGTTTCGCAGTAATTGCGCCGTATTAATTTCTGTCAAATAATTGTTACGACAGATTTAAATAGTTAGTCCGCTCGATTTCGCCAACCTGTGAGTGCCACTTGGTGAACTCTTCCATTTTTACTTTGGCCATGTAGTCGCTGTAAAACTCTTTGCCAGTGTGGCCGAGTGCTTTTTGCATTAGTTCGTTACCCATTAGGTTTTCTGCTGCATGCAGCAATGTCGGTGGCAATGGACGAATGCCCTTGGCGGCCACAGCATCTGGGTGTAACTCGTACAAGTTGTCAGTATTTGGCGAACCAGGGTCTGTCTTTTTATCAACACCGTCAAGCCCTGCGGCGAGAACTGCGGCGAAGGTTAGATACGGATTGGCCGCACCATCAACTGATCGAATTTCGAGCCGATTACCTTCTGAAATTCGCACCATCTGAGTGCGATTATTGCCGCCGTATGCAACGTATGCGGGTGCCCAAGTAGCGCCAGAGTTTGGTGCTGAAACACCCATTCGCTTGTAACTGTTAACTATTGGGTTTGTAATTGCTGACATTGCTTTGGCGTGCTCAAGTACTCCGCCACAGAAGTTGTAGCCCATTGATGTGAGACCAAGTCCATGATCATCTTTTCCAGACTTGCTTCCTGCTAGTTGAAATAGATTTTCGTCACCCTTCCATAGAGAAGTATTCATGTGCAGGCCGTTGCCGGTTAGATCATGGAATGGCTTTGGCATAAAAGTTGCCAACATTCCAAATGAGTGAGCAACTGTGTTGACCATATATCTGAAGAAAATTAGGCGATCAGCGGTTGTCATCGCTTCTGCATACTTGAAGTTCTGTTCGAATTGCCCGTTGGCGTCTTCATGGTCGTTGGCATAGTTTTCATAGCCAAGTCCGTTCATGTATTTCGAAATTGTTGACAGATAGTCAAACATTCGAGTAAGTCCGCGTGCGTCATAACACGGGTAGTCAAGGGTGTCGAGTGAATCGGCGACAACTAATTTGCCGTTCTCGTCACGCTTAAGCAAGTGGTATTCGGCTTCTACACCGACCATCAACTTCATCCCACGCTCTTCTTCTAATTTTTTTAAAGCATTGCCCAAAATAATTCGAGGTGTATAAGGCCATGGCTTGCCTTCAACTTTGATGTCGCACATCACAACTGCAACACCGTCACGCCATGGAAGTTTGAAATAACTGTTGGCGTCTGGGTCGGCGATCATGTCTGGGCCGGCAGGTGATTGTCCCATCGGACCTACTGCAAAACCAGCGAATCCAGCACCTTCGCAAACAACATCCATTGCCGAAACTGGCACCAACTTGGCGCAAGGTCGACCATGCATATCGACAAACATCGTCATGAAAAATTCGATATTGTCTTCGGCCGCCCGTGCTTCTAATATTTCACGTGTCTTGCTCATCTGATGCCCCCATCAAAAAGATTTTTATACTATATAAAGTTAGAGTACCATGCTTTTCGTTAAAATGTTTAATCTGAGTGTTCTGTTGTATATTAACATGAAACTTTATATATTGAGTGCGACTAGGGGAGGTTGAGCATGTGTGGAATCGTCGGATTGCACCTTTTGGACAATGAACTCGAACCACAGCTTGGTCATTTCGTCACAGCAATGCTCACCCAAATGTCGGATAGAGGCCCAGACTCGGCGGGAATCGCCATCTATGGTGATGTGGTTGATCAAGGCCTTCTGAAGTACTCGTGTCGCTCAGATGATCGAAACTTTGATTGGATTTCGTTGGCGGCAAAGTGTGGCACACGGCTTGTCAGGCATGGTGACGGCGTCGTTTTAACTGGCGTACCTGGACTTCAATCTCAAATTGAATCCCACGACGTAAGCATCATCTCCACGGGTGTTGCAGTTGAGGTATTCAAGGATGTCGGCGCACCGATTTCGGTTCTTGAAAGATTCGATATTGAATCAAGAGTCGGCTATCAAGGAGTCGGTCACACACGCTTAGCCACTGAGTCTGCAATTACTACCGACGGTTCTCATCCATTTTCAACACACGATGATTTATGTGTGGTGCACAACGGATCATTTTCTAACTATTTCAGTGTAAAGCGTGACCTAGAAGCGCTCGGCGAAAAGTTCTTGACCGAAAATGACACAGAAGTTGCGGCGCGCCTGCTTGGTTACGAAATGAGCCACGGGCGCGATCTTGGTGACGCACTAAAGGTGCTTCAAAAAACACTTGACGGATTTTACACACTTCTGTGTGCGACTCAGAACGAATTCGCTATTGCCCGTGACTCGGTTTCATGTAAGCCAGCCGTGATTGCGGTTCACGATAGATATGTTGCAATGTCTTCTGAGTATCGCGCGCTCGCCGACCTGCCCGACATTGACAAGGCCAAGGTTTTTGAACCGGCTCCGAATGAAATTCACGTTTGGACTCGTTGATGACACCAACAGTTTTTGATTGCGAGACATCCACCGTTAGAGAAATCAATGTTGCATTGCGCGCACTACCAAGTGGCTCATCGGCAACCATTCTCAATCCAAAGGGCCGCCACAATCTGGCCGTTGGCATGATCAAAGATCTCAACATAACTTTCGAAGGATCAGTTGGACATTATGTTGGCGGACTTTGTGATGGAATCAACATAAAAGTTAATGGGTTTTGTGGTTGGGCAGCCGGAGAAAATCTGATGAACGGCACAATTCGTGTGACGGGAAACGCCAGCGAGCGTGTTGGGGCGACTGCGCACGGAGGCACCATCGTTGTTGAAGGTGACGCAAGTACGCGCGCCGGTATTTCGTTGAAAGGTGGATCGATTGCCATCGCTGGAGATATTGGCGACTTCGCCATGTTCATGGCTCAGGCTGGAATATTGCTTGTAGGTGGAAATGTTGGCGAAGCACTCGGTGATTCGTTGTACGAAGCAGTCATATATGTAGCAGGAACAGTTAAGAGTCTTGGTGCCGATGCCCGTTACGAAGACATCACAGAATCCGATGTGTCTAAAATCGTCGCCTTGTGTGAGATCGCTGGATTCACACACATCGATCCAAATAATGTCAAACGAATCGGCTCGGCCAAACAGCTCTATAACTTTAATTCATTGAAGGAGCAGAAATACTAATGACTGATCCAACGCCCGTCGATAAGCCGCGCTCCCGCCACAGTGCCTTGCGTGAAAGCCATTCGTTTCCTGTATCCGTCATTGATCAAATTCATGGGATGGCCGAAGAAGGTCGTTATGAGATTCGTGGATGGGGAGCAAAACGAAAACTGCCAACATTTGATGATCTCGTTTTTATAACCGCGTCGGCATCGCGTTACCCAATGGAGGGTTACCGCGAAGCATGCGATACGACAACGGTGCTCGGTTCACGATTTGCGAGCAAGCCTCTCGAACTAAAGATTCCAATAACGATCGCTGGCATGAGTTTTGGATCTTTGTCAGGTCATGCCAAAGAGGCACTCGGGCGTGCCGCAACGGCAGTTGGTACTTCGACGACAACTGGTGATGGTGGAATGACCGATGAAGAACGGAACTCTTCCAAACACCTCGTGTACCAGTGTCTCCCCTCGCGATATGGATTCAATCCAACAGATTTAATGAAGGCTGACGCAATTGAAATTGTATTGGGACAGGGCGCAAAACCAGGTGGCGGCGGCATGTTGCTTGGACTAAAAGTATCTGAGCGCGTTGCTGGAATGAGAACTTTGCCTCCCGGTATTGATCAACGGTCATCGTCGCGTCATCCCGACTGGAGTGGTCCCGATGACCTTGTTATCAAGATTGAAGAATTGCGTGAAGCCACAAATTGGGAAAAACCAATTTATGTAAAAGTAGGTGCGACTCGGGTTGCCTACGATGTGAAGTTGGCCGTTGCTGCCGGCGCCGATGTATTGGTGGTTGATGGCATGCAAGGTGGCACGGGTGCAACTCAAGATGTGTTTATCGAAAATGCGGGGATCCCGACGATGCCAGCAGTGAGAATGGCGGCTGATGCACTGCGAGAAATTGGTAAACATCACGAAGTTCAGTTGATTGTTTCTGGTGGTATTCGTACCGGAGCAGATGTAGCCAAAGCACTTGCCCTTGGCGCAGACGCAGTATCTATAGGTGTGGCATCACTGCTCGGTCTTGGCTGTAACCGTCCAGCTTGGTTTAACGCGAAAGCCAATCACTGGGTGGACGCTTCCAAAGATTATGACTTACTTAATACTGAGGCTGGATATTGCCACCATTGCCACACAGGTAGATGCCCAGTTGGAATCACAACCCAAGATCCAGAATTAGAAGCACGGCTTGATCCTGAGGTAGGAGCGGCATGGCTGACGAATTATTTGCGTGCTTTGACAATGGAACTGACAACACTGGCTCGTGCTTGTGGCAAGAGCAATGTCCACAATCTTGAACCAGAAGATATGGTTGCGCTAACAATTGAAGCAGCGGCGATGGCGCGAATTCCTCTAGTCGGTACCAATTGGATTCCAGGATGGACAAATCAGTGAACATTAACGCAACACCAACTTCAACTCGTCCGGGCAAGAGTACCGCAAAGTACCCAACAAAATATTCGGCATTTAGTCTGATTAGACATGGGATCACAAAAAATGATTGGCCAAGAGCGTGGCGGCAACACGAATTAAAAAAGTCTTATGACGTAGTGATCGTTGGCGCTGGAATCCACGGTTTAGCAACGGCCTATTACTTGGCGACAAACTATGGGATTACTAATGTCGCAATACTTGACAAAGGTTATGTTGGCGGTGGCGGGTCAGGGCGAAACACTTCGATCGTCCGCTCGAATTATCTCACCCCTGAAGGTGTTCGGTTTTATGACAGATCAGTGCACCTCTATCAAGATCTTTCCGCCGATCTGAATTTCAATATCATGTTCAGCCAGATGGGTCACCTCACATTGGCTCATAACGATGCTTCGTTACGCACAATGCGTTGGCGTGCCGAGGTAAATAAACTTGAAGGAATCGATTCCGAGGTGATCGGACCAGACGAGATAAAAAAAATTGTTCCATATATGGACACGACCGATAAAACTAGATATCCGATTCTCGGCGCTTTATTTCATCCACCAGGAGGCACGGTTCGACACGATGCTGTGAACTGGGGTTATGCCCGCGGGGCAGACTTGCGTGGTTGCGAAATACATCAAAACACCGAAGTTTTGAGCATCAATACTTCCGGCGATGAGGTCACAGGTGTAAACACAAATCGCGGATTCATTTCTACAAAGACAGTCGTCAATTGCACCGCCGGTTGGGCGAGTTTGATTAATGCAATGGTCGGATTGAAGATGCCACTTGTAACCCATCCACTTCAGGCCGCAGTGACCGAGCCTGTAAAGAAGTTCCTCAATGCAGTTGTCGTATCAGGCTCATTGCATGTCTATGTCAGCCAAACTGATCGTGGTGAATTGGTGTTTGGCGCATCCACAGATCCGTACGCAAGTTATTCAATGCGCGGATCTCTCGAGTTCACAGAAGAACTCGCTGGTCACGTTCTTGAACTTATGCCGAGCATTTCGAAAATGCGTGTTTTGCGACAATGGGCAGGATTGTGTGATATGACCCCCGACTTCAGTCCAATTATGGGTTTCACTCCTGTCAAGGGTTTTGTTGTTGATGTTGGCTGGGGGACATACGGTTTTAAGGCTGGACCAGTTTCGGGCGAGGCGATGGCTCAGTTGATTGCAACACAAAAGGTGCCGCAAATCATTTCGACTTTCGACTTTGCTCGATTCGCCGAGGGCAGACTTGTCGGCGAAAAAGGTGCAGCAGCGGTGGGCCACTGATGATTACAGTTCCGTGCCCGTGGTGTGGCGAACGAAACTCGATGGAGTTTCGTGCTGTCGGCGAATCCAAAAAACGTCCCGATGTGAATACTGCATCGCCAGAAGAATGGCGAACATACCTATATACGAAAACGAATCTTGCGGACTGGGTAACAGAAACCTGGTACCACCGTGCAGGATGTCGTCGGTACTTGACGATAGAACGTCACACCGTTACTAATGTAATTCGCGTCAGTCGAAAACCCGCCGCGCAAGTTCGGCTCGACGAAAGCAGGGGTCAAAAATGAAGCAAGATCGTCGAATTAGTCCTCGACCAGGTGAAGTCATTGATCGGAACAAACCGATTTCGTTTACTTGGAATGGCAAGAAATATACAGGGTTCGCTGGCGACACGATTGTGTCGGCACTAACCGCTAATGGAGTTGAGATATTCTCTCGCAGTTTCAAATACAAGCGACCACGTGGAGTGCTGTCGGCATCTTTTCATGACCCAAACTGCACGGTTCAAGTTGACGACGAACCAAATGTACGGGGCGCGCACCGCGAACTGCAAGCTGAAATGAATATCGTCCCAGAAAATGTGTGGCCGTCGCTGAGTTTTGATGTTCGTTCGGCTAACCAGACAGTCAGCCGTTTTCTCTCGGCAGGTTTTTACTATAAGACTTTCATGAAGCCGCAGCGCCTTTGGCCGATATACCAAAAAATCCTCGGACGGTTTGCTGCAGGTGGAGTCACTAGCCAAGATGCCGAACACGGTTACTACGACAAGCGCTACATCCACGTAGATGTGTGTGTCGCCGGTGGTGGCCCAGCAGGAATGTCTGCGGCAATCGCCGCCGCCAAGTCCGGAGCCTCAGTGTTGTTAGTCGAGGAGGAGTATCAACTCGGTGGTCACCTCCGTTACGGCGATGAAGCGGCGCTGACCACAGTTAGCGAATTGCGACGTGAAGTTACAGCACTAAAAAATATTGAAGTGCTGACAAACTCGGCCGTAACCGGCCGATACGACATGAACTGGCTTGGTGTTATTCAACGCCAGCCAGGAATATCCGTCAAAGGTCATCAGTTACATGAACGACTTTGCAAAGTTCGTGCCAAGACGCTTGTTGTCGCGGCTGGATTAATTGAGCGACCATATGTTTTTGCGGGCAATGATCTGGCGGGAATCATATTGTCAACTGGGGTGCGGCGTTTACTCAACCTTCACTCGGTTTTGCCAGGCAAAAACGCAGTTGTGTTCACTGCCAACCAAGACGGTGATGCATGCATCGCTGATTTGATAAAAGCGGGTGCGGTCGTTCGAGTTGTAGATGCGCGCAAGGGTGAAAACATTGTGCAAGCAACGGGCGACAAGAGAATCAAAACCGTCGAACTAGGAGATGGACAAAAGATTGCTTGTGATCTTTTGGTAATCGCAATCGGTTGGACGGCAAATGTGCCGCTGTTAAACATGGCTGGCGACAGACCGGTCTACGACAAAAACTCTGCGCGATTCTTTCCAACTAATGGGCTTCCTGAAAATGTGCTGGTTACTGGCGGACTTACTGGTGACGGTTCAACTAACGAATTGATTGCCCATGGTGCAGCGATCGGCACAAATGCGGCGGCTCGTAGCGATTTCGGAAAGTCCGTTACCGTACCAACACTGATTCATGAACCGCACGCCGAGTTGTATCGATCAACAACACATGGGTTCGTAGATTTCTCTGAGGATGTCAGTTCAAAAGATTTGTTCGCGGCGAAAGCCGAGGGTTACGACTCGATCGAACTAGTCAAGCGTTATACAACAGTGACAATGGGCCCATCTCAAGGCAAGCTTGAGACTGTTAACGCAGTGGCGATCATGGCAGAGGCACACGGTGTAGCCGACTTGAATCAGATCGGCACAACGGTTTGGCGACCACCATTTGTACCGATCACTCTCGGTGCGCTCGGTGGTCGAGGGTTTGAAAACACAAGATTCTCGCCGATTCAACCATGGCACGAGGCGCATCATGCACGTCCACTTGTTGCTGGTGACTGGATTCGACCCGAACACTATGGTGACCCAGCCGCAGAAGTTAACAATGTGCGCACCAACGTTGGATTGATCGATGTCACCCCACTCGGAAAACTCGACCTACGGGGAAGCGATGTACCGAAATTGCTCAACTTGTTATACGTCAACAAATTTCTGAAACTACCGATCGGCTCTGTGCGCTACGGCGTAATGTGCGCAGAAGATG
Source organism: Ilumatobacteraceae bacterium (assembly GCA_964203235.1). GTDB lineage: Bacteria > Actinomycetota > Acidimicrobiia > Acidimicrobiales > Ilumatobacteraceae > BACL27. The sequence goes on from CAXNLE010000003.1 coordinate 153,896, forward strand.
GCGTGATTATGGATGACGGAGTTACTGGCTGTCTCCGCGAAGATCACTACATCATGACGACTACTTCGTCAGGCGCGGCAACTGTTTGGGAATGGATCGAGAATTGGCTTCAGACCGAACACCCAGAGTGGCAAGTTCATGTCACGCCAATGACTACGAGTTATGCCAGCATAAACATCGCCGGCCCAAAGAGCAGAGAGTTACTCGCCCGAGTTGTCGAAGGAGTCGATCTATCCAACGCTTCTTTCAGGTATATGAATGTTCGTCAAGGTACTATTGTTGGGATTGCCGATTGTTTCATGTGGCGAATCGGATTCACCGGTGAACTTAGTTACGAGATCCACGTCCCGGCAAGCTATGGACTGCACGTTTGGGAGGCTCTGTTCGATGCAGGTAGTGATCTCGGCGTCGGCGCATTCGGAATCGAGGCGCAACGAATAATGAGACTTGAAAAGGGACACTTCATTGTCGGTCAGGACACTGATGGCCTAACCGTCGGTTATGGCGCAGACTTGGACTGGTGTATCAAACTCGACAAAGATGATTTCGTCGGCAAACCAGAGTTGCAATGGCAAAGCCAGCGCACGAACTATCAACGCTTGGTCGGTCTGCAACCTTTAGACCCAAATGTTGTACCGGCAGAGGCAAGCCAATTAGTTGAGGGCAAGAAGAGCATTGTCGGTCGTGTCACCTCAAGTCGATTTTCGCCGACACTCAATCGTTCAATCTGCCTTGGTTATGTCGAGCCAAGATTGGCGATACCTGGCACCGTTGTCACATGTCAATTACCTGATCGCAGTCGAATACAACTCCGCGTGATCCAAGGTCTTTCTCATTTTGATACCGACGGCTTAAGGATGAAATCATGATTGCGATTGCCAGAAGTCCAATTGCTCCAGTAGCTCCAGTGGCAGTGATAGATGGTTGGGAAGTTAGCCAACGACGAAGCACAGCGGCTTTGCGAATCACTGACATGACCCCGATGAGCAAAGTTTTGATCAAGAGTGACGCCAACGGTGCTTATGCTGCGAATCATGTAACTGCATTCGGATCGGTGCGTACTATTGATAGTTCAATCCTTGAAGTTGGATGTGACCCTGGCAGCTGGTTAATGATCGGTGCAGTCGGTTCAGCAAACAATTTGGTCGCAAGAGGTGAAACTCTTGCCGCGACAGCGAACGAATTTATATCAGTGATCGATATAACTCACGGACGAGCGCTAATGCGCCTCACAGGTCAAGACGCACCAAAATTGTTGAACAAGATTTGTGCAATTGATTTGAGTGATGCGGTCACTCCAAACCATTCTGCATTTCGCAGTAGTGTCGCGAAGTTGGTCTCAGATGTGATTCGCGATGACCTCGCTGACGGCACCTATTCATATTTAATTCACTGCGAACGCTCAAGTGGTCAGCATCTGTTTGATTGCATTCTTGACGCAGGAGTCGAATTTGGTATCGATATCGAGGGCTGGTCAATCTAAAAAAATTCGAATGCTTATCGTGGTATCAAAGTGATACCATTTAGTCATGGCTATGACATTGCGACTCACAGACGAAGAACAAGATCGGCTCAAAGCCTGCGCCGCTGACTTTGGTATCTCAATGCAAGAAGTCGCACGTCAGGCGATTCGCGAATACATCGTGCGCATCGATCATCGCTCTCGCGTCGCCGGGGCTGCAGACCATATTTTGGCTGTTCACGCCGATGCGATTGAGCGATTGGGTAAGTGACTTCACCAACAGAATTTCTTAGCCTTGACGATGTTCTTGACCTATGCCGAAAACTTTTTGGTGATCCACTACCAATAAGTGATATTGGTCTTCTTGGTTCAGCGGTTGCGCGTCCTCAAACAATAATCGGCGAGAAAGATGCATATCCATCAATCACTGAAAAAGCGGCTGCACTTCTACAGTCGATTGTTATCAACCATTCATTGATTGATGGCAACAAGCGACTCGGTTGGTTGGCAACTGCAGTGTTCTTAGAAATCAATAATTTCAGTGTTGCACATGTCGCCAATGATGCCGTGTACGAGTTAGTGATGCATATTGCATCGACGAACCCTCCGTTGAGTGAGATCGAAGAACGTTTGCGAGCGATGACAGGCGAGCGTTTGTAGAAATAGATTTGAGATAACGGTCTGAATTATATTTCGCACCGTCAAGAGCCTCGGTGAGGCTGGTGCGTAATTCCACACCCCAGTATTGGCGGGGTAGTGGCTGGGGTTTCAGTAAAAGTTTGGAACGCGAAACGCCGTTTTTTGAACACGACATTTTCGTTCTTCAGGTTAGAGAATTGTCAAAGCCTCAGGTGATTGATGTGGCAGCCGTCGCCCAGCCCTCTGGCATCATGGGGTAAGAATTGACTCTGAGAAGATTGATCCCATTGCTTGGCAAGTTTTCCAAATGCCGCATTTGTTATCTGGATACTGACTAAAAAATTCAGTGACCTCAATCGTCGATGCAATCGTGAAAGAACTCGCCACTGGAGCAATCATTCGATTCTTGGGACAGGGTGAAGATAACCAGCTCGCATTGAGTATTTTCCAGCCACCCACTAGTTTGTTGAGCGTGGACCGCAAGCGAGCGTTTATATTTTCTTTTGAACGTCAAGTCGCTGCGTTGTCATGTGTCATTGGACTTATGGTTCTGTTTGGTTGTTCCACCAGTGACGTATCAGGTGTCAATCCAGAGATGACACCGTTGTCTGTGTCATCATCAGTTGTTTCATCGTCACTATTGTCAACCACCACTTCAAGCGTTGCTTCAACTGCACCTCTGTTGTCCAGCTCCTCTTCTAGCGCTAAATCACAGACGACACCTTCGACTACATCATCAATGGTCGCTTCGTCATCGCCAGTTCTTTTGGCACCCACGGGTGGCCCCAAAAGCCCATCTTGCGGAATATACGAAGTAACACAAGCCGAAGTTATTGCTGGCCAGCAATTCTCAAAAGGGAAATACCAGATAAACACATTTGGTATTACTTGTGATGAGGTAATGGGCGACAGTGGTCTATTCAGCCAATTCCTTAAACTTGATAACAATGCAGAACTTCCAAAGCCATGGAGTTATTTGGAAGGTGCAGTAGGCGCACCAAAATTCGTCTCAGCACCCGCCGTTGGTTTTCGTGTGCAAAGAATTTCTGATTGACGGACCGTCGCAATCTCTGATGCTGTGGCTTTTGCATGACCGAGGACTAACCGCAGGAATGTAGAACACTGAGCTCTTCAAATCAATGTGTTCCCGATTTGTTCCTTAATTACAGAGCTTTATGGATAACATCTCGTATTAACTAGATATTTATTAGCTAGCCCCTGTAGCTCAGTGGATAGAGCAACGGTTTCCTAAACCGCAGGTCGCATGTTCGATTCATGCCGGGGGCACAAAGTTGTATCGTGCGATTATTAATTAAGCGCCTGAGCAACCGCGTTGAACCCGCGAATTGTTTCTGCTGACAGCATCGTTGGTGCTGCGCTCGGATAAGTAGAGAATCTTGCAATAACTGTTCGAGTTGGTCGATGAACCCAAATGTATTGCCCAAAGATGCCGAGCCCTGAGAATTGCCTACCTGGTTCTTTAATCCAAAAAGCATTGTGATACATATTCCAATCGTCGCCTTCAACTCCGGTACCGAAGAGAGAGTCGAGATACTTCAGGTAACAACTTCTCGCGTTTTCATCGCCTGCCTGAGTGTCGCGAACCCACTGCGTTGGTAAAACCGCTTTGCCGTCGATAACTCCGTCGTTCAGATATGCCAGCCCGAATCGCGCCAAGTCACGAACGGTGCAACACATTCCGGCTTCCGCAATCGGAAAACCAAGTGCATCAACACTTATCTCGGCTCGGTGTTCCATTCCGAAGGCGGTCCAAATATCTCGTGAGAGAATTTCGTGAAACGAAATGCCCTGAACGATTTCAAGAATTCGGGCGACGATATTGGTTAACGGCGACCGATAATCAAAAACTTCACCATGCGGGCGAGCCATCTCGTAAGTCGAAAAGTGTTTTAACACTCCGACCGTTGGTCTGTTGCCGAGTGGACGAAACCCGGCTTGACGCTCATACTCGATCAGCGGCACGTCAGACTCTGGATTTTCGTAAAGGTCATAGTTCTCGACGAAGTCTGTTCCTGCTGTCATGTCAATGAGATGTCGGACCGTGCAACCGTCGAGGCTTGTGCCGCAAAACTCTGGTGCGATATCAGTAACCAATGAGTTCGGCGACAAAAGACCTCGACCGACCGCGACGCCGAGTGCCGCAGAAGTGACTGACTTAGTCACACTCATAAGCAGATGTCTGCTTTGTTCATGCATGCCATTGAAATACTGTTCGTCGACAATCTTCCCATTGTGGATTACACAGACTGCGTCGCAAAACGACTCGCGCAGATGTTTGGCCCACGTCGTCGGTGATCCATTTGCTGCGGCAAATGTGACATTACTTATGTCGGTGCTTGCTTTTGGTAGGTGAGTGATCTCGCCGCTGTTATTGACAATTTGCACTGTCGGCAAAATCGCTGAAACATTTTGGAATGCCCATCGGTTGTGCGGAGGCTCTAACCAATTCGATAGTGAAACTCTGTTTTTAGGCATACTTGATGTTTTCACACTTCAAGTCACAGAAATAAAATTGATTGGCAAATAACCGCAGGTCGCATGTTCGATTCATGCCGGAGGCGCCAATGAATGAACGGTTCGTGCTGGGTTAGTTAGGGCTTCCCGCGAAATGGCTGAATGCCGTTGGCAGGAACTACTCCTAATCGACCACGCTGGTAGTCATCAAAAGCTTGTTGCAGTTCTGCGCGAGTGTTCATGACAAATGGTCCGTGCTGCTCAACTGGTTCGCCAATTGGTTGGCCGCCCAACAAGATGACGTCAAGAGCAGTTGCTCCTGCTGCCTCAATTGTCATGGTGTCGCCGTGTCCGAACACGACTGCTTGACCAAGACCAAAGGGCACTCGCTCTGATCCAGCAAAGCCAGTGCCTTTGAGTCCATACGCAAGTGCATTGAAATGTGGGTTCCATGGCAAAACCATGCGAGCACCAGGCGAAAGAGTCGCATGTGCCATAACAATTGGTGTCTTGGAAGAACCTGGACCTTGAACGCCATCGATGTCACCAGCAATAAGACGTATGAGAGTGGTTGCGTCAGGAGTGGTGAGAAGTTTCACCATGTTGGCTTCAAGGTTTTGATACGCAGGCGAGATCATTTTTTGCTTCGACGGCAAGTTGACCCATAGCTGCAGGCCATGAAAAAGACCACCAGAGACAACCAAACTTTCAGGTGGTGTTTCAATATGTAAAATTCCGCGACCCGCTGTCATCCATTGCGTTGCGCCGTTAGAAATAACGCCGCCGCCACCGTGAGAATCTTGATGAATGAATGTTCCGTCCATGATGTAAGTGACAGTTTCAAAGCCACGGTGTGGGTGCCAGTCGGTACCGCGTGGTTCGTAGGGACGGTAATCGACTT